>NZ_JAHCMU010000009.1 GCF_018449435.1 Flagellimonas sp. 389 | reverse complement strand
GACATAGTGGTTGCCTTCGTGAGCGACAGCGGACTTACGGGGAGCAACCCGGGAACGATTACAAGGACCTATAGCGTGACCGACGAGGCCGGGAACAGCATCACCGTGACGCAGGACATCATAGTCGACGACACGACGGACCCTACGGCGAGCGACCCATCGGACATCATGGTGGAGTGCATCGGCGACGTACCGCTGCCCAACGTGAGCGTTGTAACGGACGGATCGGACAACTGCAGCGCGGCTGTCGACATCGTCGTTGCGTTCGTGAGCGACAGTGCCCTTACGGGGAGCAACCCGGGAACGATAACACGGACCTATAGCGTAACGGACGAGGCTGGCAACAGTATCAATGTGGAACAAACCATAATAGTTCAAGGTATAGCGCCTGATATTACGATTGAAGATGCATCGGGAATAGAAGGAGAAAGTATAAGCTTTTTAGTATCGCTTTCACAAGCAAAATGTAATGAAAGCCTAGTATTGACATTTAGTTTAACCGATGGTATCGCTGATGCTTCAGATTATGATTCAACTGATATTCAAGTAACAATTTTAGCTGGTGAAACATCCACAATAGTTGTTGTGCCAACAGTTGATGATGATATAGATGAGTTGGACGAAGATTTCACTATAAGGATAACTAGTGTAGATGCTGGAATTGCAGGAGATATCTCTGACACGGCAACAGGAACAATTTTGGATAATGATACCACTGTGTTGGATAGTGATGGTGATGGTATTCTCGATAGTTTTGAGGATTTGAATTCTGATGGAGACAATGATCCGGCAACAGACCCAACCGATACCGATAGGGATGGTATTCCGGATTATTTGGATATCGATAGTGATAATGATGGTATTCCAGATAATGTTGAAGCACAATCAACAAGTAATTATATACCTCCGAGTTTGTTAGATACAAATGCTAATGGAGTAGATGATGCTTACGAAAATAATGGGGATGTTGGTCTAATTCCTCTAGATTCTGATGGTGACGGTATTCCTGATTATGTTGATTTAGATAGTGATGATGATGCTGTTCCAGATAGTATAGAAGGGCATGATTTTAATCAAGATGGTATTCCCGATGTAGTATTTATAGGCTCGGACAAGGATAATGATGGTCTTGATGACGGCTATGAAGGAAGCACTGTTATTGATATAGATGTTAATGATGAAATTGATGATCCAGCTGCATATCTGCCTGATACAGATGCCAATGGTATACCAAATTATAGAGATTCTGATGATGATGGAGATGGTATTGAAACTATTGACGAAGATTTGAACTCAGATGGGGATTATTCCAACGATGATTCAAATGGAGATGGTATACCTAACTATTTAGATCCGGATCTTGGATCTACTGAAGAGGAAGAGGTTGATGTTATCAATGTAATAACTCCCAATGGAGATGGCATACATGATGTTTTAACAATTAGGAATATAGAAGAATATCCAAACAACACAGTTAAGATTTATAACAGATGGGGTGTGGAGGTTTACGCGACCAAATCATACAACACGACAGGGAATGTCTTCGATGGAACGTCTGAAGGCAGGGTTACATTAAGTAAAGATAATAAGCTTCCGGTTGGTACGTATTTCTACATAGTGGAGTATGAAGACCTTATGGGCAATATGAAAGAGCTCTCAGGATACTTATATATCAACCGATAAAAGAAATGATTACTGTGGATAACATGATAGTACAGAAAAAAGTTCAAATACTGGTTTTAGTCTGCATACTAATGGGTGCCGGACTAAAGCTCAGTGCACAACAAGATGCCCAATATACCCAATACATGTACAATACGGTCAGTGTTAATCCTGCTTATGCCGGTTCACGGGGACATTTGAGTATTGCGGCATTGTACAGAAACCAATGGCTAGGATTGGACGGGGCTCCAGAAACGCAAACCCTAAATCTTCATACGCCATTGGGATATAGAGGTGTTGGCTTGGGTGTTTCAGTGGTTAACGATAAAATTGGACCTACTTCAGAAACTTATTTTGATGTTGATTTTTCATATACGATTTATACTTCGGTAGAGGGAAGGCTAAGTTTTGGATTAAAGGCAAGTGCGCATATGTTGGACATACGTTTCTCTGAGCTCGATGAATTTGAGATTGACCCACAATTAACATTACAGCAAGATATTCAGAATAAGTTTTCTCCAAATATTGGGGCTGGAGTATATTACCATACAGACCGTTTTTACACAGGGCTTTCTGCACCGAGGATATTAGAAACAACACATTTTGACGAAGCTTCGGTGTCTACGGCAGCTGAGCAAATAAACCTCTATTTTATCACTGGGTATGTTTGGGATTTAAATCCTTTTTTGAAATTTAAACCCACACTTTTGACCAAAATGGTGCAAGGAGCTCCATTACAAGTAGACTTGTCCGCCAATTTCATGTTCAATGAAAAATTTATAGGTGGCGTAGCGTATCGTTGGGATGCGGCATTTAGTGGTCTCTTTGGCTTTAAGGTTTCGGATGAGTTTTTTATTGGGCTTGCCTATGATCGTGAAATCACTGATTTGGGTGGTACAACTTTTAACGATGGCTCAGTAGAAGTTATCCTCAGGTATGATTTTATAAAGAGTTTGGGCAACCTAAAATCCCCCCGTTTCTTCTAAAAATATTGGGTTTTAAGAACATTTTAAAAATGTACATCTCGATTTTTCCTGACAAAGGTCATATTTTTACTTTATGAAAGAAGAAAATGTGATATTGGTCAATGAGGCAGATGAGCCTATTGGTCTAATGCCTAAAATGGAAGCCCATGAAAAAGCGGTCCTGCACAGGGCCTTTTCGGTTTTTGTTATGAACGGCAAAGGAGAAACTATGCTGCAACAGCGAGCAAAAGACAAGTACCATTCCCCGTTGTTATGGACAAATACGTGTTGTAGCCACCAAAGAGATGGTGAAAGCAACGTTGAGGCCGGGAAAAGACGTCTACAGGAAGAAATGGGTTTTAAAACGGAATTGAAGGAATTGTTTTCCTTTATCTACAAAGCTCCTTTTGACAATGGCCTAACTGAACATGAGCTAGATCATGTAATGATAGGATATTATGAAGGGACTCCGTTCCTCAATCCCGATGAAGTAGCAGATTGGAAATGGATGTTACCTAAAGATATCAAAGATGATATTTCTAAAAATCCGGAAGGTTACACTGCTTGGTTCAAGATAATATTTGAACGTTTCTATGATTACTTAACTGAAAATACCCTTGAGAAATGAGAGTGAAAGTTAGTAGAAAGGCAAATTTCAATGCTGCGCATCGATTGTATAGACCCGATTGGAGTTTTGAAAAAAACGATGCTGTTTTTGGAAAGTGCAACAATCCAAACTATCATGGTCATAATTATGACCTTATCGTGAGTGTGACGGGTGAGATTGACCCAGAAACAGGGTTTGTAATGGATTTAAAAGTGTTAAAAGACTTGATCAAGCATGAAGTTGAAGATGCCTTAGATCACAAGAACCTTAATATGGATGTTCCTGAATTTGAGAACTTAAACCCAACAGCAGAAAATATTGCGGTAGTTGTTTGGAATAAACTTAGAAAACACATAGCAGAAACAAAGGATTTAGAAGTTATACTTTACGAAACACCTCGTAACTTTGTGACTTATTCTGGTTAGATGAAGTTATACCCATTAAAATTTAAACCTATACTCAAAGAAAAGCTTTGGGGAGGTACAAAGCTGAAAGAAGTTCTCAATAAACCAAGCGAAAGTGAAATAACCGGGGAGAGCTGGGAACTTTCAGGAGTTGATGGAGATATTTCCGAAGTTGCGAATGGCAACTTAAAGGGAGTATCCTTAAAACAATTAATCCAACAAAACGGAAAAGATTTATTGGGAGAGCGTGTGATAAATCGTTTTGGCGACGATTTTCCTATTCTTATAAAGTTCATCGATGCAAAGCAAGACTTGTCCATTCAGTTGCATCCAAATGACGAACTGGCGAAAGAGCGTCATAATTCTTTTGGAAAGACAGAAATGTGGTATGTTATGAATTCTGACCTCGATGGAAAGCTTATTGTTGGTTTCGATAGAAACGTAACGAAAAATCAATATATAAAAAGTCTGAAAGACGACACACTTTTGGATTTAATGAACTACGAGTATGTTTCCAAAGGGGATACTTTTTTTATAAATACTGGCAAAGTACATGCCATATGTGCGGGAGTTATGTTGGCCGAGATTCAACAGACCTCTGACCTTACGTACAGGATTTTTGATTTTAATAGAAAAGACAAAGACGGTAACTTAAGGGAACTACATACAGAATTGGCTCTTGATGCCATTGACTACGAGAAGAAAGATGATTTTAAGGTCAATTACTCAAGTGCAACAGATGCTGTAAATGAAATGGTTGATTGTCCTTATTTTAAGACCAATTTTTTGAATCTAACAACAACTATGCACCTAGATGTTACAGATAGGGATTCTTTTACAATTTACATGTGTGTTGAGGGCGAAGCCGAGATCAAAAATGATTGGGGAACCGTATCACTGGTCAATGGAGAAACTATTTTAATTGCAGCTGCTAGCACATCGATCAATATAACCACCACGGGAACTAAACTTTTAGAAGTTACCATTTAATAGTACCTTTGAAAAAACGTCAGTATGGCAAATATTCGTGATCTTAAAAAAGATATCAATTTTGTTTTAGGTGATATCATAGAAGCTGTTTACCTATGGGAAGCAGGTTCTGATAGCAAGGAATCTGAAGAAGGTACCGTTATAATCGATAAAGCCATTGCAGTGTTCGACGAGCTAATGGATAAGGTACATAAAAAGGATGTGGAAAACAATAAGGCCCATTTTAGAGAAATTAGGAACGAACTCGAAGAGAAAGCAACCGAGTTGGTCGAAGATTTGAATAAATTGGATAGCTAAGACTCTTTTCTATTTTTTCAAGTACTCTTTGAACAGTTTTCCGTACTTGGAGTCCAGCACCTCTGGAGTGAGGGTTTTGTAAACAGAATCCAAATACTTTGGATTTGCTTCTTTGGCATCTGTAAGCATTACATATGGCGTAACATACGAATCACCATTCATCATTCCAAAATTGAGTGCATACCTATACCGGCCCAATAGATTTCTATTTGCCAGTTTTTGAAGGGAGTCCAAAGCCAAAGAGTCTTCTCTAAATTCTGGTAAAAGAGCTTTCTGCGAAAGTTCAAGTTCCTTTATGTTGAAGTTGGAAATCATTGCATTGAATTCCATTAATTTTTCATGGGTTTCTGATCCTTCGATTTTCGCCTTTACATCAAAAGTGTTCCAAGACGTATTTATACGTATTTCTCCAGGTTCACCAAAAAAAGTGATTCTATCGTTAAAATCATTTTTATCTGCTTTTTTCAAGTGTAGATAAAAAATTTCTGGACTTTCAATTTCATGGGAAAAAGTAAATGCTCCATCGCCTTTAAGTTGTATTGAATCCAATACGACCAATGTTGAATCACTAAAGTGTTGGAAAAACAGCGTTCCCTTCTTTAAGCCTTTGATGTTTCCGGTGATTGTCATGGTTTTCTCCGTTTTCTTTTCACATGAAAGAATGATGCATCCAAGGGCGACTAAAAATAGAATCTTCTTCATTATTAAAATTTAGCGGGGCAAATATCAATAAACTTATGGAATAATTAAACATTGGAAGCAACTTCCATTAGTAAAGCGCACAAATAAGCTCCTGCGGTGCCAACCACATAACCGAACACAGCCAATAAAATCCCTACAGAGGTCAATGAGGGATGAAATTCAGCCGCTACGACTGGTGCAGATGCAGCTCCGCCAACATTGGCTTGGCTCCCCACGGCCAAGAAAAAGTAAGGAGCTTTTATCAGTTTTGCTACAAGGATGAGCAGTCCGGCGTGAATCGAAATCCATACTAACCCGATAGCTATGAGTCCAGGGTTCTCCATCACCTTTCCTAAATCCATTTTCATACCTATTGTGGCTACCAAGATGTAAATAAAGACCCCACCTATTTTGCTGGCACCGGCACCTTCATAATTCTTGGCTTTTGTAAAAGAAAGTCCTATACCAATCGCAGTGGCAAATACGACCATCCATAGAAATTTTGAACCTAAGGAAGAGAGTATTTTTTCCTTGTTTCTAATCACTTCAAAATTGTTTTCCAAAAAATCGGCAAAGTGATGGCCCAACAAATGAGCAATGCCAACTCCCGCAAAAGCATACAGTACCATCATCATAAAATCATGAACAGAAGTCACTCTTGCAATTTTGGCCGTATGGCTGGATACTTTCTGCTTTAATTCTTCAATGGAAGAGGTGTCGGCCTTTAACCATGCATCTATTCTCTTTGTTTTTCCAACACCGAGTAAGATAATTGCCATCCAAATATTGGCCACAACGATATCTATCAGCACCATGCCCCCATATTTTTCTTGGTTGAACTGAAACACTTCCAGCATAGCTGCTTGGTTGGCACCCCCGCCAATCCAGCTACCGGCGATTGTGGCCAGACCCCTCCAAACGGCATCAAACCCGTTCCCGCCAACGGTTTCCGGGGAAAAAATAGACACAATTAAAATGGCCAATGGTCCTCCTATAATAATACCTATAGTTCCTGTTAAAAACATGATGAGTGCCTTTGAGCCCAAATTCAATATTGCTTTTAAATCGATACTTAAGGTCATTAAAATAAGCGCTGCAGGCAAAAGATATCTGCTGGCGATATAGTAGGTATTGGATTCGGTTTCGTTTATTATTCCTGTACTTGCCAGTATGGCGGGTAACAAATAGCACATAAGTAAAGTGGGAATGATACTATAGAACTTTTTCCAAAACCCTTTTTTTAGGGATGATGTATAAAAGACAAATCCCAAGCATAAGCAGAGCAATCCAAAAATAACGGTGTCTTCGGTAAAGGGGAGCTGATTCATAGTGTTGCGTTGGCTATTGATTCAAATATAGGAAAATCAAAGATGGTCTTTGATGAATTGTGCCACACCATTTTCTTTATTGGTTAAAGTGATGGCATCGGCAATTTGTTTTGCTTCATTTCTTGCATTGCATACTGCTACTCCATACCCAACATTTTTTAGCATTTCAATGTCATTATAGTTATCTCCAAATGCTATTACTTCTTTTAAAGTGGTTTTGGGCTCTAAAAGCGTTGCGATTGCCTTTAGTTTTGATGTTGTCTTTGGTGCAACTTCAATCAAGGTATCATTGGAGCGGTAATGGTTTAGAACTGATGAGAATTTGTTTGTCATCACCAGGGTTATATCATCCATGTTTTCCTTGGTACCCATGAGCATTATTTTATGCGGTCCACTATTATTTTCTCTCCACCTTTCCAAGGTTTTCTCGGTAGGTTCAAATATAGGTTCTGCCCTCGTATTGAAGATTTCTTTTTCAACACGCTCGGAGTTTTCACTAACGCACCACTCATCTTTGTGGTAAAGTCCAAGTTTAATATTGTAGCATTTGCATCGGTCGTAAAGCTCATCAATATTTTCAGTTGGAATGCTCGTAGAACTAAGCTCTTTAGTTCCTGACATAACCAAGGCACCATTATAACAGATTATCGGATTATCCTGTATGCCCATTCTTTGTTGCAAATAGGTCATGGATTTTGGCATTCTTGCGGAAACCAATATGATCTTTACTTTTTCTTTAATACGATTTATTTCTGAAATCGTAAATTCAGATACATCGTTTTTTGTGGATAACAGGGTACCGTCTAAATCGGAACAGAGCACTTTAAAATTCATTCTAAATGTTTAGCCAATAGGTAAGCTTCAGGTTTATGGATCTGTTTCGCGGCATAAAAGTATTTACAAAATAATTATCGTTGTATACAATGAATAAATCAGAAAGCGGTGCAAACCGCCATTGTAAACGAGAGTTGAAGCCTAGATTATCGCGCTGGTTGCTATATTGTACCAGTGTAGACCAGAAGATAGACTTGTTAAACGTTATGTTGATTCTTGGGCTTATCAACCATAAATCTGCACTGGGAAAGGGCTCTGGTAGATTTATTTTATCATAATTCAATGCCATGGATAATGTGACCTTCGGTTGCAATCTCAAACTCATATCTCCCTCAAATGAAAAGCGTGTGCCGTTATAAAAATCACCGTACCCAGGTTCCAAAGCGTACGAAAATACTTTTCTTCTATCACTTTCAAATCCAATCTCGTAACTGGTGTAATAGTAGCCTTGGTCCGCAGGAAGCTCAATAGCGTTATCGGTTCCCGTTGGGTCAAAAGTATCTGTCAAGAACGTAAATCTGTTGAACATTCGAATACCTATTTCTTCCTGTGTCTTAAATTGGGCACCCCAGCTTGTAAAAATTGTATAATCCGTATTTTGAAAATCTAAAGTAGGCCTCCAGATGGCGTTTGGGCTAAAGCGAAAACCATGATTATTGATTTTACCCTTTTTTGGCCAAAAATTAAATTCTATAAAGGGTCTAGCGGCCACAATGTCATTTCTTCGAACAAACCCCAAATCTGATCTAAAATCGTCACCTACGTAATTTCCTCGTAACCCAAAATTAATACGTCTTGAGTTGTACTGTAAATCCACGCCCCCAGAGCTGTCTTCATCTCCAATATCATGTGCGAAAGATTTATGAAAGAAAAATTTGCCCACCCAGGTGTTGTCCGAGGATGCAAGATTGTAATCAAGACCTAAGACACGATTGTACCGATCTTCTTCAGAAACAAAATCATAATCTTTAAAAGTTTCCCTATTTACAAAGATGAAACTAAGGTTGGAACGCGAAAACATCTTTTTTTGAAGGGCAAAAACAGTATTGTTATTACTGGGAATTTCATTGTCAGTGTCTTCTTCGGTCTGAATGTTCAACAAACCCAGTCGCCAATCCTCATTTAGTTTTCCACTAAGACGGATTCCACCGATAATCCCATTTTCAATAGTTTCTTCATCTGCATCTTCTGCAATCCCTATTCTTCTTGAAAAAAATGGGTTGGAATCGCGCTCATTTCCAAATGTTGCAAAAAGGTCACTGTTGTCAATAAAAAACTGTCTTCTTTCCGGTAAGGAAATCTCAAATCTGGTAAGGTTTGTGAAAATGTTATCCACTTCAACATTGGAAAAATCAGGATTCAGGGTAATATCCAAATTCATTCCGTTGCCTATGGATACTTTGGCATCGCCACCAAAATTTAGCTCGTTCACGGATTCATCGGTTTCAAAGTCTTTTGCAGAGAGTCCGTTTACATAAGGTATTATTGCTAAGGGAGTTCTGGATTTTCCTAGGGGCTTTTCAAAAACCATATCTCCCATAAAGGCAAGACTAAAAATAAGCTGATTCTGAGGTATTTCCATCCAGGTGCTGGTTTCATTGGTCTGCATATCAAAACGATAGCTGTTAAAGCGCCATTTGGTTTCTCCCTGTTTAAATTTGAAGGATGTCAATGGTATTGCCATTTCACAGATGTAATACCCATCATACATTTTGGATTCTCCTTTCCATTTTACGTCCCATGAGGTAGTAAAACCACCCAAATCGCCTCCACCATTGGATATTAGTGCTTCTCTGCGAACTCCATAAGGATTCATGCCAAAAAGAAATGCATTTGTACCATCATTAAAAGTATCGAACAGTAAGCTAATGTTATCATTGCCACCAGCTCTATAATCTCTTTGCAAAGACGGAATTACATAATCATCCCCTTCAGTATTTAATTTTACGCCAATGTATAATGTGGTAGCGCTGTAGACCATTTTTATATCGGTTTGTTGTATGGCCAAAATAGAGTCTGAAGGGAAATATTGCTGAAAGTCATGGGCGCTCTCTGCGGTTTCCCAAACGGACTCATCCAGTACACCATCGATTTTGATAGATTGGGTAATATATTTTACGGTAAATTGTTTGGTGTTGGTCTGCGCAACAAGGAAAACGGGAAGGAGCATTGCAACAAGTACAAAACGAAGTATTCGCATTAGATAGTTTGAGTTAGCTCCCCAAATTTAAGATGAAGATGAGTTAAAAAAATCACAAAAATTAGTTATTGCCAATATCTTTCTTTTTTGGCTCTCTTTTGGCCTCTTTAAGACCTTTCATCAATATCCACTCTATTTGTCCGTTTGTGCTACGAAATTCATCAGCAGCCCATTTTTCAATTGCTTTGAGCATATCTTCATTAAGCCTTAAAGCAAATGCTTTTTTCTTACTCATCTATTTTTTACTACCTATTATTTTTTCAACGCTGTCCTCCGTATGTTAATGATTTAACGTTCCGGTATTCACGATGGGCGAAGCATCCTTGTCCGAACAAAGAACGACCACCAAATTACTTACCATGGCAGCTTTGCGTTCTTCATCCAAGTCAACTATTTGTTTTTCGTTCAATTCGTCCAATGCCATTTCTACCATACTTACCGCACCTTCAACAATTTTATGTCTGGCAGCAACAATGGCGGTGGCCTGTTGTCTTTTAAGCATTGCATTGGCAATCTCCTGCGCATATGCCAGATAGCCAATTCTTGCTTCTAAGACTTCGATTCCGGCCATGGCCAATCTTTCTTGGACTTCTTTCTCCAGTGCTTCGCTTACTTCGTTTAAACTAGATCGCAGGGTAATGTCTTCTTTTATGCCTTCATCCGCAAAATTGTCATAGGGATACATGCTGGCCAGTTTACGAACGGAGGCATCAGTCTGCACCCTAACAAAGTTTTTATAGTCATCAACATCAAATGCAGCTTTATAGGTGTCGGTAACCCGCCAGACCAAAATGGTACTTATCATTACCGGATTGCCCAGTTTATCATTTACTTTAAGGCGTTCACTATCAAAATTACTTGCTCTTAAAGAGATTTTCCTTTTAGAATATAAAGGATTTACCCAATACAGCCCATTTTTCTTTATCGTCCCTACATACTTTCCAAACAAAAGTAATACTCTGGAGCTATTTGGGTTTACTAAAACCAATCCGGCGGTAGATACCAGACCCATTAGGATGAAGATTCCAAACCAAGCGATATGTGTGTAAACTATTATGGTCACTCCTCCAAAAAGTAAAAGCAAGAAGATGTTTGATGACCAAAAAAACAGGCTAAGAAACAAAGTTTGTATCTTTAAACCCTGCTCAAGTCTATCATTCTTTTTCTCTATCGAGAAAGTGAAGCAAATGCTTCACGAATAAACAAGTCCAAGATTAATCTTGAACTAGTAAAAATATAGTTGCGCCAGACTGAATCTGTTTTGGCATCGCTTTTTTTGCCTTTTGGAACCTTATCATTCATCAAGTCTGACATAAATTTGTCCTTGTCGAAGTTGACTTGGCCAAACTCAATATCAGGCAGTTTTTCAGAGCCAAATACATAATCCACATCTGCCCCAATACCAAACTCGCCTGGTAAAGAACACTAACCAGATATTAGTTTATCAAATTGTTGTTGATAACGCTCAAAATTTGTATCAGGGAACATTGTAGGAAGCATTGTTAAATTTTCTTGAAGATTATTTCTTATAAAATTATGTTCATAATGACTAAAATCTATCTCACAGAAAAGATACTGCCAGTTTAACATTCCTCTTGTTTCTAGAGTATACTTGAAGTATTCTTCTACACTAATTTGCATTTTATATGCTTTCCCATTATCATAATACCAAATCTCAGGTTCTGTAGAAGATGGAGGAATCCTAAAAGTAGTCAGCCTACCATCACCACAAACTGGATGATCATCAAATACTTTCAGGCTTTTTAATAAAGCTATTTCTTCATCAGGCATTTCGTCATGGTATAGTTTAAACTGTTTAAAAAAAATGCCACTAAAATTCACAAACCTAAATTCACCAGAAATAATCTTATTTTCGCTAATAGGGTAATCCCAAGCTAAAGCAACTCGCCCTAAGAATTGGTAAAACGGCCCAATTACTGAATAATAGTCCACACCTAATTCAGATTTCAAATATTTGATTTTTCTTTTAATAATATATTCTTCGATATCTTTCACTTTATTTTTAAGCTTAGCAACTTTAAATTTAGAATTGTTAGCTATAGACTCCAATATCTCTATAAATTTTAATTTATAACTCATTTTTTTCTCAATTAAATGTTATATTCTTAGCATTATCTAAAGCATTTATTTTTCATCATTCATTATGGATTAATTTAAATTAATATTATTTTAATATCATAAATTTATTGAATTTATTTTTATTGTCGATTCATTCTATATTGATTTTAAAAGCATGTATTCATTTAAGATGTTCTCGCTTTAGTTTTCTGATTTTGAACTCATTTAGACTTTTTCAATTGGCTAAAAAATTGACCTTTTTCACCCTTTATTTGCCATTTTTTCCTTCCGTAGCCCAGCTATGCAATTCAAAAATGACTTCAAAAAGGCGAAGAATTCCTAATTTTCGCTTCAATCCAAAAAGTCTAAATGAGTTCTTTAATAAAAAGCATCAATCATGAACAAGGTATTTTTTCTTTTTTTATTGGTTCCACTATTGGGATTTAGTAATTATTGGGGGAAAACGGGTCACCGGGTCACTGGACATATTGCGCAGAACCATCTCTCTGGAAAAGCCAAGCGGGCCCTAAATGATTTACTGGATGGGCATAGTTTGGCTTTTGTCTCAACGTATGCCGATGAAATAAAAGCAGATAGAAGCAATTCCAAATTTTCTCCTTGGCATTATGTCAATTATCCTTTGGACATGCGCTATGAGGATTCAGAAAAAAGTGAATTTGGCGATGTGGTCATGGCTATTGAAGAATGTATCCGGGTTGTGAAAAATAAGAACAGTGAAAGGGAGAATAGAGTGTTTCACTTAAAAATGTTGGTACATCTGGTCGGTGATCTGCACCAGCCCATGCATGCGAGTAGGGCGGAGGATAAAGGCGGTAACGATATTCAATTGCAATGGTTTGGCGAGGGTACCAATTTGCATAGGGTATGGGATAAAAACTTGATTGTTTCCTATGGTATGACCTATACCGAATTAGCTACTGAGCTTGATAGATTGCCCAGAAGGGAACGCAAGAAAATTCAGGAAGGAACAATTTATGACTGGGTACATGAATCCCATTTGTTGGCTGCGGAGCTGTATGCTTCGGTTGAGCCAGGTGAAAAAATTGGATACCAGTATAGTTATAAGTACAATGATTTACTGTTTGGTCAGTTGCAAAAAGGCGGGTTAAGGCTAGCCAAGGTATTGAACGATTTGTTTGCCTAAATGATTATCTGATTATTCTAAAGGTCAGATTAATCCGCTCACCAATTTTCTTGGCTGTTTTTGCTATTTGATGATGCCAATGGTGCTGCGTTTCTCCTTTCATCAATAAGAGACTTCCATGCTCTAAAAGTATCTTATGTTTTAACGATTTGTCTTTTTGGTGCCTAAGATTGAAAAACCGTTCTGCTCCAAATGATACGGATGCGATTATTGGATTCTTGCCTAATTCTTTTTCATTGTCCGCATGCCAACCATTACTATCTTTCCCATCTCTATAATAGTTTAAAAGACAAGTGGAAAACTCAATGTTGACCTCTTTTTCGATTATTGATTTTATCTGGAGCAATTCTGGCGTAAACGCATGCGGTTGCATGGTTATATCGGAATAGGAGTATGCTTTTCCGTTATTTCCGTAGAGTGCGGTCAATCTAGGTTGGTCATATGTTTTTCCAAAGACGGTAATCTTATCTTGTTGCCAGGGAGTCTGGTCTCTGAGTGTCTTAAAATAGACATTGGCCTTTTCTTGAGTTAAGAAATTAGGGTAGTAACAGATATCACTGTCCTTTAGCCCTAAATCTATTTTCTCGGAGAAAAGCGACATTTTACTTTAGCACACTTTTTAATTGATTCCGATATTCTGATGGATTTTGTCCCGTAAAAGCTTTGAAAGATTTATTAAAGTGCGAAAAGTTATTGAAACCACTATCATAACAGACTTGCGTGATACTGATGGGCTGCTCGGCCAAAAGTTTGGAAGCATGGACCAATCGGTACTCGTTTACAAATTGCGTAAAGGTCTTATTGGTTATTTTTTTAAAATACCTACAAAAAGATGGAACGGTCATGCTCACCATATCTGCAATTTCATCTAAACTGATATCCTCCTTAAAACTGGTCTTCACATGATTAAAGACAATGTTTATCCTATCATTGTCCTTGACTTCGGTCTCCATGGAAAACCCCTGGCCATTAAGCACTTTTATCTCATCTGAAGTGGCCAGTTGGTTTAATATATTGAGTATTGATAACAAGCGTTGAAAATCGGTCTGATATTCCAATACCTCCATTTTATCACCGACTTTGTTTTTTGTCTTTCCAGAAAATGCAATCCCACCTTTGGCGACTTCAAAAAGCTTATGGATATTTCGCATCTCGGGAATGTTAAAAAAATCATTTCCAAGAAAATCCGCCTTCATCTGTATAATGGTTTCACTTTTATTTCCGGTAAGCTTATCTGTAAATCCGCAGTGAGGCAGGTTAGATCCAATAAGGATAAGGTCACCGTTTCTAAAATAAGATACATGGCTTCCTATCTGTCTTTTACCGGAGCCACCATTAATGTATACCAATTCCAATTCTGGGTGGTAATGCCATCCATTGTTCTTGTTTACCTTGTTTTCATCAAACTTTTGGTAGGTAAACGAGTTTCCGAAACTTGGTTCAATTATTTCAAAAGCAGGTTTTTGAATCATTGGAGCCGTTTTAGGTTTATTTATGTAAAGTTATTACCGGGACAATCATACTATATATGCAAAATTAACTAAAATCTATGTTATTTTAACCATGATGTTAGTTTAACATGGTAAGGGTGGTAATATTCCATATAAAATGGAAAAAATGGTGGTGTTTTGGCTGGTAACCCTGTAGTAGTTTTGTCTTGTAATCTTAAAAAAACGAAAAGTTATGAAGACAGTTTTAAATTATGTTACGGTAGCAGCATTCCTCTTAGTATCAACCGCAGGAATTGCAAATGGAACGGTAAATGCCTTAGACAAAAAAGGTAAGGCTAAAAGTGAAGTAGAAAAAAGTTTGATTTCTATTGAACTAGACCCGGTTTTTATTAAAAAAGGTGATAAAATATTGATGAACCTATTGAACATTTCACAAGGTGAAGTGATTCTAAAAGTATATGATAGTGAAGCTAGACTTGTTTATAGCGAGTCAATTGAAGGAGAGCTTGTAGTAGAAAAAGCTTTCAATTTTGAAAAAGCTTTTGAAGATGAGTATACAGTAGTTGTTGTAGATAAAATGGGTACCTACAAAAAGACTATTGAAGTAAGATAGTTTGTTTAGTTAATTTCAGTGCAAAGGAGGTCCAGTTTGGGCCTCTTTTTTTATACATACTTTTTTAATTTCTCTTTTTTGCTCTTGGGTAATCCGTCATTATTGAGCGCCAATTTCAAAATAGCTTTATCTTTTTTTCTGGCGAACAACAATTTATAAAACTGTTGTATGGTCAATGTGTTTTCGGATTCTTTCACCAATTCCATTGTGTCTCCAGTTTGGACCTCGCCTACTTTCAGGATTTTCACATAAGTTCCCGGACGTTCATGGTCTATGAACTGTTTCAAAATTTCTTGTGTTCCAAATCGTATTCCCAATTTGTAGCAAGGTTCTCTAGGCTGGGTTATCTGTACCAGACTGTTTCCAATCTTATAGATATTCCCAATCCTCAGTTTTGATTCATCTAATCCTTCGATAGTGAGGTTTTCTCCAAACATGCCCCAGTTCCATTCCAGTTGGGGATATTTCTCTCTCCAATAGGGGTAGTCGTCGGAAGAAAAAAGATAGCATGCCTTAAATTCACCACCGTGATGCTTACGGTCGATAATGGCGTCTCCTTCCACGTTTTCTTGTTCTAAAAGAAGCGATTTTTCCGTTGGATACTTGTAAATACCTGTTTCTTCTTGTTTCCCGTTCCAGGAAATGGTGGTTGGTTTGCCTATGTTTGTTGAAATTATTTGCATAATGTCAAGATAAAAAAACCACCGTAAATAACGGCGGTTTTATCAAATGATTTTACGCAGGTTCAATCTTCTTTCTCTAAACGTTTTGTCATATTGAAACCAACTAAAAGGCCAACTCCGGCCAAAGTGAAAATTGTTCCCGGAAACGCAATATCATCCTCAACTCCAAAACTATATACTAAAATTGAGGCTAGAAAGATTGCTGTTCCGATGCCAATTAAAAGGAGTGCAATATTTAGAATAATAATTTTCCAAAAAGGAGCGGTACCTGCTCTTCTACTTTTTACAAAAATACTTGCATCTGCTCCCTTTTCAATTAAAGCCAGTCGTTCTTTATTTCTGGTTGAAAAATAGAGGTACGCTATTCCAAAGATAACCCCAAATAGTATTGGTATAATGATTAATTCAGATCCCATAATTGTTCGTTTTTAAATGATTATTATTTTATTAGTTCATTACCTATGACGACCATTTTTTGCTCGTGGTTACATTTTTAAAGAAAAAAAGAGAATCATGTAACCACTGCATATGTTTTGGCGTCCAACATACAATGACAACCAAAACTGAAACTGATTTAATTAAAGAAATAAAGGGTGGAAATACCCATGCGTTTTCAGAATTGGTTGATGCATATAAGAATTTGGTGTATACTTTAGCATATAGAATGTTAGGGAATAGGGAAGAGGCTGAAGAAGTATCCCAAGATACCTTTATAAAGATTTTTAAATCGCTTTCGCATTTCAAAGGTGACTCTAAGCTTTCCACATGGATTTATAGAGTTACCTATAATACATGCTTAGATAGGGTCAAACAGAATAAGCGAAATAGAACATTTGTTAATATCGACAATGTTGACAATACTATATTTGCGAATATGAATACTGGGTTGGAAAAAATGCTACAAGAGGAAAAAAGAGCGCTGATCAAAAAATGCTTGAATTTATTACCTCCTGACGATAGCGGTATCCTTACCCTCTTTTATTTCGAGGAACAAAGTTTGGTAGAGCTTGAAAAAGTTTTGAATGTCTCTGTTAGTACCTTAAAAGTAAGGCTGTTCAGAGCAAGAAAAAAACTGGCTAAACTATTGGAAGGTAATTTAGAAAAAGAAACATTTCAGAATTATGGGTAAAAGTGAAGAAAAGGAGTTAAAGAAGTTTGTTGACAAAATTATGGATGAGGCTACCTTAGAATCTCCCTCATCCAATTTTACGGATAATGTTATGTCTCAAATTACTGAACCAGTGTTGAATGATATTACTAAATATAAGCCGTTGATACCAAATAGCGTTCTGTTTTTTATGGCTGTCGGATTGGTTGGAATAACTTGGTATTTAGGAACTTACTATGGTGTGAAAAATCAAGAATGGTTTGGGAATGAGCAAATCGATTTGTTCTTTGAAAGAACTTTAGATTGGCCTCAGATGCTTTCATACTCAAAGACTACCATATATGCTATATTACTTTTTGGGTTGTTGTTTTTGATTCAAATTCCCTTTCTAAAAAGATACTTTGACAATATTTTAATGCTAAGATTATAAATAGATGTACGCCCAATACATCAAACCAAATTGTAAAGGAATTCTAAGAACAAGAATCCACTTTGGTACTCCTGCAGATGCTTTTTCACCGGTTAACATATAAAAGTGAACCAAAAGAAATACAAAAAGCATTAAAATGATTCCATAAATTGCCAAATTCTTGGTTGGCTCAAAACATAGGGCAATTCCCAAAACAATTTCTGCAAGTCCACTTAGCTGTACAAGCAATTTGTGATTGGGAAGGTATCTGGGCATTATTCGTAAATACACTTTTGGATATACAAAATGCATTACTCCAGCAAAAATATACATGATTGCCATTAGATATAAATGCCACGGATAATTCATTAGTTATTTTTTAAAATACCAAAAAGGAATAACCTTGCGTGTAACGGTTGAAATCGAATCCTTCTTTTTTTGTTTCCGTTTGACCTTTAGCGTATGGAGGCCTTCCCGTAGGCCTTTTATATCCAGATAAGTTTCAAAACCCAAGATATTCTTGATTCCTGTAGTTACAATAAAATCACTGTCCTTGGTTATACTATCAATCTCGAACGAATACATTTCGTTGAATACGTTAAGGTATAGTTTTCTAATACTGTCCTTTTGTTTTTTGCTCTTTATCCTATCATCCCAACTCGAGCTAAATTGAATACTTGAAGTTAGGCCTCTTCTGTCTTTTTCTGGCTTCAGCGTTTCCTTGAAACTAAAAATCCTATCTTCAATACCTTCAGAAAAAGGAATGAACACCTGTAAATAATTTGTAGTAATAACTTTAGACGGTATCGCAACCTCACCTGGAAAATCCTCATCTTTTACTAGCATGTCAAAATAGTTCTCCTGATTGGCAAACATGTTTGATGAGTCTTGTTTGTCATCAAGAAAATTAGAGTTTCGGTATTCCAAGGAGGTAATCAATAAGATTGCAATATATATAGGGGTTAGCAGAAGGATGAGTCGTTTTCCAAATTTATTGTCCAAGAAGTTATAGACCAATGGCCGATACAAAAACGATAGTGTCAAAAAGCTGAATACCCAATAAAAAGGAAAATACATCTTTGCTACCCATTTATTGCGTTTTAACAGTCCTTGTGTAATAAAATCAATAAAAGTGAGGAACATTCCAAAAACAATGAACAGAACTAAAGTTACCCCCAAACCTTTACTCAGCCAGCCAGGCAAACTGTCGTTGTTAATGATGAAAAATGAAATTAGAACAATGGTTATGATGATGATCGTTATGGCCAGTACATAGAAAACAAGTAAAAAAGATATCGCAAAGAGAATACTGCAATAGTTTTCCAGATTACCAATGTAGCGATCAAAAGAGACTATTTTTTTACTTAGATAATTCTTGAACCGACTATTGTAATTGAGAACATCGAAGTCAATATCCCCTGACACATATCTTAGACCCAAAGCTCCAATCCATAACCCTCGCATAATAACATGTAAAAGTAGATTGAACAGTAGGATAGAACATGCCAACAGTAACACAAGATAAACGACCAAGCTATATACCTGCTCATTGTTTTGTGCATTGATCATCTCTATTTTAAGAGGGTCATAAGCTGTAAAAAGACCAAAAATGGCAAAACCCGATATGATGAGTTCGAGCTCCCAACTTTGTTGCTGCAGCGAGTCCAGCATTTTTTTGAAAGCAGGGTTTTTGTAATCGTTCTTCATTGATAGGAATGGTTTTCGCTTCAAGATAAAACTTTTACCTAAAAAAACCGCTCTAACTTGGGCTAGCCGAGTCATGAGCGGTTTCTGGTATATTTTACACTCCTTACTTAAAAATGGGAGTGGCTTAAACCTATTTGATCATATCGTAGCTACGTGCTATAAAATTGGTAAGTTCCTCGCCTTTCAACAATCCTTTGGACAATCTTGCCAAATCCAGTGATTGATTGATCAAGCGTTCACGCTTTTTGGAAGTTTTGGTATTCAGTATTTCACCTACAAGCTCGTGATTTGTATTTACGATAAGGTTGTACATTTCTGGCATACCGCCCATACCGAACATTCCACCTCCCCCTGTCTGCTGCATTTCTTTCATTCTTCTCATAAATTCGGGCTCCGTAATGATAAATGGAGATGAGGTGCTGTCCATAGCTTCCATCTGTATGGTGTATCCTTTTTCTTTTACAACCTCTTCTATTTCGCCTTTCAGTTTTTCTTTTTCATCATCAGAAAGTTTAGAAATTGCGGTATCTTCTTTTTTAATAAGATTGTCTACATGGTCTGCATCCACTCGAGCAAAAGATAGCTTCTCTTTAGAAGTTTCCAATTTTTGCATTAAGTGGGAAATAATAGGAGAATCCATTAGTAAGACTTCGTACCCTTTTTTCTTGGCAGCTTCAATATAACTATGCTGTGCCTCTTTGTCCGAAGCATAAAGAACTACAAGCTTATCGTCCTTATCGGTCTGAGTGTCCTTTATTTTGTTTTCCAATTCTTCAAAAGTGAAAAATTTTCCATCTACGGTAGGATATAGTGCAAATTTGTCCGCTTTTTCAAAGAATTTATCTTCGGAAAGCATGCCGTACTCAATAACTACTTTAATATCGTTCCACTTTTGTTCAAGGTCCTCACGGTTATTTTTGAACAAAGAGCTTAGTTTATCCGCTACTTTTCTAGTGATGTACGATGATATTTTTTTTACGGCCCCATCAGCCTGCAAGTATGATCTAGAAACATTTAAAGGAATGTCTGGAGAATCTATAACCCCGCGAAGCATGGTTAAAAACTCGGGAACAATACCTTCTACATTATCCGTAACAAAAACCTGGTTTTGATAAAGCTGAATCCTGTCCTTTTGAATATTTAGGTCGTTGGACAATTTTGGGAAGTACAGAATACCGGTCAAGTTAAAAGGATAATCAACATTAAGGTGGATGTTGAATAGTGGCTCTTCAAATTGCATTGGATACAGCTCTCTGTAGAACTCCTTGTAGTCCTCATCTTTTAAATCGACAGGTTGTTTGGTCCATGCCGGATTTGGATTATTGATAATATTATCTACTTCTTCGGTTGGTGCCTGATCTTCTTCTTTTGCATCTTCAGGTTTGGGTAGGGTCTCTGTTTTCATCCCAAATTTTATTGGGATGGGCATGAACTTGTTGTATTTTTTGAGCAGTTCGCTAATTTTTGAATCTTCCAAGAATTCTGTGGAATCCTCAGCTATATGAAGAACAATCTCGGTTCCCCTGTCGGTTTTCTTTGCTTCTTTTAGTGTGAATTTGGGTGAACCGTCACATGACCAATGCACAGCGGGTTCGTCTTTGAAGCTTTTTGTAATAATCTCAACTTTCTCTGCCACCATAAAAGCAGAATAGAAACCTAGTCCAAAGTGACCAATGATTCCTGCGTCTTTACCTGCATCTTTATATTTATCTAAAAATTCCTCTGCTCCAGAAAAGGCAACTTCGTTAATGTATTTTTTTACTTCGACCTCGGTCATCCCAATACCTTGATCAATAATATGGATTTTCTTTTTATCCTTATCGACCTTGACCTCTATCATTGGGTTTCCATACTTGACTTTGGCCTCACCTATGGAAGTAAGGTGCTTGAGTTTTAATGTTGCGTCCGTAGCGTTTGAAATAAGTTCTCTCAAGAATATTTCGTGGTCGCTGTATAGAAACTTTTTAATTAATGGAAATATATTCTCTACTGAAACATTGATTTTACCTGTAGCCATTGTCTAATGATTTTCTTTGAATTTTAAATACCATGACAAAAAAAATACCATAGTCAAGAATATGACAAACTGACATTTTAAAAAGGTTTTTGAGGAAAAAATAAAATTTAACATATTTTGTTTATCATTATTATAAAAAGAATAAACAAAATATGTATCTTTGAACTGTTGTAGAAAAATTGCTATGAAATAGATTATCTATGACAAGTTTGTTTATTTATTGGTTAGGTTGTTGAAAACGCACTTTCATTCGAAAGTGCGTTTTCCTTTTTAATTCTTAAAACCTTAACTAAAATCTGTTTGATAAATCGTATTTTTGATTAAACATATAATGTAATGGCAAATACTACCAGCGCAAAAGTAACAGAGGATAAAGTTGTAGGATGGTTTATGAACTATGTTTTGGAACATGAGACAGTTCCAAAATCAGTTTATAAATTTTGTAAAGAAAACAAAATCCAAGAATCGGATTTCTATAAGTTTTTCGGTTCTTTTGAAGGTTTACGCCACCGTATTTGGGAAAAGTTTTATGAGAATACAATGTCGGTAATGCAAAAGAACAAGGCATATGATAACATGACCAATGAGGAAAAGATGCTCACTTTCTTTTTTACTTTTTTTGAATCGTTAACATTGAACAGGAGCTATGTGCTGTTCGTGCTTAACGAACATAAGGGGCGCATGGAAAAAATAACTCAGTTAAAAGGTCTTAGAAACCACATAAAAGATTTTGCAGCAGAGCTCATTGAAGAACGAAACAGCGAAAAGAATCTGAAGATTCTAAAAAGAAACCCACAGATTTTTTCAGAAGGCGCCTGGTTGCAATTTTTATTCCTTTTAAAGTTTTGGATGGACGACAATTCACCGGATTTCGAGAGAACTGACATCGCTATAGAAAAATCCGTGACAACTATTTTTGAAGTATTTGAAAATACTCCATTAGAAAAAATTATTGATTTTGGGAAATTCCTATACAAAGAAAACTTTGCCTAAGAGCGTATGAAGACATTGGACAGTATTCCCACGGGAAAAATTGAGAGAGCTGGAAAACTTGTGAAAACGGGTGTGAAGATTGGGGGTAATTACGTCAAATACTATGGAAAGAAATTGGTCAATTCAGAATCGGCCAAAGAAGAATTGGACCAAGACAATGCAGAGGATATTTACGATGGGCTAAAGAGTCTAAAGGGAAGTGCCCTAAAAGTGGCCCAGATGTTAAGCATGGAGAAAAACCTTCTTCCAAGGGCTTATGTCGAGAAATTTTCACTGTCACAGTTTTCAGTACCACCACTTTCCGCACCTTTGGTAAGGAAGACATTTAAAAAGTACCTTGATAAATACCCTGAGGAAATTTTTGACACTTTCGAAAAGGATTCTGTCAATGCTGCCAGTATAGGTCAAGTTCATAGAGCTAAAAAAGATGGTAAAGAATTGGCCGTTAAGATTCAATATCCCGGTGTGGCCAAAAGTATCAGTAGTGATTTAGCTATAGTAAAGCCTATTGCAATAAGAATGTTCAATCTTAAGGGTAAGGATTCTGAAAAGTATTTTAAAGAAGTAGAAAATAAACTGGTTGAAGAGACCAATTATATTTTGGAGCTCAAGCAAAGTGAAGAAATTACGCAAGCTTGTGCCGACATTCCCAATATGGAATTCCCAAAGTATTATGAGAACCTGTCCAGTGAGCGCATCCTTACTATGGATTGGATGAAGGGTAGACACCTTAGTGAATTTGCCAAAACCGAATTTGACCAAGATTTAGGAAATAAATTAGGTCAGGCGTTATGGGACTTTTACATGTTCCAAATTCATAGTTTGCGCAAAGTTCATGCGGACCCGCATCCTGGAAACTTCTTGGTCAGCCCTAAAGAAACCTTAATTGCTATAGATTTTGGCTGTATTAAACAGATTCCAGATGAGTTTTACATACCTTATTTTGAACTGGCAAAAGAAGGTAACATCAATAATGATGGCATCTTTATGGAAAAGCTCTATGAATTGGAAATCCTGACACCTACAGATTCCAAAAAGGAGCTTGAATTCTTTAAAGCACTTTTTAAGGAAATGCTTACCATATTCACTTCACCATTCAATGAGGAAAATTTTGACTTTGGCGCGGACGATTTTTGGAACAAAATTGCCGATTTGAGCGAACGTTACTCTAAAGATGAACAGATTAAGAAGATGAACGGGAACAGAGGGTCAAAACATTTTTTATACATGAATCGGACATTTTTTGGCCTTTATAACCTCCTTCATGATTTAAAAGCGACTGTAAAAGTGAATCAGTTTAGGAAATACATCGACTAATTTTTTTGATATATTCTTTGTTGCTTGAATATATTTTTTACTTTTCCATTTAAAAGTTGCTTACTTTTTTAAAAACCAACAACACAGAAAATTATGTACAACTCAAGAATATCTGGTCTGGGATTTTATGTGCCAGAAAATGTAGTCACCAATGATGATCTGTCCCAAGTAATGGACACTAATGATGAGTGGATTCAAGAACGTACTGGAATACAAGAGCGAAGGCACGTAATTAAGGGAACGGATACTACAACATCTATGGGTGTTAAAGCAGCAAAAGTTGCTATAGAACGTGCAGGTATCGATAAAGATGAGATTGATTTCATTGTCTTTGCCACCCTAAGTCCAGATTATTATTTTCCTGGTCCTGGAGTTTTGGTACAACGTGATTTGGGTATAAAAACCGTTGGTGCCTTGGATGTAAGAAACCAATGTTCCGGATTTATATATGGAGTATCTGTAGCAGACCAATATATTAAGAGCGGCATGTACAAAAATATATTGGTAATCGGTTCCGAATTGCATTCACATGGATTGGATATGACCACTAGGGGTAGGGGAGTCTCTGTTATTTTTGGTGATGGTGCCGGGGCCGCTGTACTCACTAGGGAAGAAGATGCTTCGAAAGGAATTCTATCATCCCATTTGCATTCAGAAGGACAGCATGCAGAAGAACTGTCTTTGATCGCACCGGGAATGGGAAAAAGATGGGTTACCGATATTATTGAAGAGCAAGACCCGGAAGACACTTCCTATTTCCCTTACATGAACGGGCAGTTTGTATTCAAGAATGCCGTTGTTCGTTTTAGCGAAGTAATTATAGAAGGATTAAAAGTCAATGGTTTGAGTGCAGAAGACATTGATATGTTGATTCCGCATCAGGCCAATTTGCGAATCTCACAATTTGTACAAAAGAAGTTTGGGCTTTCCAATGACCAAGTGTACAACAATATTATGAATTATGGTAACACTACTGCTGCTTCAATTCCAATAGCCCTAACTGAAGCTTGGGAAGCTGGTAAAGTAAATGAAGGGGATTTAGTGGTGCTTGCTGCCTTTGGAAGTGGCTTTACGTGGGGGAGCGTTATAATTAAATGGTAAAAAACAAGCCTCT
Source organism: Flagellimonas sp. 389 (assembly GCF_018449435.1). Lineage (GTDB taxonomy): Bacteria > Bacteroidota > Bacteroidia > Flavobacteriales > Flavobacteriaceae > Flagellimonas. The sequence goes on along the minus strand of NZ_JAHCMU010000009.1, from coordinate 161,703 downwards.
GGTTCTGATAAAGAACCAGAGGCTTTAAATGATAAACCTTAATTATTAACCAACCAACACCGTATTAAGGAATATCAAAAATTTATTATAAAATACCTCCGCCAGATTCTTTGGTATTGCTGTCCCTTCTCTTGCGTTGTTTTGCTCTGTTTTTTCCGCTTCCAAATCGATAGGACATACCGGCATACAGATTATTGCTTTCCCAGTTGAATCCGCCTTCTTGTTCATAAGGGCGATCTCCATCAAAACCAAAGCGCATGGTATTGAACATATCATTGTAATTTAGGCTTATAGTACCTTTTCCTTTTGCGAAACTGTAACGAGCTCCAAGATTAACAAAATACATGGGCCTTGCGGTAAATTGGATGGTCCTGTTTTGCCCCCTGTAAAATCCAAACAACTGAAACGTTAATGATTTACTTACCTTAAAACTATTGTTTAGCCTTAAATTCCATGCGGTGTTGTCCACCTCGACCCGTTCTTCCACAATATCATTTTCAGTAGGATTGGGACTATCGCCGCTCAAACTTTCAGTAACTCCTCTTTGGGTTTGTGAAAAGAAATCAAAGCTTCCATTGATACTCCACCATTCCGTGAATTTATAATTCGTTGAAAGTTCGAAACCATAGGCAGAGGTATTTTCAAAATTGTCGAATGTGAGAATAAGTTTATTGAAATCCAATCGATCAACATAAACGGCTCGGTTGATTTCATCCGAAATAGCTCTATAGAAAACCCCGGCAGTAATACTTCCGTTTTTTAATCTTCTTGTATAATTGGTCTCATAGGAATTGGTAAACTGGGGAACCAAACTTGGATTTCCAAAGGAAGAAATCAAAGGAGTTGCCCATTCCCTAACAGGGTTAACCTGTTCCAATCCCGGTCTATCCACACGTCTGCTATAACTTACTTGAAACTGATTTTTCTCATTTGGATTGTACGTGATGAAGGCTGATGGATATAGTTCGGTATATTCATCGGTAAAAGCTCTTAACCTGTTTGTATCGGCCTTAACTTCCACATCCTCCAAACGAACTCCCGCTTGATATGAAAATTTACCTCTGGTTTGGCTGAAGGTCACATAAGCAGAATAAATGTCCATACTATAGATAAAATCCGTGCTTGGTGTGGGAATCAAATCCCCACCGGAATTAAAAGATAAACCAGTAGAGGAATAGTCAACATCGGTTTCAAAGGTTCTAGATTCCAAACCAACTTCCAATTTGGAAATACTGTCAAGAGGATTCACATAATCTAGATTTACAAAGGTCTGCGTACGTTCAGTATCGACAAAATCCATATAATCAGGAAATAGAGATGCTCCAATCGACCTGAAATTTGCATCTTGATCACTATTGAACCTATTGTGGTCTACTTCCAATTCTATATTATGACCTTCTTTTTTGAAATCGTGTTTGTAGTCAAAGTTGTATTGCTCACTTTGATTTTCATTTACATCGGTAAAGATTTGGGTTACATTTCTAGATAAATCGGTGTTATAAGTAACATCCGTAATACCTTCTCCGTTCCCATCAAAAATGTTTTGATTGGTGAAAACTGAGATGGTGTTTTTGTCGTTGAGATAAAAATCAAATCCTACTTTGTAAAGGTGCGACTTGTTATTATTGAAAAAATCGAAAGCTTGTAACGAGTTTTCATCGAGTCTGAGAATAGTTCCGTCATTTACATATTTGCCAATATTGTTGCCGTAATTACCATAAAAGTTAAATTTCCCCTGTCTGTAGTTCAAATCTATCGAGCTATTGAACTTCGCTTCTATTGCCTGTGTGAGACCAACGGTTGCATTTCCATTAAACCCAACATTGGCGTTCTTGTGCAGTACAATGTTTATAATTCCGCTCATTCCTTCCGGATTGTATTTTGCAGAAGGATTTGTAATAAGCTCAATCGATTTTATCGATGTGGAAGGTATTTGCTGTAATAACTGTGCAACGGGTACATTAGATAGTTTGCCATCTACCATAACCCGTACGTTGGAGTTTCCACGCAAAGAAATGTCACCGGTCTGTGAATCTACATTGACAGATGGGATGTTGTTCATGATATCTGAAGCGGTGGCACCCGCTGTGGTCAAATCTTTTCCAACGTTAATTACCTTTCTGTCCACACGTTGTTCTATAGTCGTTCGTTCGGCCACAACCTCTACTTCTTCCAGTTTTTCGGCATCTTCCATTAATGTAATGGTACCAACATCCAGTTTTTTATTTTTTTTGGTTATTTCCAGCTTTTGCGAATGTGTTTTGTATCCTATAAACTGGACTTCCAAAATAAAAACTCCCTCGGGCAGTTTGTCTATTTCAAATTTCCCATCTTCCGTTGTTATCCCCCCAGTAATTGTCTTGCTGCCGTCTTCGGATTTGATTACAATAGCGGCATAGGCTATGGGTTGTTGCTGTGCATTGTCTATTACCGTACCAGAGATAGAACCAATTTTGGTATCGGTGTTGTCGTTTGCTTGTAAATCTGTGGAATAAATACTGCACAAGAGCAGTGTGAAAAGTAAGAATACCCTTTTCATGACTTTGTTCGTTTTTGATTGATTATTGATTGATGATACTAACGAGACGATGCTTTTTGCTGGTTGTTACATCCAATATGGATTTTAACATTTTTTAACAAAAACAACAGGTTATTTTAAATTGCATAAAAGTATTGCGGAATTCCATCAATTATAGGGAGTTATGAAGAAGAAAGGCCCTGGTGCCAACTATAAAAGTATTGACCAAGGCCTTGTTCATTGATAAGCTATACTAAACACTAACCATTAACTATAAAAGATACAGTCTTACCAATGATTAATTTTGTACGTACAATAGACGAGTTTTTTTTTGATTAGTTACAATCTTTGATTTAGTTTAACATTAAAATTAACAAATGGTTAAGACTCTGGTTTTTGGGGCATCATTAAACCCAAGTAGGTATAGTAACATTGTAATTCGCAGATTAATCGAAAAAAAAATTGAAACAGAGGCATTTGGATTAAGGGAGGGTAGTGTTTCCAATGTAGAAATAAAAAATAACCTCAATGGTTTTGAAAACTTGGAGACCATTACGCTTTATATGAACCCTACTAGGCAGAAACAGTATTATCAAAATATACTTGATTTAAATCCAAGACGGGTTATTTTCAATCCCGGTACAGAGAATCCTGAATTTCAACAGATCCTTGAACAGGCAGGTATTGATGTTGAAGTCGCTTGCACTTTGGTGCTATTGGCTACAGGTCAATACTAAATTAGAGCCTTATCAGTTACAAAAGATATTGGGATATTTTGTTTTTTGTTTAAAAGAGAAGACTTGTATTCCTTCAGATTAACATAGGTAGTGGTAAAATTGTAATTTTGTTCAATATTTAAAGGTATGGAGTTTTCATCAAAACTTTTAGAGAATGCTGTTTATGAAATGTCCCAGTTACCTGGTATTGGGAAAAGGACGGCACTTAGACTTGTACTACACCTTTTGAACCAACCCGAGGAAAGAACCAATTTGTTGTCCAATGCTTTGGTAAGCCTCAGAAATCAAATCAATTTTTGCAAAAACTGTCATAATATTTCGGATACGGAATTGTGTGAAATATGTTCCAGTGCCAAACGTGATGAGACCGTAGTCTGTGTTGTGGAAGATATAAGGGATGTAATGGCAATAGAAAATACATCGCAGTACCAAGGACTTTATCATGTATTGGGGGGTAAAATATCTCCAATGGAAGGAGTAGGGCCACAAAACCTGAACATAAGTTCGTTGATTACCAGAGTTAAGGAAAAGAATGTACAAGAACTTATTTTTGCACTGAGTCCAACCATGGAGGGTGATACCACAAACTTTTACATTTATAAACAATTGGAAGGTCTTGGTGTAACCACATCGACTATAGCACGAGGAATAGCGGTGGGCGATGAGCTGGAATATGCAGATGAGGTTACTCTGGGAAGAAGTATTTTGAACAGGGTACCGTTTGAAAGTTCGATAAAAGCAAGTTAACAACGTATTAAATAATGCATATAAATTAAGGATGCGTTGAATTCTTTGTTATTTTTGCAAAATACAAGTCGATATCACTACGTTAAATAAGAATATGTCAAAATTTGAATTGAAATTACCACAGATGGGAGAGAGTGTCGCAGAAGCAACGCTGACCACATGGTTAAAAGAAATTGGGGATACTATAGAGTTGGACGAAGCTATTTTTGAAATTGCGACGGACAAAGTTGACTCAGAAGTTCCCAGTGAGGTAGAGGGCATATTGCTTGAAAAACGTTTTGAAGTTGACGATGTCATTAAAGTTGGTGAGGTGGTTGCCGTTATACAAACAGATGGCGAAAATACAGACTCACCTGTATCTATCGATGAAGGGCAGGTTGAAGCGTCGGAACCAATTGAAGAACCAGTTGCAGCATTGGAGTATCAAATGCAATCAGCTAAAGAAACTGCTACCGCAACAGCACATGATTTTTCCGATTCGGAACGGTTTTATTCCCCTTTGGTAAAAAATATTGCAAAGGAAGAAGGTGTTTCAATGGAAGAGTTGGAATCCATTATAGGGACAGGTAAGGAAGGTAGAGTAACCAAAAACGATATAAAGGCATTTTTGGAGCATCGTTCCTCAAACGGAAGCGCAGTTACAAAAGTAGAACCAACAGTCACAGAAGTAGTCAAAGCTCCTCCTGTGCCAGAAATTTCAAAAGCACCATTGGAAAAACCCAAAACACCTGTATCAATGCCTGTAGGCGATGGTAATGAAATAATTCCATTGACCCGCATGGGAAAACTGATTGCGCAGCATATGGTGGATAGTATTGCCACATCTGCCCATGTTCAAAGTTTTGTTGAGGTAGATGTGACCAATGTGGTCAATTGGAGAAATAAGAACAAAAAAGCTTTTGAGGAAAGAGAAGGTGAAAAATTGACTTTCACACCAATTTTTATGGAAGCTGTGGCCACTGCTTTAAAAAAGTATCCAATGGTCAATATTTCCTTGGATGGCGATAAAGTGATTAAAAAGAAAAACATCAACCTAGGAATGGCGGCAGCACTTCCAGATGGGAATCTTATAGTGCCGGTTATAAAAAATGCTGATCAACTTAATTTGGTGGGCATGGCAAAAACGGTGAACGACCTTGCCAATAGAGCAAGAACCAATCAGCTAAAGCCAGATGAAATCAAAGATGGTACCTACACCGTTACCAATGTGGGTACTTTTGGCAGTGTGTTTGGAACACCAATTATCAACCAACCTCAGGTGGGTATTTTGGCTTTGGGAGCGATACGGAAAATTCCGGCTGTAATTGAGACCGACCAAGGAGAATATATAGGTATCCGAAGTAAAATGTTCCTTTCCCATAGCTATGATCATAGGGTTGTAAATGGCGCTTTGGGAGGTATGTTTGTAAAAACGGTAGCAGATTATCTTGAAGCTTGGGATATAAATAGGGAAATCTAGTCCAAAAAAGCACATTTATTTCTTTCACTATTGTTAATTTAGAGGTTTAATTCAATTCATCAATCAATGAGAATTATAATCTCTTTTTATGCAACATGTCTTTTATTTGTTAGTATGAGCATGACGGCACAAAACTCTTCTGACTATCAAAAAATGATTTTTGAAAAGGATGGGGATAGTCTCCCATATCGTATGCTATTGCCAAAAGACTATGATGCTTCGGAAAAATATCCATTAATAGTACTGTTGCACGGATCTGGAGAAAGAGGAAATGATAATAAAAGCCAGCTAGTGCATGGGTCTGGCCTGTTCCAAAAAGAAGAAGTAAGAAATAATTATCCAACAATTGTGGTATTTCCCCAATGTGCTGCAAATAGTTCGTGGTCCAAAGTAGATGTAAAAGGAGAAATGCCCAATAGGGAATTTGTTTTTTATGAGGACAGTGCCCCCACAAAAGATATGCTTTTGTTGGAAGGCTTGTTAAAAGATTTAAAAAGAAGGTACAAACTGGATAAACGTAAAATATACGTAGGAGGACTTTCTATGGGGGGAATGGGTACATTTGAACTTGTGAAAAGGAATCCAAAGATGTTCGCTGCGGCATTTCCCGTTTGTGGAGGTGCAAATCCGAAAATAAGCAAAAAACTAACTAAACCAGACTGGTGGGTTTTTCATGGCGATGCTGATGATGTTGTCCCGGAAAAGTATTCGGCCAATATGGTAAAAGCAATGAAGGATAAAGATATCAACGTTACCTATACTGTTTACCCCGGAGTCGGCCACAATAGTTGGGATAATGCCTTTGCAGAACCAGAATTGCTTTCTTGGCTATTTTCTAAATCACGTTAAAACTGTTTTATGGAACTAAAACTTACCAAACCAATATGTTTTTTCGATTTGGAAACTACTGGGACTAACGTAGCCAAAGATAGAATTGTTGAAATTTCTATTCTAAAGGTTTTTCCAAATGGAAATAAAGAAAGCAGGACATGGCTCGTTAACCCAGAAATGCCCATTCCCCCAGAAGTTGTTTTGGTACATGGTATTTCCGATGAAAAAGTTGCTGATGAACCAACGTTCAAGCAATTGTCCAAAGAAATCTACAAGATGATAAAGGACAGTGATTTGGCAGGTTTTAATTCTGATAGGTTCGATATTCCTTTACTGGCCGAAGAGATGTTAAGAGCGGATGTAGATTTTGATATGAAGAATATGGTTTCGGTTGACGTACAGACCATTTTTCATAAAATGGAAAAACGAACGTTAGGAGCGGCCTACAAATTCTATTGCGATAAAAACTTAGAAGATGCACATAGTGCAGAAGCAGATACCTTAGCTACTTATGAAGTGCTGTTGGCGCAGCTGGACAGGTATCCAGAACTAGAGAACAACATGAAAAAGCTTTCTGAGTTCACTACTCGTAAACAATCCTTGGACTTTGCAGGATTTATAGGCGTGAACAAGAAAAATGAACCTATCTTTTCCTTTGGGAAACATAAGGATAAAACCGTAGATGAAGTTATGGAAAAAGAACCTGGCTATTTTGGCTGGATTTTAAATGCTGATTTTCCACTGTATACCAAAAAGGTTCTCACACAAATAAAGCTGAGCAAGCTTAATAACAAGTTATCTTAAAAACAACCCCAATTATTATAACACTATGAAACTGATATGCATCGGCAGAAATTATGCTGCCCATATTGACGAATTAAAAAATGAACGTCCAGAAGAACCTGTCGTTTTTATAAAACCAGATTCCTCTATTCTGCCCATGGAGCAAGATTTCTATATTCCTGAATTTTCCAACGATATACATTATGAGGTAGAAGTTTTGGTTAAAATAAAGAAGGTAGGAAAACACATTGCAAAAGAGTTTGCGCACACCTATTATGATGAAGTTGGATTGGGAATAGATTTTACGGCAAGAGATCTTCAATCCAAGCTCAAGGCAAAAGGTTTGCCATGGGAAAAAGCAAAAGGTTTTGATGGAGCAGCAGTCATAGGTAAATGGATGTCTAAAGATAAGTATGAAAATACTGACAAATTAAGGTTTTCCTTGTTAAAAAATGGGGAAAATGTACAAATTGGTAATACATCGCTGATGCTGTGGAAGATAGATGAGTTAATTTCATATGTTTCTACCTATTTTATGCTTAAAAAAGGGGATATTCTGTTTACTGGTACACCAGCCGGGGTTGGTAAAGTAAGTCCAAATGATTACCTTTCTGGTACACTGGAAGGAGAAACGATGTTTGAAATTAATGTGAAATAATGATATACAACCTCGACAAAATAAATGAAATGGCAGAAGGCGATCAAGATTTTATAGTCTCTGTAATTTCTGTTTTTTTGGAAGAAGTCCCCACAGATTTAGAAGGTTTGGAAAAAGCTATTGAAAGCGAGGACTATGAAAACGTGTACAAGTTGGCCCATAAAATAAAACCGAACGTGGATTTATTGGGTATGGAACAAACACGAGCTACTGCACTTGAAATTGAAACCCTAGGAAAGAATGTTTCAAATATGCATGAAATCAAAGATAAATTTCCAATGCTTAAAAAGGATGTACATCAAGTAATTTCAGAACTTAAAAAAGACTTTGACTTATAAATGCAGGCAGAAATAATTACCATTGGGGATGAAATCCTCATTGGACAAATTGTAGACTCCAATTCTGCATTTATATCCAAAGAGTTAAATAAAATAGGGGTTTCGGTTTATCAAATAACATCAATTCAAGATAACCGAAACCATATTTTAGATGCCTTGGAAATAGCTCACGAGAGGTCTTCCGTGGTTATTATCACAGGTGGCTTGGGCCCTACTAAAGATGATGTCACCAAGTCAACGCTGTGTCAGTTCTTTGATGATGAGCTAGTTCTGGATAAAAAGGTCTTGGCCCATATTGAGATGCTATTCAAAAAATACATTCCCACGCCAATATCCGACCTAAATAGAAAACAGGCTTTGGTGCCTTCTAAGGCTGAGATATTACATAATGCGCATGGTACCGCCCCAGGACTTTGGATGAAGAAAGGAAAAACTGTTTTCGTTTCTTTGCCAGGAGTACCTTTTGAGATGAAGGGTCTTATGACAAGTGCTATTCTGCCAAAAATTATAAATGAATACGAACGTCCATATATTATCCATAAAACCATAATGACCTATGGTTTGGGTGAAAGTGCTATTGCAGAAAAAATAGAGGACTGGGAGGACAACTTGCCAGATGCTATAAAGCTGGCATATTTGCCCAACTTGGGCCGGGTAAGACTCCGACTTAGTACAAAAGGAACGGATAAGGAAAGTTTGGTGCTCGCACTTGAATCCGAAGTGAAAAAGCTTTATCCTTTGATTGGTGATATTATCTATGGAGAAGAAGAAGACGAGTCCATAGAAGTACAAGTTGGAAAACTGTTAACCCAAAAACAGCTGACATTGTCCACTGCAGAAAGTTTTACAGGTGGTAAAATAGCACAACAACTAACTTCTGTTCCGGGAGCATCAGCTTATTTTAAAGGAAGTATTGTAAGTTATGCAACGGAAGCTAAGGTTAAGACTCTGGGCGTATCCGAAGAGTTGGTAAAAAAATATTCTGTGGTCAGTGAAGAAGTGGCAATTGCAATGGCTGAAAATGTTAAACAACTATTGGAAACAGATTTCGCTATTGCAACAACGGGAAATGCAGGTCCTGCCAAGGGAGATTCAGATGAAGCAGTGGGAACGGTCTTTATTGGGATAAGTACTCCCGAGCGTACTTTTGCTAAAAAATTCGTCATGGGAAATCACAGAGAGCGTATCGTACAGAAGTCTGTAAACAAGGCATTTGAATTAGTACTAAAAGAAATTTTAAATTTCTAAAAAAGAATTTTGTGCGTCCCATTAAAATGCCATAAATTTGCAGCCTCAATAAAATCACTCAAAAGTTAGGGAGATGTCTAAGATTTGTGAAGTTACAGGAAAAAAGGTGATGTTTGGAAACAACGTATCCTTTTCCATAAATAAAACCAAGAGAAGATTCGATGTAAATATTTCTAAAAAGAAATTTTATATTCCCGAAGAAGACCGTTGGGTCACTTTGAACGTTTCCTCCAGAGGTTTAAAAATTATCAATAAGAAGGGAATCTCTGCTGTTTTAAAGGAAATGAACTCCAAAAAATAGTAAAGATTACATTTTAAGTACGATACAATGGCAAAGAAAGGAAATAGAATTCAAGTTATTTTAGAGTGTACAGAGCACAAAGAATCTGGAATGCCAGGAACTTCGCGTTACATTACTACGAAAAATAAGAAGAATACGCCAGATAGGATGGAAATCAAAAAATTCAATCCTATTCTAAAACGTATGACAGTTCATAAAGAAATTAAATAAGTATTGAACCATGGCAAAGAAAACGGTAGCAACACTACAGGGTAGTTCAAAAAGATTGACAAAGGCCATCAAAATGGTAAAATCCCCTAAAACTGGAGCATATACTTTTGTGGAGTCGGTAATGTCACCAGAATTAGTGAACGATTGGTTGAACAAAAAATAACCAACCCCTATCACGATATATTAAGCCGCTTTTTAAGCGGCTTTTTTTATTTTTGGACTTTTTCAAAAAGAACAATGATTTAAAAACTAAATTTAGGAGTTTTATTCTATGCTAAACTATTCGATAGCTTTAACAAAACTCCCCTTACTTTCCTATCTTTGACGCTTATGTTGATTGTATATGAGCCTATTTAAAAAGATTTTTTCTTCAGACAAAAAAGAAACCCTTGATAAGGGACTCGAAAAGTCAAAAACGAGTTTTTTTGGCAAATTGAGCAAAGCAGTAGCAGGTAAATCCAAAGTTGATGACGAGGTTTTGGATAACCTCGAAGAAATTTTGATTACTTCGGATGTTGGTGTTGATACTACCCTAAAGATTATAGAACGTATAGAAAAGCGGGTCTCTCAAGATAAATATTTAGGAACCGATGAGCTCAATACGATTCTTAGAGAGGAAATTGCGGGCCTACTTTCAGAAACGCATATTGGTGAAGATACCGAGTTTGTTGTCCCGACTGACAAAAGACCGTATGTGATTATGGTGGTTGGTGTAAATGGCGTGGGGAAGACCACGACTATTGGAAAGCTGGCCAACCAATTCAAAAACCAAGGATTAAAAGTGGTATTGGGAGCAGGGGATACCTTTAGAGCCGCGGCAATTGATCAGTTGGAAGTCTGGGCAAAACGTGTTGACGTACCCATAATTAAACAAAAAATGGGCAGTGACCCTGCATCCGTCGCTTTTGATACACTTAATTCAGCAGTGGCGGACAATGCAGACATCGTTTTAATCGATACTGCGGGTAGATTGCACAATAAAGTCAATCTAATGAATGAACTTTCTAAGGTGAAACGGGTGATGCAAAAAGTCGTTCCCAACGCTCCGCACGAAGTATTGCTGGTATTGGATGGTTCAACAGGGCAAAATGCTTTTGAACAGGCAAAACAGTTCACCAAGGCCACAGAAGTTAGTAGTTTGGCGGTAACCAAATTGGATGGCACGGCCAAAGGCGGGGTTGTAATCGGTATTTCAGACCAGTTTCAGATACCCGTAAAATATATTGGAGTAGGCGAGGGTATAGATGATTTACAGGTCTTCAATAAGTATGAGTTTGTCGATTCTTTTTTTAAAATCTAAGATGAAGAAGGTACTGATAAATTCTTTTTTTTTAGTAGTTATCGTTTCATCTTATTCACAAATAAAACACCCTAAAGCCAGCCCACTTGCTACAATAGAACAGGAAATCGGTCTTTCCAAAATCTCAGTGGAATATTCGCGTCCAGCAACTAGAGGGCGTAAAATTTTTGGTGGTTTGGTACCTTACGGCCGTATCTGGCGGGTAGGGGCCAATGCATCAACAAAAATTACCGTGGATACGGATATGAACATCTTGGGAAATGATTTGCCCAAAGGTACTTATGCATTGTATGCATTTCCGGAAGAAGAAAATTGGCAGATAGCATTTCATGCCAATACAGAACATTGGGGAGATGGTCGTAAAAACTACAATCCAGAAGAAGACTTATTTCGTGTTACGGTAAAACCTCAGAAAAACCGGGAATACCAAGAGAATTTTTTAATTGTCTTTGATTCCATTACCCATAGTACTATTCAGATGGGGTTAATTTGGGCAAATACCAAAGTAATCATACCCTTTACTGTAGATACCCACGCACAGATGGAAATGGAAATAGCGAGACAGCTTTCAGAAAATCCTACGGCACAAACATACTACGAAGCTGCGCGCTATCTACAAGAGCAAAAAATAGAATATCCTCGTGCTTTGCAGTATTTGAAACAAGCTTTGAAATTAGGTGGTGATACCTATTATTTTCACAGAGTAAAAAGTTTGGTAGAAGCTGCACTTGGTGACTATGAAGATGCAATAACATCTGCGCAAAAATCCTTAGCTTTAGCTCAAAAGCAGGACAAGGACGAGTTTGTTCGTATGAACCAAAAGAACATCAATACATGGAAAACCTTACTTCAAGATCACGACGATTAACTTATATACTCTTTGTTACTGGCTTTATTTTATTTGTCGGTTGCAAACAACAGGCTAAAGAATCCAAGGAAAAAGAAGTGATTGTATTGTGGCAATCCTATAATGATTCAGCAGAAGTTGCTGCCAATGCTGAGCATGAAAAGGAGCGAATGCGATACAAGTTTATACAATCTAAAGTATTGGATAAAAACGATGTCTTTTTACCACTTTATGAAGAAGTTTCCGCTTTTGATTCTGCTACATACGAATCTTTAAAACCTTTGATTTTAGAGCAGAATATCCCTTCGATTCAGCAACATATCTCAGAAGGTAAATTTACCTATGAGCAATTGGTGCTTTTTTACTTGCACCGTATTTATAAATATGAGTTGGATAATAGTACGACCTTAAATACTGTGATTGCATTAAACCCTAATGTGCTTGAAGAAGCTCGGAATTTAGATGCAGACTCAAAAGGACACCATAACATCTATGGAATGCCCATTTTATTGAAAGATAATATCGGTGCTCAAAATATGAAAACCACGGCTGGCGCCATTGCCTTGATGGAAAACCGAACAGATGACTCATTTATCGTAAAGCGTCTTAAGGAAAAAGGTGCATTGATTTTGGGTAAGGTGAATCTAAGTGAATGGGCTAATTTTATTTGTGGTGTTTGCCCCAATGGACAAAGTGCGGTGGGTGGACAAACCCTTAATCCTTATGGTAGAATGGTTTTTGATACTGGTGGTTCCAGTGCTGGAAGTGGAACTTCAATTGCTTCAAATTATGCCGTAGCGGCTGTGGGTACAGAAACTTCGGGTTCTATTCTCTCGCCTTCCAGTCAAAATTCTGTTGTTGGGATGAAACCTACCATTGGACTTTTGAGCCGGACCGGGATAGTTCCGATTTCCAGCACTTTGGACACTCCCGGACCCATGACCAAGAGTGTCATCGATAATGGTATTCTTTTGGATGCTATGCGAGGTTATGATGAAGAAGACAGCAAGTCTGTACAAACGGATTGGGATGAAAAATGGTATACAACAGAAACTCCATTGCTCAAAGGAAAACGCTTTGGAGCGATTAAAAACTACATCGAAACAGATTCCATTTATAGAATTACAATGGAAAAGTTAAAGGCTGCTGGTGCCACCATTATTGAATTTGAACCCATGGAAGTAGCGTTTGATGGGTTTCTTTCGATTTTAAATATCGATATGAAAAATGACCTTCCTGTTTATCTAAAAACCCAGGTGAAAGATAAAGATGCGGTAAAGATTGAAAACGTTGCAGATGCCGTGGCATTCAATCTGCAGGATTCATTAATAAGGATTCCCTATGGACAAGCTCGTTTTGATGGTATTTTAGCTGACTCAACATCTACGGATGGGCTAAAGGAAATTAAAGATAGATTGAAGGCCGCTGGTCGGAAGTATTTGAATGGTCCTATGGACAAACACCAATTGGATGCCGTGCTTTCCATCAATAATTACGATGCAGGGATTGCAGCAGCAGCGGAATATCCCGCACTTACCGTTCCTATGGGATATAAGGAATCTGGAGAACCGATTAGTCTGACCTTTATTGCTAAACAGTATCAAGAAGGTAAACTATATGAATTGGGCGCAGCTTTTGAAAGCTTGACCAAGGTGCGGAAAATTCCAGAAGGTTATATGGATTGACTTTTGTGTTGGAGTATGAAACCAGTGTTTGCAGTAAGATGGTTTTTTAATTTTTTTACTGACCACTGACCACTGACCACTGACCACTGACCACTGACCACTGACCACTGACCACTGACCACCGACCACTAAACGCTAAGTCAATATAGTCTCTTGGCTATCAATAATCTAGTTTATGTAGGTATTTAGCTTTTCCCAAAGCTCATTATCAAAACTGGAAGGTCCGAGCACATCTCCTCCAGCATCTTCACCCATTCGTAAAATAACTAAACCTTTGCTTGGAACAATGTAGAGTTTTTGGTCATCTTTTCCCAAACCTGTATACATATCGCTAGGTGCATTGGGAATAAGTTCACCTTGAAATTCTGTTTGTACCACTGGAGCTCGGTAGCTTTGTTTCCCGTTCAACCACCAAAGATAGCCATAGGATTTATTCAAATTTTGGGAGGTATTCTTCATATCGGTTCTGTAATCCGCATCTCCAAGAATGGTTTCGTTGTTCCAAGTACCATTGTTTAGATTTAATAAACCAAAACGAGCCATACTTCTAGCTGTGCTAAAAAATACATTGTTGGTGTCATTGGTAGGGAGCCAAAATCCATCCATCCCAATTTTATCCCTTAGTTTTTCATTGAAATACGCTTTCCATTCCTCTTCCGCAGCATTGGCAACAACGCTTTGCAACAAGGTGTAAGGTCCATTGTGATAAGCCCATCTTTTTCCGGCATCTTCAATATAGGTAAGACAACCTGGAGTTACACAATCAAATTCCGTATCGTCCAGACCACTGGTCATGGTCAATTGATGCCAAATGGTGATTCTGTTTTCATCTTCTAAAGAAAGACTCGTCCAGCCTTCGCCCAAATAATCCGAAGTTCTGTTATCAATATCCAAAAGCCCTTCTTCTTGGGCGATTCCTACTGTGAAAGCAGTAAGCGTTTTACCTACCGATGCCCAATACCAGCTGGTATTTTGGGTGTGGTCGCCAAAGTACTTTTCTATCACAATTCGACCATCCTTTAAGATGATAAAGGCTTTGGTCTTGTTTTCTTCCAAAAAATCAAGGACATCCTGTTCAGAATCGCTGTTCCAACCTAAAGTTGTGGCAGAAACGGTTTCCCATTCCACGGATTTTTCAGGGGGGAAGTAGACATTTTCAATATCACGCTCATCTACTTGCCCGTCACCGTTGCCAGAAGAATCGGAACAATTCCAAAGTAAAAAAGAGGTAAGAAGGGATATAAGTAATGATTTTTTCATGATTTGGGATTTTTGATTTAGACCATGCATTCTTATATAGGTTTAACGTTGGTTCTTGAAAAATATGCACCTAAATCGATGTAATGCCTTGTCTTGTTGTATTTTTGCACTCCATTTTACAACGGTATGCGGACAAAATCCTTAAAAAAGAATAAAATCAACGTCGTAACGCTAGGATGTAGCAAAAATATCTACGATTCTGAAGTCCTCATGGGACAATTGCGTGCCAATAATAAAGAAGTAGTCCATGAGGAGGAAGGGAACGTTGTTGTTATCAATACCTGTGGGTTTATTGCAAATGCCAAGGAGGAAAGCGTAAATACCATTTTGGAGTATGTCCAAAAAAAAGAGGAAGGTAATGTAGATAAGGTGTTTGTGACCGGTTGTTTGAGCGAACGGTATAAGCCCGATCTGGAAAAAGAGATTCCAAATGTGGATGAGTATTTTGGAACCAGCGATCTTCCGAATTTATTGAAGGCACTTGGAGCTGACTATAAACACGAGTTGATAGGGGAGCGATTAACAACCACGCCCAAAAACTATGCATATCTAAAAATTGCCGAAGGGTGCGATAGACCCTGTTCTTTTTGCGCTATTCCATTAATGCGTGGAAAACATAAAAGCAAACCGATTGAAGCATTGGTATCTGAAGCAGAAAAATTAGCGGCAAAAGGAGTTAAGGAACTTATTTTAATAGCGCAGGATTTAACGTATTATGGTCTGGACCTATACAAAAAGCGAAATCTGGCAACATTGCTTCAAGCGTTGGTACAAGTAGATGGTATTGAATGGATTCGACTGCACTATGCCTTTCCAACGGGTTTTCCTATGGATGTCTTGGATGTAATGAAAAAAGAGCCCAAGGTTTGTAACTATATCGATATTCCGCTTCAACACATTGCTGACCCTATCTTAAAAAGTATGCGCAGGGGAACTACCAAGGCAAAAACGACAAAGCTTTTACAGGATCTTAGAAATGCCGTTCCCGAAATGACGATACGAACAACGCTTATCGTGGGATATCCTGGAGAGACCGAAGAAGATTTTCAGACTTTAAAAAACTGGGTAAAGGATATGCGTTTTGAACGATTGGGATGCTTCACCTATAGCCATGAGGAAAATACCCATGCATATTCCTTGGAAGATGATGTGCCAGAGGAAGTAAAACAGCAACGTGCCAATGAGATTATGGAGATTCAATCACAGATTTCTTGGGAGCTTAACCAAGAAAAGATCAGTAAAGACTTTCGTTGTTTAATTGACCGTAAAGAAGGAAACTATTTTGTGGGCAGGACCGAGTTTGATTCGCCGGATGTTGATAATGAGGTTTTAATCGATGCGACCCAGCATTACGTTAAGATAGGGGATTTTGTAAATGTCAAAATTACCGAAGCTGCGGACTTTGACCTTTATGCGGTTCCTGTCACCTCATAGCTATCTTGTATTGACAATTGTCATAGTTTTTAAAACCAGTTCATTGTAGTTTTAGATTCACCGAATTTCCGAATCAAAAAACCTAACACAATGATCGATAGTAATAAGGACAGAAATGTCAACATTAGTATTGTGCTCCTTCGGGTTTTTATTGGCTGGCACTTTCTGTACGAAGGAGTTATTAAACTGTTTAATCCCGAATGGACTTCCTTTGGCTATCTAGCTTCTGCCCAAGGACCTTTAAAACCCTTTTTTTTCTTGCTCATCAATCCATCTATAATAGGTTGGGTGGATGTTTTGAACATGGCCGCTCTTATAATAGTAGGGGTTACATTCACTTTAGGGATTTTTGAGAAAAAAGGAGCGATTGTAGCAATAGGTCTTTTAGCCTTGTACTATTTGGCCCACCCACCTTTTCCGTGGCTAGACCAATTAAATACCGAAGGTAACTATTGGTTCGTTAACAAAAATCTTATCGAACTGATTGCATGTATTCTGATATACAACTTTCCTACAGGTCATTATTTTGGCCTTAACTATTTTATCAAAAAAAACCTATAAAAACGTAAAGCTATGAAGTGGTCAAGAAGAGATTTACTAAAAGGATTGGGTGGGCTTCCCATTTTAGGGGCGGTTTGGTGGGCCGGTGCGGCCAATACGGTTTATAATAGAAGGGGAAGGACAGAGATATTGCAACAGCTTGACATAACTCCTTCTTTACCACCTATGGTGCCTAATATTGGCGGAGAACCCATCAAAGTTGGTATCATTGGTTTTGGGATTAGGGGAGAACAACTGTGTAGGTCTTTAGGGTTTGCTACAAAAGAATGGATGGAAGAAATGAAGATCGAAGCTGAAATTGACCCAAAAAATAAAGCTCTGGAAGATTTTTTAAATCAAGATAAACTCAATGTAAAGTTGGTAGGAGTGTGCGATGTTTTTGATGTTAATGCAGAACGTGCGATAAATTCTTTTTCTACATCGGAGCATAAAGTAAAACGATATGACAACTATCAGGAGATGATTCATAGCGGAGAGGTAGAAGCAGTCGTCATTGCTACACCTGATCATTGGCATGCTCCCATGTCCATTGAAGCGTTGAACAACAACATTCATGTTTATGTTGAAAAACCGATGACACATACCGTTGATGAAACCTATTCTTTAAGAACGGCTGCAGAGCAATCCAAAGCAATTTTTGCAGTGGGGCATCAGCACAGGCAAACACTTAGTTTTAAAACGGCAAAGGATATAGTAGAGAAAGGAACTTTGGGCCATATCTCTCTAATACAGACCAATACCAATAGAAATGATGATAATGGTGCATGGAACTATGATATCCACTCTAAAGCAAATCCCGATACTATAGATTGGGAACAATTTTTGGGATCTGCACCAAAAATTCCTTTCAATAAAAACCATTTTTTTAGATGGCGTAAGTGGTGGGCCTATGGGTCTGGCCTTTCAGGGGATTTATTGACCCATGATTATGACAGACTCAACTGTGTGCTCAACATGGGCATCCCACATTCGGTATCTGCATCAGGAGGAATATATACCCATAATGATGGACGCGATGTTCCCGATGTACTACAGGTAAATATGGAATTCCCCGAATTCAGTACTGGAAGTAGTCAAGCTCAGGGAAAAGAAAAGGGAATGACGTTTTGTTATAGTGCTACTTTAGGAAATGCATTTAGTAGACCCACAATTTTGATGGGGCATGATGCAACCATGGAATTGGGCAATACCCTTACCGTTTGGCCGGATATGGCATCAACGCGTTATGCCGAGATGTTGGAGGCTGAAAAGATGCTGCCCCACATACCCATTTACCAATATAATCCTGGGGCCAACGTGCCTGATGCAATATCCTCAGCTACCTCGCAATACTTTGCGGACAAAGGGCTTATGTGGACTTATATCAATGGCGAAAGAGTCGATTCTACATTTTTGCATATGCGCGAATGGTTAAGTGCCATCAAAAACGGTGGAAATGTAAGTTGTGGAATCAAAGAAGGTTTTGAAGAGGCGATAGCCGCTCATATGGCCGGCATATCATGGAAACTAGGTAGAAAAATAGAATGGGATACCGATATGGAAGTTATCAAGCCCATAGCTGGAGTCAATTTTGATGAAGTACTACTTTCGAATGGGAAATCCGAAATATTTCCAGTTGCTACGGAACAATTGTAAGTTGATTCATTGATTAGAGCAAAACGTATGATACCAGTTGTTCTACCGTAGGATGGTCATTACCACCTGCAGGTTCAATGGTGATATTTAAGGATTCAGCTCTATCAATGTATTTTAGGGTAACCAATTCTTCGTCTGTTGGAACAATCCCCATATTGATCATTTCACCATCTACATCACTCCACATTTGATAGGTTTTATTGGCAGGGAGCTTAGGCAGTCCCTGGGGATTTACTACAACCAATTTAGTTGTATGGTTTACGTAGGCAACTGCTTTGGAATTGGGGGCAATATCATTACCATAAAGTATAAGGGGAATAACATTTGGGTTATTGATCGTTTCTAAACGATTTGAGGTAAGAAGATAACTTTGCTCCAAGTTATCCAATCGGTTTTGTAAGTCCGCTGTTGTAATTTGTAATGATTCTAGGTTTTTCTCGGTATTTTGCCATTTTGTATATAGCCAAACAGTACTGAGCATAAAAACCAATGCCAAACTTGCTGCTACTAACAAAGGCATCCGATTGGTTTTTTTCGCTAAAGGTGTTTCTAATCTTTTTTGTAACTCATATTTTACCTGAAATGGAGGGGTAACCGCATTTTCAAAACCCATTTTCTCAAAGTCATCTTGCATCTGCAAAAAATGTTGTTTTAGCTCAATGTCTTTTTGTAGGGCACTTTCCACCATTAAAGCATCTTCTTCGGAAAGTTCTCCAATCAAATATTGCTCTAAAAGTCCTTCGTCCAATATTTTATCTTTTTCCATCATGCTATCATTTCAAAAATAAAATAAACCCATACTAATTGTTTGGTGTAGGTTTTTCGTAATTGTTTCAATGCCTGTTTAATATAGGATTTAAAGGTTCCTAAGGGTACGCCCATTTCTTCATGTGCTTCTTGATGGGTATATCCTTTAAAATAGACCAAATCTATTGCCGTCTGATGGTGGGGCTCCAACGTATTTATTGAACCGTTCAATTGTATATAGTCGGGTTCGGGTTCGGCAGATGTTTTATTGGTATATACACTTAAATCCTCGTTTTGGATGAGGTTGTCCGTTTTTCTTAATGCATTAAGTGCTGTATTTCTTGCGATTCGGTAGGCCCAAGTATAAAATTTTCCTTTTTCCGGGTCATAGCTACTACTATTTTTCCAAATTTTTACGAAAGTTTCCTGTAATACATCCTGTGCAAGCGTTTCGTTCCTGCAAATGCGCAAAACAACGCCATATAATGCGCCGCTATAGTTGTCGTACAACAAGTAGAGTGCATTTTTATCTCCGTTGGATAAGTTTAAAATGAGTTTTTGATCGCTATGGGGCTTTTTCATCAATGTTAAAGATATGATAAAAAACTACTGGGTTCATCCATAAAAGAAAACTGTGTGTATATGAAAATGTAAAGCGCGCCAAAAATTAATATTAAAACTTAAATCTAAAAAACAAAAAAATGAAAAAATTAATTTTTATCCTTTCAACATTTGCATTGATTTTGTTCGTGCAGCAAACTAAAGCCCAGGAATCTAAAGATATTGTGGATATTGCTGTATCTGTAGATGATTTTTCAACTTTGGTCACTGCACTTAAGGCTGCAGATTTGGTTGGAGCTCTTAAAGGTGACGGACCTTTTACCGTGTTTGCTCCAGTAAATTCTGGATTTGCGAAGATTGATTCCAAAACGCTGAACTCACTATTGGAACCCGAGAACAAGGAAAAACTGTCCTCCATTTTAACGTATCACGTAGTATCTGGTAAAATAGCTGCTGCAGATGTCGTTGCCGCCTTGGATAAAGGAAACGGGAAAGCTGAGCTTACCACGTTAAACGGTGGGAAAATCACTGCTATGAAAAAAGATGGTGGAATTTATCTAATGGATGCTGGCGGAAACTACAGTAAAATAACTAAGACGGATGTGATGGCTTCCAATGGTGTGATTCACATCATTGAAGATGTTGTAATGCCCAATTAAGTTTACTTGTTTTATCGGTTGAAAGCACTGCCTTGGCGGTGCTTTTTTCGTTACTTGGCGTAATGGCCAAGAATACGGGAATCTTATGATTCTAAAGAAACCGAAGATAAATCGTCCATAAGGTTGAACAGTTCTTTCTGTGTTCTTTCAGAGATATTTAAGTGATTCTCTCCAAAAATTGACATTGTTTGAATTATAGTGGTTTCTATAGCACTGTTCGAGAACATTAAATCGGCAATATTTTTCATTCCCCATTCTGGGAAACGTCTATGGACCAAATCCTGTTTTTCTATTAAGGCCAAAAGCTCATGTCTTTCATCATGCGCTATTTTATCTACCATTTGATTGATTATGTGCTCTTCTCCTTCCATGTATTGTAAAAAACGTTTGTTTTCATAATACAGGTAGCCTGTAATATCTTTTTTTTGATTATTACCGGTAGAGGTTATTGAGAGTAGCTCCAATTCTTCGTTGGTAAATGATTTTAGGGCTTTGCTGATATATAGGACGCACTTCATAGCACTTAGGTTTGTAAGTTAATAACTACAAATATTGGAAATTATTATTTGGAAATATGAATTTTATGTATCAAGTCAATACCATAAAGACATCTTATTTTTCTCAATGTCTTTAACTAGATTTAAATAGCATCTATGCACCATTTATGCTATCCCTTCTGCATCATCTTTAAGGTAAATCCACCTAATAGTAAAACTACAAGAACCATAATGCCCCATAACCACCATTCATTTTCAAATAATGGTTCTACCTGTGGTTTTTCGGTTTTTGGAATTAATTGTTGGGGTCCGAAACTAAGTTTAGATAGGTTTTCAGGGATATTACTTTTTGTTAAAGTGATATCGTATATAGGTTTTTTTGCATTGGAGTTTCCGTAGACTAGAAAATAGTCGGCAGGTTCGGTAAAACGGGTAACAAGTTCATGAGCATATCCTTTGGCTTCGATAGTTCCAATTTTTAAGGGTTGATTGTCATGATTCTGAATTTCTACCCGTAAGCTTTTTACCAATGTACTAGGAAACTTAAATTCATTTTTTTCTATAGAGGTTAGAATTCCTGAGGTAAGGTTTCTGTAATAATACTTCCAGCCTTTTTCGGTCTCTACACTATCCGTAACATATTTAATGGTTATTGGGCGATAGTAATCAAAGGTGTCTTTCACGTTGATTTTTAGAAAACTCAGTGGAACACGTTGTTTTAGATAAATATCGATATAGGTTTCTTTTTCTACAGGAACTGTCCTAAACCCTTTCATTCGATAGTTCGTATAGGTAGCCTTGACCGTATTGTCCATTGCGATACTGGCTGAATCCAAAATAGGTTTTTCATCAGTTTGTATAAAAACACGGTAATATGAATATTTTGAATTGGGGAAATCCAGTTCAGTAAAGCTATAATTGGTCTGCGAGTTTTTAATGGAAAGGATACGATAATCTTCCAAAATGGTGAACCAATCGTTTTGGTTTTGGCTTCCTTCCAGAATCAGTTTTGCATCAAAGTTTTCATTATTGATGTTCAGCTTTATGTGATTGATGACTTCTGTAGTAGGAACTTCGAAAGTGAAGTAATAACCGTTACCATCCTTAGTGGTGTTCAGTAATTTGAAGTCAACATTTTTTTTAACGCTTTCTCCCTTCAAAGCTTTGAGAATGTAAGGTGCTTCAAGGGTATCAGTAGCAGTTATACCATAGACACGGATATCAAACATGTCCTGTTTTACTTTATCAAAAACTGGATAAGGTAACGTGATTGTATGCCATTGGTCCGTTATTTCTTCTAACGCCATTTTAGCATCGTACTTTTGTAATTGTCCAAAAATCGAATTACAAAAAAGAATCAATAAAAGACCGTAAAATTTATTTCTCGTCCTCATCTGTGATAATATGTTTGTATTTGTTGTATAGAAAAGAGATAATGAGCAATAGTACACCAAGAGATACGAATACTATGGTTTTGGAAATGGTATTGAGCGATGCGATATCGTAGAAGAAAAGTTTTAAGAGCGTTATGCCAAAAAGAACTATTGCCACAATGCGCAAGTATTTTTTCTTTTTCCAGATACCAAGTACTATTAATAATAGCGAATACAGTCCCCAAAGAATACTCAACCCTAGCTTATAAGATTGGTCGGAACCATAGATGTCCATCCAATTGAGCAACTCACTGCTCGCAATCCAAAGTATAGAAGTATGAACAAGAATTTCGAATGGAATCTTGAAATTTATACCCATAAAGGGTTTTCTGATCATTTTATTGACGGTTATCAACAAAACCGTAAAAAAGGCGATTGCAACATACCTGATCCAAATAGCATATGAAGTTATATCATAATACTCCGCTAAAGTTTGATCCAGATAACTTTCCCTTAGCTCGCTTAGTAGATACAGCCCACCGGTCAAAAAAGAAAAACCAACCAAAATGGATAGGATGAGCGTTATGATGCCCAGAACTTTATTTTTCAGCTTTTGAATATTTACAACTGCTAAAACACTTAGGAACAGAAGCGAATAATTAAAAATCCAGACTGAACTTAGTTTGCGTAAACTATAATTGAACTGATCGTAGTTCATACTTTCTTCAAGTATTTCGATTTTTGAACCTTTGTATAACTGTTCCCAATAATAGACGATTTCCCAATAGAACGAGAAGTACAAAGTGATAATGAGAAGCGTAGGAATTCCTATCGACATTATTATGGATACAACAGTTTTCTTTTTAATTTGATACTTGTGATTTAACCAATTGATAAAACCAAAGGATAACGAGGTTATTATAGATGTTAAAAAAGTTATGTTCAATACTGATTTAAAAACTACTTTTTCTTCCCCAAACCAGCTATCAAAATAACTTAGTGTCCAATCTTGCGTAAGACTAAAAAATCCTAAAATCATCAATGGGTATGACAAATGTTCGTAGACAGGTACATTTTTAGTGCGACCTATCCAAAACAATAGCGAAGCTTCCAACATCCATAAAAGTGTAACCCAGTTGCCATCCAGTTGTACCGGTATGGCAATGGTAATAAAAGTTAGCACTAGTCCAGATACGAGATAGAACAAATTCCGGTCTACCATTTTTTTCTTGAATATCAATACACAAACCCCAAAATGAACCAATGCATTGCATAAAGTGAAAACACCCAAAAGTTGTGCTCCCGTATCATTTTGTGCCAGTAATCCACAGCCGAAACCATAAAATATGAAGGAGTTGAACAAGAGCATGATAACATCGGATGCTTTAAATTTTTCTGAGCGAATTAATTTATAAGCAAGAAAAGTAGCATAGAAAATAGTGAAGAATACACTCGCCACTATCAATGCTAATGCAAACTGGTTTTCTTTTTCATATGAAGCAATAATCCAAAAAAGATAGATGAGCCACGAAAAGGAAAAGGCAGAGTAGTATAGCGGCTTCCAATATTTTTTGAAAGCTATAATCACAATTCCAATATTAATGATGACCATGTACCCGAAAAGTACAGATGCACTACCGGAACCATCACCTAATAAGAATGGCACAGCATAAGCGCCTACAAGCCCAATATGGGCAATCACCTGCTTATTGTAATTAAGCGCTGCAACCACACCAAATGCCGTAAAAACTAACATTAGAACAAAAGCTAAAGTCTGGGGAAAGAGTGCATAAAAATCATAAGCTGTAAACGTTATAAAGTAGAGTACTGCTAAAGCACCACTGACCAGAACAGCGCTATAGTTTTCATACTTTGATTTCAGCTTAATACCAAAGCCAATCAATCCCAAACCAACAAGATACCCAAGTACGATTCGAGTAAGTGGGCTGATCAAATTATTTTCAATGGAATACTTGGCACCTATAATAACCCCTATGACCGTAATAAGTATACCAATTTTGTTAATAAGGTTTTCACCAATAAACTTTTCCAAATTGGATTTTCCCTTTTTAGGCCGTACTGTTTTGGGTTGTGTTATTTGCTGAGGTGCAGATTCTTTTTCAACTAAGTCTGTATTTTCCTTAGTGATTGGTTCAGCTTGTTCGGTAGGTTGCTCTATTTGTTGAGCGGTTTTTTCAGGTATATTGACAGTGTCTTTTTCAATAACACTCTCAACTTGGACATTCTTAAGGGTCTGAATATCTTTTCGCAGTTCGTTTATTTCTATATCGAAGTCCTGCTGTTTTTTTAACATTAGCTCCAGCCTTTCTAGAAGCTTGTCAATTTGTTCTTGGTTTTCGGCCATATTTGGTTAATTAAGTTGGTTTCCGCCATCTTTGTTGGTTAATAAAAACGGTTGTAACCTTAATTTGTTGGAAAGATAGTGGGGTTTTTATTATCAAAACACCCCCGTTTTAGGGGTATTTGTTTAAAAACTACCTTTTTCGTTCTAATTCTACAGCATAGATTTGCCGTCCTAATTCAGCCAAAAATGGTATTCCAATTTCATCGTATTCGTATACGTTATCGTTAAAAACACCATCTTTGTTTACTAAGATTGTTGCTGTAATCATAAAATCAATGTTGTTCTTTACATCTTTGATATAGGCACAATCTGTTAGGGTTCCGTAGGCATACCCAACCTTGTTGTAAATTTTTATATAGTCTGGAATTGACTCCTCAGAATCACCAAACATAAGAAATTTAACATAACTGTCATAATACTCTTCCGTGTCGTACCCTAGATTTTTTGGTAGTGTATGCATAGCTTTTAGTAGCAGTTCGTGCTGAGTTTTGCTAATAGTAAAACGTTGTTCCTCTGGGAAATGCTGAGGAAAAATAATGCGTTTTAGCAAAGCATGTTGGGCTTCGATAGGATAGTAATTTTTTAAGGAGAAATCAAAAGCACCCATATGCAATGAATCTTCACTGTAAAATCCAGTTCCTTTTTCAATTTTATAAAGTTCTAACGGTTTTGGAGCAGTGTTGATGATGCGTTTACTCGTTGTGGTGGTAGAATCGTTCAAATAGGTCACCAAGGGTTTCGTTGTGACATCATCTGCATTTGATGTGGATAGGCGGTGTGCTATTCGAATTGGTTCTACCCCTTTGGATCCAATACGCTCATTTAATGCATTTTGGCCCAAAAACTCTATCAAGCGGTTGTTTGCCGCGTTATCGGAAACAGCAAAAATTTGTGAAATAGCTTCTGCAAAAGTCGTTTCTGTGGAATCTCCCTCAATATAGAATCGGGTAGAGACGGAAAGAGAGTCTATCTCGTTGATTTTTTCCAAAGCGGCTACTGCTGCAGGAAACTTAACGGTACTTGCAGGGTAGAAATACTGTTTCTTATCGACCTGAAAGTCAAAATCTGTAAAGAGAACACTATCGTTCCTTCTATCTATTTGGGTATAGCGTATCTGGACTTCATACTGATCTATGCTGTCCATTACTTTTTTTATCAGCACGCTATCGGTGGACAGTACTTTTTCTAAGGGGTCTTGTTGGGGTTTATCAGAACAAGAAAACCCGGCTAAAGCTATAATCAGCAATATGGGCACAACGTATTTTTTTGACATGTCGCTTGGTTTAGTTGCTTTCAAGGTAAATCTCTCCCCGATGTGGTTTTAAGGCATCACGAACCTTTTTCATCTCATCCTCTTCCACCACCAGATAAGCTATGCTATGCATTTCGTTAAACTGTTGGTGACCTGTAATGTCTAGTTTTAGTTTTTCTAGGGCTACGAATTCATTTAAATGTTTTTCATGATGTTCCGCAATTTTCAGTGCACTGGGACCACGAAAATCCCAAATCAGTTTTATTTTTCTATCTAAAGCTTTTTCCATTTCGATCAGGAATCAAGTACCGATATATTGTTTTCCGCGAACGCCTTAAAATCTTCCATGTATTGTTTGGATTGCTTTTTAAAAGCTCCGGGCATCAACAAACCTATCAATTTCATACCAAAACCAGAAAAAATAAATTCATTTTCCGATATCCATTTGGTTTTTCCACCTATTTCGCTAAAGTAATTCTTCTGTATGTTTTGCACACCTTTGGTATCGTACATGGAATGGAGTTCTTCAGGAAGATTGTTCTTGATGATGGTCTCTACCATTTTAAACCCCCGTTTCCCCATTTTGTAATCCATACTCATTTGGGCCCCTTCTTCCCCGGGATTTTTTGAAAGATGTTCATAACTGATCAAGTCTCTTTGCCAATGTTTCATATCTTCCGGATTGTTCAATTTTTCCAAGAACGCCTTACGATTTAAATTGACCGTTATTTCAGAAGTATACTTCATCTTGGAAGGTTTTTCACTAATGTAAGAAATTATATGAATAGCCCTGCCTACTAAAAATCTGTTAATGAGAACAAAACCTTCTTGTGGGACTTTAAGTTATTGTTATTTTTGCGGAATGCTTTTTCTACGGAGAAATAAGATTGCTTGCCTTTTTGTTATAGGACTATTGTTCTTATCATCATGTAATTCACTTTTTAAGGACAAGGAAGAAAAAGAACCTTTGGCTAGAGTTGGGGATGCTTTCTTATATGGAGAAGATATCGCTTCTTTGATCAATGATGACATGTCCAAACAAGATAGTGCCCTGTTTGTAAGCAACTACATTAACAATTGGGCCTCAAAACAATTGTTGTTGTCAAAATCCAAGATTAACCTTCCTGAAGAAAAATTGAGCGAATTTGACCGCCTTGTAGATGACTACAGGGCAGATTTATACACTAGGGCATACATAGAGGCACTGGTATTGCAAGCTCAAGATACTGCTGTGACAACCGAACAGTTAAGGCAGTACTACGAAAAAGAAAAAGAAAACTTTAAGCTTAGCGAACGACTGGTGCAACTTAGATTTGTGGGATTGCCAACCCAGTTTTTGCACAAAGACGATGTAATCAAAAGCATGAAGGATTGGCAACAGAAGGACAAACGTTATTTGGATTCTGTAGCCGTACAGTTCAAAAAAATCCATTTTAACGATTCCATTTGGGTAAGTGCATCTAGGGTTATAGAGGAAATACCACCGTTAACTTCGCTCAACGAAGAGGACTATTTAAAAAAATCACAATTTTTTGAATTACAGGATTCCTTAGAAGTATATTTGGGAAGTGTGAAAGATGTATTGGAAATCAACGATACTGCTCCTTTTGAATACATTTCACCAGATATAAGACAATTGATAATTAATAGAAGAAGATTGGATTACGTTCGGAAGCTAGAAACGGAAATCCTTGATGAAGCAATACAGAAAAACGAATTCGAAGTTTATGAAAAAGATGAAAAATAAAGTGTTGGCCCTGCTATTTTTTGCGGTATGCGGACTTTTGAGCGCACAAGAAGAAACTGCAGATGAAGCGGTAATGGTGAAAACAGATAGTACCACCAACACCAAAAAAATAAAATTAGATGGTATTGCCGCGGTTATTGGCGATTATGTTATTCTTGATTCTGATATCGAAAAAACACTCATCGATTTAAAAAGTCAAGGTGCGTCCACACAGGATATCACAAAATGTAGCTTGCTGGGAAAATTAATGGAGGATCGTCTTTATGCCCATCAGGCGGTACAAGACAGTTTACTTGTTTCCGATGATCAAGTGAATGCGCAGAGCGATAGACAAATCCAACAGCTGGTTGCTCAAGTGGGTTCCATGGCAAAAGTTTTGAAGTTTTACAACAAAACCGACATCGAAAGTTTTAGAGCGGAGCTTTTTGAAATCAATAAACTTCGGATGCTTTCGGAAAAAATGCAAGGGAAGATTGTAGAGGAAATAGAAGTAACCCCAGAAGAAGTACGACAGTTTTTCAAAAAGATTCCAGATGATCAAAGGCCAGTTTTTGGAGCTGAATTAGAGATTGCGCAAATCGTGAAACAGCCTGAGGCCCCCGAAGCAGAGAAACAAAAGGTAATTGATAGGTTAAATCAGATTAAACAAGACGTTGAGGACAACGACGCAAGTTTTAATGTAAAGGCAATCCTCTATTCCCAAGATCCTGGATCAAAATCCAAAGGCGGTTTTTATAGCATGACAAGGGAAACCCCATTTGTCAAAGAGTTCAAGGACGTTGCGTTCAGCTTGCAAGAAGGCGAGATTTCAGAACCTTTCGAAACGGCTTTTGGCTATCATATTATTTATATTGAAAAAATCAGAGGACAAGAGTTGGATTTACGTCATATTCTTATAATTCCCGAGATTCCTCAAGCAACCATAGATAAAGCGGTAAAAGAACTAGATACCATTAGGCAACAGGTCATTGACGGAAAATATACTTTTGCGGAAGCTGCATTAAATTTTTCGGATGAAAAAGAGACCAAGTTTGATGGTGGTTTGCTGCGTAACCCTATCAACTTTGATTCCCGTTTTGAACTTACCAAAATGGATCCCGAGCTTTACAATCAGGTCCGTAATTTAAAAGACGAAGAAATTTCAAGGCCCATACGCGAAAACGACCAAAGGGGAGGCCCGCCAAAGTTTAAGATCATGAAAATCTCCAATCGCTTTGATGAGCACGAAGCTGATTTTGCAAAAGATTATCTGAAAATTCAAG
Source organism: Flagellimonas sp. 389 (assembly GCF_018449435.1). GTDB lineage: Bacteria > Bacteroidota > Bacteroidia > Flavobacteriales > Flavobacteriaceae > Flagellimonas. The sequence continues at coordinate 132,688 of NZ_JAHCMU010000009.1, read as the reverse complement.
AGTTGGCCCTAAGAGAAAAACAGTTTGAAGCGATCAAAGAGTGGATGGGAGATCATATAGAAGATACTTATATTCATGTAAACGATGGAAACAGAGACTGTGATTTTGCAAACAATTGGGTAAAGGAGTAGATGCATGTCGGACGTTATAGCAGTTGAAAACCTTGTTAAAAAACATCAAGCCTTAAAAAATGAGATTGCCAAGATTATAATAGGCCAAGAGTATGTAATCGAGCAAATCTTATTATCCATATACACAGGAGGGCATTCGCTTTTAATAGGTGTTCCCGGTTTGGCCAAGACGTTAATGGTCAATACAATTGCCCAAACCTTGGGATTGGATTTCAAAAGGATACAATTTACTCCAGATTTAATGCCTAGTGATATTTTAGGAAGTGAAGTCCTTGACCAAAACAGAAACTTTAAATTCATTAAAGGTCCTGTATTTGGCAATATTATTTTGGCCGATGAAATCAATAGAACCCCTCCAAAAACCCAAGCGGCACTTTTGGAAGCAATGCAGGAGAGAGCCGTAACAATCGCAGGTCAACAATATAAATTGGATATGCCCTATTTTGTATTGGCCACACAAAACCCAATTGAACAAGAGGGTACCTATCCATTGCCGGAAGCGCAATTGGACCGTTTTATGTTTGCAATAGAACTAAAATATCCTTCAATCGAAGAAGAGATAGATGTTGTAAAATCCACTACGACCGATGAAACCGCAAACATCAACACCTTGTTCAATGCTGAAGAGATTATTGCAGTTCAGCATTTAGTACGAAGGATTCCGGTACCGGACAATGTTATCGATTATGCTGTGCGATTGGTAAACAAGACAAGACCCGGATTGGATGGGGCATCAGAGTTCGTCAATACCTATATAGATTGGGGAGCGGGACCAAGAGCTTCGCAAAACTTAATTCTTGGCGCAAAGGCAAATGCCGCTGTACATGGAAAGTTTTCACCAGATATTGAGGACGTAAAAGCTGTCGCCATGGGTATATTACGTCACAGAATCCTAAAAAATTATAAGGCAGAAGCGGAAGGCATTTCTGAAGAAAATATTATTTCAGAATTGTTATAAATTAAAAACTTCCCCTGCATATTTAGTAGATTCTAATTCCTAAATCGTAGGTATTTCACTAAATTTACGAAATTACAAAATCTTAAAATCCAATTGTAGAATGGCGTTTGACATTGATATGATTAAAGAAGCGTATGCTTCTATGGGAGAGCGAATAGAAAAAGCCCGTGAACTAGTAGGCAGACCGCTGACCCTTGCAGAAAAAATATTGTATTCACACTTGTGGGAAGGAACACCCAGCGAAAAATTTACCAGAGGTAAAGACTACGTTGATTTTGCCCCAGATAGAGTAGCGTGTCAAGATGCAACGGCTCAAATGGCGTTACTACAATTTATGCATGCCGGTAAACCAAAAGTAGCAGTTCCAACTACGGTACACTGTGATCACTTGATTCAAGCTAAGGTCGATGCAAAAACGGATTTAAAAAGAGCAAACGAGACCAGTAATGAAGTTTTTGATTTTCTGGAATCCGTTTCAAACAAATACGGAATAGGTTTTTGGAAACCTGGTGCTGGAATTATTCATCAAGTTGTATTGGAAAACTACGCATTCCCTGGAGGAATGATGATAGGAACCGATTCCCATACGGTAAATGCCGGAGGTTTGGGAATGGTCGCCATTGGAGTAGGAGGTGCCGATGCGGTCGATGTTATGGCCGGAATGGCATGGGAATTAAAATTTCCAAAATTGATCGGGGTAAAATTAACTGGAAAACTATCTGGTTGGACAGCCCCAAAAGATGTGATTTTAAAAGTTGCCGATATTCTGACCGTTAAAGGAGGAACCGGAGCAATTATCGAATATTTTGGGGAAGGTGCCGTATCCATGTCCTGTACAGGAAAAGGCACTATTTGTAATATGGGTGCTGAGGTAGGTGCAACAACATCTACTTTCGGTTATGATGAATCCATGGACCGTTATTTAAGGGCAACGGACAGGGCCGATGTTGCTGATGCCGCTCTAGAGGTAAAGGAACACCTCACAGCAGATGCAGATGCTTATGAAAATCCTGAAAAATACTTTGATCAGGTTATCGAGATTGACCTGAATACACTTGAGCCACATTTAAACGGGCCTTTTACTCCAGATTTGGCAACGCCCATATCAGAAATGAGTGAAGCCGCTAAGAAAAATGATTGGCCTTTAAATGTTGAAGTTGGTTTAATAGGTTCTTGTACCAATTCTTCTTATGAGGATATTTCCAGAGCTGCCTCTTTGGCTAAACAAGTTGCTGATAAAAAATTAAAGATGAAGTCGGAGTTTACCATAACCCCGGGTTCTGAACAAGTACGCTACACGATTGACCGTGATGGGTTCATAGATACTTTTGATAGTGTAGGTGCTACGGTATTTGCAAATGCCTGTGGTCCGTGTATAGGCATGTGGGACCGCTATGGCGACAAAGCTGCCGATGGCCCCCGTAATACGATTGTACACTCGTTCAATAGAAACTTTGCGAAACGTGCCGATGGTAATCCAAACACACTTGCCTTTGTAGGTTCGCCCGAGCTGGTTACTGCAATTGCAATTTCTGGGAGATTGGATTTTAATCCAATGACCGATAAATTGATCAATGAGGATGGCGAAGAAGTACTTTTGGACGAACCAAGAGGCTACGAGCTGCCACCTGAAGGATTTGCTGTTGAAGATGCTGGTTATGTAGCTCCCATGGAAGATGGTAGCGGTGTTCAGGTTGTCGTCTCGCCCAGTTCAGAAAGATTGCAACTACTAGATCAGTTTGTACCTATTCAGCCTGAACAATTGCGAGGCGTTAAACTGCTGATCAAAGCATTTGGTAAATGTACTACCGATCATATCTCTATGGCAGGACCTTGGTTGCGCTACAGAGGACATTTGGATAATATTGCAAACAATACACTGATTGGTGCTGTAAACGCGTACAACAAACAAACCAATTTTGTGAAGAATCAGTTGAGCGGAGAGTACGGAGCAGTGCCAGATACTCAACGTGATTATAAAAAAGAAGGTATTAAGACCATCGTAGTGGGTGATCATAATTATGGGGAAGGTTCATCAAGAGAGCATGCCGCAATGCAACCAAGACATTTGGGCGTTGCTGCAGTGTTGGTGAAATCATTTGCCAGAATACATGAAACCAACCTGAAAAAACAGGGAATGTTGGGGCTTACTTTTGCCAATGAAAAAGACTATGATTTAATTCAAGAAGATGATACCTTCAATTTTGTGGATATCGAAAGCTTTGCACCCGATAAGCCTTTAACGATAGAGGTTGTTCATAAGGATGGCAGTACGGATACTATAATTGCAAATCATACGTACAATGATGCACAAATCAATTGGTTTAAAGAAGGATCTGCATTAAATGTCATTAAAAAAGAGAATGCATAGTTCATCTAAGCGATAATTTGAAAAAAACTCCTGATATGTATCAGGAGTTTTTTAGTTTTAACAAAACACTCTATGAAATGAAAATTAATAAAAAGACTATAATAAACATCGTAGTAATACTTTTTATACTTTCATTCTTTGTTACCCCCATGGGTCATTACGGAAAAGTTCTACTAAACAAATTATTTGCGTTCTCCCCGCCAGTTATTGAAGAAGCGAACAGAGAAAAAATAACGGATTACGATTGGAAGCTGAAAGATGCAGATTGGAATTTTTTCAACTTTGAGAAATCTAGGGGAAATGTAGTTTTTATCAACCTATGGGCCTCATGGAAATTACCTAGTGAAGCGGAGCTGGCCAGTATTCAAACAATGTACGATGCTTACAACGAGAAAATGGATTTCTATATTATTACCAATGAGAACAGACCTCCAGTTGAAGCATTTATGGAAAAACACGAATTCACCTTTCCTGTTACCTATTTGATCATTGGTGAAAAGATGCCCATAAATCCTGATGTTGTCCCCTCCTCCTACTTAATAGACAAATCTGGAAACATTGTGGTCTATAAGGAAAAAATAGCTGACTGGGATACCAGTAAAGTGTTTGGCCTGTTGGATAAATTAATAGCTGAATAGCTCCATGAAGCTTTCAAAAAATCAAGTCAGTAATATCGTATGGATTTTGATTATTGCTTTAATGCTATTCACGCCCGTTGGTTTTCATTTACGTGTTTTTGCAGGTAGGATTTTTGCCGGGAGTCCAGATATCGTATTGAATGAAGAAAAACAAAAGCTTATTGATTATGATTGGGAACTTTTGGATTTGAATGGTAACACGCTAAATTTTGAAGAAAAAAAGGGACAAGTGATTCTCTTAAATTTTTGGGCAACTTGGTGCCCTCCATGTATTGCAGAGCTCCCAAGTTTGGTTGAGTTACATACAGATTACCAAGATGAAGTTGTTTTTGCATTTGTGGCCAATGATGACCAGGATAAAGTGGTCAGCTTATTGAATAAAAAAGAATATGAACTACCTGTTTTTTTTGAAGCGACCGATATTCCCTCAGTATTATCACATAAAAGTATACCAACAACGTACATCATTGGTAAATCAGGGAAGATTGTAGTCGCTGAGCATGGTGCGGCCGATTGGAATTCAGAAAATACCAGAAATCTACTGAATAAACTTTTATCGGAATAAATGGGGCAAGTTACTACGATAACCATTTTTAAATATCCTTCTTTTGGAGCTAAGTTTTGGGCCTTTCTAATGATGCAATTTGCACATTCACACCTTAAGAAAGTAGATGGGCTTCAATTCTATAAATTATGGGGGAGTGGTAAAGAAGGGTTCAACCCATTACCCGATTGGAGTACTTATGCACTACTGCAGATTTGGGAAAATGAAGATTGTGCAAGTCATTTTTTTGAAACATCCTCTTTAATGGAAAAATATCGCTCGCGTTCCAAGGAACATTGGTGCTTGTATTTAAAAAACTTGATAAGTAGGGGGGAGTGGTCTGGTTCAAATCCGTTTAAGAAGAGCAAAGAAATAGATGAAAATAATCCGTTTGTAGTTGCTATTACAAGGGCTACGATTAAAACCAAATTATTATATACATTTTGGAAATATGTTCCTGTTTCCCAAGAACAGCTGCTCACAAACGAAGGTCTCATCTATACAAAAGGCTTCGGTGAAGTTCCCATAAAACAAATGGCAACATTCAGTGTTTGGAAAAGCAAAGCTGCTCTTGACAGTTTTGCGTATCAGAGTAGGACACATGTAAAAGCGATTGGGCATACAAGGGAATTGAAATGGTATAAGGAAGAATTATTTTCTAGGTTTCAGCCCTACCGATCTATTGGGACTTGGGGTGGAAAAAATCCTTTGCCAAGACTAAGCAATGGGGAATAGATAGAAATAACCAAAGAATAGGAACTGCGCTACGTATAAATTATAGGATAAAATAGTGTTTCCGTACATTCTGTACTTCCAAATAACTAAATGCATTATAAAGCCCAGTATAAACCAAGTCACATAGTTTTTAATGGGTACATGACCTTCGAAAAGCCAAAAATCAAAACTTGGCGCACTTTGTTCCATCAAAAAATCGAGAGCCACCATTAACAAAGCGGATAATATAAGCTTTACCCACCTAGATATTTTAAATATTTCTACCAAAGAAGCTGTAATAAATGCCAGTAACGCCCATAAGCAACCAATAAGAAAAGGAACGCCATCCAATTTAGGGCCAAAATTGGAGCCATAGGCATACTCGCCAAAGAGTAAGCTATAATTAACGCCGAGCCACTCTGAAAACATACCCATGAAGAAGAACAATAGCGCAGCTGCTATTTTTTTCTTGGAATTTATAGGAAACAACCAGATGAAAAGTATCAGACAGATAAATAGATTTAATGGAGTTTTCGTTAAAAACCAATCTTGATATCCTATACTAATCCCTATGATTCCAGATATATGGAAGAGCCATATCAATCCTATGGCTATCCATAGCTTATATGTTGACAAAAACCTCATATTACGCTTCTGGGATTAGGTCACTAACAATTTTCGCAGACAATAGGCACAATGGTATACCTCCTCCCGGATGCACAGAACCACCACAAAAAAATAGGTTGTTTATTGAAGAGCTAAAATTAGGATGCCGAAGAAATGCCGAAAATTTTGAATTGCTAGCCGCTCCATACAATGCTCCTCTGTAGGAACTGGTGTTGTTCTCGATACCCACAGGGTCCAGTATGAATTCTGAATCTATATATTGTTCTATAGCTATGCCCAATATATTATTGAGCTTTCGTAAAATGTTTTTTTTACTCTCTTTTATCAGGGTTTCCCAATCCTGTCCATAATTTCCTGGCGCATTGATCATGACAAACCAGTTTTCGTGATTTTCCGGTGCATCACTTGGTTCTTCCTTACTGGTAATATTTATATAAACTGTTGGGTCGTGATAAAGACTTTTCTCTTCAAAAATGTGCTTGAACTCTTTTTGATAATCAGCACTGAAAAAAATGTTATGAAGATCGAGCTCCTTAAAACTTTTGGAAATGCCCCAATAAAAAATAAGTGCTGAACTAGAACGTTCTTGTTGCAAGACTTTTTTTGGTTGTTTTTGTTTTGAAAGCAATTTTTTAAACGTAGGATAGATATCCATATTGGAAACTACGATATCCGATTCGTAGAAGCCGTTTTGAGATTTTATCCCTTCAGCCTTTTTGTTAGCTATATTGATTTCCTCAACCGCTTCGCCAAATTTAAATTCTACCCCAACATCATTCGCCAAATTAAAAAGAGATTGCGTTATTTGGTGCATTCCACCCTTTGGGAAAAATGTGCCATAATGCATTTCCAAATGTGGTATCATAGACATTATTCCCGGTGTTTGATAAGGAGAGGAACCATTATAGGTTGCATACCTATTAAAAAGTTGGACAAGCTTTTCGCTCTCGAATGCCTTTTTGTTGGAATGGTCTAAAGATGCGTTTATATCCAACTTTCCCAGCTGCAAAATGGCTTTGACGGTATCTTTTGAAAGATAGGTGGTTAACTTGTGTAATGACTTTTCAAGAAACAGCGATGCAGTCAAATCGTATTTTATCTGACTTCTTTCCAAATAATCCGCTATTTTTTCCTTAGGCTCATCAAAGGTTTCTGAAGCATCTTTAACGAAGGTTTCTTTTTTGGACTTGGCCGAAAACCTAGTACCGTCGTCCCAAAAGTAATTACAGACCGTATCTTTTTGAACGTAGTTAAAATAATCTTCAGGTTTTTGATTATGAAGTCGAAAGAGCTCGTCTACAAAGTGTGGCATGGTAAATAACGAAGGGCCTAAATCAAAACGATATCCGTTTACCTGTTTTGAATGTAGTTTGCCACCAGGATAGTCATTGGCCTCAAATACAAGTACGTTATAGTTCTTGGCCCTTAAACGGATTGCGGTGGCTATTCCACCAATACCAGCGCCAATAACAATGGCTTTAGGCATTATTTTTTGAAATATTTAAAGGGAACGAACAACATTCCAAAGCACTCACCTTTATCTTTTCCTAGGTGTTTATGGTGCATCTTATGGGCTCTTCGTACACCTTTGGCATACCAATGGTTAGCATTTCTAAAGAGCTTAAAACGTTGATGGATAAAAATATCATGTACAAAGAAATACGCTATCCCATATGCCAATATTCCAAAACCGATTGGCCAACCGTACCAAAAAGTGGTATTGTTGGCTATCATTATGAACGACATACTTACTACCGCATAAAAAATAAAGAAAAAGTCGTTTCGTTCAAACCAAGAATCATGGTCTTTTTTATGATGATCTTTGTGCAAGCTCCATAAAAAACCGTGCATTACATATTTATGGGTGAACCATGCCATAAACTCCATAATGGAAAAAGTTCCAAAAAAGATAAGAATCGTAAGGGCAATTTTCATTTAGACAAGCTGTAATTTATAGTTGACATAAGATTGTGCCAAAAGTCCGAATTTTTGGTAATTTGGAACACGGATTCGCGTATTTTTTATTTCCAAAGGTGGTGTGCTCTGCAGTTTTTGGAGAAGTTTGTTATAATACTTGTAAGCGGTATAAACTCCAAACTTAGCTTGTTCTGGTAATTTTACAATGCCCGAATATCCTAATGCAAAGTCTGCTTTAATTTCATCTACAATTCTTTTTTTAGAAGCCTCGTCCAATTCCATTAAATTGGTATTTGGAAAATAGGTGCGTTCCAATAGTTCGTAATCAGCCTTTAAATCCCTTAGAAAGTTTACTTTTTGAAATGCTGACCCCAAAGCCATTGCAGAATCTTTTAATTCTTCATATTTGTCTTTGTCACCATCTACGAAAACACACAGGCACATTAAACCTACCACGTCGGCGGAACCATAAATGTATTCCTGATATTCCTCAAAGGTGTGGTACTTTTTCTTTGAAAGATCCATTCGCATGCTTTTCATAAAAGCTTCTACCAAATGGAAGGGGATGTCATATTTGTGATAGGTACTTTGAAAAGAATTTAGAATCGGATTTAAACTGATTTTATTATCGATAGCATCGTTCATGGCTTTTTCAAAATTTTCGAAAAGCATCTTTTTATCATAATCATGAAACGTGTCCACAATTTCATCGGCAAAACGAACAAATCCGTAAATATTATATATATCGCCCCTAATGGATGATGATAGCATTTTTGTGGCCAATGCAAATGAAGTACTGTAAGATTCTGTCACAATCTTACTGCAATTGTAGGATACGTTGTCAAAAATAGTTTTCATCTTAGTTAGGTATTTTTAATTATCAAATCGGACACCAGTTTTCCCGATATCAACGATGGTGGAACACCAGGCCCCGGAACGGTTAGCTGACCGGTAAAATACAGGTTCTTTACTTTATTGCTTCTAAGGTTTGGTCTTAAAAAAGCTGTCTGACTTAGGGTATTGGCCATGCCATAAGCATTTCCTTTGTACGAGTTGTACTGTTCCACAAAGTCGTTTACACAAAAGCTTTCTTTAAAGATAATAGATTTTTTAACATCCTGTTGCGTGCGTTTATCGAATCTATCTATTATAATGTCAAAGTATTGGTCTCTTAATTGTGGTGTGTCTTCAAGGTCTGGAGCAATGGGAACGAGAAAAAAACCTGTTTCACAACCTTCTGGGGCCATAGAGGAATCTGTCACGGATGGAAAGTTTACATAAAACAACGGATCACTTGGCCATTGTGGGTTGTCATAAATCTCTTGTGCATGCTTTTCAAAATCTGTATCGAAAAAGAGGTTATGATGTTCTATGTTTTTCAGTTTTTTATCAAACCCGACATAAAATAGCAATGAAGAAGGTGCGTAGGTTTTCTTATCCCAATAGCTTTCAGAATACTGTCTGTACTTCTCTTCTAATAACGTTTCTGAATGGTGATAGTCTGCACCACTTATCACAAAATCTGCGTTTATGACATTCTCCTTACTACTGATACCAGAAACTTTTCCATTGGTAACATTAATTTTGTCAACAGCACTTTCTGTATGTATGGTAACGCCCAATTCTTCTGCAAGTCTTCTCATGGCTTTTATAATTTCATACATACCGCCTTTTGGATGCCATGTGCCCAAACCAAAATCAGCAAAATTCATAAAACTATAAAAAGAAGGTGTTTTACTTGGTTTTGCTCCTAAGAAAAGCACGGGGAACTCTAGTGTGGAAATCAGTTTTGGATTTTTAAAACGCTTTCGTACTTCTTGACTTATGGTTTTAAAAAATTGATCTACTCTAAGTACTGTTTCCTTGGTAACCAGCTCAAAAGGGGATAATCCAGGTCGAAGAACAACTTTATTGATCGCTATGTCATAATTCTCTTGGGCCTTGCCAATGAATTGCTTTAAGTGTTTTCCACTGCCACTTTCGATTCTTTCAAATTCCTCACATATTTTATCCATGCAATCACCAATTGTGATTATATCATCATCAAAAAAGATTTTGTAAGCGGGACTTAATTTATCCAGTTGGTAATAGTCTGAAGTTTTTTTGCCAAAATCTGCAAAAAATTTGTCGAAAATATCGGGCATCCAATACCAGCTAGGGCCAATATCAAAAGTAAACCCTTCTTTCACCAATTGTCTTGCACGTCCACCTACGGTATTGTTTTTCTCAAAGATTTCTACGTCGTATCCAGCTCTTGCCATGTAGCATGAAGCTGAAAGTGAGGAAAAACCAGAACCTATAATCACAACTTTTTTCATCGGGGCAACTACAACTTAAAATTAGAGCGAACCTATTAAATGCTCAATCGAATTAAAGGTTCTTATGGTATTAGGAAGTTCTTCCTTTGCTATGTATTGTATCTGATGGCCCAAAACGTATAGTTTGGAACTACCGGATATATTCAATGTTTTTGAAAATTTCTCAAAATATGAGGTCAGCTCGTCTTTGGTGGGGGAAACAGTGAAATAAGAAACAAAGTGGACATTACTGTAGTATTTAAGTAAATCCACCAAACTTTCTATGGGCATTGTTTGTCCTAGATAAATTGATTTATAACCTCTCAGGGTAATCTCATAGTTCAGATAAAGTAATCCAATTTCGTGGATTTCATTCTCAGGAAGGAAGAGTGCAAAAACCTTATCTTTTTGTGTAGGTTCCACCATTTGCAACTTTTCTGTATTGATATAGATTTTTTGTTTTATCAAATGGGTAATGAAATGCTCATGGGACGGACTTATGGTATCTGTTTGCCACAAAAGACCCAGTTCGTTCAGGAGTGGAATGAACACTTCGTTGAATATGTCCCTAAATGACCTTTCTGTCAATAAACTGTTGTAGGTGTTTAAAAATAGGGTCTGGTCAAAATTGATCATCGCCAATTTAAATGCATTTATGGCATGATTTTTTTCACTATTGTTAGACACGATCTCCCTTACAATAACTGGAATATGAGATTCTTCAAGTTTAGCTATTTTAGAAATCTTATACCCATTATTGTATAGAAGTGTTATGTTCAAAAGTTTTTGCAAACTACTTAAACTATACGTTCTTATATTTGTGACGGTACGTTCTGGCTGAAAAAGATTATATCTTTTTTCCCAAATCCTAATGGTATGCGCTTTAATACCAGAAAGATTTTCCATATCCCTTATACTGAAAGACTTTTTTACATTGTTCATCTTTTGACTGTAAACGTTAAACAAATTTACAATTTAAATGATGCTAACCTAATATGTTAGGATAAAATTTATAGAGGTTTTATTAAAATGCAGGTTTTTTTTGAAGTTTTTAAGCAAAACCTTGGCAAAAAGCCATTTATACAATAAAAAAACCGCAGCAATCTGCGGTTTTGTGCCCACGACTGGAGTCGAACCAGCACGTCCTTTCGAACACTACCCCCTCAAGGTAGCGTGTCTACCAATTCCACCACGTGGGCATTAATAATTGGGCTGCAAAAATAATCAAAATACCTAAATTGCAAGCTAGATGGTGCAAGTAATATCAAATCCATTTTTACGTTTGCTGTATTTCATCCATTTTAAGATGATTTAAAAATTCCACTGAAAACAGGGTAGGATTCAAATTATGGTGCGCATACTTTTGGCTTAACTATTTAATTTCATGATATGATAAAGAAATTTTTGATGAACGATTTTGGAAAACAAAAAATATACTGTGTACTAACGTTGGTTATTTTATGTTCCGATCTTTCACTATTTGCACAAAACGATACAATATGGTACGATGCAGCTTGGAAGACAACCGATAAAAATAATGCAGCTTTTTTTAGGCCTCCTGTGGTGAAAAGTGATGGTTTGTTTTTGATAAAGGATTTTTATATCAACGGACAGATTCAGATGGAAGGGGTCTCAAAATTTGAGGATAAAGATTATTGGCATGGTGAGGTTACCTGGTACAATAATAATGGTTCTTTACTTCAAAAAGGAAATTATGTTGACAATAAATTGGAAGGTAAATTCATTACTTCACTACACGGTCAAGAATTAACTGCCAATTATGAAAATGGAAAATTTGTTTCGGGCAAACAAAATATAATGTCCTATGGTACACAGTACTATAAGGAGATTGACAAGGACACGGTTATAGAAATTACCCATAAGAATGGCCTAAATGGTATTAGGGGCGAGACGTATACGTTGACTGACGAGGATAACTACGGAAGGGTTAAATCAAAGTATTATGACAAAAACGGTAAATTGGTTGCTCAAATGTCCTACGATAGGGGCAGTCCAATAAATGGGTCAGAAGCTTATTTTAGAAAGGGTCTAGACGGAATATACCAGATAAGTTATTATAAAAATAAGACTTATTTAGGCGCTGACTTTTATGATATTTCTGGACAGATTAGGGAAGAATTGATTTCTGAGCCTGACTACAAAACAGTTTATTATGATGAGACTGGAAAAGAATTGGGTGAAGTAAGCTACAGATTAAAAGAAAATAGATTGGTCCCCGTAAATGGGAAGAAATATGCTTTTGACTACAAAAAACAGAGAGAGGGTAAAGAGTTCGTGCCGTCAAGCATATCCAACTATAAAAATGAACGCTTAAGCTGGGTCAGGAATTTTAAAAATGGTAAACTCTTTTCCTATACTACATATTCCGATAAAAATTACAGGGAAAAGATTCTCTATTATGACACCGAAGGTGCTGTAATGGATTCTTTGTTGTTTAAGAATTATGCGCCCTACGAGGGTACCGAGCTTTTGGTAACGGGTGCCATAAAAAAATATAAAGATGGGAAGCTTCTTCAGGAAACGGTCTACTATCCAGAGTCAAATATTGTTTTTAAAAAACGTGACGGATATACGGAACAATTTTTTAATAAATCTGGAGCAGTTATCGGAAAAATGATTTTGGATGACGAGAAGTACTATGCTCCTAAAGACGGGGAACAATTTACAGTAGACCGTGATGGAAGAATAACCTCCTCACAGATTTATAAAGATTCCAAGCTAGCGAGAGACTATTACATATCGTACAATTATGATACAGGCCTGCCATATAAAGAAGAGAAAATCTATGATACGGATGGTTATAATTACAAGAAAAAGATATCATACTACAGCAACGGACAAGTAAGGTCAGATATCGATTTTGAGAACTACAAAGAGGTTTTTGGCAAGTTTTATGACGAACAGGGTACCCAAATAGGATCTTTTGATTACAAAAAAAATGAAGGAACCCTGTACGAGTTTTTTTATGGTGCCGATAGAATCAAAAGGAAAGAAATATGGAAGGATGGTAAAAACGTTCGTCTTTTACGCTACGAAGATGTTTACGTTTCGACAGGTCGAGAAAAGGATTATGTTTTAATGGAGGATATCGATGTTACGAGCGAGGCTAAAATTTATGATAGATCTGGAGTGCTTTTGTCATCTATGAAATTTAAAGACGGTGAACCTTTCGAAGGTACATTCTATGACCATCAAAAACGAAATAAACATACCTATAAGAACGGCCTTAAAGATGGATTGTATGAAGAATACGGTTACGGAAGTCAAGTACTGGGAGATGGTCAGTACAAAGCTGGTTTGCGAGATGGTAAATTTACGTTTTACGATACTTATGGTAAAGTCACATCCTATATACATTACATCAACGACAAACTAGAGGGTGAAGCTGCTTATTTTGACGGAAAAGGAAATACCATTGCCAATATTATCTACAAGAACGATGCTCCCTATCAAGGAAAAATGATCGTGTCGACATATAACGATAAGAGAACCGAACTATATGAGAAAGGCAAACTGGTCAGTAGCCTAGCAGAGAAAAAAACAGGCGATTTCTATACCATTTACAAAGAGGACGGTTTACAGAATATAATTGTGTACTATCCATCATCCAAAAATAAAAAATATGAATTTGTTCTCAGAAACAATAGTTTGGATGGCACTGTAGACCGTTATAATATGAAAGGCGCAAAAATGCACAGTGCAACATTCAGAAATGGTAATTTTATAGATGGCGAACTGTGGATGGTTCCTATTTACAACTACAATAACGATTTGGAAAAAATACGCTGTGTCAAAACCAAGGATTCCATGGAAGTGGAGATAGAATCCAAAAATAATGGTATAGTGTTCAAAGCTTCGGAGAAAATTCAGTTGGGTCTTAATTCACAAATTGAAAAACTCAATCTTGGATTAAACTATATTAATTACAAAGATCTTTATTGAGTTGATGTAAAAGACATTTACTATGTTGCCCTTTTAGGCTGTATATACATGAAACTAAATTCTTTATAAAGGGAATTGTTCAAATTCTCTCTAGAGTGAATTAGTATTGGCCATAAAATTAAAAGAAATTGCTGCGAAAAATTCTTTGCCGTAGTCGCCTATTATAAATTTTTTGTCGTTCCCATTGACAATCTTTCGGGCATTGTACCAATCTAATGTATCTGTATTGAAGTAGTCCATCAGTTTTTTGCCGGTAAATATACCGTTTACCATGCCGTGGAACAATATCTCTGTCGCAACATTTTGGTCCAATGCCAAATCGGGATTGTTGACCAAATCAATGCCGAGTATTTCTGAATATTTCCTGTAGTTTTCTTTCCAGGTCAATTGTACATAACCACGCCCATAATATGTCTGACCAGTATCAGGATCTCTTTTGCCATATTCTTTGCCTCTTCCTTTTCCATATTCGACTAAGGGCCTTATGGTCTTGTCCGTTTCATGATAGGTGGTCGCAAGAACATAGGCCAACCACCTTGTATCTTTCAATTGGTTGGTCTCCCAATAATCAAGAAGCAGTGTATAGCCATTTACTTGGTTTTGGGATAGTCTTCCAAAATGGAGACGATGTCTTATATAATCGAAGAAAAAGGTCCTGTTTATCATTCTTATCCAAATGTTTTTAAAACAATTGAAGATGGATTCCATTACAGTAATTCATAATATTTAAATCCATCACCATACATTAATATTTACGCTGACGAATATCTTTTTGGTTTGTTAAAAACGCATGAGAAGTGTTAAAGTTGCTTCTTTAAAGTGAAGTGGTCAAAACGCGGGATTCTTATGTCAGTAGCTGTTGAAAAGCTTTTTTTCTGAAATCGCTCCTATTTGTTCCGGGGTCGTTGATACAATATATCAAAAACAAAAAAGTTATTTTCAATGCACCCAAATAGTTGGTTTTTTCTACCACATGAACGAGAACATGTCCAAGTTTAACCAAATCAATAGTCTGTGCTATTGGCTCAGCTCGAATACGAACTACGATTGTACAGCAGTTTTTGATTCGAATGAAGATCTCTTTTCCGTAACGATACTAAAAGGAGGCAGGGAAATTTATTCATATTCGATTACATCGTTCGAAAAGAAGGGTGAGAAGATTATTTCCTTTGAGCTTTCGGGCATTATCAATAACCTCTTGCACTTGAAGGATAATTATTCAGAATAAAGGTGAAAAGAGTTTTTCCAATACGCGCTCATACATTCGCTACAGTATCTTAACGTCTAGTAGCACCATTTCTCTTAAAGAAATGAGACTTATTATAGCAAATTGCATTTAAAAAATTTAAATAGGTCTTCTGTAAAAAACATAACACAAAAAAACCGGCCTATGAACTTAAAAGCCCAAAGACCGGAAACCAACTAATTAACTAAATTTTCAATTTATTTCATAAACCACTTGAACGGTTAAATAATCTTTATTACCATTGTAGTAAGAGTACCAGATGCCATTGTTTAGAAAGCTTTCGCTTATGGAAACTATGCCGCCTAGTTTTTTGTTGATTACATTGCACACCAGTGTTGCATTTTTTTTAGCATCTTCGACTGCTGTTTTGATCAAGCTTTTGTGCATCGCTTCAGATACGGTAGATTTGTATTGAAAAGTAGTGGTCACTCCAGTCATTCTAACTTTTGTTAGTGCCATTACCTTTTCAAAATCAGAGGTTTCAAAATCAAAAACAGTTCCGTCGCTTTGATAACCGTAAGCGATAAATTCCATCTTATTCTCTCTAAAAGAAGTAAGTTCAAAACCATTGGCTTTTAACTTTTCAAAAAACTTTTCTTTCAACTCCTCTAAGGTTTTGCAATCGGGATTTGAATAACGCACCTGATCCATGTTAAGGACCACTTTGGCTTTGTAGGACTTTGATGCATTATCCACTAATGCCCTGCCAGAAACCGAAACGGTATTTCTTTGATCTGTCGAATTTTGTGACCTCACTACTAGTGTGATCAATACCATTACAATTAGAATGATTTTTTTCATTTTGCTTTTTATTTATGTTTAACTAATTGTAAATAAGAATGATGCAACTATCATCCAAATGCCCACTGCGATACCCAACAGACCAAGCTTTCCTTGTTTTGGGGCAATTTTAGAACGAAGTTCTGCTGCTTTTTCGGTAGCCTTGTCGTTCTTGCTCAAGAAAAGCTTGTTGATCAATCCAAAACCGAGCATAAAACCCAGAGTGGCCTCTACCAAGCTCCCTGCAAAAAGTGTAATCCACCAAATAGGTGCAGAGGTCAACCATCCAAGATTGAGAATACTGGTGATAATGCCCCAAACTCCCCAAAAGCAGAAAACTAAACCTATCCATCCTTGGTAGGGTTCAATTTTTTCCAATAACTCCTTGGCGTTTGGTTTTTTTGCTAGCACCAATGATGGTACCGCGATAATGCTAAGTAAGATTAAGGTAATTCCGTAAATCATAATTATAAGTTTTTATGTTAATTAATGATTCAAAATTGCGGATATCCAGAACTGTATACAGCCCGTTTTTCAGTAAAAAACCACCCCCTGTTTACAGGGAGTGGTCTAGAATTTAATGAAACCTTTTATGGAAGCACATTGGATATGGTCCTCGCTATTCTTCCAACAGCCCTAATTTAATAGCGTATTTTGTTAGGCCAGCAAGATTTCTGACCTCTAACTTGGAGATGAGGTTTTTTCTGTAGCTTTCTATGGTATGCTTGCTAAGAAATAATTTGTCTGCGATTTCTTGGGTAGTAAATTCTTGTGCGATCAATTTTAAAACCTCTTTCTCTCTTTTTGATAATGATTGTGTCAGCGATTGCTCATTGGAGAACATTCCTTTTAAATAAACATCTTTAATGGTTTGGGAAAAATACTTTTCCCCTTTAAGAATGGTCTCAATAGCTTTGATGAGCTCACCCTTTTCTGCGTTCTTCGGAACATAACCATCCACATTGTCCTTGGTCAACGTTTGAACGGTGTTGGTATCGTGCAGCATACTAACTACCAAAGTTTTTGTATTCGGATGTTTGGTTTTGATGTGCTTATTAAGTTCGATACCATTAAATTCTGGCATGTTGACATCGGTGATTACTAAGTCTATGGATTCTTTGGCGTTATTGATGTCCAAATACTTTGCTACGTTTTTTCCGTTGTCTGCCGTTAAGATGATTTCAAAGTTTTCTTTTGATGCCAGAATACTCAAAAGTCCATCTAGAAACATTTTGTGATCATCCGCTATTATAATTTTATGTTTTTTCACCTTTTAATCTTTTATGGGAATTTCAATATTTATTGCCGTACCTCGGTTTAAAGCACTATCAATAATCAATTCGGCATCCAATTTTTCCAATCTACTTTCAATATTCTGAAGTCCAATCCCCTTTTTAACACTATTGGTATCAAAACCTGCACCATCATCTTCAAAAATAAGTTGTACCGTATTTTCTAGAATATTAATATGCACCTCTATCGTATTGGCATTTGCATGTTTTAGCGTATTGGTAAAAAGCTCTTGAATTACTTGATAGAGCTCCACCTTCAGCTTTTCGGGCATTTGATTTATTTTTTCTTTGGGATGAGCGGACATAGTAACCTCGACTGCTGAATTCTCGCTAATCGTACCAATATAATCCTCTATCAGTTTGGTAAAAGCATTTTGATGGAATTTTTTCGGAACAAGGTCGTGCGAGATATCCCGTACCAATTCATAAGTTTCATTTACGTGATTGATGATTTCCGTTTGAAACCGACGATTGTTTTTCAGGTTTCCCAACTGCAGCTTAATACCGGCCAAATTCCCTCCTATACTATCATGCAGTTGTTTGGCTATTCTATGTCGTTCCTCTTGTTGTGCTTCCAAAGAAGTACGCGCCAGCTGTAATTCCTGGGTATTTAACAGTGCTGTTATCCTTTGGGAATTCAGCTCCTCTTGCTGTTGGTTTAATTGACTCTGGGTCTGTAGTTTTTGATAATAGACCACTAAAAGTGCTATAATTGGAATCAAAAGTATCACAAAACCATACAAAACGGCCTTTTTAATGGTCTTTTGCCTTTCAATCTCGCTTTGTTTTTCTATTTGCTGTTCTTTCAGTTCAAAAATTTGATTCTCTTTTTGAAGGGTGTTGTATTTTACCTCAAGTTCTTTGAGCGCCTTACTATTTTGCTGCTTCAAGACCTGATTGGATACCGCTATATATTGTGTCGTAAGATTATAGGCATTTTCAAAATCACCTTTTGCACTATACGTTTTCCTTAAACTATTTAGAATTCTCTTTTGGAGTTCCAATCTATTCCATTGAATTGCATTGGTATAAGCCATGGCCAAGGCCATTTCTGCAACCTCATACCTGCCCAATTGCGTACTTATTTTCCCATACTCAAGGACAGCCTCGGTGTAGAGACCATAAAATTTACTGTTGAGGGCACTTTGCATAACGTTTTCAAAAATCCCTAATGCGTTGTCAATGTTATTTTCCGCAACATCCAATTTACCAAAGCCCAGTTGTATCTGTAGCTTAAGTTTTGGATTTATTATAGAATCGCATAAAGAATCGGCCTTGCTATAAAATGTTCTGGCGCTTTCATAATCCCTTTCCCTAAGGTCAATGTTTCCAGAGTAAAAATTGACCTTGCTCAGTAGTGGGCTATCTATATTTTGAGCCAAGAGTTTTGTGAATTGTATGGTTGCCTTATCCAATTCATTTCTTACATAGTATACCTCTCCCAAACCAAAGTTTACCTTGTTGACTTCGTCCAGCGTACTTTTGTTTTGTGGGATTTCCAAGCCTTGAACATATGCTTCAAAAGCTCTATTATAAAGGCCGTTCATAAACTTGCCTATCCCTAAAAGGCGTTTAGCCCGTACTTTGCGTAGGTAATCTACATTGCTCGACAATTTATCCAACCTTTCGGCATAGTGGATGACAGAATCTGGGTTGCCGTATAGGACATGTTCTTCAGCTATGGTATAGATTGCATCGAGCCTATCATTCGTAGTTTTTGCATTTTTGAGCGTTTGGTAAAGCGAGTCACTTATACTTCTAGGGATTTCTCCAAACGCATGAAATCGGACACCTTCCTGCGCTTTTAGATTGAAAACACAGAAAATAGCAATGATTAGAAAAATAATAGGGTATCCTTTTTTATGAACCATAGGCGGATATGTTTCCAAAACTTAAAATTAAACTATTTAATAAGAAAGCGAATCTCAGCATCATATTACCTCTACAGTTTGTGTTCTATTGATTTTTTATGATACTTCCCATCATAATTCGTATTATTGGTTTAACATTCTTCCGCTATCGGAGTTATGTCAAACCCAACGACAAAGTTAGCCACTATGATTTCTACCCACATCACTGTTTTAAGGGATAATCCCCGATTTAGAATAAGTAATTGGGTGTATTAAATGAATGCCACTATGGAATGTAATAAAGTGGACTTTATCAGAAGATGTTACTACCGTTTTGAATCATAAGAAATTTAAAACCCAAATAATTTAGGAACCCAAAGGCTTAATTCGGGGATATAGGTAACCAATACCAGCACAAATAACATCATAATAAACAAAGGGAGCAAAGGTTTAACCACCTGTTGAATTTTTAAATTGGCAACACCACAGCCCACAAAAAGCACTGAGCCCACGGGAGGTGTACAAAGCCCAATACAAAGGTTGAGAATCATAATGATTCCAAAATGAATGGGATCAATGCCCATTGCAGTGACAATGGGGAGAAATATGGGAGTAAAAATCAATACAGCAGGAGTCATGTCCATAAAAATCCCTACAAACAACAAAATCAAGTTGATGATGATCAAGATGACAATAGGGTTACTACTAATGCCTAAAAGTCCAGCACTGATTTCTTGGGGGATGCTCTCATAGCTCATGACCCAACTCATTGCGACCGATGTAGCGATCAAAAGCATAACAATTGCGGAAGTCTTTGTAGTCTCCAATAAAATGGTAGGAACATCCTTTAAGGTTATTTCTTTATAGGCAAAGGCCAATACAAAGGTGTAGACAACCGCTACGGCAGATGCTTCGGTAGCAGTAAAGATTCCAGCTACGATTCCGCCTATAACAACCACCAATAATAACAGGCTGGGAAGGGCGCTGATAAATCGCTTTAAAAAAACTTTAATACCAACACCTTTTTCAGTGGGATATTTTTTTAGGAACGAATAAATTCCAGCAACCAACATTAATGCAAGACCGATTAGAATACCAGGGACATAACCCGCCAAGAACAATGCAGCAATGCTAACCCCACCACTAGCTAGAGAATAGATAATCAAGATATTACTGGGAGGGATGATCAATCCGGTAGTAGCACTGGTAATGTTCACAGCTGCACTGAAAGATTTGTCATAACCCTCTTTTTCCATCATAGGATTCATAAACCCGCCAATTGCAGATGCTGCTGCCACCGCAGAACCTGAAATTGCTCCAAAGAGCATACAAGCAATTATATTTACAAAAGCTAAACCACCAGGCAATGGACCCACAATCGCCTTGGCAAAATCGATAAGACGACGTGCAATACCACCACGGTTCATTACTTGGCCTGCTAGAATAAAAAATGGAATGGCCAATAGCGCAAAACTATCCAATGAAGTGGCCATACGCTGCGACAACGTAGTAATAGCAGGAAGGGTAGGCATGGACACAAGTAAGGTGAACAATGCAGAAACCCCAATGCTGTAGGCAATGGGCACGCGCATTGCCATGAGAATGACAAAACTAATGACCAATATCAGTGCTTCTGTATAATCCATTTTTATTTTTTAAATAAGTACGACGTCTTTTAATAAAAGTATCCAAGCTGTAATAGGATATCAATAAACCCGATAAAGGAATGGCGCTGTACACCATTCCCAACGGAATTTCCAACGCTGCCGATTTCTGCTTCAGTAGAAAGGTTAGGTAACATAAATTAGTGCCACCGATCACCATGACCATCAGAGCGAATATGACTATGGCAAAAGTTACTATGCCAGAATAAAAAATAGGGGCTTTATTGATGGTGGTAATGGGAATAAGATCGATAGCCAAATGAAGCTCTTTCCCAGTAGCATAGGCCGCTCCGTAGAGTCCTAGCCAAATCAAGGAATAACTGGCAATCTCATCGGTAAGTGTACTTGGGCTTCCCAAAATATATCTGGAAAAAACCTGCCAGATTACGGAAATCAACATGATTATCATGATGATGATAAGCAGTTTCTCCAGTACCAAGTCTATTTTTTTTCGCATTATTTTATTTCCTTAATGGCATGCATTAATTGAGAAGCTTCAGAACCTTCTTCAAACAGTTCATCAAACGCTCTTGTTTTGTTCGCAAACAACGCTTTGTCGGGGTAATTTACCGCTACACCAGCTTCTTTAATAACCCGCAAGGCCTCATCTTCTGCTTGTGCCCATACTTCTCTTTGATAAATAGCGGAAGCATTGGCAGCCTCCTGCAACCATTTTCTTTCCTGATCATTAAGCCTGTTCCATGTTACAGTTCCTATCAGCAGTACATCTGGAACGGCAGTATGTTCATCAAAACTATAAAACTTGCATACCTCGTAATGTTTAGATGTATGAAAACTGGGTAGATT
The DNA here is from genome assembly GCF_018449435.1 of Flagellimonas sp. 389. Taxonomy (GTDB): domain Bacteria; phylum Bacteroidota; class Bacteroidia; order Flavobacteriales; family Flavobacteriaceae; genus Flagellimonas. The sequence continues at coordinate 110,889 of NZ_JAHCMU010000009.1, read as the reverse complement.
GTTCTCTGCTCCATCCACTACACCTTGTTGTAGGGCAGTATACAATTCGCCCCAAGAAATTGGAGTAGGAGAGCCGCCCAATTGCTGGACCATTGCAACGGCCATATTACTTTTCTGTACGCGTATTTTCATTCCTTCTAAATCGGATGGGGTAATTATTGGCCTGTCTTTGGTATAAAAGCTACGGCTCCCGGCATCATAAAAACAGAGACCCCGTAGACGATAATTTTCACCCTTCGTCAAAAATCGCTTTCCAACTTCACTATCATATACGTTATGGGAATGTGCTTTATCCCTAAAGATGTATGGGACGCTTAAAACCTTATATTCAGGAACAAAATTTTCCAATACAGCAGCAGAGACCTTTGTAACGTCCAAACTGCCAATTTGAAGTAATTCCAAACATTCGCGTTCCGCTCCCAACTGCCCACTAGGATAAATAATGACCTTTAATTTACCCTCGGAAGTTTCTTCCAATCGCTCTCCTAGATGTACCATGGCTTGGTGTACTGGGTGATTGGTGTCGAGCCCATGGGCCAGCCGCAATATTTTTTCCTCTTTCTGCGAATCGCAGGATAAGAGAATTAAGAGACTTAGCAGACTAAAAAAAGATATTGATTTCAAATTAAGCTTTTAGATTTTTAATAATACCCAAAGCCTTTTTTACTTCGGAAGTAATATTTTCAAAGGCGCCAGAACTGATGAGTTCTTTTTTAAAGAGTTGGCTGCCCATCCCTACACAATGTACACCAGCACTGAACCAGGCTTCAAGATTATCCTGGGTAGGTTTTACTCCGCCCGTAGGCATAATGCTGGACCAAGGCGACGGACCCTTTATCGCCTTTACAAAATCTGGACCTCCAACCTGCATACCAGGAAAAATCTTCACGACTTCGGCGCCCAATTCTTCGGCATATGATATTTCGGTCAATGAGCCACAACCTGGCGACCATGCTACCTTTCTTCTATTACAGACTTTTGCCATTTGAGGATTCAATATAGGAGAAACCACAAAATTACTACCTAATTGCAGATATAAAGAAGTTGTGCCGGCGTCGATTACGGAACCAACGCCCAATATCATTTCTGGAACGGCTTTTATGGCCCATTTGTTCAGCTCTCCAAAGACTTCATGGGCATAATCACCTCTATTGGTGAACTCAAAAACCCGAACACCACCATCATAAGATGCTTTTACGACCTTTTTGCAAATTTCAAGGTCACTATGGTAAAAGACTGGTACCAACCCGGTTTCCCTCATTTTTACTGCTACTTCTATTCTGGAAAATCTTGCCATATATTATCGAGCTACACGCCCGGATGCATCGCCGGACATTAATTTTTCAACTTCATCCACGGTAACCTGATTGGCATCTCCTTTAATGGTATGCTTCAAACAAGAGGCAGCTACCGCAAAATCCAATGCTTTTTGATCATCACCATCATGGGTGATCAAACCGTATATAAGTCCGCCCATAAAAGAATCACCTCCACCAACACGGTCAACGATATGGGTAATCTGGTATGTAGAAGATTCGTAAAGTGTATTGCCATCGTACAACACGCCCGCCCAGGTATTGTGGGAGGCACTAATAGAACCCCGTAGCGTAGTGATCACTTTTTTGGCTTTTGGGAATTTATCCATCATCTGCTTACAGACAGACTCAAAAGCTTTTGTGCTCACGGAATGGCCTTGTGTTACATCAACACCTTTGGGATGGATGCCAAAGTGTTTTTCAGCATCTTCTTCATTACCAAGAATTACATCACAATGCTCGACTAATGGGGTCATGATTTTTTCAGGTTCAATACCATAGTTCCATAGTTTTTTTCTGTAGTTGAGGTCTGTGGATATGGTAATTCCCATACTACTGGCCACTTCGCACGCCTCAAGACAGGCATCTGCTGCTCCTTGGGAAATTGCAGGCGTAATACCGGTCCAGTGGAACCAATCAGCATCTTTAAAAACGGTTTTCCAATCAATCGTTCCCTTTTCAATTTGAGATATTGCCGAATATGCCCTATCATAAACTACTTTACTGCCCCTGGCTACAGCACCGGTCTCTAAAAAATAAATTCCCAAACGTTCTCCTCCCCAATGAATATTATCCACACCTACACCACGTTTGCGTAGTTCCATCATGGCACATTTACCCAGGTCATTGTCCGGAAGACGCGTTACAAAATCAACGGGAATCCCATAATTTGCCAAAGAAACAGCAACATTCGACTCACCACCACCGTAGATGGCGTCAAATGAATTGGTTTGAGAAAATCTTAAAAATCCGGGAGGGGCTAAGCGCAGCATAATTTCACCAAAGGTGACAACTTTTTTCATATTGGATAGGTTTAGCTTTTATTTATTCGATTGAATTGGTCAAGGAATCGCTTTTTTCCTTTTTGTATGAGAAAAATCAAATAAATTTTCCTTACTTTGTGCAATCGATTGCGCAAGTTACTAATTTTTAATTGAAAATGAGACATAAATTCATCAAAATTCATCCATCTGATAATGTGGTAGTTGCGCTGGAAAATCTAGATGTAGGAACCATAGTGATGGTGAATGGCGAGAACTTTCAATTGAAGCTACCCATAAAGGCCAAACATAAATTTGCACAAAACTACTTCTTGGATGGCGATGAGATATATATGTATGGAGGCGTAGTTGGAAAAGCTAAGAAAAATATTGAGCAAGGAGAAGCGCTTACCATTGATAATGTTGCGCATAAGACGGAAGATTATGGAGTACGAAAGCAAATCTTTGATTGGCAACAACCTGATATTTCAAAATTTAGGAATAAAACGTTCAATGGCTATCATCGTTCCGATGGACAGGTAGGAACCGCAAACTTTTGGGTGGTTATCCCTTTGGTTTTTTGTGAAAACAGAAATGCGGCCGTTATGAAGGATGCCTTTTTGGAAGAATTGGGTTTTGTGCGGCCCAATAAATACAAACAATATGTCCGCCAGATGGTGAACAAATATAAATCAGGAGCCTCCCCACGAAGCGGAATGGTTTTGGAAGAAGAAACTGCCACATCAACAGCCGTTTTTAAAAACGTTGATGGTATCAAGTTTCTAACACATCAAGGCGGATGCGGAGGTATTCGGCAAGATTCAGAGATGTTATGCGCCTTGATTGCCGGGTATCTTAATAATCCGAATGTAGCTGGGGGCACTATTTTGAGTCTAGGTTGCCAAAATGCACAGATTTCCATTTTGCAGGAGAAATTGAAAGCTGTGAATCCAGATTTTGATAAGCCATTGTATATTTTGGAACAACAGCAAGAGGGTAGGGAAGAGAATCTTTTGCAAAAGGCACTACAAAAAACGTTTGAGGGGTTGGTCGAGGCAAATAAATTACAACGGGAACCAGCTTCTTTGGATAAGTTGACCTTGGGTTTGGAATGTGGTGGTTCAGATGGTTTTTCGGGAATATCGGCAAATCCAGCGGTGGGGCATGCTTCTGATATTGTAGTCGCTTTGAGTGGAAAAACCATGTTGGCCGAATTTCCAGAGCTCTGCGGTGTAGAGCAGCAACTGATCAATCGTTGCACCAACAATGCTATCGCGGACAAGTTCATTCATTTAATGCAAACCTATGCAGCTTCCGCCGAAGCGGTAGGTTCGGGGTTCGATATGAACCCAAGCCCTGGAAACATTAAAGACGGCCTTATAACGGACGCCATGAAGAGTGCCGGAGCGGCAAAAAAAGGTGGTGCATCACCTATCGTAGACGTGCTGGACTATGCAGAGTATGCCACCAAACCTGGACTAAATTTATTGTGTACGCCTGGCAACGATGTGGAAAGCACAACCGCATTAGCAGGATCGGGAGCAAACCTTATCCTCTTTACGACAGGATTGGGCACACCTACGGGAAACCCTATTGCACCCGTAATCAAGATAGCATCGAACAGTGGATTGGCCGAACGTATGCCCGACATTATCGATGTGGATGCAGGAGAAGTTATCACGGGAGATAAAACAATCGAAGAAATGGGTGAGGAACTCATGGAATTTATCATTGCTGTTGCAAGTGGAAAAATCCAAACAAAAGCACAAGTATTAAATCAAGATGATTTTATTCCTTGGAAAAGAGGAATATCACTTTAAACTAAAATATGAACCAACTTTTTAATGTAAAGAACAAGATTATTGTAATTACCGGAGGAACAGGTGTATTGGGGTCGGAGATGACAAAATACCTAGCAGATGAAGGAGCTCATGTGGTAATTATGTCGTACGCAATCGAAGGTGCCCATGAACTCAAAGATGAGATTGTATCCAAAGGTGGAGCGGCTAGTATTATCCTAGCAGATGTAACCAAAGAATCGGATTTAGAGAAGGCATACGAAGAGCTCAAAAAGTCGTTTGGCACCATAGATGTGCTTATCAATGCGGCAGGTGGCAATATGCAAGGGGCTACAATTACCCCAGACCAAACACTAATGGACAGCGATGTCGAGGCGTTACGAAAGATTATTGAGCTAAATTATATTGGTACTTATTTGCCCATCAAAACCTTTTTACCCTTGTTTTTAAGTAATAACAAAGGAAGTATTATCAATATTTCCAGTATGTCAGCGGAGCGCCCTCTGACACGGGTCATGGGCTACTCGTCCTCAAAGGCGGCAATTGATAATTTAACTCAATGGTTGGCTGTGGAATTTGCCCAAAAACATGGAGAAGGTCTGCGGGTAAATGCTCTGGCGCCAGGTTTCTTTTTGACCAAACAGAACAAAACTTTATTGACCGAAACTGATGGAAGCTTGACTGCACGTGGAAATCAGATTATTTCAAATACGCCCATGGGACGTTTTGGAGACCCTAACGAGTTGTTGGGAGCAGTTCATTATTTATGTAGCGATGCATCAAAATTTGTTACGGGTACGGTACTGAAGATTGATGGAGGATTTGGAGCATATTCGGGAGTTTAAAATAAGATTATGAAAGTATTGGAACAAACAATGCGTTGGTACGGACCCAAGGATTCGGTCAGCCTAAAAGATATTGCGCAGGCAGGTGCAACAGGTGTGGTTACAGCTTTGCACCACATTCCCAATGGGGAAGTATGGACAAGGGCGGAAATAAAAAAGCGAAAACTGGAAATTGAAGCGGCCGGTCTGGTTTGGTCGGTAGTTGAAAGTATCCCGATTCATGAAAACATCAAAACTCGAAAGGGAGATTTTCAAGTGTATGTTGAAAATTACAAAACTTCCATTGAGAATTTAGCGTTGGAAGGTGTACGCACCATTTGCTACAATTTTATGCCCGTGTTGGATTGGACACGTACCAATCTGTTTTACGAACTGCCCAATGGTGCAAAAGCACTCCGCTTTGAAAAACAGGCCTTGGTGGCTTTTGATTGTTTTATTCTGAACCGTCCAAATGCAAAAGCGGACTATACGGAAACAGAGCTTGAAAAAGGAAAAGCTTATTTTGAAAGTTTGAACGAAGCTTCAAAGAACACTTTAATAAAAACGATTATTGCAGGATTACCAGGAAGTGAGGAAGGCTATACCTTAGAGCAGTTTCAGGATATTTTGGATAGTTATGAAGGTATCGATGCCAAAAAATTGGCTGAACATCTTACGCTCTTTCTCAAGGAAATCATCCCTGTTGCGGAAGCACATCATGTAAAAATGGCAATACATCCAGATGATCCGCCTTTCCCTATTTTTGGATTGCCACGAGTGGTCAGTACGGCGTCTGACATCAATCGAATGATGACAGAAGTACCGAGTTCATCTAACGGCATTACCTTTTGTACTGGCTCTTTTGGTGTCCGTAGCGATAATAACCTTCCTCAGATGATTCGTGATTTTGGTGCGTATATCCATTTTGTCCATTTGCGGAGTACGCAACGCGATACCGAAGGAAACTTCTACGAAGCAAACCATTTGGAAGGCGATGTGCCTATGTACGATGTGATGAAAGCACTTTTGGAAATACAGCAAGAACGAAATACTTCTCTTCCCATGCGGCCTGATCATGGCCATCAGATGTTGGATGACCTCGACCTTAATAAAAAAACCAATCCTGGCTATACGGCAATCGGACGGCTAAAAGGGCTTGCTGAGCTTAGAGGATTAGAATATGGGATTATTAGAAGTCTAGGTTGAACCCGTCAATCCTTGACAGTGTAATCGTATTTTTTTTCCATCTCGTCATAAAAAGCCTTTAATACATGGAAAGCTTTTTTCTTGAATCCATTTTCCGAGATGAGTCCTTTTCGGTTCCAACCATCTTGTATAAGCGGTAGGTTTCGTCTTGGAGAACGAAAATCCACCAAAATCCAGGGAGTCATGCCACGCAACGTTGAAATTTTTTGTAGCATGTTCAGTTGCTCTTCGTAGAGGTATTCTTGATATTCCTCCGTCCATCTGGTCAGCTTGTCCCCATGATGGTTGTATAAGGCCCCACCTCCAAATTCACTTACGAAAAAGGGCTTGTTTTCGGGCAAGTCCCATGTAACCTCACCACAACGGGATGGTAAACCGGAATACCAACCGATGTATTCGTTACAACTAAGGATATCAACATCTTCTGCAAACGGATCAGGGATTTTTACGGTATTTGCCGTGCTTTTTTCATCGCGTTCCAATGCGGCGCTAATAAAACGGGTGTCATCGATTGCCAGGGCGATATCTTTCAATTTCCGAAGAAAAATGAGCCTTGATTCTAAATCAGGGGTTTCATTGGCAACGGACCAAACAATGACACTAGCTCTATTTTTATCACGATGCACCAAGGTCTCCAATTGTGATTTTGCTTGAGCAAAAGCGGTAGGGTTTTCGTAGTCAATTCCCCAATACACCGGGATTTCTTCCCAAAGTAATAGACCTAGCTTATCTGCCAATCTGGGCATATTTTCATTATGTGGATAATGTGCCAATCGAACAAAATTACAGTTGAGTTCCTTCGCCCATCCAAAAAGCATCTTGGCATCTTCCATAGATTTTGCCCGGCCCACTTTAATCGGATTCTCTTCATGAAGACTAATACCTCTTAAAAAAATGGATTTACCATTCAGTAAAATATTGGCCCCTTCGGTCGTTATCGTTCTAAATCCAATCTGGTCTTTAAGCGTATCCGAACCAGAGGATAATGAAACTTCATAAAGTTTGGGGCGTTTGGGATACCACTTCTTCAGTTTTTTAGCTGGAATCAAAATTTCAGCCCTTCCATTAGCATCCGTTGTAAAAGTTTTATTGATTTTGACTTCAGGGATTTGAATGGTTACAGATTGCCCTGACGTTGCACTGGTAACCTGTACATATCCCTTGATTTGATTTGGATTGTCCTTATCCAATTGTAAACTATAATCCTGAATATGGGTTTTGGGTACTGAAACTAGTTTTACCTCTCGCGTAATTCCACCGTAGTTCCACCAATCCGTGGTGTAATTGGGCACGCGATGTTTTTCCCTGCGGTTATCTACACGAACAACCAATGAATTGCCCTTAGTTTTTAATTTATTGGTGATGTCAAAGTTAAAAGGGTCGAATCCACCCAAGTGCTGACCTACTTTTTCTCCGTTGAGGTATACATCGGTCTGATAGTTGGCCGCACCAAAATATAGGAAGGTGAGTTGGTTTGTATAAACCGCGTAATCAAATGTAGTCCGGTACCAAATGGCGCCCTCGTAGTATTGTAATTTTTCAAACTGACTGTTCCAATCACTTGGTACTATGATTTCTGGGGAGGTGTTAAAGTTATACTCCACACGATCCCAGCGTTCTTCAATGACTTTGTCCGTGTAATAAGGTTTAGCAGAAGCTTTGGTAGATTCCGCTTCATCAAAGGGAGTCCAGTTTCTATGGTTTCTGTAACCGGTATCATAAGGGTCGATAACGTATTTCCAATTTCCGTTCAAAGAAGTGGAAGGACGATTGTAAACATTTTGCAATAAGGGTTCTTGTGCGTCAATCTGGATAAAAGTAAAAGATAATAAAAAGGATAGTGCGCCTAATTTGCAAAGGGATATATTGAAAGTTGTTGAAATTCTATTTTTCATTGAGATTTTAGGTTTTCGTCGATGGTTTCGTTGTTGATTTTTACATTGTCAAACAATACGCCCGTCGTGTTTTTGACAGCGATTTTAGTATTGGTATCGGTAATGGATATATTTTGAAAAAAGATATTTCGAATAGGTTTTTCGGGCCTTCCGTTAACCGTTATGGATTTTTCCAAGGCAGATTTAATAGAGATATCCTGAAAGTAAAAATGCTCATAGCGCGTGAAATTCTCATTGCCACGCCAACCTTTGTAATCCGTAGTGAATTCAAAACCATAATTTACGTCTCCCACATCAATATTACGGACGAAAACATTTTCTACGAAACCACCACGGTCGGGGTTACTCTTAAATTGAAAGGCATGTTTTTCACTTTTGGACAACCTACAGTTTTCTACAAAGACATTTTTGACTCCAGCTGACATTTCAGAACCGATACAAAACCCGCTTCCTACCGCAGTATTGAAACTATTGTTCCTTACAATAATATTTTCTGAAGGAGGATAGGGCCAACCGTCCTGATCACGACCTGCTTTAATGGCAATACAATCATCATGCGTGTTGAAAATACAATTTTCAATAAGCACATTTTTACAACTTTCAGGGTCAAAACCATCATCATTGGTAGTGCCTGATTGAATGTTCAAGTTTTTTGCCGTGATATTTTCACATAACACGGGGTGAATCGTCCAAAAAGGACTGTTCTTGATGGTGAAACCCTCCAAAAGAATGTTTTTGCAGTTGATGAACTCAATGCCCGAAGGACGCAGAAAGTGGTCTTCACCAAATATCCTTTCTGTTAGCGGAATCTGGTCATTGCCCATTTGCCGAAGCAGCGTTTTATCCGCTTTCTGCTTTTTTTTCCAAGCAGACCAAACGGATCGGGCTTGCCCGTCTATGGTGCCCTTTCCTGTAATTGCGATATTTTCCACATCGATAGCATAAATCAAAGGGGAATAATTCATCAAAAATGTCCCTTCCCATCTCGATTTTACCACAGGAAGGTAATCTTCAGGATTGGGAGAAAATAGAAGTATTGCACCTTCACTTAAATGAAGTTTTATGTTTGATTTCATAAAAATGCTACCCTTTACATTATAAATGCCAGGGCGCACGGAAATAATTCCGCCACCTTCATTGGATAAATCGGTAATATGTGTATTCAATCTATCCCTAAAATCTATAGTGTCCGTAATATGTACTATGGTGTCTTTGAAAGCTGGAGGATGAATAGCTTCCAGAATAGCAGGATAGGTCTGTTCCCAAGCTGTTTTTATATTTTGTTGGGCAATTTCTTTGGTAAAATTATCTTTAGTTTGGGTTTTACAGCTTAAAAGGCATACAACTAAAACTAAAGGAATAATACGGTACCGTTTCCTCTCAAATATCCACTTTCGCAGATATGATATGATATGTTTTTTATTGAAACTCATATTGGTATACATTACTTAAAAACCGTAACCCAAATGCAGTGGCGATATCTCTGTAAATCAGCTTTAATTGGCCATTACCTTTAGTTTTTTGTCTTATTTCAAAAAAACCACCTGCTAAGTTTTTATCTGGATGATTTATGGAAAACTGGTTCTTTAGCGTAAAATCAATTGCTTTTTTGATGTTTTCAATAAAATCCGGTTTACCCAATTCCAATAATCGCAACCAAAGGATTCCGGCAAAAGAAATCCCCGAACCGCATGGAGAGCGTTCGTCAACACTGCCATCAGTATAGCTGATGTAAAAAATGGTTCCATTTTTTTGTTGAATAGCTGCTAATCCCTTCCCGGTTTTCATGGCTGCATCCAGATATTTTTGATTTTTGGTCAGCGTAAAAGCTTCAATTAGTGCTTCGGCATTCCATGTATTGAAACGTGCGTGGATTTTTCCAGTTTTTGGATCATTGGGTTCAAAATCCATCCAAAACCCATTGTCACTTTGTTTTTCTATGAGGCCATCACAAAGTTCCAAAAACGCCTTTTTGTACCGCTCTTCACCATTAAACAGGTATATATCTTTCCAAAGGTATCCTTCTGCATTTGGGCGGGCTACTTGTTTTATAGTGATTTCGTGACCTTGATGCTGGGCATGTGGACTTTTGTTCTTCCAAATTTCACCAGTTTTCGGGTCAACTATGTTGTAACTTAATTTATGCTCAGGCAAGTAGAGATTATCGAGAATCCAACTCCCCGCAGAAGTAGCTACTTCTGCATATTTTGGGTTTTCGGTAGCTTCGGTCAAATCAAAAAGTCCAGGGGTACCATCGGTAATTGTGGTGGTATTTATTAGGTTGCCCACGCTAGCACCATGGATAGCATTTAAGTAACCTTCTAGAGAATGTCCTTTTGGAAATTGCAGACCAATCCACCAATCCCCAGCTTTTTTTGCATAGTCTAGCGCCATAGGCTCTTTTGTAACATCATGGGCGGCAAGCAATCCTTGAATCAGTTGCCCCGTATGCCATGCTGGTTCATATTCCATCCATCTTCCCGATATCATTTCATAATCGCCTTTTGACTTTCCTTCTTCGTCAAGACAACTTTTTCCGGCATGGACAATTGCATTTTTTAATGAAGCTTCGATTTCCTTTTTGTACAATTTATCTAGGCCCAGCTTTTGTTCTTGCGCACATGCAAGAAAACTTATGGCCGTTAAAAAGCTAAAGAATAATTGAGCTCTCATGGTGCAGTCAGGGTATTGATCTGGACAGCAATAGTATCAACGGAAGCGTTATAAGTCCATAAAAATGGAAAAGATACTTGACTGCTGCGTTCAACTTTTACATTCTTCATCCGCACATTTTCGGCATTTGCAATAATGAAATTTGCTTTTTCATTGACAAAATTTGAAGTGCTCGGCCAGTGCTGTATCGATTTATTTCCTTTGGGCTTGTTCCATTCAGAATTATCAAGTGTATCCTTAATGGTAATCTCCATTCCAGTTATTGAGATGTTTTGAATGTATTGTTCTGGATGTCCGGACAGATAGAAAATTCCTTTTGTGGAGATGTTACAATTTTCAAAATGGATGTTGGTTATTTCACCGGGTGCAGAATCAGCTTGTCTTTGATGGATATCCATGAAAATACCATATTCTTGGTCATGTCTAGAACCTGTTTCAGAGTCAATGTTTTTGAAAAGGACATCTTCATATCGTCCACTGTCCATCATAAACAGAGCCATGGCATAACGTGTTTTTCGTATGGTAATATTTTCAAATGTGATATCTTTTGTTAGATAGCCACTTCCTGTACCCAGTTTCAGTGCGGAATCATCACTTTCGATATAACAGTCTTTTACCGTAATATTTTCAGTGGTTTTTAATCTTGAATTGCCTTTGGCATCGGTTAATTTCTCCTCTTTTTTGGTGTTTTTTATACAGATGGCGTCATCCCCGGTTCGAATATCACAATTTGAAATGGTTACATTTTTGGAGTTGCGGATATCAATTCCATCCGTATTTGGACTTTTTGGGTCATTTTCAATAAAAATGTTTGATACGGATACTCCATTGCAGTAATCAAAGTTAAGGGTATGGGAAGGACTATTTTTTAAAGTAACACCGCTTACAGAAACATTTTTTGAATCTTCGATTACGATCCAAGGCTCTGGTCGTTCAGTGTAGTTCCAATCCTCGTCAAAAAAAGACAGCCCATTACCATTGATGGTTCCAGTACCTGTTATCGAAAGGTTATCTGCAAAGGATGCTTTTATAAATTCCTCGCTAGTATAATCTTTCATGGTATTGCTGGCCAATAGCACTGCACCTTCTTCCAAGTGAAAAGTCATATCAGGACCTAAAATAAGGCTGCCTGTATAAAAAGTTCCCTGGGGTACAATCACTTTTCCCTTGGTTTTAACAGCTTTGTTGATAGCTTTTTGAATTGCATTGGTGCTTAACGTCTTTCCATCTGCAACTGCACCATAATCAAGAATGTTGAATTCATTGTCAGTTGATTTTTGGCAGGTCATCAAAATCAATAAAGGCAAACTAAAGAAAAGGGACAAGGATTTCATTATTTGGTATACTTTTTATCATAGGCCCTTACCTGGTCTTCATCGACTTCGACCCCTAAACCTGGACGATCACTAATATAAAGTCTTCCATCTTTAAATTCTGGAAAACCGGTCAACGCATCAAATGCTCCTGGAGCTTTTTCTCGGAGTGCAAATTCCTGGGGCTCTGTTGCCATTTTTGTGGCACAGACCCAATGAAGCATACAGACCGTACTTAAAGAAGGTCTTGAATTGTGCGCCACCAACTTTACATTTTGGTTTGCGATATAATCCCCAATACGTTTTCCACCCGTGAATCCACCACATTTCAACAAATCTGGGTTTACCGCCCATGAACCGCCATAGTTCAATAAATGTTTTATTTGCTCTACGGTATAGGCATGTTCACCAAATACTATGGGAATGTTTACTTGCTCTACTACTGCTTTTATGGCATCATAATCATAGGGTGCCGTGGGCTCTTCCCACCATGCTAAATCGAAAGCCTCTAGCTCCTTACCAAGTTCTATGGCCCTATCTCTGCTATGGCCCATATTGGCGTCCATAGCTAGCTTTATGTCACTGCCTACGCCTTTTTTTAACGCGGCGGCAAAAGCTGTGGTATTGTCGTTGGGAGGGTCTTGGTTCTCCAATCCCCATCGCATGCGAAACTTCATCGCATTATAGCCTTCTGCTACTAGTTGCTTTGCTTTTTCAGCTGCTTTTTCTGGTGTAGGGTATACATCTCTTGTAAAACTGGCATAGATTTCCACGGAATCACGGAGTTTGCCTCCTAAAAGCTCATATACAGGTTTTTTGGTGGCCTTGCCCAAGGCATCGTAAATAGCACAATCTATTCCCGAAATGGAATAAGTCAATAGTCCGCCTGGTCCTAAATCGTATTCGGATTTAATACAAAGGTCCCACGTTTTCTCCGCATCAAAAATATTGGTGCCCTCGTAGTAGTTCTTTAGCGTTTTTTCAATTAATGTCCTTGAACTTCGCTTATCATTGGGCATGGCTTCTGCCCAACCTTTTATGCCATTGTTCAGTTCTACGGATACAAAAAGTGCCTTTCTCAATAGAAAGGTGTCTATATCCTTGATGATAAAATCATCGTCTTTTGCCATTTCATCGAAACCTAAAATAGTGTTTGCACTCAATTTTGAAGCGCAAGACCACATAGGAAAAGGCAACCCTGTAGCCAGGGTTGCCGATGAAATCGTCTTAATGAAATTTGCTCTGTTCATTTACAACTTCTTGAAATTAAAAAAACTAACTTAAACTAATGTATTTATTCTCTTGGAGTACCATCAAAGTTGAGAGTCCAGCCGAGTGTCCAATCATCATCTGGTGAAACCGCACCTGTGAAGTTTACGGCATCGAAAAATTCTCCTAATGTTGAGGCATCTGATGAATTTATTGTTGAAACACCGACAAAAACATCTGTCAGTACTATTACATCTTCGGAATTATTGTTTGCTACATCTCTATAGTCATCCTGCACACTACTGTGTAAACCATCATCATCGCCATCTCCGCCATTACCAAAAACTGCGGAGTTTTTTATAACCATATCACCATTTTCACTTCGATTTCTAAAGGAATTGTCAAAACCGGTAACAATGAAATTGTAGAATTCTCCTTTTGCTCCATCACGTACTTGAACACCCTCTGTATCACCGGGTCCATCACCAACAACATTCGGGCCTATTACAGTAACATTAGACATTACTGCATCAGAAATTCTTGGGGATTCGTCCGTATCCCTTCCGTTGAGACCGATACTATCATCAACATCGGTTATGATTGCCCAGAATTGACCGTTGCCCTCCCATCCATCACTGTATCGTATTCCTCTATCACTGGGTTTTGTAACTAAAATATGTTTTAGGTTTACATATCCTCCCCGCATACGGATACCTGTGTCATCCGAGTTATGTATTTGCACATAATGAATTACTGTTGCACCGCCTACTTGCCTTAATTGAAGTGCTTCATCCCCATTTCCTCCGTTTTCAATTCGTACATAGGTTAGAATTCCAGAATTTCCTCCAAGGGTATCGTCGCCACGTAATACTACACCAATCCAATCACCGTTATCTGGGTCTTCTGGTTGGTCTGGCGCTGCATTTATAGATGTGAAAATTATAGGATCTTCGACAGTTCCTTCGGCAATCAAGGTTCCTCCAATTAATACATTTAATTCCGTGTCTTCATTGATTGCATAGATAGTAGTTCCTGCTTCAATAGTTAGGGTAGTGATGTCATCTACTTCTACTTCGCCATTTAATAACCACAGGTTATCTTTGTCAAATGTCTCATTAAAATTAATCCTACCGGTTACTTGCTTAAAAACTGTACCGTTAATCTCGACATCTTCGATAGTAAATGCAGGGGTGACTTCAGAAACTATTGCGGTAAAGATTTTTGTCTCTGTTTCGCCCAAAGAATCGGTCACGGTGAATGTAAATGTTTGGGTAGTTCCCAGCAAGTCTTCCGTTATCAAGAATTCTAAATCATAGGTGTCGTCTCCATCGGTTCCTTCGGCATAGTTGACTCTATCAATTATAGTGCCTCCACGTTGTACTACAAATTCCCTAAAGGTGGCAGATGCTTCATAACTTACCTCTACGCGTATAGTTTGCCCAATTCTGAACTCACCGCTTTCTATCGAGAGGTTGATATTTGGAGATTCAAAAGTTAGTTCTCCTGAAAGGTCGTCATCACTACAGGAAAAGTTTATGAAAAGACCTAATACTGTCAGGCAAAATAGTTTTAGACTGTTTTTTAGTATCATTTTCTTAAAATTTAAAGTTAATACCAAAGCGTGCAGACCAATCGTAAATCTCATAATTGGTTACTTGACTTCTAATGGTTTGAAATTCTACGACGGGTTCGTTCGTAAGGTTGATGAATTCTATAAAAAAGGTAAGATTGTCCGTTATTTTTTGTGAAGCATTCACATCCAATTGATACCGTTCTTCTAAAAAGAAGTCAAAATCTGAAGTGGTAGCAAAACTTGTAAGCGATCTTCCGTTGTAATTGAGCGATGCCCGTGCACTAAATCCACCCTTGTCATAGGACAGTGCAGCATTCCAGGTGTGGTCTGCCTGTCCTATGAATGGAATTCCTTCTCTAGTCTCAAGTTCACCTGTGTCTTCGTTTAAAGATGAAAAACTACTATCGGAATCTACATAGGTGTAGTTAGCGAATACGCCCAACCCCGAAAGAAATCCTGGAAGAAAGTCCATTTTTTTCACAAAATTCAGCTCTACCCCAAGTAGCGTTGCCTCATCTCCGTTGATAGGGGAACGTTGTAAAAACAAATCGTTGTTAAAATCTACGTTGGCAAATTGCTGAAAAATGAAGGTGGAAATGTCCTTGTAGAAAATCCCACCAGAAATTACTCCAGCTCCCTTAAGATAATGTTCAAAAAGCAAATCAAAGTTATGGGATTCTGCAGGGTCTAGATTTGGGTTTCCCCTGGTAAGTACTTGATCTGCAAAATTTATGTTTTCCGAAGGTACCAAGTCCTCAAGCGTTGGTCGTGCATACGATTGGGTATAGGCAAAACGTAAGTTCGTTCTATCACTTAACTGGTACTTTAAATGTACCATAGGTAAAAAGAAATCGTAAGAACGACCTCCTGAAATTGGTTCTGAAGAAACAGGGACTGCAGGTTGATCATCACCAGCTGGGGGTTCAATCTGTAGTTCCAATGCTTCGTAGAGCACATCTGTTTTCTCGTAACGGACACCTGCCAAAATCCTAAAATTATTAAACTGGATTTTACCTTGAAAGTAAGCGGCATAGACATCTTCGCCGGCATCAAAGAAAAAGCTTTCGCTATTGATACGTGATGTGTTTACATCCAAATCGTAAGCGCTCCTGAACAAGTTAAAATGTTCCCTTGCTGAATTTGGGTTGGGAAACTGCCCCATTTCGTAGCGTCCGTCAAAGATGGTTCCGCTATTGCCATCCAAAACCTGACTTAAATTATAAGGACCATTAAAATCGTTGTACTCAACGGTATTTCTTCTTCTTAAGTTATCCAAATCCCTATATTTTCCACCTGTTTTAAATTCTCCGGAATTTTTCCCCAATCTAAAAGGTATAGTGAGATTCAATCTAGCTACTGTATTGTCTCCTCTGTTTAAAATAGGCAGGTCTTGTTGAAAGGAATTAAAAAGGAAGGCACTATAATCTTCAAAGTCAGCGTCCGGAGACGAGAAAATAGTGAAGTCACCGTCTCTTTCTTGGACAAGGGTCAAATCTCTTTCTCTAAAGACGAAACGGTCACTATTTAGCTTTCTTTCATTTCTGGAATAGTTTATACCATAATCAAGTTTTGCAAAGTCACCTAAAGGATGATTTCCCTCTAACGAAATATTTATGTTTTCTCGGTTAATAACACGGTCGTTGATATCTCTTCTGACCCTTACATCATTATCGGGACCAGCGACATTTGGATTTAATGGATCTTGATAATTGTTTCTAGGTCTAAATCGTGTCCTTCTTCGTAACGATTTATCCCTTAAGTTGTTATAGGTAGCTTTAAATACTAAAGACGAATTCTCTGAAAATTTATAATCAAAAGTAGCATTGACACCAATTCTTGTTCTTTCATTCAGTAGCGGGCGTAAGCGATAGTCATCCAAAACAAAGGCCCTAAAAGAGTTGGGGTCATCTTGATTCCCAATCCTTCTGTCCCTATATGTTGCTTCAAAGCGTTCTTCTCCGTTAAAAGTATTGTAAAAACTGCTACCTATCAATATCCCGAATTTTTCATTGGCAAAGCGTTTGTCGAACTTAAAACGATATACTTGACTGGCCTTTTCAAAAAGATTGTTGTAACCACCACCAATACTTCCCTTCACTCTTCCTTTGGAAGAAGTTGCTGTAGCTGTGATTAGATTTATGGCACCACCTACTGCATCACCATCCATATCGGGTGTTATTGCTTTGCTAACCTCCATAGAAGCTAGTTGATCTGCCGATATTAAATCAAGGCTTTCGGTTCTTCCTCCTCCTTCATCCGTAGTTGGGATTTGCTCACCGTTTATGGAAATGGTCGTGAAGTTTTGAGGTGTCCCCCTAATTTTTACATTACTTCCTTCACCATTGTTACGTTCAATATTTACACCAGGAACCCGTTGCATGGCCTCACCAACATTAATATCTGGAAAGCGTCCAATAAGGTCAGCAGAAACAATTGTTTTGATATTGTCGGCATTTTTTTGCTGGTTGAAAGCTCTTTGTTGGCCATCAAAACTCCCGGTGATAATAACTTCGCCGAGTTGATTTGTTTCTGGTTTCAATACAATATTGCCAGTAGATTGCAAGGATTGGTCTACTGTTGTAGTGATATTGTATTTTTCATAGCCAATGTAGGATACCTCAAGTTTATGAGATCCAAAAGGAACCCTATCTAATTGGAATAGACCTTCAAGCGAAGTGCTTGCACCAGTGTTTAAATTTCTAATTACTACTGAGGCACCTGGAAGTGGCATTCCAGCTTCATCCACCACTCTCCCTGTTATAGTGCCATAACTTTGAAAGTTGGTTTTTAAAGAATTCTCTGGTAATGGGTTACTCGCAAATGTTAAGTAATGTGCAAATACGAGAAAAATGACCATAAAAGGCCAAAACAACTTTAATTTACTCTGAGACATAACATAATCATTTTTTAATTCCTGTTTAAAAGCTCACAGGAAGTTGTTAGCTTGTTTTGTTTGTGCAATCGATTGCATAATTAATAAAGAAATATTAAATTAGCAAATATTTTGACTTAAAAATGAAGTAAGGTCAATTATAATAGGATTTTTAAAGGAATTTAAAAACTTGATGCCTAAATTTCATGATGATTAATATTTATTATAAATTGTGCAACCGATTACATTTTCATGATGTTCATTCAAAAGTGTATTTTTACAAAAGGGTCAGTTTAGTTTGGCAAATAGTTATATGAAAAAAGCAACCATACATGATATTGCCGAGAGACTCAATGTAACGGCCTCTACAGTTTCAAGGGCATTGAACGGTAATCCCAGGATAAGTGAAACTACTCGAAAGGCAGTATTAAAGGCAGCAAAGGAATTGGATTACGAGCCAAATCAAGTTGCGTCTGCTTTACGTAGTGGTAAGACCCAGCTTATCGGAATGTTGGTACCAAGTATAAATCGAGCTTTTTTTTCCTCTATTATCAAAGGTGTCGAAGAAGTAGCCAATTCGTTGAACTATCGTGTTATCGTTAGCCAATCCAGTGAAGTTTTAAGTAATGAGGAGAATGCCGTAAAAGCATTTTTAAATGCGCGTGTCGATGGCATTATAGCTTCAATCGGTAAGAATACACAACATTTTGATCATTACGAGCAAGTTCTTGATCGTGGACTTCCCTTGGTACTTTTTGATAGGACCACACCATTTCTCCAAACAAGTCAAGTAGTCATCGATGACTATCAGGGAGCTTATCTGGCCACAACACATCTAATAGAACAGGGATGCAGATCTATAGTCCATTTAACTACCGAAAGAAAAATCGATATTTACAAGGAACGTTACCGAGGTTATCTGAATGCGTTAACAGACAATAATATTGAGCCCGACACCTCTATGGTTTTTAGCGGTAACCTACAAGTAGAGGATGGAAGGGTACATTGTGAAGCACTTTTAAAACAAGAGCGAAAGTTCGATGCTATTTTTTCTGCCAGTGATTATGCGGCAATAGGTGCCATGCAGGTCCTAAAGGAAAACGGTTTTAAAATTCCTGATGATGTAGCGCTCGTTGGCTTTCTGAATGAACCGTTCACATCGTTTACAGACCCTCCTTTAACGACTGTAAATCAATTTCCCATAGAAATGGGACAAACTGCGGCCAATCTTTTTTTCAACCTATTGAATACGGAAAAAAAGAAAATAAGACCAAAAAAAACGGTCATACAACCAGAACTTGTGGTTAGAGCCTCTTCATTAAAAAAATAATAGAACTATACCTACTAAATATGGAACCCTCAAAAATCAACACAATGTACAATCGATTGCACAACTCAAGTCAACAATTCATTACAGATGATTTCATGTTACAAAACGATTTTGCAGGGAAACTATATCATGATCATGCCAAATCTTTGCCTATACTGGATTATCACAATCATTTACCATCAAAGGAGATTACCGATAACCATCAGTTTAAAAACTGTACCGAGGTATGGTTGAATGGCGATCACTACAAATGGAGGGCCATGCGTACTTTGGGCATTGATGAAAAGTTTATAACCGGTAATGCAACGGACAGGGAAAAGTTTGTTAAATGGGCGGAAACAGTTCCTTATACCGTTAGAAATCCGCTCTACCATTGGACACATCTTGAGCTTCAACGCTATTTTGATGTCAACGCATTACTATCAAAAGACAATGCGGACGCGATTTATGAGTTAACCGAAGAAAAACTCCAAACAGAGGGGTTTAAGACACAAAACCTACTTAACATGATGAATGTTGAAGTGGTATCGACAACCGATGATCCAATAGATAGTTTGAAACATCATTCAAAGTTTCAACAGCAAAGCCATGAGTTTCAATTGTTGCCATCGTTTAGGCCAGATAAGGCCTATGCTGTAGAAAATGCAAATAGCTATAGGGAATACCTGGAAAAATTGGAGATGGTTTCAAACATAGCAATTACATCCTATGCAGATTTAATTGCCGTACTTAATAACCGTATAGAGTTCTTCAAAAAAAATGGCTGCAAAATAGCCGATCATGGGCTGGAAAGACTACACTATTTTGAATTTGGAAAATTTGACGTTGAAAACTTGTTCAAGAAATTAATGGATGGGCATCAACTCAATGAAGAGGAAATAGCATACTTTAAATTTGAGACCTTGGTTCATCTATCGCATACATATCATTCATTGGGTTGGGTACAGCAATTTCACCTTGGTGCATTGCGCAATACAAACAAGCGAATGCTGTCAAAATTAGGACCAGATACTGGGTTTGATAGTATAGTTGACTTTCAGCAAGCTATGCCGTTGTCTTCTTTTTTAAATCTTTTGGATAGTACCGATCAGCTTGCAAAAACCGTCATATATAATTTGAATCCAGCAGATAATGAAGTCTTTGCGTCCATGATCGGAAACTTTAACGATGGGAGTATAAAAGGCAAAATGCAATTTGGGTCAGCTTGGTGGTTTTTGGACCAAAAAGATGGTATGGAAAAACAACTGAACAGTCTTTCAAACTTAGGCTTGTTAAGCTGTTTTATAGGGATGCTTACCGATTCTAGAAGCTTTTTGTCCTTTCCTCGACATGAGTATTTCAGAAGGATTTTATGTAATTTAATCGGTATGGATGTGGAAAACGGAGAACTTCCCAATGATGAAAAATGGTTAGGCCAAATCGTTAGTGACATTTGTTATCATAACGCCAAGCAGTATTTTGGATTTTAATTTTCCCATTGCGATATGAAAAAGTTGAATAGGCAAACAGTGCCCGATATCCCAATAAAACCAGTCAGGATAGTACAATTTGGTGAAGGAAATTTTTTAAGAGGCTTTGTGGACTGGATGGTCGATATCTTGAACGAACAGACCGACTTTGATGGAGATATTCAGATTGTTCAACCCTTAAAAGAAGGGATGGGAGATTTGATCAACGAGCAAGACGGTCTTTATCACGTATTGCTTGAAGGGCTTGAAAAAGGAAAAAAGATACAACGCACCAGATTGATTACGACTGTAAGGGGGGTACTTAATCCTTATGAAGATTATGATGTATTTCTGAAATTGGCCGAGAATCCAGATCTCCAGTTTATCATTTCGAATACAACAGAAGCAGGTATAAGCTTTGATGAAAACGATGAAACTGTTAATGCTATAATGCATACCTCGTTTCCTGCTAAACTAACAGCACTATTGTACCGTAGATATCAACACTTCAATGGTTGCTCTTCTGCAGGTTTGTCCATAATTCCTTGCGAATTGATTGAAAAAAACGGTGATAAACTAAAGGAATACGTTTTAAAATATGTAGAATTTTGGACACTTTCTGAGAGTTTTAGACATTGGATAGTAGAAGAGATTATATTTTTTAACTCATTGGTCGATAGGATTGTACCAGGATTTCCAAGAGATTCAATAGATACTGTTCAGAGAAGTTTGTCGTTTAAAGATGAGTTGGTCGTTAAGGCGGAACCGTTCCATCTTTGGGTAATCGAGGGGCCTAGTAATATCAAGGAAAAGCTGCCCTTTTCAGATGCTGGTTTGAACGTAATCGTTACCAATGATTTGAGCCCATACCGTACAAGAAAAGTACGCATTCTTAATGGTGCCCATACCGCAATGGTGCCCATAGCGTATCTACATGGATTTAAAGAAGTAAGAGAAGCCGTTGAGGATGAAAAAATAGGATTATTCATAAAAGAAGTCATTTTTGACGAAATAATACCTACCCTAGATATGCCCAAAACCGAACTGGAGTCTTACGCTCATGAAGTTTTGGAGCGGTTTCGCAACCCTTTTATAAAGCATAAATTGATGGATATTTCATTAAACTCTGTATCCAAGTTTAAGGTGAGGGTTCTTCCAAGTTTGTTGGATTATATCGTTAAGTATGAAAAGGCACCGCCAAAGCTTGTTATCGCTTTAGCTTATTTGCTCAGGTTTTACAAAGGCAAGTTTAAATCGAACAATATCGAACTTCGAGATGATTCTCAAGTCATCGAATTTTTTAGGGCTATTTGGAAAGAAACCGATTTGGAAAGAATTACAACTAAGATTCTGTCAAATAAAGCGTTATGGGACGTTGATTTAAAAAACCATACAAATTTAAAGCAAGCCTTAACAACAGAATTGATGCGCATTTCAAAACAGTAGCATTCAGTTTTCATCATAGCCTAACAATCACAGAATCATCCTAGAGGATGTACTTTTCAACAAATGTTTATCTTTTGGAAATTCAACGTTTCTATACAAATAACTATTTTTCATACTGTAATGCTATGGTAATAAAATTAACTTGATGGTAAAATTATTGATGGTCAATGTGTTGCTATATTTGATGTCTATAAAAGGATTTAGCCCATGAGGGTTACTCACTTACACTATTCAATTACCTCAACCATTTCGCCTTAACAAGTCTTGCGTTCATTTCGGCAATATTGGTAATGGAGATACTTTCTGGGCATTCTACCTCACATGCACCGGTAAACGTACAACTGCCAAACCCTTCTTGTTCCATTTGCCAGGTCATTTCCATAACGCGTTTGTCGGCTTCTTGGTGTCCCTGGGGTAAATTGTTCAAGTGATTTATTTTAGCGGCCGTAAAGAGTGCGGCCGATGCGTTTTTACAAGTGGCTACACATGCTCCACATCCAATACAGGCAGCGGCATCCATTGCTTTATCTGCTATTTCTTTCCCAACAAGTATGGCATTGGCCTCTGCTGCTGTTCCTGTTTTTGCGCTAATATATCCGCCGTGTTCAATAATTCTGTCAAAAGCAGAACGGTCAACGACCAAGTCCTTGATTATCGGAAATGATTTTGCCCTCCATGGTTCTACCACAATGGTCCCACCGTCTTTAAAACTGCGCATGTGCAATTGGCATGTGGTCATATTAGCATGTGGACCATGAGCTCTTCCGTTAATAAATACCCCACACTGTCCGCAGATACCCTCTCGGCAATCGTATTCATAGGCGATGACTTTTTCATCACGTTGTACTAGGAGTTCGTTAAGGTGGTCCAAGGCTTCCAAAAAAGACATGTCTTCGGTTAGTCCGTCAACATCATACGATTTAAAATCCCCTGATGTGTTGCTATTCTCCTGTCGCCAGATTTTAAAAGTTATCTTCATAATTCTTCATTTAAATTGGAGTATGTCACTTCAAATCTCCGATAGGTTATTTATAACTTCTTACGGTAGGTTCCACATTTTCATATTTCAAGACTTCTTTATGGAGCTTAAAACCATCTTTACTATAAGACCAAGCTGATACAAATGAATAATCATTGTCCATTCGAAGTGCTTCGCCTTCACTTGTTTGGTATTCTTCCCTAAAGTGGGCCCCACAAGACTCTTCACGCTGCAATGCATCGGTGCACATCAAAAGCCCTAATTCTATGAAATCTGCCAAACGGAGTGCTTTTTCCAGCTCAGTGTTCATTTCTTTATCGCTACCAGTAACTTTTACGTCTGTCCAGAATTCACTTCGGATTTTTTCAATCTGTAGAATCGCTTTTTCAAGTCCTTTTTTGTTTCTGCTCATGGCGCACTCCTGCCACATAATTTTACCCAGTTCACGATGAAAATGGTCCACGGTTTTTCTACCTTTTATTGCGAGTAATTTATAGATATGATGTTGCACCTCATTTTCGACCTGCTCAAATTCTGGGTGTTCTACTGTAGGAGGCTCTTCTTTTAAAGCATTTGCCAAATAATTGTTGATGGTATTGGGCAGTACAAAATAGCCATCAATACTGGCTTGAAGCAATGAATTTGCTCCAAGACGATTTGCCCCATGATCTGAAAAATTACATTCACCAATGGCGTATAGACCAGGCACAGTTGTCATTAACTCATAATCGACCCAAAGTCCGCCCATAGAGAAATGTGCGGCAGGGGAAATCTGCATAGGTTCTTTATACGCATCTACACCCGTTATTTTTTTATACATTTTAAAAAGATTTCCATATCGATCTTTGATGATGCCCATCCCAAAGCGTTCGATAGCGTGTTTGAAATCTAGATAGACGGCATTTTTTAATCGCCCTACACCATAACCGGCATCAATTCGTTCTTTAGCTGCCCGTGAGGCGATATCTCGCGGTGCCAAATTTCCAAAACTGGGGTAACGTCGTTCTAAATAATAGTCCCGTTCCTCTTCGGGAATACTATTGGCTTTACGATCATCATCCTTCTTTTTGGGTACCCAGATTCGCCCATCGTTTCTAAGAGATTCTGACATTAAGGTAAGTTTTGACTGAGCCTTACTTGTCTGGGGCAGGGCAGTAGGGTGGATTTGCGTAAAACTAGGTGCTGCAAAATAGGCTCCGCGCTTATGGGCTTTCCAGATTGCACTTCCGTTGCAGCCAATAGCTAAAGTAGAGAGGCGAAAAACGCGTGAGTAACCCCCTGTTGCCAATACTACGGCATGAGCTGAAAAACGCTTTAATTGTCCCGTCACTAAATCTCTTGCAATAATACCTTTGGCTTTTCCATCAATGACAACTAAATCCAACATCTCATGACGGGGAAACATCGTAACTTTTTTTGCATGTTTCATTTTGTACAGTTGCGAATAGGCAGCCAAAAGCAATTGTTGTCCCGTTTGTCCGC
The DNA here is from genome assembly GCF_018449435.1 of Flagellimonas sp. 389. Lineage (GTDB taxonomy): Bacteria > Bacteroidota > Bacteroidia > Flavobacteriales > Flavobacteriaceae > Flagellimonas. The sequence goes on along the minus strand of NZ_JAHCMU010000009.1, from coordinate 86,544 downwards.
GAGCATAAAAAGTACGTTGCACCTGTACACCACCAAAACTACGGTTGACAAGAACTCCACCATATTCCCGGGCAAAAGGAACTCCCTGTTGTACATAATGGTCTATCAATGGGGCCGATAGTTCTGCCAAGCGGTAGACATTTGCTTCTCGCGATCTAAAATCCCCTCCTTTTAGGGTGTCGTAGAACATCCGCCAGACACTGTCACCATCGTGTTGGTAGTTTTTTGCTGCATTTATGCCCCCTTGTGCTGCTACGGAATGTGCCCTGCGTGCCGAGTCTTGGTAGCAAAAGCACTGTACATCATACCCTAATTCTGCCAAAGTTGCCGCTGCTCCGGCTCCTGCCAAACCAGAACCTACTACAATTACATTTAGCTTCTTTTTATTGGCGGGATTGATCAGTTGTGACTTTATTTGATAGTTACGCCACTTATTTTCTAGAGGCCCTTCAGGAATTTTTGAGTTGAGCATCTTGCTAATTATTTAAAGAATACAATAAAGGGTATTATACCAAATCCTATTGCCATAATCCCAGCATAAAACAACGAGACTTTTGCCAATACTCTAAGCCCTTTTTTGTGGTAAAAACCCAAAGTTTTAAAAGCGCTTTTTAATCCATGGTTAAGGTGCAAGCCCAAGGGAATCATTAAAAGGGTGTAGAACAGTACAAAATATATATTTTGAAAAAGACTATAGGTAACCTCATAAACATCAACATGTCCATTGGTATCAAGAGCAACTACATCACCCATGCCCAGTTTAATGCGCGCCCAAAAATTTGCCAAGTGTACAACAAGGAACAACAGAACAAGAATACCGATTAACCCCATGTTTTGTGAAGTCCAGCTACTATTTTCTTTGGTATGGTTCATCAAATAGCGTTGAGGTTTTGCCTTTTTGTTTTTTATGGTTACGATCAGGGCGTAGATAATGTGAAGTACAATGGACAAATACAGTACATATGCAATTACCTTGATCAATGGGCTTTCCCGCAAAGCTGTGGAATACGAATTGTACAAACTGCGTGCTGTTTCTTCAGGTAACATCAAAATACAATTTGCAGATAGGTGGACTATCAAAAAGATACATAGGAAAAGACCAGTAAGCGCAATAATTGTCTTTCTAAAAAACATGGATTTTTTAATTTGTCCGGTATAGATCATTATTGGATACTCTGGAACCATACGATTGAACTTCCGTCTTTAAAATTTCAAAACCGGCGGGGTATATCCAATACACAGTTGTATATTATGAATTCTCTTCATGTAGAATAAGCAATGGAACTGGACTGTTGAATGTCTGTTTTAACGTAACGCTTTCATCTAACAAACGCTCCATAAAACCTTTTTTCGCCCGCACCATACACAAAAGACCTGCAAAATCCTTCATCAAGTAATCATTTAAATCCTTGTTGGTATCCCCCGTACCAAAAGCATAATCTATAGATGGGTTCAAATCTGCTATATGACCCAACGGGACATCAAGATCAGTCGACCTTTTATCGGCTACATGTAGGACCTTGACCTTGCTTTGATGTGCTTTTACAAGGTGTTTTAAAGGGGCAACCGTAGTGTTTGAAAACGGGTCGTTACCAATAGCAAAAACAATTTCATCTAAAGGGCGATAGGTATAATCATCAGGAACTACTATTACCGGAGCGGATGTTCTGGAGATAACACCACCGGCAACACTTCCCATAAAAACTTCTTTAAGTCCACTGGCGCCTTTAGTGCCCATGACAATAAAATCAAAATCACCACTATTGCCAAGTGCAACTATTGCCGAGACTGTTTGTTTTTTGATGATTTTTGGTTTTAGGGTAACATCAGGATGTTTATGCTGTACTTTCTGCATGAGTTCATCCATTTTGTTCTGAGCGTCCTTTTCAAGTACGCCATCAATATTTTTCATTAGTAAAGCTGCACTAGATCGTGTATCGTAACTATGCAACACTAGGATTTCCGAAGAAGAAGCACCAAAAAGTTGAATGGCATATAAGAGCGCATTGGCCGAAGTTTCGGAAAAGTCAACGGGAACGAGAATTTTATTCATCACGATGTTATTTAAACTTTAATTCTATAAACATAATCACCAAATCTTTAGACAAACTTTAGAAAAGGGAAAACCAAATAGTTTTTACATCAATTTTTTTTCGATAAATCTGATAAAGTTTTGTCCTGTGTACCAATGATTTGATCTTATAAAAATCAATAACTCGTACTGTACATTTTTGGAATCCAAATGGGCCAGAGCATTCTTAAGTTTCTCTAAAGAATTACATAATATTTTTAGTGTCAATAAGGAATATCCTAGATTTTGATACAGTTCAGGATTGGTAAACGAACACTTTTACAAATTAATAGTTGTACTGCACAAATATGATTTGAGAAAATATAAAACTAAGAACTCTTAACTCTAGAATACATGAAACTGCTTGAAAAGATTTTATTAGCGCATGATTTCAGTGCTTCTTCAAAACATGTGGAGGAAACGGCCATTAAATTGGGCAGGGTGTTTCATTCAAAAATAATCCCTATACATGTGCTTCCAGATGACATCGTAAATGAAAAAGTAAGAACACAGATTACCAAGGTGGCAGAAGGAAAACTAAGGGATGTTGTGACACGCCTAAAAGAAGCCAATGTACATGTTGAAAATCCCATTTTGGAATATGGGTCACCACACGATGGTATTGTAAGGGCCGGTATCCGTGTAAATGCCAATATGATATTAAGTGGTTCTGGCGAAAGTCTACAGGGAGGTAGTGTTCATTTAGGCACTACTACCGAACGTATTATCCAAAAAAGTAATAAAGCGGTATTTGTCGCCAAAGCTGGTGTGCCGCTCAATGTGCATCATATACTCTGTCCCGTGGATTTTTCTGAAGCATCGGAACGAGCTTTAAAAAATGCGATTATCATGACCCGTAGATTTAGGGCAGAACTTACAATTTTAAGCGTCTGTGAAGTTCAAAGTCTATCGTGGTTCGCTTCGGAAAAAGATAAAGAAGAAGAGAATAACAGTCGGTTGGAGCAGCACAAGGTAAAGTTTGATGAATTCCTGAAAAAATTTAATCTCTCCGATTTAAACTGGACCAAAGAGACTCCCAAAGGCAATCCCGCCGAAGAAATCCGTAGTGCAATATCGAGGAAAATGATTGACCTGCTTGTTATGGGAACGGTTGGCAGGTCTGGATTGAACCGCTTGATCATTGGAAGTGTTACCGAAAAAGTAATTCGAGAAGTTCCCTGTTCTTTCCTCACACTGAAATCTGAAGATGTCATAAGATTGCAGTTGGACACCGATATCAAAGATTTAGAAGAATTATACGAGCATGCCCAAGATTTAATGAAAGATGGGTTTCATCAAGAGGCCATTGGTCAATTTGAAGCTTGCCTAAGTATTAATAATATGCACGTGCCCGCCTATTTGGGCATTGCAAAGGTTCACGATAAAATGAAAAATCCGGCGAAGGCGGAAGAATTTCGCAAGTTGGGCAGAGAGATTAAAAATCGCATGTGGTATGCAAAAGTTGAAGAAGAAGTACGAAAACTTAGGGGTAGTTGACGACATCCAAAAAAAGTATGAGTAAAGCCAAAGGAAGAGTAATTAGCGTAAATGAATCGCTAGTAGGTGCCAAAAACACCGAAGGAGCGGTAATCAATGGAGAAGTTGCCTATATCATTTTAGAAGATGGTAAAAGACTGAAATCGGAAGTCATCGACGTAAAACAAGGTGGCGTGGTATACCTACAGGTCTTTGAAGATACGGGATGGATGAAAATTGGAGATCTGGTGGAATTTACCGGACTGCCACTTGCCGTAAAACTAGGTCCGGGAATACTGGGCTCGGTAACGGACGGACTCCAAAACCCACTTTATGAGCTAGCCAAAATAGAATGGTTTCTAGAAAGGGGACTTGAGGTAAGCCCGCTTGACAATACCCAAAAATGGCATTTTACGCCAACGGTTCAAAAGGATGATGTAGTAACAGGAAGTTCTGTATTGGGGCATGTACCCGAAAAACTCTTTCAGCATAAGATTTTTGTGCCTTTTTCTGTACAAGGTGAATACACCATAGAAAGCATTGCGCAAGAAGGCGGCTATACCATAGATGAAACCATCGCTGTTATTAAAGATGGTTCGGGAAATACCCAAGAACTACAAATGGCATTCGATTGGCCAGTGAAAAAACCCATGCCGTTTCATGAGCGTTCTGTTCCAGAAAAGCCCATGCCAACGGGTATACGCATTCTTGATGCTCTTTTTCCCATTGCCTTTGGCGGCACGGCATGCAATCCTGGTCCGTTTGGAGCAGGGAAGACGGTATTGCAGCATAGTTTGGCCCGTCATTCACAAGCAGATGTGGTAATTATTGCTGCCTGTGGTGAAAGGGCGGGAGAGGCCGTTGAGGTCTTTAAGGACTTTCCAGAACTTATTGATCCACGTACCGGAAAATCATTGATGGACCGTACATTTATTGTGGGTAACACTTCCTCTATGCCCGTTGCAGCTAGGGAAGCATCGGTATATATGGCGACTACGGTAGGTGAGTATTACCGAAAACAAGGATTGAACGTGCTTATTCTGGCTGATTCTACATCGCGCTGGGCGCAGGCACTAAGGGAAACATCGGGAAGAAAAGAAGAGATTCCCGGACCCGAAGCTTTCCCGATGTATATTTCAACCTTGATATCGGCTTTTTACGATAGGGCAGGGATTGAAAAATTGCCTGATGAAAGTACAGGTTCATTAAGTATTATTGGAACTGTTTCCCCAGCAGGTGGAAATTTTGACGAACCTGTCACACAAGCTACATTACTGAGTACAGGGGCATTCTGGGGGCTTTCGAGAGCCTTGTCCGATGCCCGTAAATACCCAGCTATAGACCGAATCGACAGTACTTCCAAATACCCTTCGCTCTTACAGAAAGAAGAAGTGCTCTATCTTCTAGAATTATTGCGTGACGGTAAGACCATCGCATCCAATATCCTTTTAATGGGCGAAAAGGGGATAACCGACGAATCCTACATACGATATCAAAAATCGGAATTATTGGATTCTGTATTTCTACAACAGAACAGTTTCGATGAGGTTGATGGTGTAACCAATCCGGAACGGTTGCGCTTGATGTTCAACATGGTAAAAGAAATCATCGACGCACCTGTCACCATCCAAGGGAAAGAAGGGATTCGTTCCCACTTTAACTTTATGAGGCAAGCCTTTTTGGATTGGAACTATACGCAGTTAAAAGATGAAAAATTTGAGAAACAAAAATCAAAACTATTGAAATTGGTAAAACAAATGGGGTATGCTGAGGAAAACGTATGAGAATATAGATAGTATAGGGAGGGCTATTCTTAGCATAAAGGCAAGCGGGGTGCACAACAAAGAATTGGCCGAGGTCATTTATCCCACTGGAGAAAAAGCCTTTGCCCAAGTGATCGCTCTGGATGGAGAACAAGTTACCCTGCAATTGTTTGGAGGAGGTTTTGGGGTCTCTACAGATTGTAAAATCCGTTTTTTGGGAAAACCTGTGCAAGTTGGTTTTTCAGATGATATGTTGGGCAGGGTTTATTCGGGCAATGGACAGCCCATAGATGGAGGGCCAGAACTTATGGCAGACCAGATTCGAATAGCAGGTCCCTCGATCAATCCCGTAAAACGATTGATACCTAAAAATATGATACGTACCGGTGTACCCATGATCGATGTGTTCAACACCTTGGTGCGTTCCCAAAAGATACCCATTTTTGCCAAGGCCGGCGAGCCGTACAACCAACTGCTTGCCAATATAGCCACGCAGACCGATGCCGATGTCATTATCATTGGTGGTGTAGGCCTTAAGTATGATGAGTACCACTATTTTAGACAGCGTATTGAAGATGCGGGCAGTAAAAACAAAACTGTCATGTTCGTACATACCCATAGGGATTCTATTGTGGAGGGACTCATGGTTCCCGATTTGGCCCTCGCAGTCGGGGAACAATTTGCTTTACAGGGTAAAAACGTGTTCGTTTTGTTATCGGATATGACACAATGGTCCGATTATCTACGTCAGGTAGCAAATGCCCAAGATCAAATTCCTGCCAATCAAGGTTATCCGGGCGATTTATACTCACAATTGGCAAGTCGCTACGAAAAAGCGGCCGATATTGATGGTGCCGGAAGTTTAACAATTCTAGGGGTGACAACCATGGATGACGTTACGCATCCTGTTCCAGATAATACAGGATATATTACCGAAGGTCAGTTCTATATGAAGGATGGCTATCTGGAACTGTTCGGTTCGCTGAGCCGTCTAAAGCAACAAGTAAACGACAAGACCCGGTCCGATCATAGGAACATTATGAATGCTATGGCGCGATTACTTTCAGAATCTGAGGAACGGGTGAAGGCACAGAAATTTGGATCGGTCAAGGACGATTATTCCCTTAGGCTTTTGGATTATCGAAAGACTTTTCAGCAGGAACTGATGGACCCCTTCCGCTTTCTTGAACTGGAAGACGCCCTTGACTTGTGTTGGGATATTTTATCGAACCATTTCAAAAGAGAAGAAGTGGGCCTTTCTTCAGAATTAATCGATGCGTATTGGCCTGAAAAAGGGAAGTACAAAATTTTAAAAAACAGTACCCATGAGTGAAAAAACTTTGGATAGTTTGATCGCAACCTTAAAGACCGAGGCCATTGAAGGTGCGGAAAAGGAATCTGACGCTATACTAAAGGCGGCACAAAACGAGGCCAAACGAATAGTGGAAGAAGCTGAGGAAAAGCAGAAACAAATACTAAGCAATGCCCAGAAAGAAGCAGATGCTACGCTGAGCAAGGGCGAAAGTGCACTAAGACAAGCAGCGCGCGATGTTACCGTCTCTTTGCAGAATGACTTGATACAATTGTTGAAAGCAGTATTGGAAAGAGACGTTGCGACAAATTTTACGCCAGATGTATTGGGAGCTGCTGTGGTCAAAGTTATCGAAAACATTGGTGATGAAGTGGCATTGGAACTTTCCCCTGACCTTGAGGTAAAGTTAGCTGACTACATTCAACAGCGCTTGCAAAAAACCGATACGTTAGCTGGGATAACTACAAACAGTACGTTATCGAAAAGCCTGAATATTACCAAAAAAGACCAAGGTTGGAACTACCATATTTCTCCTGAGGCGGTAACAGAACTGTTGGGAATGCATTTAAGCGACAAGTGGATGAAAATCCTAAAAAGCGAAATTGAAAAATGATTAGCGGAGACCTGGAATATGTATTGGTAAGTCTGCCCCATCTGTCTTTTGAAGATAGTATGGAAACACGTTCTAGGGTTTCTTTTCTTTTAAAGAAATATGCCCATCCCTCAACATCAGAAAAAAGTCTGATTACTATTTTGGAAGAAGAGGCTGGTAAATTTCTGAATCCAGAAGCATCGCGATTGTTTCGTGAAATTGATTTGGGCACTATTCACTCAAATATATTCCAAGAGAGTAAGAATAAAGTCTTGGCTGGTTTTTCGGAATTCATGTACGAACTCAAAAAAGAACTCGAACAACTTCGGATATCGCGCCGAAAAGAAGACAGTGAATCTTTTGACAAAAAACAACGGTTGCCCTTCACACCAGGCAATCCCTTGGAGGAAGAACTACAGCTTTTACAACTACAATGGAACAAGTTGGAATCACTGTCCCAAGGTCATTATTCCAATTTTACGGCACTGATCACCTATAAACTAAAGTTGATGCTATTGCTGCGGTGGTGGAGTTTTGATATGGAAAAAGGCTTTGACCTATTCGAAACAACGACAAAAAAAGATTGATTATGGCAGATAAGATCTTAATGAACAAGAACACCTTGGCTGCCTTAAAAGTAGAGTTGAGAGAATATATAACCGCACTGCCCGTCTTTGAAATGAAAGAGCAGCAATTAAAGGAAGTGGTACAGGGTATTGAAAATAACATTGCACGACTTAAAGTTGCCGTCGCCGAAATCAATAGCGAAACCAAAAAATGGATTGCCGTAATGGCAGAGGAGACCATAGACCTATCCACTATTGTTAAGGTGAAACACTTGAACACCACAAAACGAGAAATTGCCGGTGTGCCTATTGAATCTTTCGATAGTATTGTTTTTGAGGAAATGGAAGTCGATTTAATGAACACACCACTTTGGGTAGATTCGGCAATAGCTGCAGTGAAGACCCAAAAAACCAATCGTAGTATGATGGAAATGGAGCAAAAAAATCTTGAGCTCTTACAAGAGGAACTTGCAGAGGCCCGTCGTATGAAAAATGCTTTGAAAGAAGTGTTTATTCCAGAGACCAAGAACAACATCCGAAAAATCGAGATTTACTTGGGAGATGTAGAACGATTGGCCATTGGATGTGCAAAATTGGTAAAAAAGAAGAAGCAAGATAAATCGAAGGTGGCATGATCGTTAGGATGAAGGAAATAGTACTCTTTACCACTTCTCGTACTGTAGACGAAACAGTACAACGGTTGGGGGAGCTCGGAGTTGTCGATATTAAGGAAATCAAACAACCTGAGGGGAAAATCATGGAAAAGCGTGCTGAAGCTGTGGTCCGTACCAAAAAAGCTATAGCTATCCTTCAAAATTTCAAAAACAAGAAAAATAAATCTACAGCTGGGACAAACCTTAACCTAGATGACCCAAAACGCTTGGTAGAACGTGTGTTACGAACTACTGAAATCAGGAAAAGCTGCCAAAAGAAACTGGACACACTTACTGAACAATTATCTTTTTATCAAACTTGGGGAGAAAACACCAACCTAGAAGATTTTGGTTTTTTGAGAGGCAAAGGAATCTACCTTCGTTTGTATTTGGTCGATAAACCCCAAGTACAGCCACTTTCTAAAAAATACACCTTGGTTTCTTTTCCTGGACATGAGGGAAAAGTGCCTATTGCCCTGATTTCGCAATCCGAAGCTGAAAAACTAAAAGGTAAGGAAGAACAGTTGCCAGAACTACGGTTTGAAGAAATTCAAAAACAGATTAAAAGGAAACAACGACAACTTATTGAAATCGAGGTCTTCTTAAAAGATAAGGTAGGGTATTTAGAAGCATTGGAAGACTATTGGACGATTTTAAAAGACCAACTTGGTATACAGCATACTTTGGAAAGTATGGGTGATGTTGGAGGGAAACTCAAATATCTCAAAGGTTATATCCCAAAAGATACTGTCAATCAATTCAAGAAAGCTGCGCAACAACAAAATTGGGGCTATGCCATTTCAGAACCTGAAAAACCCGAAGATGTACCTGTTTACATCAAAAATCCCAAATGGATAGAAATGATCAACCCGGTAATGAAATTCATTGATATCGTACCTGGATACAAAGAGGTTGACGTATCTATTTATTTTTTGGTGGCCTTTGCCCTGTTTTTTGCAATGTTGGTAGGTGATGCGGGTTACGGGGCCATTTTTTTATTGATAGCGCTTTTGCTACGAAAAAAAATCCCGGGACAGGCGCGTTTATTAATTTATGTACTGAGTGGGGCAACTATTATTTGGGGAGTGTTGAGCGGTACGTATTTTGGGTCGGAACAAATAGCTGCCATTCCTTTTCTCAATAATCTTATCATTCCCAATATTGCCAGTTTTGGCGTGGACAATATATCTTTTATGATGCATTTGTCCTTTCTTATAGGAGCTGTACACCTTACCATTGCCCACCTTGTTCGGTGCGCTCAGTTCATCAATTCGATTAAGGCTTTGAGCGAAGTGGGTTGGATAGCCCTGGTTTGGGGATTGTTCTTGATTACCGAGCAATTAGTGTTGGGCAAGACCATGCCAGATTGGGGCATGTGGCTCTTTATCGCAGGTGCTTTATTGGTAATGCTGTTTTCGGTAGAAAGCAAAAGCTTTTTGAAAAGTATGCTGGTATCTATGGCAAATCTGCCCTTAAGTCTTATAAGCGGTTTCTCTGATATAGTTTCCTATGTTCGACTTTTTGCAGTAGGTATGGCCACTGCAGCAGTAGCGGCAAGCTTTAACGGTATGATACTTCCTGAAGGAATCTCAAGTTTGGGTATTGTTGAACTAATTGTGGCAGCAATAGCGCTGGCCCTTGGGCACGGCTTGAACATTGCTTTGGCTCTAATGGCGGTGATGGTGCATGGTATACGATTGAATATGCTTGAATTTGCTGGGCACTTGGGCGTTCAATTTTCAGGTGAAGCTTATAAACCTTTTAAACTACTTTCTAGTGAAGTTGGAGGGGAAAACGAACATTCAAAAACAATTACAACAGGATAAAATATAATACTTAAAAACAGAACATGATGATAGATATGGCATTGTTTGCAACAACGGTAAAAGGATTGGGAGACATGGGGATGTCTTTGGGAATTGCTTCCATAGGTTCGGCCGTAGGAACTGGAATAGCTGGTATGGCAGCAATTGGAGCTTGGAAAAAAATGATAACCAGTGGACAGAAAGCAGCCACGGCACTACTTATTTTTGTTGGTGCGCCACTCTCGCAGGTCATTTATGGAATGATATTGAAAAATGCCATAGCGGATGCCGATTTAAGCCCTGACTCCTATGTTTGGCAAATCATCATTGGTCTTATTGCTGGAGCCGCAATGGCAGGGTCTGCCATTTTTCAAGGTAAAGTGGGGGCACGAGCTTGTGATGCCATAGCCTCTGGAGCAAATGATACGGCTAAGTATATCATGATTATCGGTATTGTAGAAACCGTCGCCCTTTTTGTCATGATATTTACAATGACCGGATTGCCCACGGGATAATACTTCTAAAGACTTTTAACGGATTTTTATGATTTAAATGGGGAAATGTCATGTTTTTGACCATATATGCCCCCTATTTTTAATGTAAATCCTCCGTGATGAAGATATTGGTCATTGAAGACAATGCGGAACTACTCCATGATATTAAAAACTTTCTGGAGGAGGAGGGGAACATTTGTGAAATAGCTCCAAATTACAATTCCGCTTCTATGAAGGTCGGTATTTTCCCTTATGATATTCTAGTTGTAGATATTACACTGCCAGATGGTAGTGGTCTGGATATCATCAAAGTGGTCAAAAAGGAAAACATTGATGCCGGCATCATTATTATTTCAGCGAAAAATGCAGTTGGGGATAGAATACATGGTCTTGAAATTGGGGCAGATGATTATCTGACAAAACCTTTTTACCTCACTGAATTGAATGCTCGCATCAAGGCACTCTACCGAAGAAAGGTGTATAACGGTAGGAGAGAGATTGTGTTCAATGAAATCAATATCAAACCTGAGCGACATGAGGTTTTTGTGAACGATTATCCCTTGACCTTGACAAAAAAGGAATTTGATATCATACATTTTTTTGTGGCCAATAAAAATCGATTATTGACCAAAGAAGCAATTGCAGAGCATCTATGGGGCGATGATATTGAAATGGCAGATTCGTACAAATTCATTTACACGCATTTGGCCAACTTGCGAAAAAAAATTGCTGAACTGGGAGGGAAAGACTATATTAAATCCATCTACAGTGTAGGATACAAATTCACTGACCACGAATGAATCTAGTCAGAAAAACCAATAGGAACTATCTTATATTTCTGTTGTTCCTTTTTCCCATAATGGTCGCAGTTGACTATTATGTGATAGAGTATTTTGTCAATTTTGAGGTAAATGATGTTTTGCTACATGAAAGCGAGCGTATTGACTATGAATTAAAACAGAATGGTAGTTTGCCCCATTCAAATTATACGTATAGAACAGAAGAAGTGTCAAACGATTTTAATGGTCAAAATAAGTTTGGGGATACTTTGGTTTTTGAAGCGTATGCAAATAAACAAATTCCTTATCGGACCTATCAATTTACCGTTGATACGGGTTCCCAAAAAATGAGAGTTTCCTTATGGCATATTCTTTTGGAGATGAACGAATTGATTATCTGGTTGTTAGGGGCTGCTACTTTGGTTTTGTTAATGCTCTTAAGTGGTCTGTTCTTTATCAATCGAAGAATTTATAAATGGGCATGGAAACCTTTTTTTCACAACCTATCGGCTTTAAAAAATTATGATATAACCAGTAAAGAACCTGTGCAGCTCAAACCCTCAAAAATCAATGAATTCAAAGAGCTGGACAAGGTAGTGACCGCTTTGATGGAGCAAGTAAAAAAAGATTTTCAAAACCTTAAGGAGTTCAATGAAAATATAAGTCATGAGGTGCAGACTCCCTTAGCCATCATTCGGAATAAAATGGTACTGCTCTTAGAAAGCAATAATTTGAACAAAGAAGAACAGCAATGGGCACAGGCGGTGTATCAAGAGGCGAACAAACTTTCAAAAATCAGTAAATCATTGACGTTGATTTCCAGAATTGAAAATCAAGAATTCAAAAGATTGGATACCGTTGATATTGGTGCCGTTATTGATAATATCGTGCGAAACATGGAAGAAATCATCAAGTTTAAAAATATCAATACCAATATCGATTTAGATTCCGTTACCGTACAATGTGATCAAATACTGGCCAATATTTTGTTTACAAACCTTATTAAAAATGCTGTACAACATAATAGAGAAGGTGGATATATCAATATGACATTAACTTCGGAAAAATTTGAAATCACCAATACGGGAAGTACTTCGGATATGTCTACGGCGCAATTGTTCAACCGTTTTCAAAAAGGAAACAAGGAGTCGGATTCTTTGGGACTTGGTTTGTCCATCAACCAAAAAATATGTGATATCTACGGATTTCGGTTAGATTATGAGCGTGATAATGACAAGCATACATTTTCTTTATTTTTTTGATGCGTTCTTCCTGATTTTTAGTAATCAATAAGGTTTGTTTTACGGGTACCTGCTATACTATAGCTTAGAAAAGCTTAACATATTATGTAACCTAGGTTACTGTAATCATTTCTATGGGAACTTACTTTTAACATAAAAATAAAAATGATGTTTGGCATTGGTTGTAAGTTGTTTAACATACTTTTTTTTACATCTCTGATGTATCATAAAAACAAGTTTTTGGTATCCTGCCCTCAAAATATCGAAGCTACAAATCAACACGGGATATGATACAAGAACTGAAGCAAAACTATGGTCAACATTTTGAAAAAGCGCTGATCAATGAGATTCTTCAGGTAGGTACTTTTAAAGAAATTCCAGCGGGATATAAGTTAATAGACATAGGCGACTACATAACGGTGATACCGTTATTGGTTTCCGGAGCCATCAAAATACTTCGGGAAGATAGGGATAGTGATGAACTGCTTTTATACTATTTGGAAAAAGGAGATACGTGTTCAATGACCATGTCATGCTGCATGGGAAATACAAAAAGTGAAATTAGGGCCATAGCTGAAATGGATACCAAGCTCATAATGGTTCCTATCCAAAAAATGGAAATCTGGACGGCAAAATATAAAAGTTGGAGAAATTTTGTGTTTGAAAGCTACCATAGTAGGCTTAACGAATTGATGCACACCTTGGATAGCGTCGCATTTGATGCTATGGATGCACGATTGGTAAATTACCTTAAAGGTAAAGTAAGGATTTCCGAAGACAATGTAATTAGGAACACACACCAAGAAATAGCTTATGATTTGCATAGTTCTAGAGTGGTCATCTCAAGATTGTTGAAAAAACTTGAGCAAATGGGGCATATAGAATTACATAGAAATTATCTGAAAGTATTAGATCTATAAGCCTGTGTAACGTGGGTTACTGCAAAGCCCTTTTCATTGCAATACTTTTGGATTTGATAAAATAAGGGATGTAATATGCTCAAAAGATTCTTACCGATATTTGATTGGCTTCCCAATTATAAAAAGGAATACCTAACAGGAGATATTTCTGCGGGACTTACTGTTGGTATAATGCTCATTCCCCAAGGCATGGCGTATGCAATGATAGCAGGGCTTCCTCCTGTTTTTGGTCTCTATGCCGCTTTAATTCCACAAATGATATACGCTATATTGGGTACTTCTCGCCAATTGGCCGTTGGGCCAGTAGCAATGGATTCACTATTGGTGGCTTCTGGGCTTGGTGCTTTGTCCCTATCGGGAATAGATGAATATATTGCGATGGCTATTTTTCTTGCGTTATTTATGGGGAGCATTCAGTTACTTCTTGGAGTAATGCGTATGGGATTTCTGGTCAACTTTCTTTCAAAACCCGTAATCAGTGGTTTTACTTCGGCTGCAGCGATAATAATTGGCTTGAGTCAATTAAAACATCTTTTGGGTACCGATATTGAGCGAAGTAATCAAATCCATATCCTATTGCAAAATGCACTACGAACTATAGACCAAACTAATCTTTACACCTTGGGCATTGGTGTTACTGCGATTTTCCTTCTGAAAGGACTCAAAAAAATCAATAAAAAGATTCCGGCTGCCCTGTTAATAGTTTCGTTAGGAATCGTTGGGGCATATTTTTTTAAAATTGATTTGGTTGGAGTTAAAATTGTAGCGGAAGTACCTAGTGGTCTACCTAGTTTTGGGGTGCCGTCCATCGACTTTTCGAGAATCGATGAATTATTGCCGATAGCGTTGACATTGGCCCTTATTGCATTTATGGAAGCTATTTCGGTATCCAAGGCCGTCGAAGTAAAACATAGGGAATACGAAGTAAATGCAAATCAGGAACTGATCGCTTTGGGTACCTCCAATATTGTAGGGGCATTTTTTCAATCGTATCCCACCACCGGTGGATTTTCGCGTACTGCCGTAAATGATCAATCGGGGGCTAAAACGGGTATCGCAGCTTTTGTAAGTGTCTTGGTCGTTGGGTTGACATTGTTGTTCTTAACACCTCTTTTCTATTATCTGCCCAATGCTATTTTAGCAGCTATTATAATGGTTGCCGTTTTTGGCCTCATCGATGTGAAGTATCCGAAACGTCTATTTAAAAATCGAAAAGATGAGTTTGTCCTTCTAATCGCAACATTTATCATAACACTAATAGTAGGTATAAAAGAAGGTATTTTGTTGGGTGTTCTATTCTCTTTATTATTAATGGTTTATAGAACATCTAAACCACATCTGGCCATCCTTGGCAAGATTCGTGGCGCTAATTACTTTAAAAATATCAATCGTTTTGAAAAGGATGCAGAGATAGACCCAAGGGTTCTCATCATACGATTTGATTCCCAACTTTATTTTGGAAACAAGGATTATTTCAAAAATGAACTCTCAAAACTTTTAAACTCCAAAATAGTTCAACCAGAAGCAATTATTATCAAGGCCGAGCCCATTAATTATATTGATAGCAGTGCCGTTTTTATGCTAGAGAATTTAGTGGAGGAGTTTAGGGAAAAGAATATTAAAATTCTTTTTTCCGATGTCATAGGACCTGTTCGGGATATTATCCAAAAGTCGGAGCTTGTGGACAAGATAGGTCGAGAACATTTTTTTGTCAATACATTGGAGGCCTATGACTATGCATTGAACAATACGCCGAAGAACAATCTTCAAGAAAAAATTTCATTGCAGTCGAAAGAAGGAACTTATGTAACCTAGGTGGCTGACCGTCAAACAAATCATAGATACTTTTAACGTATATAACTTAAAATAGGTAAACATGAAAATAGAACAGATTTATACAGGATGTTTAGCACATGCAGCTTATTATATTGAAAGCAATGGTGTAGCAGCTGTTTTTGACCCATTAAGAGAAGTACAACCTTATATGGACAGAGCACAAATTGATAATGCCAAAATCAAATACGTCTTTGAAACACACTTTCATGCCGATTTTGTAAGCGGTCATTTGGATTTACAGAAAAAAGCAGGTGCAGCTATTGTTTTTGGACCTAATGCCAAGCCAAGCTACGAAGCTGTAATAGCTGAAGATGGTCAAGTATTTGAGATAGGCGATTACAAAGTAAAAGTAATCCACACGCCTGGGCATACCATGGAAAGCACAACATATCTGCTTATTGATGAAAATGGAAAGGAACATGGGATTATAACCGGGGACACTTTGTTCATTGGCGATGTGGGCAGGCCTGACCTTGCACAACATGTAGTTTCTGAACTTACCGAAGAGAAACTTGCAGGTCTTTTATACGATTCGTTGCGTAATAAAATAATGCCATTAAGCGATGACCTTATTGTTTATCCCAATCATGGTGCCGGTTCTGCATGCGGAAAAATGATGAGCAAAGAAACAACGGATACCCTTGGACACCAGAAAAAAGTGAATTATGCTTTACAGGATATGAGCAAAGAAGAATTTATTAAAGCACTGCTCGATGGTCTCACAACGCCACCTGGTTATTTCCCTCAAAATGTATTGATGAACATTCAGGGTTACGAAAGTTTGGATACAATAATGAATCGTGGAACACAAGCTCTGGATCCAGATGCTTTTGAAGCTGCGGCAAACGAAACCGGTGCACTGGTCCTTGACACAAGAGATGCAGAGGATTTTGCCAAGGGATTTATCCCCAATAGTATAAACATTGGTTTAGAAGGTAGTTTTGCACAATGGGTAGGAGAAATGGTCCCAAGTGTAAAACAAGAAATCCTTTTGGTCACCTATCCCAACAAAGAAGAAGAGGCGATTACAAGATTGTCGAGGGTAGGATATGACAATACAATAGGATACTTGAAAGAAGGTTTTGAATCATGGAAAAAAGCTGGACGGGAATATGAAGAAATCAATCGAATTTCACCGAAAGAATTCGAGAATGCATACAAATCAGAAAACCCATTGGTAATCGATGTACGTAAAAAAAGTGAGTATGAATCAGAGCATGTTATCGATGCTTTGAATATTCCCTTAAATGAGATTAATGGGCATCTTTCAAAAATTCCAAAGGACAAACCTTTTATCCTTCATTGTGCCGGTGGTTACCGTAGTATGGTGGCAGCATCAATACTCAAACAGCGAGGTTGGGACAATTTTGTTGATGTAACGGGCGGGTTTAAGGAAATTGCCGAAACCTCTGTTGCAAGGTCGGAATATGTTTGTCCCACAACACTTTTGTAACCTAGGTTACTGCAAAACCTTAAACCATAAACTAGTTTTAGCACAAATTGTAAAGTAGAAATAATGAAAATTGAACAAATTTATACTGGTTGTTTGGCCCAGGGAGCTTATTATATTGAGAGCAAGGGTGAAGTTGCCATCATTGATCCTTTAAGGGAAGTCAATCCTTATATAAAAAGGGCAAAGATGGATGACGCAAAAATCAAATATATTTTTGAGACACATTTCCATGCAGATTTTGTTAGTGGACACTTAACATTGGCAAAAGAAACCAAAGCTCCCATTATCTATGGTCCAAATGCAAACCCTTCGTTTGAAGCGATTATTGCAGAAGATGGGCAACAATTTAAATTGGGTGAAATAACTATAGTAGCACTGCATACACCTGGCCACACCATGGAAAGTACTACATATCTTCTACGGGATAAAGATGGTAAGGACCATGCCATCTTTAGTGGTGACACGTTGTTTTTAGGTGATGTTGGAAGACCTGATTTAGCTCAAAAGGCAGCAGATATGACCCAAGAACAATTAGCAGGGACCTTATACGATAGTCTTAGAAATAAAATTATGGCCTTGTCCGATGAAGTTATCGTATATCCCGCCCATGGTGCAGGGTCTGCCTGTGGAAAAAACATGATGAAAGAGACAGTCGATACCCTTGGCAATCAAAAGAAAATAAATTATGCGCTAAGGGCGGACATGACGAAACAAGAGTTTGTTCAAGAAGTAACGGATGGTTTATTGCCACCGCCCCAATATTTTCCATTAAACGTGAAGATGAACAAAGAGGGATATGACGATATAGATGTAGTCCTTAAAAGAGGTACACAAGCATTGAGTCCAGATGCTTTTGAGGCCGCCGCGAACGAAACGAATGCCATTGTATTGGACGTACGGCATCAAAATGATTTTGCAAAAGGCCATGTCCCACGTTCTATTTTTATAGGATTGGATGGAAGTTTTGCTCCATGGGTAGGAGCTTTGATAGCGGATGTAAAACAACCTATTTTGTTTATCGCACCTAAAGGAAGAGAAGAAGAAACGGTAACAAGACTCTCACGCGTTGGTTTTGACAATACACTAGGATATTTAGAAGGAGGGTTTGATGCATGGAGAACAGCATCCAAGGAATATGATTCTGTAAACTCGGTAAACGCAACTGTCTTTAAGATTATGCTTGAGGAAGAAGAAACACCTGTTTTTGATGTAAGGAAAAAAAGTGAGTATGTGTCGGAACATGTAGATGGGGCATATAACACTCCTTTAGATTTCTTAAATGACCATTTGGCCGAGTTTCCCAATGAAGATATTTTCTTTATCCACTGTGCGGGAGGATATCGTAGTATGATTGCTGCTTCTGTCTTAAAAAGTAGGGGCATTCATAATGCAATAGACATTGCGGGAGGTTTTAAAGCTATAAAAGAAGCTAGGGTCTCCGTTTCTGATTATGTATGTCCTTCAACACTAAAATAATTCACAAGCAGTTCTATTTGTATTTTTTTGTGCATTGATTCCTTAAAGTGGATATCGATAAAACAGAAAAACGACAACAAGTAACTTGGAAAATTGTGGAAATATTTGGTAGTAAAGAAACCATAGACCTCTTTAGAGGCCATTGGTCTGGTACTTAGGCAATACCTTCCATAACCTAAGTGCTTGATTTTTTTGTTTGGTTGATAAAGGGCTGTTCTAAGAAAGACAGCCTTTTTCTTTTAAAAATAACTAATGTGTAACCGAGGTTACCGATAAAAAGCAGTACGATTCTTACCTTTGATATGCTTAAAAAAGTAACCAATATTCATGGGATTATTCGATTTTTTATTTGGCGCAAAAACACAAGAAATAGGGCATATTAAAATTTTGAACGTTGATGAATTCAAATCATCCATTACCCAAAAAAAAGTTCAATTGGTTGATGTAAGAACATCAAAAGAATATCGTTCTGGACATATTTCCAATGCCCTGAATATTGATTTCTTCCAGCAATCATCTTTTAAAGCTTCGGCGGAAAAACTAGATAAGAAAGCCCCTATATATCTCTACTGCCGCTCAGGTAATAGAAGCCAAAAAGCAGCTAAAATTCTTTCAAAGATGGGTTTTGAAGAAATCTATGATCTTAAAGGAGGGTACATGGCTTGGTATTAAAATAGGCTTAAAAAAATATAGTATTTAATCAAATAACAAGAAAAATGAGAACATCGATTATAGTACAAAATTTGAAATGTGGTGGCTGTGCAAAAACAATTACCAATAAACTATTGCAAGAGAAGGGTGTTTCCAAAGTTGATGTTGATGTGGAAGCATCAAAGATTTCATTCGACCATAATAAGCATGAAGATACTATTCAAATAAAAAACACACTTAAATCTTTGGGATATCCAAGCATAGAGGACAACAATACATTAATGGATAAAACCAAATCTTTCATTAGTTGTGCAACGGGAAAACTGAGTTGACCAATGGCAAGAAGGGTGATTTTGCTTCTATTTGGCCTCTTTGTGGTTTTTGGTTGCAAGGATAGAGCAGCGGAAAAATACGGTGCCGTCCCGTTAGAAACAAAAAAAGTAGAGCTTACATCTTCAAAAATCCATTCTGGAAAAAAGTTGATGGAAAACCAGTGTCATCTATGCCACAGCCCAACAGCTTCCGAAAAAGAAGGTAGAATAGGTCCTCCAATGGTTGCCATTAAAGCACATTACATTGATGAAAGCACTACAAAAGAAGCGTTTATTCAATCCATTTGGAGCTTTTTGGAACAACCCTCTGAAGAAAATGCCAAACTACGCGGTGCCGTCAGGAGATTTGGGGTAATGCCTTATCAGTCCTTTAAAAAGGAAGATATAGAGCAGATCGGCGAATATCTATATGAATATGAAATAGAAGAACCATCCTGGTTTAAAAAGCATTGGGAAAATAACCCTAACCGAAAACCTTATATAAACAAGGGCAAGAAAATATATTCCAATGATACACTCTCCAAAGAGGACATAGGTCTTGAATATGCCTTGAGCACCAAAAAAATATTGGGTAAAAACCTTATGGGGACCATCCAAAAAAAAGGAACGCTAGAAGCATTGGCCTTTTGTAACGAAAGAGCTTACCCATTGACCGATAGTATGGCCTATACACACAAAGCCTTAATTAAAAGAGTAAGTGACAAACCTAGAAACCCAAAGAATCTTGCCAATGCAATTGAATTGGAGAAAATCGAATATTATAAACGAGTATTGGCAAGCGGGGAGAGCATCATACCCATTGTGGAAAGCCAAGATGAGGTCAATCACTTCTATTACCCAATCGTTACCAATAGTATGTGCTTGCAATGCCATGGTGTGCCCAAACAACAAATTAAACCTGAAGTCCTCACTGTTTTAAAAGACTTATACCCGAAAGATATGGCCCAAGGGTACGATGTGAATCAAGTAAGAGGTATTTGGAGTATTGTTTTTGAAGAATAGGGGAATAATAGTCTCATACATAATAACTTAAAAAACTATTTGATAACGTTTATGTATTTCAGCCATCACCAAGGAAAAAATACGCTTATGTAACCTGAGTCACTTTATACGCAAAATTGAATGGGTATTTTTAAGAAATTCACAAGAAAATGCTCAAAAAATGAAAACACATCATCAGATTTTAATCATTGGTGGCGGTACTGGTGGTATTATGACCGCTGCCAAATTATCGAGGAAGAACAAGGAGTTCGATGTGGCTGTTATTGAACCAGCTGAAACCCATTACTACCAACCCGCTTGGACCTTGGTTGGCGCAGGTGATTATAAGTACAAGAAGACAGGAAGGCCCATGAAAGCCGTGATGCCAAAGAATGTTACTTGGATAAAGGATTTTGCAACGTCTTTTCATCCCGAAAACAATACAATCACCACGAAAAATACCGGCACAATATCTTATGATTATTTAGTTGTGGCACCAGGATTGGTCATGGCACCAGAACTTATAGAAGGATTATCCGAAGCATTGGAAAAAGGAGTTGCTTGCAGTAATTATATTGACCCGGAGTATACATGGAAAGTGCTACAAGGTTTTAAAGGTGGTAATGCTATTTTTACCCAACCTGCAACCCCTATAAAATGTGGGGGAGCCCCCCAAAAAATAGCCTATTTAGCGGCAGATTACTTTAAAAGGAACAATCTTTCTGATAAGACAAATGTAGTTTTTGCAACCCCTGGCAGTGTAATATTTGGTGTTAAACCGATACGAGATACCTTAATGAAAGTAATTGGAAAGTATGGTATACATTTCAAGCCTTTCTATTCACCTATTAGAATTGATTCCGATAAAAAAATCGTGTATTTCAAACATACAGATCCAAACGAAAATAAGTGTGTTATCAATGAAGATAATGTTTTAGGAGAAAAATCATCTCCCACCGTTGACGAAATCATAGAGATATCGTTTGATCTATTGCATATTGCACCACCTCAAACTGCACCAAAATTTATTCGTGAATCATCGCTAACAAATAAAGATGGCTGGTTAGATGTGGATTATCATTCCTTACAGCACAATGCATACCCAAATATTTTTGGGGTAGGGGATGTTGCAGCGCTTCCAACGGCCAAGACCGGTGCGGCAATCAGAAAGCAAGTTCCTGTTGTTGTCGATAATATTACCAAGCTTATAAATGATCAAATTGCTAAAAACAAAGGATATAATGGCTACTCAAGCTGTCCGTTGGTAACAGGTTATGGTAAAATGACCTTGGCCGAATTTGACTATGATGGTAATTTTACTCCTGACCCTAAATTAAAGCGTATGTTGGTTTTTAATAGTGCTAAAGAGCATTGGAGGTTATATATGTTCAAAAAATTTATGTTACCGTATTTGTACTGGAACAAAATGTTGAAGGGTCAAGATGTATAGTGCCATTATTGTCAGGTATGTGTACTATGGTTTAGAGAGGCGATATATTTTATATCGCCTTTTTCTTTGAAAAAAAATGAACAATAATTTTCAATTGCGTTAAAACTTGGTTAAATCCTGATTGTGTAACTCAAGTTACTTCCCATACATTTCCCATAGTTTAATTTTATGATTAATTATTATAAGTATAAATTTAATCTATATCACTATGGAAGATTCTAATTTTTTTAAAGAAGAAATTCAAAGCATGCCAAGAATTGGGGACAAAGCCCCTGATTTTGAAGCACTGACTACAAAAGGTAAAATTAAACTATCCGACTTTGCAAAAGATAAATGGATAATACTATTTTCCCATCCTGCAGATTTTACACCTGTTTGTACAACGGAAATGAGTGGATTCGCTACTCGGAAGAATGAGTTTGACGCCTTAAATACAGAATTGTTGGGGCTGAGTATTGACAGTATACATGCACACTTGGGCTGGGTACAAAATGTAAGGGAAAATACAGGAGTTTATTTTGACTTTCCTATAATAGCCGACCTAGATATGAAAGTATCCAAACTTTATGGAATGCTTCAGCCCAACGAAAGTGAAACAGCAGCGGTTAGAGCAGTGTTCCTTATCGACCCAGAGAAGAAAATTCGTCTAATTATGTATTACCCGTTGAACGTTGGGCGTAATATGGATGAAATTATTAGAGCTTTAGAAGCTTTACAGACTTCAGATGAACATAAAGTGGCGATGCCTTTAGATTGGAAGAAAGGGGATAAGGTTATTGTTCCACCACCAAAAACACTTGATGCACTAAATGAAAGGTTGGAAGATGATTCCATACAAAAAGTAACCTGGTACCTAGCTAAAAAGGAGATTTAAGACATCACTTTTAAACTAAAAAAAGAGGCCTTCTGTTTTGGGGGTCTCTTTTTTGTTTTATTTAACACAAAAAAACGCGTCTTTCTTTCTATATGTAACTGAGGTTACTTTATTTAGATGTGCTTAAAAATACCTTTGAAATAAACCCCTTGGAGCTATGGACACAGAAATTCTCGCCCGAATACAGTTTGCCTTTACAATAGCCTTTCATTACATCTATCCTCCCTTGAGTATCGGTATAGGCTTGATCATGGTTATTATGGAAGGACTTTACCTGAAAACAAGAAATAAGCATTATGAGATTTTAACCCGTTTTTGGTTAAAGATATTTGCGATTACCTTTGGTATTGGTGTGGCCACAGGAATTATAATGGAATTTGAATTTGGCACTAATTGGGCCGTATATTCAAGATATGTGGGTGATATTTTTGGTAGTGCATTGGCAGCTGAGGGTTTATTTGCATTTGGTTTGGAAAGTGCATTTTTAGGTGTTCTCATTTTTGGATGGAACCGCGTATCGCCCAAGGTACATTTTATTTCTGCCATTGGCGTTTTTCTTGGGTCTATGTTTTCGGCAGTTTGGATCGTAGTTGCAAATAGTTGGCAGCAGACACCGGCCGGTTATCACATAGTCGGCGAAGGTTTCAATGCAAGGGCAGAAGTCACTGATTTTTGGGCAATGGTTTTTAACCCATCAAGTGTTGATAGAATTATTCATGTATGGCAAGGTGCATTCCTTGCAGGAGCATTTTTAGTATTGAGTGTACACGCTTATTACCTTCTAAAAGGTAGATATATTGAGATTTCAAAGAAAGCTTTTAAAATAGCGTTAGGTGTTGCTACAGTGATTTCGTTAACGCAATTAGTATCCGGTCATAGTTCGGCCGAAGGTGTTGCAGAAAACCAACCAGCTAAACTAGCAGCTATGGAAGGTCATTATGAAGCTTCGGCACCAGCAGATTTATATCTCTTTGGTTGGGTGGATAATAAAACCAAAGAAGTCACAGGTGTTAAGTTACCGGGCGGTTTATCCTTTTTGGTACATCAAAAATTTGACGAACCCATTACAGGTCTAAATGCATTTCCCGAAGAAGATAGACCAAGTCAGGTAAATGCTGTTTTTCAGTTTTATCACATTATGATTTCCATTGGGATGTTTTTAATTGGGCTCACATTATATGCGAGTTTTTTATGGTGGAGAGGCAAACTGTTCGATAAAAAATGGCTATTGAAGATTTTTGCCTTATCAGTGATCTTACCCCAGATAGCCAATCAAGTGGGTTGGTTTGCCGCTGAAATGGGAAGGCAGCCTTGGATTGTCTATGGGCATTTAAGAACAAGTGAGGGCTTTTCGCAAGAGGTATCATCAAATCAAATATTATTTTCTCTAATATTATTTTTAGTGGTGTATACCATACTCTTTCTCTTGTTTATTTATTCGATGAATAAAAAAATAAAACATGGACCTTATGATGAAGCTAAAAATGCATTGGAAATTATTTGAAAACAAAATCAGATGGAAACATTTTTAGGTATAGATTATCCCACACTTTGGTATTTGGTAGTCGGATTATTATTTTCAGGGTATGCTATTTTAGAAGGGTTCGATTATGGTGCTGGGGCATGGCATCTGTTTTTTAGGAAAGATTTAAGCAGGCGTATAGCCATTAATGCCATAGGCCCTCTATGGGATGCCAATCAAGTATGGCTTATTATTGGTGGTGGAGCATTGTTTGCAGGATTCCCTGTTATGTACGCTACCATGTTATCTGCCATGTATATTCCTTTTATGTTGTTTTTAATGTTGCTGGTCTTACGTTCTGCAGCGATAAAATTCCGAAGTGCCGAAGAAATGAAATGGTGGAGAAAAACTTGGGATATTGTCTATTTTACGTCCAACATATTAATCGCCTTTTTATTGGGCGTTGTTCTTGGAAATATAGTACAAGGTTTCGAGATAGGAGAAAACTTTAGCTATAAGGGCGGTATCTTCTTTTCTTTCTTAAGCCCTTATGCCATTATGATCGGTTTAACAACCTTATCTATCTTTATGACGCAAGGTGCTATTTTTTTATTATTAAAAACAGAGGGACGTTTACATGCCAGATTAACCTTTTTATTAAAAAAAGGAATGATTTTTTTCATCATCAGTTTTGCTGTTACCTCCGTTTACACCTTAATATTTATTCCTGGTGTTACCGATAAGTTTAAAGAAAATTCAATATTCTTTGTTTTACCAGTATTGGCATTTTTAGCGGTGGCCAACATACCTCGACTTGTATCCAAGAAAAAATATGCCAATGCTCTGGTATTTTCATCATTGACCATGGCATTTTTACTGATGCTGGTTGCTTTTCAGCTATATCCCGTTTTGTTGCCTTCTACAATACACCCATTGCACAGCGTGACTATTTATAATGCAGCTTCTTCACAAAAATCATTGGGTATTATGTTAACTATCGTACTTATTGGAGCACCACTCTTAGCTGGCTATTTCCTCTTTTTGTACAAAACCTTCCATGGCAAGGTTAAATTGGATGACACTAGTTATTGAGTATAATAGTAGTATTTCATTTAAAGCTAGAAAATGGTATAGCCGTTAATAAATAGGATAGTTTACGTTTGAATGGTCAGACATTTATTTAGATGGGATTCAAAATCAACCCGTTAAGGCCTTTAAAAGTTCAATTTGTTCAAGTGTTGAAAATTTGTTGATTTTTAAGACCGAATCATATTCTTTCTATTCTCTTGTTAACGATTTATGAACTCTTAATCAAGGTGATACATCATATTTACCTTCATTGTTCAATATTGCTAGTTTATCAATAAAATAAGTACTTTAAATTATTCGTTTAGCTGGACTAGTGCTTTTCATTCAATGGCAAAATCTCATATTTCGTGGTTTTAAGAAATCTAACACTATCTTTTTATCGTTCCCGAAGTGTCTCCAGCCATTAAACTTGTAACATTATCCAATGATACCAAATTTACGTCCCCAGGAACGGTGTGTTTAAGTGCACATGCTGCAGATGCGAAATTTAAGGCCTGTTCATCAGTATCATAATGCAACAATCCATAGATTAAGCCAGCGGCAAAGGCATCACCGGTGCCAACCCGGTCAATAACGGGTGTAATATTTAGAGTCTCTGTTTTTATGTATTCGCACCCATTCCACATTTTACCGTGTATTTGTTGGTGCGATGCACTTACTGATTTTCTGGTTTTCCCCACCACTTTATCAATTTTCGGGAATTTGTCCATAAGTTTTTCGGCGGCTGTGCGAAATTTATCTTTCGATTCCCCTGTACCGAATAGCTCATGAATTCCACGGCTACTTGTAATGACGATATCGCAATTTTGTACCAATTCTGGCATCACTGTTTGCATGGTTTTTCCATAGTTCCACATATTGTCCCGTGAATTGATATCTCCAGAGACTTTAACGCCCATTCGGTTTGCTGTTGTAATGGCATCCGAACAGCATAAGGCGGCACCTTCTGAAATGGCCGGGGTGATTCCGGTCCAGTGAAACCAATCTGCATCTTTAAGTATAATTTCCCAATCGATCATTGATGGTTTTATTGCCGAGAAAGAGGACCCTTCTCTTTCGTAGATTACTTCACTCGACCGGTGAACAGCTCCTTTTTCCAAAAAGTATTTACCAATCATGGTATCGCCATAAATAACATGTTCAGTACTTAACCAATGCTTGCGCAAAAATTGCGTAGCCGCTTTTCCAAGGGCATTATTGGGAAACCGGGTCACGTGAGCCGCTTTCATGCCAAGGTAGGCACAAGAAATTGAAACATTTGCTTCACCACCTCCATAAGCTAGTTCCAAAGAGGATGCTTGAGCAAATTTGGAATATCCAGGAGGAGATAAACGCATCATTACTTCACCAAAGGTCACTAATTTTTTAGCCATGTTTTAATTTGAATTTTTATTGTTTTTAGGCCTCAAAAGTTCTTAATGCTTGAGGACTTCTCAGAGGATAATGACTAGTAATTGATAGTTCCACATCCACTTTCGGGTTAAGAACTTAATACTATTACAAATATATGTATTTTTGGTAAACCAATCTGGTAAACCAATTTTAAATACATCGATTTTCTCCTATTTTTTATAACTAATTTACTAAGTATTTAAAAGAACAATCAGTTAAAGTTTACTTTTCGACGATTGCAGAATTCATGAAACTGCCCAAAAAACTTTGTCCAAGTACTACTATTGCATTAAACTTAAAATAATAGCCACGACCTTCACAAAATCCAATTCGGTTTCTCTCCGGTTTATAGCAATAATAAATATCATTTTATTAAGAAATAACCGTATTTGAAATAAAAAAAACATTAATAATAGTGCTGAAAAAAGTAGATATCCTACTCATTTGTTCCTGTGAAGAATATGCGAAAATACTGTGATTTTAATTGACATTTTTTGTACGATTCATAAAGACTTTGTGAAATTATTGTCTCGATAAATAAGCTTTGTTTAATCATTTAGCAATAAGACTTAACAAAAGTATCGATTCCCTAAAATTTTAACATTTAAATACTAAAATGATTTTTTTTTAACCCTTTGATAACATATATTTGGTTTACCAATTTGGAAAACCAAATTGGTAAACCACTGAAAACAATAATAAACAAGCAACTTCAACCGCTATCTCTATGAAACTAAATTTTGCATAAAAAAGGAATAGGTGCACGTCTATCCTTTTATTGATTACTTCTTGTAGGAGGGAAGTATAATTCAACAAATACACATTATATGCATGCAAATTAGATGAATTCAAAAGTAATCTGATTCCTTAAAATTTGTAGACTCAATGTGGAACGCTGAACGGATTTGTAAGCATTCCCAAAAGGGACATGCGATTAACTAAACTTTTGAAATTAACGGAACAACAAATGAATTTAAGAAGGAAACTAATTATGGTTGTGGTGTTGCTGGTCAACATACAGCTATTTGCCCAAGAAATTTCGGTAACGGGTACTGTTACCGATGTGAACAATACACCCATACCAGGGGCTAATATTATAGTATTGAACACAACAAGAGGAACTCAAACTGACTTTGATGGAAATTATGCCATTACTGTTTCAAGTGGAGAAACGCTACAGTTCTCATACATAGGATATGGAGCGAAAACAGTTACAATTACTGATCAAACAACAGTGGACATTACATTATTGGAGGACACCTCAGTGTTGGACGAAGTGGTTGTCATCGGATATGGTACGCGAAAAAAATCCTCATTGACCGGGGCCGTTGCCAAGGTAGATGGTTCAGAAATCGCAGGTATTCAAGCAACTAGGGTAGATGATGCTTTGGCAGGTAAGTTACCAGGTGTTTTAATTCAAAATCAGGATGGATCACCAGGTGCCGACCCTAAAATTCAGATTAGGGCAGCATCGTCCATATCAGGTGATTCAAACCCGTTGATAGTTGTCGATGGGTATCCAATTTCAGGAAGTTTGGCAACCGTTAACCCTAACGACATACAGAGTTTGGAAGTGTTGAAAGATGCAGCTTCGGCCGCTATTTATGGTTCTAGGGGTGCAAATGGTGTGATTTTGATTACAACTAAAAAAGGAAAATCCGGTAAAGTAAGTTTTAGTTACAATGCCTTTACCAGCACCTCAAGTAAGTATCGAGACAATATTCTCAAGTCAGGGCCCGAGTGGGCAGAGATATCGAGAAGGGAAATTGCCGCCGGGAATTGGGACCTTTCCCAAATTGATCCCGATTTTGTAGAATATAGGTTAAATGCCTATGAAAATTCACCTGGTGCCATAAGCCCAGAGGATTGGCTTTTTCAAAATGGTAGTATTATGAGTCATGACTTTAGTGTCAGTGGGGGTACGGACGATGTGAACTACTTTGCTTCGCTTGGCTATCAAAATGCTGAAGGTGTCATCATTACCGAAGGCTTTGAACGGTTGAACGCACGTTTGAACATCGACGCTAAACTGGGAGAGAAGATTAGAACAGGCATTAGCTTCAATGGTTTTAAATCCCATAGGGACATTCTTGGTCATGATATGAGGGATCTTTTAAGGGCGTATGGTGTGCATCCTATTTACCACACAGAAGAATCCATTGCCTTTGTCCAACAATTAGATCAGCAGGCACAGGCCTTGGGGCTAGATCCGTTTGATAATGGTTTTAGAGGTTCTACATACGAAGCAAGTAGTATCTCTGAGCTACAGCCCGGTATGGCCGCTCAAGATTGGCACTACGGTAGGGCGAATAATGGTATTGGTGGTTCTGGTGATGCCGGTCCAGCAGCCAAACTTGATAATACCGAGCGTTGGGAAAGAACATTTTTTGGGAACATTAGCACTTATTTGCAATATGAAATTATAGATGGGCTGAATATAAAAACCGTTTTGGGTGGTGATTTAAGGGATACCCAATTTTATGAACACCGACTATTGGGATTTGATTCCAGGGCAAGGTCTACCGAAACCTACATGAACCAAACGGATTTAAAGGAGTTCTCGGTATTGAGTGAGACTACCTTGAACTTTGCAAGAACCTTTGGCAAGCATGACATATCCGCTGTATTGGGTCTTGAATTTCAAACCAACAAATTTATAGGGACTGCCTTATCGGGTACTAATGTGCCAGATACAGAAATTCAAAATTTCGAATTGTTCGAGCCTGAGGATATTACAGTAACGGAAAGAGATGAAACTGTGGCACGGGAAAGTGTTTTTGGAAGAATTAACTATACGTATGACAATCGTTTCTTATTCTCTGTATCCTTAAGAAGGGATGGGGATTCCCGTTTTGGAGCAAATAGAAGATTCGAGACATTCCCAGCGCTTTCTGTGGGTTGGAACCTTCATAATGAAGCATTTTGGGAGCCTCTTTCAGAATGGGTAAGTATTTTCAAACCAAGATTTAGCATGGGCTCTTTAGGGACCACTTCCTTCTTGGGGTCGTTCAGTGCCTTGAGACTTTTGGAGCCACAACCCACGGTTTATGGGATTGGCTTCTTGATTCCCGATAATGTGGAGAATCCAGAATTGACGTGGCAAACCAATACAGAACGCAACTATGGTATTGATTTGGGATTCTTTTCCAATCGCATTCGATTAGGTGTGGATTACTATACTTCGGATATTGAAGACATTTTAATCAACCAAAGTGTTTCGGAAGTACTAGGGACTCGCTCAGTAATATTAAATTCGGGTGATGTGAGAAGTTCTGGTTTCGAGTTTGAATTGAATGCAAAAGTAGTGAACAATGAAGACTTCTCATGGAATTTTGGGGCCAACTTAGCTACAGTTGAAACCGAAATAACCGATTTAGGTGGCCTAACCGAATTGCCCCAAGCAGTTTACGGGCAAAGTGGAAGAGGTCCGGTATTTAGAAATTATGTTGGTGGTGAAATCGGTGAAATGTGGGGATTGGAGACTATCGGAAACGTTGAAATGATTTATTTGGAGGATGGTACGAGAAATCCCAACAATAGAACAGGTACAGCGTATGTGGTAGACCAAAACGGTGATGGGGTTATCGATAATACCAGAACTGTTGAAGATGGCGGAGACTTGGTCAAAATTGGTCAGAATACACCAGATTTTTATTGGGGTTTAAACAGTTCAATCAATTACAAAGCTTTTGACATGTCGTTCCAATTTCAAGGGGCACATGGAGGAGAGGTTTACAATATCGACCCCCATTATTATGGGTCGGAATTTGGAGGTAGATTAGTGGACAGTTTTGACGCCAATGAGGATGGTATCGCCGATAATAACGGCGAATTTTACATTGGTAAAAGGTTTCAGACCGATGCTTATATTCAAGATGCTTCATACGTAGCGTTGCGAAACCTTACCATCGGCTATACGCTTAATCCAGAACTTACTGGAAAAGTGGGCGTAAACAATGTCAGACTGTACGTTGCGGCAACCAATTTACTGTATCTCTGGGGTGATGATTACACCTCTTACAACCCGGAAGGTGTGCAAACGGCCGGTAGTGATTATTTAGGCCCTACAACGTATGGGGCACAAGTAGGTGCAAGTCCAATTGTTAGAAGCTTTACACTTGGTTTGAACGTTAATTTTTAAAAAAAAGAAATGAAAACAATATATAAACTATCAATCGGATTATTGTTCCTGATAACAGCATGTGGTGATGATTTAGATCAAGTTCCACCCAATAAAGCCAAAGCTGATTCCTTAACGGATTTTAGTGGAGTGTTGAATGCCGCATATTACTATCAGCTTGGTGCGGTAACACCCATGGCAATAATGGGTGAGTTCAGATCAGATAATGCATTTATGTTTGAGCCGCCATACACTGAATTTGATGAATACGATAATGGCTTACCCGTTATGGAAGATGATTTTTTTGGGCCTTTTTACACCGCATTGTTCAGGTCAATATTAAGTACGAATATCGTCATTGAAAATTCCTCGGATGCTACCGAGATAGGTGAAGCCAAGTTTTTAAGGGCGTTGTCCTATTTCAAGCTCGTACAGGTTTTTGGGGATATCACGGTAAATCTATCTCCGGATCCAGACTTTACAGATACCTCTATTTTGGTAAGACGACCTACTTCGGAAGTATATGATAATGTGATCATCCCAGATTTGGAAGACGCCATCGCAGCTTTGGATGTTGAAATTGTTGATGGAAGAGCTTCTAGCCTTGCGGCTCAGAGCCTATTGGGCAAGGTATATTCCTTCAGGGGCGATTATGCCAATGCAGAACCATTTCTGGCTGCTGTTGTGGACGGAGCGGAAGCGGCAGGAGTTAGCTTAAAAGAAAACTTTGATGAGATTTTTGGGGCACAAAATGAGGTAGAGAATTCAGAGATTATATTTTCAACACAGATAGAAAGGTCAATAGTCGATGAATATAGTCCTGCTTCCCGTTTTTGGAATTGGTTTGTAGGGGATGATTCAAAATCCGATTTTCCGGTAGATGCGGATTTGATTGCCGCTTTTGATGCGAGCGATGCCAGCGGTGGTGGAACCGATTTAAGAAGGGCGGTAACACTTAACGATGATGGATTGACAGCTGTAAAGTTTCCTAAAGAAGGTGATTTAGGGCCTGACCATGATTGGATAGAAATAAGATTGGCGGATATTATCCTTTTATATGCGGAAACCTTAAATGAAAATGGTGCTCCTGCAGCAGAGGTACTTCCATTATTGGACGATATAAGAGCAAGAGCGGGCCTAAATAGCTTGATAGGGACAATAAGTTCACAGGCCGAGGTTAAACAAGCTATTCTAGATGAAAGACGCTTGGAACTGGCCTTTGAGGGACAACGATGGTTTGATTTGGTAAGAACAGGTACCGTAGATGCGGAAATGGGAGAAACAATAAATGCCAATTATCATGTGTTTCCTATTCCTATCTCCGAAATTCTGGCAACCGATGGAGTCATTACGCAGAATCCTGGGTATTGATTTGAGATCGATCAGTAGAAGATAAGTAGTTAAGTATATTGAGTTAGTTTAGTTTTTGATAAGGCCGTTGGCACTATTAGGTCAATGGCCTTTTAAGAATTTTTCAATAATTCATTATAAAATGATTTTCAAAAAAGTAAAACCCTGCCGATTATTAAATTGGCAGGGTTTTGTCTTTCTTTAATAACCGTTCCAGTGACCTTACTGAGGTTTGAACCCGCAGTTGGGAGGCTGGTTAAAGTCGGTTGCTCGCTAATTGTTTATTTTTTTTGACGATTAGTGAATGCTAAATCAAAGCATTATGTCAAATTTGCTTTCGTGATTTAAAGTTAATGATTTATCCATAAAATAGGTTTTTTGAATAATTAGTTTAATACGATACCACACCTATAATGGATTGAGGTTTATTTTTACTATCATTTCGTTATTTAGATATTCTTTCCAACAACAGTTTTACAGCGTTTGCTTACTGTCCGGTAACAAAATCGCCATCAATTAGTGCGTAAGAAATAAAATCACGGAAAAAGGAAAAAAGAACTATACCGATAA
This sequence comes from Flagellimonas sp. 389, assembly GCF_018449435.1. Lineage (GTDB taxonomy): Bacteria > Bacteroidota > Bacteroidia > Flavobacteriales > Flavobacteriaceae > Flagellimonas. The sequence goes on along the minus strand of NZ_JAHCMU010000009.1, from coordinate 53,836 downwards.
TATAAGTGCTCCACAATTATGACTTGAATTCATACAGGTATGGAACTAATAGAATCTCAAAAGAAAAGAAATGGATCCTCATAAATACTTTTTTTAAAAATTAAAAGAAACCCATTGAACATGTTGTATCGTTCAATGGGTTGCCGCGCTAATCAATCAAATCTTAATTTATCCGAAGGAGTTTTTCTTCGGTATCACCATTTACAAAACCAATCTTAAAAATATACAGTCCTTCTTCCAGTGTTTCCACAGGCACGATGATGCTATCTTTTGCAAATTGATTTGGACCATACGAATAACTTGCTATTACTCTTCCCGTCATATCATAAATCCGAACTTTTATAATTTCTTTTGTAAGCCCAGATTCCCGTTGTAACTCAGAAAAAGAAACCGTTACGTATTCTGATGCTGGGTTGGGATACAATGCAAATAGCCCGTCAGAATCGATGGATTCTATAGGAATCGAAGCTCTTAGTGCCGTACTGCTTGTAGCAGGAAGTATTTCTTCTAACCTGATATCTTCCCACCATACAGAGCCAGTGCCGTTGAAAAGCTGAAGGTTAATCTCCATATTTGCTGTGCCAGTAGGCGGAACAATGTTGTTCAAACCAATGAATTTATAGGTTAGGTCCACACCACCAAAACTGCCAAATTGAGTAGCCTTGGTAATATTCTTTCCATTTCCATCTTGAATGTAACTTCCGTTTTCATCAACAAATTGAACAAAAAATCGAGAGAATCCTTCGGTAAGCGACCTTTTAACTTTTCCTGATAAGTTGTACGTACTACCCTCGTTGATTTTTACCAATTGTCTAGATCCGCTAAAGCCTTTCGAAGAACGGAAAAGTCGCATGATCGGACTTTCGGCGCCCTGTGCATTCACAATATCTGTTTCTACGGTACCGCCATTCGTCCATGGACTTTTTTGACCGCTATTAAAATCACCATTTCTTAGAATACTTGTGGGTTCGCTATTGCTATTGTCCGCCATTTCAATATCATCGAACCATGCAGTTCCTGTAGCTGCCAAAATCTGAGGCGTTACCTCTACCTGTGTACAGCCCTCGGGAGTGGTAAAGCTGGTCGTCATCAATTTATAACTGGGCGAGTTGGCAAAGAAATTAGAGGTAGCCTGTCCAATTTCATTGTTGCCCGCATCCAAAAACTTTATTAAAATCCGGAAAGCGCCCGTTTCAGAAGTCCGTTCTCCTTTAAAATAACCTTGTACCGAGTATTGTCCCAATGGTTGTACAGGTACTGTTTGTACCGCACCAAAAAAGCGTGAACCTTCGGGCGTGTCCTGCGGTAAAAACAAGCGAAGTGCTTTACTGCCCGACCTCGCATTGGTTTGATCATCTACAACCGTTCCTGCATTTGTCCAAGGCGTTTTTGATGGGTCTTCAAAATCCCCATTACTCAAAAGGTTCCCAGGTCCCTGACCGTTCAGCGATAATGTAACCGTTGCTTCTTCGGGGTCATTACTTTCAATAATCAAACTCGCCCTTCTTGAACTGGATTGCGAAGCAGTAAACGTTACTTCCAATGCAGCAGATGCTCCAGGCTCCAATGTATTGCCAGTTTGGTTCTGAAAGGTAAAAAGTTGTGCATCGGGCCCTTCTACCACAATACTGTTGAGCTGTAATAAAGCTGTACCTACATTTGTCACATTTATAGTCTTGGTCTTGGAAGTATTTAAATCAATAAGGCCAAAATCCAAGGAACCGCTCGCTATCAAAGTGTTTGTTCCTGCATCATAAAGGGCTATATCCGGTTCAGGCTGCCCTGAGTCTGGAACTATGACAGCTTCTTCAAAAACAGCCGTAGCAAGCTGACCATTAATGGTACTTGAGCCTGCAAGTCCCAATGATACCTCAAAAGGAAATACAACAATGGTGCTTTCCAGAACTTCAAAAGCTATCCCATCTGTTGAATACGAAGCAGTAAACCTATTCCCAGAGCGGTCGACCTTTAACCATATTGGTGCAGATGCACTTACTGTAGAAATTTGTTCTGTTTCAATGCCACGCATTGTTCTTTGTTGAAGTACCAATGCTGTTGCGTCCGATAATCCCAGAAACAGGTTTTCACTGTCCGCAACATTTGATTTACGCACCATAATTCCAAAAATTCCTGTCTGTGGTACCGTTGATAGTTTTGTGGTAAATTCAAAATCACCTTCCAGTCTTTCATAGATAAATCTAAATTGGTCCGAGGTTCCATTAATTCCAGACCCTGAAGCATCCATGGTAAATGCGCCGTTGGATGAACTTACACTTCCTGGTGGGTTTGCTCCACCTACGTTTCCATTCTTGGCAACAAAAACAGTTCTCCCATCTGCATAACTAGTTTGGCTAGAAGCTTTGGTGTCCAGATTGTTTCCCTCAAAGAATAATTTATGCGTTGCACTATTGGTGATGTACGTACTTCGGATAAAAGCTTCTTTGTTTTTCTTGATGGTAAATGGATAATCAAAACTGTTGTCGACAGATTTTAGAACTACCTGTTTGTTCTCTTCTGATGAGTTCCTTACCCTCCAAATTGTGTAAAGGCTGTTGCCGTTTGTATCTTTGACCCTTCCAAAAGAAGTCAAACGCAATCCGGTATTCTGTTTTCCCGAATCATTGCCGTTATATGGAATGTCCTTGAAACCATCTGCAATCACCGTAACATCCAATCGATTAAAAGCAAAGGCTCGTGATGTTGTTCCCGTTAAGGTAAAACTAAATGGGGACTCATCCGGGTCATTGTTGGCAATGTTCACTGTTGCAGCGCGTGTACCATCACCGGTAGGTTCAAATTTAATGGATAAAATCGTATTTTCCCTATTGGCCAAAGATGTGCTGGGCTGTACCGTAATCTGAAAATCGTTTGCGTTTGCTCCATCAATGGTAATGTTCGAAAGATTGAGATTGCCACCTCCTAAATTTGTGATTTCAAAATCATTTACAACGCCATTGCTCCCCAACCGTAAGGTTCCAAAATCGAATGTACCACCATCTTCCAGGGTTAAATCAACTCCTGCAACCACTTGAATATCGGGTAGGTTAGTAGTCAACAATGTGGTTATGGAATTAGGCGGAAGTTCGATGGTACCATTAGGTAGAATGACTGTTTCCATCGGATCGTTTTTGCTCCCCAGCGTACCGGCGGATTGGTACATGACTTTACCTGAAAACCCCAAATTGGAAATATCCAATGTTTTATTCTCTCCGCTCGCATTGGTAATCCAAAAGTTTTTATTGTTATTGTCCGAAAATGAGAAACCAAATAGCTCTGGAACATTTGTTCCAGCAAGGTTGGAAATTCCAGAAAAAGACAATTCTTGCCGTTGATCCATTCCGGAAGTAGCCAAACTGGCCAAAGAAATTGCACGACCAACGGCATTTATGCCTCCATTATTGGTAGTCATCCCACTGAACTCATGCATCTGTAAAAGTTCTGAGGATGGCAATTCGAGATAACTGGCAATGTTATAATTTACGACCAGTGCATTTTCCCAACTGAACCTATCCTGGTTGACTCCAGCACCGATATTAAAAAAATTGGGCATGTACTCTGTCCACCAAACGTCCCAATTAGCGGCAGTTACCACATTGGCAAAATCGGTATTGATCTTTGCTTGGTCGAATACTGTACGAAAAGAATCTAACATCGTATTCAATTCAGCCTGATTTGTTGCCGTTTGGTTGGGATTTGACTCTATGTACGCATGCATGGTAAGCGCGTCGACCAGATTTCTATCCAATCTAGGAATGACGTAGCCGTTCCAAAAGTCCTTCCGTTTTCCTTCAGAACCTTCTGTGTCGAAGTAGGCCACGGCAGAGAATTTGGCATTCGGAAATTCCTTTTTTATTTCGGTTATAAAGTAATGGCATGCTTCAGGGTAACCGAATCCCGCATTGTCTTCCCTAAAGCCTTGAAAATTCAAGAATTGATATTTTCCAGCACCAAAATATACCTCATTGGACAGTTCTATAAATTTAACGGGCATTCCACTTGCCTCGGCACGCCTCAACATCTCTAAATTACGTTGCAACCTGTCCTCAAAAGCCCGCCACCAATCTGGTTGCAAGGGTTGAAAAGTTTCACTATCCTCTGGGACACTGAATTTCTCGGCATAATAATCTAGACCCGGAGTGGTCATGTTCATAACGTACACGGGCTGAAAATCATTGGCTTCTTGTGCTTTTGAAAAATTTTCGATGGAGTTGATCTTTCCCGTTCCGTTTTCTATAATCGATTTTACAAACCCTATCATTTGTGTGGGGTCTACCCAACCATCCTCACTACCTGAAGTTCCTTTGGCAGGGAAAAAAGTATCGTTTCTGTAATCCCAGTTCTCGGATACCGTTCCGCCAGGAAAGCGTAGGTTCGTCACTCTTGACTCAATCAATGATGATATTCTATTCTCGTTGTTCCAAGGTTCTTCTATAAGGGTAGTGTTGTTATTACATCCTATAATATTAGGATTGTTGGAAATCGTGGTTCCTTCTGTTACCTGTATTTGTGCATGTACAACGAATAAGGAAAGGAAAAAAATCAGTAAAGTAATTTTTGTTTTCATTGTTATGGGGTTTATCAGTTTTTTAACTAATTCTTAACGAAAATCATAAAATGTGTTGAGCTAAAACGATGGATTTGTAAATCAAAAGCTATTATGTAGGTGTAATCTTTTAATTGCGGTAGTAGTTCATTTTCAAGATTCTGAAGTTTTAGCGAACTCGACTTAACTTAAATAACACATTCAACCATGACATATTACAGATTCTTTTTATTGATTATTTTCTTATCCATTTCTGTAAAAATCAATGCACAACAAGAAGTAAAAACTGGCAATCCCATATTAAAAGAGTGGTACGCCGACCCAGAAATCGTAATCTTCGATAATACATACTGGATATTTCCCACTTTTTCGGGAATTGTAAAAAAACAGGATTTTATGGATGCCTTTTCCTCCAAGGATTTGGTCAACTGGAAAAAGCATGAGAACATAGTAACACCCAAGAACGTGGCATGGATAAACAATGAGCTATGGGCACCTTCGGCAATTGAAAAAGATGGAAAATACTTTGTCTTTTTCAGCGCCAACGATATTCAGACTCCCGACAGTCATTGGTGGGATCCGCAAAAACATGATAGTACGGAAGTGGGTGGAATCGGCGTTGCGGTATCCAGAAAACCGCAAGGACCCTATACCGATCATATTGGCAAACCATTGATCGGTAAGGTTTTGAACAAAGCCCAACCGATAGATCAGTTTGTCTTTAAAGCCAAGGATGGGATTTACTATATTGTATATGGTGGTTGGGGCCGATGCAACATTGGAAAGTTAAATGATGATTTTACGGACTTGGTACCGTTTGAAGACGGACAACTTGTAAAGGAGATTACACCAGAAAATTATGTTGAAGGCCCATTAATGTTCTACCGTGAGGAGAAATATTACATGATGTGGTCCGAAGGCAGTTGGGGAAAAGATTCTTACAAAGTAGCCTATGGCGTTGCAGATAGACCGTTCGGTCCGTTTGATAGGATAGCGACTATTTTAGAATCTGACCCTAATATTGCCACAGGCGCTGGACATAATTCGGTACTGCATATGCCAGATACAGATGATTGGTACATTGTTTATCATCGTAGACCCATACCCAACGAACATCGAAACCATAGAGTTGTTTGTATTGATAAAATGGAATTTAACGATGATGGCACTATAAAGCCCATAAAAATGACTTTTGAAGGGGTGGGAGCTGTACCACTTATTTCAAATGGCAAAAAATGAGAGTTCTTAATTTCAATAAATTGCGTCATGGAAGATAGAGTAGCCCACTTCATTTAACAGTAAGCTATCTTTCAATTACGTTGTTATCTTTTCCGAAATAGGGGTAGAAGTCAAATGGAGTTGTCTTCTCTGAAATTTCTACATCTTGGGTTTCCGTGCGCCATTTTCTTAATTGCTTCCTATATGCCTCGACGATTCCATTGTATTTCTGCTGCCCTACCAAATTATTTGTCTGATATTGATCTGAGGGTATATGGTACAGTTCAAATTCCGGTCTTTTGGAAGTCGATAACTGGAAGAAATCTCGATAGATTGCACTTTTTTCCCTTTTTTTTAACATAGCCTGTTTTGAAGGGCTGTCATCTATATCACCAAAACTTTTTAACAATGATTTTCTTAGTGGGTCACCAGCCGGCCATCTATCTGGAAAAAGGTTGTGTACAAAGAGATAGCTACTATCCCTTACAGCTCTTATGGGATAAGATAGATTACTTTTTCTAACGTAAGCATGTCTTTCGCGTTCCAAGAAAACATGATTTTTTGAATAGGATTTTTTCTCTCCCAGAAGTAAGGACAAAAGGCTCTCACCTTGCATACTTTTTGGAACAGTGATTTGTGCAGCTTCTAGGAATGTTGGTGCCAAGTCGATTAGATTGATGAAATTGTCGTTTACTATGCCTTTTTCCAGCTTATTGCCCCAAGAGATAGCCAAAGGCACTCTTGTACCTAAATCATAACAGTTGGCTTTAGCGCGGGGAAAGGGCATTCCATTATCGCTAGTGACCACTATCAACGTATTTTCCAACATACCGGTTCTTTCCAATCTAAACAGAATACGCCCAAGGTCGTAATCCAATCGCTGTATCTCGTAGTAATAGTCCAATAAGTCCGCTTTAATGATGGAATCCTTTGGATAGAAATCAGGAAGTGAGACAGCATCTACATCCATACCTGATTCAATTCCCAAACCTGAAGCATACGGTCTATGGGGGTCTCTGGTACCGAACCAAAAACAAAAGGGTTGGTTACCTTTTAAATTTTTAAAGAAGTGATCAAAATTTGCCTCTTCATGTCCTGAAGGATTTCGAGTATATCCACCAGCCTCATAGTTTCCTGGCCCCCATCCTTTATCTTGAAAACCAACAATGTAGCCAGCCTTTTCCAATAATGTTACATAATTGCGATAGGATTTGGAAAGTGTTCCCCAGAGATTTCCACTCTCTTTCAATGCATGCGGATATCGTCCTGTCAATAGAGCGGCCCTTGATGGTGTACAAGAAGGAGATGCCGCAAAAGCATTGGTGAAAAGAAAACCATTTTTGGCAATCCTATCAAAGTTTGGAGTTTTGATTACCTTGTCACCATATGCACTGGCATGTGGATAAGACCAATCATCAGCCAAAATTAAAAGTATGTTTGGTCTTTTGTAATTGCTTTTGGCCAGCTCTGGTAGCTTTCTCAAACCACTCCATGAATTATAATCTTTAAAAGTCGAATCCTGGGTGAACGACATCATTAAAATTGCTACAATCAAGATATTCAGAAAGCCAACCTTGTCTGATGCTATCGTACTTTTAAAGTAATTAAAGATTCTCATGACATTCTTGCGAATTTTCTCCATTAAAAAATAAGCATTGTATTATATAGGTTGAGTGGTGTTCACTTCGAAGCCTCACAGGAAAAGTATTTTCTATTGCAATACCCGACCCCAAAGTATCTTCATTGTATAGCTTTAATTCTTTTTTGTCCTATTTATCCAAAAAGGAGCCGTTGCGCACCAAATAAGTGTTCCTAAAAACATTAAGTTCTTGTAAAGCTCTAACTCTAAAACTTGCATGAACACCAAAAATGATGGAACTAGCGTTAAAATAAGGCCTACGTACGATATTAGTTTTACTACTTTCATTTTTTTATTTAACGGTTGAAGTCAACTCGATGGTTTCCTTTTTCATCATATAATTTTGTTGTATGAAAGCTAGGAACAGGTAACAAATACCACCTATTATCCATCCCGGTACAGCAACGAAGAAGTAAAAATCAGCATTGGTATATTCGTAGATGAAGTAACTTGCGGCAATTGCAATTACCCATGCACCCAATACCGAAAAATTCACTTTGATATTTTTAAAGGATGCCAGGTTGGATTGCAGACCAATTTTAGGAAATAGAAAAATATCGAGAATGACCACTGCACCTACGGGAGAGGCTAACAGAGCGTACAGACCTAAAAACTGATCCAGTTTACTGATGATAATAGGAGAGCAAGCCAGAATTGTTGCTGTGATTCCAACAATCATCGTAATTTTCCAGCGTTTGAATTTTGGCAATAATGCCTGTATGGCAAGTCCCGCTCTATAAATAGTTGGATTAGCGGTTGTCCAGCCAGCAACGACTACGCAGATTGCCCCCGAAAGCCCAGCACCCATAAACGCTATTTCGCCTGGAGTGGGATTTGAGTTTCCAGCTTGCAATGCCACAGCGCAGAGAATTCCAGAGGCAATCCACGCCATAAAATGGCCTATGAACATTCCAAATGCCGAAGCCAGTCCGTAGTATGATTTTTTTGCATATCTGTAAATCGACATATCCGCAAGACCAATGTGCATGGAACTATTACAGAGCCAGGCAAAAATGAGGACATGCCAAAACGTATATTTGGTCTGTCCTTGGGCGGGAACGCCTGTCCATATTTTTTCACTTCCAATCTCCCAAAAGCTATCCAAAGAATTTATCCCAAGAGAAGGGAGCATGGCAATACCAGCGGCCAAGAAGATTAGCGGCATCCATGGTGCAAAAATATTGGCGAACCTGGACACTCTGTCAAAACCAAAAGTTGCCACGATGGTGATGACCAGGCCAATGAAAGCAATAATCAAGATCCATAAAAAGCTGGTTGGGTATAAATCGGTAAGCCCCGGTCCAGGAATGTTTAGGAGCAAACCAATGGCAGAAGCCGAAACCCCTATCATGGCAGAAGCAGTAACACAGAACAAAAGACCGTTCACCAAATTATAAATGGACACTAAACCAACACCACTTATTTTTTCCAGTTGGTAAAAAATGGTAAGTCTGGTCTTTACGGCGGCAGGAGCACAGATCAATGCCCAACTTAGCGTTGCCAATAAATTACCGATAAACAGCCCTAGAAAAATATCGGCCATTGCAACACCGTGCAATACGAACAAGGGCCCAATAATGAATTCAGTTCCAGCAATGTGTTCGCCAGCAACCATGCCTATAAAGCTCTTGAGTCCCTTGACCGATTTTTTGGGAACAGGTTCCTTTTCGTATTCATCGATTTCGGTCAACTTCTCTTTATACGAAATTGTATTTTCTTTCATACCTGATTTATCCTTTCATGGATTAAACACTGTCTCAAATTCATGTTTTTAAACTGTCTTTCTCTTTCAATTTGGAAAACACAAGGTATTAAGGATAGTTTTTGAGGATATTTCAACTTCAGCAAAAAAGGGACGTAACTAATAGAGCCTTCAAAATTGATGATATGAAACGATATATAAATTTTACAATCCTTATCCTTATAGTTTTATCAAGCAGTTTTTTAGGCGCCCAAATTTCAGAAGAACAATCCGAGGATATTCTTGACTATATAAGAAGAGCTGCAGATGGAGATCATTTGGCTCTTGAAGGTGGACATCTTGCCTTGGATGGTCATGTAATGCCCTATCCTTTTTTTGAAGCACATGAAGTTCTCTACCTCTATCGATTAAGCGAATCGCGGCACAAAACCATCTGGAAAGCAGATAGCCTTCACTTTAAAGAAGGGTGGAATGAAGATTTTCCTTTCAAAGAACCACATAAGGTAAATTCAAAAAAGGTCGGTGCAAACTATATTTCAGGTGGTAGGCATACCTATGAAACCTATTGGTTTACTGTACCTGACCTCCCTAAAAAAATCAATAGTTGGGAAAGGTTTCTTTGTATTAAACCTATGGAAATGGCATTGAGCGGATGGCCTGAAACCGCTATCTATGTAAATGGCAAATCCAAAGCAGCTTTATTGCGAAACCATTTTTATTGGGCCACGGAACAGATTTTTGATGACACCAAACCCAATAAAATCTGCTTAAAGTCCTACGGAGTTTTCGATACCCCTAGAGGGTACAGGGTGATAAGCGTGGTGGAAAGAGACCCTTTAATTGATACCTATTATTGGAAGCTTCGGGTGTTGATAGAGGCCAAATCGATCCTCTCTGAAGAAGAGGTTGGTTATAATGAAATCAAAGCATTAGCTGACTATTCCATGAATGCCTTGGATTTAAACCTGAGCGGAACCAGTCAATTCAGACAAAAACTTGAACAGGTTTTGCCTATAATTTCTGAAAAATACAAGAAGCTGGAATCCCTATCCATTGATCAACCTACTTTAAAAATTTTGGCGCACGGTCATTTGGATACCGCATGGCGATGGACGTTGCAGCATACTGATGAAAAAATTGAACGTTTGGTCAGGAACAATCTCTATTTGATGGATCGTTATCCCGAGTACAAATACGTTTTTACAACACCCTATCATTACGAAAGACTTAGCAGTCTTTATCCCTATTTATTTGAAAAGGTAATGGCAAAGATGAAAGAAGGGCAATGGATCGCCAACGGGAGCACGTATGTGGAGAACGATATGAATTTACCAGGCAACGAAAGTATTGTTCGTCAATTCCTTTATGGTTTGGATTATTACCAGAACAAATTGGATGTTGAAAAAAATGTGCTCTTTTTGCCAGACACCTTCGGTTTCCCTAGATTTTTGCCCCAAATAGCGCAGGGTTTCGGACTAGACCATTTAATTGGGATGCGAACTATTTCACCTGAATTTGAACATACACTTTATCAATGGAAGGGAATCGATGGTTCAAAACTTTTGGTTAACGGATTGAGTACCCCAGCTTGGGAATATCCCTTTGTGGATGCAGTCCATAAATACCGAATAAAAAACCCAGAAACCATTACTACATATAATGCTCCTGAACCTGGTCCCAGAAGACTTAAAGGAACTTGGGAACAGTTCAAGAATAAAGAGGTCACCGATAACCAGCTATTATTGATTGGTTGGGGCGATGGGGGCGGAGGAGGTACCGAAGACCAAATCGAATTGAAGCGCAGCGTAAGTTCCCTACCGTCTTTTCCAAAAACGGAATGGACTACCCTTCATGACTACATGACCGAACAAAAAAAGAATATCGAGAAATTGGCGGTCTTTGACAGACGTATTCTTTCTTCCAGTTGGATTCATCGCACGTTTTTAATGGCAAATGGCATAAAAACCCTAAATAGAAAGGTGGAACAACGATTACGCGAAGCGGAAGCTTTGTCCGCTATGGCGGAACAGTTCGGCAATTCTTATCCAAGGGAAAAAACAAAAAAACTTTGGAAGTCACTTTTGATCAATCACTTTCATGATATTATTACGGGCATGGCAGTACCAGAAGTCCTGATTTCAGCTCGTGACAGTCTTCTTAAGATCGATAATGAGGCTAAAAAAATAAGAGATTCCAAGTTTGATCTACTATCAGAAAAATTGAACATGGAAAAAGATGGTTTTGTGGTTTTTAATCCCTCTGGAATTACTATGAATGGTGTAACCAAAATCCCCAATGTGACAAATACCGATGAATTGGAGTTGCAAGATAGTGCGGGTACGGCTACCGAATACACTGTTGTCGATAATCAAATGTTTATAGCTATCGATAGCCTTGCACCTATGTCCTTTAAAAAATATTATTGGGATGAAGGCAAGAAAACTAAGAAAGAAACTGAACTTAAGGCTACGACCAAATCACTGGAAAATGAACTAGTCAAAATTGTATTCAATTCTAATGGTGAGATCACGAGCTATTTTGATAAAGAAGTTAAAAAGGAGCTTGTTCCGAAAGGGCAGGTTTGGAACAAATTTTATGAAAGAACCCATAAGGAAAATGGTTCGTTGGTACCACGATTAAAAATCTCGGAGAATACCATCGAGACATCTCCTATGAGCGTTACTGTTCAAAACCCAAGGGCTAGCTATTTAACGGCTTCCTTGGACGTGGAAAAAAAGTATAAGAATTCCAATATCCATCAAACTATCCTCTTAAAAAAAGGAAGCAAACAGCTGGATTTTTCAACAACCACCAATTGGCAAGAACCAAATGCATTGGAAGTAGCATTTCCCATGACTTTGAAAACCGATATAGCACATTACGGAATTCAATGGGGTCATGATAAAATTGCTAGAGTTGACCCAAAGAATACCAAATCCATTGATAATACAGTATGCGCATTTCAATGGGCAGATGTGTCCGATGCTGATTATGGAATTGCGCTGTTCGATAACGTTCGCTATGGGTACAATCTTAAAGAGGGCGGAATCGGGCTGATTCTTTCTTACGGGCGTAAACCACACGATTATTCGGAAATAAAAAACCTTAAGTGGGACAATGAAGCATCGGGAGATTTGGATGGGGAAACATTCTCTTATGCCTTATATCCACATCGGGGAAATTTAATAACGGCCAATGTGGTTCAAAAAGCCAAAATGTTCAATACGCCTTTGTTGGCCAAAAGTGTTGAAAAATCGACCCATCCAGAAAAACTGACATCACTTTTAAGAAACCTACCCGACAACATCATATTGCAAACCATCAAAAAAGCAGAGGATGGTAAAGGTCTCATAGCAAGACTCTACGAGACTGAGAAAAAAACTACCACCGCTTCTATGGTACTTTCTGAAAATATTACAACAGTATTTGAAACCGATTTGAGCGAAAAGATACTATTCGAAATTCCAAAAGTATCCGATACGATTCAACTAGAATTCAAACCTTTTGAAATCAAAACGATACGGTTAAAAACCAATAACTAAAATATGACCATGAAAAAAATAGTAGGAGTACTGATACTATCAATTTGCATCACTTCTTGTAAATATAAAAAAAACAATTCCACGGATTCGCCCATTGAAACACAGCGTAAACCAAATATTGTACTGATTGTGGCCGATGACTTGGGATGGTCGGATCTTGGCGTTTACGGAAATACCTATTTTGAGAGCCCAAACTTGGATGAATTGGCCAGAAACGGCATGCGGTTCGATAATGCCTATGCCGGTAGTCATGTCTGTTCCCCTACCAGAGCAAGTCTGTTAACAGGTCGTTACCCAGCTAGGGTAGGGTTGACGAATTATCTTTATGGCACGAAACAAGTTGAGGATTCGCCAGTATTGCCTGCCGAATATGAGAACCATCTACCGTTGGATGAAATCACGATAGCGGAGGAACTTAAAAAAGATGGTTACAAAACGGCGTTAATAGGTAAATGGCACTTGGGAGAGAATACAACTTTTGGAAAATCCGACCCCAAGTTCCAAGGTTTTGACATTACCGAAGGATTTGATTATGAATTGCTGCCCGTAAATGAAACCTATAAATGGTACAAGATTGGTGACAATACCGAAGCTTATGAATTACCGCATATAACAGATGAAATTACGCAGAATTCCATAAAATTTATTGAACAGAACAAGGATACCACTTTTTTTATGACCGTGGCCCATTTCGCCGTTCATCTACCGCTTCAAGGAGATTCCACATTAGTAGCGAAGTATAAAATGAAGGAAAATCCAAGACCAAACGACTTTAATCCTGTGTATGGCGCCATGATAGAACAGATGGATACATCGGTAGGTAAAATTGTAAAAAGCCTTGAGGAAAATGGATTGATGGAAAATACGTTGCTAGTATTTGTTTCGGATAACGGTGGGCTTGCGGTCGGTGAAGCGGGAAGAAAACCTACGGTGAACGATCCGCTGAGGTCTGGAAAAGGAACGATGTACGAAGGCGGTTTGCGGGTACCTATGATTGCTTATTGGAAAGGGAATTGGGAAGGGGGGTACGTTAATTCGTCCGTCATATCGACAATTGATATATTCCCGACGTTCTTGAAACTTGTTCGGGAAGATGAAAATGTACCGCAGACCATTGATGGTGAAAACAAGCTCAAAGCTTTTGAAGCTGGGGAAACCTTGACTAGGGAATCCCTTTATTTTCATTATCCGCATTTTAGCAATCAAGGTGGAAGACCAAAGGCCGCGTTACGACTAGGTGACATGAAACTAATTTTGTCCTTGGAGGACGAAACTACAGAACTATACGACTTGAAAAATGATTTGGGAGAGCAGGAAGATTTAAGTACAGAGTTTCCGGATGTTACTTCCCAAATGAAAGAGAGCATTGTTAAATGGCTAGATGACACCAACGCTCCAATGCCAATCAATAAAATAGGGGATGAAACAAATAAATAGTTATAGTCTATTCGTATTTTTAATCTTGATTTCTGTTGAGGCTCAAAGCATGCAACATACCAACGATTCGGTTGTATTGAAGAACAAAAACCTTCAACTGGTTCAAAGCTTAAGCGGAGGTGCAATCACTTCTTTAAAATTTAAGAACAATCCCGTTAACCCATTTGATTGGTCGCTTGCTGTAGAAAATCAGCCTGAAATAAATAAAAATGGTTTTGATTTTCGAGGACACTTTATAAGCCTCGGAACTTGGGGAATGCCAACGGAGGGCGAGCAAAATGCGGGTATTCGGTTATACGGCGAACCTACAGCACAAATTTGGAAAAGAAATAACCTCGATATTGATAGTCTAGGAAATAAGATATTGAAAACAAGTTTTCAATCAAAGATCGAAGGTCTAAGTCTGGAGAGGAAAATCACATTGTACCATAATGAAGCACTGGTAAAAGTGGGAGAATCGGTTACGAACGATTTGCCCATATCCAGGGTGTATAATTTTTTACAGCACCCTACATTTGGTGGTGAATTTGCTTCCAAAAACTTACGAATCGATACCAATGCTGGAAGAGGATTCTATCAAAAAGGAGCCTATCCCAGAACCTCTTATGACAATTTGGAAGCCGATTCCTTCCATTGGCCCAATGGAATCTTGCCAGATGGTCGAATCGATTTAAGAACTTCTGGCAGTCGGGAAAAGACCTATTTGACGTCCCATATATTTTCTGAATCGGATACTATTGGATGGGCAACCGCCACCAACCCTTATAAAAAACTAATGGTGGGCTATGTTTGGAAAACCGAAGAATATCCTTGGTTGAATGTTTGGCATCAAGCTGTGAGTGGCAAAGTAGCAGGTAGGGCTATCGAATTTGCTACCTGCGGCATGGGGCTTGGCTTTAAGAAGCTGATATCTAAGGATTACGATTATTTTGGAAATCTTTCTTTTGAATTTATAGACGCCGAACAGACTTTGACCAAAACCTACTATATGTTCACCATGGAGGTTCCAGTTGATTTTTTAGAAACAACCAACGTGCTATTGAGCAACGATAAGGTCGTTGTAAAATATCTTGCTAGTAGAGGTGAAGCTGAAAAGACTTTTTTAAAATTGTATTAATTCAATTTCTTTACGGTTTTAAAAAAAGACTGCTCTCAGCGAGAGCAGCCCTTAAACTAAACTTAACTAAAAAAATCATTTGCTTAATACCCAGGATTCTGATTTAAATTAGGGTTGTTCGTTACCTGTGCTGCGGGTATTGGTAACAATTCATTCTTGTTGGCCACAAAACCTGGCATTTCGTCACCCCTTCCCCAACGAAGTAAATCAAAATATCTGTGGAATTCATACATAAATTCCAGTCGTCTTTCTACCACGATTTGCTCAAAAAATTCTTCCTTTGAAAGACCACTTACAACTGGTACGCCTGCACGTTGCCTAACCATATTTATGGCATTATAAGCATCACCGCTAGGTCCGTTGACTTCGTTTTCTGCTTCAGCGAACATCAATAGTACGTCTGAATATCGCATTACTCTATGATTATTGGGATTTTGGTTAAACCCGCCGCGTTCCTCAAATCCACCAGAGTGCTTCCGAATGGCCAATAACTGAAAATCTGGATCGTCAGGATAGGGAACCAATATATTTCTGGCACGCCATTGTTGCGCGGCTACAGGATCTTCTGCTACAGGATCCCATCTTCCCCATGTGTCTCCTGGTTTAGCATAAGTATAAAATCTACGTTCGGCATCTTCCTCGGGATATTGCTCGAAAAATTCTATTGCTTGTTTTGAAGGTACGGAGTTTCTAAAACCGAACGGAAATTGTGCGGTAGGATTAAACCAATTGGCAATCCAATTGGCTTCATTCACGGGAACTGCAAATGCGGTGCCGAAACCGGATTGAAATTGAATCTCAAAAACAGATTCTGCATTGTTCTCACCTGCCAATGTGAAGGTCTCCCCAAAATTTTCGGTCAAAACATATGTTGCGAAATTACCATCTATAATAGATTTAAAGGCATCCCTTGCTTGGGCATACTTTTTTTGATACAAATATGCTTTACCAAGAAAGGCTTGTGCCGCACCAGCGGTTGGACGCCCTATATCTGCATCACTATAGCTATTGGGCAAATTGTCTGCTCCTGCCATGAAGTCACTTTCAATCTGGGCATACACTTCTTCAACACTGTTACGGGTGGGGAAAATAGCTGTTTCATTAGTAATATCACCATCAAATACTTCAGTGATAAGTGGGACACCGCCATATAAGCGAACAAGTTCAAAATAGTAGAATGCCCTTAGAAAACGTGCCTCAGCAATATATTGTTGTTTTAGCTCAGGATTTGAAAACAATACATCGTCCATATCCGTAATTCCAGCAATAGAATTATTAGCCCTTTGAATACCTAGGTAACATGCTCTCCATACACCAGGTATCAAATGTCCTGTACCTGCATTGAATTTAAATCCTGGATAAGCCTGTTCCGCGGGTTGGGTAGTGCCATCTGTCTGTCGTGTGTCACCGGCCATATGACCTATACTTATGTAGTGATATTTGAAATAACCCCCTGAATGGAAAGGGTCATAAGTTGCATTAAGTGCACTTACGGCGTCTTCTTGACTTGCAAAGAAATTACCATCCTCTAACTGTGTAGCCACCAAAGCATCCTCAAGATAGCTATCACCACATCTTGTGAAAAGCAATGCCACGAAAGTGCATATACTTAGTTTTAGAATAGTTGAAACGGCCTTATTATGTTTTCTCATTTTTCTCATTTTTATTTTAAAATCCTAATTGAAGTCCCACAGTTAAAGTTCTTGCTTGGGGGTATGATACGTTGTCAAAGCCAAGTGCATTACTGTTATTGGGATTTGTTATCCCTATCTCTGGATCATAGCCACTGTAATTGGTAATTGTAAAAATATTTTGTCCTGCAAAATAAATTCGGGCATTTGTAAGACCCACACCGATCTGGTCTAGTGTTCCTACAGAAAAGGAATAGCCTACCTGTAGGTTTTTGAGTCTAAGGTATGATCCGTCTTCCACGTAAAATGATGAAGGTTGTGCGAAGAACGTAGCATCGGTTGTTGCTCTTGGCACTGTGTTGGATGGATTTTCAGGTGTCCACGCATTTAAAACGCGTGTAGATAGGTTACCAGAAAGAAAATAAGTATCTGTATTGAATTTAGTATCGTTCCAAATATCATTACCTGCTACACCTTGAAACTGTGCCGAAAGATCAAAGCCCTTGTAACCTAAATTAAGGCTAAAGCCGTATTGTAGATCTTGTGTTGCATCACCTATAAAAGTCTGGTCATCCTCGTTTATAATACCATCTGGAACACCATCGGGCCCACTAACATCTGAAAAACGCAAATCACCCGGTTGGGCCGCAGCTATAGGTGTAGGGCCATTATCAATTTCTTCTTGGGATTGATAAATACCTTCGACTCTGTAACCAAAAAAGGATGAAATAGGCCTGCCTACCTCAACTCTGTTTCTTGGTTGATTTCCATAGAGATTACTAGAATTCCTGCCTATAAAATCCAACCCGTCCGTAAGTTGTGTTACCTCATTGTCCAAAAATGTTGCATTCGCAGAAAATCCGAAGCTGAAATCACCAAACTGATCACGATAGCCAATGGCCAGTTCCAATCCTCTGTTTTCCACTTCACCTGAATTAATGATGATATTGTTAAAACCGGTGGTTTCGGGTAAATCAAAATTGAGAAGTAGATCAATAGAACTCTTCACAAAATAGTCGGCGGTAAGTGTTAATTTATTTTTTGCAAATGCTGCATCAAGACCAATATTCAATTGTTCCTGCTTTTCCCATTGTAAGGCCGAGTTTCCCACTCTACCTGCTCTGGCTGTTCCCAAAACTTCTTCTCCATTGATACCTAAAATATAGCGTATGTTGTTTTGCAGGGTCGATCTTGCCGCATTGGCATTGATACGATCGTTACCTAGAAAACCATAACTGGCCCTAATCTTTAGGTTACTGATAGCTTCGCTATTTCTTAGAAATTTTTCATTGCTAACGACCCATCCAACAGATCCAGAAAAAAAATTGTCAAAATAATTGCCTGCAGAGAATACGGATGAACCATCCCTCCTAAAATTGGCGGTGGCCAAATAGCGGTCATCATAATCATAGATCATCCTTCCGATATAGGAAACAGTACGTACTTCGGAGATGGTACCTGTTGCCGCTCCTAAATTATCATCTACAGAAGCGGTCAAAACTGGAAAACCATCGCTAATGGCTCCGCCCACATTTCTTGCCTCCATGAAACTATTGGTACGCTCTTGGGTAGTGAAGCCAATAAGGGCATCAACAGTATGCTTATTGAAATCCTTTCGATAGTTCAAAGTGTTTTCAACGATAAACGAATTGCCATCTCCCCTGCGCTCTTCAACAAAAGCCCCATCGTCCAATGTTACTACAGAACCTACGCCAGCCCCAGGAATTTGATTGAAGAAAGGGGAATACTCTCGATTTTTGAAGGTATTCAAATCTGCGGAGACACTTATTTTAAACTCAAGACCATCCAGAACTTTATATGCCCCGTAAATGTTGCCCAGTAATCTGTTCACCGTACTTTGGTTCGTGATAAGCGATTGTGCAGCAACAGGATTCAGAATTCTATCATTACCATCATCTTCGACAGGTCCGCCGAAACCACCGACCGTTTCTGGATTGAAAACTTCAACTGTTGGTGGGTTTCTGATTGCCCAATTGAGAACATTGAAACCATTCCCTGAATATTCCCTATCAAATACAGAACGGGAATAGGTAATCGAATTACCAAAAGTGAACTTGCCCAGTTCGGTAGTCGAATTAAAACGCAAGGTAGTTCGTTCCAAACCCGTGTTCAATACAATACCTTCCTCATCATAATGTGCTACAGATGTATAATATCTTGTTTTTTCATTGCCACCAGAAGCGCTTAACTCATAGTTTTGTATGATTCCAGTTCTTAATATGGCATCTTGCCAATCTGTATTGGTGGTTATCGTAGTGCCATCAAGGTTTGGTATTCTAGCTTGTCCAGCATTATCTCTAGCAGTATTGTAAGCTTCTTGATACTGTTGGGAATCTAAAAGGTCAAGTTTGTTCGTTACATTCTGAAAGCCACTAAAAGTATTGAAATTGATGCTAGCTTTACCTGGCTTTCCTTTTTTAGTAGTAACGATGATTACCCCATTGGCTGCCCTTGCACCATAAATCGCCGCTGCAGAAGCATCTTTCAATACATTTATAGATGCGATATCAGCTGGATTTATTGTGGCAAAGGGATCACCGCCACCACCGATACCATTTTCTACTATAGCGCCGTCAATAACATAAAGCGGACTACTGTTACCTGTAATTGTTCCTGCACCTCTTATTTGGATATTGTTCCCTGCGCCCGGTCTACCTGAATTACTCGTAATCTGTAACCCTGCAACTTGCCCTTGCAGTGCGCTTTGAAAATCTGCAACGGGCCTACCTTCTAGAGCTTCGGAGTCTACTGTGGATATAGCAGCAGAAACATTTTGACGTCGCTGTGTTCCATATCCTATGACAACGACTTCGTCCAGTTTTGAAACATCTTCTTGCAATGTAACATTAATGGTTGTCCTACCACTTACATTTTCTTCCTTATTGGAAAATCCAATATATGAAAAGACCAATATAGCGTTATCATTGCTCGGTATAATGGTATAGTTTCCATCAAAGTCTGCTTGGACACCATTGGTGGTGCCCTTTTCAATAATTGTGGCGCCCGACAATGGAACACCACCAGGGTCCGTTACTGTTCCTGTAATTTGTTGGGAATACATAATTGTACTTAGCCCACAAAAAAGTATACAGAAAGCTATTGTTTCTTTTTTCAACAACATTTTCATCATAGTAGCTTAGTTTTTTTGAAGTTAGTTTTTGTTATTTCAGTTTGCTGGTTAGTATTGATAATTCACTTAATTGGAGAATCGTCAATTTAACAAAGCTAAAATTGAATTTATAGAAATCATATCCCTTTTAATTTCCAAATTCACATAAAATAGAAAGATGACATCAATAACGCTTTTTATGGGATGCAAGATTGGTTGCACTTAAAAAAAATCATAGAACCGTTAGTATCGCATCAGTTTTTTTATACTTTTTCAAGGCATTTTTATACTAAGAAGTTTCAAATCCGAAGGAAAAGAATAAAAGGATAAGTTTTATTGTAAAGTCAAAAAATAAAACTCAAAGAACTAAAGGTTTAAATGAAAAAAACATTGGAATATGCCAACTATATAGACAAAATAAGAGGTGGTTGGGTAGGTAAGTGTGCTGGGGGAATTCTTGGTGCTCCAATTGAAGGGTATAAAAAATTTAATTCCATCGAATTAAACGACACGCTTTTTGAAAGCAATTTTGCCAACGATGACCTTGATCTGCAATTATTATGGTTGGATATGGTCCTTAAAAAAGGGGCACAGGTAAGAGAAAGTGATTTTAAGGAGCATTGGATAAATCATGTCGCTTTTCCTTGGAACGAATATGGAATAGCCACAAGGAATATACGTCTTGGTCTGGACAATCCTGATTCTGGTTCGCACAATAACGATTACTGGAAGCATAGCATGGGTTCGCCCATACGCAGTGAGATATGGGGAATGTTATGTGCGGCAAACCCAGAAAAGGCTGCATTTTATGCAAAGATGGACTCAACACTCGACCATGAAGGGTTTTCGGTAGAAGCGGAACAATATCTATCTGCATGTACCGCAATCGCTTTTGTAGAAGATGATATGTTCACTATTTTGACCAGAGCGCTGGAATTTATACCAAAACAAGGACTTTGCGCTCGCTTAATTCGTGCGGTAATCTTTTGGAATCGTGAATACGGTGCCACTATAGCTTCCAAGAAAATAAAGAGTCTATATGGTGATGCCGATTTTACATCGGCACCTATGAATACCGGATTCACCATTCTTTCTTTATTAAATTCTGAAGGAAATTTAGACAACTTGAATACGGCATTGCACTATGGACATGATAGTGATTGTGTCATAGCTACAGCTGGTGCTTTAATGGGTGTTATAACGGGGTTTGAAGCATTACCCGAAACTTGGAAAAACAGGGTGGGGGACGAGATTCTTGTAAGTCCTGAAATAACAGGAATCAATTGTCCCAGCACGATAACCCAACTCACGGGCCTCACCTGTAGTGCAGCAAAGCCTTTTCTTGATTTGAATCCAGATTTTGAAATTTTAGACTTTCCTATTGGCAAATCGACAACCAAAATCCCATTAAAGGAATATGCACTTCATAGTAGCGTTAAGGAATATCCCCGCCTAAGATTACATAAACTGGGATTGTTGACGCTGACCATTGAAAATTTTAAGGACTCGTTACTTTTGCTTGAAATTCATATAAAATCAGAGTTTTTTGAAAATTTTTCTGAGAAAATAACTGTATCAGCTGGTCAAATAGAATGTATAGATGTAAGACTTGTTTGTAAAATTGATGCTTTTCCGACCAAACCAAGCCTTACATATACTATAGAGGTTGATTCAGGAACGGAAAAAAGAATTTTTGAAAAAGGGATGCCCAACTATGGTAAGTGGCTATTGCTAGGACCCTTTATTGAGGATGATTCCAGTTTAATACCTATGGATGAAAAATATCCTGATCACGGTATGAGCTCATTACCTTCGGTAACTTATATGAATCACGATGCCCAACGACCGACTACCGAATTTATAAATCAAGAAGCTATTGATAGTATTTTAGAATCGGACGATTTTAAAAAAGTTCCGTATGGATGTAAGCTTATTTTTCCTAAATCCATGGAAATAGATTTGGGAGATTACTTTTATGGAAAGGGCGAACGGACACTCTATTTGTACACCCAGATTGAATCTTCAGAAAATACGAAAAAATGGCTATGTCTTGGTCATAGTAATTATTGTACCGTATGGCTAAATAGCAAAAAACTTCATGCAACGGGTACGTCCAAGCGAAGATGGCCAGGAACAGAAGCTGTTGAGCTCCAACTAAATAAAGGAACTAATGGGCTATTGCTTCGATTTGATTTTATCAACGATGATTTTTTGGTCAATATAGGCTTAAAAGAGCATAAAGAAAAGCATCCCCATCAATCGCAATGGGATACGGAATTGTTGTTTAACATACAAGATTTGCATCATGATTGACAAAAGTATTTTACACGTTTTTCAAAAAAAAATAATTGAAACTGACTTGAAGATTTTCTTTTTTTGTACTGTTTTCACACTGTTTTATAGCTGTAAATCTGAAACATCGCAAGAAAAAGCTGCCAAAGCAAATATTGGTAAATGGAAACCTATTCAAGAAAATCTCCTTGGGGCAAATGCAAATCTTATCAGTTTTAATGATCCTTGGGCCAATAAAGATTTAATTGGAATCACTAGGCAGACGCAAATAAAAACATTGCGGTATCCTGGTGGTACCATCGGTAATTATTGGGATTGGGATATAGGCGCCATTGATAGAAATGTCCCCGATAGTTTAATGATAAAATGGGTGGTCGAGAACAATCATACGGAGAGCCCCGACCGATACACTATTGAGGGTCTGGCAAAAATGTATCAACAAACAGGGATAGTTCCAGTTTTTATGTTGAATATGCTGAGCAAAGATTTGGAACATAGTGTCAGAAATTTAAAAAAAGCCGAATCTTTAGGAATTCCCATTAAGTATATTGAAATGGGCAACGAACTATATTTCAATATTCCTTTTCCGCTTTTAAGATATCCAACCCCAGAATCTTACGGCGAAACCTGTCAAACTTGGATAGCAACCTTGAAAAAGGAGTTCCCGAAAGCTTCCTTTGCTGTAGTTGGTAGTTACATGACGAGACACCCCCGACAAGTAGATTGGAATAAAAGGGTCTTGGAAAAATGCACTAATGCTGATGCAATTGTACTGCATATGTACTCACCTTCTGGTCTGGACGGACGTTTGGAGCGGAAAAAGATTGCCCCTGGCAAAGAAGGGTTGGGAGCATCCCAAACTGCCACTAGGACAGGCCCAAAAGGGATTGATGAAAGACAACAGTGGGAACTGGAGCTCCTTCAGGACAAACAGGCGTACAGCAATATGTTTACAATCGCTACAAAAAACCTAAAAAAAATAGACGATTTTTATGTGCCCGATGACATGGATCTGTGGATCACTGAATTTAATATCAGGGACGATAATTCTGTCGTGCTACATAGCTGGGCACAAGCTTTGATTTTGTCCAAATACCTTTTTAAATTTCTGGAAACTGAGGTTGAATTGGCCCACATGCACAACCTAACAGGAACACTTTTTGGAATGGTGCATACCGATTCGCTTAACTATCAACATCTAAAATCCAAAAGTGTAAAATCAATACCCTATACGTTATCCGCAGGCGGTATGATAACAAAATTATTTGGTGATGCGATGGAGGATAAGGTAGAGGGAGCTGTTTTGGATTTTGATGCCGTTACCACTATGACCGATGATAGGGGAGAACAATCTAATTCTTTGAAAGGGTATATATTCAGGAAAAATGAAGTAGAAACTGCTATCATCGTAAACTATGATTTTATCGAGCAGAAAGTTGAGTTTGTCTCTAGTCCCGATTCCAAGGGAAGGATGAACATTTATTCTTCCAACCCCTCAGAACCAGTAATAGGCTTGAAAAACATTCTAATGGATACGGTAGATTTTGTAGATACCATCAAATTGCCTCCACATTCCATAGCTGTAATAAAATTTCAATAGTTGACCCAATGAAATATAGACTACGATACACTTCAATAATCTCAACATTTGTGTTAGTTTTTCTGGCATGCAATCCTAAAAATACGAAGACAACTAAAGAAATGGATTCTGTAGAAAATCGCCCCAATATTATTTGGTTGGTGGCAGAGGATCTTAGTCCAAGATTTGCTGCATATGGAGACAGTTTGGCCCATACACCGAATATAGACCAATTGACAAAAAATGGTATTGTGTATGAAAATGCCTTTACAGTTTCTGGTGTGTGCGCTCCCAGTCGCTCTTCGATGATATCGGGCATGTATCCTACAAGCATTGGAACGCAACATATGCGGCAAAAATCCGGGGTCATTGACATCCCTGGTTTTCCCAAGTACAATGCTGTACCGCCACCTGAGGTAAAAGCGTTTCCTGAAATTCTCAGAAAGAATGGATATTGGACCGCTTCCTATAAAAAGTTGGACTATCAGTTTGGGGAGCCATTTACCATTTGGGACGAAGTATCGGCATATCCATCATGGCGAAACAGATCCGAAGCGGATAAGGAACGCCCTTTCTTTATCTACTACACCTTTGAGATTACCCACGAAATCAATATTTGGCCAGATAGTACCAAAAATCGCTTTTTTGATGAGTTTGAAATCAAAAGACCAAATTTGACTCCAGATGTCCGTAAGCGACCAACTTTTAATGAGGAAAATAGCGTGAATCCCGAGGCTGTAGTGGTACCGCCTTTTTTACCCGATACCCATACCAGTCGTAGCCATATAGCACGGTTGTACGATAACGTAAGCAGGATGGATGTTCAAATAGGAGAGGTATTAAATAATTTGAAGGAAGATGGTCTTTTGGAGAATACTATAGTTATGTTCATGAGCGATCATGGAGATTGCCTGCCCAGAAGCAAAAGATGGATTTATGATAGTGGCATAAAGGTTCCTTTGATAGTTCATTACCCTAAAAAGTATCTTCCCAAAAATAGGGAACAACCTTCAAGGGATAAAAATCTGTATAGTTTTGTTGATTTGGCGCCTACCGTACTCGAACTCGCAGGTATCGAAGTTCCACAATGGATTCAGGGCAAGTCCATGGTCACCGAATTGGTGCAGACCCCTAGAAATTATGTGTATGCGGCCCGAGATCGTATGGACAATAGGTACGATATTAGAAGAGCAGTTAGGGATAAAAATTACAAGTACATAAAAAATTTCACTCCGGAAGTACCCTATTCACAAGAGATTACTTTCCTGAACCAGATGCCTTTGATGGTGGAAATCAAACGTATGGAAAAATTGGGTAAGTTAAATCAAGATCAATCCTATTGGTTAAATGAACCAAAACCAAGTGAAGAACTTTATAACTTGAACGAGGACCCATTCGAACTGAAGAATTTGGCTTCAAATCCTAACTATATCAAAGAGCTGGAGCGTTTTGGAAATGCCTTGGAAGATTGGCAAAACACCTATGGGGATTTAAAGGATGTTCCAGAAGTAGAACAGGCTGAGCAAATGTGGCCAGGTGGCGTGCAACCAAAAACCGAAGTAGGAAAGATAATTTTTAAGAATGATAGTATTTTACTGGAATGTGAAACAGATGGAGCAACTATAGCCTACAGGACAAATGATACAAAAAGATGGCTTATTTATGATGGGCCCGTTTCAAAAACAGCTCTTCAAAAAATTGAAATCAAAACGGTGCGCTATGGTTATGAAGAAAGTGAACCAATTTTACATGAGATTCCTTCAAACTAAAGCTCTATCACGAACTCTTTAATTAAAAACAAAGGTCAATGAATTTTAAAAATATTTTCTTTGGGGTATTTGTGTTTGCCATGCTGACTACTATTTCTTGTAAAGAGAAAGAAAGAAAATTATCAGATCAGAATCCGTCAGATAGGTTAATAAAGCCCAATATTGTGTATATTTTGGCCGATGATATGGGGTATGGCGACATAAGCGGCCTTAATCCCGACGCCAAGGTCAATACGCCAACCTTGGATTCTTTGATAATTTCGGGAATGAGTTTTTCGGATGCCCATAGCTCTTCTTCTGTTTGTACTCCAAGTCGATACAGTATACTCACAGGTAGATACGCATGGCGAACCCGGCTGAAGCG
The DNA here is from genome assembly GCF_018449435.1 of Flagellimonas sp. 389. Lineage (GTDB taxonomy): Bacteria > Bacteroidota > Bacteroidia > Flavobacteriales > Flavobacteriaceae > Flagellimonas. The sequence continues at coordinate 27,873 of NZ_JAHCMU010000009.1, read as the reverse complement.
CGGGGTAACTTGGGGATACTCACCACCATTGATTGATTCAACCAGAACAACGGTAGCTTCGTTATTAAAAGCTAATGGTTATAAAACAGCATGTATTGGAAAATGGCATCTTGGTATGACATGGCCCGTTAAAGAAGGCAAGGAAGTACCTTGGGAAAATAAAAACCTTCATCCAGCTCAATATCCTGGCGATGCCATTGATTTTGCAAAGCCAATTGAGGATGGACCGACCTCGGTGGGATTTGATTATTTTTTTGGAGTTCCGGCATCTTTGGACATGCGACCTTATTGCTACATAGAAAACCAGACCATTCAAGGTCTTCCAATGAAATCGGTAGAAAAGGAATTTTTAATAGAAAGAGATAGCCTAACGCAATGGCATGCCGGTTTGGCGGCAACTGATTTTAGGCATGCCGAGGTCTTGCCAAAATTGACGGAGAAAGCTGTAGACTTTATAACGGAGAACAAGGAGCGGCCTTTCTTTCTATATTTTCCCTTGACCGCACCCCATAGTCCGTTGTTGCCTTTGGAAAAATTCAAGGGAACCAGTAGAGCTGGGACTTATGGGGATTTTATCCATATGGTCGATGAGGTGGTCAATACCATTTCCAATACGTTGAGGTCACAAGGTTTGGCAGGGAACACACTTTTTATATTTACAAGTGATAATGGCACATTTCAAAAAGCCTACATAGACCCCAGTTACGAACACGATGGAAATTTTATCTACAGAGGACAAAAGGCCGATATCTATGAAGGTGGTCATAGAATTCCGTTCATTGCAAGTTGGAAAAATCGGATACCTGCGAATTCAAAGTCGGATACACCAATATTGCTAAATGATTTAATGGCAACACTTGCCGATTTAACAGGAGCGACCCTTGGGGAAAACGAGGGTGAGGACAGCGTTAGTATATTGCCAATTTTAAAAGATAAAAAACAGGAATTGGAAGAAAGAGATTTTTTGATTCATCACTCTTCAAGGGGCTTTTTTGCCATTCGAAAAGATTCTCTAAAACTTATTGCTGGTTTGGGTTCAGGTGGGTTTACGATACCTTTTAATAGGATTCCTTCATTCAATGAAGAACCCTTTCAACTTTTTAATCTAAATACGGATATTTCGGAAACCAATAATATTTTTAAAGACACGGATGAAAGTTACATGGAGCTAGTAAAAACTTTAGAAGAATTTTCGAAAGAAGGCAAGAATTAATCTTTTAAACTGAAGTTTGACGATTTCTAAAGGTATTTATTGGTAATGGATGGTTTCATTCTTATTATTAAATTAAATTCGAATGATAGTTATACTTGATTAATTTTCAATAAGGAATGGCAGTAATTTTTTTTATTTGGGGATGTGTTCAGAGTCTGATAGTAGGCATATTCATACCTATTGTTAAAAAGGCCCGAAATAATTATATACTTTCCCTAATATTTTTTGTCACTTCACTGAACATATTGCTTCAATACCTTTTACGCTATCAGGACTGGAAATTTCAATTTCCTAGATTGTTGGTTGTACCAGATTTTTTAGATCTTTTGTTGCCTACGCTATTATTCCTCTACATAAAAGCAGTTGTGGGTTGTGGTATCGGCAAAAAGGACAAAAAGTATTTGTACGTTCCCATACTTGCAGGGGTAGTTTTGGTGCTGAGTGCTTTTATAAGGACTGATTTTAGTTTCTACAATTACGTAGGTTCATTATACCATAAAGTGGTACTCACGACTATTCTTATATGGAAATCGTTTCTTTTCCTAAAAGGATGGAATATCATTCAAGAACAAAAAGATGTTATCAAAAAGAAAGCGATTCTCTGGTGGCCCAGAATGTTGACTTATTTTTTAGGAGTGCTAACGTATATTACATTCCTAAATCTATGCTACTTTTTATTGATCGTTCCCAATTTTGATTTGGGTTCTCCCGTTAGGAATACTATCCAAAAACTAGTAGAGCTCAATTATATCATTTTTACGTGTTCTATCATATTTATAACAATATATTTCTTTTTCAAATATCCTAAAATACTATCGGGTCTTCCAATTTTTAAATCAAAGAATACCTCAAAGGTTCCAGATGGTCAAGTCTATATTGATAAACTGAACAAATTGATAGTAGAGGATAAGATTCATTTAGATACTGAATTGAACGAACAAAAATTAGCGGATACGTTGGAGGTCCAATCCTATATACTTTCGATTGTCCTTAATGATCATTTGGGAAAATCCTTTAGTTCGTATATCAATGAAAAACGAATAGACGAAGCAAAAAGATTATTGGAAAGTGAAGACCATAAAGACCTTACGATTTTTGCCATAGCGGTGGACAGTGGATTTCGTTCTGAGTCGGTATTTTATGTGAATTTTAAAAAACTAACAGGACTTACACCAAAACAATATAAAAAGAAGCATTTAGAAACATCATCGACACTATAAAGGGTGTGTATGTTTTGATAACTGAACACATGTTGAAATATGTAAATGTTGCATTAAGATTTGCCTCCAAGAATTTAGTATAGAACTTAAAGTGATTTTAAGTGAATTATATTGTCTCTTATTTTTCAAAATAGCAGTATTGCTAAGCACCCTAATTTTAAATTTCTTTTTTTAATCAAAGTAAGGTGCTGGATGAGAAGATTTAGATATGGCTTTTTTTGCTTTATATTAGTGCAGTTTGTTTTTGTTTTAAGTTGCAAAGGGCCTTCAAAGAATAAGCTTGATAATCACGGCACCAATTTTAAATATACATCCTACGTTAATCCTTTTATTGGTACTGAAGGGAATGGGACAAGGCACTTTATAGGTAATGTCCATCCAGGTGCTGTTCGTCCTTGGGGAATGGTATCCGTAAGCCCACAGTCCTTTGACTTTACCAAAATGCAATCACCAAGTGGATATCGTCATGAGGAGAAAAAAATCTTTGGATTTAGCAATGTGAATTTCTCTGGTGTTGGATGTCCTGCTGCGGGAAGTATACCTTTTAAATTCTTTACACGCGATTTACCATCAGGGTATAAGGGTTCAACATTCTCCAATCAAATAGCCCAACCAGGATATTACAGTGTAAAATTAGATGAGGAATCTATTGTATTGCACGCTACCACCACTAAAAGGTCATCTCTCATCAAATTGGAATTGCCAAAAGGAAGTACAAAGGTATATTTAGACCTTACTGCACAACAAGCGCACGTAAAAGGAGGTGTCGTCGAAAATTACACGGATAGTACTGCGAGCGGATACCAGCTAGAGGGAAATTTCTGTGGATCTGCCAATAGAAGTGCTGTTTTTTTTAGTACGCACCTAAATAAAAATGCGGACTCAACCTATTTAAAGTACAATAACAAATCAGATACCAGATTCAATCAAGATTTAGATGATCAACCTAGTGGAATTGTCTATGTTTTTAATAATACCAAACCTGCCGAACTGTACATTAAGGTTGGTGTATCTTATGTATCTACTACCAATGCTGCACAAAACCTAATTAAGGAGCAAACTGGTTATGACTTTGAAAAGGTCAAAGAAGAGGCCCAGGAAGAATGGGAAAAAGAATTGGGTAGAATTAAGGTGACGGGTAATTCTGATGATGACAAGATTGTATTTTACACCGCTCTTTATCACAGCCTTTTGATGCCCATGACATATAGTGATTGTAATGGGGAATATGTGAAAATGGGGACTACCGAAATCGGGAAATCACCATACACAAGGTACACAGGTTTTTCATTTTGGGACACATATAGGACTACACATCCATTGTTGACCTTGGTTTATCCAGAAAAACAGGAAGTATTTGTAAAGAACATGCTGGATATCTATGATGAATCTGGATGGCTTCCCAAATGGCCTATCTTCAATTTTGAGCCTTACTTAATGGTGGGCGACCCTTCGCCAATCGTAATCGGTGACTCGTACACCAAGGGAATTAAGGGTTTTAATGTGCAGAAAGCTTACGAAGCTATTACCAAAAGTGCCAATTATGAAGAAGGAAATCTCAATAGACGGGGAATAAAGGATTATAACTTGTACGGCTATATCACTATGGATGGTGAATTCAGTGATGTAGAAAATTTTCAATGGGACAATGGGATAGTTTGGGGAGCAGTGTCCAATACCATGGAGTTTAATTTATCGGATTACAATATAGCCCAAATAGCCAAATTAATGGGCAACGAAGAAGATTACATAAAATACCTGAAACGATCAAAATCCTTTATGTCCTTATATAATGATGAAATCGGTTTGCTTCAACCAAAGAATAAAGACGGTAGCTGGTATGAACCGTTTGATCCTACTCAAGAATTATGGGATAGAATGAATTTTGGTCTACGCGGTGGCCCGGGATTTGTGGAAGGCAGCGCATGGCAATACCTGTTTTCAATACCCCACGGGATCGATACGCTGAAAAATAGGATGGGGGAAGAACAATTCTTAAAAAGCTTAAACACCATTTTTGACAAAGAGTACTTCGACATGACCAACGAACCAGGTTTTGGATTTCCGTTTTTCTATAATCTGACGAAAGAAAAGAATTGGAAAACTGCCCACACGGTTCACGGTCTTCTAAAAGAACATTTTCCAAATGCTCCCAACGGGCTTCCTGGTAATGACGATGCTGGTGCAATGTCTTCCTGGGCGGTCTTTGCCATGATGGGACTTTATCCCCACACCCCAGGCAATCCAGAATATATGGTCACTGCCCCTGTATTTGATAAGATTGAAATAGCATTGAACAATGATTTCTACAAGGGAAATCAAATTGTTATTGAGCGCCAAGGTCCTGTTGATGGTATTATCAAGTCAATGCGCTTGGGCGACAAAGACGTCGATTACAAGGTACGTCATGAACCATTGACCTCAGATAACAAGCTATTGATTATTGAGACTGAGAACAGCGAATCGTCTCAAGAAGACTAAACAATGTATTCTACTTACCAACGTAAAACATTTTGTATTCCTGTAATAAGCACTTAGTCCTGTAATACATTCTTAGGCTCTACTTCTTCAAGAGACTCATCTGTCTTGGTTAACCTAGGGCTATAAAAGCCGTAAAAGATGATATACAGATAACATACAAAAGGCACAAAGAATGAAAACTGTAAGCCGAAGGTGTCAGCCATTATTCCTTGAATCAATGGAACTAGGGCAGCCCCAAGAATTGCCATTACAAGTAACGAAGAACCCTGACTGGTATACTTTCCAAGGCCTTTGATTGCTATAGTGAAAATGTTCGACCACATTATCGAATTAAAGATACCAACTCCTATAAGTGCCCACATTGCTGCACTGCCCGTGCCCATTATCGTAAATAGCACCAAGCCTGCACTCATAACAGCGAATAGTCCCAAGGTTCTAGATGGGATACTTTTTCCTACCAAGAATACTAAAAAATTCAAGCCAACTATACCAATATAGGGTAACACCGTGTTAAATTCAATTCCAGATATGGCAAAGATTAAAGTGAAAGAAAGGGCTGTCAAAACAATCATGAACGTGTATTTTTTAAATTTATCCAGACTGCTGAGTGATAGCGCCCCCGAAAAACGACCTATCATAGTACCACCCCAATAATAGGCCAGAAAATTTTTCCCCACAGATTCGTCCAGTCCCATAATGCTTTCAAGTCCAATGAAATTTATCAAAAAACTTCCAATTGCGACTTCGGCACCGACATAGGTGAATATTGCTATTGTTCCCATGGACAAGTTGGGAAAACGCAATGCGCCAATACCTTTAACGATTTCATCCTCATTCTTGAATCTAGGTAGCTTAACAAACCTGAATACAATAGCAAGAAATATAAAAACAGCCCCAAAGATGACGTAGGGTATTTTGGCTGAATCACCCTCAGCACCTTCAATAAAGAAAAATTCATAGATGAGGTAACCTCCAAAAATTGGCGCAATCGTAGTTCCCAAAGAATTAAAGGCCTGTGACATATTTAGACGTGATGAAGCAGTTTCTGGTCTGCCCAAAATCGATACATATGGATTTGCCACAATCTGCAACAGCGTAAAACCAAGTCCTAAGATGAACAGAGCTGATAGGAACAAGCCATAAATTGCAAACTCAGCCGCGGGATAAAACATAAAACATCCCAATCCAGAAACAGCTAGGCCTATGATGATTCCATTTTTATAGCCAATTCTATTGATAGGGTCTCCTTTTTTTAAGGAAATCAAGAAATAGGTCAACGATCCTATAAAATAGGCCCCAAAAAAACAGAACTGAATCAACATGGCCTGCCAATATTTCAAGACGAAAATTTCCTTCAAATAGGGAATTAGAATATCGTTCATGCATGTCAAAAATCCCCATAGAAAGAATAGAATGGTCAAGATGAATAAACTGGTGCTATGATTTTTTTGTGTCATTATATCTTGGAAAATTACTTTGAGTAAAAGCACTTTTTATAAAAATTCAATGTATGCCATCTGATATTTACTTGTATTTCAATTTGCGAAATAGAAGTTATTGAACACCATATTTCAAGATTTTTGAATTGGTCAATGATTACTTAAACTTTTCAAAAGGACATAAATTGAAGGAAAGCAAAACACAGCAAATTTTCTGCGGAATCGATTTAGGAGGTACTAAAATCGAAGGAATCGTACTCATTAAAAATCACGATGATTTTGAAATAATCGAAAGGCTTCGCGTACCAACGGAACAACAAAAAGGGTACAAACATATCCTCGACCAAATTGGTAAACTGGTTGGCGAACTCGAAGGAAAAGGTGATGTCCAAATCTCAAAACTTGGTATTGGCACGCCAGGAACTCTTGATCCTAGAACGCAAACCCTAAAAAATAGCAACACCGTCTGTTTGAATGGAAAGCGACTAAAAGAAGACTTGGAAGAACTATTCGGATTTAAAGTTGAAATTGCAAATGATGCCAACTGCTTTGCATTGGCCGAAGCTACCATGGGCTCAGTACCCGAACAGTTGCCAAGCGCCAACGTAGTCTTTGGTGTAATTATGGGAACTGGCGTAGGTGGTGGTGTGGTTGTCAATGGCCGGTCCATACACGGGAAGCATGGTATTGGTGGAGAATGGGGACATAATTTTTTGGATGCTTCAGGTGGTGAATGTTATTGTGGCCGAAAAGGTTGCGTAGAGACCATAATTTCGGGAACAGCTCTGGAACGTCACTATAAATCACTTGGTGGAAATCGAAAGACATTAAAAGAAATCATGGAAGCCTATGAAAAGGGAAATGATGAATATGCAGAACAAACGGCAGAAAGACTCTTGGGTTTCTTTGGCAAAGCTATTGCCTCCATTATTAATATTCTTGACCCAGAGGCCATAGTTTTAGGCGGGGGTGTGGGTAATATCGATTTGCTGTATACGGAAGGCATAGAACGCGTAAAACAACATATTTTCAATAGTACGCTGGAAACATCATTCCTGAAACCAAAATTAGGAGATAGTGCTGGCGTGTTTGGGGCGGCAATGTTGACAATATGAACTATGGAGCATCTGCAGCGCAACATAAAAAAAGAATTTATTCAAGCGCGAAACGTGCTTGATGATTTTATAACTGTCGATTCTAATTTTGGTACCATTCTGGAAATCTCAAAGCAGATGACCGAAGCGTTCAACCGTGGAAACAAAGTAATATCCTGCGGTAATGGCGGTTCTCATTGTGATGCAATGCACTTTGCCGAAGAACTGACTGGACGTTACCGGGAAAATCGCACACCATTGCCAGCAATTGCCATTTCTGACCCAAGTCATTTATCGTGTATCAGCAATGATTATGGTTATGAATATGTATTTTCCAGATTTGTGGAGAGTATAGGAGCTTCTGGCGATATACTTTTAGGAATAAGTACCAGTGGTAATTCACAAAGTATTGTACAAGCATTCAAAACTGCACAGACCAAAGGCATGACCACTATTTTGCTTTCCGGAAAATCGGGCGGAAAATTGAAACAGCTATCGGATATTTCGCTATTGGTTCCTTATGAAGGCTACGCAGATAGAATTCAAGAAATACATATTAAAATTATTCATTCAGTCATCTTCAGTATCGAAAAAATGATGAATCTTTAATTTTAAATCATCTAGAACTCTTTTAAAAGGTATCGAAATGAAAATTCTTACATATATAACAAGTTTGCTATTGCTATTGGTTTTCTCCCCCGACAGTGCTATAGGGCAACAGCAGAACGAAAGACCGAATATTATCTTCATCATAACTGATGACCAACAAAAAGGATTATTGGGTATCGAGGGCAATATAACTTCCAATACCCCGAATATTGATCGTATCGGCAAAGAAGGTGTTGTTTTTGAAAATGCTTTTGTGGTTACGCCCTTATGTTCGCCAAGTAGAACAAGCTTTCTTACAGGTAACTATGCCCACAATCACAATGTTATCAATAATGATAAATTGGGCTTAGATGTTATAAGCCATACACTCTTGACATGGCCTAGACAGTTGAGGGAATCAGGATATGCTACGGCATTTTTTGGAAAATGGCATATGGGTCTGGATGACTCCCGCCGACCAGGTTATGATAGATGGTTTAGTTTTAAGGGGCAGGGTGATTATATTGATGGGGTCGTCAATGATGAGGATACAAGGATACAGACAACGGGCTATATGACGGATATTATCAATGAAAAAGCATTGACTTTTTTAGAAGAGTACGATAAAAACCAGCCTTTTGCTATGATTGTCGCCCACAAAGCAATTCACTGGCCGTTGCTTCCCGCCAAAAGGCACGAGTCGCTTTATCCGAATTTTAGGGTTGATTCCATTACGGTCGATAAAAACGACCTTGCTGGGAAACCACATTTGCGAAGGACCTTAGATCGGAAGAAATTTTATGAGTATCAAAACGTATTGCCAGAACCTCCTGAATCTAGAAGGGGGCGTGGTCGGGAGCGAAATATCGTAGTTGGGGATCAACACCGTTGCCTAAAAAGTGTAGATGAGGGTATAGGTCAATTTTTTAAGGCATTGGAAGATAAAAGTATATTGGACAATACGATTATCGTTTATGTGAGCGATAATGGTATGCTTATGGGTGAGCATGGCGAGTTCAACATAAAGCGTTGGGCGTATGATCCTGTTATTCGTATTCCTATGCTTATGCGATATCCTCCTGTAATCAGATCTAAAAGTACTAGGGAACAAATGGTCTTGAACATAGATATTGCACCAACCTTGTTACAGCTTGCAGGCGTAGTACCCTTGGAACCTATGGATGGCGAAAGCATGGTGCCCTTGCTCAAAGAAGCTAAAACTCAAGGTCGCAAAGCATTTTTAACCGAATATTTCCTTGAAAAAGTTGCACCACGAATCCGTCCTTGGAAAGCCGTCCGAACTGAAAAGTGGAAATACATCCAATATATCGAGGAAGGGATGGCACCTGAACTGTATCATCTTGAAATAGATCCAGGCGAAACCAATAATTTAGTGAATGATAAAGCCTCTACAGTACACCTCGAAAGATTACAACAGCTTATGAAACGGTTTGTTCCCGAAGGATAATAATTATTTAAGCAAAGGACCCAAAGAAGCATATAAGTTCATTTGTAAACCCATTTTAAAGCTTTTATGTTTTTTAATTTCCAAAGCAACAATGGTTGTCCTACAAATTTTGGAATCAAAGCTTTGGATTTTAAGCGTCCATAGAAAAAATCAACAGTGAATTAAAAATTTAAAGGCAGGTCAAACAAATGAAGAGAAGAGATTTTTTTAGGAATAATACATTGGCCCTAAGTGGAGTTGTACTGTTTCCGTTGAACAGCATTTTGGATATGGGTTTCCTAGAGGTTTCAAAAGATTTTATATCGAGAAGACCATCCTTGGAAAAGAGAACATTCATAAGTTCCGAAGTAGAAAAACTCATTCTTGAAGTCAAGTCTTCTATAAAGGACAAAGAGTTGGCCTGGATGTTCGAGAATTGTTATCCGAACACTTTAGATACCACTGTTGATCATGAAGTAATTGATGGTAGACCGGATACGTTTATCATAACAGGAGATATTGATGCGATGTGGCTCCGGGATTCAACGGCACAAATATGGCCATACATGCCATTGATTCAAAAAGATGAAAAACTTAAGAATCTTATAACTGGTTTGATCAACCGACAGGTAAAATGCGTTTTACTGGATCCATATGCAAATGCCTTTTATAAGGATTTATCCAAAGTTTCCAAATGGAACGATGATATTCCTAAAACAGTACCAGGCGTACATGAACGAAAATGGGAAATTGATTCGCTTTGCTACACTATTAGATTATCGGACGGTTACTTTAACCTGACAGGCGATACCTCGATTTTTGATGATAGTTGGGACAAGGCGATGAGATTAATTGTAAAAACTTTTAAAACGGAACAGCGAAAAGATGGTTCATCACCTTATAAATTTATAAGGAAAACCAGTAAAATGACAGATGCACCGTTGTTTGAAGGTACTGGAAGACCCATTAAATATACAGGTTTGATTTGTTCCATGTTTCGGCCATCGGATGATGCCACACTATATCCGTATCTAATTCCTTCGAACATATTTGCGGAATTATCGCTCAGGCAGCTCACGAAAATTTATAGTGAAGTTTTACAAGACGCGGAATTTGCAGAAGAATGTAACGACTTTGCCAACGAAATTAAGAATGCAATCGATGAATATGCAATTTCGGAACATCTAGATTTCGGAAAAATCTATGCATATGAAGTGGATGGATATGGCAATAAAGTTTTTATGGATGATGCGAATGTACCCTCCTTAATGTCATTGGCTTACCTTAGCAATCAATTTCAGACTGAAACTACTTATAAAAATACCAGGTCATTTTTGATCAGTGACGCAAATCCATACTATTTAAAAGGAAAAGTGGCCGAGGGACAGGGAAGCCCACACACAGGAAAAGACAAAATATGGCCAATGGGTATTATTTTAAGAGCGTTGACATCTAATGACAAAGAAGAAATTAAAGAATGTCTCAATATGCTCAAATCTACCCATGCGGAAACTGGGTTCATGCACGAAGCGTTTCACAAAGACGACCCTAACGATTATACACGCGATTGGTTTGCTTGGGCGAATACACTTTTTGGTGAACTGATAATAAAGTTACATACAGACTACCCTGAATTATTATAGAAATATGTAAGAAGAAACTAATAATAAGTGGTTGAGGTTTTTCTATTTTTTCCAACGAGAATGTCTAACTGATGTTGAAGGTAATCGCTTAGATGACCATTTTGGAGTTATGTTGACGATTTGTGAACTTTTTATACCATATTTTATCAAACAAAATGATTTTCCAAAAAAAACATAAAACCCTGACAATCATATAATTAGCAGGGTTTTTGTTTTCTTTGATAACCGTTCCTGTGACCTGACTGGGGCTCGAACCCAGGACCCTCTCCTTAAAAGGGAGATGCTCTACCAACTGAGCTATCAGGTCTTGCTTTTAACAACACAAGGAACTTGCGTTAAGCGGCTGCAAATATAATATCAATAATTTATTTTGCAAGATGATTTAGTGATAAATTTGTCTTTTTTTGAAATCAATTTTAATTCTAATAAATGAAAGTAGTTTTAGTAGGATATATGGCAAGTGGAAAGTCATCTATTGGTAGATTGTTAGCCAAAGAGTTAAGTATGGAATTTATCGATTTAGATGAATACATAGAAGAGCAATTGGGCAAATCGATAGCAACTGTTTTTTCACAGAAAGGAGAAATTTATTTTAGAAAAAAAGAACATGAAATGCTTACAAAGGTTTTAAATAACAATAAATCAATAGTTCTTTCAACAGGTGGAGGGACTCCTTGCTATGCCAACAACATGGAAACCATCTTAAAAAAATCCGATCATTCAATTTATCTGCAGTTGTCTGTTCCCAGTTTGGTCGATAGAATACAAAATGAAAAGGAAAAAAGACCTTTGGTGAAAGATATTTCGAACTCTGAACTACCTGAATTTATTGGAAAGCACCTGTTTGAAAGAAGACAGTTTTATGCTCAAGCCAAACACACGGTTGATAGTGCGGACAAGGGCGTAGTTGAACTCACATCAGAAATTAAAGAACTGTTACTCTAAATAAACGGCATCATTCTTCGGTTTAAACTCTACCCTAATATGTTCATGTAAAGAAGTTGAAAGAGAAATACCTTTATAATCTGCCTTAATTGGATATTTTTTGTGGTTTCTATTTACTAAAACAGCGGTTTTCAATTGCTTTATGGGTGTCTTAAGAAAATGATGAACACCATAGATCAACGTTGTTCCCGAATTTAGTACATCGTCTACGAGCACAATGGACTTGTTTTTGTATTCCTCTTTAGAAATAGAGGTGCTTACCCCACTTTTAAGCGGATCTTTTTTATCCATTAACATCTTGCACAAGGTAATTTTAGCTTCTGTAATTTTTTTGAGAACTACACCTATTTTCTTAGCCAAAAGCAATCCTCCTCCATCTATTCCTGCAACAATGATTTCCTTTTCGTTAACGTTTGCCTCGTAAATCTGATACGCTATTCGTTTTACAGTGTGCTGTAGCTGCTCGTGGTTTAATATTTGGTTCTTCATGGATAAAGGAATTAGAATCAAAGATAAAGAAACCAACTATTCAGATTCGTCCAAATAGTCATCAATATCTCGCCTGTCTTTTTTTGTGGGTCTTCCCAACCCTTTTTTTCTGTAGTGGTCTTTAGCGGATTTTACAAGTTCGTTGTGCGCCAAAGCTTCTTTTGGGGTGGTATCTTTTCTGTAGATATCCACCAATTTCGCACCAACACGGCTTTCAGGAATGTCCAATACCGTTAGTTGATATTCAATTTGATTCTTTCTCAAAACTATCTTGTCCATTTGATATACCTCCCGCGATGGTTTCACCACACTTCCATTAACCCGAACCTGCCCTTTTTTAACAGCTGTACTAGCAACGTTTCGCGTTTTATAGTATCTAATACACCAAAGGTATTTATCAATGCGCATACACTCTGCAAATCTTTGTTAATGAAATCAACAAAAATAGCGGAAAATTGTATCTTGCGCAGCTAAAATCTAAACTTGATGAAGTACGGAGTTTTTGTTTGCTTGTTTTGTGTAGTGCTATTGACATCGTGTAATAATGATGATAACGGGCCCGATATTGAGTCGGTTCCACCAAGACTTTTGGCTGAAGTAGCTCCAGAGAATGATGAAGAGATACAGGAATTTCTAAAGACGCATTTTTACAATTACGACGAATTTAGAGTACCACCAGTCGATTTTGATTTTAAAATTAGAATAGATACCATTGCTGGAGATAATGCTGATAAAAAATCTTTATGGGAGGATATAGAGGTAGGTGCCATTAAAGTATCTTCGTCCGAGTTGGGTCTCGAAGATGAAGAAGAGGACATTGAGCATAAATATTATTATTTAATAGCCAGAAATGGAGGAGGGGGGAATCCTACTATTGCAGATTCCACATTGCTTAAATACGAAGGGTCATTACTGGATGGTACTCTTTTTGACGGATCTACTAGTTTTTTGTGGCAAGAACTACCCTTTTTTTTAAGAGGTTTTTCAAATGGAGTCTCGAAGATTTCTTCTGGTACAACAGATCAAATTACACAGAATGCTGATGGCACAATTAATATTTCTAACAGTGGAATTGGATTAGTTGTCATGCCATCTGGATTGGCTTACTATAATGCAATACGAGGTAATATACCTCAATATGCCCCATTGCTTTTTAAACTTGAAGTTGGATTGTTTATCGAAGACACTGATAACGATAATGATGGTATACCTTCAATTTTAGAAGATTTAGATGGAGATGGCAATCTTTTTAATGACAATACTGATTTGCAAAGTGAAATAGATGCTAGGTTGCAGACTGCATTTCCAAACTTTCGAGACGCCGACGATGATGGAGATGGGAAATCCACAAGAGATGAGATTTCGGACAGTGAAGGGAATATTATCTTTCCTTACCCGGATGCAAATAACGATGGTACACCAGATTATTTAGACCCAGATGTAAACTAATTAGAACATAAATCAAAAAAAGGGCAACTTAAAAAGTTGCCCTTTTTTATTTTAATAATTCTTTTTGTCTATAATTTTAGGGAAGCAGCAAAAATGACTTGAGACGGCCTTGAATCGACCCTACCTTCAATGTCCGCAATATTATTGGAAATAAAATTGGCTTCGTTCTTGGAAAATCCACGTTCGTAGCGAACATCCAATCCTAATTTTCCAAGATTGACACCAGCTCCAATATTTAGGCCAACGGTGAAGTCATTTTCAACATCGTCAATATTGACGCCTTCCAAATCATTGCTCAAGGTATATTGAAAAGCCGGTCCAGCGAAAACATGTAAAGGTCCCACTAGTTTATATCCTAAAAGTACGGGCAGGTCCAATCTGGATACATCATAATCCCTAGATTCTCCAGAAACGTCATAATTACTCTGGGTTCTTGTATAAACAAGCTCTGGCCTAAGATAGATTTTTGGAAAATCCAGTTTTCCCCAAAATCCAAAATGATAGCCCGCTTTTCCTTCAGCTCCTTCAGTTATGTTTTGTCCAGCATCACCCACCGAACTAATAAGATCTCCGTTTTTGTTGTAACTAAGCCCTGCTTTAATACCGAAGCCAGTTCCGCTTTGTGCAAATGCAGCCGTACCCATAAGGCACACCGCTGCAATTAGAAGTGTTTTTTTCATAAGTATTTCTCGTTTTAATTGATGAAGATGTATCAAACTTGATACCGAAATTATTTTCTCTTCAATACTTTTAAAACGGCAGATTCAATGGCTTTATTGTTTAGACCATACTTATCCATAAGCTGATCTGGGGTTCCACTTTCCCCAAAAGTATCTTGTGTTGCCACAAACTCCTGAGGCGTAGGATAGTGGCTTGCCAATACTCTTGAAACACTTTCGCCAAGACCACCAAGAAAATTATGTTCTTCTGCGGTAACCACGCACCCCGTCTTCTTAACAGAATCTAAAATAGCTTTATCATCCAGTGGTTTGATGGTGTGAATATTGATTACTTCGGCGGATATTCCTTGGTTTTCTAAATTCTCGGCAGCAATTAAGGATTGCCAAACCAAATGTCCTGTAGCAATTATGGTTACATCTTTACCCTCATTGAGTAGTAATGCCTTTCCAATTTCGAATTTTTGGTCAACCGGAGTAAAGTTAGCCACTTTTGGCCTTCCAAAACGAAGATATACGGGACCGTGATGTTCTGCAATGGCCAATGTAGCAGCTTTGGTTTGGTTAAAATCACAAGGATTGATCACTGTCATGCCAGGAAGCATTTTCATTAGACCAATGTCCTCTAGTATTTGGTGGGTCGCACCATCTTCACCCAAGGTAATTCCCGCATGGGATGCGCATATCTTCACATTTTTATCGGAATAGGCAATGGACTGACGTATTTGGTCATAAACCCTACCTGTAGAGAAGTTTGCAAATGTTCCGGTAAAGGGTATTTTGCCTCCAATGGTCAAACCGGCGGCAATACCCATCATGTTTGCCTCGGCTATGCCAACTTGGAAGAAACGTTCTGGGTTTTCATCGATAAAGGTTTGAATTTTAAGAGAGCCCACAAGGTCGGCACACAGTGCTACAACGTTTGGATTGGTTCTTCCCAGTTCGGTCATTCCAGCTCCAAAGCCACTTCTAGTATCTTGTTTTCCTTGATCTGTATATTTTGTCATGTTTGTAGTCTTCAGAATTAATAATCACCTAAGGTTTCAGGGTTTTGTGCCAGTGCGGTCTCCAATTGTTCATCATTTGGGGCTTTTCCATGCCATGCATGGGTATGCATCATAAAATCGACTCCATTGCCCATCATTGTGGTCATTACAACACAAACGGGTTTTCCTTTACCAGTTCTGTTTTTTGCTTCGTTCAATCCTGCAATGACTTGTGCAAGGTCATTACCATTCTCAATTTCCAAGACATCCCAGCCAAAGACCCTAAATTTTTCAGCAACATCGCCCAATGGGAGTACATCTTTTGTAGCTCCGTCTATTTGTTGTCCGTTTAAATCTATGGTGGCAATAAGATTGTCCACGTTATTTCCTGCTGCATACATAATGGCTTCCCAGTTTTGCCCCTCTTGCAATTCTCCATCACCGTGCAAACTATAAACCAAATGATCATCACCATTCAGTTTTTTAGCTAGAGCAGCGCCAATGGCAACGGACATACCCTGCCCCAACGAACCAGATGCAACTCTAACCCCTGGTAACCCTTCATGCGTAGTAGGGTGTCCCTGTAATCGGGAATCTATCAATCTAAAGGTATTTAGTTCTTCAACCGGAAAATATCCTTTTCTTGCCAAGACACTATAGAATACTGGCGAAATATGACCATTGGAAAGAAAAAAGAGGTCTTCATCCTTTCCGTCCATATCAAAACCATCTTTTAGGTCCATAATTTCATGATACAGTGCAACAAAAAATTCGGTACAACCAAGAGATCCTCCAGGGTGTCCCGAATTTACTTTGTGCACCATTCTTAGAATATCTCTGCGTACTTGGATTACAATATCTTGTAGTTCTTGGGTATTTGCCATAGTGTGATTTTTAATAGTGTCAAAAGTAACCGCATTCGTTGGGCTAAACAAGTAGGAATAGATTAATTTATAAAACACTATCCCCAAACAAACTTTATTTTTTTGTTAAGGCTTGGTGGAAATGAGTTGGTTATATTTGCGGTTTTAAAAGGAAGTATTGAAGTTTAGTTTATTACAGAAAGATACACAGAGTAAGGCTAGGACAGGAGAGCTGGTAACTGACCATGGTAAAATACAAACACCGATATTCATGCCAGTGGGCACGGTAGCATCCGTAAAAGGGGTGCACCAACGAGAATTGAGAGAAGAGATTGACCCCGATATTATTTTAGGAAACACCTATCACCTGTATTTACGGCCTGGAACCAATATTTTGGAAAAGGTAGGTGGGCTTCACAAATTTATGGGTTGGGACAGAAATATTCTTACGGATAGTGGAGGATATCAAGTTTATTCTTTGTCCAGCAATAGAAAAATCAATGAGGAAGGAGTAAACTTTAAGTCTCATATTGATGGATCTAGTCATTTTTTTACTCCTGAGAATGTAATGGAAGTGCAGCGGACAATAGGCGCGGATATTATTATGGCCTTTGATGAATGCACACCGTATCCATGTGACTATGATTATGCTAAAAAATCGATGCATATGACCCATAGATGGCTGGATAGATGTATCTCCCATTTAGAAAAACTTCCATTTAAGTATGGCTATTCCCAGAGTTTTTTTCCAATTGTACAGGGTTCTACCTACAAGGACCTAAGAGCACAATCTGCAGAATATATTGCTTCGGTAGGTGCAGAAGGTAACGCCATTGGTGGTCTGTCCGTGGGGGAGCCCGCAGAAGAAATGTACGAGATGGCAGAAATTGTATGCGATATTCTGCCAGAAGATAAACCCAGATACTTGATGGGCGTAGGAACACCTATAAATATCCTTGAGAATATTGCCTTGGGAGTTGATATGTTCGATTGTGTAATGCCTACTCGAAATGCTAGAAACGGAATGTTGTTTACGGCCCATGGTACCATCAATATAAAAAACAAAAAATGGGAAGATGATTTTTCGCCCATAGACGAAATGGGAATCACTTTTGTGGATACCGAGTACTCCAAAGCCTACCTAAGGCATTTGTTCGCGGCCAATGAATATTTGGGCAAGCAAATTGCTACGATACATAACCTTGGTTTTTATCTCTGGTTGGTACGAACCGCAAGAGAACGTATTTTAGCTGGGGATTTTCTAGAATGGAAAACTAAAATGGTGCAACAAATGGACAAAAGACTATAATGCTTACCATACTCGATAGATATATTTTAAAACGCTATTTGGTAACCTTTTTAGGGATGTTGTTGCTATTTGTGCCAATTGGGATAATGGCCAATCTGGCCGAGAAAATTGGTAAGATCATTGATAATGAAGCTCCGTTGAGCGAGGTAATCGTGTTTTACAGCAATTTTACCTTGGTCATCGGTAATCTGCTTCTTCCTATCTTTTTATTTCTATCGATTATCTTTTTTACGTCTAAATTGGCGAGCAATACCGAAATAGTTGCCATACTGAGCTCTGGAGTTTCTTATGCCCGCTTTTTGCGTCCGTACCTTATTGGTGCTTCATTAGTGGCAATTCTCATTTTTATGATGGGTATGTTCATAGTTCCACATGCAAGTATTGGGTATAATGAATTTGAATATAAATATTTCAAAAAAGGGCGTCAAGATAGGGTGACCAGTAATATATTCAATCAGCTCAACGAAAACGATTATTTATATGTGAGCAGTTTTGACCCTGCAAGAAAAATAGGCTACAATTTCACCTACGAACATTTCGATTCCATTAAAAAATTGGACTATAAAATATCGGCATCCAATATTAGATGGATAGAAAAAGATAGTATCTACAGGTTGACCAATTACGCAAAACGAAAACTTAGGAACAATATTGAAATAGTAGAGACCAAAAGAAGGTTGGATACACTTTTCACATTTAAGATTGAGGACCTAACACCTGTATCCTATGTAGCAGAGACAAAAAATTTATTTGAGCTGAATGAATTTATAGAAGATCAGCAGCAAAAAGGAGCTTCCAATATCAATGCTTATATTTTGGTAAAATATAAGAGATGGGCATTGCCAATAGCGGCTTTTATACTTACAGTGATAGCGGTTGCGGTATCCTCTGTAAAGCGAAGGGGGGGAATGGGCTTAAATCTTGCGTTTGGAATAGGTGTTGCGTTTATCTATATTTTCTTCGATAAAGTTTTTGGGACCTTGGCGGAACAATCTGGTTTTTCCCCACTGTTGGCAGTACTTGTGCCTAACCTTATTTTCGGTGTCTTTGCAGTGTATATGCTGATGAAGGCCAAGCGTTGATGGGTTGAAGTTTTATTCTTCAATTAATTTAGGCAACCAATTAGGAGTGTTCTTTAAAGTTTTATATTTGTCCACATTATTTTCTGAAACCAACTTTCCATGGAATATTTAGATTTTGAACTACCTATTAAAGAACTCGAAGACCAACTGCAAAAATGTATGGTCATTGGAGAAGAAAGTGAAGTAGATGTTACCGAAACCTGCCAGCAAATTGAAAAAAAACTGGGGGAAACCCGTAAGGATATTTATAAAAACCTTAGTGCTTGGCAACGTGTCCAGTTGTCCAGACATCCTAACAGGCCATATACAATGGACTATATCAATGCCATATGCGGAGATACATTTTTAGAACTTCATGGTGATAGAAATGTAAAGGACGATAAGGCAATGATAGGTGGTTTGGGCAAGATTGGTGACCAAAGTTATATGTTCGTAGGTCAGCAAAAAGGATACAACACTAAAACCCGCCAATACCGTAATTTTGGTATGGCAAACCCAGAGGGATATAGAAAAGCATTACGTCTAATGAAATCTGCTGAGAAGTTTGGAATTCCCGTAGTATGCTTTATAGATACACCAGGAGCTTATCCAGGTATTGAGGCTGAGGAAAGAGGTCAAGGAGAAGCGATTGCCCGTAATATCCTCGAAATGACCCGTCTTAAAGTTCCAATTATTGTTGTAATCATAGGAGAAGGTGCTTCAGGTGGTGCATTGGGCATTGGAGTGGGAGATAAGGTGCTGATGTTGGAAAACACTTGGTATTCAGTAATTTCTCCCGAATCCTGTTCTTCTATTTTATGGCGGAGCTGGGAATATAAGGAACAAGCGGCAGAAGCCCTGAAGCTTACCGCAACAGATATGAAGAAACAAAAGTTGGTAGATGAAATTGTTCGAGAACCTTTAGGTGGAGCACATACCAATAGAGATAAAACCTTCGAGACGGTAAAAAATAAAATTTCGACCCATTTTGCTGAATTACAAAAGTTATCACCAAAAGAACTGGTTAAAACCCGAATGGAAAAATACGCCGAGATGGGTGTGTTTAATGACTAACAGCGGTTTTCTCGCATTAACCAATTTTTAGTATCTTATTTAAGTCAACAATTTTATGTTGTTAACATATTTTTTTAGTTATCAACAGTAATTTTGTTAAACACCTGTGGACATCACAACTCATTAATTTAAAGTTAAGTAAAGGTTAATTACCTACTTTCGTACCTATGGATAAACCTAACCCCATTGTTGGTCATAAAGTTGATAAGTCAACGCTAATTAATTTAGAGCGCGGTAAAATACCACCTCAAGCAGTTGATTTAGAGGAGGTTGTGCTTGGAGCTATGATGATTGACAAAAAAGGTGTGGATGAAGTAATAGATATCTTACATCCAGATGTTTTTTATAAAGACGCCCATCGATTTATTTACGAAGCCATCTTTAAATTGTTTGAATCATCTGAACCAGTGGATTTATTAACCGTTTCTTCACAGTTAAAGAAAGATTCCCGTTTAGAAGCAGCAGGAGGTGATTTTTATCTTATTAAACTTACCCAAAAAGTAGCTTCTTCCGCTCATATTGAGTTCCATGCCCGGATTATACTGCAAAAATATATTCAGCGAAGCCTTATAAAAATATCGAACGAAATCATTGAGGATTCGTATAGTGATGCTACAGATGTTTTTGATTTATTGGATACTGCTGAAGCAAAATTATACGAAGTAACACAAGGAAACCTTAAACGCTCTGCTGAGACCGCTCAGAATTTGGTGATTCAGGCTAAAAAGAAAATTGAAGAAATTTCCAATAAGGAAGGTCTTAGTGGAATCCCATCAGGTTTTGACAAATTGGATAAGCTAACGTCTGGCTGGCAACCCAGTGATTTGGTCATTGTTGCTGCGCGACCTGGTATGGGTAAAACAGCATTGACGCTTTCAATGGCACGTAATATTGCGGTCAATTCAGAGATTCCTGTAGCGTTCTTTTCTTTGGAAATGTCATCCGTACAATTGATAACCCGTTTAATTTCATCGGAAACAGGTCTATCATCAGAAAAATTACGTACTGGGCGGCTGGAAAAACATGAATGGGAACAACTGAACGTAAAGGTCAAGGCACTGGAAAAGGCGCCACTATTTATTGATGATACACCTTCACTTTCAATTTTTGACTTACGGGCCAAGGCAAGGCGATTGGCATCACAGCACAAAATAAAATTGATTGTTATTGATTATTTGCAATTGATGACGGCGGGAGGAAGTCAAAAAGGGGGAAATCGTGAGCAGGAGATTTCTACTATTTCCAGAAACCTAAAAGCATTGGCAAAAGAACTTAGTGTTCCCGTAATAGCACTTTCCCAATTATCGCGTGCGGTGGAGACGAGAGGTGGTAGCAAACGTCCTATACTTTCAGATTTAAGGGAATCTGGAGCTATTGAACAAGATGCAGATATTGTATCCTTTATTTATCGTCCAGAATACTACAAAATAGATGAGTGGGACGATGAAGAACGTACACCCACACAAGGTCAGGCAGAATTTATAGTGGCCAAACACCGTAATGGTGGATTGGATAATATTAGGTTAAAGTTTATTGGAGCTCTGGGTAAATTTGATAACTTGGATGACTTTGATTCCCCGTTCGAGTTTCAATCAAAGATGAACGCGGATGAAGAGAATCCCTTTGCAACACCGAATTTGCCGAGTACAGACGAAGCTTTTGGTAGTGCAATGAACGATGGAGATGACCCAGACGATAATGATGTGCCCTTTTAAACACACTTTTCTTAAATTACCAAAATTCTTCATGTTAAGCTTGCTTAATTTGAGATCAAGGAATTATCTATTTGTTTTATCATTTTTCTTTAGTGTAAATATTTTTGCTTCGGTCATTCTCATTCCAATGGATGCCGACGGACAAGAGAACCATTTAAAAGCATACGGTATTACCTATTGGGTACTCACCAAACAGCAAAAAGTACAGTGGCTATTAAACTACCGTGGAGGGTCTTTTTTGTTGCCAGATGGAGAAGCTATACGTAAAGAATGTCAAATTCGTGGTGTTTCCTTTGAAATACTATCTGATGGGCAAGCGGAAAAAATCTTGGATAAAATTAACAGTCCTTCACAAAATCAAGAAGCGGTTATTTTGGAAAAAGCTCCTAAAATCGCAGTATATTCTCCTAAGGGAAATCAGCCTTGGGATGATGCTGTCACCATGGTATTGACATACGCTGAGATTCCTTACGTCAATATTTACGATGAAGAAGTATTGGATAATAAATTGGTGTTGTATGATTGGCTACACCTACACCATGAAGATTTTACAGGTCAGTATGGTAAGTTTTATGGGGCCTACAGAGCAGCACCTTGGTATATAAAGAACAAATCGGAAGCAGAGGCATTAGCCCAAAAACTGGGATTTTCTAAGGTATCCGAAGCGAAACGTGCCGTAGCCTTAAAAATAAGAAATTATGTAGTAGGCGGTGGCTTTATGTTCGCCATGTGTTCCGCAACGGATAGTTTTGATATTGCTTTAGCGGCAGAAAATGTAGATATCTGTGAACCCATGTTCGATGGAGATGCTTCCGATGCAAATTACCAGTCAAAATTGAACTATGGCAATACGTTCGCGTTTACCAACTTTATATTGGAGCGTGACCCATCGCGCTACGAGTTCTCCTCTATAGATATGACAAACAAACGCAGAAACGTTCCCAAAGAATCCGATTATTTTTCCTTAATGGAGTTTTCGGCCAAATGGGACCCGGTGCCCACAATGCTTACCCAGAATCATACAGCTTTGGTAAAGGGTTTTATGGGACAGACTACATCGTTCACTCGTGACGAGGTAAAACCTACAGTAATGGTTTTAGGTGAAAACAAAATAAATAGTGAAGCTCGCTATATTCATGGAATTAAAGGAAAGGGCTTTTTTACATTTTATGGAGGTCACGACCCGGAAGATTACCAGCATAGGGTGGGTGACCCAAAAACAGAATTGGAACTGCACCCAACTTCTCCAGGATATCGACTTATCCTGAATAATGTGCTCTTTCCAGCGGCTCGTAAAAAGAAGCAAAAAACCTAGGTCAAAGGATTATTTTTTCTAAAACCCGCTCTACGCCAAATTCATTATTG
The DNA here is from genome assembly GCF_018449435.1 of Flagellimonas sp. 389. GTDB lineage: Bacteria > Bacteroidota > Bacteroidia > Flavobacteriales > Flavobacteriaceae > Flagellimonas. Next base: position 4,815 of record NZ_JAHCMU010000009.1, on the reverse strand, counting down.
CTTGTAGTCTCGAAATTAGCTACTTTTTTAACGTTAGGATGCGCATTGGCCATTGCAAAGCTATATTCCGCTACTTGAAGCATTTCTAAATCATTGTTATAGTCGCCAAAGACCAAGACTTCATCTGTAGCTAATCCATAAGTATCCAAAACGTGTTGGAGCGCATAGCCCTTATTGGCATTAATATGGTTAACATCTACCCAATTCAAACCTGAAACTTTGATTTTGACTTCGTGTTCCAGCGACATCATTTCTGGGTAAATAAACGCTTCTGCGCTTACGGGATGGTATATTGCAATTTTTAAAATCTCATCGGTTACTGAGCTATAGTCATCATGAATCTCATAACTTGAGTAGTATTCTTTAATCTGGTCCAAGAAAGAAACTGATTTTCCATCAAAATAGGATATGTACTTACCGCATAACATCGCATGTGCCCCTTCTATTTCATTTATTTTTGAAAGTAAGTTGTGTCTATGGGTTTTCACAAGTGGGGTCACGAGAAGTTCTTCTTCCTGTTGCTTGACCAAGGCACCATTTTCCGCAATAACGATTATATCATCTTTTATTGGTAAAAGTTTCTCGATGATGCTATGATATTGACGGCCACTGGCAGCCATAAATTTGATGTCTCTTTTTTTAAGTTTTTCGTGAATTTCAAAAAAGCGGTCGCTTACTTCGTGATTAGAATTTAATAAGGTGCCGTCCATGTCGGAGACTACCATTTTTATTTTTGATAAGTCCATTTTCTATTTTAGAAATGCAAAGGTAGGGGTTGAATAAGGAATGATGTAAAGATTATATTAATTTCACGGATTATGAAATGTTACCAATCAGAAATAAGACTTAAACCTTACCCAAGGGGCTTTCATTTAATCACAGATAGTATTATTGATGCTTTTCCTGAAATAGAAAAGATAACATCAGGAATATTGAATGTTTTTATAAAACATACCTCTGCAGGATTAACAATCAATGAAAACGCAGACCCTACTGTCCGAGTTGACTTTGAGAGCCATTTTAATAAAATGGTGCCCGAAGATGCTCCTTACTATGTACATACCTATGAAGGACCTGATGATATGCCTGCGCATATCAAAGCTTCTCTCTTGGGAAACGCTGTTCAGGTTCCCATTACGAATGGAAGATTGAACTTAGGGATTTGGCAGGGAATCTACTTGTGTGAACACAGAGATAGGGCAAATTGCAGAAGCTTGGTATTGACAGCTTTTGGAAATTGAAATATCAAAAAATCCCGCTCATTCGAGCGGGACTTTTTAAAAGCGGGATATATATTATAACTATTTTACGTTTTCTACTATTGCTTTAAAAGCATCAGGATGGTTCATGGCCAAATCTGCAAGAACTTTTCTGTTAAGTTCTATACCATTGGACTTTACCTTTCCCATAAATTGAGAGTAGGACATTCCATGCATTCTTGCACCTGCATTGATACGGGTTATCCAAAGTGCACGGAAATTACGTTTTTTGTTTCTTCTATCACGATAGGCATAAAGCATAGCTTTTTCTACCGCATTTTTGGCTACTGTCCAAACGTTTTTACGTCTTCCAAAGTAACCTTTGGCTTGCTTCATCACTTTTTTTCTACGAGCTCTAGAAGCAACTGAATTTACTGATCTTGGCATAATGTTTCATTTTTTTGTAGTAGGCGATTCGTTTTGAATACTTTTAAAAGCCTAACTCCATGGTTAATATTTAATGTACCGTTTTGAACAATTATTTTAAACGTAACTGTTCCTTAATACTGTTGACATCTGATTCATGAACTAAAGTAGAATGTGTCAACTTAAGCTTGCGCTTTTTAGACTTTTTGGTCAAAATATGACTCTTAAAAGCGTGCTTTCTTTTGATTTTACCCGTACCCGTAAGCTTAAAACGCTTTTTGGCACTGGACTTTGTTTTCATCTTAGGCATTTTCTCCTCTTTATATATTAAACCGAAACAATTTCGGTATCCCGCTTAAATTGTTTACTTCTTCGTTTTTGGAGCGATGAACATGGTCATACGCTTACCTTCTAATTTTGGCATCTGTTCAACTTTTCCAAGTTCCTCTAGTTCCTGTGCCAATTTCAATAATAATATTTCACCTTGATCCTTGTAGACAATGGAACGACCTTTAAAAAAAACATATGCTTTGAGCTTTGCACCATCTTTCAAAAATTTTTCGGCATGTCGCTTTTTAAATTCATAATCATGGTCGTCCGTCTGCGGACCAAATCGTATTTCTTTAACGATTACCTTTGTGGCTTTGGCTTTCATTGCCTTGTCCCGTTTCTTTTGCTCGTAAAGAAACTTTTTGTAATCTATAACTTTACAGACCGGTGGATTCGCTTTTGGCGAAATTTCCACTAAGTCCAATTCCAGTTCGTTGGCCTTGGCCAGCGCTTTGGAAATTGGGTACACTCCAACTTCTACATTATCTCCAACAAGCCTAACTTCTGGAGCTGTAATACTTTCATTGATATTATGAGGGTTTTTGTTTTCCCTTCTGGGTTGGGGCCTAAATCTTCTTCGTATTGCTATGACGTATACTTTTTAATTAAACTAAATTTTGTTAAAACGACTTTAAGGTACTATTTATTTCAGTAGCTACCAAGTCGGAAAATGCACTAATATTTAAACTTCCCATATCGTCTCCTCCATGTCTTCTAACCGATATGGTTTGAGATGCTTCTTCTTGCTCTCCAACGATGAGCATAAATGGGATTTTCTTTAGCTCGGCCTCACGGATTTTCTTCCCTACTGTCTCGTTCCTGTTATCAATGAGCGCGCGAATTTCGTGATTTTCTAAAGAACTTAAAACTTTTTCTGCATATTTTTCATGTTTCTCACTCACCGGCAATAGTATAGCTTGAGTTGGAATGAGCCATAATGGGAAGTTTCCTCCAGTATGCTCTAGCAATAATGCCACAAAACGCTCCAAACTTCCAAAAGGTGCACGGTGAATCATGACGGGTCTGTGCAGTTCATTATCACTACCCTTATAGGTGAGGTCGAAACGTTCCGGCAAATTGTAATCTACTTGAATGGTGCCAAGCTGCCAATTTCTGCCTAGGGCATCTTTGACCATAAAATCTAGCTTTGGACCGTAAAAAGCGGCTTCCCCACTTTCGACTATATAAGTTAGTCCTTTTTCATCTGCTGCATTAATAATTGCTTGCTCTGCCTTTTCCCAATTATCAGGTTCTCCTATATATTTTTCTGGCTTGCCTAGGTCACGAACCGAAACTTGGGCCGTAAAATTTTCAAACCCAAGAGAACCCAATACATATAAAGAAAGATCTATTACTTTTTTGAACTCATCATTTAATTGGTCTGGAGTACAGAATATATGTGCATCATCTTGGGTAAAACCTCTCACCCTTGTAAGACCATGTAGTTCACCGCTCTGCTCATATCGATACACGGTACCAAACTCTGCATATCGTTTTGGGAGATCCTTGTAGCTGAAAGGACTGCTATTATATATTTCGCAATGATGCGGACAGTTCATTGGTTTCAAGAGAAATTCCTCATCCTCTTTTGGAGTATGGATAGGTTGAAAACTATCTTCCCCATATTTGGCATAGTGTCCAGACGTTACATAAAGTTCCTTTTGTCCAATATGAGGAGTGACTACCATTTCATAGCCTGCCTTCTTTTGGGCTTTTTTCAGAAATTGTTCAAGTCGCTCCCTTAGAGCAGCACCATTTGGTAACCACAAAGGCAATCCCTGACCTACCTTTTTAGAAAAAGTGAAGAGTTCTAACTCTTTTCCTAATTTTCTATGATCTCTCTTTTTTGCCTCTTCTAAGAGTTCAAGGTATTTTGTAAGCTCCTTTTGCTTTGGAAAAGAAATACCATAAACCCTGGTGAGTTGTTTGTTATTTTCATCACCTCTCCAATATGCACCGGCAACACTTAATACTTTGATAGCTTTTATTATACCTGTGTTGGGAATATGACCACCGCGACATAAATCTGTAAAAGAACTGTGGTCGCAAAAAGTTATGGTGCCATCCTCCAGATTTTCAATCAACTCTACCTTATATTCATTATTTTGCTCTTTGTAATAGGACAAGGCCTCTGCTTTGGAAACACTTCGCATTTTGTAATCGTGTTTACCTCTTGCTATTTCTAAAGCTTTTTTCTCTATAGCGGGAAAATCTTTTTCGGAAATTGATTGCTCACCAAAATCTACATCATAATAGAATCCATTTTCAATAGCCGGACCTATAGTTAATTTTGCTCTTGGATACAATTCTTCAAGCGCTTGAGCAAGAACATGTGAGGTAGAATGCCAAAAAGCCTTCTTTCCTTCCTCATTGTTCCAAGTATACAAAGTAAGGTTTCCGTCTTGGGTAAGAGGAGTTGTCGTTTCAACAATAGTATCATTGAACTTTGCAGAAATAACGTTTCTGGCCAATCCTTCGCTAATATCTTTTGCAACCTCCATCGAGGTAGTGCCTTCAGAAAATTTCTTTACTGCCCCGTCTGGCAAGGTAATTTCAATCATTTGTTCTCCGTTATTTTGGATAGTCTGCAAAGATACTATCTTGAGTTGATGCCTACAACAGATAAATGCTTTCAAGCATATTGGTCTTTTAATCAATAACTTGTCTTTAAAATAGTGAAATGGTATATCGCTAAATCATGTTTTTTGTTTTTAAATAATTGATTTTTAGGTAATTAAAATTTTTTTGATTTTTTTTTCAAATTTGTTTGGTAGGATCATTTAAACCTTTCTATATTTGCACCCGCTTAGCTGATAAGGCAGGCGTTTGAGAGAGGGATTGTATAGTTCTTATGCGGGGT
>NZ_JAHCMU010000008.1 GCF_018449435.1 Flagellimonas sp. 389 | reverse complement strand
GCACACGAACGGGCCGAGAGGCGTTTGCCCGTGAGGACATCAAAGACCTCAAAACATATCCGGTACGAACCTTCGGGTAGGGTACGTCCGTAGACCGTTGGGGAAACGCCCGTAACGTTCGCAAGTTGAAAGTAAGGGGCTAGCTCCGCCGCATTGAGCGTCAACGGAATTCCCCCGTCCAAAAAGAAGGGTCCGGTGCCCACAGGATTCGTGGTACTTTGAAAATTGATACCACCTCCTTGAAAGAACAACCGTAGTTGCACTTCCCTACCCGTAATGTTCAGATCGTTGAGTGCCAGCGTGACCCGTAGCGGTCCATTGTTCTGTGAAGCATCGGCAAATGTAGAGAGTTGTGAGGGCGAGGCGCCCAAGGTCTGGACCGTAACATGTACAGGAAACGATTGGGCGTTGCACAGAAATGGGTAAGTGAATACTACAAAAAATAGTAGAATGCTATTTTTTTTACTTTGGATACTAGGTGATGGAATAGTTTTCATAAGAAATTTGAAAACTAAAAGATAGAAGACCTGACCAGATTTGAACATGGTCAATTGATGGTTGCCCTAAATGAGTTGACGGTTTAAGAAATAATAATATGATTTTAAGATTGTCAAGGCTTTGGGCGAGACTTCTTACTTGCCAGATAAACTCCTAACAAAACCAAAGCGGTTGCCAAGACTTTGATCATTGTGAGTTGGTCCTTACCAGAAAACAAAGCGAACAATATCCCAAATAATGGTTGCACATAAACAAAGGCTCCCACGGTTGACGCTTTTAGCTCGGTTAGGGCAAAAGCATTAAAAAGATAGGTCATAAAAGTAGTGCCGATAATTACAAATGCAATAGCACCATAGGCCCAGAGTGGCATGGTCGACCATTGTATTTCCAAAAACTCCGGAAGTGTAATCGGGAAGTTGATGATAATGGCAATGGTAAACAACCATTTCATTAAGGTGAACGGATGGTATTTTTCAATCAGTTTTTTAACGACGATCAAATAAGCCCCGTAAGAAGTGGCATTGACCACGAACAGAAAATTACCCAATGGAATGTTCGGTGCGTCTTGACGTATTTCAGCTCCAAAAAGTATAAGCGCCACAGCACCGATAAAGCCCAATACAATACCGAGCCCTTTGTTTAAGGTTATTTTTTCACTCAGGAAAAATGCAGATAAGATTACCACGATGATTGGGGTAATCGTAACCAAAACAGCGCTGTTAATTGGTGTTGAGAGCTCTAGGCCCTTAAAGAATGCCAACATATTGATGACCATTCCCAAAATGGAACAAACAAGAATTCTGCCCCAATCCCTTTTTTCAATTTTCTCTTTTGGTCCAAAAAAAGAAATTCCCCAAAATAGAATAGCCGCACCGACCACCCTGAGCATGATAAACCCAAAAGGTTTTATATGGGTTGGCATAACTCCTTTGGCAACCGTGTGATTAATACCATAGATAGTGGTAGCGCCAATGGCAGCCAGAATGGCAAGGGTTCTTTTGCTCATGGGTGCAGTTTGCCTTTAGCGGCTTCGACTACTTTTTTGGAATTTCCGATAAAGATTTCATCTTCAAAAATGATAACAGGCCTTTTAAGAAAAGTATAATGTTCAAGGATAAGATTTTTATAATCATTCTCTGCTAGTTCCTTTTCATGTAATCCCTTTTGACGGAAGAGCATCGCCCTTCTGCTGAACAAAGCTTCGTAACTACCTGACATGTTTTTCATTTCTTCCAATTGATTGGCTGTTATGGGTTCTGACTTAATCTCTTGCAGAACAACGTTATCAAGTGGTTCCAACTCTTTTAAAATACGCTTGCAGGTAGAACAGCTACCTAAATGATAAATTTTTTTCATTGTAAGATTGTCTTCTTTTTAAGAACTCAAAATTAATCTATGCCTTGCTAAGAAAGTGCAAAATCAACAGCTTTTTGTGCATGAATTCTTGTGGTGTCAAATGTAGTAATGGCTACTTCATCGTTAGGAATGAGCAAAGGGAGCTCGGTGCACCCTAAAATTGCACCTTCGGCACCTTGGGCTTCCATTTTTTTGATGATTTCCAAACAAATTTGCTTGGATTCAGGTTTAAATACCCCTTTTACGAGCTCATCATAAATAATCGATTGAAGTATGTCCATATCCTCTGCATCAGGAACCATTACTTCTAAATTATACTGCTCCCGAAGGATTTTGGTATAAAAGTCTTTTTCCATGGTGAACCTTGTTCCTAAAAGTGCTACTTTCTTCACTCCAGATTTTACGATAGCCTCACCAGTTGCGTGGGCAATATGTAAAAATGGAACGTCGATTGCTTGGGTGATGGCATCACTTACCAGATGTATGGTATTGGTGCAAAGCACTACCAAATCCGCTCCAGCTTTTTCGAGTTTTTCAGCATGTACTGCCATGAGATCACCAATTTTATCCCATTCGCCAGAGAAGGAATAATGTTCAATTTGATCAAAGTCCACTGAGGTTAGTATACTTTTTGCGGAGTGGGAACCGCCCAGCTTTTCCTTGACCATCTCATTTATATATTGATAATATACTTTGGAGGATTCCCAACTCATACCTCCGATAAGCCCTATAGTTTTCATATTATTTTGTTTTAGATAAATATTCAGCTCCCTCAATCTTGAAAAAACTTAGAAAATGTATGATTCTTTTTTTGAGAGACCTATTTTGCTTCTCTTGTAACAATTCATTGTATTCAATAGTACAGTTTTTCATGGCTATCAAATTTATATTTCGCTAATTATAGATATGTTATGTTAAATTTTATAAATCGGTTTTTAATGCTTCAACATAAGCTTTGATTACTTCTTCGTTTCTTCTGTAATAAGTCCACTTTCCGTGTCGGGTTGGTATGACCAGATTTGCATTCTGCATGGAGTTCAAATAGGTTGAAATTGTGGATTGTGATAATCCAGTTTTGTCCTGTATAAAACCAACACAGACCCCATCGTCAAAATGGTCAATATCTTGGTGCGGGGGAAAGTTCGCTTCAGGATTCTTCAACCATTTTAGAATGTTGACCCTGGTTTTATTGGATAGCACTTTGCTGATTTCAACAATATTCATAAGGCAAATATATATTAAATATTCATATATCTAAATAAATAGATATGATTGTTTTCATGTCTCAATAAATTATGTTTTGAAAGAGTGTATCAAATAGAACATCCAGGTTTTATTTAATCCGATTATATTTGTAATAACAGCAAGCCCCCAAATCTTTATCGATATGAAAAAAAACTGCCTACGCTATTTGGCATTTTTGGCTATGCTCATGTTTTCCTTTGAACAAGCTTATTCTCAAAGAAGCGATTTTTTCTTTGATGTAGTGCCAAGCTACAAAACAAACGGATATGGTTTAAACGCCAATATCAACTATTTCCAAAGTACCACGGATTTTTTTAGGGTATCGTTTGTCTTTGCCTCTTCTATGGAACAACCTGTAGGGGGCATTGAGTTTCCGTATGAAGATTATTTTGTGAGCCTGGGATATTTTACAACTGTGCTTACTTCTCCAAACCGGGGTTTTTTTATTTACTTTGGTGGAGGTCCCTCTTTGGGCTATAAGCATATCAATGATGGGGAAACAGATTTTCCTTTTAATGCAGTTGATGCGGAGAGTAGCTTTATCTATGGTGGCTTTGCCACTTTTGAACTGGATTTTTTCCTATCGGATACATTTTCGATAATCGCACCAGTTACAGGATTCTATCATTTTAATAGCGACCTTAACGATACTACACTTTTAGTGGGCGCAGGGTTACGTTATTATTTGGATTAGCTATAAAACCTAGGAAAAATAAAGTGGATTAGGATTTTACCTTATTTTTCAAATATTTATTTATTTCCTTGAAAGGTAAAGTTAAAAGAATAGGGCCATCTGCATAGGAAGCCACTTCGTACTGGTTATAGACAAATCGGATTCCGTCTTCCGTGTACCCAATATTTTTGGCCAAATGGAATTCATCGTCCTCAAACATAAATCCCGTTGCGTTAATGTTCCCTTCTTGAGGAATGCTTTCCTGCGCCCTGAACTTGGCTTCCGCAAGCTGCTGAAAATCTTCTAAATCTTCAAAAAGTTCCCAATTTTCCAACTCTATTCCCTTTGTTTTATCAAAATTTAAAAATGTTGTTGCGCCATACCCATGTGCTCCACCGGTAAAAATGTAGGTGTCCATTGCGAGTGTCAAGACATTTTCATCCTCATAAACAACTTCGCCATCTACTTTAGCCTCCCACCCTATGGTATCTTCAGGAAATCTGGTTGCCAGTTCCTTAAAACTACTGGTAAAAGAAGCTATTGCATCGTTCAGATTTTCAATGTCCTCTTCCTCATCAAAAGAAAGATATGCGATAATTTCTTCTTCAGTGCTACGGTTTATCGTATTTGCAATTGCAGTGTCGTCAATGGCCTTGGGAACGTCAATGTCGATTTTGGGGCAAGTTGCACAATCCTCACCAACTATTTGTAAGGGTTCAAAAGTAAGTTTATCACTGTTTTCGCAACCAATGGCTATCAATACAAGAAGGAGTACGCCTATAGATTTTTTCATATTGGAGGTTTTAGGGGCTTCAAAAATAATACATCGTTGATTACTCCAAAAGATAACGATACATTTGTACGCAGATTTAGAAAAAATGAGCAAAAAAGACTTAAAATTCAACAGTAAGACCATTCACGGGGGACAACACCCGGATAAAGCTTATGGTTCGGTTATGCCGCCGATCTATCAAACATCGACCTATGCGCAAACCACTCCAGGAGGGCATCAAGGGTTTGAATATTCGCGTAGTGCCAATCCAACAAGAACAGCGCTGGAGAATTCCTTGGCAAGTATTGAAAACGGCACGTATGGACTTGCATTTGCAAGCGGACTTGCCGCCATCGATGCAGTTATAAAGCTTTTAAATCCCGGAGATGAGGTAATTTCAACCAATGATTTATATGGTGGAAGCTATCGTTTGTTCAAACAAATTTTTGAAAAATACGGGATTACGTTTCATTTTATAGGAATGCAAAGCGTTGCTGCAATTGAAGAACGTATCAACAACAATACAAAACTTATATGGGTTGAGACACCAACTAACCCTATGATGAATGTTATTGATATTAAAGCAGTATCTGATTTAGCTAAAAAGCATGATTTACTTTTAGCGGTAGATAATACGTTTGCCACTCCTTACTTGCAGCGACCTTTGGATTTAGGAGCTGATATTGTAATGCACTCGGCTACAAAGTATTTGGGAGGCCATAGCGATATAGTTGTAGGTGCCTTGATTGTCAAGGATAAAGACTTGGCGGACAAACTATATTTTATTCAAAATGCAAGTGGAGCCGTGTGTGGTCCTATGGACAGTTTTTTAACGTTGCGTGGCATAAAAACGCTTCATGTCCGTATGCAAAGGCACTGTGAAAACGGAAAAGCCATCGCAGAATATCTGACCAAGCATCCAAAAATTGGAAAAGTATACTGGCCAGGTTTTGAGACACATCCAAACCACGATGTAGCCAAAGCTCAAATGGATGATTTTGGTGGAATGATTTCCTTTGTTCCAGATGGAAGTAGCTACGAAGATGCAATTAAAATAGTGGAGAAATTGGAAGTTTTTACGCTTGCGGAATCTTTGGGCGGTGTTGAGAGTTTAGCGGGTCATCCTGCAAGTATGACACATGCAAGTATTCCAAAAGAGGAACGCGAGAAAAGCGGTGTAGTGGATGCGTTGATCAGGTTAAGTGTGGGAATAGAGGATGCGGACGACCTAATAGCGGACTTGGAACAGGCGATAGGATAGTAAAATTTTGCAAAATTTTTAAAAAAGGCACATTCAAATTATGCAAATAGTATAATTTTGCCGTCAAATTCATAATTTATTAAAAAAGCCCTGAAGAAAGTCTAAGGGACAACAAACTAGTAATCCGTTTTATGGAAGCAAAAATCAAAGCATTTATGGATGAGATCAAGGCCAGAAATGGTCATGAGCCAGAATTCATCCAAGCGGTACAAGAGGTCGCGGAAACCGTTATACCTTATATCGTAAAGCATGATATCTATCATGGAAAGAATATCTTATTGCGCATGGTCGAGCCAGAGCGTTTAATTTCTTTTCGCGTAGCTTGGGTAGATGATGCTGGTGAGATTCACGTAAACCGTGGATATCGGATTCAGATGAATTCGGCTATTGGGCCTTACAAAGGAGGTTTAAGGTTTCACCCAACGGTCAATGCCAGCGTTTTGAAATTCTTGGCTTTTGAGCAAGTTTTCAAAAACAGCTTGACCACCCTTCCCATGGGCGGAGGAAAAGGAGGTTCCGATTTTGACCCAAAAGGGAAATCAGACGATGAAATAATGCGTTTTTGTCATTCCTTTATGACCGAGTTATGCCGTCATATTGGGCCAAATACCGATGTCCCTGCCGGTGATATTGGTGTTGGTGCCCGTGAAATAGGGTTTTTGTTCGGAAAGTACAAAAAGATACGAAACGAATTTACCGGGGTACTCACCGGTAAAGGGATCTCTTGGGGAGGTTCGTTAATTCGTCCAGAAGCTACAGGCTACGGTACCGTATATTTTGCAGATAGCATGCTAAAAACGAACAACGATTCTTTCGAAGGTAAAAAAGTGGTTATTTCGGGATCGGGAAATGTTGCCCAATATGCAGCTGAAAAAGTTTTGCAATTGGGCGGAAAAGTGTTGACACTTTCCGACTCTGGCGGTTACATTTATGATAAAGATGGCATTGATAGTGAAAAACTTACTTTTGTTATGGACCTTAAGAACAATCGAAGAGGAAGAATTTCTGAATATGCGGATAAGTATACTTCTGCAGAGTTCCACAAAGGTAAAACACCATGGGAAGTTGCGTGTGACGTTGCCTTACCATGTGCAACGCAAAACGAACTAAATGGAGATGACGCAGCAACTTTAATAAAAAATGGCTGTATAGCAGTGGCCGAAGGTGCCAATATGCCATCGACCCCAGAAGCTATCCATGCTTTCCACGATGCAAAAATACTATTTGCACCAGGTAAAGCTTCCAATGCCGGTGGCGTTGCCACTTCAGGATTGGAAATGTCGCAGAACTCTTTGCGTATAAGCTGGACAAGGGAAGAAGTGGACGAACGCCTTAAAGGTATTATGGAAGACATTCATGATTCTTGTATCGAGTACGGTAAAGAAGAAGGCGGATATTGTAATTACGTAAAAGGAGCAAATATTGCCGGTTTCGTAAAAGTAGCCGATGCCATGTTGGCGCAGGGCGTAATCTAAGGTACAAAATTAGAAATACGAAGTACGAATGAAGACCTTTCGGATTTTAAAATCCGAAGGGTCTTTTTGTTTGATGACATAAGCTTTTCTTGCAAAATATTTCGAACTAACTACATCTGATTTCTTAATTCGTACCTCAAACTTTTTCAGATTATCTTTACCTAGATTCAACTTCAGTAAATGCAGGTAACTACAAGGGCAATAGTACTTTCTTCTTTGAAATATGGTGATACCAGCCTTATCGTTAAAGCCTTTACTGCTTCTGATGGTTTAAAGTCCTATTTATTAAAAGGTGTGCTGAGTTCAAAAAGAGGCAAAGTTAAAGCCGCATATTTTCTTCCTTTGATGCAGCTGGAAATTGTGGCCGTTCATAAGAACAAAGGGACACTTGAAAGCATACGGGAAGTTAGGGTAATCCACCCTTATAAAACGCTCCATACCGATATCGTTAAAAACAGTATGGTGCTTTTTTTAGCGGAAATGTTGGGAAATAGTATTCAAGAGCAAGAAGAGGACAAGACCCTGTTCCAGTATCTTGAATATGTACTATACTGGTTGGACGAGCATCCTTCAAACTCCAATTTCCATATTTTGTTCTTGCTGAACTTTACCAAATACTTGGGATTTTATCCAGACACTACTTTTCAAGAAAAGGATTATTTTGATTTGATGGAGGGAAGCTTCTCTAAAACGCCTACCCTCAACCCTTTGATTCAAGATGAAAACTTAGTTCATTTCAAAAAGTTTTTAGGCATAAATTTTGATGCATTAAATGCGATACAAATGGGGAAATCGCAACGACAAGAGCTTCTGAAAAAAGTTATTCTATATTTTGAATTACATTTACACGGTTTCAGAAAACCGAAGTCCTTGGCGGTTTTAAACGCAGTTTTTGAATAGTATGCATAGCAAAGGTTTTATCCTCTTTTTTCTATTGATTTCTTACACCGTTTTTTCTCAAGAAATCAAGGTTTTGGATGCGGTTACGGGTAATCCAATTTCCAACATTGCAGTGTACAATAAGGATAAATCCAAAACCACGATCTCTGACTTTGATGGGAAATGTGACTTAAAGGCTTTTTTCAAAAGCGAGAAGATAATATTTAAGCATATAAGCTACCAAACCTACGCTACGACCAAGGCACAGATCGCTAAGAAAGGAAACCGGGTCTATTTGGATTTAAAACTGGAAGAACTACAAGAAATAGTGATGTCCGTATCTAAATGGGAACAGCAAAAAAAAGATATTCCACAAAAGATTGAATCCATTGATGCAAGAACCGTGTCCTTTACCGCACCACAAACATCGGCTGACTTACTCCAGAATAGCGGAAAGGTTTTTGTTCAAAAGAGTCAACTTGGTGGTGGTAGCCCTATGATTAGGGGGTTTGCAACGAGCAGACTATTGCTGTCTGTGGACGGAGTTCGTATGAACAATGCCATTTTTAGAGATGGAAATATTCAAAATGTGATTTCTGTAGATCCCTTTACCATAAAAAATACGGAAGTAATCTTTGGTCCCGGCTCTGTTATTTATGGAAGCGATGCCATTGGGGGTGTGATGAATTTTTTCACCAAAAAGCCAAGATTTTCCTTTACGGACAGTCTCACGTTTTCAGGAAATGCCAATTATAGATTTGCTTCGGCAAACAATGAAAGTACCACGCACTTGGATTTTAACATAGGCAAAAAGAAATGGGCTTCCTATACCAGTTTCACATATAACGATTTTGATGACTTGGTCATGGGAGAGCACGGTCGCGATTCGTACCTGCGGAACACTTTTGTGAGAAGGGAAAATGGAACAGATGTATTGGTACAAAATGATGATCCCAGAAAGCAGGTTACTTCTGGATACGATCAAGTAAATTTTCTTCAAAAGTTTACGTACAAACCCAATACCACATGGAATTATGATTTAGGATTGTATTACTCGGAAACTTCCGATTTCTCTAGATACGATAGATTGATTCGCCCCAGTAGTGATGGAGATGGACTTCGTTCGGCTGAGTGGTTTTATGGTCCTCAAAAGTGGTTTATGGGGAATTTTCAATTGACTAAAAAGGGGAAAAACAAATTCTATGATGGTGTTAAATTAACTACGGCCTATCAACATTTTGAAGAAAGCAGAAATGAAAGGGGTTTTCAAGAGGATGATAGGTTCACTACAGAGGAAAAGGTAGATGCACTATCCGTAAACCTCGACTTTGAAAACAAAAAAATTGGAGATCTTAGATTGTATTACGGTGCTGAATACATCTTTAACAAAGTAAATTCTGAAGGAACCCAAACAAATATAGAAACCAATGAAGTGACCGGAGCAGCATCAAGATATCCTGATGGTTCCACTTGGCAGACTTTTGCAGGGTACTTAAATGGTGAATGGCAACTGAAACCGAATTTTACCTTACTGTCCGGGGCTCGGTACAGTCAAGTTTGGGTAGATGCCCAATTTGACAAGACCTTTTTTCCATTCCCTTTTGATGAAGCGGACTTAATAACGGGGGCTTTCACAGGGAGCGTTGGATTTAGCTGGTTTCCAAAAGCTAATCTTCAAATAACATTGAACGGCTCCACAGGTTTTAGAGCTCCAAACATAGATGATATTGGAAAAGTATTTGACTCTGAACCTGGTTCTGTAGTAGTTCCAAATCCAGATTTAGAACCTGAATATGCTTACAATGCGGAAGTGGGCGTTCGGAAAAACTTCAATGACAGGGTGGTATTAAAAGGAGCGGCATACTACACCTACTTGGTGGACGCCCTAGTAAGAAGGGACTACGAGTTCAATGGAGCATCGGAGATTATCTACAATAATGAGTTGAGCAATGTACAGGCTATCCAAAATGCGGCAAAAGCTTATGTCTACGGTTTTGAACTAAGTATGGAAGCTTTTTTAAGCGATAATTGGTCCGTTTTTTCAAATTTGACCATTACCGAAGGTATCGAAGAAGACGAGGATGGTACAGACTCACCTGCAAGACATGTGGCACCAACGTTTGGAGACTTTCATCTGGTGTGGCAGAATCAGAGATTTAAAACAGATTTCTTTCTAAACTACAATGGTGAAATCAGTTTTAATGATTTGGCATTCTCGGAACGCAGCAAAGAGTTTATTTATGCTACCGATGAAAACGGCAACCCATTTTCACCTTCTTGGTACACCTTAAATTTTAGGTCGCAATATAAAATATCCAATGCCTTAAAGACAACTATAAGCTTGGAAAACATGACAAATCAACGTTATAGAACGTATTCCTCAGGTATCGTAGCTCCCGGTACAAATTTCATTTTAGGGTTGGGATATAGTTTTTGAAAACAAAAAAGGGCCTACAAAAGAAATTTCTTTTGTAGGCCCTTTTTTGTCTTTGCTTGTAGGCAGTTTAGTGCTCTACTTTTTCTTTTGCATCTTCTGCGGCCTTTTTAAGATCATTGGCTGTTTCATTGGCAGTATCTTTCATGTCTTCGCCCATTTCTTTGGCTTTATTCATGGTTTCCTCACCGGCTTTTTTAATGCTGTCCATAGCTTTTTCACCAGCATCTTTCATATCTTCACCAGCTTCCTTCATGGTATCGGCTGTGTCATCGGCCGCTTTTTTTAAATCATTACCGGCCTCTTCTAAAGAGCCAGCTGCTTCTTCTGTAGCCTCTTTGGCTTTATCTGCAGCTTCTTTACAAGATACCATAGTTGTCATGGATACTGATAGCGCAACAATTGCAATACATACTTTTTTCATTTTAAAAATGGTTTAGTGTTAATGTCGTGAAGATATGTATTTTGGTTTAAATAGGAACTTACAGCGTATCATATTTAGATTAAGCATTTTATACAAATTCAAATACCTGATTAGGAAAGCTATAATTCCCGGTAAATTTTTAATTTTGCAACCTTGGAAATCTAGAAGAAGTAGCTATACATATGAAGTTTGCTGAATATAGGGGATTGGATTTACCTAAAGTATCAGAAGAAATACTGAGCTTTTGGAAAGAAAACGGGATTTTTGAAAAAAGTGTCTCTACCAGAGAGGGGAAGGAAAGCTATGTTTTCTATGAAGGGCCACCGTCCGCTAACGGAATGCCAGGCATTCATCATGTAATGGCCCGTACCATTAAAGATATCTTTCCTAGGTACAAAACCATGAAAGGGCATCAGGTAAAACGAAAAGCGGGGTGGGACACTCATGGATTACCTATCGAAATCGGTGTTGAGAAAGAACTGGGAATCACTAAAGAGGATATTGGTGAAAAGATTTCGGTCGAGGAGTACAATGCTGCTTGTAAAAAAGCGGTCATGCGCTATACGGATGTTTGGAATGAAATGACCGAGAAGATAGGATATTGGGTAGACATGGATGATCCATATATTACGTACAAATCCAAGTATATGGAATCTGTTTGGTGGTTGCTAAAACAGATTTATGATAAAGGTCTTTTATATAAAGGGTACACCATACAGCCGTATTCGCCAAAAGCGGGAACAGGGTTAAGTTCCCATGAGCTGAATCAACCGGGAACCTATCAAGATGTTACGGATACTACGGTTACGGCGCAGTTCAAGATAAAAAAAGGAACATTGCCCATTATTTTTAATAGTATCGATGGAGAAGTTTACTTTTTGGCATGGACGACCACACCTTGGACATTGCCATCAAATACCGCGTTGACCGTGGGACCAAAGATTGACTATGTTCTGGTTCGAAGTTTCAATCAATATACTTTTGAGCCAAGCTATGTGGTTTTGGCAAAAAACTTGGTCGGGAAACAATTTACTGGAAAATTCTTTGAAGCTGAAAGTAATGAGGATTTTGTAAACTATGCAGCTACGGATAAAAAAATCCCTTACCAAATCATTGCTGAAGCAAAAGGAGCAGATTTAGTGGGCATCGAATATGAACAGCTTATTGACTATGTTCAGCCATACCAAAATCCTGAAAATGCATTTCGGGTCATTGCAGGGGATTTTGTAACTACGGAGGATGGAACAGGAATCGTGCATACCGCTCCTACCTTTGGTGCAGATGATGCTTTTGTAGCAAAACAAGCAAAACCAGAAGTACCTCCAATGCTGGTTCTGGACGAAAACAAAAATCCAGTTCCTTTGGTAGACTTACAAGGAAAGTTTAGACCAGAACTTAAGGAGTTTGGTGGTAAATATGTAAAAAACGAATATTATAACGAAGGAGAGGCACCTGAGCGTTCTGTGGATGTAGAGATTGCCATCAAACTAAAAGAAGAGAACAAGGCGTTTAAGGTGGAAAAGTACGTGCACAGTTATCCAAACTGCTGGCGTACCGATAAGCCAATTCTCTATTATCCTTTGGATTCTTGGTTTATTAAGGTCACGGATGTAAAAGACCGTATGTTCGAGCTGAACCAAACCATAAATTGGAAACCTAAAGCTACTGGTGAGGGACGTTTTGGCAATTGGTTGGCAAATGCCAATGATTGGAACCTTTCCCGCTCACGTTATTGGGGAATTCCTTTGCCCATTTGGCGCACCGAGGATGGCAGCGAGGAGCTATTGATCGGTTCGGTAGAAGAACTGAAAACAGAAATGGCGAAAGCTGTTGATGCAGGAGTACTTGAAAAAGATGTTTTTGAAGATTTTGTGGTTGGCGATATGAGCGAGTCCAACTACGAAAAAATCGATTTGCATAAAAACATAGTAGATCAAATTACTTTGGTCTCACCTTCTGGAAAAGCAATGAAAAGGGAGGCGGACCTGATCGATGTTTGGTTTGATAGCGGTTCCATGCCCTACGCACAATGGCACTACCCTTTTGAAAATAAAGAATTGATAGATGGTGGTATAGCATTCCCAGCTAACTTTATCGCCGAAGGTGTGGACCAAACAAGGGGTTGGTTCTATACTTTACATGCTATTGCAACTATGGTTTTTGATACGGTATCGTATCAAAATGTGGTTTCCAATGGTTTGGTACTTGATAAGGAAGGCAAGAAGATGTCCAAAAGGTTGGGCAATGCGGTAGACCCTTTTCAAGTTTTACCAGAACATGGGGCAGATGCCACACGGTGGTATATGATTTCCAACGCCAATCCTTGGGATAATCTCAAGTTTGATATAGATGGTATTGTGGAGGTGAAACGTAAGTTTTTTGGAACACTTTACAATACGTATTCCTTTATGGCCCTATACGCCAATATTGATGAATTTGATTATTCCGAAGCACAAATACCCCTTGCCAAGCGGCCAGAAATAGACCAATGGATCCTTTCTGAATTGCATTCCCTTATCCAGAAAGTGGATGAGGCGTATGCGGATTATGAAGCCACAAAGGCGGCACGAATGATTTCGGACTATGTTCAGGAAAACCTTAGTAACTGGTACGTAAGGCTTAGCCGAAGACGTTTTTGGAAAGGGGATTACCAAGAAGATAAAATATCGGCATACCAGACCTTGTATACCTGTTTGCTTACTGTTGCTAAATTATCGGCGCCCGTTGCACCCTTCTTTATGGACAGGTTGTACCAGGACTTGAACGCAACGACCAAAAAAGAAGATTTTGAAAGTGTCCATCTTGCAGATTTTCCAATTTTTGATGCCAAGATGGTCAATAAAAAATTAGAGCGAAAAATGCAGTTGGCCCAAAAAGTATCTTCTCTTGTACTATCTATCCGTCAGAAGGAGAAAATAAAGGTCCGTCAGCCTTTGCAAAAAATAATGATTCCTATTTTGGACAATGAGCAGAAAGAAGATATCGAAGCCGTTTCCGAACTGATAAGATCAGAAGTCAATGTAAAGCAGGTTGAATTGTTGGATGATGCTTCCGGGATTTTGGTCAAGCAGATAAAACCTAATTTTAAGGTTTTGGGACCTAGATTTGGTAGGGATATGAAAGCCATCGCAGCAGCAGTAAATCAACTAGGTCAAGAAGATATCCAAAAAATTGAGCAAGAAGGCGAATTAATGCTTGTATTGAAAAATAAAAGTATTAATTTACAGTTAAACGATGTAGAGATCAGCTCGCAAGATATAGAAGGTTGGTTGGTTGCAAGTTCTGGCTCTTTAACGGTTGCTTTGGATGTGACCATAGATGAAAACTTAAGAAAAGAAGGCATCGCAAGAGAACTGGTAAATAGAATCCAAAACCTAAGAAAAGAATCTGGATTTGAGGTGACCGATAAAATTGACATTAAGATTTTGAAAGATGGTTTTGTGGAAAATGCGGTTTCCAGTAACGAGAATTATATAAAAACGGAAACACTAACGGCAGAACTTAATTTTGAAGAAAAATTAGACGAAGGCGTAGCAATTGCTTTCGATGAAGTGAATACAAAATTGTTTATCCAAAAACACTAGAACACATGGCAGAAGATTTAAAAATAAGATACTCAGATAGCGACTTGGAAGAATTTAAAGTGCTAATCGAAGAGAAAATAGACAAGGCGAAAAACCATTTGGATTTGCTCAAGAGTTCTTACATGAACGATGGTAACAACGGTACAGATGATACCTCTCCTACTTTTAAGGCTTTTGAAGAAGGTTCCGAGACCATGAGCAAAGAGGCGAATACCCAACTGGCAATCCGTCAGGAAAAATTTATTAGGGATTTAAAGAACGCTCTATTGCGAATAGAGAACAAAACCTATGGTATTTGCCGCGTAACCGGAAAACTGATTAACAAGGAACGGTTAAAATTGGTTCCACATGCTACGCTCAGCATTGAAGCTAAAAACATGCAGAAATAATAAAAAAACGCCGAAAGGCGTTTTTTGTTTATGAGAACGCTGCTCTTCTTTCTTAGTGTTTTTTCTTTTTGTACCATGAAGGGTCAGAAGTTGGTAAAAAAAGCCTTTATCACTCCTGAAACGCAATTTATTCAAATTGATTCCCAAAATTGTTATAAGGTTAGTATTGGTACCTCTAAAAAAGAAGAGGTTACTATTGCTGGGAGCATGGAAGGAGAGTATTCCAAAGATTTATTGGTCACTATTGAGCAAAAGGGGGCCACTGTATTAATAAGTACAGGATTCCAGCCCAACTTCACTAATCCCAATGATAAACTAAGTGCACATAAGGTCATTTCTATAGAACTGAATATAAGTTTGCCAGAATACAAAGAGGTTTCCGTTTATGGAACCAATTGTAATGTTTTAGCCGAAGGGGACTATAAAAAACTCAAGGTAAAATTGGCTGATGGTACATGTTCGCTAGAAAACGTTGGGGAAACTGTTGAAGTCAATACTCAAAAAGGAAACATTTTTCTTTCTACTTCGAATGGGGATATTGTGGCAAAAAGTACGTATGGCGAAGTGCGTCGCGAGACTATTCCTAAAGGGGATAATGTATTTGTACTGAATACGGTCGAAGGCAATATCTATCTAAAGAAAACGAAATAATATCCATATTTTTACAATCTGTTTTTAAAAGCATGAATTTAAAGAAGTCCCTATCGCTCATCATTATTGTTCTTGTAGTTGACCAGATAAGCAAAATCTATGTCAAGACTAATTTTGTTCTGGGTGAATCTACATTGGTTTTTGACTGGTTTAGAATTCTTTTTATTGAAAACGAAGGTGCTGCTTGGGGAACTAAGCTCAGTGACATTTTACCGATATCAGAATCAACAGGTAAGTTGGTATTGACTATTTTTAGACTTTTTGCCATATTTGGCATTGGGTACTGGCTTTGGGATATCATAAAGAAGCAATCGCCAAAAACCTTAATTTTAGCAGTCTCCTTGATATTTGCAGGAGCTCTGGGGAATATCATTGATTCCGTTTTTTATGGGATTATTTTTGACGGTAGTAGCAACCAAGTGGCTACACTGTTTTCAAGTGAACCTTACGGGAAGCTTTTTTACGGTAAGGTTGTCGACATGCTCTATTTCCCAATGATAGATACAACTTGGCCAGAATGGGTTCCATCTGTTGGGGGAAATAAATTCCGTTTTTTTGAGCCTGTTTTTAATATTGCCGATACTGCAATCAGCACGGGTGTTGGAATCTTGATTGTATTTAATAAAAAGGCTTTTCCAAAAAGCACAAAAATTGAGCTAACGGATTAGAATTTGTAAATTCTATCTGGTGTTATGCAATAGTCCAATGTTACATCATGTTCATTTGTATCATTGATACTGGTTTCAGCCTCAAAAAGCGATACCCCAATTTTAACGGTTTCTTTTCTACAATTATTCAAAAAAGTGTCGTAGTATCCTTTACCGTAGCCAACACGATTTCCTCTTAAATCAAAAGCCAATAATGGTAAAAAAACGACATCTATTTTGTTGTTGGGAATTGTTATACCATCCACGGGTTCAGGAATCCCCCATTTATTTTTTTTAAGAACTGTATTGTCCAAAAGTAAATAGTTTTCTAAGGTGTTTTCCCCGTTCACCTTGGGTATAAGTACGTTTTTGTCTTTCCCCTGAAGGATAGCCAGTATAGGTTGGGTATCAATTTCCTTCTGTTTATTGATGCTCAAAAAAATATGGAAATAAAAAAAATCCCAAATAGGGATTTGAAGTATTCCATTCGCAAGTGTTATACTCAAATTTGAAACTTCTTCGAGCGAAAGCTCTCGTCTCAAATCTTTATATTTTTTTCTTAGCTCACGCTTCAACATTAAATGCTGAATTTTTTTGTGGGTGTTTTGGGGAACCCTTTATTTTATTTTCTGGTAGACACAGAAAAGAAGATTTTGAAGAAAAGCATCAAAATCAAATACATTCCCAAAACGATTACATAGTTCTCCATAAGAATTGTATTTATACCGTTAAATGTAAGTAAAAGAATTGAAAACTTGACCACCAAATGCACATTTTATCGATGAAATGCATCTTTTTTAATAGTTGTTTAACACTAAAGACATTTTTTTAAAAGAGTATTAAGAATGTAAGTTGTTGAAAAAAAAGACATTGCAAACGTTATTGAGGAAAGATAGGGCCATAAATAAAAAGAAAAAGATTACAAAAAAAATTGCCTTAACCATGTATATCTTGTAAAGGGCAATTCAATACTGGTAGAAAAAATGATTTCTTTTTATAAAAGTGAATATTCCAGGCGCTCAAACACGCCATTCATAAACCAAAACTCTTGAATGGTAAAAACTAATAGTATATCCGTCAATTTAATCTACAAAACACTAGTATAAAACCCTAATTTTGTTTTTAGGTCAATTACCAAGGTTTTATGTCCAACCCTTCATCCATTCACGTTCAAATAAGTGTCCTTCCAAATAATCCGGGAGTGTACCAGTTTTATGATTCTGATGATAAGATTCTATATGTGGGCAAAGCAAAGAATCTAAAAAAAAGGGTATCCTCCTATTTCAACAAAAAACAGGAATATGGTAAGACCAGAGTGTTGGTAAAAAAGATAGCATCGGTCAAGCATATTGTGGTTCCTACCGAATCCGATGCGCTGCTTTTGGAAAACAATCTTATCAAAAAACTATTGCCACGGTACAATGTTTTATTAAAGGATGATAAATCCTATCCATGGATATGTATTAAGAACGAGCGTTTCCCAAGGGTTTTTCCGACCAGAAAGCATGTTAAGGACGGTTCTGAATATTATGGCCCCTATACCAGTATGAAGACAGTAAGAACACTCCTTGATCTGGTAAGGGGCGTATATCCACTTAGGACTTGCAATTATGACCTTTCCAGCGAGAAGATAACTTCGGGTAAATATAAGGTATGCCTAGAGTTTCATTTGGGCAATTGCTTGGGACCATGTGAGGGATTGCAATCAGAAACGGATTACCATCGGCAGATTGATGACATTCGGGAAATCATAAAAGGTAATTTCAAAAGTTCCCTCAACTATTTTAAATCCCAAATGAAAGAGCTTGCCAGCAATATGGAGTTTGAGAAAGCTCAACTTGTAAAGGATAAGATAGAGATTCTGGAAAACTACCAGGCAAAATCAACGGTGGTCAACCCAAAGATCAACAATGTTGATGTATTTACGATTATCTCCGACGAAACCCATGGATATGTGAACTTTCTACAACTTTCCCATGGTTCTATTATAAGGTCCCATACCATGGAAATAAAAAAGAAATTGGAGGAAACGGATGAGGAGTTGTTAGAATTGGCCATTATTGAAATTCGGCAAAGGTTTAACTCACGATCCAAAGAGATTTATTTGCCCTTTCCGGTAGCAGTTGAAGAGAATATTAAGATAACACTCCCTAAACTTGGTGATAAACGAAGGATATTGGAACTTTCTGAACGGAATGCGAGATTTTTTAGACAGGATAGGTTCAAGCAGATAAAAATTACAGATCCAGATAGGCACACGAATAGAATAATGGCCCAGATGAAGGCTGATTTAAGACTTTCGAAGGAACCCACCCACATAGAGTGCTTTGATAATTCGAATATCCAAGGAAGCAATCCAGTGGCCGCTTGTGTGGTTTTTAAAAATGGAAAACCCTCAAAGAAAGATTACAGACATTTTAACATAAAGACGGTAGAAGGACCAGATGACTTTGCCAGTATGGAAGAAGTGGTCTTTAGAAGGTATAAAAGGTTACTCAATGAGAATGAGCCTTTGCCACAACTTATTGTTATAGATGGTGGAAAAGGACAGTTATCTTCATCGTTAAAAAGTTTGGACATATTGGGTCTTCGAGGAAAAATTGCTATAATTGGCATAGCCAAACGCCTGGAGGAGATTTACTTTCCAGAAGACCCCATACCATTGTATCTGGACAAAAAATCCGAAACCTTAAAGATTATCCAGCAATTACGAAACGAAGCGCATAGGTTTGGAATTACGCACCATAGAAATAGAAGAAGCAAGGGAGCTATAAACTCCGAGCTGGAGAATATAGAAGGTATTGGTAAGAAGACCGCAGAACAATTGTTGAAAAATTTCAAGTCGGTAAAGCGAATCAAAGAAGCCTCTATTGAAAATCTTGCCCAGTCAGTAGGCATGGCAAAGGCAAAAAAAATTTATAAGTCTTTTCACTAGCAAATGAGAATAAAACGTAACATAACTATACTACTAACTATTTTCTTTAGTGTTCTAGGCATATCCCAAACTATAGAAAGTCCAGAGGATTTTAAGGTTGGTTTAGTGCTAAGTGGTGGTGGCGCTAAAGGACTGGCACATGTTGGTGTATTAAAGATTATTGAAGAAGCGGGGGTTAAAGTGGACTATGTAGGAGGTACAAGCATGGGCGCTATTGTAGGGGCGCTCTATGCTTCCGGTTATTCTGCTACTGAACTGGATTCAATCTTTCGGGTAACGGATTTTACTAAACTGATTCAGGACGATGTTCCCAGGGGTGCCAAGACTTTTTATGAAAAAGATGATTCCGAACGATACGCGCTTGGTCTTCCTTTTACAAATTTTCATGTTTCTTTTCCGCAGGCAATCTCTGGAGGGCAAAATATTTATAATGAATTGGTAAGATTGCTTTTCCACGTTAAGGATGTTGAAGACTTCAAAGAGTTGCCAATTCCTTTTCTATGTATAGCTACCAATGTGGAAACAGGTGAAGAAGTACTGTTGGAGAAAGGATATTTGCCAGAGGCGATAATGGCAAGTGGAACCTTTCCCTCATTGTTCGAACCTTCCGAAATAGACGGGAAAATTTTGATAGATGGCGGGGTCGTAAACAATTATCCTATAGGTAAAGTACGGGAAATGGGAGCGGATTTGATTATTGGGGTGGATGTCCAACATGGTCTGTCCGATAGAGAAGCTCTATCCTCTGCTACAGAGATTTTACTTCAGATAAATAATTATAGGACAGTCAACGACATGAAAAAGAAAGTCGATGATACTGATCTCTACATCAGACCAAACATTGACAATTTTTCTGTGATTGACTTTGATAGTAGTGAAGACATTGTTCTAAGTGGTGAAGATGCTGCTATAAAAAAGTTTGCCGAACTACAAAAAATAGCACAGGACCAAGGTAACGCTCCTGTATTGCAGAATAGGATTGAACCAACAGACAGTTTGACCATAAATAGATTGATAATAAGAGGGAACGACAGGTATACAAGAGGCTATATAAAGGGAAAGCTCAGGTTTGCTTTGGCAGAGAAGATCTCTTTTGAAGAAGTTAAACAGGGAATAAGCAATTTATCGGCCACAGGTAACTTTAAAACAATACGATATCATTTAGAATCTAATGGCTTGGGAACGGATTTGATACTGAAACTGGAGGAGACCGAAACCAAAATGTTTTTAAAGTTGTCCGCACATTATGATGATCTTTACAAGAGTGCAGCCTTGATAAACTTTACCAAAAAGAACTTTCTGCTTAAAGACGATGTTGCCTCCTTCGATTTTATATTGGGCGATAATATTAGATATAATTTGGAATATTATCTGGATAAAGGATTTTATTGGAGTTTTGGTGTAAAATCTGAATTTACCAACTTTGAGACCAATGTGAATTTTGAATTGCTCAGGTCAAATTTTGATATTCCTAATATACCAAGTGATCCAAACATTCGCGAAATCAATTTGGACGTGGCAGACCTTACCAATCAAATTTACATGCAGACGGTTTTACAGGAAGAATTTGCAGTTACATTAGGCTTGGAGCATAAACTTTTAAGATATAGTACCCGCACCATAAATCAATTGGTCAATAATGATGAGGACGATTTTGTTCCCATAGATTCTGATCGTACTTTCTTTGATAATTCAAATTATTTCAGCGCTTACGGAAAGATAACGTTGGATACCTATAATGATAAATACTTTCCTACGAAAGGCCTTCTCTTTGACAGTGATTTCCATTTTTATTTGCTTTCATCGGATTTTAATGAAAATTTTAAGGAATTTTCAGTAGGTAAGGCCAGGCTTGGTACAGCATTTAATCTTTTTGACAAAGTAAGCCTTAACGTAGAAGCCGAAGGAGGTTTTAAGCTGGGAACTTCCAACGTTACTTCTTTTGATTTTGTTCTAGGAGGGTACGGAAATGATTTTGTAAACAATTTCATTCCTTTTTTTGGGTACGACTTTTTAAGTCTGCCAGGGAACAGTTTCGTGAAAGCTTATGGAAGGTTGGATTATAATTTT
Source organism: Flagellimonas sp. 389 (assembly GCF_018449435.1). GTDB lineage: Bacteria > Bacteroidota > Bacteroidia > Flavobacteriales > Flavobacteriaceae > Flagellimonas. The sequence continues at coordinate 165,552 of NZ_JAHCMU010000008.1, read as the reverse complement.
GCTCCCAAAAATCATTTTATGTTTTCAGCAAACTTTGCAAATGTAGATGATGATTTGTTCCGAACTGGGGAATGGTTCTCTGAACCAACTTTTTCAGGATACGGAATAGGGTATGGTTATGAATCTTTTTTAGGGCCGGTCCAAATATTTTACTCATGGACTCCAGAGATGGACAATAGTAACATATTCATAAGTGTGGGATATTGGTTTTAGAGCAACTCTTTTTGTTACTTTTCTTACATAGTGCTTTTAAACCTGCTTTTGGCAACCCCTTTTAAAAAAAGGATTTAGTACATTGGAAACTAGGGAAAACCATAAAAAAATTAAGACTTTTTCTTAATGCATTACTAATTATTTGTTTGATTTTCGCCAAAAACAGAAAAGGATAGTTAAAGTCCGTTAAAAACTTATTTTCCTACAAAAGCTTGATGTATATTTATAGAACATAAGGGGTGGTTCCCTTATAACTTTAAGTATTGGTTTTTCATAATTTAAAGTTTGGTTGGTTATTTAGGAAAAGCCCAGTTTTTAAACTGGGCTTTTTTTTATACTATTTTGGAACAAGTTTTGTTTATGTAAATGTAAACTCACTTTGCTGGAAAAGTGATTTTAGTAATTTTACCAAAACATTACAGTTTATGAAAAAGACGTTTTTCCTTTTTTCCTTAATGTTTGCAGTATATGCAACTGCGCAAGATGTGCGCCCTGCTTATAAAGCCGGGGAATGGCTTAAATTTCGTATTCATTACGGATTCTTAAATGCGAGCTATGCTACCTTAAACTTGACCAATGATAGTATAGACGATATCCCTGTGTATCATGTTGTAGGTAGGGGCAAGACCACTGGTTTTGCAAGTATTTTTTTTAAGGTTGACAATACATTCGAAAGTTATTTTGGAAGAAAAGATGGGAAGCCGTATCGGTTTATCAGAAAAACCAACGAAGGTGGGTATACAAAAGATATTGAAATAGACTTTTTCTATAACGAGGACAAGGCAATCTTGAAGGATAACAAAAATGGTAAAGAGTTTAATTTCTCTGTAAACGATGATATTCAGGACTTAATATCGGCTTCATACTATTTAAGAAACAAATACAGTCTGGATGAATTTGAAGTTGGCAAATCTATAGACATGGATATGTTGTTTGATGATGATGGAGTTTACAAATTCAAATTGAAATTTTTGGGAAAAGAAATCATTCGTACCAAGTTTGGGAAAGTAGAATGTCTTAAATTTAGACCCATTGTTCAATCAGGTCGTGTTTTTAAAGAAAAAGAAAGTCTCACGTTGTGGGTTTCGAATGATTTAAATAAAATCCCTGTTAGGATAAAGGCCGATTTGGCCGTGGGATCCCTAAAAGCTGACTTAGATGGATACAATGGCCTCAAAAACCAGTTTAAAATAATAATGAGATAGTTTTAATGAAGCATGATGAGCGAATTGAGTCCCAAATCAATAAGCTTGAGGAGAAGTTCAAAAATTCTGGTCAAGACTTAAGCTCTTATCTCGATGGGCTCCTTTACCAAAAGTATCTTACGTATTGGGACTATATCCATTTAGATACTCTCCTTAGTATCCAAGTTCCGCGGACACATTTCCCAGATGAAGAGATATTCATCATGTACCATCAGATTACGGAACTGTATTTTAAACTCATTCTTCATGAACAAAAGCAAATAGTTGAGGATAAGTCCCAAAATCTTGACTTCTTCATAGAAAAAGCAAACCGCATCAACAGTTATTTCCAAGCACTCATATCTTCCTTTAAGATCATGATCAATGGAATGCAAAGGGAGCAGTTTTTACGTTATCGTATGGCACTCCTCCCTGCTAGTGGTTTTCAGTCGGCACAGTATCGAATGATAGAGATTTATGCAACATCCTTGGAAAATTTGGTGCATCATACCGAGCGAGATTCGTTTTCCAATAAAAATAGTATAGAAGAGCTTTTTGAACATATCTATTGGAAAAAAGGAGCTACGGATATCGTTACCGGGGAAAAAACATTGACGCTCAAACAATTTGAGTTTCGATATACGCCTAGATTATTGCGAATATCCAATGAGGTCATGAGCAGTACAATCTATCATAAGTACCTTCAATTACCTAAAACATCAAGAGAAAATGAAACACTAATAAGTGCTTTAAAAGACTTGGATGTCAATGCCAACGTAAATTGGCCATTGATGCACATGGGTTCGGCATACAGATATTTAGCCAAAGAAGGAAAGGATGTAGATGCTACCGGAGGCACCAATTGGAAAGCCTATTTACCGCCAAGTTTTCAGAAAATAATTTTTTTCCCAACTTTGCACTCAGAAGAAGAAAGGGAAACGTGGGGGAAACAATGGGTAGACCACATATATAATCCGACAAATACGTAATTTTAACAATGCAGAAATTTTTTGGGGCACTTTTGGCACTTTTGATATTAGTGTCATGTAAAGAAGAAAAAGTATTGGTGCAAGATACGGCGCCAGAAGAACCACTTGAAAAGGCAGTGGTAAAACAGTTTGGATTTAATTTGGAGAAATTCAACGTGGTTCACGATACCGTACGTAACGGAGATAGTTTTGGGGAGCTGATGTTAAAAAATAAAGTGGACTACCCAAAAATTTATAACATATCCGAAAATTTTAAGGATACCTTTGATGTTCGGAAAATAATGGTTGGCAAGCCATATGTAATTTTAAAATCGAAGGACACATCAGAAGTTGCGGAAGTATTCATTTATCAAAATGATCGTATCAATTATACCGTAGTGGATTTAAGGGATAGCGTACGTGCATACAAGAGCAAAAAGAAAGTAAAATATGTAGAACGCGAAGCTTCGGGAATTATAGAAACATCATTGTCAGAAGCAATTTTGGATCAGGGTATAGATTACAATATTACGCTGAACCTTTCCGAGATATACGCATGGAGTATTGATTTCTTTAGGTTGGAAAAAGGCGATAAATTCAAGGTGATTTACAAGGAACGCTATATCAATGATTCCATTTATGCAGGTGCAGAACCTATCGAGGCAGCTTTTTTTGAACATAAGGGCAAACCAATTTACGCCTTTGCGTACGAGGCAGATTCGCTAAAGCAGATGACGGACTATTTTGATGAAGAAGCCAATAACTTAAGAAGTACATTCTTAAAAGCCCCAATAAAATTTGGGTACAGATTATCATCCAGATATAACCTAAAACGAAGAATCGCATATTATGGATACAAGGTGCGACCGCACAAAGGAACGGATTACGCCGCTCCAATAGGTACTCCCATCATCGCCACAGCAGATGGAACTGTGACCGAGTCCAGAAGAAGAGGTGGTAATGGTAAATATGTAAAGATTCGGCATAACGGAACCTACAGCACTCAATATCTCCATATGAGAAAACAGAAAGTGAAAAAGGGAGAGTTTGTTAGACAGGGTGACGTAATAGGATGGGTTGGAATGACAGGGAATACAGGTGGGCCTCACGTATGTTATAGATTCTGGAAAAACGGAAGGCAAGTAGACCCGTTACGAGAAAAATTACCAGCGGCCGAACCTATTGCAGACTCCTTAAGAACGGATTATATAGCAACCATAACCCCTCTTAAAACACAATTGGACTGTATCGAGTTTATGGCTCCAAACCCAGAACCTAAAGAAAATTTGATAACGCTCAACAAATAAAATGGCACTACCCCATATCGACCCCACTACTACAAAAGCTTGGAACGCTCTTTTAGCCCATTATAAAGAAAGTAAGGACATCCACCTTAAAGAATTATTTGCTTCAGAACAAGATAGGGGGAAGAAGTTGACCTTGCTATGGAACGATTTTCTGGTTGATTATTCAAAGAACAGAATTACCGAGAAAACGCTCAAGTTATTATTTGAACTTGCCGAAGAAGTTGGTTTAAAGGAGGCGATTTCTATGTATTTCAAGGGAGACGCAATCAATCAAACCGAAGGAAGAGCGGTTTTGCACACTGCATTACGAGCTAAAAAAGATGATAAGGTTTATATTGATGGAGAAAATATTATTCCTGAAGTATATGAGGTAAAAGAAAAAATTAAGATTTTTTCAGATTCCGTAGTTTCTGGAGAGCGAAAAGGATATACAAACAAGAGTTTCACAGATGTTGTAAACATTGGTATTGGAGGTTCGGATTTAGGTCCTGCAATGGTGGTTGAGGCACTCGAATACTATGGCAACCATTTAAAAATGCACTTTGTCAGTAATGTGGATGGCGACCATGTGAAAGAGGTGCTGAAAGCATTGAATCCAGAGACCACACTCTTTGTTGTGGTATCCAAAACCTTTACCACACAAGAGACCTTGAGCAACGCCCTGACCATTAAAAAATGGTTTTTAGAACATGCTTCGGAAACGGATATCGCAAAGCATTTTGTGGCAGTATCCACCAATACTAAAAAAATAAAGGAATTTGGAATAGCGGACGAGAACGTTTTCCCCATGTGGGATTGGGTAGGCGGTCGTTTTTCCCTTTGGAGTGCGGTAGGGCTATCCATTGCCCTAGCTGTTGGATATGAACATTTTGATGAGCTGTTGTCCGGAGCCAACGAAATGGATGAGCATTTTAAAACTGCACCATTTTCTGAAAATATTCCTGTGGTATTGGCATTGATAAGTGTCTGGTACAATAACTTTTTTAAAGCAGAAACTGAAGCAATAATACCTTACACACAATATTTAAGTCGCTTTTCGGCCTATTTACAACAAGGTATTATGGAAAGTAACGGCAAAAGTATGGATAGATCTGGCAATCCAATATCGTATGAAACCGGAACTATTATTTGGGGAGAACCGGGAACCAATTCCCAGCATGCCTTTTTTCAGCTCATTCACCAAGGCACAAAACTGATTCCTACCGATTTTATTGGTTTTAAGGAATCCTTGCATGGCGATGCAGACCACCATAACAAATTAATGGCCAATTTCTTTGCCCAGACCGAAGCTTTAATGAACGGTAAGGCGAAAGAAGAGGTACGTAAAGAGCTACAGTACCAAACGTTAAACCCTGAAGAACTTGAAATGTTACTTCCCTTTAAAGTTTTTCAAGGAAATAAACCGACCAATACTATCCTTGTCGACAAGCTTACGCCAAAAAGCCTTGGATCGTTAATTGCATTGTACGAGCATAAAATCTTTGTTCAAGGTATTATTTGGAACATTTTTAGTTATGATCAGTGGGGTGTGGAATTGGGCAAACAATTGGCAAAAAGTATCCTCTCAGATATTGAAAATCAAGAAATTGGCAAACATGATAGTTCTACATTAAATCTTTTGCAATTTTTTAAGAATTGATTTAGAATTTCGTAAAATCTACAAAATATTTAATATGCTGATTTAAAGCTTCTTAGTTTTAAACGCTACACTTTTTAATACCGTATTTCTTAACGTTATCTTAATATTTGTAAGAATTAAAAGCGAGACTTTTGCTACGCTAATTAAACACTAATAAACATTTATTAAGATGAAGAAAATTTATTTGGTCATTTTCGCCATGCTAACGGCTACAATGGCATTTTCACAGGGTGTAACCACGTCTGCAATTGGTGGTAAAATAACCGATGCAACTGGTGAGCCTTTACCAGGAGCAAGTGTAGTTGCAGTCCATGTTCCATCTGGAACGACTTATGGGGCTGCTGCGGATTTTGATGGGTTCTATCGTATTTCTGGTATGAGGACCGGAGGACCGTACAAAATTACCATATCTTACGTAGGATTCAACGATGATGTCAGAGATAATATCAATTTAGGCTTGGGTCAGACCGAAAGATTCAGTGCACAGCTTTCTGAATCTGCTACTGCATTGGATGAGGTTGTTATTGTTGCTCAGTCTAATGGTGCTTTTGATTCTGGTAAAACGGGAGCAGAAACCAACGTTTCTAGTGAGCAAGTGAATACACTTCCTTCAATATCTAGGAACATTGCCGATTTTGCACGATTAACACCACAAGCAAAGGTTACGGGTGATGATGTTATATCTATTAGTGGACAGAACAACCGTTTTAATGCAATCTACATAGATGGCGCTATCAATAATGATGCATTCGGTTTGGCTGGCAATGGCACAAATGGTGGGCAAACAGGAGTAAGCCCCATTTCTTTAGATGCTATTGAGTCTTTCCAAATTAATATTGCCCCTTTTGATGTAAGACAATCGGGGTTTGCAGGAGGTAGCATTAATGCCACTACAAAATCGGGAACAAACGAAATCATTGGTTCTGCATATGCTCTCTTCAGGAATGAAAACTTTTCGGGAAAAACTCCTGTTGATTTGACAGGTGATGATGGCGAAAGAGAAAAGCTAGACGAGTTTACAGCAAATACATATGGTGTTCGATTGGGAGGTCCAATAATAAAAGATAAATTGTTCTTTTTCGTGAACTACGAAAGACAGGAAGTTGAAACTCCTCAACCTTTTGATATTGACACGTATCGAGGAGCTGCTACTGAAAGTGATCTGTTGGGATTATCTGATTTCTTAGTTAATAACTTTGGTTATAACCCAGGTACTTTTGAAAACAGTATCGAATCATTGACAAGTGATAAACTGATTGCCAAGATTGATTGGAATATCAATGAAAGTAACAAGCTTTCTTTTAGACACAGCTATGTAAAAGCTGTGCAGTTCGATGCTGCTGCTTCAAATCAAGGTACAATCAACTTTTTAAATAGATCAATTAATTTTGAATCTATTACGAACTCATCTGCTTTAGAATTGAATTCCCAGATTGGGGATAACATGTCCAATAACTTCGTATTGGGATATACGAGGGTCCGTGACGACAGAGATCCGTTTGGAAACCCTTTTCCTTCCGTTCAGATTTTTGATGCCTCAAGTACTTCAATTTTCTTTGGTTCAGAACCGTTTTCAACCGCAAACGTATTAGATCAGGACATTTTCACTATTACAGATAACTTTCAAATCTATTCAGGACGCCATACAATAACAATAGGTACGAACAACGAATTTACCTCTGTGAGAAATGTATTCTTCCGTCAAAACTTTGGGGACTACAGATTTAATAGCCTGAATGATTTTTTAAATGGGGAACTAGCCAATAGATATCGTCATGGATATTCCTTAATAGGTGGTTTTGGAGATGAATCAGAAGGTGCTGCGGAGTTTGATATTTTTCAATTTGGATTATATATTCAAGATGAAGTTGATATCACGGATAATTTTAGATTTACATTGGGAGCCCGTATTGATGTTCCTTATTGGAAAGATGGTTTGGAGAATGAAGATTTCAATACACGAACAGTAGCTATTCTTGAAGCTAATGGTAAGGATTTGCAAGGCGCCCGTGTAGGCCAAGGAATCGATGCAAATGTGCATTTTTCTCCAAGAGTTGGTTTTAACTGGGATGTAAATGGAGATAAAACTACACAAATAAGAGGTGGTTTGGGAATCTTTACTTCTAGAGTTCCATTGGTTTGGCCAGGTGGACAATATACAAACAATGGAGTGTCGACCGGATTCATACAAAGAACTTCAAGTGACGGTCCAGTACCTGTATTTAATCCTGATCCTAACACGCAATTGCAAGATCCTCCACAAGGTTCAGGTTCGGTTGGTGGCCAAGTCGATTTATTTGCAAAGAACTTTAAACTTCCTCAGATATTCAAAACGAATATCGCTATAGACCAAAGGTTACCCTGGGATATGGTTTTCTCCGCGGACTTCATTTGGAACGATAACGTTAATACCGTTTTTTACGAGAATTTAAACCTAGAAGGCCCACAATTCACGACAACAGGTGCGGGGTCTAGACCTAATTATAGATTTAGTCGAGTAGACTCTACTTATGACGCTATTTATTTAGGTACAAATACCAGTGCAGGTAGTTCTTACAATATAACGGGAACGTTGAGCAAGAATTTCTATAGTCCTAAAATTGATGCAAACACTCAAGTTTCCTATTCATATGGTGATTCAGATGGACTTTTTGATGGTACCAGTTCGCAAAACAGTTCGCAATGGAGAAATTTAGAAACAGTAAACGGATCTAATCGTCCTGACCTATCAACTTCTGATTTCTCTCCAGGGCACAGGATTATTGCTAATTCTACACTTACCTTTAAATGGACGGATAATATTAAAACCAGAATAGGTCTATTTTATGAAGGAGCTGAAGGAACACCTCTGAGCTACGTTTACAATGGTAGTGGACTATTGTCAGATACAGGAAGCTTTTCTGCTTTGGTATACGTGCCAGGAAATGAATCTGAAGCACAACTCGTTGACCTATTTGACGATGACGACAATCTTGTCCTTACAGCGAATCAACAATGGCAAGCACTCGATGCTGCAATAGAAGGCGATGAGTATTTGAAAAGTAGACGTGGACAGTTTGCTGAGAGAAATGCAAGTCGTACCGATTGGACACATATCATTGATTTAAAATTTGCCCAAGAGTTCGGGATTAAATTTGGAGAAAATGTACACAAAATTGAACTGACGGCAGATATCTTTAACTTCACTAATTTGTTGAACAAGGAATGGGGAGTAAGAACTTTTACCAATTTTAACCAAGTACAACTACTTAACTTTGAAGGTTTTGCTGATGATGGTACAACGCCCGAGTTTACATTTGAGCCAGGTGCAGAAGACACAAAAAACATCATTGATGATGCAGGATTGGTTTCATCAAGATGGCAAATGCAGTTAGGAATACGTTATAGCTTCAACTAATTCCTAATTTTATAAGATTTTAAAAACCCTTGCCATTGGCAAGGGTTTTTTATCCCTAAAAATCACTATTTTTAATCCCTAAACCAAACCTATGGAAATTCTGCAAAACGTACATTCCTATCTAGCCTATGTGGTATTGGCCATATTGATTTTCGCATTTTTCAATGCCTTGATAGGCTGGCTTGGAAAAAAGGAATTTACTATGGAAAAAGACTTAAGAATCAGTCTTTTTGCGTTGATTCTGAGCCATATTCAACTTTTAATTGGCCTAATTCTTTACTTTCTATCTGCAAATGGCCTAAAGGCGATACAGGTATTGGGTATGGGAGGTTTAAACTCAGCTGCTCGTCTGTTGGCTTTGGAACATCCCTTGATCAACATCATTGCAATTGCTTTTATAACCATAGGATGGTCACGCCATAAAAAGAAATTTGAAAGCAGTGCCAAGTTTAAAAGCATTGCTATTTTCTACGGCTTGGGATTGCTCTTAATTTTAAGTCGTATTCCCTGGGCACAGTGGTTATAGCCCCACTAACTCCCCAAAGGGGAGGAATTCAAAAAGATATCTCTTTACTACTCCCCTCCATTGGAGGGGCTGGGGGAGGCTTTGATCAAAAACAAATACACCGGAAAATGATCGCTATACCCGCCCGTATAACTTTTACCGGAATATGTTCTAAAAGGATACTCTTTAAACTTTCCGTCAGGGGTTTTTAGGTGATTTGGGGAATAGATTGCAGCTTTCCAGTAAAAATAGGCGTCTTCACTTTTGTGGATTAGATTAGAGGTCATAAAAAATTGGTCAAAAAGATTCCATTTATCCCGGTAAGCCAAAGATCCCAATCCTTTTTTGTAAAGCCGTTCCATAGGATTAAAAAGTGCAAGACTATCCAGTTGGGTTACTTTACCAGAGGTTTTCAATATCTTTTTTAGACTATCGTCCCTAGGATCATCATTTAGGTCGCCCATGCTTATGATTTTGGCGTCCCAATGTAGCTTTTGAATGGAATCGATAATACGCTTGTTCAATAAGGCTGCTTTTACACGGTTGGGCTTGCTTTTACTCGACCCACCTCTCCTAGAAGGCCAATGGTTAACGATAAAATAAAGTGCTTCATCGTCCAGCACGCCACCTACGACCAACTGATCTCTGGTATAGATTCTATCCCCTATATCATCAAACAATAAAAGTCTATGGCTTTTAAAAGAAGTGGGCAAGAAGGCAGCTTTTTTAAACAGCAAGGCAACATCGATTCCGCGTCTATCAGGAGAATCAAAATGTACGATGCCATATTCTTTATCTTGTAGATTGGGGTGGTTTATCAAATCTTCAAGAACTTGTCTGTTCTCAACTTCACACAGTCCAATAATATCTGGAGAGGTTTCCGTTACTTCCACTCCAATTTCTGACAAAACTTTTGATATATGTTCAATTTTCTTGTCATATCGCTTCTGGGTCCAATGATAGCTTCCTACCGGAGTTCTTTCATCATCAAAGACCAAGGTGTCGTTTATCGTATCAAAAAGGTTTTCAACATTGTAAAAAGCAATGGTCCGTATCTTATAGGATTTTTGGGATTGCGCAATAAAGGGTATGCCAAGTATTACTAGTAGGTATCGTAAAAACTTCATTTATATTTTGATTTTGATCCGAAAATAAGTAAGATTGTTTTTTCTTACAAAGAATAAAGCCAATAACCCCAATTTTTACGAAAGTAACCTACTGCATAGCCTATGAGAATCTCATTGTTCTTGGTGGTGCTCTGTTGTACCACATTTCTCTGGGGACAAGGAGTCACTATCATTTCTGGAAGTATAAAAGATGCTGCAACAAAAAATCCAATTCAGAATGTTGTAATTAAGATTGATGGTTCCTCCAAAGAGTTTTTTACGGATAACCAAGGTCATTTTGAAGTAACGACTTCTTCGATAGGAGAACAATATCTAAAAATATCAGCACTCGATTTTCTATCCAAACAATTTATGGTCGCTCTAGATGGGGAACCTATAAATTTGGGAGACATCTTTTTGGAACAGGATATTACCCTAGAAAAGACGGCTAATCTTATCACCTTAACAGACAACGATATTGCTGAAGACGATGCTACTGTTTCGGGCTCGTCAGGATTACTGCAATCCACTAAAGATATTTTTTTGAATCGAGCTGCGTTCGATTTTGGACAAGCGTTTTTTAGGGTACGGGGATACGATTCCAGTTATGGTAAAGTATTGCTCAATGGGATTCCTATGAATAAACTCTTTGATGGTAGACCGCAATGGAACAACTGGGGTGGATTGAACGATGTTATCCGAAACCAAGAGTTCTCAAGTGGACTGGCACCGAATCGCTATACTTTTGGAGGGATATTGGGAAATACGAATATCAATACCAGGCCTTCACAGCTACGATCGGGAATACGTCTTTCAAGCTCCGCCTCCAATCGCACCTATAGCGGACGGCTTATGGCAACATACAACTCTGGAGTGCAGGCTAACGGATTAGCTTATACCATTTCTTTATCTAGAAGATGGGCAAAGACGGGCTATATGGAAGGCACTTTGTACAATGCCTATTCTTTCTTTGGTGCTTTGGAATATAAATTGAATCACCAGAATAGTCTAGGATTGACCACGATACTAGCTAAAAATAGACGTGGTCGTTCCTCCGCGATTACAGAAGAGGTTTTTAATTTGATGGGAAACCGTTACAATCCCTACTGGGGAAGTCAAGAAGGGAACATTAGAAATTCAAGAGAACGCACCATTTTTGAACCGTTAGTTATACTGAATCATTTTCTGCGATCAGACAAGTGTAAGTTGACTACCGGTATTGCGTATCAATTTGGAAACAACAATAGGAGTAGGTTGGGCTACTATAATGCTCCAAATCCCGACCCTACGTATTACAGATACTTGCCAAGTTTTAACGTTAACAGCCCCATAGGTGCCGATTTTACCAACGCCTCTCTGGCGAAAGAGGGTTTCTTAAGAAATCCGCAAATACAATGGGCCCAAATTTATAATGCGAATTCCAATACGGCTGCCAATGGAAAAGCAGCGTATTTGTTATATGATGATGTTGTGGAAGATAAGCTCATAGCTGTGTCAAGTTCTTTTGACTACAAAATTTCCGATAACATGAGTTTCGGCGCTGGGGTGCACTATAAAACCCTGTCTTCTGAAAATTTTGCGAGGATACAGGATGTATTGGGTGCAGACTTTCACGAAGATATGGATGCTTTTTCCAACACATTGAACGATATCAATGGTAGTGAGACCAAAACTGAAGGAGAAAAGTTTAATTATGACTATGCTTTAAATACTTCAGAAGTTGAAGCTTTTGGTCAGATGAACCTTACTTTTAAGAGGTGGAGCGGCTTTGCTTCGGGGACCTATTCTAATTTTGGCACGCTGCGCAATGGATTGTTCCAGAACGAACGCTTTCTGGAAAACTCTTTCGGCAACAGTGAAAAGATTTCATTTTCCGATTTTGGCTTCAAATCTGGGGGAACTTACTTTATTTCAGGCAGGCATTGGTTGAATGTAAATGGTGCGATCATAAATAAACACCCAACACTTCAAAATATCTTCATCAATCCAAGAGAAAACAATAACAGTGTTCCAGAAATCCAACAGGAAACTATTTCCAGTTTAGATGTAAATTATATTGTTAAGCTACCAGATGTAACGGGACGGATAAGTGCATTCTATTCTCGGTTCCAGAATACTACGGATATCAATTTCTTTTTTGTCGATTCCGGTTTGGGATCTGATTTTGTGCAGGAAGTAATAACAGGTTTAGATAGGTTGCATAAAGGTATTGAACTTGGGGTGGTGTATGAAGTTTCTTCCAGCGTAAAACTATCGTTGGTAGGTAACTTGGCGAGCTATGTTTATGCCAGTAATCCGTCCGTAGAAATAAACTTTGATACTGTAGGATTAGCTGAAGAGCTTATAGCTCCAGAAGGGAATATTGATTTAGGCATAGCTCAACTAAAGGATTTGAAATTGGCCCAAGGTCCACAAACAGCGTTTGCTTTTGGAGTCGAATACAGAAGTCCAAAATATTGGTGGCTTGGGGCAACAACAAATTACTTGGCCGACAACTATGCCAATGTTTCAACGATTACCAGAACCCAAAGTTTTTTAATTGACCCAGATACCGGTCTACGCTTTCCTGATGCCACTATAGAAAACGTTGCCAAAATTCTAGAGCAACAAAAGCTCGATGATTTTTACCTCTTGAATCTAGTAGGCGGAAAATCATGGTTGGTCAACAAGAAATACATAAGTGCCTTTGTAAGTGTGAACAATGCTTTTGACCAAACGTTTAGAACAGGTGGTTTTGAGCAAAGTAGAAACGGTAATTATGGTCAGTTAAAACAGGACAACCTCAGTGGTTCACCTTCTTTTGGACCTAAGTATTGGTACGGCTTTGGCAGAACGTATTTTTTGAATTTAGCCATTAGTTTCTAAAATTCCGCTTCGAAAAACAAGAATCATGAAGAATAGATTAGCTTACTTGATATTATTCTTATTTATTTTGTCGGTGACAATGTCATGTGTTGGTACTTCAGAATTTGATGTTCCAAAGAAAAACTGTGATTCAAATTTGACTGCTAATATTAGTTTGGAGAAAATACTTGAATCGTTCGAAGATGGTACTTTTCAAATTAAAGAAGATTGGGTTATTGAAGGTCACGTAATCTCTTCAGATGGTGCAGGTAATTTTTTTGGGGAGCTTTACATTCAAGATACAAGCGATCAACCATCCTATGGTTTTCAAATAGAAATCGATTTACGGGAATCCCATCTATTTTTTGAGGTAGGAAGTAAGGTCTTCATAAAATTACAAGGATTGTATTTGAACAAGAAAGAAGAAATGCTAAAACTTGGGAGTCCATTTTCCGCATTTGGAAATATTTCTGTTGGCAGAATACCGGCGCTAAAAGTTCCAGAGCATATTTTTTTGTCCTGTGATGCAGTTGCGGAAATTATACCTGTACCTGTCGAAATTAAAGTGTTGGAAGACTTGAAGGTCAACACCTTGGTAAGTTTTGAAGGTCTGGAAGTAGTCGAAGAAGAACTGGATAGTATTTTTGCTATTGCTAGGGAAGAAACTATGCGTACGCTACAGGATTGTGAAGAAAACAACATTGCGCTTATCAACAGCGGTTTCTCAGATTTTCAGGCTGATACGCTACCACAGGGCAACGGGAAGATTACCGGCATTTTGCTTAAAGATGGCAATGAGTTTCAAATCGTTGTCCGAGATTTGAACGATATAGCATTCACGGATGAGCGCTGTCCAGAGATCATAACGGAATTTGCATCGACCCATATTTTTATTTCTGAATTGGCAGACCCGGAAAACAATACAGGCGCACGGTTTGTAGAATTGTACAATTCGGCAAAAGAGCCGTTAGATTTGAATAAGTGGGCGTTGAGAAGATATACCAATGCCAATACCGAGGTCAGTTCCACTATCGATTTATCTGGAATGATAATCGGTGCAGAAAATACCTTGGTCATTTCTCCAAATGCCGAAGCGTTTGAACTGGTTTATGGCTTTAGTCCAGACCTTGGCGTTTCTACCAACAGTCCGGCAGATTCGAACGGCGATGACAATTTGGAACTGGTGGACCCTTTTGGTACTATCATTGACGTTTTTGGAGTGGTTGGCGAGGACGGGACAGGGACCGATCATGAATTTGAAGACGGAAGGGCATTGCGAAATATGAACATAACGCAAGGCAATCCGGTCTATACGTTTAGCGAATGGATCATTTATAACGACACTGGTGAAGCAGGAACAATAAACCAGCCCCAAAACGCTCCAGAAGATTTTTCCCCCGGCATTAGGGAATAAAAGTCATCAATGAATGAAAACAAAATAAACGGCAGATAAACCAATAACTTCTACTAAAAACCAAACGATATTGGAGGTCGTTATCCTCTTGTTCGCTTTTTTATAGGCCAGTCCGCCTGCCTTTAGTTTTTTAGCGGTTTCGCTATTGTCTCTTCTCGAAAGAGCTTCACATTCTTCGGAAAATCGAGTCAATTCTCTAGAATTACGTATAATTACCAGTAACTTATAAACCCAATAACAAAAGACGGCCCCAATAAGCAACTCTACCATTATAAAATTTAGATGTATTGAAAGATAGAAAAATGAAAACAGTTCGTGAGGACAAAACCATAAAAATAAAACCTCTATATCGATTGCTTGTTTTGGGAATCACACAATTGTATGGAGCCTTTGTGATCTTTAGATTGGGCGTTCTTGTCATAAAAGAGCTTTGGATAAACACTATTTGTGCTATTGCAGCTCTTGGTTTAGTGCTTTGGGGGTTTTATATCCTTTATAATTTTTTGAGGATATACAAGGTAAAAGAACGCAAGATTATTCTTAGGGATGAGACTTTTGTACTCTTTGGAAGTGAGCTTAGCTATGCTGATGTTGAGAATGTAACGATAAACAATGACGGTTCGGAATTGGCCATGGACATCCACCTTAGACAATTGGAAAAACCAATACCCCTGGTAGCAGTATATATGCAACTAAAGGAATTTCACGAAATATATAAGACTTTAGTAAACCAGTCCCTATAAATGGATTGGAGACCTCAAAATCTAAAAGGAATTGTAACTAAACTTTTGTCCTCCCACAGAAGCATCGGCCATTAGCCCAGCTTTTGGTAAAGCAAACACAGCTACACCATCTTTATATTTTGCATTGAAGGCAATTCCAGATTTTAGTGCCACTGCCGAAGTTTCAGCGGCAAAAGCGAATTTCCCCTCTTTAAACCGATCTAAATCTGTTTGGGTCTCAAAAAAGATGACCTCTATGATGGCTTGCCCTCCAGCTTGTAACCCTACATTTAGTTTTTTGAGTCCTGCCATTCCAACAGTTTCTCCACCTTCGTAGACGACACCATTGCCAGAAGCTCCACCAATAATAAAGCCACCTTTGCCTACATTGGGAAAAATGACATAACCTGCGGAACTGTCAAAAAAGCTTTGGAGCCCAGAATCTGCTTTCAAGAGTGTTTTCTTAGCTTCCTTGGCATCACTCATAATCTTTCTATCTTTTTTAGATTGCGCAGAAATAGTAAAAGCTAGTAATAACGTGTTTAACAGCAAAAAGGATTTAAATGTTCTCATGTCTAATTATATAAGGGATAAAATTAAAAAAAATAAGCCCCTTCAATAGTAGAAAGGGCCAACTTTTAGGTTTCTCTTAAGAGAATCAATCTTTTTTAGGAAAGCTTTCATGTGCCATAATTTCTTCCATTTGAGATACATGTCGCTCTGTATGACCGGCAGCAAAGAGTATTACCTGCAGACCATCCACAGTTCCAAAGGGAAGATCACTATTAAAACTGTTCCTTAAGTCATCTTCGGTAGTCTTTACATATTCAATATGTTCGTTTCTTTTATCAACAAATGCTTTTACGGTTTCTTCGTGAGAGCCAAACTTTCCACTTGGTTCAAACGGCTCGGAAGTTTTTACCCTATTGCTTCTGTCCTTGATGATATCCATTAGTTTTTCATCGGTTAGTTTAACAGAGTCCTTCATTGCAGGGCTTGGACCGGCAGCGACGGTTTTCTGCACGAGTCCACCGAAAGCATTTTCAGAAATAGTAAGATGCTCAACACATTCTGCGATTGACCATGCCCCTTCTTCGGGTTTAAAATGCAATTGCTCATCAGTGAGCCCGTCAAGTACATTGGTCATGTGATCACGACTTTCCATTAAATGTTTGACGGCCATTTTACGGTCATCGTCAGAAAGTTTAAAAATATCGTTACTAAAACTGAGAAGTAACAAGCCTACAATGGGCAATATCATTTTTTTCATAATGTGGTTGATTTTAAATTAGTTAGAAATGTAGTGTTTTTTGTTTAAAGACGAATCAAACGAAATGGATTGGACATTATGAAACCATTATTTTGATGCTAAAGATTCTTCACAGAGGGTATAAATCGGATCACATGAACATTTTCCAACGTAATGTATCAAATTTATCATGATATATCTACAAAGTAGATGGTTCAAAGGACTATTAAATATAAGCAATACTTATGATTTAATAGTATTTTAATATTAATTACCTATCGGGTAGACATGTGTTTTCTTAATTTTATGGAGGTTAAAAATTCACTTACTTATATCAATACTATCATGAAAACAGAATCCACATCATCAAACGGTAATGCGTGGCAAGGCAATGACTCAAGCGCTAAATGCCCCTTTCTAAGCGGAGAACTGAATCAAGCTGCAGGAGGCGGAACTACAAACAAAGATTGGTGGCCAAATGCGCTCAATCTGAATATTTTGCGTCAACACTCAAATTTAGTTGACCCCATGGACGAAGGCTTCGACTATGCGAAGGAATTTAAATCCTTGGATATGGGAGCCATTAAAAAAGATTTAACCGATTTAATGACTGATAGCCAAGAGTGGTGGCCAGCAGATTATGGACACTACGGACCTTTCTTCATTCGTATGGCATGGCATGCTGCAGGTACGTATAGAATTGCCGACGGACGAGGTGGTGGATCAACAGGTTCTCAGAGATTTGCGCCTTTGAACAGCTGGCCTGACAATGCTAACTTGGACAAGGCAAGACTATTGTTATGGCCTATTAAAAAGAAATACGGAAAAAAAATATCATGGGCTGATTTATTGATCTTAGCCGGTAATGTTGCACATGAATCAATGGGTCTGGAAATGTATGGTTTCGGTGGTGGCCGAGAAGATATTTGGCAGCCGGAAGAAGATATTTATTGGGGCTCTGAAGGAGAATGGCTTGGAAATAAAGAGCGATATAACAAAGAAGGTGAATTGGAAAATCCACTTGGAGCAGTGCACATGGGCCTAATTTATGTGAATCCAGAAGGACCAAATGCAAATCCTGATCCAGTCTTGGCCGCTCATGATATTCGTGAGACATTTGGTAGAATGGCCATGAACGATTACGAAACCGTGGCCTTGATTGCAGGGGGACATACTTTTGGAAAAACCCATGGAGCAGCGAGCGATGCTGACTATCTAGAAGCCGAACCAGCAGGTGCATCCATTGAAATGCAAAGTATGGGCTGGAAAAATAACTTTGGAACAGGTTCCGGCTCCGATACGATTACAAGTGGTCTAGAAGGCGCATGGACGGATACTCCAACAAAATGGAGCCATAAATTCTTTGAAAATTTGTTCAAATACGATTGGGAACTAACAAAGAGCCCTGCCGGAGCACACCAATGGAAGCCAAAAAATAATGAAGGCGCAGGTACGTTCCCCGATGCACACGACCCAGAGAAAAAACATGCTCCTTTTATGCTGACTACGGACCTTTCTTTACGTATGGACCCTGCTTATGAAAAGATTTCAAAGCATTTTCTGGAAAATCCAGAAGAATTTGCAGATGCATACGCCAAAGCATGGTTTAAACTAACACACCGCGACATGGGACCTAAAGAGTGCTACTTGGGCGCAGAAGTTCCAACCGAAGAGTTGCTTTGGCAAGATCCTGTTCCAGCAGTAAATCACGATTTGGTCAACGAGAGTGACGTTGCCGACTTAAAGAAGAGAATACTGGCTTCTGGATTATCCATTTCAGAATTGGTTTCAACGGCATGGGCTTCGGCTTCTACTTTTCGTGGTTCGGACAGAAGAGGTGGTGCCAATGGCGGTAGAATTCGTCTGGCCCCTCAAAAAGATTGGGAAGTAAACAACCCAAAACAATTGGCTAAAGTATTGGAGACTTTGGAGGCAGTCCAAAAGGAGTTTAATGCTTCACAATCGGGAGACAAAGCAATATCAATAGCAGATATTATCGTTTTAGGAGGGTGTGCTGCTGTGGAAGAAGCTGCTAAGAATGCCGGCCATAGTGCAGAGGTTCCTTTTACTCCTGGTCGTACCGATGCCACACAAGAGCAGACAGATGTTGAGTCGTTTGAAGCATTGGAACCACGTGCAGACGGGTTCCGTAACTATGTTAAAGGAGGGATACATGCAGTGGCAGAAGAATTATTAGTGGATAAAGCACAGCTGATGACACTTACAGTTCCTGAAATGACAGTATTGATTGGAGGAATGCGTGTTTTGAACACGAATTTTGACAACTCAAAACATGGCGTGTTCACCGATAATGCTGAATCATTTACCAACGATTTTTTCACTAACCTTGTTGATTTGGGAACTGCTTGGAAAGCAATCTCCTCAGACGAAAATGTTTTTGAGGGTACGGACAGGAGAACAGGCAAAGCGAAATGGACCGGTACACGCGCAGATTTGATTTTTGGTTCAAATACCGAACTCCGTGCCATTGCTGAGGTTTATGCATGTGATGATGCAAAAGAAAAGTTTGTAAAAGACTTTATTGCCGCTTGGAACAAAGTAATGAACCTTGACCGTTTTGATTTAGCTTGATTTTATCATAAAATCAATTAAACTATAGAAAAAGAAAATCAACGTAAAGACTGTCATGACCGCAAACGGTTGTGGCAGTTTTTTTATACCTTTCCCTATCATGATGAACAACAAGAAAGACTTCTTTGACCAAATAAGAAATGGTAACGTAAAAGCCATAGAAGAAACACTGGAAACTAATCCCGAATTATTGGAGTCTACAGATGAGAGAGGCTCTACACCCTTATTGCTATCCACCTACTACGGGCATGAAAAAGTCGCGACCCTTTTGTTGGAAAAGGGGGCAAAAGTCGATATCAAGGATAGTTCTGGAAATACGGCATTAATGGGCGTTTGTTTTAAAGGATATGTCGGAATTGCTAAATTATTGATAGATGCGGGAGCCGATGTCAATCACGTCAACGCGATGGGTGCTACCTGCCTTATTTATGCAGCTACGTTCAATCGGTTGGATATGGCCCAGTTGTTACTTGATCACGGTGCGGACAGTGCTACCAGAGATGCAAGAGGGCATACTGCATTAGATCAAGCAAAAATGCAAGACTTTAAAGAATTGATAGCACTACTGGAAACCCACACATCCTGATCACTCTATGAACCCGAAAGAGCAACTCAATCTTATCAAGCGTATCAAGTCGATTTCTGAAATAGGATTGATTTATGCCAAAGACCCTTATGACCAAGAACGGTACGAAGAATTGAAACACATAAGCCTAGAACTGCTATCGGTTGTTGGAGACGCTCCAATTGAAGCGCTGAAGGACTTCTTTGTTCCGGAAAAAGACTATCCAACGCCAAAAGTGGACGTAAGGGCTTTAGTACTGAATGAGAAAGATGAAATTTTGATGGCGAAGGAAAGTGTAGATAATAAATGGACAATCCCCGGGGGTTGGGCGGATATTGGAAGCACCCCTTCGGAAATTGCCGTTAAAGAAGTTGCCGAAGAAACAGGGATTCAAGTAGAAGTTGTACGGTTTTTGGGAGTCTACGATAAACAAGTTCATCCCCATCCACCAGAACCCTATTATATTTACAAGCTTATTTTTCTTTGTAGAATGGTGGGAGGTAACCTCAAACCTGGATTTGATATGTTAGGCGCGGATTTTTTCTCGCTGGACCATCTTCCAGAGCTATCAGAGGAACGAATTTTGGAAAGTCAGTTGAAACACTTGTTCCATTTGGCAAAATCTTCAACAACTGAAGTATATTTTGATTAGTAAAGGTGGCATCAGAACTTAAAATAGCATTAATTCAATCCCAGCTACATTGGGAAAATCCAGTAGCGAACAGGGCTATGTTTTCAAAAAAGATAGCCACTATTCCAAAAGATACCGAGTTAATTGTGTTGCCAGAGATGTTTACCACTGGATTTACCATGAATCCCCAGAACATTGATAGTGCGGAAGCTGCCAAAACCATAGCGTGGATGCAGCAAATTGCCCAAGAGAAAAGTGCGGCCATCACGGGAAGTATCGTTTTTACCGAGAAGGATAAATATTTCAATCGGTTGTTCTTTTGCTTTCCGGATGGAAAATTGGAAGCTTACGATAAAAAGCACACCTTCACTTTAGCGGGAGAGGATAAGGTATATGAAGCAGGAATTACAAAATTGCTTGTTTCCTATAAAGGGTTTAAAATACAACCCATGATCTGCTACGATTTGCGTTTTCCTGTATGGGCTAGAAATACAGAAGACTACGATGTGCTTATTTACGTAGCAAACTGGCCAAAACCGAGAATAGATGCTTGGGATACCTTGCTCAAAGCCAGAGCTATTGAAAATATGTCTTACTGCATAGGCGTAAATAGGATTGGATTGGATGGGCTTGGGCATGAATATTCAGGCTATTCGGCAGTTTATGATGTACTGGGACACCGAACCGCGTACTCGGAAAAAGAAGAGATAATATATGCAATCCTTGATAAAAAGCACATAAAGTCGATGCGCGAAAAACTAAGGTTCTTGGAAGATAGAGATGATTTTAATCTAGTATGATAAAGGTCTGCTCCAGTTCCCAATTAGCCCTAACGTCTATAATATCTGGATAGTAACTTACTTTTTCTGGCTGAATTTTATTGAGATAGCTCCCGGTATCCCAAACGCCGTTACCATTATCGTCAAGAATAACACGAATGGCATATTTTCCAGGATCTAAGTTGTTGAATTCAAAAACCTTGGGTTCTGTTGCTTTGATTTCACGCACAATCTCGCCTTGTTCATCGGTTAACTGAAGGATGAGGGGATACCGAACAGCACCACTTAAGTTTACCCGTAAGTTCCCATAATCGGCAAAACTTCCTGTTGAAAATCTGTACTCTAAAGAGTCATTTTCAATTCCAAAAAAGTCGGTGACAGCACCAGGCAAAAAAGTAAAGCGATAGCTTTCATTTGGCTCAACAGCAAAATCAAAATCAATCTTATTGCTTACAGAATCCACGACATACGTATAAGGTTCGCTTATGGAATCACTTATATAAAAATCAATTTTAGAGGAATCTATTTGGGTCACTGGAGTGTTGGCCAAAAGACTGTACGTATCCTCAAAATTGAATTTTCCACTTACGCTAGGACTCAGCTTCAACGAATCCAAACCTAATTTTCTGGTTTTTACGGTAAACGTGTCTATTGCTTCCATTTTTTCATTGCTCACGGTGAAAACAATAGAATCAATATCGGTGGGCGTAAGCCAATAGTCCAAAGTATCCTTTTCACGATCTTTTAGAACCATGGTTTTTACAGAGTCCGGTAATTGGGTCAAAGGTTCAATTTCAATATCCCTATAATCCCCTTGATACCCAAAAAGAATATGATTTTTGGCAGCGTAACTTGGAAAGGAGACACTATAGTCCGGCTGTTCTTGGAATAGTGTGAGCAAATAGATGGAATCCGTAGGAATGGTAATGGTATCCTGTAAAAATCCTATTTTGTCCTGTCTTTGGTCAAAAGTGTTGTTTTTATTGATATCCTTTATGGCGACCAACTTATATTTTCCTTCTTTTAAGTTTTTAAGCTCGAAAAGTGGAAGACTGTCCAACGTATTGGTAATATAATTAGGGGGTGACTTGTAAATCGTGGAATCTGTGTATGCTGTATCTATTTCATAAAGCATAACACTTATAAATTCCTCGGCTTTACGGTTAAAAGCATCCTTAACGGCCCCAGATAAGGTAAGGGAATCAATATAAGAACCAGTTGAAAACACGTAGGTCAAAAAACTATTGGGATTTCCTTCATTATTATCCACTATACTTTGCCCAAAGTTGATGGTATAGGTCGTATTTTCTTTGAGGGTATCCTTTAACGTAACTTCAATATACTTGCTAGCGCCACCTTGTGGCCTTACTTCTGGAGGATATTTTAAAGGTGGAGAAACGATCAATTGGTTTTGTACATCTTCCAGCTTTATAAATTCGTCAAAGTACAATCGTATTTTTTCTGCCTTAAAATTGATTGAAAAATTATCCGGTTCTGTTCGCAAGAGTTCCGGGGGTGTTTTATCTTCGGGGCCGCCGGTAGGATTTCCTCTTCTGGCACATTGCCAAAGTGCAAGTCCAAGTAGCATAATAAAAGAAAAGCTCAACAGTTTTTTTAGATACCGCATGTAAACAACTAGTGTGGAACAAAGAAACAACTAATTTAAAAATTGAAAAGAAGCATTAATAAAATTTAACCCTTATGCAACAACGGCAATACTGAGTACGGAAATACAGATTCCTTCAATTTTGAAGAGTGTTTGTGCGGCCGCTTCTATGGTTGCTCCCGTGGTAATAACATCATCGACCAACAATACATGGGTAAAATCCTTTTTTGTGTGGACATTCAATTGAAAGATATCCTTTGCATTTTCCCAACGTAACTGTCTGTCTTTTTTGGTTTGGGTTTTTGTGTTGACAACCTTTAGAAGAATGTCATCCCTATATTCAGCATTGATGGATTGTGCTATTCTTTCTGCAAACAATGCTACCTGGTTATAACCTCTTTTCTTCTTTTTTTTAGGATGCAATGGAATAGGAACCACTACATCTACATTCTTTAGCGTTTTCTCTTCCTGCAAAGAAGCCCCTATCCAATCTCCAAAAAAGCCACCTATTTGCTCCTGATTTTTATACTTCAAGTAGTGCATAAGGTTCTTTACAATTCCGTTTTTGGTGAAAAAAACGAAGGACATGGCCTTATTTATAGGAATTCTCCCATAAAAAATATGGTCTACTGTATTTTGATCAGTATAGTTATAATCGGTGAGTGGCAGCTCATGTCGACAAACTGCACACAAAATGCGTTCTCCTCTGGTTATTTGGGTATTACATCCAAAACATACCTCTGGCAATAGGATGTTGTTAATATCGTTTAGTATCTTAGCCAACCTTTTTGGAATCAAATCTTATACGTGTTAGAGTAGTCTATTAACCCATGGATGCCCAAGATAATAATTTCAACTACAAGATTATTTTTGCTGCCCTTATCGCGGTAATAGTGGGTATTTTAATAGCTTTCTATTACAGTTATGCCCAATCCAAAAACCAGATGTCTTTTCTGGAACAGGAAAAATCACTTTTAGTAAAGGATTTGACCTTAATGAAGGCTGATGTGGATCGTCTTTCCGGACTTAATGAGGTGAATGAAATCGAATTACAGACTTCAAGGTTCAAGGTACAACAATTGTTGGATTCCGTTGGACGCTTAAACTTCAGCATCACAAAATTGAAGGAAACTCGAAAAGAGCTCCGTATGTTAGGGGTGAAGTTTGATAGCTTAAAACTTAAAAACAATTTCCTTAGATACAACAATAGTGTATTGGCCGATAGGTATGAGGAGACGCGAAGGCAATTGGAAGAGGTAAGAGGAAGGGCAAGCAATATGGAACGTGCGGAATCGATCTTGCGGGAAACAAACAAAGAACTCACCAAAGAACTTAAGATAAAGAGTTACCTAAAACTTCAGAATGCTGAGGGAAGCGGGTTTCGATTACGGGCAGGCAGGCCGTTAAAAACCAATAAGGCATCGACCATAGAAAAATTACGGGGTTGCGTTACGATCTTAAGCGATACGAACGAAGACGGTACCGTGAAAGTTCTATACCTGCAATTTTTAGGTCCTGATATGAAGGTTATCGAAGACAATGCGACCACAATCTCCGTAAGTGGCAATATCTATAGCAAAAAAGTGGAAATTGTTTATACTGGGAGAGAGATCAGTGTTTGTGATGCCATTACCGTCCCAGAAGGTTCCTTGGAAGATGGAATTTACACCCTTAACGTTTTTGAGGATGAAAGACTGTTGGCTTCTACCGAATTTCAGTTGAAATAACCCATTTCTTTTTGGGTAAAATTCTATTTTTGCCCAATGGCAAATCAAGAAGACATTTTTAAGAAGGTTATCTCCCATGCAAAGGAGTATGGCTATGTATTTCAATCCAGTGAGATATACGACGGACTCAGTGCGGTATACGATTATGCGCAGAACGGTGCTGAGCTAAAAAAGAATATTCGGGAGTATTGGTGGCAGGCCATGGTACAACTCAACGATAATATCGTTGGGATAGATGCCGCCATATTTATGCATCCTACAACCTGGAAAGCTTCCGGTCACGTAGATGCGTTCAATGACCCGTTAATCGATAATAAAGATTCCAAGAAAAGATACCGTGCCGATGTTTTGGTAGAAGACTATGTCGCTAAAATTGAAGCAAAGATTGATAAAGAAGTGACCAAAGCGGCCAAACGTTTTGGGGACAGTTTTGATAAAAAGCAATTTCTGGAAACAAATCCAAGGGTCTTGGGCTATCAGGCCAAAGCTAATGATATTTTAAAACGCCTTGGGAAATCATTGGAAAACGAGGATTTGGGCGATGTAAAAGCATTGATAGAGGAATTGGAGATTGCCTGTCCGCTTTCAGGCTCTAAGAATTGGACCGATGTGAAGCAGTTCAACTTAATGTTCGGAACCAAGTTGGGAGCTTCCGCAGATTCTGCAATGGATCTGTACTTGCGTCCAGAAACCGCCCAAGGAATCTTTGTCAACTTCTTAAATGTCCAGAAAACAGGGCGAATGAAAATTCCGTTTGGCATTGCCCAGACAGGAAAAGCGTTCCGTAATGAAATTGTGGCCCGCCAATTCATTTTCCGTATGCGGGAGTTTGAACAAATGGAAATGCAGTTCTTCATTAAACCGGGAACACAACAGGAATGGTACGAGAAATGGAAAGAAAATCGATTGAAATGGCACCTTTCCCTTGGAATGGGAGCGGATAACTATCGTTTCCATGATCATGAAAAATTGGCCCATTATGCTGATGCGGCAGCAGATATCGAGTTTAAGTTCCCATTCGGCTTCAAGGAACTCGAAGGAATTCATTCCCGTACGGACTTTGATTTAAGCCAGCATGAGAAACATTCAGGTAAAAAGTTGCAATATTTTGATCATGAGTTGAATGAAAGTTATGTACCGTACGTGCTCGAAACTTCCATCGGTCTTGATCGAATGTTTTTAGCCGTTTTCTCAAATTCGTTAAAAGAGGAGGAATTGGAAAACGGTACCACAAGAACGGTACTTAAAATACCTGCGGTTTTAGCACCAACGAAAGCTGCGATTTTGCCCTTGTTAAAACGTGATGGACTTCCAGAAGTAGCCGAAAAGCTTATGGATGAACTCAAGTGGGATTTCAATGTTGCGTATGATGAAAAAGATGCCGTAGGCCGCCGTTACCGTCGCCAAGATGCCGCAGGTACACCTTTCTGCATTACGGTCGACCATCAAACTTTGGAAGATGATACCGTTACCATTCGTCACCGCGATACTATGGAACAACAACGGGTCAAACTTTCCGAAGTAAAGGAGATCATTACAAAAGAAGTCGACATGCGCTATTGGTTACAGCGTATGTAACCTTAACGCTTCTCGGTAGTTTCAAAATATACCTCCTCATGGGGAGGTCAGAATTGCAAAAAGGCAATTCTGGGAGGAGAAGTTTCTAGCAAATCATTAATGTGGGTTTTGTTATCCTCTCACCTTTCGCTTGGCCAATTTCTTCTTGTAAAAAGACTTGTCAGCCACATAAATGGTTTTTTTGACCTCGCAATACACTTTGTCGCCTGCTTTATTGGTCAAAGCTGTGGTTTTTATGATTTCCATTTCATTTTGTAAAGCGACTTTTTCCTTAATGCGATGTATCTCATCCAAATCATAAGTGAAATGGGCATATAGGTTTTCTTTGGCTGGGCGTTTAAAGAAAATTTCAGCGGATTTATCCCATACCACATAGTCCTTTCCCAAAAGATTGACCAACTGCACCATGGGAATAGGGTCTACCGCGGAAAACATACTTCCACCAAAAATGGTGTTCATGTAATTTCTGTTCTTGTAATTGATGGGAAGTTTGATGCTTATTTTTAATAAATCTTCCGCAACATAAATGATCTTCGCCGTACTTCTTCGGTACATGGGCGAGAGGTTGAAACCATACTTAAAGAGCTTATGCTTTTTAATAAATTTTGAACCTACTTCCGTTGCTTTTTGATAAAACGACATGAATTCTATTGGTTTGAAGATTGTTGTACTGCGTAACGGTAATGACCGATAATTTTAAAATCAAAAAGCATATCCTCAAGAACCTGTCCGCGACCAATATTATGGACGATTAAATTCCGTTTTCCATCGCTCGACTTTTTGTCGACCACAATACCAATATGTGTGATGGCACCGCCTAAATTCCAACAGACCACATCTCCTGGTAGATAATCACTTGCATTATCTGAAATTGATTTTTCAGCTCCTTCCCGCTTAAAATAGATCATTAAGTTGGGCACCCTTCGGTGGTCAATATTTTTGTCTGTTGTTCGCAATCCCCAGATTTTTGGATACACGTTAAAATTGGCCTTCATATCTTCGTGGACCTCTTTTTGCAAATCGATTCCCAATTTTCTGTACGCCCGTATGACAACATCGGTACAGACACCTTTGTCGCTTGGTACATCTCCATTGGGGTAATCCATAGAAAAATAGCTGGGGTCGTAGGTCACGTTCTGTTCCGTTAATTCTAAGGCAGCATCAGATAACGTGAGTTGCTCAACTGCTATTTGGGCAATTGATATATTTAAAAACAACAGTATTGGAATCAATAGGAATTGCTTCATTTGAACATAATCATTTTCAAAATTAGTTTCTAAAGATAACCGATTCCTATAACCTCATTTTGTTCTTTAAGACTTAAATGGGTAAAATCTAGAACAACCCGGTAATTTCCCCATCATCAGTAACATCGATTCCTTCTGATGAAGGGTGCGCCGGTAATCCTGGCATTCGCATAATATCACCCGTTATCGGGATAAGAAAACCGGCTCCGGCAGCTATTTCTATCTCTCGAACCGTGATGATGAAATCTTTTGGACGTCCCAATAATTTTGGATTGTCCGATAGCGATTTTTGGGTCTTGGCAATACAGACGGGTAGGTGCTCTAACCCTAAGTTCGCTATTTTTCTAAGATGTGCTTTTGCTTTTGAAGTATAGTCCACATGTTCGGCACCGTAGATTTCCGTAGCGATTGTTTCAATTTTGTCCTTAACGCTGGATTCCCATGCGTACAAGGGCGTAAAATCAGAGGCATCCGATTCAACAATATCAATAACATGTTGCGCCAGTTCCAGAGCACCTTCTCCTCCTTTTTCCCAAACTTGGGCAAGTGCCACTTTGATTCCTTTTGTAGCTGCGAATTTTTTGATGGTTTCAATTTCCTCATCAGTATCAGTAAGGAATTTGTTGATTGCAATGACTGGAGCTACTTTGAACTTCGAAATATTCTCAAGATGCTTCTCAAGATTCGGTATTCCTTTTTTCAGTGCTTCAACATTAGGCTCGGTCAAGGATTTTAAATCGGCCCCGCCATGATATTTTAGGGCACGTATCGTTGTAGTGAGAACTACAGCCTTCGGTTTTAGGCCGGCACTCTGACATTTGATATCGAAGAATTTCTCGGCACCAAGGTCAAATCCAAACCCGGCTTCGGTAACGGTATATTTGGAATGCGTCATGCCCATCAAGGTTGCAAGAACGGTGTTGGTGCCTTGCGCAATGTTGGCGAAGGGCCCTCCATGTATAATTGCCGGATTTCCTTCAATCGTCTGTACCAAATTAGGTTTTATGGCATCTTTGAGCAAAGCGGTCATTGCCCCCTCGGCCTTTAAATCCTTGGCGTAAATAGGATTTTTATCAAAAGTATAGCCAATAAAAATATTTCCTAATCGCTGTTTTAAATCACTTAGATTTTCGGCCAGACACAGAATAGCCATAATCTCGGAAGCTGCGGTAATATCGAACCCAGTTTCGCGGGGTACTCCGGATGTGGTTCCGCCCAAGCCTACAATGACATGTCGCAATGCACGATCATTCAAATCCACAACACGTTTCCAAGTAATGGTTCTAGGGTCCAATCGTAACGAATTGGTTTTACTTTGAATGTTATTGTCTATGATGGCAGCCAATAGATTGTGGGCTTTTTCAATGGCCGCAAAATCGCCCGTAAAATGTAGGTTGATGTCCTCCATGGGCAATACTTGCGAGTATCCCCCGCCCGTGGCACCCCCTTTAATCCCGAAAACAGGACCCAAAGATGGCTCCCGCAAGACCACCGTCGTTTTTTTGTTCAAGCGGTTCAGTCCTTCGGAGAGGCCGATGGACATGGTAGTTTTACCCTCGCCCGCAGGGGTTGGAGAAATGGCCGATACCAATATCAAATTGCTTTTGTTTGCCTTTTGCTTGTTGATGGCCTGCAACGGCAGTTTTGCCTTGTACTTGCCATACATTTCCAATTGGTCTGGGGCTATGCCAAATTTTTCTGCAATCTCGGAGATGTGCTGTAACGTTGTTTTTTTGGCAATCTGTAAATCGGTCATAAAAAAGGGCTTTGAAATTGATTAAGGCATTTTTTCTTCAATGTTGACTTCGATCATTATTTTGACACTTCAATTTGGTCTGCACCGTTGGCTTCCAGAATAGCATTTATTTTGGATACATCCTTTGCAAGCACTCCATTCAAATTCCCCAAGTGTTCCTCCAATTCAGCAGAAAGTTCCTTAAATACTTTGTAAGCACCATCCGTGGGTTTTGCATCCCCGTTTTCAACACTTCTGCGTAAAGAGGCCAATCGGTTGTTCAGTTTTATAGGGAAATTCAACGGATCTTGACCGGATTGATTTTTAACCTGGTACAGTTCCTCTTCAACTGCCGTTATTTTCTCCAAGAAAGGTATTATGGTCCTTTTCATGGCCTTGGCGGGAATCTTCGCTTTACTGGAATCGATTTTCTTCTTGATTTCCCGAATCTGGATAACTGCTTCATTCGCAGCAGTGGTTTTTTCCATGATATCATTCGCCAGTGTAAACTGTTCGTCCAAATCAGCTTTGGTAATACCCTTCAAATTGGGATTCATGTGTACTTCAAAAGGGTAGGTCTGTTCGTAATCCCCGCTTTTCATCCTAACTTTGTATGTGCCCAGTGGTACTTTTGGTCCTCTTGTGGGACGTGCGCTCCAAATGATCATTCCTTCAAACTCCGTAGCACCGGGATATCGTAAATCCCACGTAAAGGTGTTGATTCCTCTTGCAGTCGTAGGTTTGGACGACCCCCCTTTTTTCCACCACGGAATATTGGGGTCTTCTTCGTATTTGGGTTTACTTCCGGTAAATGTATCAATCAACTTATCATTGGCATCCAAAATCTCAAAAGTAATGGTATCCGTTTCGTTCTGAAGGTAATATTGGATAGTAGCATCGCTGATTCCCCGTATCGCATCCGAAGGGGCGAACAGCACAGCGGATTGATTTTTCATTTCGTCCTTGTATTGTCGCAAGGGTTGAATATCATCCAAAATCCAAAAGCCGCGACCGTGCGAACCCAAGACCACATCGTTGTCCTTAATGACCAAATCGCGAATGGGGGTATCGGGTAATTTTAATTGCAGACTTTGCCACTGCGCACCATCATCCATAGAAAAATAAACGCCATGTTCCGTAGCCAAAAACAAAAGCCCTTGTCGTACATGATCCTCCCGAATCGCTCTTGCAAAATGTCCGTCCGCAATGCCGTTGGTAATTTTTGTCCAGGTTTTACCATAATCGTGTGTTTTGAACACGTAAGGTTGTCTATCATCGACCTGATAACGGTTGGCAGCCACAAACAAAGTCCCCGGTCGGTGTTTTGACTCATCGATGATGCTTACACGGGAGAATTTGGGCAAACCTTCTGGGGTAATGTCCTCCCAGTTTTTGCCACCATCCCGGGTGATATGGATTTTTCCATCATCCGAACCTGCCCAAATGGTATTGCTATCATGAAAAGATGGCGCCAATGCAAAAACGGTGGCATAGATTTCCGGACCGTTCATATCCATGGTGATGACACCCCCTGTTTTTCCCAAGGTGGTAGGGTCGGCATAGGTGAGATCAGGGCTTATTTTCTCCCAAGACTGTCCATCATCGGTGGTTTTCCAAACATGCTGTGAACAGGTATACATGACATTGGCATCTTGGGGTGCGAACATGATGGGGAAAGTCCATTGCCAGCGTTCAGGTAACGCTTCGGCAGGCTCTCCGGAGAAGAATCTAGGGTATACCTGTATGTCTCGGGTTTGACCATTGCTTCGGTCGTACCGTGTTAATAATGCGCCCTGACTTCCTGCATAAAAAATGTCCAAGTTTTCGGGATGTTGCGTTATCCAGCCGCTTTCACCACCACCCACGGCATAATACCAATCTTTATTGGGACCTCTTGCTTGCATGTGGCTCCATCCGTCACTTGGCATAGCCAAAGTGCTGTTGTCTTGTTGTGCTCCCGCTACATGATAGGGCACATCATTGGTGGCCATTACATGGTAAAATTGCGTGGTCACAAAATCCTGGTCTGTCCAGCTTTTGCCTCCGTTGATGCTCACGTTGCCACCACCGTCGTTGGAATTGATCATGCGGTCGGGATTGTTGGGGTCGATCCATAAATCGTGATTGTCACCGTGTGGGGTTTTTATGATAGTGTCAAAGGTTTTACCGCCATCGGTGGATTTATACATTCGAGTATTGAGGCCGTAAACGGTTTCCTTGTCCAAGGGATCGGCATAGATTCTGGAATAATAGAATGCGCGTTGTCGCAATTTGCGTTCATCGTTGGTACGCTCCCAGGTTTTACCCGCATCTTCGGAACGGAACACACCGCCCTCATTGGCTTCCACAATGGCCCAAACCCTATTGGAATCTGCTGGTGATACGGTAACTCCGATTTTCCCGATGGGCCCTTCCGGCATTCCTTCGTTACCGGTGAGGTCGATCCAGGTATCCCCGCCATCAACGGATTTCCATAGCTTGCTATCGCCGCCACCGCCCCACATTTTCCAGGCTTTGCGGTATACCTGCCATGTGCTGGCGTATAATACATCGGGATTGTTGCGGTCGATGATGAGGTCCACCGCCCCAGCTTTTGGACTTGCATACAATACTTTTTCCCAAGTATCACCTCCGTTTGTGCTCTTGAATACGCCACGCTCCTCGTTGTCGCCATATGGATGTCCCAGTGCGGCTACGTAGACGATATCTGGATTCGTAGGATGGATTCTGATCCTTGCAACAGCTTGGGTTTCTTTTAACCCTAAATGCTTCCAGGTTTTGCCCGCATCTTCGGATTTGTAGACACCATCACCTTGGGTGATGCTTCCGCGCAACTGTACTTCGCCCATACCGATGTAAACAATATCTGGATTGGTTTCGGCAACCGCTACGGCACCTACCGAGGAGCTAGTGACCTGACCGTCGGTGACGGGTTTCCATTCGTTGCCGCCATCCACGGTTTTCCATAATCCCCCGCCTGTGGCACCAAAGTAATATTCGTTGGGTCGGGTGGGGCTTCCTGCACAGCCAAGGGAACGCCCCCCACGGTGCGGGCCAATGTTGCGCCATTCCAGGCCTTCATAAAAATTTGTGTCGATGGTAGTGTTTTGTGTCGATGGATTTTGCGCCATCAAATTGAAGGTAAGGCACAAGAACGTGAATAAGGTTGAAAGGGTGTAGTGTTTTTTCATTTTCGGAAGGTATTTTGTGTTATGTTTTGAGGTTAACGGGAAGCTAAAACGCTAACACTAAATATACTATAATCGGGGGAGTATTCCGAATGGGGAAATGGGGTATTTTGGACTGTTGGTTTACCAAAAAAATCACGAAGTTCGATTTAGATGGTCTTTTTTCGATTTTAGGGTAAAATACGGAAACGTGTCATGAAACATAAAAAATGTTTTTCATTGCTAGAATGCATTTTACTTAAACAATTTGATGTAATCATCAAACCAATATTGTTTTCCTCTTTTGGCTCCTGTAATTTCTTTAAGAATTCCGAGCTGTTCAAGCTCATTTACCAACTTGTATGCCGATGGAAGCGAGAGTTCTGTTAGTTCGGCCACTTTTTGAACATTGATCAAAGGCCGTAAATAGAGTTGGCTAATGACAGCTCGAGCGTTATTGGTTCTGGCTCCTAAAACCTGAATTTTAGCATCTACTTCCTTTTGTAATTTCATTATTTTATCAAAAGTGGCTATGCTTCCTTTTGCGGTTTCAATGATTCCAACAAGAAAGAATTTAAACCACTGTTTTATATCGTCTGAAGATCTTACCTTCATTAAGTTGTCATAATACAATTGCCTATTCCTCTCGAGGAAATCTGATAAGTAAAGTGTGGGTTTTTTTAGAATTCTTTTTTCGACCAAGTACAGTGTGATCAAAAGACGACCAACACGCCCATTGCCATCTAAAAATGGATGAATCGTCTCAAACTGGTAATGAATAAGGGCAATTTTTAATAAATGGGGCAACTTGATTTCCGTATTGTGGGAAAATTTTTCCAGGTCTCCCATCAAACCTGGAACTTCTTGATGAGGAGGAGGAATGAAGGTAGCATCAGAAATTGAGGCACCTCCAATCCAATTTTGACTTGTCCTGAACTGTCCAGGTATTTTGTGTTTCCCTCGAACACCTTGAAGCAGGACCTTATGGGCCATCTTAATGAGTCTTGATGATAAGGGTAGTTCGTCGAGA
Source organism: Flagellimonas sp. 389 (assembly GCF_018449435.1). Classification (GTDB taxonomy): domain Bacteria; phylum Bacteroidota; class Bacteroidia; order Flavobacteriales; family Flavobacteriaceae; genus Flagellimonas. The sequence goes on along the minus strand of NZ_JAHCMU010000008.1, from coordinate 132,347 downwards.
GCGTTGACTGCTGAATTAAGGGCATTAATGTAATTCTGGACCTCTTCCCAATCGTCTCTTTGTTCTTCAGCAATTTCTTCCCTGTCTTGCAGTGCTTCTTCAATATTGGTTTTAGTACCTTCAATTTTACTTGATTTGGTAGCTTCTTTTAAAACGTGCATTGAGATGAACAGATCAATATTGGGTGTATGTTCTGAGTACATGTCAAGCCGTCCAAGCTGTCTATCCGCTTGGCTTAATAGTGCTATGACTTCCATGTCATCAAGTGTCCAATCCCTATTTATCTTTTCTGGGATGAAGCTTTTGAAGGTTCCTTGATTGATATAATTACCCGCTTTAAAGTCTTTCATGCTTTTTAATTAAGAAACCTTCTAATTTAAGAAAAATTAAAAAAACTTAAATAACGAATTTAATTATTTAATTTGGGGAAAGAATTCTTTAATAGGGTGCAGGCTTCTTAAGTGCAGCTTAACCGTCCCGTACAACCGTTGATTACGGATTTGCTTTTTTCATGAGGAGTTGTTGGTTGTCAATACTATTGTGTCCTTTTTCTTAAAAGGGCTATTTCTTTCTCTAAATCCGATTTTGTCCTTAATTTTCGTTCTTTTTTTCTCTTTTCAACTTGGGATTCAGATTCCTTTGTATTCGACGGTGGTGGTATAGGCAGTCTAGTAACCGAAATATTGTTTTCAGGATGTTCAAAGCTACGTGTGAGGCCACACGTATTTATTTCCAAGAGATTTTCAGCATTGAAATTTCCATAGATCAGCCATTTTCCTTTTTCGTTGACGGTTGGCCCACAAAACTTATCATTACTACCGTTATACACTGTTCCAATAACATCTACACTGAAGGACTCCAAAACTTTAATTTTGAAAGTTCTATACAAAGTATCTATTTCTACAACCTCCCCAATAAAAATAGACTCCGAATTTTCAAATTCCAATTTTTGCAGTTCGGGCAGCTTTTTGAACTTGCAGATACAGGCAAAAGATTTCAGGGAAATTAAAGTTCCAAATACCAGTACTATGATTTTTGTTGTTTTCATAGGCTATTTATTTAGCGAGTAGTTTTGAAGTTGACAAATTACAGCTATAAACTATAATTTTTGTTGAGCTTAGTTATTTCTTTTTTATAATTTTATACAAGTGATAAGTCGAAAGTAAAACTGTCATTAGTGCAATTACAATCGAAAAGAAAAGACTAGAAGATTTTCCGTAAACTCTTTTTTTATCCAGTTCCACAATCAAGGGGTCGGTCCGCGAATTGTCGGTCTGCAAATAGACCCTTAGTTCTTTCCCAATTGCATTTTCGTTTAGAAAATTCTGCCAATGTCCTTGAAACTGGTCAGTTAGTTTATAGGTCTTTCGTATCCTATCTGAAGTTATAAGAACCAATTGTTTTCTGTTTCTATATCCAAAATACTTATGCTGTTTGTGTTTATATGTTTCAACAAACACTTCGCTCAATGTTCCATATTCTTGGGTGAGTTCTTTCTTATCTGTAATAATATTTGGAATAGCATAAAAGATTGATATAAATACCAATGCAATATTTATAAAAACCCATTTAAATTTATCAATTAATATTTCCTGCTTATTCAAGTACAATAGTTCCAACCATGATTTCATTACCAACATTTCCAACAGGAAATTGTCCACCCAAGACTAAAGATAATCGATTGCAGGAATTTCCACTCGTAATTTCCTGTTGATTATGCACCGTGCTGGCAAACGCCAATCTAATCAAACCCCTTACTGAAAAATTCTTCAAGGGTCATATCGAATGCTTCGGCTATTCTGAGCAGACTGGTGAACTGCATGTCCGTTCCCGTTTCATACCTTCCATATTGCGCCCTATGGATTTTGTTGTCGAATGCAAAATTTTCATAGCTGCTATATCCTTTTTCGATTCTCAGGGATTTTATCCGTTTGGCGAGTTTCTCGATTTCCTTTGATTTGTCCATGTTGGTAAAGAAATCAAGACAGCTATTGATTAGTTACTACTAATTAGTAGTTATTTGAATATTTTTAGATAAATTTGATAACACGAATTTCCAGTTTGATGTTTGGAGAAAAACAACAAAAATGTTTGAACGACCTAATTGTGGATTCCTACGGTTCTCCTGAAGAGTTGGCAAAAATCCTTGATCTGGGAATCGAAATGCTGTTCTATCTGGAAGCGGATACCTTTGAGCGTAGGGAAGTCCAGCATGTGGTTTCCGCGCTACGGGACATCAGTATTGTCTTGCGGAAACGGGATTGAATGTTCTGAAACCGCTAGGATTTTCAGAAGTAGGTGAGAAGGGCACCATTACTTACATAGCCATGTTAGATATAGTTTTATATATTTGAATTTCCATTGGTTCCCATACTGTCTCACTTTGATAAGGCGACTAAAGTACGATGGCTCAAAACGAGTATAGTTATATGTGGAATCAATGGATATTTTTTTTAGATAATGGTTCATAAACCGAATAGAACCAAGTCTTACTATCGATAGTACCTTTTTTAGGATTTAACTTCCTTTTTCTTTTTAATATTACTTGAATTAAACTGTCTTGACGAAAAGGGAAAATAACTTTTCTTTTAAGAGCTAAATAATCAGTTATTAAATGCGTTCCATCCTTTAATTCCACTTTTAGTTGTTTAATTTGATAGCATTTATTTGTTGTGGTAATAATTTTTTTTGCAACACCTAATAATGAAAATGAGTTAACAATTCTATTTATTTTTCTATCATTTCTTGTCAAGTGTCTCCAACCAACTCTCGAAATTATTATTTCTCCTAATTGAGGATGTGACCTTTCAGAAACGTCACTTTTAGACCACTCTAAATAAAATTTTTTAGCATTAGTTTTGATGCTATCCTCCAACTTTAGATAACTAAAATCTTCATTTTTTGTGTCTAAGAATTCGATTTCCTTACTCACAAATATTCGACCTTTTAGATTCTTAAACTCTCCAAAACTATGTTTTCCAAATCTTTGATTTTTTGGAACAAGAATAATACTCCTGTTTTCATCTGAATAAGATTTTTCATCCTTTAAATCAGTCCACCAAGCTTTTTGAGTGTAATAATCTACATATATTAAAATTATAGGTGATGATAATCTGTCCCATTTTTCTCTATGTTTTTTAATGTAGTCTTCGCCGACATTAACACCAAAATGTACAGGTCTTTTTTTTGTTTTTTTAAAATATCCTGAACCTGTTCCGCATTTTACTTGAGCAAACATTATTTCTCCAGTATCTATTGCTTTTTTTCTGAAGATTATCATTGCATCAACTCCGTTGTCATTGATATGAGAATAAGGTTGCCAGCCGTGCTTTGCTTTTCCTTGAGTGATAATTTCTGAAACGGACATTCCCGTTGAATCTTGAGGTCTTGTATCTCGTATCATTTTAAATTATACCCAAAGGTTTTAGCTATGAATAGTTGCGTGGTTTAGTGATTAGCTTTACAAGTGCACACCAAACTGAGAATCCGTAAGGGTTTTCAGGAGTAAGCGAGAAAAAGCAATTACTTATATCCACTGTCGGCAATAGTTATTTATTTAAAGTACTTTTCAACAAGTCAATTTTCTTTTGTGCGTCTAGAATTTTTTGTCTTTTTCTCAATTCCTCTAATTTTTCGTCTAAAATTATTTCAATTCCAACTCTTAGTGTATCAAAGTTTTCAAGGCAAGTTTTTTCGTCCAATTCATGCACACCTAAACTTAGGATTGAATAAATTCCTTTGTTAGAGACTAAGAAGACAGGTAAGAAATCGGATAGAATCTCGATTTTTTCATCCATTCTTGATTTTTTGAATAATTCTTCATCAATTTTTTTATCATTTTGGGCTTCTGTATAGGCCTCATTTATTAGGTGCTCGAATACTCTTCTTAAATACACGAACGAACCGATGCCTACTCCATTAGCTGCCAATCCGATTGCCTTTGTAAATTCTCTTAGCTTGTCTTGTGATAGCAACTTTTTGTACTGCTTTATTTCATGAACATGAAAGTCCGCTACAGTCGGATGTTGCCCATATTTAATTAATACTTTTTCTGCAGGTATCCATCTACAGTAGAATCGTAAAACATCTGAATATCTCCTACATTGTATTTGAATTTCAGTATATCCGTCATTTTGTACTTTACCATTTGAAAACTCAAATCGTTTAGATATTGAAAATGTAGATTGCTTTTTCCTAATTGGATTATATCCCTCAATGTCATGTGACGAAAGCCATCGAAAAAGAGGCTCGAACTCATTTGTCCTTTCAGTTTCTGTTATTTTCAGAGGTGTATTTATTGGTAAATCAAAAAAGAAATATTCTAAATTCATATTTAAGTTTTGTAATTATTGCAACTTGTTTATTTGCATGTAATATTCATCAACGTACCTCCAAATATAGCAGATAAACGCTATATTTTGTAAGACTTATCTTAGGGTGAGTCAAAAAAGATACTGCAACCGTACTCCACCAAAATAATTCCTGTCATTGCCAGGATAAAAGTAACGGGGTTCCGCTCCGCCAAAGCCAACGGCATTGATCAATACCGATTGCGCAAAGACGGTATCAAAAATATTGTTGACCCCAACATTCAGCCCCAAGGAGAAGTTGTTGGCCAAGGTGGTCCGGTAACTCAATTTGGCATTGAACACATTAAAGGCTTCCCTGTTTAAACTATTGGCATCCGTCAAGGGGATTTCATCCACAAACTGATGGGTCACGTTCAACCATAGACCATTGGCATGCTGCACATCGAACCCCGAGCTTATCCGGTGCCTTGGAACTCCTGTAAGCGGATTGCCGGAGAAATCGTTTTCCCCATCCACAAAATCGGTAAAGCTATGGTCGCTGAACGTATAGCTGAGGTAGGGCGAAAACACCAATTTCTTGGAGAGGTTGTACAGGTACTTGGCATCCATTTCCAAACCTTGGTGGCGGGTCTCGCCCGCGTTGCTTCCAATAAATTGGTCTTCGCCCACACGTTGCGCCACCAATAGGTTGTTGATGTTCATTCGGTACAGCGTAAGGTTCAACGACAGTCTTTTTTTCAAGAACAGCAATTGGCTTCCCAATTCATAATTGGTGCCTGTTTCCTGGGCAATATCGGGATTGATCACCCCATCCGGGGTCAGGCTTTCTTCCAGACTTGGATTGGAAAATCCTCTACTGACATTGGCATAGAGTTGCCCGTTCTCTAGCTGGTACTGTAATCCAAAACTCGGCAGGAGTATGGGGTCAAAATTACGTTCCGCCGAAGTGCTCTCAGCCCCTTCATTGAACAGGTCCCTAAAGTTGTAATTGGTCTTGTTCAGGGTCATGCCCAATTGTGCGGAAAGCGATGGGGTAATGGGATGGGTCAACGTTCCAAAGAGATTGAACTGCCTGCGAAACTCCCGGTTCCTGCTTATACGCTCTCCAAGCAAACTTCCGTTGCCATTGTTGTCCGCAAATAAATTCTCAAAAGTGCCCCAGTGGTATTCGTCCTTGTACAGTTCGCTCCCAAACGAATATTGCACTTTCCCCAGATCCCCTTCAAAGACGCTCCTAAACCCAAATCCGTTGGTGAATTCGTCCAAGATGTTAAATGGGCGGGGTTCGTAATGGTCCAGATAGGAATAAAAAATACTGGTGGTATTCTTCAAGGTCTTTCCAAAGGTATACGTATGGTACAGCCCTGCCAAAACATAGTTATTAGCTTCAAAACCCTGTGCGGCCAGCCAGTTCCCCGCGGCACGTGTTGGGTCTTCGTCAAAATCCGTCTGGTTGATGGAACTTGGTATCTGTGCGGTGTAATCAATATAGTTCAACAGCAGACCGACCGTGCTTTTGGCACTTAACTTGATGTTGGAATTCAGCAGAAACCCGTCCCGTTCAAAACGGTTGTTTTGGCGATAGCCATCGGTTTGTAGGTGATTGTAGCTAAACGTCAGGTCAAAATCCTTTTCGGCATGTTGAAACAACAGGTTGTCCTTCAGCATTCCGTAAGAACCAACGGTAAAGGTATTGGTCAAACGGGTCTCGTCCACTGGGGGCGATTTGGTATCCAATAAAATGGTGCCTCCCAGATTTGAGCCAAAAGCGGTTCCCTTTGGCCCTTTTATGACTTCGACCGAACCCAAATTTTCCAGGTCAAAAGCTTCAATGGTAGAGGAACCGGTACCATTTGTTACGGGGATTCCGTTAAAATATAGGCGGAGCTTGTCCGTACCAAAAGGTGTTCTCGCCCCAATGCCCCGCACCGTAATTCTATTGGTGTTCAAAGCTCCCGAAAGCACATACACCCCCGAAATCTGATTGATGGCCGCGGATACATCAATGGGACTGAATTTTTCAAAAGTGACCGAATTGATGGTGGAAGAAGGGGTAATGCCAATGGCCTTCTTGTTGGGGTTGTCCTCGGTAAGGATGATTTCATCCAACTGCGTAATGGAATCCTTTTTAACCGTCTGACCAAAAGTTTGTACTACCATAAGCAGCAAGAGCATGGGGAGAATACCTTTCATAGTGATATTTGGGATTATGCGTAACAATCGAAGAAGCGTAGTATTATTTTTTTAGTTTGATGGTCTTTCCTTTTTTGGCACTTTCCCTGGCCGCATCCAAAATTTCCATGACCACCATATTGTTTTCCAGAGCGGATAAATCGTACGGGGAAAGTTGATGTTTTCCTTTTACAACGGCCGCCAATAGCGAAAAGGGGTCGTTCAGCGGATAATCCCGCTCCGGTAGGTCCATTTTTTCTTCGGAAAAGCCATCATAGCCCTCTGCGATGCGAATTCGCAGTTGATTCCTGTTATCGGTATAAAGCGCTCCGGTAAGTCCGTAAATTTCCATATCCTTCCTGCCGATGGGCCAGTTCCAAGAGGCTTCAATACTAGCCTGTGCATCATCATAGGTCAGCAAAATGGTGGCATCGTCATCCACGTTCGGATTGTTTTCGGGCTGCAGTTGTTGGGTAACAGCGGTTACCGTATTTGGTTTTTCCCCATTTTTCAACCAGGTCATTAAATTGGCACCGTAGCATCCAAAATCCATAAGGGCGCCCCCACCATTTTCCACAGGGTCCAGCAACCAATCCAAAAATTCACTGTTGATGCCCAATTTTAAGGGTCCACGATGTCCATCGCGAACAATGACCTTTCTTACATCCCCAACCTTTCCCTGCTCCAATAAAGCTTTTGCCTTATGATTGGTGGGGTACCAGGTAGTTTCATAATTGGTTAGTAGGTGAATGTTGTTTTCTTCTGCCAAAGCCTTCATTTTTTTGGCATGTGCCAAACTGACCGCCAAGGGTTTTTCTACCATCACGTGGATTCCTTTTGGGGCACAGGTTTCCACTACTTCTAAATGGTCGAAAATGGTTCCAAAGGCCGTCACCGCTTCGGGTTTGGTGGCAGCGATCATTTCTTCGAGGGAATCGTACACCAAATCCATGGAATAGCCATGTTGTTCTGCATACCTTTTCGCTAAGTCCCGATTGGGCTCCGCAATGCCCACCAGTTCGATATCGCCAATATCCTTTCGTCCCAAAATCCAATGCACATGGGTGTGGGTGAGCCCAGCAACACCAATTCTAAGTGGTTTTTCTTGGGATACTACAGGGAAACTATTCATGATGAGATATACAAAGGAAACTAGGGCTAAGCGAAACATAAAAAGGTTTGAATGACGGGAATACAGAATAAAAATAACACTAATTGTCCAGTTCTTGCAGGAGTGTCGTGGTATCTTTTATGGTTGCAAATTCATCTTTAAGGTTGGCCAATGCAATTTGATGAACGGTCTTTGCGGAGATAGATTCTCCATCGATTCCAATTTTATTGAACGAGGCCGTGGCATCGGAAATCAATGTGGTGTTAAAGCCGAGGTTTGATGCCATTCGCGTTGAGGTGGAAATGCAATGCTCCGTGGTCAATCCTGCAATAACCAAGTCTGTTATGCCTTTGGCCTTAAGCTGGGATTCCAGGTCGGTTCCTATAAAAGCGCTGTTTACATTTTTTTGTACAACGGGTTCACCATCTTTTGGTGCTACCAATGGGTTGAATGCATTGCCTGCTTTATTGGGGTGCAAGGGTGATTCCGAATTTGTGGAACAGTGTTGAACGTGAAACAAGGGCAAGTTTCTCTTTCTGAATTCATCAAGCAATCTGCTGCAGTTTTTTTCTGCATCGGGATTGCTTCGTTCTTCTCCGTAGAAATCGGTTTCCTGTAAACCGAGTTGGATATCGATCAATAAAAGTGCTGTCATTTATGTAAATTAAAATTAGCGATTAAAACCTAAAACCAATGGAGAGCCCCCCTCGATACATAAAGGTGTCCTGAAAATCCTCTGGATTAATGTTCCTTCCAAAACCGCCAAAGATTTCCAGGGTAAATTTCTCGCTCCGTGTTGCCCATTTGTTTCCTAGGCCCAACCCCAAAGCTAAGGTACTGTATGTGTTGTCCCTAAAGGCATTTGGGTCATCAACTTCATCTTCCCCAGTGTAATAAAGACCAAAAGCTTCGGCAAAAAAACCGCTACGGGGCTGGTAGCCAAAATACGCCCTAAAATTGGGTCCAATTCCAAAGTCTCCGTTATATTCCGTGGCATCGCTATTAAAGTATACTGTACCGCCAATACTGGTATCCTCACCAAGAAAATATTCATAAGAACCTTCTACAGCACCAGTGATTAAAAATAATCCGGCGTTCAGTTTTATTTCGTGGTCGTTGTTAAATCTTGGATAGGCCTGGGCATTCATGAAATAACAAGAAAGAAAGAGGCCTAAGAAGAATAGTTTTTTCATGATTTTCGTTTTTTAAGTCCAATAGTAGGAATCAATTAACGTTCCATACTTCAAATTTAAACCATGTCCGTTGAAAAGTCGAATTTTAAATAGCGAAACACAATAGCTATTTTTAACAAAAATTTGAAGATGAAGATAGTATCCTACAATGTCAACGGAATTAGGGCAGCGCTTAACAAAGGATTTATGGAATGGTTGCAAACTGTAAACCCAGATGTGGTCTGTCTGCAAGAAATAAAGGCACTAAAAGAGCAGGTGGATGTGTCTGTTTTCGAAGCCGCTGGATATAAGTTCCATTATTGGTTCAGTGCGCAAAAGAAAGGATACAGTGGGGTTGCCTTGTTGTGCAAGGAGCAACCTGACCATGTGGAATATGGCACGGGAATCGATTACATGGATTTTGAGGGGAGAAACATTAGAGCGGACTTTGGAGATATTTCGGTTATGAGCATGTACCTGCCTTCTGGAACCAATATGGCACGGTTGGAACACAAGTTGACCTATATGGCAGATTTTCAGAAGTATTCCGATGTGCTCAGAAAAGAACGCCCCAATTTAATTGTTTGTGGGGATTACAACATTTGCCATGAAGCCATGGACATCCATGATCCTGTTCGAAATAAAAATGTATCGGGATTTTTGCCCGTAGAGCGGGAATGGATCGGAAATTTTATTGAAAGCGGGTTTATTGACAGTTTCAGACATTTTAACAAAGAACCGCACAATTACACATGGTGGAGTTATCGCGCTAATGCACGTGCCAACAACAAAGGTTGGCGATTGGATTATGGTATGGTGAACGAGACGTTAAAGGATAGATTGAAACGGTCTGTTATTTTATCGGATGCAAAGCATAGCGATCATTGTCCCATTCTTTTGGAAGTAGAAAAATAACGATAGCATTAAGTATAAACGTAAGTATTGAGTAATTTTGCCAATCTAAAAAAGATAGCTAAATGAAATACACCAGACTCCCACACACTGATATTAAAGTGAGCAAAATTTGTTTGGGGACGATGACCTGGGGACGGCAGAACTCTGAGGAAGAAGGTCACGAACAAATGGATTACGCTTTGGAACAAGGAGTCAATTTTTTTGATACGGCAGAATTGTACCCGATACCGGCCAAAAAAGAGCTTTATGCGGTCACTGAAGAGATTATAGGAAACTGGTTCAAAAAAACGGGTAACCGTGATAAAGTCGTTCTTGCCTCTAAAATTGCCGGGAGGGGAGACTATACCAAGTTTATTAGGACAACTGGTTTTAGCAAAGATTCCATTATAAAGGCGGTTGAAGGCAGTTTACAACGTTTGCAAACGGACTATATTGATTTGTATCAGTTGCACTGGCCAGAACGAAACGTGAATATTTTTGGACAACGAGGATACAATGCCCACGCCATAGATCCATGGGAAGATAACATTCACCAAGTTTTGGAAACATTGCGGGATTTGGTATCCGAAGGGAAAATAAGACATATTGGAATTTCTAACGAAACGCCTTGGGGAACCATGCGTTTTTTGGAAGAGAGCAAAGTTCATAGAAGTCTGCCCAGAATGTTGACCATTCAAAACTCGTATAACTTGTTGAACCGAATTTTTGAGGTTGGACTTTCTGAGATTTCAATACGTGAGCATATAGGACTATTGGCGTATTCCCCCATGGCTTTTGGGGTTTTAAGTGGAAAGTATCTTGGCGAGATCAAACCTAGAAAGGCCCGGATTACCCTTTTTCCCAATTACACAAGATATAGCAGCGATACTGCTACACAAGCTACTGAAAAGTACAATCAATTGGCGCAGGAACACGGTTTGAGCTTGGCACAAATGGCGTTGGCCTTTGTTAATACACGACCTTTTTTGACCAGTAATATCATTGGGGCGACCACTATGGAGCAATTAAAGGAAAACATTGAAAGTATAGATGTGGAACTTTCCGATGAGGTTTTGAAGGGAATCGAGGATATCCATAACGAAATCCCCAACCCTGCTCCATAAAATTAGATAAACAGTGTATTCACGACATCTTCAATTTTAGAGACCAGTCGTAAACGTATGGTTGTGTTTTTAATCCCGATTTTGTTGCTTTTGGAAACATAGATTGTGGAAAACCCCAATTTTTCTGCTTCTAAGATGCGTTGGTCAACACGTTGTACGGGACGTATTTCCCCTGCTAGACCTACCTCCGCAGCAAAACAGGTTCCTTTTTCAATGGGAATATCCGCATTGCTGGATAAAATTGCGGACAATACGGCCAAGTCGATTGCGGGATCATCTACGGAGATTCCGCCGGTAATGTTTAGGAATACATCTTTTGCCCCTAATTTGAAACCTGCTCTTTTTTCCAAGACGGCTAAAAGCATGTTCAGTCGTTTGGCATTGAATCCGGTTGCAGAACGTTGCGGGGTTCCGTAAACTGCCGTGCTGACCAAGGCCTGTATTTCGATAAGCAGGGGTCGCATGCCTTCTACCGTTGCGGCTATCGCTGTTCCGCTAAGGTCTTCTTCATTTTTTGAAATCAATACTTCGGATGGGTTGTTTACTTCACGCAAACCACTTCCCTGCATTTCATAGATTCCCAATTCTGCCGTAGAGCCAAATCGATTTTTAAGGGAGCGAAGAATTCGGTATACATAGTTACGGTCGCCTTCAAACTGAAGAACAGTATCTACCATATGCTCCAAAATTTTAGGTCCTGCAATGTTGCCATCTTTGGTGATATGCCCCACTAGAATAACGGGCGTACTACTTTCTTTTGCAAATTTTATTAGTTCTGCCGTACACTCGCGTATCTGTGAGATACTACCTGCGGCGGATTCAATATAATCGGTATGAAGGGTTTGAATGGAATCGATGACGACCAAATCTGGTTCCAAAGTACCAATTTGTTGAAAAATATTTTGTGTCTTGGTTTCGGTGAGGATATAGCAAGTTTCGCTATTCGGATGAATGCGGTCAGCTCGCATTTTTATTTGCTTTTGGCTTTCTTCACCAGAAACATACAGTGTCTTGTAGGCGAGCTTCAAAGCTATTTGCAAAAGCAGCGTACTCTTACCAATACCGGGTTCCCCTCCCAAAAGAATCAATGAACCAGGTACAATACCTCCACCAAGTACCCTGTTGAACTCTTTATCCTGGGCATCTAATCGAATTTCTTTTTCGTTGTTGATTTCTGCGACACGCAAAGGAGTAGCAATTTTTTTTATTGTGTTGGATTCGCTTCTCCAGCTTTTCTTGTCCTCTTTTTGAATGACCTCTTCAACAATGGTATTCCACTGTTTGCAAGATGAACATTGTCCTACCCATTTGGGATATTGCGCACCACAGTTTTGACAGAAAAAAGTTGTTTTGGTCTTAGCCATGAGCCGGTCTTGGTTTTGGCTAAAGATACTGGTTTTGATAGATTTTTAGACTCATGGATTATTCGATTTTTGGAGCTTTGGATTGTTAGGTCGCTCAACCTAAAGTTTTATATTCACTTGCTATCCAAAAAACAGGTAATCGAAGAATCGAAACATCAAACAAAGAATCCTTCGACAAGCTCAGTATGACATGGAATAATCAAACCAAAACCATATATCTAAAAATCTAACCTATCCAACAATCCAATAAATCGGGGTTTAATATCCAAAGTCGGCCTTAAGGGCATCTATTTTTTCAAGGGCCATATCCTTCGTTAAAAAGTCTATCTCTTCCATCTGAAAAGCTTTTTCAAATGCTTTGAAAGCCTTTTTTGGTTCCCCTAGTTGTTCAAAATACTCTCCTTCAAAATAAAAACCTAGCATGGTATCGGGGAATAGTTTTTTACATATATCCGACAAGGGCTTTAACGATTCAAAATCTTCTTTTTTCAAGCTTGCAGCATAAATAGCCATAATATCATTGAGTTCCATAGGTTTTTCAAAACCAAAGAGCTCTTCGATCATGTTATATCTATCCTCAAGATAGTTAATGACCGGATCATTGGAAACCAGTATTTCGGTTTTATATTCTTTTGGACTGATAGGTTTGAACATTTGGAACGTTCTTTCCCATGCTTTTCCCAATCCGTAGGTAATGACCGAAAGTTCGCTTGCATTGGGATATTCATCAGAATAATAGTGGATATTTTCTTTTTCCAAACTTTTAATACCTCTGTCCAGCTGTAAAATGTTATTGGTGATTTTATCCCTGTTACCTGCTGTTATAAGATTATAAAAGATGTGTTTGTCCATTGTGGCCAAACGCTCTGGGATTCTGCTTTCCATTTCTGGAGCCAAAAGCGGTGAGATACTTATATACGAGTTGAACAATGAATGGTCTTTAAACAACCAATAGTTCATGAAATTCGCAGTGATATCGTATCCTATGACCATTTTGAAAGGTGCAGTACTGTATTTTGTATCAATAGAAGGTATGATTTCCATGCCCAAAAATTCGAAAAAGAGTTTTCCTTTTTCAGTTGGCAGACCTGTTTGTTCATCAAAAGCACAATCTTCCCAACGTAGCTCATCTTCCAATTGGTCTATGCCAATGATTATGGTTTGCGGCATTCCTTGAAATTGACTGTTGAACTTAGAGATGGCCACAACTTGGTCAAAAAGATATTCGGCATCCAATACCAAAATCAAGGGATATTTTTTTTCTTCGGAATAGTCTTCTGGGAAATAGTAGGAAACGTTTCTTCTTTCCTGCAGTTTAAAGGATTCGAAAATCTCTTTTTTTACCTGCGCGCCAAGATTGGTGCATAGTAGGCCTATTAGTACAAATAGACATTTTTTCATCACGGTTAAGTTTTTAGGCGGTCGGGGTCTACCTATTTTCTATTTATTAACGGTAATATGATAAAGGATATTGTGCCAAAAACGACCACCATTAAAGTTTGTGCAGTCCACATGATCCAACCATATGCGTCACCAGAAGTTTTACTTACACCATATACGGACAAGGCAGCAGTGACTACAATGGGGAAAAGCCCCAGACCACCATTGGTTGCGGCCATTGCAAAAGCACCGGCTACAAATGCTACCAAGAAGGCGCCTAAGGGAAGATCGGTAGTTTCGGGAACCGTGAATTTAATGACCCAGAACATGGCGATATAGCAAGCCCAAATAAAAAGTGTGTGAAGAATAAAAGCCCACTTGTTCTTCATTTTAAAAATGCTCAAAACACCCTCTAAAAGACCGTTAAGAAACGTTTTGACCTTTATTGCGAAGGTAGAAGTCGACTTTCTAATGATGCGGATAGCGATTAAAAGACCTAAAATACCTGCAAGTAAGAGGACTAACGAGCCTACTAGACCTATCCCTTTTTCTTCAAGGATTCCCAAAATTACATCGGTTTGAAAAAGCAGAGCGGTTAGGATAATTAACATGAGCATAATGACATCTATGATACGTTCTGTGACAATGGTGCCAAAACCTTTCTCAAAGGGAACGTTCTCGTATGTGGTCAATGCCGTGGCCCTTAGAAATTCCCCAGACCTAAGAACTAGTGTGTTCGCGAAATAGCTTGTAAGTATTATTAGGACATTATTGATGAGCCGTGGCTTATATCCAAGAGGATACAAGAGATAATTCCAACGAACGGCTCTTGAGATATGGCTTAGTATACCAATGAATATTGATAAAAAGACCCATGTTAAGTCAGCATTTTGAATAGACGCGAGAATCTTTGTCCTATCCTCTGCTGAGGTCGATGTATAAGAATAAAAAACCAAGCCAGCTCCAATAAGTATTGGAACAGCTACTTTAAGAATTTTTTTGAGGGACGGACTCAAAACTAATTTAGGAGATTGGTTTCTTCATTAGGAAAAACCAAAGCGGGATTAAAGGATTTTGCCTCTTCAATATCCATTGTTGCGTAGGTTATCAATATAAGGACATCGCCAACGGCTACTTTGCGGGCAGCAGCTCCGTTAAGTGTTAGTTCTCCGGAACCTCTGGGTCCGGGTATTGCATAAGTTTCCAATCGCTCACCATTGTTATTGTTGACAATTTGAACCTTTTCGCCCCTAATAATATTAGCGGCATCCATTAAGTCTTCATCAATGGTAATGCTGCCAATGTAATTTAAATCGGCGCCTGTAACCTTTACCCTGTGGACTTTGGATTTTACAACTTCTATTTGCATGGTGCAAAATTAATTAATTCAATTTTAGATTGTCTATTAAACGAACGTCATTTGCATAAACGGCAATGAACGCCCTATATTTTCTTCCAGCTTGTACCTTTAGTATGGGTGTCAATGTGTCCTCATCCGCAATTTGAAAATACTCTAAATCTAGCAGGATATTTTTTTCGAACTGAAGCTTGACCCATTCTGAAATACTATGTGCACTTTCCGTGCCAAATTTTGTTTTGGCAGTCAACAGCGTTTCGTATATGAATTTAGCTTCGGTTCTTACTTTAGGGGAGAGTCTCTCATTACGTGAACTCATTGCCAATCCATGAGGTTCACGTTCTATTGGGCAACCTATAATTTCAAATGGTAAATCCTTTGATTTAACCATTTTTCTAATGATTTGGAGTTGTTGAAAATCCTTTTCTCCAAAATATGCCTTATCGGGAGCAACCGTTCTTAGTAACGTCTCTACAATAGTGCCGACTCCATCAAAATGTCCTTCCCTAAATTCACCTTCCATTACTTTGTCCAATCCATCAAATTGGTAGGTTTGCGAAACTACATGATTCCCATAAATATCACTTACAGAAGGAGCAAAAACAATGATTCTTTCTGAAACTTGTTTTAAAAGGGTTAAATCTTTGCCCAAGCTTCTAGGGTATTTATCCAAATCATCCTTTTTATCGAATTGGGTCGGATTTACGAATATGCTTACCACAACTAAATGATTCTGATCAAGGGCACTACGTATAAGAGAAATATGCCCTTGATGCAATGCTCCCATTGTAGGCACCAAACCAATGGTATGTTTGGCGTCCCTCTCTTTTTTTAGGTAAGGATGAAGCTCCTTTTTGTTATGAAATACAAGCATAAAGCTGTTCGAAAACGTGCAAAAATACTATAAATACTGCTAATCAGCATAATTTTTGTACTTTTGCACCTACGTTTTTCAGATAAGAAAAAGAAAGTGTTTATGAATGGTAAAAAGATATTGTTTGTATCTTCTGAATTAGTTCCATACCTCCCAGAAAATCAAGTTTCCTTAATGTCCTATGAAACTCCTAGAATGGTCAATAGCAATGGGGGACAGATACGTATTTTTATGCCGCGGTACGGAAATATAAATGAAAGAAGACATCAATTACATGAAGTGATACGGTTATCGGGGATGAATTTGGTCATCAATGATATGGATATGCCGCTCATTATAAAAGTTGCATCCATTCCAAAGGAGCGTATTCAGGTATATTTTATAGATAACGAAGAGTATTTTAAAAGAAAAGCGACGTTTACGGATGCGGATGGGAATTTGTTTCCTGACAATGACGAGCGTGCTATTTTCTTTGCAAAGGGCGTTGTGGAAACTGTGAAAAAATTAAACTGGTCACCAGATATTATCCATGTTCACGGTTGGATGGCCTCATTATTACCTTTATACCTACGAAATTATTATGCGGACGAGCCTTTGTTTGCGGATAGTAAAATCGTAACCTCTGTTTATGATAAAGGTTATGATGGTGAATTGGATGGCGGTATGAAAGGTAAAATAGCTTTTGACGGCATGGAAGAAGAAAAAATTGCTGCGCTTGCCGTTCCCGACTATAATAATTTGTTAAAGGTAGCAGTAGATTATTCCGATGCCATTATTTTAGCTTCGGAAGAAATCTCTGATGACTTGAAAAATCATATTGAAAATCTCTCCAAACCAGTGCTGCCTTATGTTTCACTTCAGGAAGCAGAAGAAGCATACACGAATTTCTATAAAACAGAAGTTTTAAATTAAGTTACATGAAATTTTCTAGGATTACAGGAGTTTCAACCTTGGTTGTAGCTCTACTAATAATGTTGACCTCTTGTGAGGAAGAGCTTGGAACTATTGGTGAGGGCGTAGTTGCAGGAGAACCTTTTACAACAGATAGTGAGGTATTTGATGTTTTTGCATATAATAAAGGTATAGCAGCGGTACAGACGAATAATTTGCCTTTATATCAATTAGGAGTATTCAATGATCCGGTTTATGGGAAAAGAACGGCGAGTATTATATCTCAGATTACGTTGCCAAGTTCAAATCCAACATTTGGTGATTCATCACAAGCCACTGAAGATAATGCTGACAATGATGATTCAGCGTCTACCATACCCGAGAATGAAGAGGTTACTAAGGTTACGTTGTATATTCCATTCCAAAGACCGCCAGACTCATTGAGAGATAGCGATGGTGATGGGGTAGAGGATGCACTTGATGATGATCCAGATGATCCTAATTCCGATACGGATGGGGATGGAGTAACCGATAACGATGAGCGTATTCTGGGTTCTAACCCTCTTGACCCTACTGAAGATGGAACAGATACTGATTTTGTTCCCAATTCTTTTTCTGAAAGATTTGATTTAGATAGCATTTATGGACCTTTAACTAAAACTAACAATGGATTGATAGAAGGGTCATTTAATTTAAAAGTGTCCAGGTCTACATTTTTTCTTAGGGATTTTGATCCGAATACTAATTTTGAGCAACGGCAACAATATTTTTCCAACCAGGACCTCTCAGGTTTTGTTTCCGATGTCTTTTTTGATGGTACGGTGGAATTTTCTAATGAACAAACTCCGGTTCCAGGAGAAGATGATCCTGACACCCCTGATGTGGATGAATCTACAACGATAGTTGACCAAATTGATCCCGGTATCAGTGTTGATTTAGAGACTGCTTTCTTTCAAGAGATTTTGGATAAAGAAGGACAATCGGAATTGTTGAGCCAAGCTAACTTCAATGACTTTTTTAGAGGTGTACAACTAACACCGGGCTCTGATATGGAAGAGTTACTGTTTTTACTCGATTTAAGACAGGCTACAATTACGATAACCTATAATTTCCAAGACTATAATGCCACTGATGAGGCAGTGGAAACCGTAGAACGGGATTTTGTATTGGGCTTTGTTGGAACAGGTTTTACAGGCAATGCTGTCAATACTTTGGAGAACGAAGAATTTCCAGCAGACATTTCAGGAGCTTTGGATAATGGTGAAAATGCATCCAGAATATTCCTAAAAGGTGGACCTGGGACGATTACGGAGATTCGATTGTTTGGGGAAGAAGAAGATTCTGATGAAAGAGGCCAAGAGTTCATTAACCAAATAAAAGCTAACAATTGGATTATAAATGAGGCCAACTTGGTGTTTTCCGTGGACAGAAATACCTTGGATGCAACAGGCGGCGATGTTATAGAGCCACCAAGACTGTATTTGTACAATGGTGAGACGAATCAGGCAATATATAATGCATCCACCGAACAGAGTGATTCAGCGGAACCTTTGGGCATTTTTTTAAATTATGATGGGATATTACAAACAGAAAGTGAAAAAGGAGTTCAATACAAATTTAGAATCACCGATCATATCAACAACATAATCGTTAGGGATTCCACAAATGCAAAGCTTGCACTTACCGTAAGCTCGAATGTTTTTATTACAAATGTTTCCGAAGCTATGGGAACAGTTGAACCGGTTATTGATGTTCCCATCATGTCCACCGTCAATCCATTGGGAACTGTACTTTTTGGCAGCAATGTGGATTCGGCTAACGAGGGCAAAAAATTAAAATTGGAGATTTTTTACACCCAAGCTAATTAAAACACACCATTCAAAGACTTTTTTTGTTATATAACATATAGAATTATCTATTTTATTTAATAGGTTTTAGATTTGCAAATCTAAATCACTAATTAATATCATCATCTTATGTGTGGAATTGTAGGTTACATTGGTCATCGTGATGCATACCCAATCATCATGAAAGGATTGCAACGATTGGAGTACAGAGGCTATGATAGTGCAGGGATTGTACTGTTCGATGGAGAAAACACACATCTTGCCAAAACCAAAGGAAAGGTTGAGGACCTAAAGAAGAAATCGCAAGCAACAATAGATACTGTTGGAAAGTTAGGGCTTGGCCACACACGATGGGCCACGCACGGTGTTCCAAATGATACCAATTCACATCCGCACTATTCAAATTCTGGAGATTTAGTGATTATCCATAATGGAATCATAGAAAATTATGAGTCCATTAAAAAAGCATTGATAGGTCGGGGCTACACTTTTGAATCAGATACGGATACAGAAGTATTGGTAAATCTTATTGAAGAGGTAAAGAAAAAGGAAGATGTCAAACTTGGAAAAGCGGTTCAAATTGCTTTAAACCAAGTTGTAGGGGCTTATGCCATTGCCGTGTTTGATATAAACAAACCAGATGAAATCGTAGTTGCCAAACTGGGGAGTCCTTTAGCGATTGGGATTGGAGAAAATGAATACTTTATTGCTTCGGATGCTTCCCCGTTTATTGAATTTACCAACAACGCGGTTTATCTGGAAGATGAGGAAATGGCCATAGTCCGTGTAGGTAAGGAGATAAAAATGCGCAAGATTAAAGATGACGCAATAGCTTATCCTAACATTCTTGAACTTCAATTGAACCTAGAAGAAATTGAAAAAGGAGGTTATGACCACTTTATGCTCAAAGAAATTTATGAGCAACCTAGGGCGATCTTGGATACGTACAGAGGACGATTGCTTGCTGA
Organism: Flagellimonas sp. 389; assembly: GCF_018449435.1. GTDB lineage: Bacteria > Bacteroidota > Bacteroidia > Flavobacteriales > Flavobacteriaceae > Flagellimonas. The sequence continues at coordinate 112,883 of NZ_JAHCMU010000008.1, read as the reverse complement.
CCAAGGTCTGGTCAAAATGGCAGGAATAGATCAAAATTTAGAGAAATTTCTCAATGCCAACAGAATTATCATAGTAGCTTGTGGAACTTCGTGGCATGCCGGTCTTGTTGCAGAATATATTTTTGAGGATTTGGCGAGAATTCCGGTTGAGGTGGAGTATGCCTCAGAATTTCGTTACAGAAATCCAGTAATCACAGAAAATGATGTTTTAATCGCCATCTCCCAATCCGGGGAAACGGCAGATACGCTCGCGGCAATAAAATTGGCCAAAGAAAAGGGAGCTTTTGTATTTGGCGTATGTAATGTGGTGGGGTCCTCTATAGCTAGGGAAACCCAAGCTGGGGCTTACACACATGCAGGACCTGAAATTGGAGTGGCGTCAACCAAAGCATTTACCACACAGATTACGGTACTTACATTGATTGCTTTGAAATTGGCTCACGAGAAGGGTGTTTTTTCAAAATCAAAATATCACGAATACTTGACAGAGTTGGAAGGGATACCTGCCAAAGTGGAAAAAACATTGTTGTCAAACGAAATCGTAGAGAAGATTTCAGAAATATATAAGGATTCAACCAATTGTCTTTATTTAGGGAGAGGATATAATTTCCCAGTGGCCTTAGAAGGAGCACTGAAATTAAAAGAAATCAGTTATATCCATGCAGAAGGCTATCCAGCAGCTGAAATGAAGCATGGACCCATTGCCTTGATCGATGAGCAGATGCCCGTGGTCGTAATTGCTACTAAAAAGGGACATTACGAGAAGGTTGTTAGTAATATTCAAGAAATTAAGTCCAGAAGCGGTAAGATTATTGCAATCGTTACCGAAGGAGATAAGACCGTAAAAGAATTGGCCGACCATGTGGTCGAAGTGCCAGAAACCTCAGAAAGTCTAGCACCTTTACTTACTACAATTCCTTTGCAATTGCTTTCGTACCATATTGCGGTCATGAGAGGATGTAATGTAGATCAGCCTAGAAACTTGGCAAAATCGGTTACCGTGGAGTAACTTTCAAAAAACAACGATTACACATAAAAGCACTGTTATCAGTGCTTTTTTTTGTTAAAATCTTAGAGATAACCCCTTTTTTTTGGTGAAAAAGTATTATGCATGCATACTTTTTTTCAATTTTATGTAAAGCAACTAAAAAAAAATGTATCTTCCGCCTGCAATGATTTACATTAACTTAAAACTAAATTAACTCAAATAGATAAGCCAATGAGAAGACTAATGATCATTTCCCTCATGTTTTTTGGTGCTGTCTCTTATGCACAGACCACGGTACAGGGAACAGTAGTTGACGAAAGTAATGAACCTATTCCAGGAGCAAATGTAGTGCTAGTGGGAAAAGCCGAAGGTGCTACCGCTGATTTTGATGGTAAATTCACATTTGAAACTTCACAACAGCCACCGTTTAAATTAAGATTTACAAGTATTGGCTATTCTGATTTTATTGCAGATGTAACTACAAACAATCAAACACTTACGATTACACTTGCTGAAGCATCAACACTTCTTGATGAAATTGTAATTTCCGCTTCTAGAACACCAGAACGTATTTTTGAGTCTCCGGTCTCGGTAGAAAGATTTGGTTTAAAGGATATACAAAATACTTCAGCAGAATCCTTCTATGGCGGATTACAGAACTTAAAAGGAGTTGATATCAACACAAATAGTTTAACGTTTCAATCCATAAATACTAGAGGTTTTGCAACATTTGCCAATAATAGATTTTTACAATTGGCGGATGGTATGGACAACTCAGCCCCTGGTCTTAATTTTGTTTTAGGAAACTTGGTTGGGATGTCCGAACTGGAAGTTCAAAGTGTTGAAATCCTACCAGGCGCCTCTTCTGCGTTATATGGAGCGGGTGCTTTTAATGGTATCCTATTTATGCAGAGTAAGAGCCCTTTCGATTTTCAAGGAATCAGTGCTTACGCAAAAACAGGGGTAACTTCCCAAGAAGCTGCAGGCACTAATGCATATTATGACTTCGGTATAAGGGCGGCACATGCTTTTAGTGATAAGTTGGCCATAAAAGCCAATCTTTCCATCCTTAAAGGAGAAGACTGGCATGCAGTTAATACTACTGATATTGCAAATCCCAGCGCCGATAGAACTGACCCAAATTACAACGGTCTTAACATTTACGGAGATGAGGTAACGACATTGTTGAATTTTGACACAGCTGCAGGATTACCTGCGGGAACGGTAGGCTCTGCTAATGTTTCTAGGACAGGTTACACAGAAAGTGAATTGGTAGATTACGGTGCAGAAAGTGTCAAAACGGATTTCTCGGTTTTTTACCGTCCGTTCGCAGATGATTTCGAGATTATCTATCAAGGAAGAGTTGGTCGTGGTAATACGATTTATCAAGGGGCAAACAGATATGCAGTTCGAAATTTTATCCTTCAGCAACACAAAATAGAATTCAGAAATAAGAACTTTTTCTTAAGAGGGTACATAACTTCTGAAAACTCTGGAGATTCTTATGATACCCGTTTCGCTGCAATTAACGTAAACAATAGATGGAAGTCCAATGAAGATTGGTTTAGACAATATGCCCAAACATATATCCCTACATTTTTGGGAGGAATTCAGCAAGGAGGGTTGTCTAGGGAAGACGCTTCTGTTCAAGCACATGCAGCAGCAAGAGTAGCTGCGGATACGGGCAGGTTGATTCCGGGAACACCAGAATTCCAAAGTGCATTCAATTCGGTAATTGCTGATGGTGATTTGACAAGGGGTGCACGTTTTATTGATAACACCAAGTTTCGTCATGTAAATGGTAATTATAACCTGGCCCATTTAATCGATGATTGGGCAGATATTCAGGTAGGGGGTTCATTTAGGGAATATGAATTGAACTCTGGGGGAACAATATTCACAGATTTCGATGGTCCTATTAAGTACAATGAATTTGGAGCATATGCTCAATTGCAAAAGAAGTTTTTAGAGGAGCGGTTGAAATTTACAGGTTCCGTCCGCTATGATAAGAACGAATTCTTTGATGGCTTTTTATCTCCTCGGGTTGCTTTGGGCTATACCGCTGGCGAAAAGAGAAACCATAATTTTAGGGTTTCGGCACAACAAGGTTTTAGAAACCCCACAACTCAAGATTTATTTATTGGATTAAATGCAGGGTCTGCTGTTTTAGTAGGTTCCGCACCAGCTAACTTGGACAGAGATGTGAGAACTTTTAATCTTACTGAAGATGGTCAAAATTTAACCGGGCAATCTTCAGTGCAAATTGTAGGTAGAGCTGCTTATGAGAATGCTTTTTCGGTAACTTCTGTTCGAAATGGAGCTCCGGAAGCGCTGAACTCTTCCATTATTCAACCAGAGGAAATTACAACGTTCGAAGGAGGGTATAGAGGTCAGATAGGAAAGTTTACGATAGATTTAAGTGGCTACTATAACCGATATAAGAATTTCATTTCAACTGTCAATGTACTAGTTCCATTATATGGAACAGTGGGAGACAACAGCCTTTCGCTTTTAGCGTTGCAGAATGGAGATAGAGAAGCCTATCAAGTATACACCAACTCAGAGGCTGATATTGATTCCTGGGGAGGTTCAATAGGTGTTGACACTAAAGTACTCGGTAATTTTGACTTGGGTGTAAATTACACATACGCCGAATTTGATTTTGATAGGGAACGGTTTCCAGATTTTGAAACCAATTTCAATACACCAAAGCATCGTGTTAAGGCCTCTTTTGGGAATACAGAGCTATTCAAGAATTTTGGTTTTAATGTAAACTACAGATGGAGCGATAGCTTTTTCTGGGAAGCAACATTTGAAGATGGTGATGTACCGGCCTATACCGTTCTGGATGCACAGATCAATTATAATGTTCCAAGCATCAAATCCATTTTCAAGCTAGGGGGTTCAAACCTTTTGGGAGATGAATATTTTCAAGCTATTGGTACAGGTTTAGTAGGTTCAATCTATTATGTTTCTTGGACAGTTAATCCATAAGCCATAACTATATAATACCATGAAAGGCACTGATTTTTTCAGTGCCTTTTTTGTTGCCAAAAAAAGAGATTATAAGTTTCAGTTTAAAAGTGGAAAAGTATATCTTTGCAGCCGGAAAAAAGGCAGTTTTTTCCTTCGTATTCAATTAAAAATAAACAGAGTAATGTCTAAAGTTACAGGTAAGGTTGCACAGATTATAGGCCCCGTCATTGATGTTGAATTTGAGTCGGGAACTGAAATCCCAAAAATTTATGATTCTCTTGAAATCGATAATGCCGATGGCTCCAAGTTGGTGTTGGAAGTTCAATCCCACATAGGTGAAAACACGGTTCGTACCATTTCTATGGATTCTACGGATGGTTTAAGTAGAGGTGTTGAAGCCCATGCCACTGGAAGTGCAATTCAGATGCCAATAGGAGAGGATGTTTATGGACGTCTTTTTAATGTGATCGGAGATGCTATCGATGGAATGGAGAATTTGCCTAAATCTGGCGATAATGGACTTCCAATTCACAGAGAGGCTCCTAAGTTTGAAGATTTGTCAACTTCTACCGAAGTACTTTTTACAGGAATCAAAGTAATCGATTTGATCGAGCCCTACGCAAAAGGAGGTAAGATTGGATTGTTTGGTGGCGCCGGTGTTGGTAAAACTGTATTGATTCAGGAATTGATCAACAATATTGCAAAAGGACACGGTGGCCTATCCGTATTTGCCGGTGTTGGTGAAAGAACACGTGAAGGAAACGATTTGCTTCGCGAGATGTTGGAATCTGGTATTATTAAATATGGAGATGACTTTTTGCACTCCATGGAAGAAGGCGGATGGGATTTATCCAAAGTGGATAAAAACGCGATGAAAGAATCTAAAGCTACTTTCGTTTTTGGACAGATGAACGAACCTCCTGGAGCACGTGCCCGTGTTGCACTTTCTGGATTAACCATTGCCGAATACTTCCGTGATGGTGCTGGTGATGGTCAAGGAAAAGACGTACTTTTCTTTGTCGATAATATCTTCCGTTTTACCCAAGCTGGTTCTGAGGTTTCCGCACTCCTTGGAAGGATGCCTTCCGCAGTGGGTTACCAACCTACTTTGGCGACAGAAATGGGTGCTATGCAAGAAAGGATTACATCAACAAAAAGAGGTTCCATTACATCTGTACAGGCGGTATATGTACCTGCGGATGATTTAACGGATCCAGCTCCCGCAACAACATTTGCCCACTTGGATGCTACAACGGTACTTTCACGTAAAATTGCTGAGCTCGGGATTTATCCAGCTGTGGATCCATTGGATTCAACTTCAAGGATTCTTACTCCGGAAATTTTAGGAAAAGAGCACTATGCATGTGCACAACGTGTAAAAGAGTTATTGCAACGCTATAAAGAGCTACAGGATATTATTGCTATCCTTGGTATGGAAGAGCTTTCAGAAGAGGATAAATTAGCAGTAGGTAGAGCAAGAAGGGTACAACGTTTCTTGTCCCAGCCTTTCCATGTAGCAGAACAGTTTACGGGGATTCCCGGTGTATTGGTTGATATCAAGGATACTATCAAAGGTTTCAACATGATTATGGATGGTGAGCTAGACCACCTGCCAGAATCGGCCTTTAACCTTAAAGGAAGCATCCAAGACGCTATTGAAGCAGGGGAAAAAATGCTAGCAGAAGCATAACTTGTATCTGTAGTTAGTATAAAGTAACTAGAACTTCTCAATACTAACTACTCAATACTAACTACTTAATACTAGAGCCATGTATTTAGAAATTGTATCACCAGAAGCTACTTTGTTTGCAGGAGAGGTAACATCGGTTACCGTACCAGGGGTAAATGGAGAATTTCAAATGTTGGAAAATCACGCACCGATCGTTTCGTTATTGCAAGAAGGTAATGTAAAAGTTCAAGGAGATATTACTATTGATGAGGACTTTCAAAATAAATTTTCTAAAGGCGCAAACGGAGAAACGGTACTACCGATCTCTAGTGGCACTATTGAAATGAAAGAAAATAAAGTGATTGTTTTAGCGGATTAAGCTATTCAAACCTAGAATAATAAAAGAAGCCGCTCATTGAGTGGCTTCTTTATTTTAGTATAATAAGTGACCATTCTCTATTTTGGGTCTTGTACTGCTTTAGATCTTTGAAACCAATTGCCTTGTGTGCACTTATAGAACGTTTATTGCTTGAGTCCACTTCCGTTATAATGCAATCAAATTCTTTAGATAGTGTATGCTTCATGTGGGAATAAAGGCCTTTAAAAACTCCTTTTCTTCGATAAGGTTTAGCAATGCATATTTGTCCCATAACCATGTATCTGGTATTTGTTTTCATGGTTTTAGAAATTTCTTTGAACATGGGCTTCAAGACATCGATGGTATTAGCGAACTTAGGATGCATAGAAAGTGCATATCCAATAACAATATCATTTTCAATAGCGATGATATGGCCATGCGTATCGTTCATTTCCTTTAGAATTTGTAAGGAATGCTCCACGGTCACAAATCCTTCATTATCCTTTTCTGCCTTCGTTAGATTTTTTGGGAGATTTTGTTGTTGTAAAAGAAGAATCTGCTCAAGTTCTGTATCTGTTGATGCTTGTTTATAGGTAGCCATACCTCGTATATTTCAATAAAGATAGTACTTTTGAAACATGGTAAACCTCCCAAAAAAATTAGAACAAAAGCTTGAAAAAAGAAGGCTGGAAAATGCTTTGCGGGTTTTGCCAGAAGCGCAACAATTGATTGATTTCTCTTCCAACGATTATCTAGGATTTGCAAAGAAAAAAGAATTTTCAAAACAAGCATTAAACCTTTTGGAAAACTTGAACTTGCCAGAAAATGGGGCCTCTGGTTCTCGATTGCTTACAGGAAATCATAGGTTGTATGGAAAGCTTGAAAACCTCTTGGCCTTTTACCATAAATCAGCCTCTGCTCTGGTCTTTAATTCGGGATACGATGCAAACATTGGTTTTTTTGAAGCTGTTCCCCAAAAAGGAGATTTTATATTTTATGATGAGTTGGTGCATGCAAGCATAAGGGATGGTATTAAAATGAGCAATGCCAAAGCATATAAGTTTAAGCATAATGCTATAGGAGATTTGACGGAGGGCATTGAGCGGAGCCGAAATGCTCTTGATATGAACGGGGAGGTATATGTGGTCACCGAATCGGTTTTCTCCATGGACGGCGATTCTCCTAATTTAAAAGCATTGTCAGATTTTTGTACGGCGCATGGTTACTATTTGGTTGTTGATGAAGCGCATGCTACTGGTATTTTTGGAGAAGGAAAAGACTTGGTTTGTCAATTGGGCATTGAAGAGCAAGTCTTTGCACGAATTATAACTTTTGGAAAGGCATTGGGAAATCATGGTGCAGCCATTCTTGGAAGTGATGCTTTAAAAACATATCTGGTTAACTTTGCCAGAAGCCTTATTTATACAACAGCCCTTTCTCCGCATGCTTTAGCTTCGATTTTGACTGCATATTCCTATTTGAAAAAGGGAAGTGAAAACGAACGGCGAAAACTTCAGAAAAACATAGAGTTTTTTAAAAATCAAGCTAAACTTTTGGGCTTGTCAGAAGACTTTATAGAAAGTAATTCTGCCATCCATTGTATCATTATTCCTGGAAACGAAAAAGTAAAGCAAGTCTCAAACAAGCTTCAAAAAGAAGGATTTAATGTGAAGCCTATTCTTTCGCCAACAGTAAAAAAAGGGCAGGAAAGACTTCGTTTTTGTTTACATGCATACAATACAACAGAAGAAATATCAAAAGTTTTATCAACCACAAGAAACCTCATAAAATAATGGAACAGGAATTTTTCACGTTGGGCAGTTTTGAGTTTCCTGCAGATGTTCAGATTATAAAAGGAAAACTGGAATCTGAAGGTATACAGGTATTTTTAAAGGATGAAAATACCATAAATTCAGATCCATTGATCAGTGGAGCCATTGGTGGTGTAAAACTATTGGTTTATTCTACGGATAAGGACATCGCCCAGAAAATATATGATGATGTGCGAAACTACGCTACCGATAAGGATGGAAAACCAATTGTTTGCCCTAATTGTGGCGCTACAAAATCAGAGATATACTATTTAAGAAACAGCATATTTTATAAGCTCTTCCCATTCTTTGAGCCAAGAAAGTACAAATGTGCCCAATGTAACTTTATTACCAAACCACAATGACAAAATTCTTTATTACGGGTTCATCAACAGATGTTGGTAAGACCATAGCATCCGCAATAGTTGTAGAAGCGCTGGAAGCTGATTATTGGAAACCTGTACAAGCAGGGGATTTAGATTACTCCGATAGCCACAAAGTTGGAGAACTGATTTCCAACCCTAAGACCAAAATCCATAAAAACAACTATGCACTCAATACTCCTATGAGTCCACATGGGGCTGCCGAAATTGATGGAATAACCATTGATTTGAAGAGAATTGTTCCGCCTGAGACAGAAAACCATTTGGTAATAGAAGGTGCGGGAGGGTTATTGGTCCCGCTGAACGATACGGATACTATTTTTGATTTGATACAACCAGATTATAAGGTCATTGTAGTGTCTAGACATTATCTGGGCAGTATAAACCATACGCTGCTCACGATTGAAAAACTACAGGAACGGAATTTAAAAATTGGGATTATTTTTAGTGGAAATGAACACCCGTCTACGGAAAGTATCATTCTAAAGAAAACGGGGGTTTCTTTTCTTGGACGAATCAATGAGGAGGAAGGCTTTGATAAAGAAATTGTAATGAAATATGCGTCGCAATTTAGAAGGCCTTTGTTGTTATTCTAGTCTTTGGTATACTAAGCCTCTATCGATTGTTTTGACCAAGCGATAATGTTTACGTAAATAATCATCGATATACGTATTAAAATCAACCATTTTTTTATCAAAAATCTTTTTTCCTTTACGTGCTACTATAGTCTTGGGTTGCAAAACATCCAAAATATATTGTAATTCCTGCATACCGGTTTTTCTTGGATTTTTCATATAAGGAAATAGTTCTTCTCGACCTATACTGCTTGGGTGTGTTGCCGCTTTTGTAGGCGGGCCTTCCCCCAACACCCAATACCCTATATGGTATTCTGTAAAAAATATATTTTCAGTTTCAAGGTTGTTCGTTTCAATATATTTGGGCAGGTCAATTCCTTCCCCATTATAAAAAGTGCCTTTTTCCAATTTATTGGAAATGATATTGGCATACTCTAAATACGATTCAATAGGAATTAAAAAAAGAAGCAAAATAGCACCGCCCAAAAACTTTTTAGGTATTGCCGGGAACTTATCAACTGCGATACCGATCGGAATTAAGATAAATGGAAATAATTGAATTAAATAATGTCCATTAGCTTTTCCCGCTTGAATAAAAGAGAAGAGAATACCTATTATTATTACAACAACAACCTGTAAGTTTCGTAATTTAAAATTAATGATTTTGAATGCGTGTCCTGCATACAGTAACATAAGTATGACAAGGACAAAAGGCAACGGTTTTAAAACAGAATGATGCTTTGAACTCGAGTAAGCCAAAGGTGCTTCAAAAACAGATTGCCACCATGTACTTGTTTCTCCTTCTAAATAGTAGGGTATGGCGGTAAAAATAACAATAGCAACAAAACCAACGCCCATAACGAATAGTCTCTTGAACTCATGCAAAATCTGTTTTTCTTGAATAGCTTTCCAACTTAAATAGAGTCCTAGGGTAAGTAATGGATAAGCCATATTTAATTTGGACATTATGGAAAGGCCAAAAAGAAGCCCAGCTATAAAAAACCACTTTAGAGAGTGTCTGGTCAGCAAAACATAGATTCCAATTACAAAGAACACTGTGCAGATATGCTCGGACATGACCCCTTGTAAACTGCCGAAAAGACTTTGTAAAAAGACAGTGAAAATGGCACACCAAAAGCCAACTTTTTTTGACATTGACTTGGAGGCAATACCGTAAGTGAAAAGTGCAGTAATCGCTACTAAAAAAGTGCCAAATAATCGAATGGCAAAAAAGCTTTTCCCAAAGGCGTAGATTACCATGGCAAATGATAAAAAAGTAATGGGCGGCTTTAAGTCCCAAAGATGAGTATAAGGCAAATGACCGTCTACCCACGATTGTGCCATTATGATAAATGTACTTTCATCACGATCTATGTAATCCCTAAAAAAGAAAGGAAACCGAATAAAAAAGGCTATAGAAAAAACTATAAAAAAAACTGTCTTCCAATTAAGGTTTTTATAATTGGGAGTAAGAAATTGAACAGCTTTATTTAGCACTTTTAGGATTGATTTTTTTGTGTTTTAATTACGACCTTTGCAAGATAGATAAATTGAAGCTTTTGATTAATACTGCTGCATTGGAAAAATTATCGGACAGGGACAAAAAACACCTTTGGCACCCTTTGACCCAACATAAGGTCCATCCGGAAATGCTTGCTATTACAAAAGCAAAAGGAGTAATCTTAACTGATGAAGCGGGTAAGGAGTACGTTGATGGTATATCTTCATGGTACACCTGTATGTACGGCCACTGCCATCCTTATATCTTGGAAAAAGTGGGCGCGCAAATGCAACATTTGGATCAGGTCGTCTTTAGTGGATTCACCCATGAACCTGCCGTAAAATTATCAGAAGAACTTATCAAAATCCTTCCCGAAAATCAAGAAAAACTCTTTTTCTCCGATAACGGATCTACAGCTACCGAAATCGGAATAAAAATGGCGTTGCAATATCATTTTAACCGAGGCGAAAAGCGTAATGTGCTTTTGGCATTCGAAGAAGCATTTCACGGAGATACCTTTGGTGCCATGTCAGTTTCTGGTCTATCCGTTTACAATGGTCCTTTTAAAGATTTTTTTATTGAAGTGGAGCGAGTTCCAGTACCTACCACAGACAATATAGAAGCCATTCTTACACAATTACAAGTTAGATTGGAGCAAGGCGGCATCGCTGGGTTTATTTACGAACCTTTGGTACAAGGTGCAGCGGCAATGAAAATGCACGACTCTGTTGGTCTTGACAGAATGCTATCACTTTTAAAAGAATACGATGTCCTCACTATAGCTGATGAGGTAATGACAGGGTTTGGGAAAACCGGAAAGTTTTTTGCTTCTGACCATCTGGAAACTAAACCTGATATCATGTGCCTCTCAAAAGCATTGACGGCAGGATTAGTGCCCATGGGGCTCACAACATGTACACAACAAGTGTATCAAGCGTTTTATAGTGATGATATTGCGAAGGGCTTGTTTCACGGACATACCTACACGGGCAATCCATTGGCCTGTGCCGCTGCGCTATCAGCTTTGGAATTGCTTCAGACCGATGAAATCCAAGAGAATATTAAAAATATTATCTCATGGCACAAACAGTTTGATGTATCCATTAAAAACCATCCAAAAGTAGCTTCAACCCGTCAATTGGGAGTAATATATGCATTGGATTTGAATGTGAAAATGGAACGCTATGGCAATTTAAGGGACAAACTGTTCAAGCACTTTATGGATAATGGGGTGTTTTTGCGCCCGCTAGGAAATACCATATACATTTTAGCACCTTACATTACCACCAAAACAGAAATGGAACGTATTTACGGAGCTATTAAATCGACACTGGAACTGGTGTAGGAAAACATGTTGAAAGAACCTATTTCGATTACCGCAATAGCCTCAATCTCATCATTGGGGAACTCTTTGGAAGAAGTCTGGAATTCTTACAACGATTCCAATCATAGACTTTCCGCAATTGAAATTGGAGCACAAAGGGTTTGGGCCGCTACATTACCTGAAACCTTAACGTTGGAAATAGAACATCTGAGACAATCGGATGCTAAGTACAAGAATTTAGACGATTCGGTTCTTTTTGCTATCCATGTTTCTAGAAAAGCAATTGAACAGGCAGGCTGGAGCGGTAAAACGGATTTTGGAATCAATATTGGTTCATCTAGGGGGGCAACAGCGCTTTTTGAAAAATATCATGAAGACTTTTTACGGGAAGGAAAATCGTCAACCTTATCATCACCTACAACCACCTTGGGGAACATATCATCTTGGGTAGCACATGACCTAAAATCCAAAGGACCGGATATCTCTCATTCCATTACCTGTTCAACGGCTTTGCATTCCTTGTTGAATGGTATTGCTTGGATTCAGTCAGGAATGTCCAATACTTTTTTGGTAGGGGGCAGCGAGGCGCCATTGACTCCTTTTACGATTGCCCAGATGCAAGCTTTAAAGATTTATGCCCCCTTTGAATCTTCTCAGGGAACAAACTTGGTGACTGAGCGTAGCCGAAGTCACAGAATAAATCTCTCGGAAGCTGAGCGAAGTCGAAGCTACCCTTGCCAAGCCTTAAACTTCAATAAGAAAAAAAACTCCATGGTCCTTGGGGAAGGAGCGGCAATGGCTTGTTTGGAAGGGGGAAAACAATCAAATGCATTAGCTTTGATTCAAGGTGTAGGGTATGCCACGGAACCTCTAAAGCACAATGTATCTATCTCTGCGGATGCACAATGTTTTCAGGAGTCCATGAAAATGGCTCTCAGCAGTTTATCTCCAGAAGACGTGGATGTGATTGTGATGCATTCCCCGGGTACTGTGAAAGGAGATTTATCCGAGCTAAAGGCCATTGAAAAAGTTTTTTGTAACAAATTACCTTTTTTGACTACTAATAAGTGGAAAGTGGGACACACTTTTGGAGCCTCCGGAATGTTGAGTGTAGAAATGGCTATTTTGATGCTTCAATATCAAAAACACATTCAACCTCCATTATATCGGCAAGAAGTAAAAAAAGAATCCATACAAAAGATAATGGTCAATGCCGTAGGGTTCGGTGGGAACGCAGTTTCCGTTTTACTTTCTGTATAAGACCTGTAAAAATTTACGGTAAAGTCTTATCTTGACCAAAACATCAACTTAATACTTTTAACTATGGAAAACTGGTTTGCCGCGTTGACTTTATTTGAAAAAATCTATTGGATCATTGCCATTACAGGTTCTGTTGTTTTGGTGATTTTTGTTATCATGACATTCATCGGTGGAGAAGTAGATGACCTTAGTGGTGATGTTGACACAGATATCGATGCAGACGGCGGAATATCATTTCAATTTCTTTCCATTAAAAACCTTATGGGATTTTTCACCATTTTTGGATGGTCAGGAATTGCTTGTTTGGATAACGGATTGTCTAAAGGTATCACTGTAGTTGTATCCATCTTTTTTGGATTGTTGATGATGTTTCTTATGGCATCTTTATTTTATTATTTGAGCAAGATGCAAAGTAGCGGAACCCTGAAGCTTAAAAATGCCTTAAACCAAATTGGGGAGGTGTATTTGACCGTTGGGGCGAACAGGTCCAAAATAGGTAAAGTGAGTATCAATGTACAGGGAACCTTGCGTGAACTGGAGGCATTGACCGATGAGGATACAGACCTTGTCCAAAGTAATGTGGTCAAGGTAAAAGAGATTACCGCGAACGGAATATTGATTGTTGAACTTTTAAATAAATAACCAAATGTTACTATTATTACAAATGCAAATGGGAGGAAGCGCCTCATTGTTGGGTATTGGCTTTGCCGTACTATTTTTCTTTATCATCATCATTTCCTTTATAAGAAGGTATAAAAGATGTCCGTCCGACCGTATTCTGGTAGTCTATGGAAAAGTGGGTACAGGTAATTCGGCGAAGTGTATCCATGGTGGTGCCGCTTTTATCTGGCCCGTTATTCAGGATTATGAATTTCTGGATCTAACACCTATTTCCATTGAAGTTGATTTAGCGAATGCCTTGAGTAGACAAAATATTAGGGTAAATGTTCCTTCAAGGTTTACCATAGGTATTTCTACGGAACCCGGGGTCATGCAGAATGCCGCCGAGCGACTTTTAGGTTTAGGAATGCAGGAAGTACAGGATTTGGCCAAAGAAATCATTTTTGGTCAGTTGCGTTTGGTCGTCGCTTCTATGGATATCGAAGAAATCAATTCAGATAGAGATAAATTTTTGTCCAATATTTCGCAAAGTGTAGAATCTGAATTAAAGAAAGTAGGTCTTAAACTGATCAACGTAAACATTACCGATATCGTAGATGAGTCGGGATATATAGAAGCTTTGGGTAAAGAAGCTGCGGCCCACGCCATAAATGCTGCACGTAAGTCAGTAGCCGAAAAAAACAGGGATGGGTCTATTGGTGAAGCAAATGCAGTACAGGATGAGCGCACACAAGTGGCGGCTGCAAATGCAAAGGCCGTAGAAGGAGAGAACATTGCTAAAATCGATGTAGCCAATTCAGATTCATTGCGTAGGCAACGAGAAGCAGAAGCAGAACGTACCGCTATCGCAGCCGAAAAAGTACAAGCGGCAAAGGCCCTTGAGGAGTCCTATGCCGCGGAAAAAGATGCGGAAATTGCAAGAGCTGAAAGAGAACGTAGTTCCCAAATGGCGGATATTGTAGTACCTGCTGAGATTGATAAAAAGAAAGTTGAAATCGATGCAGAAGCCGAAGCCGAAATGATCCGTCGAAGAGCAAAAGGGGAAGCCGATGCCATTCTTTTTAAAGCCGAAGCCGAAGCAAAAGGTATTTTTGAAGTCTTGACCAAACAAGCAGAAGGTTTGGACAAAATTGTGCAGGCGGCAGGGGATAACCCAAAAGATGCAGTACTCCTATTGATTGCGGACAAATTGCCAGAATTGGTTGAAAAACAAGCAGAAGCAATCAAAAACATTAAAATTGATAAGGTCACGGTTTGGGATTCTGGCGCTAAGACCGAAGATGGTAAAAACTCAACGGCTAATTTTATCTCAGGTATGTATAAGTCCGTACCGCCATTGCAGGACATGTTCAATATGGCAGGAATGCAGCTTCCCGAGTACTTAAAAGGGAAGGATACCACTGAAATGTCGGATAAAGAAGAAAGCAAACCTACTTCAGAAAAAAAGGATACATCAGAATAAACTCTTGCAAAACTGGCAGATAAGGCGATGATAATTATCATTGCCTTTCTTTTTTTAAGAACTTAAAATTGCAGTCTTTTAGGAATAACACCTATTTTTGAAAATAGATAGAGCCTTACCATATGAGCGAATTAAGACATAATTGGACCAAAGAAGAAATACTTGAGATATATAATAAGCCGTTGATGGAGTTGCTTTACGAAGCAGCAACGGTACATCGTAAGTACCATGACCCCAACACGGTTCAGGTTTCTACCTTAATTTCCATAAAGACAGGAGGATGTTCGGAGGACTGCGGGTATTGTCCGCAAGCCGCAAGGTACCATACAGATATAGATGAGAACGACTTAATGACGGTACCCCATGTAAAAGCGCAGGCACTTAGGGCCAAGGCATCGGGGAGTTCAAGAGTTTGTATGGGCGCTGCATGGCGTAACGTTAAGGATGGCCCTGAGTTTGATCAGGTCTTGGAGATGGTGCGTACCATTAACAAGCTGGATATGGAGGTTTGCTGTACTTTGGGCATGTTGACCGAGAATCAGGCAAATCGCTTGGCAGAGGCAGGCTTGTATGCGTATAACCACAATTTGGATACTTCTGAAGATTACTATAAAGATGTTATCTCTACACGTGCTTTTGAAGATCGTTTGGATACTATAGGAAATGTGCGCAAAAGCAACGTTACGGTCTGTAGCGGTGGTATTATTGGCATGGGAGAAAAACTGGAAGATCGCGCGGGAATGTTGGTTGCATTGGCTTCACTAAACCCTCAGCCAGAATCAGTGCCTATAAATGCATTGGTTGCCGTAGAAGGAACTCCCATGGAAGATATAGAGCCTATTTCAATTTGGGAAATGATTCGTATGGTAGCAACCACGCGTATTGTAATTCCTAAAACACAGGTTAGATTATCTGCAGGAAGGACTGAAATGAGCAGAGAGGGACAAGCCATGTGTTTCTTTGCCGGAGCCAATTCCATTTTTGCTGGAGATAAATTGTTGACTACTCCCAACCCAGATGTAAACGAGGATATGGAAATGTTTGGACTATTGGGGCTAAAACCTCAAAAACCTTTTGAGAAAGTTTCCCAGCCCAAAACGGTTGAAGCCTCTGATTCCCAATTCCAAGCTTTGGGCGAAAAACCCAAGTGGTCACGCCCGGGACATAAGATAGAACGTAACGAAGAAGCCAAACAAAAGGCTAAATTAGTCCCGAAGGAGTAACCTTAGGGGTACAATTTAAAAACCTTTTAGTAATTTTATAGTTTCAAAATACCTGAGATTTTGGAACTTAACCTTGAACAAATTCCTCGTGTAAAGACCCTTTCGAAGAAAGAGTTTATCGCTATGTACTTCAAGCCCCAGAGGCCTGTGGTAATCGAAAGTTTTATTGAAGATTGGCCCGCATACTCTAAATGGAACCTAGAGTATATTAAACAGGTTGCAGGTGAAAAGATGGTTCCTCTTTATGATGATAGGCCTGTAAAACATGATGAGGGCTTTAACGAACCCCATGCTACAATGAAAATGCGGGATTATATAGACTTGTTAAAAAGCAAGCCTACCAAGTATCGTATTTTTCTTTGGAATGTTATAAAGGAAGTTCCTCAGCTTCAAAAAGACTTTAGTTACCCAAACTTTGGATTGCGATTAATGAAAGGATTGCCCATGCTCTTCTTTGGAGGAAGAAATTCCCATACATTCATGCATTATGATATTGATTTGGCCAATATCTTCCATTTCCATTTTGAAGGAGAAAAGCAATGTATACTTTTTCCACAGTCGGAAACCAAGTTCTTGTACAAGATTCCACATTCGCTCATAACACGGGAAGACATAGATTTTGCAAACCCCAACTTTAAAAAATGGCCTGCATTGAAGAACGCCAAAGGATATGCTGCTAAATTAGAGCATGGCAACGTTCTATACATACCAGAGGGATACTGGCATTATATGAAATACGTAACTCCGGGTTTTTCAATGAGTCTGCGAGCTATTGCCAGAAAACCCAAGAACTTCAGCAAGGCTGTTTATAATATTTTTTTTATGCGGCACTTCGATAATCTAATGAGAAGGATTAAAGGTCAAAAGTGGATAGATTGGAAAAATGAAAAAGCCATAAAGCGTACGCATAGTCTATTCGTAAAAAAGTAGATTTTTAAATGTTGTTAGACCAGTTTTTACTCATGTAAAAGAAAAACTTTGGGCATCGGTACAATATGGATAACGACACCCAAAGGCTTCAATACATGTCCAATAGATTGACAGAATTCTATCTTAACCAGTACTTTTTAAACCGCCGGATAGCGCATTTACCAACAATAAAAGCATTAACAACAATTGACTGTCCTCTTGTTGTTCGATTCTTTTCTGCTGTCGCCATTTTTCGAGCGATTTTATCTGGATCATGTGCAATACTTTTAGTGCCTCTTTTCTGAGTTTGTTGTTTTCCAGTTTGGAGACTCTACGTTTTTCTATGGATGAACCCATCAGATTCCCGATTTGTTTTAAGCACGCATCATAATCGGTCAGAATAAGTGACATTAATTCACTTCTTACGGTGGAGTTTTCAACTAGATTGGCAAACACCTTCATGATTTCGGTATTTGAGCTTAAAAGATTTGTTTCAATTTGAATTAGCCCGAATTTTAAAAAGGGCCATTCTTCAGCAGCAGCTTTTAGGCGTTCAAAATCCTTAGGGTACTGCTCTTCAAACTTGCCAAGAGCTGCGCCGGTTCCAAACCATCCGCTAAGGTTGAATCTTGATTGATTCCAACTGAATACCCAGGGTATGGAGCGCAAATCATTGAGTGTTCTCTGCCCAGTTCTCCGTGCAGGTCTGGAACCGATCTTACTTTGTTCCAATACATCTATAGGAGTAGCTTGGCTATAGAATTCTATAAACTTGGGATGGTCCAACAATTGTCTGTAATTACTTCTGGACATTTCTACAAGACGGTCCATGGTGTCATATAATTTTTCGTCTTTATCCTTGTCCACAGCTATCATTGCCTGCCTAGCCGTACCGGAAATCATCATTTCTAGATTGTAACAGGCATTTAAACGATTGGCAAATTGATTGGCAATGGTTTCACCTTGTACGGTCATTTTAATATGTCCGCTCATGGAACCGGCCGGCATGCTTTCCAAAAACCGATGGATTTTCCCGCCGCCTCTACTTATAGTTCCACCGCGTCCATGGAAAAAACGAAGTTGAACTCCAAGTCGGTTACTCATTTCCGTAAGTTTTTCCTCTGCTTTATAGATAGTCCATCGACTGGTCAATATACCACCATCCTTATTACTGTCACTATACCCCAACATGACCTCCTGTACAAACGATTTTTTCCCCTCTCGCATTTTTTCAACTATGGAATGGGTCAAAAATGCTTCTAATATTTTGGGTCCGGCTACTAAATCATCTATGGTTTCCAATAGTGGTACTACGGGTAACTTAGCATCCTTTAAACCTACTTCCCTCAAGAATAGAAGAACAACGAGCAAGTCGCTCAAGCTTCGGGTCATGCTAATGATTACAGAACCAATACCATCTGTTCCGTATAGGTCTACATAGTTTTTTACTTCCCTAAAGTATCCCAACACGTTGTCTGCTTCTGGTCCACAAGGCGTACCAGCTATAAGAAAAGGTCGGTTACTTTGCAATTCTTGATCAATAAAGGATAATCTTTTTTCTTCATCCCAATTGGAATAGTCAAAATCTGTAAAGCCAGCAGTTTTGAGTATCTGACTAATTGCTTTTTCATGATATTCACTATTCTGTCTTATGTCCAGCTTTGCTAAATGAAAACCAAAGCAGCTTAGGGTCCGTTCAACTGGCAGCAGGTATTCTTTAGCAATCCTATTTGCCCCTAATCTGATTAGAACATCCCTTAGCTTTCTTAACGCAGCAGCTAAATGATCTGGTCGTGAATAATAACATTCTTCACCAAGTTCGAAACGTTCGTTTAGGGTATTGTCCAAGCGAACAATCAACAAATTGATGAACTGTCGCAGAGGTTCGGAATGATTACGTTCCATGGCCTGCTGACCAGCTTCTCCCAAACTTTTAGCACTTGTGTTTAAATCAGCAAGAAACTCAGAGGGAACTTTATTAAGATACTCTGAAAAGCTAAGTTCCTTCGCTAACTGAACCAGTTCCTTCCTCATAATTTTCAATGCTGAATATCGATGTAGTTTAAGGGTGGAGGCGGTAAACTCCGGCGTCACGTAAGGGTGTCCATCCCTGTCCCCACCGACCCAACTTCCAAACGCTAAGTTGGGATATTGTTCTGGACGTTCCAGAAGTTTTTTGGAAAAACCCATGTACTCCCAAGCATCGTTCAAACGCTGATCGGTTAAACGCAAAGCTTCTGGGAATACGTTTTCAAAGTAGTGCATCACATTGCTACGTTCATCTTCCAATCTTGGTTTTTGTAGGTATATCTCACCTGTACGCCACCAACGTTCCAACAAGCTTTTGATCTCTTGTTTTATTAAAGCTCGCTCTGAAGTGGACCAAAGGGGATTTTCGTTTTTCACCAATAGTACATAAAGCTCTCGGTGTATATCCAATACGGTCAGTCGTTTTGCTTCTGAAGGATGCGCAGTTAGTACGGGCATTACCTTAATCTTGGGCAATAGGTCTGCTATTTCTTGCTCCTTAATCCCAGAGGTATTCCATAATTTCAAAGTTTCCCCCCATGACCCACGAATACTTTCCAGACCGAATTGGGTTTCTGTTTTTCGACGAAATTGAGTGGCTGCGTTTTCTTCCACTGCATTAAGTAATTCAAAACAAATGCCGATCGCCTGTGCAAGTTTTTCATCTGGAATGCCAGACTGATTTTTAGGGGATGGATTATTTTCGAGTGGAATCATTGCCGCTAAGTCATTTTCGCCAAGTGATTCCAGCATTTCTTTGAATGTAGCTATGAGATAGGTAAAATCTGTTCTGATTTTTTGTAGCCCTTCGAGTTCTAGTGTTTGTTTATCCATAGGGTATTGTAAGGTTTAATTGATGTTTGCCAATAGGAATTTACTCAGCAAATTCCATGTAATAAAATTAGCTAATCAATCAGGATTTAATATGTATGTATATCAGTTTTATGTTTTTTTTTTGGAAACATAACGAAGGGTTTAAAATAAAGGAAAGTCGCTCAACAAGTTGAAAAATTTTACTGATATCAATAAGCTGGTCCAAAAAGTTTCAATAGCGTTCAATCCCTAGTTTTTATTAACATTTTTAACCAAAATTTGGCTTCTATTTTACTTTGGGTTTTTATAATTTTAAGTTGTAAACAGCGCTATTTATTAAGTGATACTTTTTTAAAAAATGACTTTTGAAACAACATTGAACAACTATTTTCCCGGGAGTATTTCCCTAGAGGATTATATACATCAAACCCATGAAAAATTGACTCCATTGGGTTTTACAAATGAAAACACTTTTGCTTGCGTTAGTGTATGTCGAGATGAAATCACTAAACCGCTTTTAGATCAAACCGACCTTGTGTGGGGAGAGGTGTTTAACTTTTCGAGTTTGGCTGGGTCGTTAACACTGGGCAAAACCGGTTTTGCTGCTGCATCGAGCCATGCTCCTATCATTGATGGACTGGAACGCTATATTTTTATTGCTATGCCACATATTGCCATAAGCGAAAAAGGCGAGATAGGTATTGTGTATCGCGAAGGTAGATCAGGGGCTTCCCATGCCTGTGGTGCTTTGGAAGCAATTATTGATGAAATAGGAAATGGAAAGTTGCATTTACAATTGGATATGGATGACATTGAACAAAGTATTTTAAAAACAAAGATTTTTGAGAAACTTCAATATGGGGAAAAACCGAACTTGGTGCGTATAACTAAAATCGCCCATGAGATAATAGTAGAGGATTTGGAAAGGCTTATTCAAGTGTCTGAGAAGGAGCCTTACGATTATGCTGTCTTAACGGGTATCATGATTCATGGTCCTGAAGAAAGTAACTACGTATATCCGCAAAGTTTTTATGCGGTAACCATGGAAAATAGAGAAGAAAAAAAGAGTTTGGTATTGTAGTTTTCAACTGGAGAAGTGGCAGCATCCGAGTATTGTGCAAATATTGGATGTTGCCCCAACATTTTCATGGTCGATTTTAAATCAGTTCCTTTAATTTTTCATAGACCAGATAACTTTCCCATCCCCGGTAGAGTAGATAATCGGCTAGTTTCTTTTTCTTTTTTAAAGGATTGGTCTCTGTAATTTGGTTGAGTCTTTTTTGTGCTAGTTCGTCTAGCGTACTTTGATATATACCATCATCAATTTCGGCTAAAGCACTTTCTATATTGTATTTTGAAATTTGACGAGACTTCAGTTCGTTAATTATTCTGTTTCTCCCCCATTTCTTTATATTGAATTTTCCTCTTGCAAAACTTTTTGCAAAGCGTTCTTCATTTAGATAATTCTCTTGTATGAGATGTGCTAAAATATGGTCTATTGCTTCTGGAATCATTCGCATTCCTTTTAATTTTTCATACACATCTTTGTGACAACGTTCTTGGTAGGCACAGTATGATTCCAGTTTTCTGGTAGCCTCGGTTACTGAATAAGCTTTTGAAGGGCCCATTAATTATTTAAGTAGGATATTAGAAAAGCAATAGCAAAGAGTAGTGCTAATAGAATAATAATAAAAGCAGTAAACATAACGATGAACAGGAAAAATTTTAAAATGGAAGTTCCCAAGTCTAGTTTAAATAATTTGCCAAAGCTGTAAAGGTAGAGAAAGAAAGTAATGAATGTAGTAATAGAGTAAACAAGGGGATGTGTTAATAAGCTGATATAAAAGAAAATAAAGATAAAGATAAAACTGGTGCCTTGAATGTAGGAATTGAACACTAGATGTTCGGCATAGTTATAGGTTTTACGATAAATAAAATACGTAAACAAAGAATAAACAGGAATAAGAATCAGTGTAGTGATATTGAAATACTCTATAATCTCCCCTTTTACTTTTTGAGTATTCTTCAATTGATTACCTCCATAGAAGTCTTTCATCTTTTCACTGAACGCTTGGAGGTGTTCCATAAAATTATCAAGGAACAATGTAAACGAAAACAGGACCAAAGTTGCACCTATAATCAAATAGGTAAAAGGATGCACATATTTTTTTCTGACTCCTTTTGTATATTCTTCTAGAACTATATGAGGGCGGACTACAAGTGATCGTGCTGTAAACAAGTATTTATTGTCCCATCCAAAGATAGTTTCGACGACTTCGGACAATATTCTTTTTAACGTGATTCTGTTTTTAACAACTTTGGCTCCACAGTGAAGGCAAAAAGAAGCTTCTTTAGAAATGGTTTCATGGCAATTAAGACAGTCGGGCATTAAAATTGGTTTGGCTGAGAAACTCAATGTACGAAAAAAATAAAAATATAGTTAAAACAAAAAAAGCGACACCATTTCTGGAGCCGCTTTGGTATTATCTAATTGTTTTACCGTCCTTGTCTTTAAAACGATATTCAAGGTAGGTATATGCATCCCTTGGTTGAATCTTCACCCATTTCTTATATTCTAGGAACCACTTATAACGTGGAGATGGGAAACCTTTGGTCAGGTAAGCTGCAATGAAGGGATGTATATTCAGAACAATACTATTGTTCTTTTGGTTCCCTTTCATGATTCGCTCTAGGTCGTGATTGATTTTATCGATCAATACGATTGGTGCTTCTACTTCTGCACCTGAGCCATTGGGATTTACCTCACTGGTCTTGATATTCATTTCTGGACGAACCCGTTGTCTGGTAATCTGAACAAGTCCAAACTTACTGGGGGGCAATATTTTGTGTTTAGCCCTATCGTCTTTCATTTCATCTCTTAGATGGTCGAACAATTTTCTTCTATGATCACCTTTGATCATATCGATGAAGTCCACTACAATGATTCCGCCCATATCACGAAGCCTTAGCTGTCTCGCAATTTCAGAAGCTGCTGATAGATTTACTTCTAGAGCTGTATCTTCTTGGTTTTTTGCTTTGTTGGAACGGTTGCCACTGTTTACGTCTATTACATGTAAAGCTTCAGTATGTTCTATAACAAGATATGCGCCACGGCTCATAGAGGCCGTTCTTCCGAAGGAGGTCTTTATCTGACGTTCAATACCAAACTTTTCAAATATGGGCGATGTGCCAGAATAATGTTTTACGATTGACTCCTTTTGTGGGGCGATTTCATGTAAATAATCTTTGATTTGATTATAAAGTGTCTCATCATCAACATGTATTCCCGTAAAGGAATCGTTGAACACATCCCTAAGTATGGATGAAGCCCTATTGAGCTCTACTAGTACTTTGGATGGATGAGGCGCTTTTTGCAATTTCTTGCACATTGCCATCCATTTGGACGACAAGTCCTGAAGATCTTTGTCCAGTTCTGCAACTTTCTTGCCTTCTGCGACGGTACGTATGATAACACCAAACCCCTTTGGCTTTATACTCTTTACGAGTCGTATAAGCCTGTCTTTTTCTTCCTTGGTTCCTATTTTTTGTGATACGGAAACACGGTCAGAAAACGGAACCATTACCAAGTAACGCCCTGCTAAGGAAAGCTCTGAGCTAATTCTTGGTCCTTTGGTGGAAATGGGTTCTTTTACAATTTGTACCAATAATGACTGATTGGCCTTAATAACCTCGTTAATACTGCCATTCTTGTCTATATCTTTTTCAAATGGAAAATCTTTTAGGGAGTAGTCTTTTAACTTTCCCGTTCTAACTTTTTTAATGAATTGCAACATGGAGGACAATTGCGGGCCTAGGTCATGATAATGCAGAAAAGCATCTTTTTCATAACCAACATTTACAAATGCCGCATTAAGGCCGGTAACGGGTTTTCTTATCTTCGCTAGGAAGATATCCCCAACGGAGAAATTGTTGTCGTCCTCGTCTTTGTGTAATTCTATTAGTTTTCCATCCTTTAGTAAGGCAAAATCGACTGCATCAGGACTAGATCTTACGATTAATTCTCTATTCACCTGAATCGATTTTTATTTATCCCAGAATTTATGCTAAAGGGATAAATGATTAAACAATATATAGAATCGGTTTTCTTGCAAACCGATTGAAATTCTTCTTTTTTGAATCTCTATGTCAAAGAACGTATGTGTTGAAAATAAAAAAGTAGTTGTTACAACTACTTTTTCTTGTGTCGATTAGCTCTACGGCGCTTTTTACGCTTGTGGGTAGCTACCTTATGTCTTTTTCTTTTTTTACCACTCGGCATATGGTTGTTTCTTTTACGTTAATTATATTATTTTACTTGAACATTGCTTTTTACACCTTCAACAAAAACTTTTGCCGGTTTAAATGCAGGTATATTGTGCGCTGGGATTTTAATAGTTGTATTCTTGGAAATATTTCTTCCGGTTTTTTCCGCCCTCGTCTTAATGATAAAGCTTCCAAAACCTCTTAAATACACATTATCACCATTCTCTAAGGACGATTTTACCTCCTCCATAAAAGATTCAACTGTTGCTTGTACGTCTCCTTTTTCAATACCTAGTTTTTCTGAGATTCTAGTTACAATATCTGCTTTCGTCATTTCGTATTATTATTTTCTTATTTTTTAGGCTTGCAAATATAAAAATTAAAATTAATCTTTTGTTTAAAGCCTTTAATTTTAAGTATATAAACTACTACATTTAACCTATAGTATTTTCCTTGATGTCTTTTTCCCAAAAAATCTTGAAATGGTATGGCCAACATAAGCGCGAACTTCCATGGAGAACAACGAATGACCCTTATAAAATTTGGCTTTCGGAAATCATGCTCCAGCAAACACGAGTTGCACAGGGCATGCCCTATTACCATAAATTTTTAGAAGCTTTCCCCACAGTTTACGACTTGGCAAATGCAGATGAAGAGCAAGTACTAAAGCTTTGGCAGGGCCTGGGATATTATTCTAGGGCAAGAAACTTGCATGCTACGGCTAAAATGGTCGTAACAGAACATGGAGGTCATTTCCCCAATACCTATGAGGGGCTTAAATCGCTGAAAGGTGTTGGGGATTACACTGCCAGTGCAATAGCTTCAATATGCTTTAATGAGCCAGAACCTGTTGTGGATGGCAACGTTTATCGTGTGCTTGCCAGATATTTTGGTGTGGATTTACCCATAAACAGTACGACAGGGGTCAAATATTTTAAGAAATTGGCGCGTGATGTAATGAACGCAGAGAACATTAGGGACTATAATCAAGGGATAATGGAATTTGGTGCCATACAATGTGCTCCCAAAAAGCCATACTGTCTCTTGTGTCCTTTAAATGATAGTTGTGTGGCCCTACAGGAAAACAAAGTTGGGGGCCTTCCTGTTAAACTAAAGAATACTAAAATCAAAAATCGCTTTTTTAACTATTTGATTTTTTTGGACGATAAGAAACAAACATTGCTAGAGCAGCGAAAAGGAAAGGGGATATGGCAGAATTTATACCAATTTCCGCTTGTTGAGTCCCATAACGTAATGAATATTTCAGAATTAAAGGAGCAGATGGGCAATCATAATGACTTTCCGGATTATGCAAAAGTGCTATTGTATAACGAACAGCCTATCGTTCATAAGCTTTCCCATCAACATTTACATACCAGATTTTGGATTTTACAAACAAAGGCGATTTTGAAGAAAGGCATTTCATGGGAAGATATTATATCTTTTCCCGTTCCTGTTTTGATTGCAGATTTCATTAAGACATATAAAATTTAGTACTTTTGACTAATTAAAGAATTATGAGCGGAACATTGAACAAAGTGATGCTGATCGGGCATTTGGGAGACGAAGTGAAAATCCATTATTTTGAAGGTGGGAACTGTATTGCAAGATTTCCTTTGGCTACCAACGAAACCTATACCAACAAGCAAACAGGGGAACGGGTTACGAATACGGACTGGCATAACATAGTCATAAGAAATAAAGCCGCGGAAATATGTGAAAAGTATTTGAGCAAAGGCGATAAAGTATACTTGGAAGGAAGGTTGAAAAACCGACAATGGCAAGGCGAGGATGGCAATACCAGATATACTACCGAAGTTCACGTACAGGACTTTACCTTTCTCTCCACAAAGAAGGAAAGTATGGCGAATGCACAACAAGGATCTGGAACAATTCCACAGAATGAGCCTGCAAGACCTACGCCTAGTGCTGCACCTGTTGAAGAAACAGAACAGGATGATGATTTACCATTCTAAACACTAAGATTAAAGTACTTAAAATTTGGACCCTGACCCTTATTGTCTGGCATTTTTTTTAACCACCTTAGACAGTATCTTTTTAATAAAAGTGGCAATTCTTATTTTGCTCCTGTGCTGTTCTGCACTAATTTCTGGTGCCGAGGTAGCCTTGTTCGGGCTTTCGCAAACAGATTTGAACGAGCTTGAAGAAAAAGAGACGTCAAAAGGAAAACTCATTGTACAACTGCTGGAAAAGCCAAAAAAACTATTGGCTACTATATTGATTACGAACAATGCCATAAACATCGGTGTTGTTTTGCTGTTCAGTTCTATTGGGGACACAATTTTTTCAGAAATAGATCAAACGCTGTTCGGAGTGGTTTCTGTGCGTTTTCTTTTAGAAGTCGTAGTAGCTACATTTTTAATTTTGATGTTTGGGGAAATACTGCCAAAAATATACGCCAATAGAAATAGGCTTCAATTTTCAAGCTTTATGTCTATCCCCTTAAAGGCTTTGAATACTGTATTTACACCTTTAAGTGCCCCAATGCGCTCAGCGACTCTTTATCTTGAAGAAAAGCTGGGAAGACAAAAATCAAACTTGAGCGTAAACCATTTATCCCAAGCATTGGAGCTGGCATCCGAAGGCGATACGACGAAAGAAGAACAGAAGATATTAGAAGGCATTGTGACTTTTGGGAATACCGATACCAAACAGGTAATGCGGCCGCGAATAGATATTTTTGCGCTCAATGAAGAGATGAAGTTTCCTGAGGTAATTGAGGAAATTAAGAAAAATGGCTACTCAAGAATTCCTGTTTTTTCAGAAAACATGGATAATGTTCTCGGGGTATTGTACGTTAAAGATTTGTTGCCTTATATAGAGCGAAAGACCTTTAATTGGATGTCCCTGATTCGTGAGCCTTATTTTGTTCCGGAAAACAAGAAGCTGGATGACCTACTGCTGGAGTTTCAAGAAAAAAAGAACCATTTGGCGGTGGTGGTAGATGAGTATGGAGGAACTTCTGGAATCGTAACTTTAGAAGATATTATTGAAGAAATCGTAGGTGATATTAGTGATGAGTTTGATGATGAAGATTTAATATTTTCCAAACTGGATGATTATAATTATGTTTTTGATGGAAAAACGACCTTAAAGGATTTTTACCGTGTCGTTAAGATTGAAAATGAAGAACTTTTTGAAAACAATAAAGGAGAATCTGAGACTATTGCCGGGTTTGTACTGGAAATTTCTGGAAGCTTTCCAAAGTTAGGAGAGAAAGTTTTATTTGAAGAGTATAAGTTGGTTGTGGAGAGTTTAGATAAAAAAAGACTAAAACGCATAAAAGTAACGTTGCCCCATGAAGCATAGCTGGATAGTATGTCTTATTGCACTTATCTTGATTACTGGTTGTAAAGATGAGGTCTTGCCAAAACCCAATGCCATGTTACGATTGGATTATCCAGAGGCAAAATATAAAGAAATTCAAAACGATTGCATCTATACTTTTGAACTCAATACCTTATCAGAATTAAAGGAAAACAAGGATTGTTCTTTGGTCTTGGACTACCCTATGATGAATGGTGCTGTCTACATAACCTATAAGCCCATAAAAGAAAACCTGAACACTTTGCTTACCGATGCTCAAAAGCTATCCTACGAGCACGTAGTAAAAGCAGATAATATTGTAGAACAACCTTTTGTAAATGCCAAAAAAGATGTTTACGGCATGTTTTATGAAGTTAGCGGCAATGCAGCGTCCCAATCACAGTTTTATGTCACGGACAGTATCGACCATTTTGTAACTGGGTCGCTGTATTTCTATGCCAAGCCAAATTATGATTCTATTCTTCCCGCTGCGGTTTACTTACAAAAAGACATCAGGAGAATTATGGAAACATTGCGTTGGAAAGAATGAGCCTATTCTTTCTCTAGTAGCGCCTCCGCCCGTTCGATACTGGAATTTATCTGTTCTTTTAGGGCCTTAACGCTTTCTTCCTCTTCGTCCAGCCATTTTTGTTTCTGTTCGGTGAGTTCTTTTCCCTTTAGAATCTCATCGGAATCAAAACGACTGCCAAACGATTTCATCCAATCCATCATGGCTACATTGGAGTTTTGTAAATCTTTCATTGCAGCTTCGTATTGTTGTCCCGTTTCTGTGGTATCAACTTTACTTTTTAGTTCACTGACCAATTTTCCCAATGTTCCCATCTTGGGCATTACTTCATCATGAACTGCCATTACTTGTTCCATTTGTGTTGATTTTTCTGAAGTTTTCTCTCCTTGTCTACAAGCAGTTATCAAAAACAGAAAGGCGATTAAAAACAAATTATATTTCATTTTTTAGTTCTTTTTTTCAAAAATATTATTTTTCAATGTACGGTGCTAACCCCTCGTCAAACATCTTTTCCGTCATAATGGTCACTACACGGTCGGCCTTATCTGGGTGACCACCTTCAAAAGGGGGTTTTGGGTCATATTCTAGGTTCAATGCAACAAATTCGGCATAGTTTCTTCCTAGAATCTTATCCATAAGTGCCAGGCTCATATCTATACCAGCGGAAACACCGGCACTCGTCCAGTATTTTCCATCATTGGTATAACGTTGTTTAATAAATATAGCACCGTATTCAGCTAATGTTTCATCAGCGCGATACCAATGTGTAGTTGCTTTTTTTCCTTCCAAGAGCCCTGCAGCACCTAGAATCCAAGCTCCCGTACATACACTCACTGTATATTTACTGTTCCGATCAATTTTACGAACCCACTCTAGTAATTTTTTGTCCTTTGTTGCTTCATACGTTTGAATGAATCCACCAGGTATGACCAGCATATCCAACTGTTCAATATCATCGATTCCATGATCCACCTCAATTTTGACGTTATCATTACTTGTGACAGTTCCTTTTTCTCGCCCAATGAGAAGTTTTTTGGTGGGGTACATACTGTTCAACACTGATAGCGGGCCCAGTGCATCCAGAGTAAAAAATCCATCGTAAACCAAAATCCCAATGGTTTCCAGAGTATCTGTTGGAGCTTCATAAATTACGGCCATGGATTCGGCATGTCCCATATTTTGCAATTCTTCATCAGAATAAGGTGTTCCATCTGATTTTAGATTACGTTCTTTTTTTTGCGTTGTTATCTCCTCTTTTACCAAAGCGGTTGATGATATTTTTTTTTCTTGGCATCCTAAAAGGACGATTGTCATTAGGATAAAGATTGTATTTTTCATTTTGAATTTATATTTGTAGTAGTTGTTATATGAGATATTTAAAAGCGATATGACAATAAAAAGAAATGACTTTATAAACACCCTTTTTTAATTTAAAATCGATACGTCAGTGTGCTGCCAAAAGTCAACGGAGCTGCAGTACGAACATTTCTACTTCCAAAGCTGGTATCTGCGTTACCAAATGCTAGATAGGTTTCATCGGTCAGGTTTTGACCCCAGAATGCCAACGTATAGTTTCTAAATTCCAATGTTGCCCTAGCATTGAGCAAGGTATATGAGGATTGTTCCAAGGTGTTCTGAATATCTGTATAGTAATTACCTAAACTCTTAACCTCACCCCTTAGCGTTCCTTTTAATCCTTTTGAAAGGCTTGCCGTGTACTGGGTACCAAGAAAAAAGGTATACTCTGGTGCATTGCCCAACGAATTCCCGCTGATATCAGTAAAAAACTCTTCCCCGGTTTCAAAGTTTGTTCTTCCCAACAAAAAATCTTGGTATTCTGTTTTGGTATAACCAAAACTTGCATCGAGTTGTAAGCCATTAACTGGTATGTAAGATGTCTCTAATTCTAAACCCATGGATTTTGCATCACCAACATTTTCCCGGGCAAAAGTCGAAGGTGCTACTAAGTTGAAAAACTGAATATCTGTCCAATCAATATAAAAAGCAGCTGCACCCAATCTGAATCTATTATCAAACGAACTAACTTTATAGCCCAGTTCGAAATTATTGGAATACTCGGGGTCAAATGTCTGGTCTATACCTTCTGGCAATCGCTGTGCATTTATGCCTCCTGCCCTAAATCCACGGGTATAACTGGCGTAGATGTTGGAATTTTCGTTAGGCGTAAATGAAATTGCTACTTTTGGTGAGATTGCTGAATAATCTCCTTTTTCGGTAATTTCTGGATTAGGTTCGATAAAATCCCCATTTAAAAAAATAATGTTACTGTTAAACGTAGCTTCACGTTCTTCATAATCGTATCGTAGTCCT
Source organism: Flagellimonas sp. 389 (assembly GCF_018449435.1). Lineage (GTDB taxonomy): Bacteria > Bacteroidota > Bacteroidia > Flavobacteriales > Flavobacteriaceae > Flagellimonas. The sequence goes on along the minus strand of NZ_JAHCMU010000008.1, from coordinate 82,532 downwards.
CCCGTAAATTGAAGTTGTTCGTTTGGCTTAAAACTAAATTCCCCAAAAACCGCCAAACCTCTGTTGAAACCTTCATTTTTGGAAATAAGGTTGGTTCCTCTCGGAAGTTGAAAAAAATCAGCTTCTGCATCGGTAAGCTCATTGGCTATATTGGTCGAAGGCTCAAATGCATTTTGTGTAAAACCAAAAAGCCCTCCGGTGTATTGCCAATTGGAATCGGTTTCAATAGAATTGATTCTAAACTCTTGACTCCATACTTCCTGTGGTGGAAGTTTTTCTCCAATTTCGCCATCTACAAATGAATGGAAAAATCCAGGGAAATCAATATCCTCAAAGGCCAAAACGATATTTTGGTATGTGGTTAGCGAACTCAGTGTATGGTTTTTACCATAATATTTCGTGACAAAGGCAGTGTTTACGATATTTCTGTTATGACTTCCCAATCGGCTCAAGTAAATCTTATCTGGATTTTCAAAAGCGATTTCTTCATTGGGTTGCGAAACAAAAAAACCTGAAGCATTGGACCAATCTTTTTGCGATTTTACATTCAATGAAAACGTGAGTTTTTTGGATGCTAACCACTTTAAACTAAGATTTCCATATAGGTTACGATAATCGCCCACTGTTTCCCCATCTAAAGATGGATCGGGAACCAAAGCCAAGGAAGCATCGTTTTCCCAATACCCATTTCTATCCTGAAACAAGCCAGTAAACCCAAAAAATAATTTGTTTGCTATCAAAGGTGTTCTTAACCCAAAAGAATGTCGTTGTAAGTTGAGGTTTCCAAAACCGACTTCCCCAAAGCCTTCAGTCTTATTTCCAGGCTGTTTTGTAACGATATTGATGACACCGCCCATAGCATTTCTTCCAAATAGAGTTCCTTGAGGTCCTCTCAGCACCTCAATACGTTCAATATCTGTCAATGCAAAACCGTTGGCAAGAATATCCAATTGGTTTACATCATCAATATAGGTTGCCACAGCAGGATTTTCGCTAAAAACCTGAATTCCCCTGATAGACTGGACGGCTTGAAAAGGTACGCCTGCTTCTTGGTAAAGGTAATTAGGTATTATAGCTGTAAGACCGCCTAGATTTATAGTTTGTGTATTCTCAATGGTCTTGCTGTCCAATGAACTTACAGAAATAGGGGAAGAAACCAACGTTTCTTCCCGTTTTCGTGCAGATACGACCACATCCCCTAAAACCGTGGTTGCTTCCAATAAAGTAATATTGATTTCTGATGAATCATCAATTGCGATATTCTGGGTTGCATATCCTATAGCTGATACAACTAAAGTGTTGGCAGAAGCTGTAAACTTTAGTACAAACATTCCCTCCTTATCGGTCGCAGCACCTAAATCACTATTTAGAACTTTAACATTTGCCAAAGGAATTGGATTGCCAAGCACATCTCTTACGGTTCCTTTAACTATTATTTGTGCTGTTCCTGTCATAATTGCAAAGACAGAGAACAGTACTATACATACATTTCTCATAGCTCAACTTTAAAATGCGTATTGGGTTCCGAATGTGATGGTTTCTTTGGTTCTTAACTGGATTCCGTTCAAATCTTGATACAATGGATATCCGAATTCAACACCAAACCTCAGATTTTTGAGCTTGCCAGTTGGAACGTATGTATTTATTCCTATTCCAGAATTGATTAAAGTCCCACCAGAATTATTGGTGTCCGCAGTAATGACCATCATTGGGTTTAGATTTGGGTCAGTTCCTTCGATTTCGTCTACAATAAGACCTTCCAACCTGACGGATATACTTACCCAATCACTTGCCTTTATGGCAAACCAGTTATTCAAACTATAACGATTTCCGTAGCGATATTCTCGGTCGTTTTCCCCAAAACGGAAAATTCCCCGTATTTGCGAACCCCATGAAAGGGATTCATTTTGACCTAAATAGGTAAGTGCTAAATTAGGGTCAATTGTTCCGCTACCTACTTGCATGGGATAGGGCAATTCAACCTCATTAGGGGTCGATGCTGGTGTGACATCGCTTTCCGTGATACTTCCTGTTGGAATAGAAAGTCCTATTTGCCCGTGAAGTGTTTGCTTGTTTTTATTGAAGAACCTGTAAAGAGCCGACAGTTGTATGTCTCCAAAACCGCTTGCTTCGGTGGTGAACGTCCCACCCATTTGGGTAATATGGTCCATTTCCATGGACAGGTAATTGAACATGGCCATTAGCGTAATTTTATCGCTTGGTGCATACATAGCGCCCAACATGTGCATGTTCATTGGCATTTTTGTTGGAGTGACCATGTAATCAGCCAAGGCATTATCAAAAGAAGCATTATCGCTTCCTTGTTTTAGCTCATCCATGTTCATGTACATGTAGCGATAGGAAAACATCCATTCGCCTTTACCATGCATATGGTCGCCCATTACTGAGATAGGGGCATGCCCATCAGGCCTTCCTGCTGACCACTTTTCGGATTTGTTTGTTGTTTCTTGTGCATAACATGCAACGGTGGCCATGAATAAAATGGCCGATATATAATTTTTCATCGGTTTATAAAATTGAAGTGTAGGTGATTGTTTTACAACGTATGTTGCATCACCCTAAAAAATGTTTGTAAGCGTACGTCAGGAAAGAACGCTTGGCGGATGAAAATTAAAGGTACAAAAGAGATAGGTGTAAGAATTCTGATAATCAAAGTGATTTTGATTTGGAATTATATGTGCCTTATTGGAATTAAAGAACAACAAATCAACAAAACCTATTGGGTATTCTTCCATGGTGATTTTTGGAAGGCCTTGTTTTTTTTCATCGTTTTGCTCAGAAAGTCGTTGCATTAAATAGCACTTTCCATTACATTGAAGCTCTACTTTGTCTTTGTTTACGCAAAGAAATTCAGCAATATAATCTTCATAGATAATGTACTCCAACATTGGACCAACGGGACGGACCATTGCTACAAGATAGAGGAGTACAAACCAATAAATGATCGCTTGTTTCACTTTTGCTGTTTAGGCAATGCTAAATTAAAGGATAAAAGATAAAAAAGTCTTAAATAAGCTGCACTTTTGCAGCTTATTTTTAAACTGTGGGAGAACAAAATCGTAAGTGGGTTTATCTTATCGTACTTTCCATAATTTGGGGTACGTCGTATATATTGATAAAGAAAGGATTGGAAGGGTTTAACCCAATTCAATTGGGAGCAATTCGTATAGTTATGGCCGCTCTTTTTCTTTTCATAATAGGATTTAAATCCATAAAGACCATTTCTAGAAAAGAATGGCCATGGGTTGGAGTTTCGGGTATTATAGGGAGTTTTGTGCCTATGTTTTTATTTGCTTTTGCAGAAACGGAAATTGACAGCGGCATTGCTTCGATTCTAAACTCTCTGGTTCCACTTTTTACACTGTTCATAGGACTGTTTATTTTTGGTATAAAATTTACCCAAAATCAATTTATAGGAGTTGCCGTAGGTTTGATAGGAGCGGCACTTCTCATTTTTTTTGGCACCGAAATAAACCCTGACCAAAACTATTGGTATGCAGGATTGGTCGTTGTAGCCACTATTTGTTATGCGTGCAATGCAAACATCATTAAAAGTAAATTGCAGGATGTATCGCCTATGGGAATTGCAGTAGGTAACTTTTTGGTCATTTTTATTCCCGGACTTTGTATTCTGATCTTTTCAGGTTTTTTAAAGAAAGAGGTGGTTTCTGGCCCTTATTTTCTAAGTTCTCTGGGGTATATTATTTTGCTGTGTATTTTGGGCACTTGCGTTGCAAAGGTCATGTTCAATAAGCTGGTTAAAATTTCTTCTGCGGTCTTTTCCGTGTCCGTTACTTATTTGATTCCGATAGTAGGTGTCTTTTGGGGTATCGTCGATGGAGAAAAATTTGCGTTTAGGCAATTGCTTGCAGCTGTGGTAATTTTGATAGGGGTTTATGTCGTAAACAAAAAAAAGACGCCACAAAGGACGTCTTCTCTTAAAAATTAAATGTAATCTTATTCAAAATCCGAAGCGGAAACCCCCTCGTTTACTTTGATTTCCTTTACAATAAACTCAAAATTTTGAGGCCCCATGGTCTGGGATAACTTGAATGGAAATTTAATGCCAGATACTTCTTTGTAGTCACTATATTCTAGTGTATTCATCATTTGCTGTCCTTGTACCTCTTCTGTATTCACTTCCTGAAGTTTTAAACCAGTTTCCATATCATAAAAAGAAGATTTTTTATCCGTTATCTTAAGCTTGTACGCTTTTTTCCCACTTACTGGCTCCACACCTTCCAAGGTTATGTTTCCAGCAGACAAATAATTAAGCTCTGGAAAGGCAGCGGATTCCTCTTTAATTCTGGTAACTTCTTCGGGAGAAAGGTCTTTTCTCTGACCTTGGGCTACCATATAGCCTTTGTCTCCATCGAGAACTTGTTTTTGCATGGAATTGCCCATCACTTTTACGTCTTGCATAAACTGGTCCTTGGTGGTTTTCTTCATTTCAAGTTCCAACTTCATTCCTTGCATTTCTGCTTCTGCCAGCATTGCGTAGGAGCTAACACCTTCCAATTTTTCTTTTCCACCTATGGCCGCTATATATTTTTCTAAGATAGCTTCTACAGTGATCCCTTCTGGAGCATCAGCTTCATAATCTGGTTTCTCCGTTTTGGTCGCATATACATCATAAAATAGAGTGGGAACGGCTTTGCCTTTGAATTCTACCTTTTCAAGATTTTCCAAAACTTCGCTTCCTTTTCCTGTAACTACTATTCTTATGTTATCTGTAGAAAGATGTTTTTGTGCCGCTTTTTGCACATCGGTTATGGTTACGGCTTCTATCCGCTCCAAATATGTTTTATAAAAATCTTTTGGCAAATCTTCAGTTTCTATGTTCAATGCATAGTTGGCAATAGTTTCTGGTTTTTCTAAAGCCATAACGAAGCTTCCCGAGTACTTTGCTTTAGCATTTTTAAGCTCTTCATCGGTTACGGGCTCGTTTACCATTTTGTCGATTTCCTCTAAAATTTGGACTACGGAGCTATCCGTTACGGCATTCCGTACTTGTGCAAATGCGGAGAATCGCATTAAGCTGTACTTGTTATCCCTTATCGAGGAATACGAACCGTAGGTGTACCCTTTATCTTCCCTAAGATTTTTGAACAACCTTGCTTGCGAGCCTCCTCCAAGGATTCTATTGGCCAAAAGGGCGTCAAGGTAATCCTCGTCCTTCATCTTTAGGTTCGTGATGTTTTGAACGGATACTTCGGATTGTACCGCATTGGGCATATCCACAAAATTTATCTGGGTATATTGCGCATCTGTAGGTTTTGTGTAACTAAAGGATGGCGGGGTAGCTTTGGACCATGGCGTAAAATATGTAGTTACCAATTCCTTTACCTTATCAAGTTCCACATCGCCCAAAACAACCAAATAGGCATTGGCAGGAACAAAATTGTTTCTGTAATACTGCTCTACATCTTGTAACGATACATTGTTTACGGTTTCCTCTGTGGTCATTTCACCATAAGGATGATTTTTGCCATAGGCTAAGGCTAATTGCACCCTATTCGCAATAGCAGAAACGTCTTTTTCTTCAGATTTTATTCCTGTGATAAGCTTATCTTTCTCTTTGTCGAACTCCTCTTGTGTAAAATTTGGGTTCAAGGCTGCATCTGCCATAAGCTCCAAAATTCTTGGGAAATATTTGGAAAGGCAGCTTGCAAAGGCACTTTGGTCCCCAATGTTAATGTTTGCTCCCAAAAAATCCACTTCTTCGTAAAAATCATCTTTAGGAATGGATTTTGACCCTTTACCAAGCAAGCTAGAGGTCAAGTCCGAGACTCCGGCCTTGTCACCCTGTAAAATAGGAGGATTGTCCAAAGTCAATTGCATGGAAACCCGTGGGAGTTTATGATTCTCTACAACCATGACCTTAAGACCGTTGTTAAGCTCAAAACGAACAGGTTCTTTTAAGTTGATTTTTGGTGCAGGACCCGGTTTTGGTTGTTTGGACCTATCTATTTGTGCGTACGATACTGTCATGAAAAAGGACAGTAAAGAAAAAATGATATACTTTTTCATCTTAATTAGCTTCTTTTTGTTCTGGCAAATATTCTAACTCCACCCTTTGGTTTACCTTTAAGTACTTTTTGGCAACTTCCATAATTTCCTCTCTTGTAATGGAGCGGTAAATGTCTATTTCTGTATTGATGAGATTAGTATCGTCTCTTAACATGTAGTTTTCTGCTAGAGAATTGGCAATGCCTTCAATACTGCTATTGGCATTAACGAACCTGTTTTCAAACTTATTCTGAAGTTTTTGATAGTCTCTTTCTGAAATCAACTCCATTTGTACTTTCAAAATTTCTTCATCTATTTCATTTTTAAGGTCTTGGATTGAATTTTCTCCTACAGGCAGTGCACCTACTACGTAAGAACTAAAATCCTCAGCTGTAATTGGCACGGAAAATATTTGAAGTGCCATTTTCTTTTCATCAACCAATTTTTTATAGAGCTTGGAACTTTCCCCATCACTTAAATACGTTGATATCATATCAATAACATAAGCATCCCTTTCGGCTTGTCCCGGAGTCCTGTAGGCAAGCAAAATAGCTGGAATCTGAATATTTGGGTCGTAATACTTTGCCTGTTTAGTTATGGTTATAGGATCTTCAACAATAGTATTTCTCTTTATTTCAGCTCCTTTGGGAATTGGCCCAAAATAATCGGAAATCATTTTTTTTGTCTTTTCCTTTTCAATATCACCAGCGACCACGAGTACCGCATTGTTGGGTACATAATAGATTTTATTGAAGTTTTTAAAATCATCCAAAGTTGCGCTTGCTAAATGATCTAGGGAGCCAATTACGCCCCACTTGTATGGATGTTTGGTATACAAGTTTTTAAGTAACACCTCAAAGAATGCGCCGTAGGGAGAATTATCGACTCTAAGCCTTCTTTCTTCCTGTACTACTTCTTTTTGTGTGTCCACCCCAATTTGTTCTATAACGGGATGAAGTAGTCTTTCGGATTCTAACCAAAGTCCTGTTTCTAGGCTATTGGATGGAAAAGTTTCATAATAGTAGGTACGGTCAAGAAAGGTATTTGCATTTCCGCTACCTCCGTTGGAAGAGACTATTTTGTCCCATTCTCCACGCTTAATATTTTTGGTTCCTTCGAAAAGAAGATGTTCAAAAAAATGTGCAAACCCTGTTTTCTGAGGATCTTCGTCTTTGGATCCTACATGGTACATTACCGCAGTAGTTACTACAGGCGCAGAATTATCTTGGTGTAAAATAACATGCAAGCCATTGTCAAGTTTGTACTCTTCAAAGCTGACTTCTTGTGCTACAAGAAAATTACCCACGATAAGCACAAAAAGTGTTGATAGTAAATGTCTTTTCATAATATGGTCTTTGTGTTTATACATTAATAGTGTTAGTGTGAAATCAGTGCTGTATGTTACACTAAAATAGATTGAAATTTAAAGGATATATGGAATACCAAACAAGTCTTTAACAAGAAATTTAGTATAATTCATGAACAATCAGTAAATTATACATCCACCAAAAAAATATTAAAATGAAAAAATTAACCCTGCCAATTCGTTTTGGAATAGTTACGAGTGCAAGTTTGATAGCATATTTTTTAATATTATCCTTGTTGGGAAAACATACCAATGTTTTTTACAGTCTTTTCAATGGATTTATTACTGGCTTTGGGATTTATGAAACCATTAAATATACAAAGTTGAGGTTGGGAAAAGATTTCTCGTACGGAAAAGGCTTTACCGCAGGCATTACTACGGGCTTTATCGCTACCCTATTGTTCACCATTTTTTTTGCATTGTATTCCACAGAGCTGAATTCCAAATTTCTCAACGAGCTTTCAGCGGTATGGGCAAAAGATTATGCCAATTTCGAAGGTATTGTTTTCTTTACTGTCGCTATAATGGGATTTGCTACCGCCTTGGTTTTAACACTTTCTTTTATGCAACTCTTCAAAACCTCTAATAATCCTAAAAAATAATCTTTCAAATGAGGGAATATTACTTGTGAATTAAGGATTTAGCAGTATATTTGCACCCGCTAATTTTGATAAAGCACAAATAATTTAATCTAATTAATGCATTATGTACGCAATTGTAGAGATGGCAGGGCAGCAGTTTAAAGTTGCAAAAGACCAGAAAGTGTACGTTCACCGTTTGCAAACAGAAGAAGGTAAGAAAGTAACTTTTGATAAGGTACTTCTTTTGGACGATGCAGGTGACGTGACTATTGGCGCCCCGGTCATAGAAGGTGCGGCTGTTGAGGCCAAAGTAGTAAAACACCTTAAAGGAGATAAAGTAATCGTCTTTAAAAAGAAAAGGCGTAAAGGATACCGTGTAAAAAACGGACACAGACAGTCTTTAACAGAGATTGTAGTAGAAAGCATTGTTGCCAAAGGCGCTAAAAAAGCTGCTCCGGAAAAAGCCAAAGCAGAAAAGCCAGTTGCCGAACCAAAGAAAGTTAAGGAAACCAAAGCCAAAGAAACCAAGGTGGAAGCTCCAAAGAAAGAAGCTCCAAAGAAGACTGAGGATTTGAGTGCTAAAACGGTGGCAGAGTTGAAAGAAATGGCAAAGGCTAAAGGAATTTCTGGAATTTCTTCCATGAAGAAAGCAGAATTGATAGAAGCTTTAACGAAATAAGACAAGAACTAAAAAATAAATATCCATGGCACATAAGAAAGGTGTAGGTAGTTCAAAAAACGGTAGAGAATCAGAATCGAAACGATTAGGAGTTAAGATTTTTGGTGGACAAGCTGCTGTTGCTGGTAACATCATTGTTAGACAACGTGGTACCAAGCACAATCCGGGTGAAAACGTATATTTGGGTAAAGACCATACATTGCATGCGCGAGTAGACGGTATTGTAAAATTTCAGAAAAAAGCGGGTGGAAAATCATTTGTTTCCATTGAGCCATTTGAAGCTTAACAGAAAGCTTTTATACGACACAAAAAACCTCGCTATTTAGCGAGGTTTTTTATTTTATATCCTTTTTCTGCTCAATATGACATAACCCATTTTTAAAGGTTTCATAACCTAAAGGTGATATTCCTCAGTAAGGAAATAGCTTTACTTAGTCCTCAAGTACATCTAGGTCTAGAATGGGTAGAAACTTCAAATCCTTTAACAATACTATACTAGTTTTGTTTTTTGTTCATCTTGCTGGCTATTGCCAACAAAGTGAAGTTGACTTTTCATCAGATAAAAAACTAGATTCAGTTTTTCTTCATTTACAGAAACAGTTAGAAGAATCAAGATTTAGCCAGGTATCATCTCGAGCAATAGTTCAAAATTATATAGCACTGGGGGAGTACTATCATGTGCTAGGACTTTCTTCGGAGGCCATTAGCCAACTTAATCAAGCTTTGGAGGTTATAAGCGCTGATTCTGACCCTAGCCTTTATATCAAACTGAACAACAACATAGGTGAAGTATACCTTTCGCTCAACAATTTTGAACTGGCCGAACAGTATTTTACGGATACTATGAAGGTTTCCACGGAATTGGACCTTAAAAATGAACAAGCTGAATCCAAAAGTTTACTGGGAGCCTGTTTTGAGAAAAACGGGAAGTACGATAAAGCATTACAATATCAAGAGGAAAGCTTGTCGTTGTTTGAAGTGCTGAACGACGAAAATGGAGTTGCCATGACCAACGAGAATATTGGAAGCATCTATGAAGATTTGGAAAAGTTTGATTTAGCGTACCAATATTTCGCAAGAGCTTACGATTACTTGCAAGGTGCTAATTCGGACAAAGAGATCAATGTACTTAACAATTTAGGAGATGTCTATAGAAAAACCGGGGATTATAACACAGCATTGATTCAGACCAATACAGCTTTGGAGATAGCGGTTCGGTTAAAAAATCACCATCAAATGGAAAGTGCCCATAAGGATTTATCCAAGACTTACGCACTAATGGAAGACTACGAAAAGGCGCATGAGCAATTAAAGGAATCGGATAGAATTAACAATGCAATACGCAATGCGCAGAATACCGATCAATTGAATGTTTTCCAGACGATTTATGAAACCAATAAAAAAGAAGCACAGATACAATTACTTAAAGAGCAGAACAAGGTAAGTACAGCCAATCAAAACTTGCTTTGGGTCGCTCTTTTTGCCATTGCTGCAATCCTTACTATTCTTTATAGTTATTTGGGAAGAAAACGAAAAGCAAAGATTAAGATTCAAGAATATAAACAGCGTATGTTGAAGGCGGAGTTGGATAAAAAGGAAATTCAGGAAGAAAATTTGCAACGCGAAGTTCAATTGAAAGCCTCGTCTTTATCCAGATATAGTCTGCATTTATCACAAAAGAATAAAATACTGCTAGATTTATCCAATACCCTCAGAAACATTGCTTCTAGGCAAAACATGAACATGCATGGAAAAATAAAACAGCTTGTAAAGGAGATAGACGTCAATCTAAAGCAGGAAAATGAGTGGGACGAGTTTATGAGCTTTTTTAAGGAGATACATCCAGAATTCATTAAAAAGCTTTCCTCTTTGTCCCAGAGCAACTTGTCGCCGGCAGAGCTTCGGTTGGGAATGTTATTGCGCCTAAATCTTTCATCAAAAGAAATAGCGACTATTTTAAGGGTGACCCCAGATAGTGTTAGGATAGCAAGATATCGGTTACGTAAAAAACTCCCCATTGACCAAAAAGAAGAATTGGTAAATTTTATGATAGAACTTTAAGCTAGTTTCCATCCCTTCTTTACAAAAGGTTAGCACAATGTAAACAAACTGTAATTGTTGCCTTGTTGTTTATGTTGAAATAGAGTTTTGTTTCCCTTTTGTTTTCGTTTAGTTTAAATCATAACGAGTTGATATACATAGCTTTGAATTCCAATTAAACGTAAATGTATATGAAACCGATTGACCTGAAAAAATTATTGTATGTAACGTTCTTTATGTTGTTAGGCTTTGCCAAAAGTCAAGCGCAAACCGGAAATATCCAAGGAACGATTTCCGATGAAAATGGAATTTATGTGCCTGGTGCAAATGTGATGGTAACCGACCTTTCAAAAGGAGCGATTACAGATTTTGATGGAAGATTTACCATAGTAGCGATTCCAGAGGGAAACCATACGCTCGAAATTTCATATTTGGGCTATTCCACCATTCAGCAAGAAGTAACCATAACTGCCAACAAAACCACTTTGGTAAATCTTACGATGAATCCCAAGAACCTTGAATTGGATGAGGTACAAGTAACGGCTTATGGATTAAGTGGACAGGCCAAAGCCTTGAATACGCAGAAAACCAACCTGAACATTACCAATGTAGTTTCCACGGACCAAATTGGAAAGTTCCCAGATGCTAATATAGGTGATGCCGTAAAGCGTATCCCAGGAATTACCATGCAGGTGGATCAAGGTGAGGCCAGAAACGTAATCGTTAGAGGTTTATCGCCTCAATTGAATTCGGTAACACTGAATGGAAGCAGGATTCCCTCTGCTGAAGGCGATAATAGAAATATACAGATGGATTTGATTCCTTCGGATATGATCCAGACCATAGAAGTGAACAAGGCGGTTACTCCAGACATGGATGGAGATGCTTTGGGTGGTTCCATAAACTTGGTCACTAGAACAGCGCCCCAAGGTTTAAGGGTTTCTGCAACCGCAGGTTCCGGAATCAATTTTATTACGGACAAGCGCATTTTGAACGGTTCATTTTTAATAGGTGACCGCACCAAAAATGGAAAATTTGGTTGGATGCTCTCCGCTTCCATAAACGATAATGATTTTGGCTCGGATAACGTCGAAGCAGAATGGACGGATGAATTTGAATTCAATACTGGTGAAACAGAAATTGTGGACGGCGAGGAAGAAGCCGTTATCGATGCGGTCGATGTTGACCCTTATACCAATGTCACAGAACAGCGTACTTATTTGGTACAACGCATTAGAAGAAGCTTTGCTGCCAACTTGGATTATCAAATTGACGCTAATAACAACATTTTCTTAAAGACCATGTACAACTGGCGGGATGATCGCGAGAATCGTTTTGTACTGGCACAAGAAATTTTAGATGCAGAAGATATTGAAGAAGGTGATTTTACGATTACCAATGGAGTGCCTACAAGATTTCCTGCAGAAATTGTCCGCGAAACCAAAGGAGGAATCGATAGTGATAGAAATGAAAATAGAAGATTGGAAGACCAACGTATGCAAAACTATAGCTTAGGAGGCAATCACTTGTTCGGTAATTTAAAAGTAGATTGGATGGCTTCCTACGCGAAAGCGTCCGAAGAACGCTTGGATGAGCGCTATGCAGTTTTTGCTTCCGAATATATTGTCAATAATGATAACAGCAATTCCGAATTTCCGATAATGACCGCTGAAAATCCATCAGATGCGAACGATTTGGAGAGTTTTGAATTTGATGAACTGACCAATGAAACCCAGTATACAGAGGAAGAGGACCTTAATTTCTTTATCAATTTTGAGCTTCCGGCAGACTTTTTCGGAAACGGGGACGGTTTTATAAAGTTCGGTGCCCGCGGACGCTTTAAAAATAAGATAAGGGACAACAATTTCTTTGAATTTGATCTAGAGGAAGAATTTCCGACATTGGCAAGTGTGCCCACAAAAGATTACACGGATCCAGATTATTTGGCGGGAAGCCAATATGCGGCGGGACTTTATGCAGATGAGGCTTGGTTAGGGACGCTCAATCTTACCGAGGGGGAAGCTGTACCCGATGAATTTTTAAGAGATAATTTTGACGTTGAAGAAAATGTTTGGGCGGGCTATGTTATGGCCAACCAAAAGTTATCGGATAAATTTAGTGTTTTGGCAGGGCTCAGGGTCGAAAATACGAACATTACAGCAACAGGAAACAATATCTTGAACGAAGAAGAAGATCAAGGTGACATTACCGAAGAAAGTTCATATACAAACGTACTCCCCGGTGTCCATTTTAAATATGATTTATCCAATAGAACCATATTGCGATTTGCTTGGACAAATACCTTGGCAAGACCTAATTATGTGGATTTGACTCCTTTTCTGGACGTTACGGAGGACGAAGAGATCTTTGTTGGTAATCCGAAATTAGACCCGACCACCTCAATGAGTTTTGACTTAATGGCGGAACATTATTTTGACAATGTAGGACTGATTTCGGGAGGATTCTTTTACAAGCGTATCAATGATTTTGTTTATACTTTTATTTCCGAAGCGCCCGATGATGCCTTTGGTGAAGGTACCACTGGTTTTGATGTCTTTCAACCGTTGAATGGAGATGATGCCACGATTTTTGGTGCTGAACTCGCTTTTCAACGTCAATTGGATTTCTTGCCGGGATTCGCTAGAAACTTTAGTATTTACTTGAATTATACCTATTTAACATCAAGTGCGGATGGCATTCGAAATGAAGATGGTGACGAACGTACCGATTTGGATTTGCCGAACACAGCACCGAACATGTTCAATGGGTCGTTGGGATATGCCGATAAAAAATTCAGTGCAAGACTTTCGCTAAACTTTTCCGACTCTTATATCGATGAGATTGGCGGTAACGATTTTGAGGATAGGTATTACGATACCCAGTTATTCTTGGATTTTAACGCAACGTACGCCATCACTTCCAAGCTTAGACTTTATGCCGATTTAAATAATATTACCAATCAGCCCTTGCGCTATTTTCAAGGGATAAGCGAGCGTACGCAACAAGTAGAATTCTATAGCTCACGATTGACATTTGGTTTAAAGTACGATTTGTTCAAGAAAAAATAATCTATCCAAACCAGCCTAAAATCTATTCTTAAAATTAGATTTTAGGCTACTTTTATCCTATTCCAATGAAAAACAAATACGCATATTTTATATTGATTTTGGTAGTGGCGGCATGTAACCAAAGCAAACTACCAGCAATAGCACCAGATGTAATTACCCAAAACACACTTAATGATACTGATGACCCAGCAATTTGGATAAATCCAGAGGATACCTCAAAAAGTATTGTTTTTGGAACCGACAAAGAAACAAACGGAGCTATCTATGCTTTTGATTTGGATGGAAAAATCATAGAGGATAAAACCATCAGGAATATTCAACGACCCAACAATGTTGATGTGGAGTATGGTTTTCAACTGAATGATTCCACAACAGTGGATGTTTTGGTTTTTACCGAGCGTGAAAAGCAGCAAATCAGGCTTTTTTCTGTACCTGATATGAAACCTTTGGATGGTGGAGGATTTCCGGTTTTTGAAGATGAAAGCGCATATGACCAAAAACTTCCTATGGGAATTGGACTCTACAAATCTCCAATGGATAGTCTCATTTATGCCATTGTCGGTAGGAAGGCAGGTCCAAGTGAAAATTATTTATATCAATATAAGTTCACCGCAGATAGTACAGGAGTACAATCCAATTTAGTAAGAAAGTTTGGTAAGTTTAGCGGTCAAAAGGAAATTGAGGCCATTGCGGTGGATGATGAAAGCGGGTTTGTATATTATTCTGATGAAGGCATTTGTATCCGAAAATATTACGCAGAACCATCAAAAGGCAATGAAGAAATATCATGTTTTGGTGCTGAACATTTTTTAGAGGATATCGAAGGTATTGCCATTGCAACCTATCCTAACGGGGAAGGCTATATTATTGTCTCTAACCAACAACAAGGCGAGTTCAATATTTTTTCAAGAAAGGAAAATGAATTTCTAAAAGCTGTAAACCTGAGCACCCAGGAAACAGATGGTTGCGAAGTCGTTACTGTTCCTTTAAACGGTACTTTTAAAAATGGTCTTTTCGTGGCAATGAACGATGAAAAGAACTTTTACTTTTACGATTTAGGTAAATTAATGGAAAAGTAGGTCTAAAAGTTCAATTTTCTTTTTCTAGCAGTGATCTGCCATGTATCTGTCTTTTGACCATTTTCGATTACCGATACTTCATCGTGCAGATTAATGGTAGGACAAATATGATATGGAATTCCGTATAAAACATCACCGATTTTGAGGTCTTCCCAGTTCTGTACTTTTAGAACTCCGTGCTCTTCACTTTGCGAAAGAAGTTCGTACCCGTCTAGATTAAGAAACTTAATTCTTTTGTCGATAGGATTTTCCGGTGCTACGGATTTATGGCCTAAATCCAGGGTCACAATGCCCTCGGTAGGTTTTGAAATGATTCGGGTTACCAAAAGTGCAGCATAGTTAAAGTTCTGTTCTGTTAGCTTTTCACTATAGCCCCAATCCCAAAGAACGCAGGTTCCAGGACTGGTGATTCGGTCTTCATTTAGTAAATGGGAGGTGAAGGAAGGTGTACCGCCACAAATTAGTTGAAGGTTTGGATACTCATTTTTTAGGCTTTGGAAGTAATCCGTTACTGCTATAAATCCGTTTTCTATTTTTTCGTTTCGGGTGGCAAAACTGTTATCCCTCAGGTGACCATCGTATACATGAAATCCTTCAAAGTTTAACGATTTACAGTCCTTTAAAAAAGTGATAAGTTTATCCAAGCCCGGGCCCATCTTGATTCCCGAACGATTCATTCCATTGTTGATGTCAATATAAATATTGATTTTTAACTCTTGCGCACTGGCTTTGGAGTTGAGTAATTCCGCTGTTTCAGTAGAATCGATTAGGGTCGAGAACGTAGTTTTCGAAAAATGTGAAGCCAATGAAAGCAATCGGTCTACTTTGGGCCCTACCAATTGGTGTGCAATTAAAATAGCATTTGCTCCTGCTTCAGCAGCAATCTCTGCCTCAGAAATGGTCGAAGCCTTAAAATTGGAAATTCCTGAATCCAAAAGTAACTGCATCACTTTTGGCATTTTGTTGGTCTTAACGTGAGGCATCAATCTTTTGATATTACCCTTCATCAAAGTGATCATCTCTTGAATATTATGCTCTACGTGATTTTTAAAAATAACCACGGATGGTGAATCCACTGTTTCAATATTCTGGATTTCATACCAATTGTTTTTCATTACCGTCAAAGTTTATAAAGCGAACTATCCCTTTTCTGATTTTAGAACCAATGTAACCAATTGTTCGATGAATACAAGTTGGATTGGGCACTTTAAATCTTTCTATTCTTTTAAAATGTCTTTTATGATTTTTAAGTGATGATGGGTATGAACCTTTAAAAAGCGTTTGGTCTGTTTTTTATTAAGTACGTTAAAATAAGGATGCTTAAAATGGGCTTTCGTATCTAGGGATTCTATTTTCACCAAATTTTTACTTGCTTCTTCCAATTGAACGTAAAGACTATCTTTAAAAATCACCTTGGGAGGCAATACTATTTTTGGGGATTGGGCTACACCACGCGTAAAATCCCCATAGGTAAAAACAGCTATTCTGGTAAGATTGATGTTAAATTTGAATGCCTTTGGGTCTGACTTTTCCAAAGCTTCGCAAATTTTATTGATGGTTTTTAAACTATGGTCCAAATGCCAAGCCACATCAACTTTGGATACCAAAGTATCGATACTGTCCTTATGAGGAATATAGTGCTCAATTTCTGAAAACTGCTTATCCAAAAAATTAGTTTCTAGTTCGGAATTTCTAATCAAAACAACACAGGTTAAAATGATTGGTGCCAGTAAATATATAAAAGTACCTTTTCTCATGTAAAGTTGTTCTTGAATACCCTCAAAGTAACGTCAGCTTTCTAATATAACTTTACGATTTCACTTTTTGATGTTTGGTCATATTACCCATTACCATTTCCATGATTTTTATCTTCCCCCACCGCGGTACGGTACGTAAACCAAGAATTAGAATTTTCGTCAGAGCACCTGGAAAAATGGTAGATTTTTTCCCTAGGGCCTTTAAAATGGGTACAGCTATTTCTTCAGGTTTTAAGGCACTGCCCATATGCATGTTGGCTATTGTTGCAAAACCACTGTTAACGGGTCCTGGTGCGGCAGCCAATACGTCGACATTATAAGGTTTAAGCTCATGGTACAATGCTTCGCCCAAAGATTGTACATAGGCTTTTGTAGCTGAATAATTAGCGGCATTTGGCACTCCTTGAAAACCGACTATGGAACTCATAAGTATGATTCCACCCCTTTTCTGCTGAGCAAATTTTCTTCCAAAGTAATGGGTAAGCATCATTAGGGCCAACGAATTCACTTGAAGCATTTGTATTTCGGCTTCTAGGTTTGAACGAATAAATACACCAGATGTTCCAAAACCCGCAGAAGCTATAAAAAGCCCAATTGGTAAATCCTCAAGTTCTTCAATAAGTTTATAAATGCCCGTAGTGGTCGAAATGTCAGCTACGACTACTTCGGTGATAATTCTAAAATCATTTTCAAGATGGTTGCTCAATGCCTGTAGCGCTTCTTCATTTCTGCCGCTCAGAACTACATTGAGACCAGCTTCCGCCACTTTTTTTGCCAACGCTTCCCCGATGCCGGAAGATGCTCCAGTAATTAAAGACCAAGGTCCATAAGTGTTCAATAATCTATGCTTTGTTCGAGAGGAAAGTTTCATTGATTGGAGGTTTAAAATTGAAATTTGTACCCAAAGTCAGGAAAGAAACCTATTTGATTCACTTGGTCAACTTGATTGGTCAAGCGATTGTAACGTCTTACAAATGCATTTTCATTATTGGTCACGTTCTGTAAATCAACATAGAACTGATGCGACCTCTTTTTTGTACTGCTGTTCAAACGAATCCCAAATTTGACATCCCAACGGAAATAATCATTAAAACGCTCACTGAATGCTAGATTTTCTTGCTGCACTTCAAAACCTGCTTCTTGGGATGCTTCCAAATCGATAGGTGTAAAATATTGCCCGCCTGAAGTTGCTAAACGAGTATCCACAAAGAGCACGTTACGCCCAGAAGCCCCGATTTTAAATTCTCTACCGATCAAAAAATTGACCACATAGCCATTATTGAAAGGACTGTTTCGCTCAATACCATCACTGCCTTCGTATCTGCTTTCAAAAAAAGACCCTGTTAATAAACCATAATATCCTTTGCTGAAAAACTTTTCCAAGGTGAACTCTATGCCACGATTAAAACCGGTCCCATCGTTTACCAATGATACCCTGTCATTGTCAAAAACAAAATCGGCGCCTTCGGTTAACGAGGAATAGCTAGATGGAAAGGGTTCCACTAAAGCATTGTCAATATCTTGATAATAGACTTCTATTTTGCCACGCCAGTTAGCTGCCAATTTTATATCGTAACCCAATACATAATGGGAACTACGAACAAAATCCAAGTTACGGTTAGTCTGTATTGTTTCACCATTGCTATTTTCATTAATAAAAAGCAAAGGCAACGGGGCAGGTTGATGGTGTAGACCATAACCAAAGCTGAGTGTTTGGGAATTGGAAAAATTATATTTGATTCCGGCTCTAGGTTCAAATACAAACTGCTCGTTAAGAGAACTGTATAGGCTGTGCAATCCGGCGTTGAGTGTTATGTTTTCCGTTAACCGGAATCGTCCTTGCAGGTACGGTTGTACCACTGCAAAACTCTCATCAACATCTCTAACGGTAGCAAAATCTGGGTCTCCATCTCCATCAGTATCGGGTTGCTCTTCCCTGTCTCTAAGCAAAGATTCTAGGCCAAAGTTCTCTACCAAGATTCCGCTACGCAGGGTCACTTTGTTGCTTAGCTTACTATTAAAAAGGGTTGAAAAAGTAAGTCTGTTTTCTAGGTCATCGGTATCGAAAAAAGGAATAACCCGTTCGTCAGGTGTATCTTTATTAAAATAACGATCAGCGTTTACCTCGCTCTGCGCCAATGAGCCCCCTACAATAGTTTGTAAATAGGTGTTATTACCAAGATTGATGCGATGCTTTATGCCCAATACCCCAAAACGTGATTCAACAAAAAGGTCTTCGTCCTCGGCGGCGAACAAATCATCCTCATCGATTTCATCCCCTAGAAAGTCTATGTTGGACGTCGCCAAAATGCCAAACAGGGAGAAGTTTCCCAATTTTCCTTTTCCAAAGTTTAGGTTGAAGGATATATCCGCATAATTGGGAACTGCAGTAGATGCTCCACCAGCCCCACCACCAATAAGGCCAATCAGAGAATAACGAGCAGCTAAAAGAAAGGAGCCGTTGTTATCACCCATTGGGCCTTCAGCAGTAGCTTCCAAACCTGTAAAAGCTCCCGCTTGCGCAGTGAATTCATAGTTATCGACATTCCCGTTCCGAAAGCCAAGGTCAAAAATACCACCTAGTGCATTGCCATATTCCGCGGGGAATGCAGAAGTGATGAAATCTGAATTTTTTAGCATATTCGGGTTGATGGCAGAGACAGGACCTCCCGTAGTGCCAAAAGCTGCAAAATGATTGGGGTTGGGGATGGGAATGCCCTCAACCCTCCAAAGTAATCCTATTGGGGAGTTACCTCTTACCACAATATCATTTCGGCTATCATCTGGAGTGGATACCCCTGCAAAGTTTGCAGCCAATCTACCAACATCGCTTCGCCCACCAGAAAAACGAGTTACTTCCTCAATTCCAAATTGACGGGCAGATACCGTAGCAGACTTGTTCAAAGGCCTGTCTTTATTGGTATCCGATGTTAGCACAACCTCGTCTAGCTGATTAAAAGATTCCAATAGGCTAATGGTAAGGCTTACATCTTTTCCAGACGTAACGATTACATTCGGGATGGTTATGCTTTCATAACCGATATAACTTATCTGTACAGCTTGCCTTCCCAAGGGAACGTCCTTCAGAATAAAGCGACCATCAAAATCCGAGATTGTTCCAGTTGCCACTTCAATATTTAAAAGCTCAACAGTGGCGCCTTGTAGGGGCTGCTCAGATTGCTTGTCGATTACAATTCCTTTTATTACTCCGGTTTGTGCCATTCCCGCTAATCCAACGAATGCGAATAATGCTAAGACAGTTTTTCTCATAGTTTTTTGATTAATTGAGCCAAAAGTGAACCATCATTGTTTTTGCAGGAAATATGATTGGTTGGAGTGTTGGATTTACTTTTAAAATGATAAATAAGAAAGTGGATGGTATATAGATAGTGAAATGGAGATGAATACAATTCAACAACAATAATGACAATACAAGATGCAATAGAACGTATGGGAGGTTAGAAAATCAATTAAAAAAACGGACTTGTGTATCTTTAACATACAAATGAAAAATGTTTTAGAAAAAAGAAGAGTATACAAGTTTTTGTTCCGATGGATGGTCGTGAACGTGGTTTTCTTGCTTATAAAAATATCCGTTGAACACGACCGAAAAGAAATCGATTCTTTTTTGGATTCAACTACACTATTCTATTATCTGACGACCTTCATGTTCTTTATGGTTACATGGGAATTTAATGATTGGTTGATAAAAAGAGAGCGAAAAAGGGCAAAGCTCAATTTTAAAAATAGTTTGAAAATATTTGGGCAGACTATGGCATTACTACTGCCTTTAAGCGCAATTGTTTATTTTTTGGCACTTTTTCCACTTCGTGAGGTAATAGGCATTATTTGCGAAGATCCTTTTTTAGAATTCAGAAGCGATTTTTTTAGGGCAGCGCTTATTGGTTCTACAGTTGTTTTTATCAACCTTTTCTACTTTACGATGAAGCAAAAAGAGGAAATGGAAGAACAAATGGAAAATCTTAAAAGAGAAATGCTAGCCTCAAAGTATTCTTCATTAAAGACCCAAATAAGCCCACATTTTCTGTTCAATAGTTTAAACACCTTAACCTCCTTGATGTATGAGGACAGAGATTTGGCCTCTGATTTTGTGACTAGACTCGCATCCAGCTATCGCTATATTTTAGAGAACAATGAAGATGATTTGGTGAGTCTAAAGAAAGAGTTGAATTTTCTGGATGCTTTTGTTTTTATGATGGAGGTTCGGCATAAGAATGCGGTTTTCATTAAAACCGACATTAAGGTTTCTTCAGAAAATTACTGGATTCCCACATTGACACTACAGATGCTTATTGAGAATGCTTTAAAGCACAATCTATATTCTAAAGAAAAGCCATTGCATATCTCCATTAATTCTATTGAAAAGAGTGCTCTGGCAATCAAGAACAACCTCCGAAAAAGAACGTTAAAATGCGAAACGACCAAACTAGGTCTTGAAAATATAAGGAAGCGATATTCCTATTACACTAACAAGCAAGTACTTGTTAGGGAAGAAAATGGTTTTTTTGAGGTAATTGTTCCACTTTTGGATAAGAATATCAAGGAAACGAATATTTTGGCCATATCATAATATGAAGGCAGTTATTGTTGAGGACGAGGAATTTGCATCAAAAAGACTGGCACAGCTGGTGGAACAGCTTGCACCAGAAATTGAAATAGTCGCTAAAATCAACTCGGTAGAGGGAGGAACAGCATGGTTCAAAAAAAATGACTTTCCCGATTTGATTTTTTTGGATATTCAACTCAATGATGGATATGGGTTTGATATTTTGGATGGCCTTGAAGAACACCCACCTGTAATTTTCACCACTGCGTATAATGAATTTGCGATTAGGGGCTTTAAATATAATGGAGTAGACTACTTGTTAAAGCCCATTGTTAAGACGGAATTAAAAGTAGCGTTAGAAAAATTCAAAAATAATATCACGAGAAATGGGCATACGCCCACAAATGATTTAGAGCATTTGAAACAACTTTTCCATAAAGAATATAAACATCGCTTTATGGTCAAGGTGGGAAACCAGTTTAGATTGTTCAATGTGGAGGATATAGCCTATTTTAAATCTAATGAAGGTTTAATTTGTCTTCATACTCATTCGGCCCAGTCTTACCCAATAGAATACACCATAGATCAATTGGAAAATATTCTAAATCCTATTCATTTCTTCAGGGTAAATCGCAAGTTTATGGTCTCGGTAAAAGCCGTAGTTGAAATTCATAGCTACTTTAATAGCCGACTCTTGCTAAAACTATTGCCAAAGGAGGAGGAACAAGTAATCGTATCAAGGGAACGTACCACCAATTTTAAACGGTGGTTAGATATGTAAAAATCACTTCACCACCGCTGATTTTTAAAACCGTTGGTCTTCGCAAATTCTACTGTTGCCACTAAGTAGTCTTCTAAATTATATTTGGGTAATGGTAAAATGCTTTCTAAAAGGGTAGTGTCCCATTCATACGGTTTCGAGGTTAAGTATGGTGTCAGGTGTATACCGATGGTCTCATAATAAAACTGTTCCAATGAACTTTCAAATTCAGTCGCAGTAGTTAGTAGTTCTTGCGTGAGCTTAAAATTTTTAAAATTAACTGTTTCTAGAATTTTTGAGATCCCATTAAAGATATTGGTGCCTTCAGAATTAACAATATTGAGTTGTTGAACATCGGTATCAAATACTTTGGCAATTACCTTGGCTGCATAATCTGTAGGGATAATATTAAGCTTACTATCAATATTCGCTTGTATCCGTACAGAGTCAAGAGAGGTGTTTCTGTAGAAAAACTTTGCAAAAAGATAAAACACCATGTACTTTGAAATAAAGAAACTTGGTTTGTCCAAAATATTTCCACCCAATACACTAGGACGTAGTATTTGAATTGGAATTTCTTTTGTAGCTCCTTCTTTTACCAAATACTTTTCTGCTGCATGCTTGGATGCTTCGTAGAAGTTGCGATATTCTTTCTGTTCTATGTTTACATAATTATCATTTAGCAATCCGTCCAATTTACCGATGGAAAAAGCGGTGCTTATATAAATGAATTTTTTAAGGTAGGTCGAGTAAGCTTCAAATATAGCTTGGGTGAGTGCAAGGTTTTCTCTAAAAATTTCTTCTTCACTATCAGGATTTACGGAAAGGTTAACGTAACCTGCTGAGTGAATAAAGTAATACTTTTTGCTTTCCTCAAGAAATGTGATAGGTTCCAACAATACATCTGCATCAATAACGATTATTCTTTTGGTTATCTCTTCTTTATGCATCCCAATAAATTTTGGAGCTGCACTGCTATCAATCATTTTTAAAACTCTTTCTTTTGGGGAAGTTGATTTTTTCTTTCGTACAATCAGGTACACTTTTTCCAGTGTATTGAATCTATTTTCAAGCAATGAAAACAGCACTTGAGAGCCGAGTGTCCCTGTTGATCCGGTAAGGATAATATTCATACGAGAACTATTAAAGTTGTAAATATCGCACATAAAAATAAACCCTTGCAGACCTGCAAGGGTTTATTGGCTTTATCTGTACTGGATATCCTTTTAAAAGAGAGGATAAATTTACTAATACCTGTAATATTCTGGTTTAAAAGGTCCTTCAACCGTTACACCAATATATTCAGCTTGGTCTTGCTTAAGTTCCGTTAGTTCGGCACCCAAACGTTCCAAATGTAGTTTGGCTACTTTTTCATCAAGATGTTTTGGAAGCATATAGACATCATTTTCATAGTTGTCGCTGTTGTTCCATAATTCAATCTGCGCCAAAGTCTGGTTTGTAAATGAATTGCTCATTACAAAACTAGGATGTCCTGTTGCACAACCAAGGTTGACCAATCGACCTTCGGCCAGAATGATAATATCTTTACCATCGATTGTGTATTTATCGACTTGTGGCTTTATCTCGTCTTTAGTATTACCAAAAGTACCGTTCAGCCAGGCCATATCTATTTCATTGTCAAAATGTCCAATGTTACAGACAATTGCCTTATCCTTTAAAGCACGGAAATGCTCCTCACGAATAATATCTTTGTTTCCTGTTGTGGTAATCACAATGTCGGCATTACCGATTACAGTTTCCAATTTTTTGACCTCATACCCATCCATGCAAGCTTGTAACGCACATATTGGGTCAATTTCGGTAACAGTAACAATAGCGCCGGCGCCTCTAAAGGAGGCAGCCGTTCCTTTTCCTACGTCACCATAACCTGCAACCACAATACGTTTTCCGGCCAGCATGGTATCCGTGGCACGGCGGATGGCATCTACAGCACTTTCTTTACATCCGTATTTGTTATCGAATTTTGATTTGGTAACGGAATCGTTCACATTGATTGCCGGCATGGGCAATGTTCCATTTTTAACCCTTTCATACAAACGGTGTACTCCAGTGGTAGTTTCTTCTGAAAGTCCTTTGATGCCAGAAGCTAACTCTGGGTATTGGTCCAGAACCATATTGGTTAAATCCCCACCATCGTCCAAAATCATATTTAGAGGCTCTCTATCTTCCCCAAAGAATAAAGTTTGCTCAATACACCAATCAAATTCTTCCTCGTTCATTCCTTTCCAGGCATATACGGGAATTCCAGCTGCAGCAATAGCGGCGGCGGCATGGTCCTGGGTAGAAAATATGTTACAGGAACTCCAAGTTACATCTGCCCCAAGTTCTACCAAAGTTTCGATCAAAACCGCAGTTTGAATGGTCATGTGCAGACACCCAGCTATACGAGTGCCTTTCAGAGGCTGTTCGTTTTTATACTCTTTTCGCAATGCCATAAGACCGGGCATTTCGGCTTCGGCAAGATTAATTTCTTTTCGACCCCAATCCGCTAAAGAAATATCTTTCACTTTATAAGGTACATAGGGAATAGTCTTTGTATTCATAGCTTTATGTAAATTTACTTTTGTAGCTTAGCTTTAACAGCCAGCAAAGGTACAAAATACTTAACTTTTAGTCGTGCCCCTTTACAAAACCATAACAGTCTCGTCCACCACCCAAGTTTTTATTTGGAATGTCACCGAATCTGAAAACGAACTACAGAAAAATATTAGTCTAACGCCACATTGTCAAAAAAGAATGGACGGCATGAAATCCCAAGCGCATCGAAGGGCTTTTCTGAGTATACGGCACCTTTTGGCAGAAGCAGGTTATACGGATAGTGACTTATTTTATGATGATTCAGGGAAACCACATTTAAACGACGGAAATCACATTTCTATAACCCACTCACATGATTTTACGGGTATCATAATCAGTAAGACCGATGAAGTTGGAATAGATATTGAAAAACAGCGCGACAAAATACTCCGTATCGCACATAAATTTACGCCCGTACATGAATATCGAACTTTGGCCAATACTGAAGCTGTTGTACGAAAGTTGACCATAGTTTGGGGCGTTAAAGAATCTCTTTACAAAATCTATGCGCAAGAAGGGCTCAGTTTTTTAAAGCATATAGATGTCATGGATTTTGCGTTCGATGATAAAAGAACGGTTGCAAAAATTTCGTATAAAGGACAAAAATCCCATTATGATGTAGCGTTTTTGGAATTTGCAGGTTTTACTTGTGTATATGCCTTGCGTATGATAGGCGGATAGGATTTCCTTTAGTAGCTTTGCCATTAATTTTTGATTAATGAAAATATCCGTAGAACTTGCGCTAACTCCGCTACAAGATGACTTTGAAGCGCCAATCATAGATTTTATCCAAAAACTCAGAGCTTCTGGACTTACTATTTTAGAAAATCCATTGAGTACCCAAGTCTATGGGGAGTATGATGAAGTAATGGAGATCCTCCATAAAGAGATAAAAGATACTTTTGAAAATATTGAACACATACTACTTAATATGAAGATTGTAAAATCTGATAGAAGCGGGTATGAGCCACATTTTTGATTGGATTTTTGCCCAATACGAGGGTGTGCCAACACATTTGATCGTGTTGGAAATGATCGGGGTGGTTTTTGGGCTGCTCAGCGTTTGGTACTCCAAGCGTGAGAATATCTTGGTTTTTCCTACGGGCATCATCAGTACAGGAATCTTTGTATATATCCTTTTGGTCTTTGGCCTTTTAGGGGATATGCTCATTAATGCGTATTATTTTATTATGAGTCTTATAGGCTGGCATCTATGGACGCGCAAAGTTGATGAAACCCATTTTGTTCCCATCACCAAGACCACATCAAAAGAAAAGAAATGGTCAGTATTGCTTTTCATTGGTGCAGTCGTTTTTGTAACCCTGGTTTACGTTTTCTTCGAAAAATTCGATACGTGGACCGCTTATGTGGATACCCTAACCACGGCTATCTTTTTTGTGGGAATGTGGTTGATGGCCAAGAAAAAATTGGAGAACTGGGTCTATTGGATCATTGGTGACATTATCACCGTGCCCCTATATTGGTATAAAGGACTAATATTTAGTTCCTTGCTGTATTTTTTATTGACTATAATTGCCATTTACGGTTACAAAGCATGGAAGAAAAACTTGGGCAAGAGCCCTCAAACCTTATTAAAGTAGTTCTTTTTGGTCCTGAGTCTACAGGAAAAACTACGTTGTCACAACAGTTGGCAAGACAGTATAACACGGTTTGGGTACCCGAATATGCACGTGAGTATTTACAGGACAAATGGAACAACGAGCGTAAAACCTGCGAGCCGCATGATTTATTGCCTATTGCCCAAGGACAAATCCGATTGGAAAATGAATTGACCAAGAAAGCTACGGATTTACTCATTTGCGATACCGATTTGCTGGAAACAAAAGTATATTCCGAAGCGTATTATATAGGACAGTGTGATCCTATTTTAGAAAAGTATGCTTTAAAGAATACATACGACCTCTACTTTTTGACTTATATAGATACCCCATGGGAAGCGGACGACCTTAGGGACAAGCCAGATGAAAGGGAAAAAATGTTTGCATATTTTCATGACACATTAAAAAAATACGATCGGAATTTCGTTATCTTGAAAGGAGATAAAAAGACAAGGCTCAAAACCGCAGTAGAACACATAAATAATCTTTTACAACAATGATCGACTTTAGTCAGCAGGACTTAGAACAACTGGAACAAAAAGGAATTTCCAAGGAAAAAGTAATGGGTCAGATCGAAACATTTAAAGACGGAATCCCATTTGTGGAATTGAGAAAGGCGGCTATTGTTTCAGATGGTATTTTGAGGTTTTCTGAAAAAGAGGAAAAGGAACTCATCCAATATTTTGAAAGCGTTCGTGGTGATTTGGAACTTTTGAAATTTGTGCCAGCTTCAGGAGCTGCTTCCAGAATGTTCAAGGCGATGTTCAATTTTTTGGATGTATATGATCCTTCCAAAGAAAAACTATCAGCCTATACTGAAAGAACTGGTGATACAGCGGTCCAAAAGTTTACATTTGAAATGAAAGACTTTCCGTTTTACAATCAAATTATGGATAGAATCTCAGCAAAAGCAAAAAATTCAGACGAAGAAGCCTATCTCTTTGTGAAAGAAATGCTTATAGAAGATGGGCTCAACTATGGGTTTTATCCAAAAGGGCTGTTGCCATTTCATAAATACGGTACTGAAAGTGTAACTCCGTTCGAGGAACATTTAAAAGAGGCAGCACTTTACGCAAAAACAGAGGGTAAGGCCAATCTACATTTCACCATATCTGAGCAGCACGATGCTATGTTCAAAAAAGAACAAGCTCAGGCAGGACCAAAAATTTCCAAGGATACGGAAACCCAGTTTAACATCACGTATTCCAATCAAAAACCATCTACAGATACGATTGCCGTAGATATGGAGAACAGACCATTTAAAAATAATGACGGATCAATTTTATTTAGGCCCGGAGGCCATGGTGCTTTAATAGAAAATTTAAATGATCAAGATGCTGACGTTATTTTTATAAAAAATATCGATAATGTAGTCATTGATGATAACTTACAAGAAGTGGCCGACAGTAAGAAAATGTTGGCGGGTGTTTTAACTAAAGTTCAGGCGAAGGCGTTCGAATATGCTAAAATGCTTGAGCACAACAGTATTTCTAATGAACAACTTGATGAAATCAAGACGTTTTTAGAAAATAAGTTGAACGTAAGGTTCCCCAATGATTACACGAATTTAAATCTAGAAGGGCAAGTAGCTGTAATGAAAGACAAAATCAATTGTCCTATTCGTGTATGTGGAATGGTGAAAAATGAAGGTGAGCCAGGTGGAGGACCTTTTTGGATAAAGGATAGTGAGAATGATGTTTCGCTTCAAATCATAGAGTCGGCCCAAATTGATACTTCCAATAAAGAACAAGCGGCCATATTAAAAAACGCAACACATTTTAATCCTGTTGATTTGATATGTGGGGTACGAAATCACAGAGGCGAGAAATATAATCTATTGGACTTTATAGATACAAAACAAGGTTTTATCACAGAAAAGACAAAAGAAGGCAAAGAACTAAAAGCACTGGAACTTCCAGGGCTTTGGAATGGGGCCATGGCGTTTTGGAACACTATTTTTGTAGAAGTGCCATTGGTAACTTTTAATCCCGTGAAAACGGTGAATGATCTTTTAAAACCTACGCACCAAGTTTAAAAACTAAATATTTTCTATTTAAAAAGGGACCGTTACCAATAGTTGTTGGTAACGGTCCCTTTTTTTAATGTGACTAAAATAAAAAAGCAGTGTCTTATAAATAAATTGGAGCGGTTTTTAAGTTTGTGACCGAACTGATTAGAAGAAATTTAAAGCATCTAGATGAGGGTGTCTAGATTTTTTGGTTGATTGATTTGGTAGAAAGGTCGTACACTGTGCGGCCTTTTTATGACAAAGAATCAAAAACATTATGAAATACCCAGAAATTAAAAAATGATCTATAAAATAGTTTTGGCCATCAGTATTCTATCGTTTGTGATATCAGTTTTTTTGGTGGCATCTTATTTGAACAAGGATTATAGAAAAAATAAAGAAAAATAACTAGGATGATGCTATGCAAACACTAACCTTGTATTGTCCGTTCCCAGTGGTACCTAAAATAATTGTATTCTTTTAGAAAATGGTTATATGGTGCTAGGGAAGTTGAAAAGGCTGCTTTGGCAGCCTTTTTTTGTATAAAAAATACACATGAAGATACTGTTGTATACAAAATTACACAGTATCCTGTTTTTTACAAATATCATAATCAATTCATTATTAGGCACTTAAATTGAATAGAGCAACAAAGAAAATGTTGGCACTAGATTTTCATATAGATAAACAAGTTTAATTTTTTAAAACATATATATCATGAGAAAGTTATTTTTTGCAACTGTTTTATCTTTTGTAGGTCTTACAGCAATCGCCCAAGAAGAAACTGCTGAGCTACAAGCAGACGAAACAACTGTAGCAACTGCAACACAGGATTTTGAGGAAATCAGTGTTTCCGATCTTCCAGAAGCTGTTACAGCTGCTGTGGCAAAGGACTATCCAACGGCTACTGTAAATAAGGCCTATAAAAATGCATCTGAGCAATACAAGTTGGAGCTATCATTGGAAGATGGTACTTCTGGAACATTGTATGCTGATGCCGAAGGAAATTGGATAGAAATCTAATTACAATTTTTGATTAATCGTGTTAGGTTAGTTTGGTTAAGGAGAGGTCTGCTCACGTGGGCCTCTCCTTTTTATGATAATTTTACCACGCTCTTAAAGTCCATAACTTTATCCTTATCGTATATTAGATTAAGGTATGCCCAAAATCTTAATCATTGAGGATGACACAGCTTTTTGCCAAATGCTCCATAAGTTTTTGGCCAAGCATAACTTTGATATTTCTACAAGCTATACGATTACGGATGCCAAACAGAAATTAAAGTCAAGCCTTTTCGATATTATTCTATCCGATGTTCGGTTGCCCGAAGGAGATGGCATAGCACTACTTTCAAGAATAAAATCTGAATTCCCAAGTACACAAGTAATTTTGATGACCGGTTACGCAGAAGTGAAAACTGCGGTAAGCGCCATGAAAAAAGGGGCGTTCGATTATATTTCCAAACCTTTTACCCCAGAAAACATACTCAAGATAATTACCAGTGCCCTCAACACCAAGGCACCTGAAAAAGCACGACCTGTAAAAACCGAAGACACCAATGACCGATCAGTTGCATCGGCCCAATCGGGAACTATCGTCGGAACCAGTGATGTGTCCAGAAAATTACAGCAGTATATAGATTTGGTGGCCCCAACAAGCATGTCGGTCTTAATTACTGGCGAAAGTGGTACGGGAAAAGAAGTTACTGCCAAAGCCATTCATGATAAAAGTAAGCGGAAAACCAAGAATTTTGTTGCCGTGGATTGTGGCGCCATCCCTAAGGAAATTGCGACCAGTGAATTTTTTGGACATGTAAAGGGAAGCTTTACCGGGGCTATCGATGATAAAATGGGTCATTTTGAAGCTGCAAATGGAGGTACGCTCTTTCTGGATGAAATAGGAAATCTTTCTTATGAGAACCAAATACAATTACTTAGGGCGCTTCAAGAAAGAAAGATAAAGCGCGTTGGTAGCACAAAAGAAGTTTTTGTCGATGTACGCATTATAACCGCGACCAATGAAAATTTATTGGATGCTGTCGCCGAAGGTAGTTTTAGAGAAGATTTATACCATCGTCTAAATGAGTTTTCTGTTGAAATTCCATCATTGAAGGAGCGTGTTGACGACTTGTTGTTGTTTGCCAAATACTTTTTGGATAGTGCTAATAAGGAACTTGATAAGAATGTAATCGATTTTTCCGAAGAGGTCAAACATTCATTCCATAACTACGCATGGCCTGGAAACCTTCGGGAATTAAAAAATGTAGTTAAGCGCGCTGTTTTGTTTACAGAAGGAGATACGGTACATTTAAGTTCGATTCCTAGTACCGTTGACAGTGTGGTTGAGAGCTCTTCCCAATCCAAATTTTCTAAATCGGACTATGAAAAGGAAAAGATTCTTAATGCCTTGAAGCAGACCAATTTTAACAAGAGCAAGGCTGCCAAGCTTTTGCAAATCACTAGAAAGACACTCTACAATAAAATCAATCAATATCAACTGGAAGTGTAGGCAAAAAATCATGAATTGCTTTTTCCAGATTTAAAATTGAAAGTTTCAGCCTTTCAAATTTCCGTATTGTTTTTTTGTGCGTGGCATCATAAGAAAGATGTTCAAATTTTTCAAGAATAGGAATGGCATTTTCCACTTTTAACTGTCGGAACATGGGCAGCATCTTATGCGAAATGGACTTTATTTCATCATAACTAAGATTTTCAACTGCAGTAGAAAGTCGGTATAAATTATCACGGGTATCCTGTAGAAAGCTTTCCAAAACCTCATATATACTTTTTGGACTGTCTAAAAAAGACGAGATGATTTCTAGACTAAACAGTTTTGAATTTGACTGAATTGTATTCTCGTTCAAACGAATTTCAGGAGGATTATGGTTGCTAAAGTCCAAAAGGGTACCAAGTGTATTCAACAGGGCGTCATGGGAAAAAGGTTTGGGCAACACTTCTGAGAATCCTTTATCCAGGTAACTGTCCTTGTCAACATTCCTTTGGCCGGTCATTGCAATTATAGGCTGATTTTCATAATGCGCAAAGAGCCCCGACTTTAACCTTTCGACCACTTCGTATCCATCAACTATGGGCATTTGAATATCGGTCAAAACCGCATCATAATGAAAATCATCAAGGTGTTCAGCATCTTCAAAGTTGGAAAATGCCTTAACGGGCATATGATGCATTTTGCACACTTCTTGTAAGAGTTCCAACAACGTTTCGTCATCATCAAAAATTAGCAAGGCAGGCTGGTTTTTAAGATTTGTGTTTTGTGTTTTTTCAGTATTGACTTCCGCGTTTGAAAATATAAGAGGTAGGGAAAGCGTAAAGGCACTTCCTTTATTTTCCTCACTTTCCAGATACAAGTCTCCACCCAACAAGTTTGTCAGTTTTTTAGAAATGGTCAACCCCAGACCATACCCCCCGTACTTCTTTTCTATAGAATCACTTGCTTGGGCAAATTCTTTAAAGATTCGTTCTTGCTGTTCTTTTTCAATTCCTATTCCTGAGTCGATAACAGTGATGTTCACAAAAGGACCGCTATCATTTTCCGTTATGTGAGCCTTTACTTTTACAAAACCTTTGTCCGTAAACTTAAAAGCATTCCCTAGCAGGTTGGTCAATATTTGGCGTACTCGAAAAGGATCTCCAATTATGGGTTTTTTCAATGCGTCAGGAATTTCCATGGAAAAAGCTATTGATTTTTTCTGATAGCTTTCTTCAAAACCAGAAGCAGTATCCGCAATTAAATGGGAAAGTAAAAATGGTACTTTTTCTATCTGTATTTTTCCTGATTCCAATTTTGAAAAATCCAAAAGGTCATTTACCAGATTATCAACATATCTTGAAGCGGATTTAATATTCCGAACATATTGTCGTTGATTGGTGCCCAAATCGCTATGCTCCATAAGCTCAGTGTAGCCTCCAATGGTATTCAATGGTGTTCTAAGGTCATGGCTTACCGTAGATATCAATTGTTCCCTACTTTTTAGCAAAGATTCGGAATACTTCTTTTCCTTTTCCAACTGTTCCCGGTAACGTTGCACTTTCCAAAAATCTCGGGTAATCAAGAAGGTAAACAACGAAACCACGATTAAGCCCAAAATAACGGCGATCCCGGTTAAACGAATACTTCGTTTTAGTATTTGTTCCTTATTAAGGTTATCCAGATAAGCGTTCATGATGATATCTTGTTCAAAGGCTGAAATCATACTGCGTAGTTTTTGGGAAAGCTCTAGGTCCGCCTTATAAATTTGAAGTTCTTTTTTAATCACAGATCGCTCCATTCTTGCATTCTCCAATTTGGCACGTTGCAATATGGATTTGGATAGTTGCAAAAGCGAGTCTATGTCTGCGGTCGGTGCACTCTCTTTATCTTCCGATGGAATATTGTTATTGAGTATGGCCACATATTCTCTAATAGAATTTTGTGTCTCTGGAGATAGCTGTTCAAAGTTGGGAACAAAAGTCTCTGGGGTGATTCTTCCCATGTCCACTTCCATCTTATTGAATTTTTTCAGCAAGGAATCAATAGGGGCACTTTTGGTATTTCTAACTTTTAGTTTTCTAAGCTCTGCATTATTATAAACTTTCTGTTGCAGTAGTTTTTGAACACTGTCCAGTTTTAATACCTGGTTGGAGCTGGTGGCCAAAAGCTTTAAACTGTCAATAGAAATGAAGATGGAATCTACTTTCCGGGCATAAGCTGTTAGATTCCCTCTTTCCTTGGTCTGCAGTGCCAACTTTGATAAGTTTTCGGCTTCGTACAGTTCGGTCAACAAGGAATTGGTTTTTAATAATTTGATATTATCCTCCTCTTTGCTCTGTGAAGCGTTATAATCCTGGAATTCTGAATAAACGAAAAAGGCAGCCAAAAACGCCAACACACCTAAAACTAGATAGCTGGTAATTATTTTAAATGTAAATCTACGTTTGGATTTGGGGTACATAACAAGCACTCTACCATCTATATACGAGAAAGAATAGGGGTATGGGTCGTTTTTAAAAGTTAATTAACGTCGTTTTTGCTATGAAAAATGAATACGGCGAATTACATTTGCCCCATCTCAAAGGGGTGCTTAAACCTCGAACTTGAATTGGGCAGGTCCTAAAACAAGTTCAGGACGAGCTGAGATTATACCCAATGAACCTGGGCGGGTAATGCCGCCAAGGGACAGAAGAGCATTGAAGAGTAAGCGTCATTCTGAATTCCTATCTGCCGAACAGGTAGTTATTTCAGAATCGTATCATTAAAGAATGAGATCCTGAATCAACTTCAGGGTGACGAAAAAACTCCTTGGGTCGCTCAAAAAATCAAGTATTAACAAGGAATAATGGCCCCTTTTATTCGTAAAATCATTTACGAATGAAACCATTCTATTCAAATTCTTATGAAGAAGCCATCAAACGCAAAGATGGTTCAATGCGACGGTCAAAAAATGAAAAAAGACATCGCATCAAAACAATGTTCGCAGCTTTTGCCAGCTGCGGATTGGCACTTTCAATAAGTGCTCAAGAAAAGCCCAAAGATTCTTTGGAAGGAAAAAAAATTAATCTAGATGAAGTTGTAGTCTCTGCTTCGCGGGCTACCGACAAGATTCCGGTGACATTTACCAACATTGACAGGGAAGAAATCCAGAAAGTAAATTTAGGCCAGGATATTCCTGTACTGTTGAATTACATGCCCTCGGTGGTCTCCACTACATTTGATGGCACTGGAATAGGTCCTACCGATTTTCGAATTCGAGGTGCCGACAACTCCCGTATCAACGTAACGATCAATGGAATTCCGTACAACGATGCCGATAGCCAGACTACTTTTTTTGTTAACCTTCAGGATTTTGCATCATCTATCGAAAACATCCAGATTCAACGAGGCGTGGGAACATCCACAAACGGAGCAGGTGCTTTTGGGGCAAGCGTCAATATTTTGACGGACAATTACTCAGAAGAAGCTTTTGGACAGCTATCCAATAGCTTCGGCAGTTTCAATTCTAGAAAACATTCCGTTCGTTTTAGCACTGGATTGCTGAACGACCATTTTGCCTTCTCGGGAAGACTTTCCAGAATAAAGTCAGATGGTTATATCGACCGTGCCTTTTCAGATTTAAGGTCCTATTTTTTAGATGGGGTATATAAAGATGAAAATACCTTGATAAAAGCGGTAGTTTTTGGAGGTGAAGAAATTACAGGATTATCGTTTTTTGGTCTGAATGCTGCTGGACTCGGAGAAAATAGAACCTTTAATAATGACGGACTTTACCTTGATTCTGATGGTAATGTTCAGTTCTACGATAGGCAGACCGATAATTACAAGCAAGACCATTATCAATTACACATTACCCAACAATTTGACGAGAACTGGACAGGGAACATATCGCTCCACTATACAAAAGGACGTGGGTTTTTTGAGCAATACATAGAATCGGATCCTAGTTTTTTTAATGGAGATTTAGCCTTCTACAGACTGCCAAATTTTGAATCTAATGGCGAAACAATAGAACGTTCGGACTTGGTTACGGAACGTTTTTTGAACAGTGACTTTTACGGCACCGTATTTAGTTTGAACTACAAAGACTCCAAATGGGATGCCGTTTTTGGTGGAGGTTTCAATCGTTATGACGGTGAACAATTTGGTGAAATCACGGCTGCCGAATTTGCTCGATTACCGAGCATTCCTTTCCGTTTTTATGAAAATGGTAGCGATAAAAGAGATTTCAATGTGTACGCAAAAGCTACCTATCAACTTAATGAACAATTTTCGTTGTTTGGCGATTTGCAGCTAAGAACAATTGATTACGAAGCTTCAGGAACGCTGTTCGACCCAAGTGGTGCATTGAACGTAGATGAAAATTTCTCATTCTTCAATCCAAAAACCGGAATAACTTATAAGCCTAATAATCAGAATAGCATCTATTTCTCTTTTGCGCGTGCGAACCGCGAACCAGCACGTGTAGATTTTGAAACTGGTACCCCAGAACCTGAAAGCTTGAATGATTTTGAATTGGGTTGGCGTTATGTCTCACCAAATTTTCAATTGAACACGAATGTGTATTATCTCGACTTTAAAAATCAGTTGGTATTAACGGGAGAATTGGATGAGGTAGGTTTTCCCATTCGTCAAAACAGTGGTCAGAGCTATCGTTTAGGTTTGGAAATCGATGCTAATATCACATGGGATAAATTCAGTATTCGACCAAACTTGGCGGTCAGTACCAACAAAAACCAAGATTTTTTGGTTGAAGATGGCACAGATGGTTTTACCAATTTGGACAATACCAATATTTCGTTCTCGCCAGAGATTATTGCCGGAAATATTTTTACGTACAATGCTTCAGATAACTTTAGTGCAAGTCTGTATTCCAAATATGTAGGAGAGCAATTTATGACGAATACAGATTCTAATGCCATAGACGCTTATTTTGTGAATGATGTGAACGTGCAATATACGTTAGCGAACATTTCAATTTTAAAATCGATAGTATTTACAGGACAAGTGAACAATATTTTTGATTTGGAATACGAAAACAACGGCTATGTGTTTTTTGGAGAATCGTTTTTCTATCCACAGGCGGGCATCAATTTTCTTATGGGAGCAACTTTAAATTTTTAAAACATGGATAAGCTGAAAATAGAACTGGATTGGACCGCAAACACGAACCATACAGGTTTTTATGTGGCAAAAGAGAAAGGTTTTTATCGGGAGTATGGAATTGATTTGGAAATCAACACACCGGAAGCAGACGATTATAGCAAAACACCTGCTAAAAAAGTAGAATTGGGAGAAGCTGATTTAGCACTTTGTCCTTTTGAGAGTGTTTTGAGCTACAATACCAAAAAAGAAAGGTTTGACGCTGTAGCTATTGCAACAATTTTTAGAGAAGATATTAGTGCAATAACTGTTTTACAGGAAAGTAAGATAAACACACCTAAAGATTTAGATGGAAAAGTTTATGCTTCATACAGAGCTCGTTACGAAGATGAGATAGTGAAACAGATGATACGGAATGATGGCGGCATGGGCGATATTAAAATTGAATACCCAAAACGATTGGGTATTTGGGACACGCTCATAAACGGTTCGTTGGATGCTACCTGGATTTTCACCAATTGGGAAGGCGTTCATGCCAAATCCAAAGGGGTTGCACTACGAAACTTTAAAATGGGAGATTATGGAATTCCTTATGGGTATTCTCCTGTGATTCTAGCTGGCAGGGAAAAAATCAATGCTAATAAAAAAGGATATAAAGACTTTTTGAATGCTACAAAGCAGGGTTTTTTGTATGCTAAAGAACATCCACAATATGGAGTGGATTGCATTAAACCATATGTAGCCAAAAGTGATGCTGATATTGATCTGCTAGAGAGTCAAGTTTTTTCGAATAGATTTTATGGTGATAAAAACAATTGGGGCATTTTGGAAAAAGAGAAGGTCGATTTATTCTTAAATTGGTTGTATGATAACAATCTAGAAACAGCCGGTTTGAAGTCTGAAGACTTAGTCTTTGCAAATTTGCTGTAATGGATTGAAAAATAACATGATATGGATAATTTAAAACCGTTGCGTTGGGGAATCATTGGTTGTGGAGACGTTACCGAAGTAAAAAGCGGTCCACCCTATCAACTGACAGATGGTTTTGAATTGTCCATGGTTATGCGGCGTAATGTAGAAAAGGCAGCGGATTATGCCAAAAGACATCAGGTGCCGTTTTGGACGACCAATGCGAGTGAGGTCATTGAAAACCCCGAAATAGATGCCATTTATATAGCTACACCACCAGACACCCATAAATTGTATGGTCTTCAAGTGGCAGCAGCTGGAAAACCTTGTTGTATTGAGAAACCTATGGCGCCCAGCTACGCAGATAGTCTTGAGATATATAATGCCTTCAAAAAAAAAGAAATCCCACTTTTTATTGCCTATTATCGCCGTTCCCTACCTAGGTTTACCAAAATAAAAGAGTGGTTGGATAAAGGCTTTATTGGGGATGTGTGCCACATTCGTTGGTACAAGAGCAGAACACCAAGCGAACTGGATTTAAGCGGAACATACAACTGGCGTACCGACGCAAAAGTTGCTCCAGCTGGTTATTTTGATGATTTGGCAAGCCATGGGCTTGATTTGTTCATCTATTTGTTGGGTGATATAAAAGATGCAAAGGGTTTTGCCGTGAACCAACAAGGATTATATTCCGCAAAAGATGCGGTCACGGGCAGTTGGATTCATGAAAATGGAATAACCGGAGAGGGTAGTTGGATTTTTGGAGCGAATAAACAACAGGACAAGGTTGAGATTTTCGGTTCTAAAGGTGAAATACGGTTTTCAGTATTGAACGAAGCCCCATTGAAACTTATAAGCCCTGACCATAAAGAATCTTTACATATTGAACACCCAACACATATACACCAATACCATGTAGAAAATATGCAAAAGCATTTGTTAGGGATAGCACAGCATCCGTCTACTGGAGCATCGGGATTACATACCAGTTGGGTAATGGATAAAATCTTGGGGAATTTATAGGGTTATTGTGACAGCTTTGTTTTTTTGCTTAGGGCTTAGGGCTTAGGGCTTAGGGCTTAGGGCTTAGGGCTTAGGGCTTAGGGCTTAGGGCTTAGGGCGAAAGAATCCCAAGCACGCTATGCATAAAGTTGCAGTGTATAATTATTTTTCATCTAATTGGAGATGGTTACAATATTTCCACTTTGCGTGGCCCTGTAGAAAAGCAAATCATAATAGCGATTTCCGTCATCTGGTCTGTCCAATTGTTGCCCGGTAAAGAGGTTGTACGTGAAATCTTCACAGGAACAAACTACATTTTGCCCATCAATGGTCATGGTAGAACAATTATTTGGAGTATGATTGGGACAACTTGCTTCAAAAGCTACATAAGTATCCAATCCAGATTTGATAACAAAAGCACCTCGTGTACCAACGCCACTATTTCCTACATAAACGGGATTGCCAATATTGTTTAAATCATTATATAGCGGTAGGTTTAAATTTAATTCAAACCTAAAATTCACCTCTTGGAGGAAAGGATTTCGATTGGTGCTATCAGAATTGCATGAAACTGAAAAAATCAATAAAATAAAGCCCCAGAAGTACCTCATAGTGTGAATTTCAAAACATTACTTCGGCAAATTTGGGCAAAAATTACCTATATTTGCGTTAAATCCTCGATAAAAATCCTATGCAAGTCATAGAGGTGTTCGAGGATTTTTTGTATTTACAACGATAAAGCGCATTGGGAAAATTTTCATTTTCTCCAGTGTCCTTTTTGCATTAAAAAATGACGATATGAGTAAAGTATCTTATTATACAGAAGAAGGATTAAAAAAATTAAGGGAAGAACTCAATTACTTAAAAGATGTTGAGCGACCCAAAGCTTCACAAGCCATTGGTGAAGCTAGGGACAAAGGAGATTTATCTGAAAATGCGGAATATGATGCCGCTAAAGAAGCACAAGGACTTTTAGAAATGAAAATCTCCAAAATGGAAGAAACATTGGCCAATGCAAGACTTATTGATGAATCGCAACTGGATACATCAAAGGTTTTGGTACTGTCTACAGTAAAATTGAAGAACCAAACCAATGGGATGGAAATGAAATATACATTGGTAGCAGAGAGTGAAGCAGACTTAAAAAGTGGTAAAATATCGGTTACTTCCCCAATTGGAAAAGGATTATTGGGAAAATCTGTTGGCGACGTTGCTGAAATTACCGTCCCCAACGGAACGTTAAAGTTCGATATTTTGGAGATTACACGAGATTAGCGGATACTAATTTGCTATATTTAATCCTGTCACCCGACAGGATTTTTTGTTTAAAACCAAACCATACCAAGCATGCCAAGTATTTTTACCAAAATAATCAATGGAGACATTCCTTGCTATAAAATCGCAGAGGATGAAGACAGTTTCGCTTTTCTGGATATAAATCCTAATTCGAAAGGACACACGCTATGCGTGCCCAAAAAAGAAGTGGATAAACTATTGGATTTGGATGAAGCGTCATATACCAAGCTTATGATATTTTCCAGAAAAGTAGGAAAGGCCATTGAAGCTGCAATATCCTGCGAGCGAGTAGGTTTGACCGTGATCGGGCTGGAGGTTCCCCATGCACATGTGCACCTTATTCCGTTGCACAGCATGACAAACGCCACTTTTCAGCATAAAGAAAAATTGGAACCTGAGGAATTTGAAGCTATTGCAGAAAAAATAAGGGAAAAGCTTACTTAACACCTTCCAAATAAAAATAAACACCTGCCGTCACTCCACAAATTGCCAATATCAGAATGATAAAGAAGAGCGTGGTAAACCGTACCGAAGTCTTATCGGGGGTTACTAATTTATTGTAGTACTCGAATACCCGCTCAATATCAGGAGTCCAGTTCACGGGATAGATAATTGAATAGCATTTCTTGCATTTTATCTCATGGGTTACCTCGTCAGTAGTTTTATGGTAAAATGCATTATAGGTGTGTTTTTGGTAAAAGGTAATTTTTAGCTCTTGATTAAAGCATTCTGGGCAATTATTGGTGATTTCGGCGTCCTTGATCGCAATCTTTTTATCCTTTGCCATAGCTTATTGAATAGTTGCACGTAGGGAAATTTGCATGATTGTTCCTTCTTTGCTAGACGAAAGTACTTTAATTTTTCCTTTGTGATATTCCTCCACAATTCTTTTTACCAGTGAAAGGCCCAGTCCCCAGCCCCTTTTCTTAGACGTTACTCCTGGATTAAAAATGCTTTGAAAATTACTTTTTGGGATGCCGTGTCCTGTATCCGAAACCAAAATATTTACGTATTGGCCCTTTTTTTCAATTTGAATAGTGATGTTGCCTCTCCCTTTCATAGCGTCTATACCATTCTTAACGAGATTTTCTATGCTCCAATTGTATAAAGGTGGATTTAAAAGCACCGGTACTTCATCAATTTCAGAGCTAAAAGCAAAATGGATGAGCTTTGAGCTTCTTCGTTTTAAATACTCATAGGCTTTTTCGGTTTCAGCCACAATATCATGAACTTCCAAATCCGGAATAGAACCAATTTTAGAAAAACGGTCTGTTATGGTTTCCAATCGGGTAATATCCTTGGCAATTTCTTTGGTAATATCCGGATTGATATTTTCAGACTTCAATAGTTCGTTCCAGCCCAAAAGGGAAGTTAAGGGGGTGCCAATTTGATGTGCGGTCTCCTTTGCCATGCCTGCCCAAAGTTTATTTTGTTCGGATGCCTTGTTGGTCTTAAAGAAAAAGAAAATGACCGTTCCAAAAAGAAAGATAATTAAGAGCAAGGCCAAGGGATAATATTTCAACTTGTTTAAAACCTCGGAATTTCCATAATATAGGGTTTCCAACAGCTCTCCCTCCTGAATAATTTGAATGGGCTCATTCTCACTTTCAAATTGCCGTATTTTTTTTTTGATGTAAATACTATCGGTCGCTTTTTCAAAAGAAATATTGTGCGTTTTAATAGAACCCTCTTCATTGACCAGAATCATTGGGGTAGACGTATTATTGCCCATCACTTTTAAAGTAAGGTTCCCTAATTCTTGATCTACGGAAGATTGGATGAGCTCCAATTGGGCGGTTGCCCAAATTTCCATCTTCAACCGTTCTTCCTCTTTAAAATTCTTAAAAAAACTGTTGGTGTTCCATAAGATAAGGCTTACGATGACAAATGCCGAGATCAATAAGATGATGTTGTAGGCCTTTTTCCTTGGGTTGATGCTCATTTTTGTTGCAATTGTGACTAAAGATAGCGGAAAATGTAAAAATATGTTGATACTTCGTTACTTGACATGGTTTTAATTAGGGCTCATTTTATGTATTTTTGGCACTTATAGAAAAGTAGAAAAATGGAAGTTCAAGGAAGAATCAAAATGATAGATGAGACCAAAACCTATGGCAATAATGGTTTCAGAAAAAGAGAATTGGTTGTAACTACAGAGGAGCAGTATCCCCAACATATTTTAGTTGAATTTGTACAGGATAAATGTGATTTGCTCAATAACTATAGTGTTGGACAAATGGTGAAGGTAAGTATAAATTTAAGAGGGAGAGAATGGGTGAACCCACAAGGTGAGACCAAATATTTTAACTCTGTACAGGGTTGGCGTATTGAGAACCTTCAAGAAGAGACAAGTGGAGAGAACATACCGCCCGTACCACCTATGGAAGCTTTTGAACCTGCGGATGATCTTAACGAGGGTGACCACGACGATTTGCCTTTCTAGCATACTTTGGGTCTTACCAAAAGTATAGCACTGGTTTTTAGAAGGTTTTTACCTTCTCCATTTACAATTGCGGTACTTCTTACGTTCCTAACCGTTATTTTGGCACTGGTTTTTACTGAAAATATTTCGGATAAGAATCACTTTGTCCAAATTTTATCGTATTGGGAAAGTGGGGTGTGGAATACTAGTTTGTTGGTGTTTGCCTATCAAATGATGCTCATTTTGGTATTGGGGCACGTGTTGGTGTTGAGCAAACCTATGGAACGGTTGATTTTGAAAATCACCAAACTCGTAAGCAATACATCCAATGCCGCTGTTTTGGTCGCTTTGCCCACGATGTTGGTTTCATTTTTTAATTGGGGGCTCGGACTCATTTTTGGTGCTATTTTAGCCCGTAAGGTTGGCGAATATGCCCAAGCGAACAACATTCTCATCAATTACCCTTTGGTAGGTGCCTCTGGCTATGTTGGGATGATGGTTTGGCATGGAGGAATAAGCGGTTCCGCTCCAATAAAAGTTTCTGAATCGGGTCATCTGGATAGCTTGATGAAAACTATCTCCGATGGCACAATACTGGCACAGTTGCCTGAAACAATTTCTACCTCGCTTACTATTTTTAGCTATTGGAATCTTATTCTGTTCGTAATTGTTGTGCTTGCTATAAGTGTTTTAGTTTACTATTTGGGTAAAAGAACAACACCTACTAAGGTCGATCTAAAAGAATATAGATTTACTTCCATTGCAAAAAGTAATCTAAAAGGAGCTGAAAGATTGGATTATTCAAGGGTAACTGCCATAAGTTTTGGAGCTTTGATTTTGGGAGCTTTCCTGATTCAATATTTACCAGCGTTACAAAGCTTGAACATTACTCCTAACTTACTTAATTTCTTTATGCTTGGTCTGGCGATTGTATTGCATGGCAACTTCAAAAGTTTTTTGAGTGCCGTTGAAGAAGCAATTGGCGATACTGCTGGGATATTGATACAGTTTCCGCTGTATTTTGGTATCATGGGCATTATGGGAAGTAGTTGTATGATTACGGGTATTTCAGATTTTTTTGTGTCTGTGAGCACGGAAACAACGATGCCCATATTTACTTTTTTTAGCGCAGGATTGGTCAATATTTTTGTTCCCAGCGGTGGAGGGCAATGGGCCATTCAAGGGCCGTTGGTTCTTGAGTCTGCATTAAAAATGAATGTGCCGCTGTCCAAAGCTATAATGGCACTGGCCTATGGTGATCAAATTACGAACATGCTGCAGCCTTTTTGGGCTTTGCCACTTTTGGGCATTACCAAATTAAAAGCCAAAGAAATTTTACCCTATACTTTAATTTTTATGTTGATTGGAAGTCTAGTGTATATAGGAGGACTTCTTATTTTTTAGTCTCTTTTTTCGTATTTTTAATAAAAACTGCAAATTGGAAAAAGATAGGAAAAACCTTCCCCTCTCCTTCTTAGGGGATAGGTTGGAATTCCCCCCAGTTGAAACTGCAAATGAAGATGGCCTTTTGGCTGTAGGGGGTGATTTGTCCCCAGAACGTTTACTTTTAGCGTATAAAAACGGCATTTTCCCTTGGTTCAATGAAGACGCATTGATCATGTGGTGGAGTCCAGATCCGCGGATGGTTTTGTTTCCAAAGAGAATCAAGATTTCAAAAAGTATGCGAAAGATTATTCGAAATGGAGATTTTACATTAACCCATAATACATGTTTTGATGAGGTGCTGGAAAAATGTGCCAAGATTCAGCGTAAGGGACAGGATGGAACATGGATTACCAATAATATGAAGGCTGCTTACAGAGCACTTTTTGAGCTGGGTTTTGCCAAATCTATCGAGGTTTGGCAAGACGATAAATTGGTTGGCGGACTGTATGGTATTGATCTAGGTCATGTATTTTGCGGTGAAAGTATGTTCAGTAGTGTAGCAAATGCCTCTAAATTTGCATTTATACAGCTAGCTGCTACACTGGAAGAAGAAAACTATAGGTTCATAGATTGTCAGATGCATACTGACCACCTTGAAAGCCTTGGGGCCGAACTGATACCACGAGATGCCTTTATTAGGATTTTAAAGGGATAATTGGATGTTGGTCAATAAGAAGACTACATTTTGAGGTAGGCCAGAAGTATAATCTTCCATTCGGTATTCAATGCCTCCCTGTACCTTTAATCCGCCTGGCAGTTGCCATCCCACTTGACCGCTAATTCTAGTATCGTATTCAGAAGAATTTCCTTTGGCCACACTCAATAAGTTTTCAAATCCCCCAACAAAATAAGGTTCGCCAACATTCAACTTTTCTCCCTTTAAAGGAAAATCAACGGCAAAGCGATACCTAAACCTATGTGTCGTCAACGGTTCCGTGATACGCTGTTCAGCTCTAAACCTATGACCAAATCGTATTACGAACGGTCGTTTTGTAAAGTTGTACTGTTGGGTAAGGCGAAGTTCGTTAGGATTATCTTCAAAATTATTTCTAAATCGATATTGAACCCCCAATGCTATACTCTTGTTATCCGCCAGTTTTAAATTTGAAAAATGAACTAAGTCCACGTGCCTTATCCTAGCCCCAAAATCTCCTTCTTCAATAAAGAAACTTCGTTTTGCCATTGAAAGGTTGTGGGAATACGTTTTGGACAAACTATAATTTATAGCAGCTTGTGGTTGCAAATACCCGGTCAGGTTTTCTTGGGATGCTAAAAAAGATGTCCAAAGAAAACAGCTAGGTAACAACCACCTAGTAGAGAACATGGTCATAGGAGGATGATAATGATTTTCTAAGCTTTATAAATTCACCCTTGGCATTAAATAATGCCTCATAGGTTTGAAAGCCCTTTTCAACTTTTGCCGCAAAGACCAGTTCATAGTTGATATAGGGTAGAATTAGATTTTGGAAGGCGTGGTGAATGAGTTCTTTTTTGGAGGTGCCATTAACAGGATATTGCTGTTGTATTTTTACGATACGGACTT
The DNA here is from genome assembly GCF_018449435.1 of Flagellimonas sp. 389. Lineage (GTDB taxonomy): Bacteria > Bacteroidota > Bacteroidia > Flavobacteriales > Flavobacteriaceae > Flagellimonas. The sequence goes on along the minus strand of NZ_JAHCMU010000008.1, from coordinate 38,168 downwards.
TGCTAAATTTGTTCTGGAGATACTCATTAATGTTATCCCAACTCTCCTCTGGTATATCTTTCTCCTTGATGATAATTTCAATATCCTCCAATATGCCCTGTTCATCGAATTCCACACTGTAATGCAATTTTCCTTTCTTGAATTTGGCCTCAAAACTGTTTTTAAGGCTATCGGTTTCCTTATAAAAACGTATCCTTTTTGATGATGCCAATTGTTCGGCAATGAGCTCGTAGGCATTGGTAGGGAATTCTGATTGTGCTATGCGATATTCCTTCTCATATTTATTTTGCCCCCAACATGTGAATGTCAGCAGCATTAATCCAAGACATAGCCTATACTTCATCATATCTAAAACAGCTTACCTCATGATCGTTTACCATTCCCGTAGCTTGCATATGGGCATACATAACCGTGCTTCCTACAAACTTAAAGCCGCGTTTTTTTAAATCTTTGCTGATTGAATCCGAAAGCGGTGTGGTAGCAGGCGCATCTTTGTAATACACTACCTTATTTTTGAGAGGTTTTCCGTTCACAAAACCCCAAATATATTCGCTAAAGCTCCCAAATTCTTTTTGCACTTCCATAAATGCCCTGGCATTGGAAACCGTAGCATTTACTTTTAATTTATTCCTTATGATACCAGCATCATCAAGAAGTTCATCGATTTTCTCCTGATTGTAATTTGCTATTTTTTTGTAATCAAAATTATCGAATGCCTTTCTAAAATTATCACGTTTCTTCAAGACGGTAATCCAGCTTAATCCTGCCTGAAAAGTTTCCAAAATAAGAAACTCGAACAAGGTGTCGTCATCTTTCACGGGCACCCCCCATTCCCTATCATGATACTCTTCGTAAAGCGAATCGCCTTCGCACCAACCACAGCGATGTTTGTTCATGGTTAAATTTTAACCTAAAGGTAAGGGAAAATATGCTTTTCTTTCAGCACTAAACTATAGTGGGATAAGCTCTTTGGAAATAATGGCATCGTCAATGGCTGCGTATAGTCTACTCTGCCCTCTAAAGAAGTCATTCTTATCTTTTCGTTCTAGGATTACCTTCTCTTTTTTATTGGAGAGTTCCAATATTCCAATGATGACCACCAGTTGGCTCATTATTTTGTGAACAGGTATTCTAGAAGCTATTTCTGAAGTTTCACCGTTGACGGAATCATGTATGTACAAGTACGATTTGTTTACGGGATTTCCAATCTTAAAAAGTTCACCAAGTTTAACCTTGTAGTTTTTATGGTAAGATTTGGAAGATGTTTCATTAAAACCGGTATCGGGAAAAATAGCAGGACGTTCTTTCTTCTTCATTCATCATTGTTTTAAGATTGAAAACTTTGGATAATGAACAAATAGAGGGGCATTCCCAATGTAATGTTGAAAGGAAATGTAAAAGCCAAAGCCATAGGGACATAAAGACTTGGATTTGCTTTTGGTGCCGCTATGCGCATGGCGGCGGGTACTGCAATATAAGACGCACTGGCAGCTAAAATGGCAAATAGAAAACGGTTACCGACACTTTCTGTGATAAACTGACTGAACCAAGCAACCAAACAACCATTAATCACGGGCAAACCAATAGAGAATACCAAAGCAAACCAGCCTTTCTTAATGAAATCGTTCAATTTCTTCCCACTGGTGATTCCCATATCCAATAGGAAAACTGCTAGGAAACCTTTAAAGATATCTGTGGTAAAAGGTTTAATTCCTTCCGCCTGATGCTCATTCGCCAAAAAACCAATGGCCAAACTTCCCAGAATTAATATAACGCTACCGTTGGTAACGGAATGGTGCAATACCTTTTTAAAGTTACTACCTTTCTTGTTACCTTTTTTAAAGAAGGCCATTAATAATACTCCAATGATTATGGAAGGCGCTTCCATGAGAGCCATAACTGCAACCATATGCCCACCAAACTCAATGTTTTCAATTTCCAAAAACGAAATTGCGGTTACAAAGGTCACTGCACTCACAGAACCATATGCCGCTGCGATTGCACCGGAGTTTTCAACACTAAATTTTCTTCTGAGTATAAAATAAGCGAATACAGGTACCGAGATGGCCAAAAAGATACCAAATAGCAACGACCATATAATTTCCATACTAAAGTCGCTATGGGAAAGTTCAAGTCCTCCCTTAAAGCCTATTGCAAATAGTAGGTATAACGATATAAATTTTGATGAGTTTTGAGGAATTTCTAAATCACTTTTTAGTTGAACTGCAACTATGCCAAGAAAGAAAAATAATAAGGCAGGATTGGTTAGGTTATCAATTAGAAGGTGTAAATCCATTAACTTTTTTATTCTTCCAGGGATATTTTGAGAATACCATCAATTCGAAGTCTTTTTCCCTCGTTTCTCAAACTATTGATGAATTCCTTTGCGATTACTTTCTCTTTTTCCAATTCTAGGATTCTCTCATCTGGATACTTGGTATTGGCATCTCTGTCTCCTTCGCACCACGATATACGCTGAAGCTTGTGAAAGTTTATTTTTTCGTCTATTAGGGCAGTAATTACATCGCATGCCTCTGATGGGGTAAAACTGCCATCTACCAATTGTATTTTTTGCTTTGTTTCGATTGTAGTTTCCATTTTGAAAATTTTTAAAGTTTTAATATTTTTTTGTTTGTCTTTTTCCAATCATATTGATTGACAATAAGCCGAATATGATAGACATTGAAATACTTAACCAGCCAAAGAAAAGAAAGTCGTTTAAGGCGGAAAGGATTAAAATTCCGCCAAAAAGAAACCCCATTAAAGCGTAGTATATAGGATAATATTTTTCCTCTTCGCTAAGTTTGGTTCTTTTAGCCTCAATTTTTTGAACTAGAGATGTTGATTTACCGAACATATTTTATTTTGGTGCGAAGTTCAATGATATTTATCATATATTTTTATTTATATTTATTATAATTTGCATAAAACAATTTTATGAATTATACATTGCACCAACTTCGAATATTTTCTAAAATAGCTGATAAACAAAGTATTACAAAGGCCTCTGAAGAACTTCATCTAACACAGCCTGCAGTTTCCATCCAATTAAAGAATTTTCAGAACCAGTTTCCAATTCCTTTGACCGAAGTGGTTGGAAGACAGCTTTTTGTTACGGATTTTGGAAAAGAAATAGCATTGGCGGCCAAACGGATTCTTAATGAGGTGGATAGCATAAACTACAAATTGCTCACATTTAAAGGTGAGTTGGCGGGGAAACTAAAAATATCGGTAGTCTCTACGGGAAAGTATGTCATGCCTTATTTTCTTTCTGGATTTATGCGCGACAACTCGGGGGTTGACTTGAGCATGGATGTTACGAACAAAACACAAGTTGTGGAAAGTTTGGAAGAGAACCTAGTCGATTTTGCTTTGGTGAGTGTTTTACCCGATCATTTGAATTTGGAAAAGATAAGCTTGATGCGAAACGTGCTGTATCTCGTGGGAAATCCAAAATATTTTGAAAAAGTCAAATTAAGTAAGAGCGCATTCTCAAAAGACACACCTTTAATTTTAAGGGAAAAAGGCTCGGCTACCCGTGCAGCAATGGAAAATTATTTGCTCGAAAAGAGCATAACCATAGCCAAGAAAATAGAGTTGACCTCTAATGAAGCTGTAAAGCAAGCAGTCATAGCTGGTCTGGGTTGCTCTATTATGCCTTTAATTGGGCTTAAAAATGAATTGAGCAATGGTGAAATAAAAATAATACCGTTAAAAAACCTCCCCATCACTACAATGTGGAACTTAGTTTGGTTAAAGAATAAAAAGCTATCACCGGTTGCCTTGGCATTATTGGATTATCTAAAAAATCAAAAACAAGAAGTTATTGATACCAACTTCGAGTGGTTTAATCAATATTAAATAGAAAATATAAGGGTGCTATTTTATCTTGATATTAAGAATGCTCCGTATTTCCAGTGTTTGACCTTTGTTTCTTGCTTGTACTACAAGTTCTGTAACTTTCTGTTTTGCAGCTTTAAGGTCTTCTATTCTTTTTTGCGATTTCTCCGGGTCACTGTTTTGGGTTTCTTTTAGGTTTAACAGTTGGACCGTATGAAACTTGATTTTATAGTTGAGCAGGGAAAGGAGCACTTCGGCAGATTCAGCAGGGTCAAATTCACCCTCTACCAAACGCACATTATACGTTCGGCATTCATCTTCGTTAGAAATGCTCTTTTTCTGCAATAATTTACTTTTACTGCCCTTGAGCCATTGAAAAAGCTTGCTTTCCATTAAAAAAGTAAAGATTTTCTGTTTTTATAACATCAATATCATGTGTGATTGCCCTACTTAACAGCTCAACAACTTCTGAGTTTTTGATAGAACCTTCGCCGGTTATGGCAAAACGACATCTCCAGTGGTCCGTACAGAATGTTTCCTCGAATCCGTTTGGCCAGACTTTCACCCCTCTATTTGTAATGACTTGTAGCTTTAATTTGTCATTTTCCATTTTTTGAAGCTGTGCTGCAATTTCATCAGGGTTTGTCCCCGACCAGTGAGCGAAAATATCAACTCCTTTCAATTCTTTTGAAACAGGTTCTTTTCTAACAGTACTGGGCAGATTAAGTGGGCCTGTTTGTTCGTAAGAAACACTTTTCAAGGTTTTAGGTTTCTCACCTAAATTGGCAATTACCGCAGCGGCAAATTCTTTGGTGCCGACTTTTTCTTTACTGGTTTTCTCGTCAAAAATATCGTAGGTATGCGTGCCATCTTCCATTGTTTTCAACCATGCGTTTTCAACCTTTTCCGCAATATCGTTTTGTCCTAAGTGATTCAGCATCATAATGGCACCTCGCAACAGTCCAGATGGATTGGCCAAGTTTTGTCCTGCTCTACGTGGTGCCGAACCATGGATAGCTTCGAACATGGCACAACTTTCTCCAATATTGGCAGATCCTGCAAGTCCAACTGAGCCTGTAATCTGTGCAGCTACATCAGATAGTACATCTCCATATAGGTTAGGCATTACGATTACATCGAATATTTCTGGTGTATCCGCCAATTTCGCAGCACCTATGTCTATAATCCAATGTTCGTTGATTATTTCTGGGTAATCCGCGGCAATTTCATCAAACACTTGATGAAAAAGTCCATCGGTTTGTTTCATGATGTTGTCCTTGGTAAAGCAGGTAACTTTTTTTCTGTTATATTTTTTGGCATATTCAAAAGCGTAGCGCACTATTTTTTCACAGCCCGGTCTACTAATCAATTTAAGGCATTGAACGACTTCATCGGTTTGCTGATGCTCTATTCCAGCATAAAGGTCTTCTTCATTTTCCCTAATAATTACGACATCCATTTCTGGGTGTTTAGTCTTTACAAATGGATGTATACTACGGCATGGTCTTACATTGGAATAAAGTCCAAGAGATTTTCTGGTGGTTACGTTCAAACTTTTATAACCTCCGCCTTGTGGAGTGGTTATCGGAGCTTTTAGAAAGACCTTGTTCTTTCTTATGATGTCCCAAGATTCTTTGGATATCCCAGAAGTGTTTCCCTTTAGATATGCATTTTCACCTACTTCTATCTCATCCATTTCTAATTGTGCACCTGCTGCTTTCAGAATTTGTAACGTGGCTTCCATTATTTCTGGGCCAATTCCGTCACCTTTTGCGATGGTAATTCTATTCATTTGTTAAATTGTTTTTGGCAAAAATGCGAATATGTTATTATATAATTTTATTTATATTAATTATGAAAAACATTAATTGTTTTTATGTTTACAAAATAATATGCTTTTTTAAACTACGGATAGGGACTTTTATCGTTTAAACTTTTTCAGTACGTACCCTTAGGGTGTCACCTTGGAGTTCATCCATATAAATGATGGGCATAGCGTAGATAAGTGGTGGGTGTTCAGTAAACTTTTTTTGAATCCTTTGGTTTATTTTAGTGAATAACAAAGCTTTTGTTGTGCCCATAACCAGTATTTGCTCAAAACTCTCTTTTTTATTGTCGTTTAATTGTTTGTATACTAATTTATTTGACACAATGGCATGGAGAACCAACTTCTCTTCGAGCAAAAAATCAACTATTGCTGTAGCTTGTTCAGGGGAGTAGCAGACAATATGCAGTAAAACCATACGATAAAGAAATAATCAGCGAATACGTAAAAGGAACGGAACAGCTCCTTACGCATTTAAGCCATATCCAAGTTTTAATATAGCGCTACTTGGTCATTGATTTCTTGTTTCCTCTTTCCCGTATTTGAATTTCACCGCTTGCAACAGCCGAATTCAGGTCTGCGGTCAATGTTTTGTAGACCCTAAAAAACTTTTTCCCGTTCGCTTTTTTAAAGGTGATTATAGGGTTTTCATCATTGGATATTTTGGTGACGGTCACCACGGAACTTTTTAAGGTTTTCATATCTGGCACACCACCACGCTTAATGATAAAGTTTTTTCTGGGGACATTAATGTGTTGATAGGATGAAGCTGAAGGTGTATCAATAAGGAGTTCATCCCCAACCTTTACCAAGTCGGAATAGTCCTCTTGCTGTTGTGCCATTAAACTGTACGCTGATAGTACTAAGGCAATTAAAAATAGGATAGGCTTCTTCATGTTTACATAGATTTAAGGTTGATTTATATTTTTCATATTATTTTTTACCAATACGGCTTTTAGTGTAGGTGTATAGCCATAAAAATCTTTTCCATCTTCCCTGCGCATTACTACCTGGGTACTCCCATCTGGCATAACATTCATCTGGTCAATGACAACAACATTTCCGTGAAAGTTCATAGTAAAACCAAAACCAGACGATGAACTCAGTGAGTTGTTCATCACCACTACATCAGAATAAGGTATTTCCAAAAGCAATCCTTTTTCCAAGTCCCCTCTACTTTCTGTAAAGTGTTTAAAAGAAATATGATGGGATCGGTCTTGTGCCATCAGTTGAAAACTTAAAAAAATAGTACAGATAATAAAGAGTAGTTGTGTTTTCATAGCTTTTGCTTTTAAGATAGAACGTATTAAATATAGTGAATATCTACTTTTAAAAAGTATTGCTACTGTTAATAAGTAGTTAAACTATTATAATTCAATAGTATTACTGTTATATTTGCTTTCAAAATTTAATGTTTTGTATACATGGAAAGATTAATGCAATCAATACGGATAGACATAAATAATAAGATTTATGTAAAAGACCCCGAATCTTCTAATCTAGGCAAAAGAATAATTGAGCAAAGCATTTTAATGATAGATGAGATGGGCTTTGAAAGTTTCACTTTTAGAAAGCTTGGAGAGCGTATCAAATCAAACGAAAGCTCTATCTACCGTTATTTCGAGAATAAACACAAGCTGCTACTTTATTTGACCTCTTGGTATTGGGGGTGGTTGGAATATAAAATGGTTTTTGCTACAAATGGTATTGCAGACAAAAAGGAAAAACTACGTGCTGCAATAGAAATTTTAACCCAGACCGTTGAGGAAGATATATCGTTTTCACATATTAACGAAATTTTATTAAGTAAGATAGTGATTAATGAATATTCAAAATCTTATCTTACAAAAGAAGTTGACCAAGAGAATAAAGAAGGCTATTTTATCATATACAAAAGGTTGGTAAACCGTCTATACGAAATGATTGTAGCTATGGACAATGATTATCCTTATCCATCTAGTTTGGCCAGTACAATACTGGAAGGATGTCTTCACCAATATTTTCTCAAGGAACATTTTCCTATGTTGACCGACTGTAACCAAACAACTACTCCAACACAATACTTTACAGACTTGGTCTTTAGGACCTTAAAACCAAAAAATAATGCCTAAAACTATTCTTACGGCTTGGCAGCGTTTGATCAACATGCTAAAATTGGATAAGAAGGATGTACTACAAGTTTTTTATTACGCCGTTTTTGCCGGCTTGGTAAATCTTTCATTGCCTTTGGGCATACAAGCAATAATTAATCTCATTCAAGGAGCGCAAGTAAGCACATCGTGGGTGATTTTGGTCATCTTGGTGACTTTGGGAGTTGCTTTTGTAGGTATTCTTCAATTAATGCAGATACGTATCATTGAAAATGTTCAGCAAAAAATATTTACTCGTGCCTCATTTGAATTTGCATACAGGTTTCCAAAAATCAAAATGAGCGAACTTCGAAACTATTATCCGCCAGAATTGGCCAACCGTTTTTTCGATACACTTACAGTGCAAAAGGGACTATCCAAAATTTTGATAGATTTTCCTGCAGCACTGCTACAGATAATATTTGGATTATTATTACTGTCCTTCTATCATCCCTTCTTTATTATTTACGGTTTGCTGTTGCTGTTGCTCATTTATGTGGTTTTTAAATTTACGGCGCAACGAGGTCTTGAGACCAGTTTAGATGAATCCAAGAATAAATATAAAGTGGCCCATTGGATTCAAGAGGTGGCAAGGTCTATCATCAGTTTTAAGTTGTCTGGAGGGACATCCCATGCCATTGATAAGAATGATACCCTGGTAGCTAACTATTTGGATGCACGCGAGAGCCACTTTAAAATCTTGGTGCTTCAGTTTATTCAGATGATAGGTTTTAAGGTTTTAGTGACCGCGGGACTTTTATTGATTGGGGGATTGTTGGTCTTGAACCAAGAAATGAATATTGGACAATTTGTTGCTGCCGAGATTATTATTCTATTGGTTATAAGTTCTGTTGAAAAAATGATATTGGGTTTAGAGACTTTTTACGATTTGCTGACTTCTTTGGAAAAGCTGGGGCAAGTAGTGGATAAAGAGCTTGAGCCTCAAGGAGGAGAAAAACCGTTTACCGAAAAACAAGGCTTCACAATTGAATTGGATGGTATAGGATATAACGTCCCAGATAGGGACAAGAAGATTATTGATAACGTTTCTTTGACGATAACTCCTACCTGTACAGTTTTGTTACAGGGGCCAAGCGGCTCTGGAAAGTCTACCCTATTAAGGTTGATGGCTGGTATTTTAGAACCGGATGAAGGAAAGATATTTGTAAATGATGTAGCACTACAGGGTGTGAACCTTAATTATTATCGTTCCCATCTTGGAAAATCCTTGAGCGAAGAATCCCCATTTGAAGGTACAATTCTCAACAACATTACATTTGGGAATAAAGCTATTCCACAAGAAGATGTGTATTGGGCATTGGAGAAAACAGGGTTAACGCAATTTGTAAAAGATCAACCTCAAGGGTTGAACACAGTTCTATATCCTGAAGGAAAACAGATTCCCTATACGGTTTCAAAGAAGATTGTGCTGGCACGCAGCATTGTGACAAAACCTAAGCTACTCATCCTAAAGGATCCCTTAGATCAGTTTGGAGATGATGAATCAACCGAGATAATGGACTTTTTAACAGATAGTTCCAATGGATGGGCATTGGTAATTGTAAGTAAGAATCCTAAGTGGGTAACACGCTGTGGGCGCATTATTACTATGGAAAATGGAAAATTGATTAACGAAAGATAATAAGCTATGCTAAATATCTCACCCAACAAGTTGAACGAAAAAATTGACTTAAGTAATTACAAGGCTGTTAAAAAAGTCTTTTATAGAACCCACTACAAACAGTTTAATAGGTTTTTGGCATCTTTTTTCATCATTGCTTTTATTATACTGTTCTTGCCGTGGACCCAGAATATCTCTGGCAAAGGGTTTTTGACGACATTGACACCTGACCAACGTCCTCAAACCATACAGTCACCCATTCCAGGTAGGATAGAAAAGTGGTATGTAAGAGAAGGTGATTATGTGAAAAAAGGAGATACAATACTTTTTATTTCTGAAGTGAAAAGCGAATATTTTGATCCAAATCTTATAGAGCGAACTGGGCAGCAGATTAAAGCCAAATCCATGGCCGTGACTTCATATGAGGAAAAAGTGAAGGCGTTAAATATGCAGATAGGTGCTTTGTCCAACGAAAGAGGATTGAAATTGGAACAATCAAGGAACAAACTGCTTCAGTCCAAATTAAAGGTAAAGAGCGACAGTATTGACCTTGAAGCTGCAAAAACCAATATTTCTATTGCAGAACGACAATACGATCGTGTAGTTCAATTGGAGAAAGAAGGTTTAAAAGCGATAACCGATGTTGAAGAAAAGCGTTTAAAGCTTCAGGAAACACAAGCTAAGTTGATTTCTCAGGAAAATAAATTATTGGCAAGTAAGAACGAAGTTATCAATGCACAAGTTGAGATCAGTAGGGTAAATGCAGAATATACCGATAAAATCTCCAAGGCCCAAAGTGATATGTTTACCGCGCAGTCCAATCAATTTGACTCTGAGGCCCAGGTTACGAAGTTGGAAAACTCACGTACCAATTACGAAATGCGTAATGATATGCTCCATATTAGAGCACCTCAGAGTGGTTTTATTAATAGGGCAATACAGTCCGGTATTGGTGAGACTTTTAAAGAAGGAGACAGATTGGTCGGGATTATGCCGGCCAATTATGAGATGGCCGTGGAAACATTTGTGGATCCTATAGATTTGCCTCTGTTGCATCTAGGTGAAAAAGTACGTATACAATTTGATGGTTGGCCGGCAATAGTCTTTAGTGGTTGGCCCAATGTATCATACGGGACTTACGGTGGAGTAGTTGTAGCTATAGAAACTTTTATTAGTGACAATGGTAAATACAGGATTTTGTTGGCCCCAGATGTTGATGATCAGGAATGGCCAAAAGATTTACGTGTTGGTTCTGGTGCAAATACCATGGCGCTTTTAGAAGATGTGCCCATATGGTTCGAACTCTGGAGACAGTTAAATGGCTTCCCCCCAAATTATTATCAACCTCAAAATACCATGGCCGATGCTAAAAAGAAATAAGAAGCATACCCTGTTTGGGATTCTCTTTTTTCTGTCGATTCTTTGTATTCAAGCACAGCAAGACTCCATCGTGCTTAATTTTAAGGAATATCTGGGTTATGTAAAAAAGTTCCATCCTGTTGCAAAACAGGCACAGTTGACCATACCAATAGGTCAGGCCAACCTAATGAAAGCAAGAGGTGGCTTTGATCCAAAAATAGAGGTGGATTATGAACGCAAGGATTTTAAGGATATTGAATATTGGGACAGGCTCAATACCACGTTCAAGGTTCCTACATGGTTCGGTATTGAACTAAAGGGTAATTTTGAGCAAAATCAAGGAGAATTTATCAGTTCGGATGAATCAGTTCCAGATGATGGACTCTATAGTGCTGGAGTATCCATGTCTTTGGCAGAAGGTTTTTGGATCAATGAACGAATGGCTACCCTAAAACGCGCTAAATTATTTAGGGAACAATCCAAGGCAGATCAGGACTTATTGGTCAACGAAGTTTTATATAAGGCATCTTTGGCTTATTTTGATTGGTTAAGGGCATACAAAGATGCAATGATTTTTGATGATTTTCTGGAGAATGCAGAGGTCAGATTTCAAGGGGTGAAACAGAGCGCCCTAGCTGGCGACATAGCGATAATTGATACCGTTGAAGCCAAAATTGCTGTCCAGAACCGGGCATTGGGCTTGGAACAGGCCAAGGTAAGGTTGATGAAAAAATCCTTGGAGCTATCTAATTTTTTGTGGATCAATGATGTGCCGGTAGAATTGGAGCCCGAGGTAATCCCCGATGAGAATGTTGTCAGTGAGATTGATGCAACCCTAGAAATCATGGGTAAACCCTTGGACAGCTTTACTTTGGAGAATCATCCAAAGTTAAGGTCTTTGGAATTTAAGATTGATGGCTTGGATGTGGATAGACGGTTAAAAGCCAATAAACTATTGCCCGTTTTGGATGTAGAGTATAATTTCTTAACAGAAACACCAGATCGTATCAATTCTTTCGATGTTGGTGAATATAAGGGAGGGATAACGTTTCGATTGCCCTTGTTTCTGCGAAAGGAACGCGGCGACTTAAAGTTGGCAAAATTTAAGCTACGTGATGCGCGATTTGAACGCGACAATGCATTGGTCGAAATTCAAAACAAGGTTGTGGCCATTTATCAAGAGTTGGATTCCTACACCACCCAAAACCAATTGATTGCCAATATTGTGAGGGATTATGGAACGCTGTTAAGTGCGGAAGAACGTAAATTCAGTTTTGGGGAAAGTTCTTTGTTCCTGATCAATTCAAGGGAAAGTAAGCTCATAGATGCCGCGTTGAAACAAAACGAGGTACAGAACAAGTTTTTTTATACAAAGGCAAAGCTCTTTAAGAGTTTGGCGATTAACCCAGAAACTTTATAGTTGATGTAAATAGTAGACTAAGGTATCCTGGAATTTAAACAAATACGCAATAATGAAAATAAATTCACACATAAAGGATACTTTTTTTATCATCACAGGGATTTTTTCGGCTGCGTTTGGATTGGAAAGCTTTTTATTGCCGAATCGATTTATAGATGGTGGTGCTACAGGGATTTCTTTATTGGTTACAGAAGTCACCAATTTGCCGTTGTGGGCGCTCATCATTTTGGTCAACATTCCTTTTCTAGTTTTAGGTTACAGAGTATTGGGAAGACAGTTTACCATAAAAGCGATTTTGGCAATTTTGGGATTGGCCATGGTTTTGGTATTCATTCAATTCCCCGAAGTCACTCAAGACAAATTGTTGGTAGCTGTCTTTGGCGGTTTTTTTTTAGGAGCAGGAATAGGACTTTCTATACGGGGAGGCAGTGTTTTGGACGGAACAGAGGTGTTGGCCATTTTTTTAAGCAAAAAGATGGGAGCTAAGATTGGGGATGTCATTATTTTGATAAACATTGTAATTTTCCTTGCAGCGGCTTATTTGCTTTCCATTGAAGCGGCTCTATACTCCATGCTCACCTATTTGGCAGCTTCAAAAACGTTGGATTTTGTGCTCGAAGGAATCGAAGAGTACACTGGGGTTACCATAATTTCTCCTAAAAGTGAAGAAATCAGGGTAATGGTGACCGAAAAGTTGGGTCGGGGACTAACTATTTATAAGGCAAGCGGTGGTTACGGTAAAAAAGGGGAGCACAATCAATATGATGTAATTTATACGGTAATAACACGATTAGAGATAAGAAAATTAAATATTGAGCTCAACCGTATAGATCCCAATGCTTTTGTTGTTATGAACAGTATAAATGATACTAAAGGCGGAATGGTCAAAAAAAGAATACTCAACGATTAGCATTAAGATAGCGTGTTTTCATTTTTTGGTACTGTAAGGTATTGGCATGTAATACAACCAATGATAAAAATCAGAATTTAAATAGTATTTGACAGTTAATTTTGAAAAAAAGTATACAATGGTTGTAGTTGAAAAAAATATGAAGAGCGATAAAAAAGATTTGATTCAAAGAAATATTGCCAATGGTATGGATTATAAAACTTACCGGGACTTAGTCCATGATTTGGCACAAAATGAAAGAACTACTGGCGAAAATCAATCAGAATCGCTGATTAACTACACGCAACTCAACGACCGCAGAATGAATCGTTGGGATAAAACATTGAAAATGCCTTTGGAAATTGAGGCCAAAATAGCAAACCTTACCAATAAACTTACTTTTTTGGTCATTAGCGAAAGCTGGTGTGGAGATGCATCTCCTGCTTTGCCGGTCATTAATAAAGTTGCTGAAAAAAACACCAATATTGAACTCAAAGTCGTACTAAGGGATGAGAATTTGGAGCTCATGAACGAATTCTTGACCAATGGCTCCCAGTCCATACCTAAACTCATTATATGGGATCAAGAAAAAGAAGAAGTTTTTGGGGAATGGGGTCCAAGATCAGGTATTGCAACGAAGATGGTCGAAGCCTATAAAGAAGAACATGGAAAACTTACACCGGAGTTCAAGCAAGACCTTCAGGTTTGGTACAATAAAGATAAAGGGCAAACTATATTAAACGATTTGATAGCATTACTTCCTTTGGAATAAATAGGTGATAGTTCCAATCTGTGAATTTTTGGAATCTGGGCTAAATCTAGCTTTTAATGCGTAAGCGATTGCATTATCCACCAAGCACCCGTTACTGGTCCCTGAGCTTTGGTCATTAAAATCTGCTTCGATGACATAACCAGATGCATCTACTTTAATGTTGATGACTACTTTTCCACCTTCAATACAAGTATAGATAGGTGGTGGCAGGGAATAAGCATTTCGGTCCAGTAAAGAATAGGAGATAGAGGTGCGTTTATCCTTCAAATTATTGGTGAATTCCTCTTTTTGGGCTTCACGTTCCCCTAATTTTTGTTTTTTCTCTTCCCGTTTTTTAGCTAATTCCTTTAAATGCTCGGCGTACTCACTGTCCGAACCTGAAAACTCGCTTTGATCATTGGTTAGGGCGCGCTCTTCTAAAATCTCTTCCAAGGTCTTTAAAGGCTCTGGATTGCCCACAGAAGGTTTTGCAGTTTCGTTAAAGGCCATATGACTTTTAATGGGGTCGTTGTTGGCCAACTCCTCCATTCTTTCTTCTTCCTCCCTTAACAGTTCCTCAATATCCTCATCTGCCAAACTCATTTCAATCACATACTCTTCCTCTTTGACTCCACCTAAGTGTATGTTGTAAAGCAACAACACAATAAGGGACATAGAGAAAAAAGTTATTAAAAATGATAACTGGTTTCTGTTTAGGTTCATGGTGATATTATAACCGCTTTTTTCTGAAATTATTTTATTCCAATAAGTATACCTAAGTTGTTTTTCTTACCCTATTTAACTTTTAGCCTCAAGATTTTCCTTGAAAACAGCTGGTATTACAGCATTAAGTACGTTGAAATCCCCTATTTTGGTTCTTCTGAGGGATGATAAATATGCCCCTGATTCTAAAGATTTTCCAAAATCATGAGCTAAGGAACGAATGTAGGTTCCTTTGCTGCAAACTACCCGAAAATAAACTTTTGGTAGGCTTATTTCCGTGATTTCAAATTCGGAGATTGTTATTTTTCGTGATTTGATTTCGACTTCTATTCCCTCTCTTGCAAACTCATAGAGACGTTTACCATCCTTCTTTAGTGCCGAGAATACAGGGGGAACCTGTTCTATTTCTCCAATAAATTTTACTGTTGCTTTACGAATAAGTTCTTCAGAAAGGTGTTCTGTCGGAAAAGTTTTATTTATCTCTGTTTCCATATCAAAAGACGGTGTGGTAGCACCTAATGTAAAAGCGCCCGTGTATTCTTTTATCTGTCCTTGAAGCTCAGGAATTTTTTTTGTGAATTTGCCCGTACAAATAATGAGCAAGCCTGTAGCCAAGGGATCTAAAGTGCCTGCATGGCCAATTTTTATTTTTTTAAGCCCAAATTTTTTTCGGATAGCCCATTTTAATGCGTTGACCGCCTGAAAAGAACTCCATTCCAAGGGTTTGTCTATCAGTAGTATTTGGCCGTTTAAAAAGTCTTCTTTGGTTTTCAAACTGTTTCCGAGTTTAGTTTATCCAGGAGTTTGTAAGATAGCCTACCCCCAAATACTCCAAGCAATGGCAATAAGACCAACAATTAGACAGTATATGGCAAAATAAGTAAGCTTGCTTTGGCGTACCAATTTAATCATCCAGGTACATGCTGCAAGTCCTGCAATAAAAGCGGCAATAAATCCTGCTCCCATGGCAGCGGTTTCCCCACCTTCAAAGTTGATGTCGCCACTTAAAATATCCTTGGCTACTTTGCCGATTATCAAGGGAACGACCATTAAGAAAGAAAAACGAGCGGATTTTGTTTTATCAATCCCCAATAGCACTGCAGTGGAAATTGTGGCTCCACTTCTTGAAATTCCAGGTAGCATCGCCACAGCCTGTGCCAATCCTATCACAAAAGCACTTCTGAAAGAAACCCCTTTTTCTGTAGTTTTCGCTAAATCAGCTAAATACAACAAAACTGCTGTTATCAGTAACATAATACCAACTATGATAATTGCTCCATCAAAGAATACTTCCATGAAATCCTCAAGAAAAAAGCCCACCAGAGCAGCTGGAATCATCGAAACAATAATCTTTAAAGAGAATTGTGTCTGTTCGTTCCATGAAAATTGGAACAACCCCTTTATAATATCCCATACATCTTTTCGGAAAACAACAATGGTACTCAGTGCAGTGGCAAAATGTAATACTACAGTGAACAAAAGGCTTTCCTCTGGTAACGAGTCATTCCCCAAGATGGCCTTTCCCAATTCTAAGTGTCCGCTGGAGGAAACTGGTAAAAACTCGGTCAGACCTTGAATAATCCCAAGGATAATAGCATCGATAATGTCCAAATTATTCTTTGTTTTTGTTAGGGTTCAACAAAATCGCATATACTTGAATACCAAGCCCAATGAGAACCAACGTTGGAGCCAAACGTATTCTTCTAAAATTATAAATATCTGGATTAAAAACATTTGGGTCATCACTACCACCTCCTGTCATTAGAATAAAACCCAATGCAATAAAGGCCAGCCCAATAAAAAGAAAGATGTAGTTTTTCTTTTGAAAAATGAATTGGGATGTTGGCTTTTGGACATTCTTATTTTTCTTACTCATGGTGTAAAGTTAATAATAAAGATCGTCAGTCCTTAGATTCAAAAAACGTTGTGTGGCAATATGCGTACTGGCCCAAGAGATAACGACTCCGAGGGCAAAGACACCTACAAACAACGCTAGCAATACTACCAAATCCTGAAAAAGATTAAGTTCTGGAAAATTGGAATTTACATAATAGAGGACAACCCCCAAGGCAATAAGCGCTAAGGTCGCACCTAGCATCCCCAATTTAATATTCGTCCATATAAAAGGCCTGCGTATGAATATTTTAGTCGCACCGACCATTTGCATTGTCTTGATGATAAAGCGTTTGGAGTATATGGACAAGCGTATGGAACTGTTGATCAAAAGCACAGCGATCAATGTGAAAATGGCACTGGCAACAAGAATCCAAAGACTTATTTTTCGAACATTATCATTGAGCAATGAAATTAAGGGCTTATCGTAACTAACTTCGTCCACGTAGGTTTTGGAGGCGATATCATCTGCGATTGCCTCAATCTGTTCGGGAGTTACAAAGTCGGCCTTTAAATTAACGTCCACGGAGTTTTTAAGCGGATTGTATCCAAGGAAATCGGTGAAATTTTCCCCGATATCTTCGCTATACTGTTCAGCGGCATCTTCTTTAGAAACATAATCGGCAGATTTGGTATGTTCCGCAAGTGCCAAGCTTTTTTGCAATTGTTCAATTTCCACGGGCTTTGCATTATCCTTTAAAAAGACAGAAATGGTTATCTGCTCCTTAAAATGATCTGCCATCTTTTTGGTGTTCAAAACAAGAAGCCCTAGGGCACCGAGTAAAAAAAGTACCAAAGCAATGCTCAAGACCACTGAAAAATAAGAGGATATTAGTTTTCTTCGTTGATATCGTTCAATATATTGGCTCATAAAGGAAAATCAATACGTAAAAATAGAAAAGTAAATCGTAATTAGGGGATTAAAGCTATTTTTGCAACTCGAAAAAGATGAAATTACCATGAACTATAATTTTCGTGAAATTGAGGCTAAGTGGCAAAAATACTGGGCGGAAAACGAAACTTTTAAGGCTTTAAATAATTCTGAAAAGCCAAAGTATTATGCACTTTCCATGTTTCCTTATCCTTCTGGTGCGGGACTGCACGTTGGACATCCATTGGGGTATATTGCCACTGATATCTACGCACGATATAAGAGGCATAAGGGATTTAATGTTTTGCACCCTATGGGCTATGATTCTTTTGGTTTGCCCGCAGAACAATATGCCATTCAAACAGGGCAACATCCGGCAATTACTACGGAAGCTAATATTAAGCGCTATCGTGAACAGTTGGACCAACTTGGTTTTTCGTTCGATTGGAGTCGTGAAGTGCGCACATCCAACCCTAGCTATTATAAGTGGACGCAATGGATTTTTATTCAATTGTTCAATTCATGGTACAATAAAACAAGTGACAAAGCCGAAGAAATTTCAGGTCTGGTCGCTCTTTTTGAAAAGGATGGAAATGAAGCGGTAAATGCGGCCTTCGATGATGATACGCCTATTTTTAACGCAGAAGATTGGAACAGTTTTTCAGATAGGACCAAACAAGAGGTCCTTCTAAAATATAGATTGACCTATTTGGCGGATACCGAAGTAAATTGGTGCCCTGCATTGGGCACCGTTTTGGCCAATGATGAAATCGTAAATGGAGTTTCTGAACGAGGCGGGCATCCGGTCATCAGAAAAAAAATGACGCAATGGAGTATGCGTATAACCGCATATGCCCAGCGATTGTTGGATGGTTTGGATACCATTGATTGGCCCCAGCCACTTAAGGATTCCCAAACCAACTGGATCGGTCGCTCAGAAGGGGCTTCGGTCACTTTTAATGTCCTCCCCCCAGCCCCCTCCATTGGAAGGGGAGCCAATATTAGGCTCACCGGGAATTCCGCAATCATAGGAATCTTGCTTGAACGTGCAAAAGAAATGCGTAAAAGGCCCACACCTGCCGAAGCTAAACTTTGGGAGGCGTTGCGGGGTAAAAAATTGAATGTAAAGTTTCGACGACAGCACCCAGTACATAATTATATTGTTGATTTCATAGCGCTGGAAAAAGGTTTGATCGTTGAGGTCGACGGTAAGATTCATGAATACCAACTCGATGCAGATGCACAACGAACCTTGGAATTGAAACAGAAAAAAGGATTCAAGGTTATTCGCTTTACAAATGATGAGGTGTTGCATGATATTGATGGCGTTGTTTCAAAAATTAAAGAGGTGCTGAACTCCCTCCCTTCTGGGGAGGGTTGGGGTGGGGACCAAATAGAAGTCTTCACCACCCGTCCCGATACTATTTTCGGTGTAAGCTTTATGACTCTGGCTCCCGAACATGAATTGGTATCTAAAATTACTGCACAAGAACAAAAAGAGGCGGTCGATGCCTATGTGGAGGCTACGGCCAAACGTTCTGAACGTGATCGGATGGCAGATGTAAAAACCATTTCGGGAGTTTTTACCGGGGCTTATGCCGAGCATCCGTTTACCAAGGAACCAGTTCCTATTTGGATTGGGGATTACGTATTGGCCAGCTATGGGACAGGGGCTGTGATGGCAGTTCCTTGTGGAGATCAGCGCGATTATGATTTTGCAAAACATTACGATATTGCAATTCCCAATATTTTTGAGGGAGTAGATATTTCTGAAGAAGCTTTTGCCGACAAGGCAACCACAGTTATCGCGAATTCAGACTTTTTAAATGGGCTTGATTATAAGAAAGCGGTAAAAAAAGCGATTGAAGAGCTTGAAAAACTAGGACAAGGAGAGGGAAAAGTGAACTACCGTCTTCGGGATGCGGTTTTTAGCCGCCAACGGTATTGGGGCGAACCTTTTCCAGTGTATTATGTAGATGGAATGCCACAGATGATTGCCGATGAGCATTTGCCGTTGGAATTGCCCGAAGTTGAAAAGTACCTGCCTACGGAAACAGGCGAGCCACCTCTGGGAAATGCTACACATTGGGCTTGGAATAGTATTGAGAATAAAGTAGTGAGTAATGAGAAAATAGACAACAATACTATCTTTCCTCTTGAATTAAACACCATGCCCGGTTGGGCTGGAAGTTCCCAATACTTTAATCGGTACATGGATCCACATAATGATAATGCCATTTATTCCAAAGAAGCTATCGAGTATTGGGAAGACGTAGACCTTTATATTGGTGGAAGCGAGCATGCAACCGGACATTTGCTCTATTCCCGATTTTGGCAGAAGTTTTTGTTTGATAAGGGAATAGCCCCAAAAGAGGAATTTGCCAAAAAATTGATCAATCAGGGCATGATTACTGGAACGAGTGCTTTTGTTTATAGATTGCGGTTTCAAGTGAAACCTGGATATAAGACCAGTCTGGAGAATATTTTGAAAATAGTTGATAATATGCCGGTCGTTTATTTATCCAAAAATCTTTTTGATCAAAACGTAAGAGATAAGTCTAAAAATGCAGGTGAAAATGCTTTCTTGGAAAAACTACTTGAAAAATATGCGAATGCAGATAAGGCTTGGACACACGATATTTCTGTTAAGTTTTCTAGATTACATGTAGACGTAACTTTTGTAAACGCTTCAGATGAGTTAGATATTAAGGCCTATCAGAATTCTATTCCTGAAATGCAGAATATAGTATTCGAATCTGAAGGGAATGGAAACTTCGGTTTAGAGCGCGAAATCGAAAAAATGTCCAAATCCAAATACAATGTCGTCAACCCCGATGCCATTTGTGAGGAATATGGAGCGGACAGTCTACGTTTGTATGAAATGTTCTTGGGACCTTTGGAGCAATCTAAACCTTGGAACACCGCTGGTATCACGGGAGTACATTCCTTCCTTAAAAAGTTATGGCGTTTATACCACACGGGCCCTAACGGGGAATTCTATGTAACAGATTCCCCTCCTTTGGAGGGGCAAGGGGAGGCTCTAAAATCGCTGCACAAGACTATTAAAAAGGTAGAAGAGGACATTAAGAATTTTTCGTTCAATACCTCGGTTTCCACGTTTATGATCTGCGTTAATGAGCTCACTTCCCAAAAATGTACCAGCAAAGCTATCTTGGAACCTTTGGCCATTCTGGTTTCACCTTATGCGCCTTACATAGCTGAGGAACTCTGGGAAAAATTGGGATATACCGAATCTATCGCAGAAGCGCCCTTTCCAAAATTTGAAGAAAAGTACTTAGTGGAAAGTAGCAAAGAATACCCTATATCATTTAATGGAAAAATGCGATTTACGATGCAACTTCCTTTGGATATGGCAAAAGATGAGATTGAAGCTGCTGTCATGGGTCACGAGAAAACCCAAGCGCAACTCCAAGGACGTACCCCCAAAAAGGTAATCGTAGTTCCCGGGAAGATTGTGAATATCGTAGGATAAAGTGAGCAGCATGGCGTTACGCTGAACTCGTCTAAGCGTACAGTATATAAAAGTTTGTCATACTGAGCTCGGCGAAGTATAACAAATACAAATAGTTAGCTTCATGGAAACCATCGAAATTATTGGACTCATCGCAGCCACATTGACCACCTCTGCATTTGTGCCACAAGTGTACAAGGCATTAAAGCATAAATCTACGGCAGATGTATCACTTACCATGTACATTGTTCTGCTTGCAGGGCTTATCCTTTGGATAATTTATGGAATCCATTTGGAAAGCTTGGCCATTATTTTGGCGAATGTGATTACGGGTATCTTGGCCGTAACAATGCTTATTTTGAAAATAATTCATAAATAACACTACTACTAAAAAACACAGGATAAATTTTTAAAATATTATTTTAATAAAAGTACACCCCTATTTTTTAAGGGGTATTGATATAAAAAAATAACTTTTTATCGATTTACCCCTATTTTTTATCTAATCTAGCTTTTATTTTTAAAATTTTTACAGCACCTTTGACTTGTTAATCAAAATAATAACAAAATGATTGTAGGTGTACCTAAAGAAATCAAAAACAACGAAAGCCGTGTTGGGATGACTCCAGCAGGGGTTTTTGAATTGGTAAAAAACAACCATACCGTTTACGTGCAAGCAAGAGCAGGGGAAGGAAGCGGATTTTTTGATAAAGACTATCAACAGGCCGGAGCTACTATTTTAGGAACAATCGCTGAGGTTTATGCGTCGAGCGATATGATCGTAAAGGTTAAGGAGCCAATCGCTGAAGAATACCAACTCATCAAAGAAGGACAGATAGTATTTACCTATTTTCATTTTGCCTCTAGTGAAGCATTGACCAAAGCCATGATAGCCAGTAAGTCTATTTGTATTGCGTATGAAACTGTGGAGGATGATGAAGGGACATTGCCATTGTTGACCCCTATGTCAGAAGTTGCTGGTAGAATGGCAATTCAGCAAGGGGCAAAGTACTTGGAGAAACCCGTTAAAGGAAGAGGGGTGCTTTTGGGAGGTGTTCCAGGAGTCGCACCGGGCAAAGTTTTGGTGTTGGGAGCGGGTACCGTAGGCATTCAAGCTGCAAAAATGGCAGCAGGTTTAGGCGCCCATGTTACTATTTTAGATGTGAACATGAAACGACTTCGCTATGTTAACGATGTTATGCCAAGCCATGTTGTGACCGAATTTTCAAGTGAATTCAATATCAGAAAACTTATAAAGACCCATGATTTAATTATTGGGGGAGTCCTTCTAAAAGGAGCCAAAGCTCCAAATTTGATTACGCGGGATATGCTAAAGGAGATGCGTCCCGGAACTGTAATCGTAGATGTTGCCGTAGATCAAGGCGGATGCGTGGAAACCACTAAAGCAACTACACATGAAGACCCCATATACATTATTGATGACGTTGTGCACTATTGCGTAGCGAATATGCCTGGGGCAGTCCCTTACACTTCTACAGTTGCCTTGACGAACGTAACACTGCCCTATGTATTAAAGTTGGCAAATATGGGATGGCGCAGTGCTTGTAATCTCGATAAGAACCTTTCAAAAGGTCTTAATATTATTGAAGGTGAAGTGGTTTATGAAGAAATAACGGAAGCTTTTAACTGGGAGCCCGCTATGGCTTAATACACATTTTGTCAGTAAATGGACCCTGTCCTAAAATGGCGGGGTTTTTGCTTTTTAGTGGTATATTTATAAGAATTAAAACAGAAAAGCTATGATGACATATTATATATTGATCGGTGGAATTGCACTAATAAGTTGGTTGGTCAGCAGCCGATTGAAGAGCAAGTTCAAAAAATATTCTAAAGTTCATTTGCGAAATGGCATGAGCGGTGCTGAAATCGCCCAAAAAATGTTGGATGATCACGGAATCAGTGATGTTAAGGTAATATCCACCGCGGGGATGCTTACCGACCATTACAATCCAAAAAACAAAACCGTAAATCTTAGCGAAGGTGTTTACAATCAACGTAATGCATCTGCGGCAGCAGTTGCTGCGCACGAAGTGGGTCACGCTGTACAACATGCACAAGCTTATGAGTGGTTGACCATGCGCTCTAAACTTGTTCCCGTCGTTAGTGTTACTTCAGGAATGTCCACCTGGGTTGTATTTGGTGGATTGATGTTGGGAGCCGCTGCTGGAGTTGGTCTAGGATATTACATAGCAATTGCCGGACTAGTAATGATGGGGTTTGCCACATTATTTAGTTTTGTCACCTTACCTGTGGAATACGATGCCAGCAATAGAGCTTTAGCGTGGTTGAAACAAAAAAACATGGTAAGTCAAGAAGAATATGCTGGTGCCGAAGATGCCCTTAAATGGGCTGCCCGAACATATCTGGTTGCCGCTTTAGGAGCTTTAGCGTCTTTGGTTTATTGGGCGTTCCAAGTTTTCGGTGGAAGGGATTAAGCCTTTTGTTACAAAGAATAGAAGACCTGTTTGGAGAAATTCAAACAGGTTTTTTTAGATTGAAATTTGCCGGTCAATCTGTTGGTTTAAGGAAATAAAGGTTTCAGTTCTGGAAACACCTTCTATTTGCTGGATTTTTTTATTCAACAATACCATTAAATGTTCATTGTCCTTGCACAATACCTTGATTAGGATGGACCAGTTTCCAGTAGTATAGTGGCATTCCAATACCTCGGGGATTTTTTCAAGTTGTTTTACGGCTTGCGGATTGGCCATGGCCTTATCAAGAAAAATACCGATATAGGCCATCGTGGTATATCCCAGTACTTTAGGATTTATAATGAATTTAGAGCCTGATAAGAGACCAGAACTCTCCAGCTTACGCAATCGTTGGTGAATGGCCGCCCCAGAGATTCCTATGTTTCGGGCAATTTCCAAAATTGGCCTTCGCGCATCTTCCATTAAAAACCGTAAAATTTTTTTGTCGATTCCATCAATTTTTACTGAACTGTTAGGAGTTTTCACAAGATTGATTAAAGATTGAAGCTAAAGATACCAAAAAAGGTTAAAAACTAATTACCAATGGAATCTGGATTATAGCCTAAATAGGGTACTTCGTATTCCCTAAACTTAATTCCATACGATTTGAGTTCTGAAAGTATAGGGCCATACACCTCCTTTTTAATGGGAATTTGAACGCCTGGAGTCATGATGTTACCGTTAAGAATATGGAGTGCTGCTATTGCTACGGGCAAGCCAACAGTTTTTGCCATAGCAGTATGGCTTTGGTTTTCACCAAGTACGACCATGTTGGCATCTATTTGTTTTTTTTTACCGTTAATTTCGTAACCAAACTTATGGTACATCACGATCATATCCTTTTCGTCTTTTTGTAATGTCCAGTTATCTTCAAGGATATACTGAAGCATTTGGGCGGGAGTGGCATTCTTTATCGGTATTTTTTTTGTGTCGTCAAAAAGATTTAGCTCTAGTAACTTTCCCCATCTAATATCATCTTGGTCAATTTTAAGGTAATGCCGAAGCTTTAATTCCACAGAATCTGTTGGGGAGTAGGGTAAAAATAGGTTGATAAATTCCCGATACGACATGCCTTCAGAATTTTCTACGGTATAACTATCGTCCGTCAACCCAAGAAGAACGAACATTTGCCATGCCTTGGAAAATCCAACCCTGCGCATAGTTCCGCGGTACAATGTTAAGGCATCCTGCAAACCATAAGCGTTTCTGTATTTTAAGGAATCTCGATTGGGGTATACTTCAAAAGCGCCGTATCCGTCAATGTTCACTAACTCGGTACGGCGAAATAGTTTTTGATAAGGGATGTACTTATATGTTCCTTCTTGGATAAATTTTGCTGCACCACCTTGACCTGCAACAACTACATTTCTCGGATTCCATGTGAATTTGTAATTCCAAAGATTGGAATCGTTTTCAGGGGCTACCAATCCTCCCGTAAACGATTCAAAAAGTAACATTTTTCCACCTTTGTTGGTAATTCTATCAATGATTTCCATGGCACTCATATGGTCAATACCAGGATCAAGACCAGCTTCATTGATAAAAACAAGCCCATTTTTTTTGGCATCGCTGTCCAATGCGGCTATTTCCTTGCTCACGTAGGATGCAGTAACCAGATGTTTCTTGAAGGTGATGCAATCTTCAGCTATTTTAATGTGCAGCCGTGGAGGTAACATAGAGATTACAAGTGATGTCGAAGCAATGACATTTTTCCTTTGCTCATCATTAAAGATATCCAGTTCTATCACGTTACAATTTGGATGCGAGGCAATATGTTCTGGAATGTGTTGAGGGTTAAGGTCTCCTATGGTTAAATACAGTTTCTCTTTATTGGATTTTTCGAGAATATAATCTAACAGGTATGCAGTGGACTTTCCTGCTCCAAGTACCAAAATAGTGCGAACCATGGGTTTTGTTTACTTTTGATTAAAACGAATACTAAAGTATCAAATTGTTATATTTTTAAATATTTAAGCTCTTAAAGTTATGAACAAAACAATTATACTGATGGGAATTATTTTTGGATTTTTGGCGATAGTGTTAGGTGCTTTTGGTGCCCACGGGCTTGAAAAAGTGGTTGATTCAAACTCAATTGATACTTTTGAAGTGGGCGTACGCTATCAGATGTACCATGCATTGTTTTTACTTTTTCTCGGGTCATGGGATGGTTTGCTTCAAAAACAAAAACGAATCGTGTTTATCTTCGTTCTTCTGGGTGTTCTTCTATTCTCTTTCTCCATCTATCTTCTCGCTATCAATAGTTTAGTTGCTTTCAATTTTAAACAAATAGCATTTGTAACCCCCATAGGCGGTACTTTTTTAATTATAGGGTGGTTTCTTTTAGGATATTACATTTTGACTAAAAAACAGCATAAATAAACCATCAAAAAAGTGGTAAAATAGTATAATTTTCTAGTTTTGTACCAACTAAAAAAACTACAAAAGCATGGAGGCCCACATTCCAACAACGAAATCGATTTCGTTAACCCAGTATGGAATACAACATACGAACGTACATTACCAATTATCCCCTCAGGAATTACAAAAATTGACCATTGAAAAGGATATGGGCAAAGAAGCTTCTTCGGGAGCCTTGGCAGTTAATACGGGAGAGTTTACGGGAAGGTCACCAATGGATCGTTTTATCGTAAGGGATTCCATTACAGAAGAAAAGGTTTGGTGGGGAGATATCAATATTCCCTTTGAGAGTGAGAAGTTTGATATGCTCTACGATAAGATGATTGCCTACTTGAACGAAAAAGAACTTTTTGCGCGCGATTGCTATGCTTGTGCCGATGAGGGTTATAAGATGAATATTAGGGTGATCAATGAGTATCCATGGTCCAATATGTTTGCGTATAACATGTTTCTTAGACCGAACGAAGAGGAACTAAAGGATTTTGAACCTGAATGGACCGTAATAAATGCTCCTGGTTTTGTTGCCAATGCCGAGATTGATGGAACACGACAACATAATTTTGCCATCTTGAATTTTTCAAAAAAAATAGCATTGGTCGGAGGCACAGGCTATACGGGCGAAATAAAAAAAGGGATATTCTCTGCCTTGAACTTTATCCTGCCTGTTTATAAAAATACGTTGCCCATGCACTGTTCTGCCAATATTGGGGATTCTGGGGACACTGCACTTTTCTTTGGTCTTTCCGGTACTGGAAAAACCACACTCTCTACGGACCCTGACCGAAAGCTCATTGGCGATGACGAACATGGATGGACGAAAGATAATATGGTATTCAATTTTGAAGGTGGCTGCTATGCAAAGGTCATCGATTTGTCACAAGAAAAAGAACCGGAAATCTATGCAGCAATCAAACAGGGAGCTATTTTGGAGAATGTAATTATGGATGATAAGGGTGTAGTTGATTTTTCAGATACTTCCATTACCCAAAATACAAGAGTCAGTTATCCTATTTATCATATTGATAATATACAACAGCCTTCTATAGGCGAGAATGTAAAGAATATATTCTTTTTAACCGCGGATGCCTTTGGTGTTTTACCTCCAATTTCCAAGCTTACACCTGCACAGGCTGCATATCACTTTATTTCTGGATATACTGCAAAAGTTGCTGGTACGGAAGCTGGCGTGGTTGAGCCGCAACCATCATTTTCTGCATGTTTTGGAGCGCCTTTTATGCCTTTACATCCTGCTACCTACGCAGAAATGTTGAGTAAAAAAATGCAAGAGTCCGGGGTCGATGTTTGGTTGATCAATACAGGTTGGACCGGAGGACCTTATGGTATAGGTACCCGAATGAAGCTAAAATACACAAGAGCTATGATAAGTGCAGCCCTTAGCGGTGACTTAGGACTTTATAGCTATGACAAATACCATATCCATTCTGTTTTTGGAGTGGCACAGCCTAGAGAGTGTCCTGGCGTGCCAACTTCAGTGCTTAGCCCAAGAGCAACATGGAACAATGATGAGGATTACTATAAGACGGCATTTAAGCTCACCAATGCCTTTAGGGAAAACTTCAAGAAATTTGAATCTTATGCCAGCGAAGAGATACGGCGAGGCGGTCCGCAACGCTATGCTTTTTAAAATAAAAGGCCCCGCTAGACGGGGCCTTTTATTTTAAAATGTTCTAACCAGTTACTTGTTCACGCTGGTTATATATTTTTGTAACGCCATGGTCATTGACGGTGTTTCTGGAGTGGGTGCCTTAATATCTATTCTAAGACCTGCCTCTGTAGCAGCATTTACGGTACTGTTGCCAAAAACAGCGATACGCGTACCATTTTGTTCAAAATCCGGAAAATTTTTCAATAACGACTCGATTCCAGAAGGGCTAAAAAATACCAAAACGTCATAAGTCACTTCTCTTAAGTCAGATAGGTCGCTTATTACCGTTTTGTAAAAGATACCTCTTTTCCAATCCACTTTAAGTTCATCTAAAGCTTGTGGAACAATGGGCTTTAAAATATCTGACGATGGTAATAAGAATTTTTCATCCTTATATTTTTTTATAAGCGGAACAAGTTCGTTGAATGTTCTTTTTCCCACATAAATTTTACGCTTTCTGTAAACCACATACTTTTGCAAATAATAAGCAACAGCTTCTGATTGACAGAAATACTTCATGGTATCAGGTACCTTAAAACGCATTTCTTCTGCAATTCTAAAAAAATGATCGACAGAATTTCTGCTTGTAAGGACAATTGCGGTGAAATTGTTTAAATCAATTTTTTGCTGCCTTACGCTTTTTGCTTCTACTCCCTCTACATGTATAAAAGGTCTAAAATCTACCTTTACTTTTTCTTTTTCAATTAGGCGTGAGTAGGGAGAATTTTCTATTTTGGGTTCTGGCTGGGAAACCAAAATTGTTTTTACTTTCATAAGCTTTCAATCTTTTAGATAGCTTCCAATTATCACTAAGGGTGCAATTTCGAGTGCGCAAAGGTACAAAATAAAATAGAAAAAATAGGGAATGATCGCTTTTTGATAGTTCTTCAAGACCTTTGCCAACCCAATGATATTTATGGAGGCAATTAGGGCCGAAGTAAAGGAAATAATCATTTTTGAATCCTTTATAATGTAAATAAGAATCACATTGGTCAAGAACATAATCAGGCTACTGTAGTTGAGATAAGAGATTTTAGTGAATAGTAACTCAGAAATCATTTCTTGTGTATTGAATACAAATCCTTTGGCGTATTGCAGGGATATTTTCACTAATTGGAACAATACCAACACTCCCATAATTATAAAAAAAGAGGAAGGTTGCCCATCTAACTGTACAATAGAAAAGGTTTTTTGAACCAAAAAAAGGAACAGAGAAAAGTTAACCAACTGGAAAATAGTTAACAACACCTGAAACCAACTTAAAAGGCGTCCTTTTTTATTGTAAACTACAGTATATCTGTTGTTGAACGGCAATATGATGAAACTCAAAAACTTGTTTTGAAAAAGATACTTGCCCAGAGCTAGTACAACCAAGCTGAAGAAAAGAGCAATGGTCATCCAGTCCAAAGATTCAACAGTTTTATAAATAGGGTTCATTGGTCAATTTTAGTTGGGATTCCGTTAAGTCCCGGTAACAAATCATTCTCAGATATTCCAATACGGAAATAGTAAAGGTTTTCCTCTTTTGGTTTAGGTAAATTGAAGCTAAAAAAAGCGGTGTCTCTTGATTTTAACAACGGGCCATTCTCAGCAATAGCTTCAACAGTGATCGGCACAAGTGTTTTAACCTGTTTATAACGATTGGAAAAAGCTGCAGAATATTTTAATTTGTTCAGAGCAATTTCAAAAGGATAGGGGTTATATACCTTTAATGTATAGTCACTGGTACTACCGCTAATCTTTTCTACAATGGCCTCCAATTTTCGATATGATTTAAAATTATCCATAAAAACACCATAAAAAACAGTGCTGTCAGGGTGAGCATATGATATATCACCGCTCTTTCTATATTTAGTTACATAGAGTATTTTTTTGTTTTGTACCCTTCTCTCAGAACCATCAATAGAATATTGGTTTTTTCTATACATGTGGTTGTTCAAGGAATACGTGGGGTCTCCAGAATAAAATTCGTACATAGGCGATTTTCGATATGAATTTTCAAAAACTATGGGAATATTACCTGCTTTTGATTTTAAATCTTGTACCCATGTTGTATTCCCATGTGTTTCAAAAAGTATGGGGAGCAATGGTTGGTGCACGAGCCATACCCTTGCATATAACAATAGAACTAAACTCGCTATTCCCATTCTAAGCATCCATTTTCTGCTTTTTGTGTTTTCAATGAGGTGGTTGAAGGCTATTATCGCCATAGGTATTGAAACAATAATAATCCATTGGGTTTGTACCCGTCTGTTAAAGCTTGAAATAAAAAAGAAAATAAGAACGCCGTATGTTAAATAGATTAAGGCCTTGGAAAATTTATCGCTGATTTTCATTTTAAAAAGCGACAGATATACCCAATAAAACATCAATCCAAAAATCGCAATTAGATTCACAAAATACCCAAGGGTGAACTTTGAAAAAGAATATGCTTGGTTAGGACGTTCATAGAGATGATATTTTATGGAAACAAAGTCATTTTCATAAAGCCATAAAAAATGTGGTATGTAGCAGGCTAAAGCTATACCAACTGATAGCCAAGCATACTTGTTTGTCACTAGTTTAATGTTTGAGAGCAGTATAAACAAAATGACCAGAACGGCATGGTACTTACTGTACATGAGAGCTGCCATTACGATTCCCATAAAAACTGAAACCAAAACACTTGGATTATTTAAAAACCGCTTGTAGAGTAAGAGAAAAAGCGCCGTAAAAAATAAGAGTGGTGTGTCTGGCAAGGTTAAAAATCCATAGGCATTCATTAAGGTCATCGAGAAGACCAAAAGAAAAAAATGAACTACATAATCTTTCTTTTTTTCGTTGTCAATAAGCATCCATAAAATAAGATAAGTCCCAACCGAAAGCAGACAGCTCATAAAGCGTACCCCCAATTCTCCATCAAAGAAAATACTGCTTAACTTTATTAAAAAGGCCACCATGGGCGGATGATCAAAATAGCCCCAATCCAAATTCTGTGCGTAATACCAGTAATACGCCTCATCATAGATGAGTTCCGTAAAATAGGACTGAACAATATTGAGAACAAAAAGAAAGGCAAGTAGAATAAGAAAAAGCCTAGGAAACTTTTGGATCATCAAATAGATTTTAACAACTCCAAAGTTACAAATATTGGATTACTAGAAGCACAGTAATAGGTGCTGTAACTTTTTAAACCGTTTGAGAAAACCTTATTTTTGCATTCTAATCTTTATCTAAATGGCCAACGGTTTAGTTATTATACCAACTTTCAATGAGATTGAAAATATAGAGGCCATTGTAAAAACAGTTTTCGATTTAAAAAAGGATTTTCATGTTCTTGTAGTCGATGACAATTCTCCAGATGGTACTGCCGAAAATGTGAGGTCAATGCAAGAGCAATTTCCAGACTGTCTTTTTTTAGAAGTGAGAAAAGAAAAATCAGGTTTGGGAACTGCTTATATACATGGTTTTAAATGGGCTCTTGAGAAGGACTATGAGTATATCTTTGAAATGGATGCAGATTTTTCGCATCGTCCTACAGATTTACCAAGACTGCACAGAGCCTGTTTAAATGGTGCTGATGTAGCCGTTGGGTCACGTTATAAAAAAGGTGTGAATGTGGTAAACTGGCCGCTGTTTAGAATCCTGTTGTCCTATGGGGCCTCTTTCTATGTAAAAATCATAACCGGAATGAAAGTGCACGACCCCACTGCAGGTTTTGTGTGCTATAAGAAGGAGGTATTACAAAACATTAATTTAGATGCGGTTAGATTCATAGGCTATGCATTTCAAATTGAAATGAAGTATAGGGCATACCTAAAAGGCTATAAAATCGAAGAAGTTTCCATCATTTTTACGGATAGAATCAATGGAAAGTCAAAAATGAATTCTGCCATAATAAGAGAAGCTATTTTTGGAGTCATTGCAATGAAGTTTAGAAGTATATTTTATAAAAAGAGTTTTTGAAATGGCAAAAATAATAGTGAAGAATGCGAAGGTCATCAATGAGGGTGGCATCATGGAGACCGATTTACTTTTGGAAGAAGATATTATAACGCGCATGGCCAAGGATATAACGGATGGTAATGCAGATGTTATTGATGTAAATGGAGATTATGTATTACCTGGCATCATTGACGACCAGGTTCATTTTAGAGAACCAGGGCTTACCCATAAAGGTACTATAGGAACTGAGAGCAAAGCTGCGATTGCTGGTGGAATAACCACTTTTATGGAGCAGCCCAATACTAATCCGCAGACTACGACCATAGAAAAGTTAGAAGAGAAATTTGCAATGGGCGCCAGAGATTCTTATGCGAATTATTCTTTTCTTTTTGGGGGTACGAATGACAACTTAGAGGAACTGAAAAAGCTCGATAAAAATGCATGTTCGGGGGTTAAACTTTTTTTAGGATCGTCTACAGGGAATATGTTGGTGGATAATGAAGAGGTTCTTGAAAAAATCTTCAGTAATACGGAAATGGTCATTTCTACACATTGCGAAGATGAGGGGACCATACGGGCGAATATGGAAAAATATCAAAAACAGTACGGTGATGATATCCCGATAAGCCTACATCCTATAATTAGGAGTGAAGAAGCCTGTTACCTATCTTCATCAAAGGCGATTGCCTTGGCCAAAAAGACAGGCGCTAGATTGCATGTTTTCCACCTTTCTACCGGGATTGAAACTGATTTGTTCACCAATGCCATACCGTTGGAAGAGAAAAAGATAACTTCAGAAGTATGCATACACCATCTATGGTTTTCCGATGAGGATTATGCAGATAAAGGAACATTCATTAAATGGAACCCAGCGGTAAAAACGAAAATGGACCGAGAGAAACTCTGGGAAGCACTTCTGGACGATAGAATAGATGTAGTTGCTACGGACCATGCCCCACATACGTTGGAAGAAAAGAATAATCCCTACACCAAAGCGCCATCCGGTGGGCCCTTGGTTCAGCATGCGTTGCAGGCTATGTTGCAAAAAGAAAAGGAAGGAAAAATAAGTTTGGAGAAGATTGTGGAAAAAATGTGCCACAATCCGGCCAAATTATTCGATATTGATAGACGAGGCTTTGTACGTGAAGGCTATTTTGCTGATTTGGTACAAGTGAATCGCAACACTAAAAATCAGGTTGAAAAATCAAATATTCTGTATAAGTGCGGATGGTCTCCATTTGAAGGCACAATGTTTGATTCTAAAATAGTTCGCACCTTTATCAATGGCCATTTAGCGTACGAAAACGGAAAATTTTCGGCAGAAAGAAAAGCCAAAAGACTCACATTTAATAGGTAAGGAAAAATGAAGAAAATCATAGTATTCTTTTTAGGGCTTCTGTTTTTTTCTTGTGGTGAGAAAGTAGTTGAAAAGCCCGAGAATTTAATTCCAAAGGAAAAAATGATTGCCATTTTACACGATCTGGCCATTTTAAAAGCAGCTACAACATCCTATAAGCAACTAATGGAAAGCCAAGGAATCACGACCATGGAATTTCTATACGAAAAGCATAAAATCGATAGCGCTCAATTTTCCCAGAGTGATTTATACTATGCTTCCATACCTCTGGAATATGAGTCCATTTACGAAAGTGTGTCGGCTAAATTAGAGAAGAGACATAAAAGATTGGAAGATGCCAAGAAAAAAGTAAACGATAGTGTCAAAAAAGCTAACGAGCTAAAAAGAGATTCTATAAAAAACTCAAGAATAAAAAAGGATAGTATCGTAGAATCAAGTTAAATATTTAGAACAACAAAAATGTATCGTTTCATTCAAATCCTCAAACTGAATATTGATAGTGGATTTTAGCTTTTTGTTGCTATATATTTCAAGTTTATAAAATCCTTTGACCATATTTTTTGTAAGTCTGCGGCGTTTTCCCAAAAAATTGGAACGTAACCAATCCAAGCGCCAAAAACATTCCAAAACCCAAAAAGGTATTTTCTTAGAAGGTGCAGTCACATTCAAAAAAGAACTAATTTTTTGAAATAGCGCTTCATAGGACATATTCTCATTTACAAGAATAAATCGTTCTCTTTCCACATCGGATTCCATCAATTTTATCATGGAAGTGGTTACATCGGTTACGGAGACAAAACCCGTTCCGCCTGGGATAAATGTTTTTTTGCCTTTTGCGGCATATTTAAAAAAAGTTCCGCTCCCGGTATGCCAAAAACCGGGTCCAAGCACAACTCCTGGATTAACAATAACTATGGCAAGACCTTCTTGAGAACCACGCCAAACTTCAAGTTCAGCTTCATGTTTCGTAAGTCCATAGACAGAAACGTTCACGTCGTTCCATTCACTATCCTCGTCTACCTGCTTATTTTTAACACTTGGTCCAATAGCAGCAATAGTACTCACATAACAAAGCTTTTTTATGTTATTTTCAATACAGAGGTTAACAATATTTGCCGTGCCTTCGATATTATTTTTGACTAAGGCAGTATAATTTTTTGGGTCAAAGGAAATCATCGCTGCACAATGATAGACGTACTGAATATCTTTAAAAATGGCTTCTAAGGAAATAATGTCTGTGATATCTGCTTGTACCCAATCTATTTTTTCCAATAAAACAGCAGGATTGTTCGTATAATACCCAAAAACTTTTAGAACAGTATCAATAGATTTTTTGCTTCTGTAGCAGGCCCGGATGTTTTTGCCTTCCTTCAGTAATTGAAAAAGTAAGTGTGAACCAATTAAACCAGTACCTCCGGTGACCAAAATCATGCCATAAAAATACCTATTTGCAATGGAATTATGTAGCGATTCAAGAACTTCATTTTATATTTGCAGCTATTCTCAAAAAGCATATGAAACCAAATAATTTTGTTCAAGAACTACAGTGGAGAGGAATGGTGCACGATATTATGCCAGGAGCCGAAGAACATCTTATGGAAAAGATGCAGGCTGCCTATGTTGGAATTGACCCCACGGCAGACTCGTTACATATTGGACATTTGGTCAGTGTTATGATGTTAAGACACTTTCAGTTAGCGGGGCACAAGCCTTTTGCACTGGTAGGGGGAGCAACAGGTATGATAGGAGATCCATCTGGAAAATCGGCCGAACGCAATCTTTTGGATGAAAAAACGCTGAGGCAGAATCAAGAAGCAATTAAAGGGCAACTAGGTCGTTTTCTGGATTTTGAAAGCGATGCCGCGAATGCCGCTGTTTTGGTAAATAATTACGATTGGATGAAAGATTTCTCCTTTCTTGATTTTATCCGCGATGTTGGAAAACATGTCACCGTGAATTATATGATGGCGAAGGATTCCGTCAAAAAGAGACTTTCCTCTGATGCAAAGGAAGGGATGTCGTTTACAGAGTTTACCTATCAATTGGTACAGGGGTACGATTTTTTGCACCTGTTCCAAAACCACAATTGTACGTTACAAATGGGCGGTAGTGATCAATGGGGAAATATCACTACTGGAACAGAACTCATTAGAAGAATTGGTGGTGGTAAGGGTTTTGCCTTAACCTGTCCTTTGATTACAAAAGCAGATGGTAGCAAGTTTGGTAAAACAGAAGGCGGGAATATTTGGTTGGACGCGGAAAGGACGTCTCCATATAAGTTCTACCAGTACTGGTTGAATACATCGGATGAAGATGCGGAAAAATACATCAAGATATTTACATTTCTGACCAAAGATGAGATTACTGCCCTGATTGCTGAACACCAAGAAGCACCCCACTTAAGAATACTACAAAAAAAATTGGCTGAAGAAATCACGGTACAGGTACATTCAAAATCCGACTTGGAAAATGCCATACAGGCTAGTAGTATCCTATTTGGGAAATCAACCTCTGAAGATTTGAAGCTTTTAGATGAAAAAACGTTTTTGGATGTTTTTGAAGGTGTACCGCAAGCCCAGATTGCTAGAACAGAGCTTGATGTTGGTTTGGATATGATAGGTGCTTTGGCCGCTAAAACAGGATTTTTGGGTTCTAACGGGGAAGCCAGAAGAGAGTTGAAGCAGAATTCCATTTCTGTAAACAAAGAGAAAGTGAAGGAAGACTATCACCTTACTGCTTCAGACCTTATCAATAATAAATTTGTTTTGCTCCAGAGAGGAAAGAAGAACTATTTTGTGCTGGTCGTTGATTAGGTTAAATTTTTCAAAATTGCGCAACCAAATGACTGTTTTTTGGTCTTTGCTTTATAAAACCTAAAACAATGAAAGCTTTTACGGTACTCTTTTCTTTTTTTTTAGCAGTTAGCTCGTGTAACACAAATGATACAAACGAGGCTGAAGATCAACCGGTTCCACTTAAGGGTGAAGCCCAAAAATGGGAGTTGGTAAAGATGACGGGTAGTATGGTCAATTCTGAAACTACGGGTGATGCCATGGAATGGCAAGAGAATTATTTTTTAAATCCCAACGGTAGTTTTGAAAAGCAACGAGTATATGATGGAACTACCACCAAGGCAACAGGTTCATATGAGCTTATTGTACAGGAAGATGAAAAGTATTTTGAATTGACCTACGAAACCGGTAAAGAACTTATTGCCAGTTGTTCTAGGAATGGAAAAGAAATTTTGGTACTAAATGGGAGCGATGCATTATATGCCACTTGGAATGCATGTGATGGTCCTGGATTGGAATACCGTTTGGTCAAAGAGTAACTGTTATAAGGCCATGAGATTGCAACCTCGAATGTCGGATTGGTCAAACCTGCCTAAAATTTCAAAACTACCATCAACATAGGTCTTTCCTAAGTCTTGGGTGGCAATAAATGAGCACGAATCGACATTCGCAAGATCAATGACATTAATCCCACCAGACTTTCTATGGGACTGTATGGAGAGCGGGTCTTCGGTATCCCGGGTAAGTACCTTCATCCATGGTGGAGTTTTAAATATCCCGTTTCCTTTGGAATATCCTTGCGATAATAATTCGGTCATTCCATATTCGGAATGAATGTGTTGGATGTTGAAAGCATTTTTAAGAATGCCGTGAAGTTCCTCGCGTATCAATTCTTTTCGCCTTCCTTTCATACCTCCCGTTTCCATAACGATGGTATGCTTTAAATCCATGGGAAACTGTTCCGCCAAATCCAATAAGGCAAAAGAAACGCCTATTAAAAGTGTTTTGGTTTCTTCTTTTTCCAGTTGTAGTAATTTTTCCTGAAGCATTTCCAAATCGTAAAGATAGAAACCGCTACTGGAGTGTTGGGATTTAGAGACAAAATCATTGGTCATATAAACCAAAGACGAGCCTTCTCGTTCCAAGTAGGAAGGTAAAAGTGCCAAAGTACAAAAATCCTCAACAGGACCATAAAAATGTGCAAAACCCTTTCTAAAACTCTCTAGATATATAGAAGTGTCCCTAACATAATGTTTGCTGGAGATACTGCCGGTCGTGCCGCTACTTTCAAAGATAATTTCTGGTTTGTGTGGGGATGAGGTAATTTTATGTGTTTTAAAGAATGCTATCGGTAGAAAAGGAATTTCTTGTGAGGCTAATACGTTGGAAGGTGTTTTTTCAAGGTGATTACAGTACTCATGGTACGTTGGATTTTGTTGGTATTGAAACTGGAAAACCTCCAATGCCAATGCCTCAAATTCGGATGGGTTTGAAATTGAAAAAATCTTTTGGATTCTTGTACGCTCCATAGGGAAGTAAAAGTATCCAAAAATAAAAGCCCTTCAAAAAGAAGGGCTTTTTTAGTTTCATAACCTTTACTTGACCACCAGTTTTCTGGTCATGGTCCTTTCCTGTTCGGTGACTTGTAATACGTACACTCCTGGAACCAATCTTGAGATATCCAAGGTATTGGTGGCAATTCGGTCTGTTAGGACAACTTCACCAAACACATCGTAGATTTTAATTTGTTTACTTCCGTTGGAAGAGGTGGTAATATAGATTTCCTCGCCATAGGCAGGGTTCGGGTACATTTTAAAACCCTCTAGTTCTTGAACCTGTTCTGTATTTACGCTGACCAATTCTTGGCCAAAACTGAATAGGGGTAATGCCATAATAAGAATTAAGTAGATTTTCTTCATATATGCCGATTTGGGATAATAGCAATATAAAAATAGGTTAAGAGCACTATTTTACCTATAAAATGTTGTGAAACAAAGATTTATGTAGGTGAACCTTTAAAATTAAGGATAAATAGATATGAAAAATAGAATAACTACTTGATAATAAGCTTTCTGGTCGCTACTTTATTAAGTTCAAATACCCTAAGAATGTAAACGCCCTTGTCTAAAGTAGAAAGGTTTAATTCTTTTCCTAGGATTGTAGTTTGCAGTACTTGTGTACCCAAAACATCAAAAATCAGAATCTGTTTTGGGGCATTTTGAGCGGTCTCTATGAATACCTTACCCTGTGGAGCAGGGTTTGGGTATAGCTTAAAGCCGTCAATATCCGCACTACCCTTTGCGTTTTGGGAAAAACAAAGCGTGCAAACAAAGAGAAAGAATACCAAGTAAAGTTGCTTCATAAAGTATTGGTTACAAAGGCTATGCCACAAATATAGATAATTTGAACCCCGATTTTAAACCGTTCAACGAAAAATGATTCACTTTTCGATAAAGTGTAGCAAAGGGAAGCCACGTAACTGTGGCTTTTTTACACTATTAAATCTCTTCTGGAGGCGGGGTAATTATAGGCTTATAATTTAGTGCCGTATCAACAACCTCTTCGACTGATGGATTATATTCATCAGGGTTGAAATTTCTAACATTATAGTTTTCAGGATAGAAAAAAAGGTTTGCTCCGTCTGGGTGTAGCCTTACCTGTTTTAGGACGTTGCTAAATTCATAAAATTATGATCAATGTTCATCGTTTGGGGGAAGAATTCT
>NZ_JAHCMU010000007.1 GCF_018449435.1 Flagellimonas sp. 389 | reverse complement strand
TGGAATCCTTAAAGGCGACATTGTCCGTTCTTGTGCCTTCCAGCACCATGGTCACATGGCCGTATTTGGCAAGTTCCCCGTAACCGGTGCCGTTGGCCCCGTCCTCGCCGTTCTCGCCATTGGTGCCATTGGTTCCGTTCTGTCCTTTCTTTCCGTTGTTCCCATCTATACCGTTTGTTCCGTCGGCTCCATCCTCGGGAGCGCAAGAAACCGTGCATAGCGACAGGGTGCAAAGGGCAATGCCCAACAATTTTAATAGCTTCATGATCTTATGTTTTATGATTTTTGTTTTATGGTTATTATTCGTCGTCCGGTAGCGGGATCTGTTCCAAAAGGGTTACGTCCACTGCTCCCGTAACGGTCAGGTCATTTTCTGAACTGTTGCCATCAGCCGTTGCCAAGAGCCTATATGCAAAAGAAAGGTGGTTGGTATCTGGGTCGAAGGCCATATCGGAGAATTCGAACTCGGGAATAAGGGTGTTCGGCATACCTGATGAAAAGAAGTCGTTCATAATGAAGAACTTGCCATCATCTATAACGGCATGGTTATTTATGGTTATGGTTGCATTAAGTAAAGATTCATCTTCCTCCCCAACATTGTTGATCAGGATATAAAAGGAGATGAAGTTATCGTTATGGATATCATCGGGATTGGCATAGAAGCGAGCAATTTGAAATTGATAGGTGGCGCCCCCCCCAAACGGAAAGATCTGCACATCGTTTGTAGAATTTAATACGCCGGCCTCCACGGGCGCGAACCTATAGGTTTTGGAATCGGAAAACGGTTCATCGTCCGGCCGGGTGCCTACCAACTGTACAGTAATGTCACCGAACTTTGTCAGTTCATCAAAACCGACACCGTCCTGTCCGTTTTGCCCATTAACGCCATTGGTCCCGTTACTGCCGTTGTCCCCATCTTTTCCTTCGATCCCATCAATGCCGTCCGTTCCATCTTCCCCGTCCGAGCAAGAGATCGTGCACAGTGCCAAGGCACATATGGCAATGGTACATAGTCTAAATAATTTCATGATTTTAGGTTTTAAACTTAATATTGGGCGAAAATAGGGCGCTGGCCAATTTATATAGGGTGTGGATTGACGGATGGCCGTTTTGGATTGACGGATGCCTTGTATGGATTTTTGTGGGAGGGGTCTTTGATCCCTAATTGGGTTTAGTTCCCCGCGGTTTGGCCTGTTCTTTTGTCTTGTTTCGTCTTACGTATTCGAACACGGATCTCACGTATTGTCACGAATTTTTTAAACGAACCCATTTGGAACTTGATGTTTTAATGCTTTGTGGACTTGCCCCGAGGATTATTGACCAAGACAAATAATCTGAAGATCAAAGAATAACTGGGCTTGTTATGTTCAAATTGGGGATTTGCTTATGAGGTAGTGCACAAAGCCCCGTTTTTATGTGCTTTGCTCCATAAAAAAAGCCCTTACTAAGTAAAGGCTTTTTAATCGTACTCGAGGCGGGACTTGAACCCGCACGGCCACAATGGCCATTGGATTTTAAGTCCAACGTGTCTACCAATTCCACCACTCGAGCCTAAATACCAAATAAGGTATTTAAATTTTATAAAAAAACTCCACTCCAGTAGACTGAGCGGAGTCGAAGTTGAGCGAAAAACGGGATTCGAACCCGCGACCTCCACCTTGGCAAGGTGATGCTCTACCAACTGAGCTATTTTCGCGTTTTATAAAAAAGCGATAAGAGCAAGATTCTTTTCAAATCTTATGCTCTACTCCCGATAGCTATCGGGAAGCTATTTTCGCATTTTAAAAGAACATCAATAAACATCAGTTTTACCGATGCGGATGCAAATTTAATACATTTCTGCAAACCCCAAAGAATTTTCAATCCGAAAATTCTTTGGGGTTTGTCATTCCGCACTTGTTGCGAAATCTTCTTTTCCGATTGTATCCTTACCAAGGGAAGAATTGGCAAATTTCAAGAACTTGCCTTTTTCTTTTTCCCCAACAACCGTTTGATCTCGTTGAGTTTCATTAGAGCTTCAACCGGGGTGAGCGTATCAATGTCCAAATGCAGTATCTCCTCTTTGATTTCCTCCAAAAGCGGGTCGTCCAAATTAAAAAAGCTAAGCTGCATCTCGTTCTGTGCCGCTTGCAGCTTGTCCGTCATTTCTTCACTGGAATGGGATTTTTCAAGTTTCTTAAGAATTTTATTGGCTTTAAGAATCACCTGTTGCGGCATTCCTGCCATTTTTGCCACATGGATGCCAAAGCTATGCTCACTACCGCCGGGAACCAGTTTCCGTAAGAAAAGAACATTGTTCTTCAGTTCTTTTACGGATACATTATAATTTTTGATTCTACCGAACGTATTCGTCATTTCGTTGAGCTCGTGGTAGTGTGTTGCAAAAAGTGTTTTTGCTTTTGTAGGGTGCTCATGCAGGTATTCTGATATGGCCCATGCTATGGAAATACCATCATACGTACTGGTTCCCCTACCGATCTCATCCAAGAGTACCAAACTGCGCTCTGAAAGATTGTTCAAAATAGAGGCGGTCTCGTTCATTTCCACCATAAAGGTAGATTCTCCCATAGAGATATTGTCACTGGCGCCCACACGAGTAAAAATCTTGTCCACAACCCCAATTTTGGCTGAAGAAGCAGGAACAAAACTTCCCATTTGGGCAAGAAGCACAACAAGCGCCGTCTGGCGAAGTATAGCGGACTTACCGCTCATATTTGGACCGGTAATCATAATGATCTGTTGTGTATCCCTGTTCAGGACCACATCATTGGTAATATAGCTTTCTCCCAGCGGCAACTGTTTTTCAATAACGGGATGTCGCCCATCTTTGATTTCTAAATCTGTTGAGGAGCTCATCTCTGGATTTACATATGCATTTTCTTTTGCCAATTGGGCAAATCCGCAGAGACAGTCCAGTTGTGCGATCAAATGGGCATTTTTTTGAACGGGGCCAATGTACTCCTGCATCCAAACCAATAATTGCTCGAACAATTGCTGCTCTAAACTATAGATCCGCTCTTCGGCACCAAGAATTTTGGTCTCATATTCTTTTAGTTCCTCAGTGATGTAGCGTTCTGCATTGACAAGGGTTTGCTTACGTATCCAAGATTCCGGTACCTTGTCCCTATGGGTGTTACGTACTTCAATGTAATATCCAAAAACGTTGTTGGATGCTATTTTAAGCGAAGAGATTCCCGTTTCCTCGGTTTCTCGCTGTAGCATCTTGTCGAGGTAATCCTTGCTCGAAAAAGCCAAATCCCTAAGTTCGTCCAATTCCGAAGAGTATCCTTCCGCTATCGTACTGCCTTTTGCTAAATTTACGGGTGCAGTTTCGTTCAGCACCTCTTTTATTTTGGTGCGAAGTGCTTCACAAGTATCCAATTTTTTACCAATATCCTGCAAGGAAACATCCAAACTTTCACATGCCAATTGTTTTATGGGAACAACGGCCTCAAGAGAATTTTTAAGCTGGAT
Organism: Flagellimonas sp. 389; assembly: GCF_018449435.1. Taxonomy (GTDB): domain Bacteria; phylum Bacteroidota; class Bacteroidia; order Flavobacteriales; family Flavobacteriaceae; genus Flagellimonas. Next base: position 189,764 of record NZ_JAHCMU010000007.1, on the reverse strand, counting down.
AACTTCTTTTGGGTTTATTTTTCCTGTGGCCAGTTTTGATATTAACCGCTCTAAGTCCCCAATTTGCTTGATCCATTGTTGGATTTTATCAAGTGGGGCTTCTTCCTCTTTTAAGAATGAGACTACTTGATGGCGTTGCTGTATTTTATCGATATTTTTTAGGGGCAGGGCCAACCATCTTTTTAAAAGCCTTCCGCCCATTGGGGAAATCGTTTTGTCGATTACGTCCAAAAGCGTAACTGCATTTATATTGTTGGATTGATATAATTCAAGGTTGCGAATGGTGAAGCGGTCCATCCAAACATATTCCTCTTCGGCAATTCTTTGGATTTTATTGATGTGCTGCAGTTGCCGATGTTGCGTCTCGGACAAATAATGTAATACCGCTCCAGCCGAAACAATGCCATAATTGAGGTGTTCAATGCCAAAACCTTGAAGACTTTTTGTTTTGAAATGATTGTTCAAGCTTTCATGGGCATAATCTTCTTGAAAGATCCAATCTTCGAGAAAGAAACTATGATAGTGCGACCCAAATATTTCTAAAAACTCTTTCCTATGGTTTTTGGAAACCAAAACCTCGTTGGGTGCAAAATTCTGAAGCAATTTGTCCATTTGTTCCGCAGACCCCTCTGAAGTTAGAAATTCTCCAGTTGAAATATCCAAGAACGAGATTCCAAATTTCTTTCGTCCAAAATGCAGGGCACATAAAAAATTGTTGCTTTTTGCGGACAAAATATCATCGTTGAGGGCCACTCCGGGCGTCACCAGCTCAGTTACGCCACGTTTTACGATGGTCTTGGTCTGTTTTGGGTCTTCGAGCTGATCACAGATAGCCACGCGTTGCCCTGCTTTTACCAACTTGGGCAGATACGTATTTAAAGAATGGTGTGGAAAGCCGGCCAGTTCCGTTTTGTCACCACCGTTGTTTCGGTGGGTGAGAATGATTCCTAAAATCTTGGAAGCTTTAATAGCATCTTCTCCAAAGGTTTCGTAAAAATCACCAACCCTGAACAATAGCAATGCATCAGGATGTTTGGTCTTGATAGCATTGTACTGCTGCATTAAAGGGGTGACTTTCTTTGTTTTTGATGAAGCTGCCAAAGCGGTTTTATTCTTTTATTTTTGCTAATTCGGGTAAGGACGAAAATACCGTTTTAATAGTACTCCAAGAATTATTGTTGATATTTTAGGGGCAATGGTTGAAAAATATGAAGCGTAAACTAGAAAATGATGAGTTAGGTCGGTTGGATGTGACTGATTTTAAAAAAGCTGAAAAATCCCCAATTCTGTTGATTTTGGACAATATCCGCAGTCTTAATAATATTGGTTCGGTCTTTAGAACTGCTGATGCGTTCTTGATAAAGAAAATATATCTCTGTGGCATTACCGCCACACCACCTCATAAGGATATTCGAAAAACGGCCATAGGGGCCACTGAAAGCGTGGATTGGGAATATCGAAAAGACACTTTGGAGCTGGTCAAAGAACTTAAAACGATGGGTATAACAACGATTGCTGTGGAGCAGGCGGAAAACGCGGTGATGCTAAATAGTTTTCATACCGCTGAAAAATCTACTATGGCGCTTATTTTTGGAAACGAGGTCAAAGGGGTGTCGCAAGAAGTGGTCTCCGCAAGCGATCTGGTGCTGGAAATTCCTCAATTTGGGACAAAACATTCTTTGAATATTTCGGTAAGTGCAGGGGTGGTAGTGTGGGACATTTGGTCTAAAATCAATCTTCAAAAAAACAAAAAAGCCCTGAAAAATCAGGGCTAAACATATAGTTTGAGTTAGTTAGTTCCTCTATTAGAGAGGGCTAATAAAACAAAACCATTTCTTATATGCAAACATTTCCCTAAAATTCTCTTAAAATATCAAAACAACGATGAAAGAATTCGTTCATCCAATTGTTTCAAAACTTTTTCATAATCCTGCGGATTGTTCACAAAATCCAAATCACCTAAATTCAAAATCATACTATTTTGGTTTGGATGTCCTTTTATAAAATCTAAATACCCTCTGTTTATTTTATCCAGATATTGCGCATCTATATTTTGCTCATAGTCCCTTCCCCGCTTTTTAATATTGGCCAGTAATCTTTCCGTGTTTTGATAGAGATAAATATAGATTTCAGGCTTTTTTACCTCTTTGTACATGAAATTGAAAACCTTTCTGTACAAATCGAACTCCTCTTTTTGAAGCGTAATCTTTGCAAAGATCAACGATTTAAAGATGTCGTAATCGCTCACCATAAAGCTTTTGAAAAGGTCGAACTGTGAGGTATCATCCGTAAATTGTTGGTAACGATCTGCTAAAAAAGACATTTCTAAGGGAAAGGCGTAACGGGATTTGTCTTCATAGAACTTGGGAAGAAAAGCATTGTCCGCAAATCGTTCCAAGACCAATTTGGCATTAAAGTCTTCGGCAATCATTTTGGAGAGTGTTGTCTTTCCGGCGCCAATGTTGCCTTCTATAGCAATAAACTGTAATTGCGAAAAAAGGGCTGACCTGTTTTTGAACAGCTTGTATTTTGATTTCTTAACATTGCTTCGATCTTTGCATTGTTGCAGTAAATTGCGGATATCCTTGTTAAGAATGGGGTGATAGTATTGTGGTGCAATATCGGCCAACGGTTTCAGGACAAAATTTCTGGTATCCATTCTAGGATGGGGAATCTCCAGATTTTCGGTCTTAATAATTTCTCTTTCATAAAGAATAATATCAATGTCCAGTGTTCTGGATTGGTAGCCATTCGAGTGCCTTCGCTCACGGCCAAAGTCGCTCTCGATCTGTAAAATGGTATGCAGGACTTCTATGGGCGAGAACTTAGTTTCTACCATGATACAGGCATTCAAGAAATCCGCTCCCTCGAACCCTACTGCCGGGTTTTCATATACCGCCGAAACTTGTACAACCTCACCTACTTTTTCCCGAATACTAAAGATTGCCTTTTGGAGCATCAAATGGCGGTTCCCCATGTTGCTGCCCAAAGAAAGATATGTCTTTTTTGTCTCATCCATAATCAAGAAAACAAAGTAAACAAAACAATACAACAATGGTTATATTTGAATAAAAATAAAATGTTGCTTTCATGAAATTTTTAAGAAATCTATTAGCTGCAATTTTGGGATGTTTGGTAGCATTCGGACTTGTGGTGGTGATGTTTGTCATTTTTGCGACTTTAGTGGGCAGTGCAGAAGATGGTGTGGTGGTTAAGGATAATTCTATTTTGGAATTGCGTTTTACGAATCCTATAAAGGATTATGTAGGCCGTGATGAAACCGACCCTTTTGTAGGATTGTTGAGTGATGAAGCCGGACTTGACGATATTTTGCATGCTATTGAAGTTGCAAAGGGTGATGAAAAAATCAAAGGAATAAGTATAGCAACAAGTTTTTTACAAGCAGGTCTTGCACAGACCCAAGAAATACGAAAAGCGCTACTGGACTTCAAATCAGCGGGGAAGTTCATTTATGCCCATTCCGACTTTTATACCCAAAAAGACTATTATTTGGCCAGTGTGGCAGATAAAATGTACTTAAATCCTGTAGGTGGGATGGATTTTAAAGGACTTGCCACAGAAGTACTTTATTTTAAAGGCTTACAGGAAAAAACCGGCATAAAAATGGAAGTGATCCGCCATGGAAAGTACAAAGCCGCTGTAGAACCTTTTTTATCAGATACCATGAGCTCTGAAAACCGCGCCCAAATCAAGGAATTGATTACTTCATTATGGGATACCATGGTTTCTGATATTTCTGCTGCCCGTGACATTAACGAACAAGATTTAAACGCTATTGCGGACACGCTCGGTGGCAGAACGCCATCATATGCGGTAGCTTCTGGTCTTATTGATGGTAGTTTACATGCTGATCAGTATGAAGCGCTGCTCAAGGAAAAAATTGGATTGGACGAAAACACTGATGTTAATTATGTTGAATTCACCGATTACATTCAGGTAACAAGAAATAAAAGGTTACGAAAAGGAAAGGATAAAATTGCCGTGGTCTATGCTCAGGGCGAGATAATGTATGGTGAGGGAAACAAGGAGACCATTGGGCAAGGGTTGATTACAACTGCTTTGCAGAAAGCAGTGGATAACGAGAGTGTAAAAGCTATCGTTCTTCGTATAGATTCACCAGGAGGTAGTGCATTGGTATCCGATATTATCTGGAGAGAAATTGAGTTGGCAAAAGCGATAAAACCCGTGGTGGTTTCTTTTGGAAATGTTGCCGCTTCAGGAGGGTATTATATAGGTGTTGCAGGGGATAAAATTTTTGCTGAACCTACTACAATTACCGGTTCTATAGGTGTTTTTGGAGTAATCCCCAACGCAAATGAGTTAGCGGGTGATATTGGAATAAATGCAGAGCAAGTAGGAACAAATAAAAACTCGGTTGACTACTCGCTGTTCGAGCCTATGAACGAAACCTTTAGAAGTGTACTCAAGGAAGGTATAGAAGATACGTATGAAACATTTTTGGAACGGGTTGCTTCAGGTCGGAACATGAGCGTGGCACAAGTGGATTCTTTAGCGCAAGGTAGGGTTTGGAGCGGAGTGGACGCAAAAGAGAATGGTCTGGTAGATGAATTGGGAAGCTTGGACGATGCTATTGCGGCAGCGGCAGAGATGGTCGAGTTGGATGATTACGGAATACGAAAATATCCAAAATATAAATCTGATTTTGAACGGTTGATGGAAGATTTTGGAGGAGCTAAATCTAAATTGGGCGATGCTTTGATTCAAGAGGAAATAGGTCTTGAAGCATATCAGATTTTAAAAGAGCTTAAACAAATTACCGAACAAAAGGGAATTCAAGCCAAAATGCCCTTCAGCTTAAACATTAAATAAGGAATGACGCAAAAAGATAAGAAAGCTGCGTTTTCCATTTATCTGTACTTGGGCGCATTGTTCATTACTTCTTTGGTGGTCTCCAATCTTATTTTTCAAAAATTCTTTTTTTGGGAACCTTTTGGAGATACGACCGTTTTTGGCGCTCCTTTGTTCGAGCTTTCCGTTGGGATTTTACCATACCCCATAACGTTTCTGATTACGGATTTGATTTCTGAGATCTATGGAAAGAAGAAAGCCAACCAGGTGGTCACGGCAGGTATTTTCGCTTCAGTGTTCTCTATGCTCATCATCTTTATCGCCAATGAAGTTCCCGCTATTGTCGATTCGGGAATTGATGACGAAACTTTCACCAAGGTTTTTGGTTTATCTCCATTAGGCGTATTGGCATCCATGCTGGCCTACCTCTTTGCACAGTATATCGATATTTCTATCTATCACTTTTGGAAAAGGGTGACCAAGGGGAAAATGCTATGGCTCAGAAATAATTTTTCCACATTTACCTCACAGTTGGTTGATACCGTTACCGTAGTAGGGTTATTATGCGCTTTTGGTGTATTGCCATGGGATAAATTCTACGGTTTGGTCGTTAGCGGATTCCTTTTCAAAATCTTTATTGCAGCCTTCGATACCCCTTTGCTCTATCTTTTCGTATATCTAATACGTAAAAGATTTAACTTAAAAATAGGGGAGGAGATACCTTTGGATTGACGGCTTCTTCTTTATTTTGTCCCAAAATATTCAAGTATGAAGAAAAAGGCCCTTAAGATTACTGGAATAACCCTACTGATTTTTATTGTATTGATTGCTGCTGTTCCCTTTCTGTTGGAAGGCAGAATAGCGGATATTATCAAGAACAAGGTCAATAATAGCATTAATGCTACGTTGGATTTTGATGAGGCTGACCTTAGTCTGATAAAAAGTTTTCCCAATGCAAATGTGGGACTTAAAAAGATTTCTTTGGTGAACAAAGCCCCTTTTGAAGGTGATACATTGTTTGCATCAGAAGAAATTGAACTTAAAATGTCTATCAAGGAACTTTTTAAAAGTGCAGAAGACCCTATAGCCATTCAAAGCTTGAAAATAGATGGTGCAAAACTCCATATTAAGGTAGATGAAGATGAGAATGCCAATTACGATATTGCTATAGAAGATGAAACGAATGCAACTGCCGTATCAGAAGAAACTTCCAACAACTTTACCTTGGCATTGGATGCTTATGAAATCAACAACACAGAAATTATATATGATGACTTTGCCACTGGAATGCACTTGGTCATTTCTGAGATGAACCATTCAGGTACTGGTGACCTTTCTTTAGAGAACTCACAATTAAAAACGCTGACGGATGCTTTGGTGTCCTTTGAAATGGACAGCACCAAATATTTAAATAAGAATAAGCTTTCATTGGACGCCCTTATCGGCATCGATTTAAAAGAAAACAAATACTCGTTTTTGGAAAACAAGGCTTTGGTGAACCAACTGCCCTTGGTTTTTGATGGATTTATCAAGGTGAACGAAGAAAGCCAAGAAGTGGACATTACATTTAAGACACCGTCATCGGACTTTAAAAACTTTTTGGCGGTCATTCCGGAAGCCTATTCAAAAAATATCGAAGATGTAAAGACCGCGGGTAATTTTGAGGTGAATGGACAGTTTAAGGGTATTGTGGATGAAACGCATATTCCAACGTTCAGCATTAAAATGAACTCGGAAAATGCTTCGTTCAAATATCCGGATTTACCAAAAACGGTACGGAATGTCTTTATTGACACGGAAATCAATAATACTACGGGGATAACCGAAGATACCTATGTGGATATTAAAAAGCTGTCTTTTACCATTGATGAGGATAAGTTCAACCTAAACTCCAAGATTACAGATTTATTGGGCAATACCAAAGTGAATGCCCATATGGACGGTAGAATAAACTTGGCAAATATTTCACAGGCGTACCCTGTTCCTGCTGATTATAATCTTAAAGGCATCATGAATGCCAATGTTACCACGGCTTTTGATATGGCTTCTTTGGAGAAAAAACAATATCAGAATACCAAAACAAGCGGTACGATAGATGTAAGGGGCTTTGAATATGCTTCGGAAGAATTAAAGAATCCAGTTATGGTAAGTGAGGCTGCTATTACGTTTAACCCACAAACGGTTTCCTTGAATTCTTTCAATGGAAAAACTGGAAGTACAGATTTTAATACCACAGGGACGCTGACCAATTTATTGGGATTTATGTTCAATGATGAAAAAGTTGAAGGGAACTTCGCATTGACGTCCAATACATTTGCCTTGAACGATTTTATGGTAGAAGAAGAGGAAGGTGAGGCGCAAACCGAAGAAACCAATATCGATGAAAATACCCCATCTTCAAACACGAACGAAAGAATTAAGATTCCATCTTTTTTGGATTGTACCATAGACGCAAAGGCAAATACCGTGCTGTATGACAACCTTACACTAAAAAATGTTGAAGGGACATTGGTAATAAGGGATGAAACGGCAACGTTAAAGAACCTGAAATCGAACCTTTTTGGAGGGGTTTTAGGTGTTGCCGGTTCAGTATCCACCAAGGAGAAAGTTTCAACGTTCGATTTGGATTTGGGAATGGACAATTTTGGTATAAGTGAGTCTTTTCAGTCTTTAGAGTTGTTTAAAGTATTGGCACCCTTGGCCAGTGCGCTTCAGGGAAAGTTGAATTCAGACATTAAAATCTCTGGAAATCTAAAAGAAGATTTTACACCTAATTTGGCTACAATATCTGGGGGATTGATTGCAGAACTCCTTTCTACAAAAGTTGATACTAAAAATGCACCTTTACTTTCTGCTTTGGATAATAAACTAAGTTTTTTGAATACCAAAGATTTGGATCTAAGTGATTTAAAAACTGCCTTGAGCTTTAAAAATGGTGCAGTCAATGTAGAGCCATTTACTTTAAATTATAAGGATATTGCCGTTAATGTGGATGGTAGCCATACGTTCGATAGGGAGCTCCAGTATAAAGCTACACTACAAGTGCCAGCTAAATATTTAGGTAGCGAAGTAAACGGGCTTATCGCCAAGTTGGACGATGACAGTCTCGAAGATTTAACGATTCCCGTGGTTGCCAGCATAGGCGGAAATTATACCAGTCCAACGGTCAGCACGGATTTAAGTTCTGGTGTTACAAAACTTACCAACCAATTGGTGGAAATACAGAAACAAAAGCTACTCAATAAAGGTAAGGATACTGCAAAAGATCTATTGGGTGATGTATTTAAGACCGATGATTCAGATTCTACCAAAATAGGGAATAGTGGAGGAGTGAAGGAAGCATTGGGTTCATTATTAGGGAGTACAAAGAAAGATACGGCTAAAGTAGATTCGGCCCAAGCCAAAAAAGAGCCTGTAAAAGAAGCTGCTAAGTCTATTTTAGGTGGACTTTTGGGTAAAAAGAAGAAGAAAAAAGATTCAGTGGAGTAGCTTTCAATCTACTGAAATAAATGCTTTATGATTTTTTAGGGAGAACTCCCTAAATTCTTTATCATTAATTATAATACTTTTATAATGGAATTGATAGATGTCTTTTCCTCCTTGAATGATTTCAACCTTTTTGGCTATTTTCCCAATATCACTTTCCATCCACTCTTTGTATTTAATCTCTATTTGTTCTGTTGTGTCATTGGGGTTTGATAATTTGACCCCTAGTATCAATTTTTCCTTTCTACTGTAATATAGGGTTATTGGATTATTCAATACGTCCGTACCTGTATATTTTTCACAAGGTTTTTCTTGGTACTGTGTTTCTTCTTCAAATTTGATAGCGTTAAAAAATGTATTTGGGGTAATGTGAATTTTGTGAAATTCGTGACCTCTTATTATTTCTATGGATTCTTTTGATAAAGTATCTATTGCATTACCGTTCTTATCTATAGTAAAACCTTTTGTTTTATCAAATATGGTAGCTTCGTAGTCCTCTTTCCCTGATCCGTATTGTTGTTTAAAATAAGTATATCCGTTTTTAGTGGAGTGTACTTCTGTGGAGTAAGTAATATCTGGCCCTGAACAGCTTGCTATGGAAATTAAGTTTTCAAAATCTTTATGTTTTGAATTCAGCTCTATTTTTCTTTCCAGCTCCTTGTTTTTTTTATTTTGCTCAGTTTTGCAGCCGAAGAAAATAACTAATAGTACAAATCCGAATAAGTAGTTTTGTTTGAAAATTAGCATTGCTCTATATTTTGATAATCTATAAACGTTGACTTTTTCAAAGCACGGATTTATTGGGAAAATATGTCTAGTTGATATATTGCTAAAACGGAGTAATCCTCAACTGATGCCAAGCCCAACATAGTACCCCTCATTCCCACGAATATTAAAAACCGTGCTATCCTCAAAGATGAGGTATTGTCCCTTAATGCCCTTTAAAGTTCCAGTATAACTAGGGTTTTTGTCCAGATTAAGGCTTTTTACTTTTTCAGGATATTCCAATACTGGAAAATCCATATGGGTCTCTGTTTTTTCTTCTAAAAAATATTCAGACGCTTCTTCTGGTATATTCGCCCGTAGTTTGTCACGCCACTCTACCAAATCTACATCTTCAATACGGTTGGTCAGCATTTTTTGCCAACTTGTTTTATCGCTCACGTAATCTTTTAAAGCAACTTCCGTGATTCCGGCTAAATAGCGATTGGGAACTTCTACAATTTCGATGGCTTCGTGCGCTCCTTGGTCTATCCATCGAGTTGGTACTTGGGTTTTTCGGGTTACTCCTACCTTAACATTACTGGAGTTTGCCAAATAAACAATATGTGGTTGTAGTTGCACTCGTTTTTCATATTCCAAATCACGGTCTTCTTTATCCAAATGAGCTGTGCTCAATTCAGGTTTCATGATCCAGTCACCTGCTGATGGTGTTTCGAAAAAACACGACTTGCAAAAACCTTGTCGGTAGATAGGTTTGTCCTTTCCGCAATTAAGACACTGGAACTTTATAAAATCCAGCTGTAATTCCTTGTTCAACAGTTGGTTCATGTTCAGGAAATCGTTGTCAAAAACTAAAAAGTATTGAATGGGATTTCCTATTTCTGTTTGCATTTTTCGGAGTACTCCTTCGTAAAGCATATTGGGATACGTATGTTTTAAACCTGATTTGATAATGAACGTTAGATAGCCTATTTTAGCTAATACACCTAACAATAATTCTAGGTTAAAGATACCTAAAAATGCCAATACCCTTATTTAACTCCATAGCATCTTGGTTGCTCAAAAAACGCTACCATCAAATAGAACTTTTTTTAAAATACCCTTTAGATGTGCAGGATGAGGTATTAAAATATTTAGTGGATTTTTCCAAAGATACCATGCTTGGTAAGCAATATGGTTTTTCAGATATTAAAAAGTACGAGGATTTTGCAAATAGAGTTCCGGTTACCAGATATGAAGAAATTTCCAATATCATAGAACGGACCCGCAGAGGGGAACAAAACTTGTTTTGGCCCACAACCATAAAATGGTTTGCCAAGAGTAGTGGTACTACCAATGCAAAAAGTAAGTTCATACCCGTTAGTATGGAAGCTCTGGAAGATTGCCATTATAAGTCGAGCAAGGATTTGCTTTGTCTGTATTTGAACAATAATGAAAACTCCCAATTATTTAATGGCAAGAGCCTTAGATTGGGTGGGAGCAAAGAACTTTATGAGGACAACGGGACCTTTTTTGGTGATTTGTCAGCTATTTTAATCGATAATATGCCTTTATGGGCAGAATATAGCAGTACACCAAGCAATAAGGTCTCCTTAATGAGCGAATGGGAGTCAAAATTAGAGGCCATAATCCAGGAAAGCATTCGTGAAAATGTGACAAGCTTGGCGGGGGTTCCTTCGTGGATGTTGGTATTGTTGAACGATGTATTGGAGAAAACAGGTAAGAACCATCTTTTTGAGGTATGGGAAAATTTAGAGGTGTATTTTCACGGGGGCGTGAGTTTTACCCCATATAAAGACCAGTACAAGAAATTATTGCCGCGGAAAAAATTTAATTATTACGAGACCTATAATGCTTCGGAAGGTTTTTTTGGTATTCAGGATCGAAACAATTCTGAAGATTTATTGTTGATGTTGGATTATGGGATTTTTTATGAGTTCATCCCTATGGATTCCTATGGAAACAATCAAAAAGTTATACCACTTTGGGAGGTTAAAATAGGTGTGAATTATGCTGTGATCATTACAACCAATGCGGGTCTATGGCGTTACAATATAGGAGATACGGTTAGGTTTACATCCAAAAATCCTTATAGAATAAAAATAACGGGACGTACTAAGCACCATATTAATGTTTTTGGCGAAGAACTTATTATAGAAAATGCGGAGGAAGCCCTAAAGCAAGTTTGTCTAAAGACCAATGCGGAAATAATGGATTATACCGCAGCTCCGATTTTTATGGTAGAGAATGAGAAAGGAGCTCATGAATGGATCATAGAGTTTAGAAAGCAACCAAAGGATATTGCTTATTTTACCGAATTTTTGGATAATGCACTAAAATCATTAAACTCCGACTACGAGGCGAAACGGTACAATAATATTACGTTGCGCATGCCAAAAATTCATATTGCACGGCAGAATTTATTCCATGATTGGCTAAAATCCAAGAGCAAATTAGGGGGGCAACATAAGATTCCACGACTTTCCAATGAAAGGGCTTACATCGAAGAATTGCTTCGGATGAACAATTAAATAGTGTTTTTCTGCGTTTATTGATGAAATTTAAACCAATCAACCTTTTAATTAAAAAATACCAATTGTACTATGGCAGAAAAATTAGTTGTTATCTCAGATATGTGGGGAGTAAAAAAAGGACTTTGGATTACTTCCTATTTTGGGTATTTGCAACAGTACTACGACATAGTCTTCTATGATTGCCAACAACTTGGAAATATCGACGTTCCGGTTTCTACTGAAAAAAATATACACAAAGCGTTTGTGGATGGCGGTATTGAAACTGCAGTGACACATCTCATACAGAAAGAAAAACAGCCAAGTCATTATTTGGCCTTTAGCACTGGTGGAACAATTGCATGGAAAGCTGCGTTAAAGGGATTACCCATAAAATCCTTAACTGCGATATCCCCTACTAGAGTTAGGTTAGAAGAAACAGCACCGAACACCGTGTTGAATCTCATTTTTGGAGAATGCGATGCTTTTAAGCCAAGTACAGAATGGGCGGATAAAGTTGGTGTGGACTTGAATGTGATATCAAATTTTGGCCATCAACTATATTCCGATGAGAAGATTATTGCAGAGGTATGCCTAAATCTTTTGGAAAAGGTGACTAAAAAAGTAGTTTAATTCTTAGGATACCGCTTTTAGCTTTTTGATGGTCTCGTGCGATAGTTTTTCTTCTGCATAAGCCTTGGTAACCTTAAATTCTTTTTCCTCACTGCTCGGTAACGTAAACATCGCATCGGTAAATACCGCTTCGCACAGAGAACGTAGGCCTCTGGCCCCTAGTTTGTACTCTACTGCCTTTTCTACAATATAGGTCAGAGCTTGTTCGGTGATACTGAAAGAAATCCCATCCATATCAAAAAGCTTTTCATATTGTTTAATAATGGCGTTTTTTGGCTCCGTTAAGATTGCTCTTAAAGTTTTTGCATCCAAAGGATTCATGTGGGTTAGCACAGGCAGCCTCCCGATGATTTCAGGAATAAGACCAAATTCTTTTAAATCTTTGGGTATAATGTATTGAAGAATATTCTCGCTATCTAGGTTGTCCTCTAACTTAGAAGCACTGTACCCTACCGCTTGCATGTTCAATCGTTTGGTAATGATACGCTCAATACCATCAAAAGCACCACCAGCTACGAAAAGGATATTTTCAGTATTGACCTCTATAAACTTTTGGTCAGGATGCTTACGGCCTCCTTTTGGTGGTACATTTACTACAGTACCCTCAAGTAGTTTTAGAAGACCTTGTTGTACACCTTCCCCAGAGACATCTCTGGTAATTGAAGGATTATCACTTTTTCTTGCAATTTTATCTATCTCGTCTATAAAAACGATTCCTCTTTCTGCCTTTTCCAGGTTGTAGTCCGCGGCTTGTAGCAAACGTGTTAGGATACTTTCAACATCTTCCCCAACATATCCTGCTTCAGTAAGTACCGTAGCATCTACAATGGCCAAGGGAACATTCAGCATCCGTGCAATGGTTTTTGCAATCAATGTTTTCCCTGTACCTGTTTGCCCAACCATGACAAGGTTGCTTTTCTGTATTTCTACATCATCTTCTTTGCCTTTTGGCTGTAAGAGCCTTTTGTAGTGGTTGTATACGGCAACGGACATTACTTTTTTTGTGCGATCTTGTCCAATTACAAATGTATCCAAGAAATCTCGTATCTCCATGGGCTTCTTTAAGACCAACTCAGAAGAAAGATCTTGGTTTTTGGATTGTTTGGATTCCTCCGCAACGATACTGTGGGCTTGTTCAATGCACCTATCGCATATATGGGCATCGAGACCAGCAATCAAAAGATTGGTCTCTGGTTTTTTTCTTCCACAAAATGAACATTCCAAGTTTTCCTTTGCCATACTATATTAACTCATGGGTTCAACCACTAATAACGTAAAAAATTGGGGTTTGACGTGTATTAAAGCTCCATTTTCCGACGAAAATAGTCGGATTTAGGATGTTTCCCTTACCAAAATTTCATCGATCATACCATATTTTTTGGCCTCTTCCGCCTTCATCCAGTAATCTCTGTCACTATCTTCATATACTTTGTCAAAAGTTTGACCTGAGTGGTTGGATATGATTTGATATAATTCATCCTTTATTTTAAGAACTTCTTTTGCTGCAATTTCAATATCACTTGCCTGTCCTTGAGCTCCAGATAACGGTTGGTGGATCATTACTCTAGAATGGGTAAGGCCACTTCTTTTCCCTTCCTGTCCTGCGCACAACAGTACAGCGGCCATAGAGGCTGCTATTCCCGTACATATGGTGGCCACATCTGGTTTTATAAACTGCATGGTGTCATAAATTCCCAACCCGGCATAAACGCTTCCGCCAGGGGAATTAATGTAGATTTGGATATCCTTTACAGCATCTGCACTTTCTAAAAAGAGTAACTGTGCCTGTACGATATTGGCAACTTGGTCGTTGATACCTGTGCCCAAAAATATAATGCGGTCCATCATTAACCTGGAGAAGACATCCATTGCAATTGCATTGAGCTGTCTTTCCTCAATAATGTTAGGGGTCATGTTCATAGGATACATACTGCTCATGATTTGGTCGTAGTACATACTATTTATCCCATGATGTTTGGTGGCGTATTTTTTAAATTCTGTTCCGTAATCCATAGAATTTTTTTCGAATTTGCTTTAAAAAAAGGTGCCGAAAATTATAATTTTCGGCACTATAAAGATACTCAATTTTCTTTTAGCTTGACTTTAGCTGTAAGCTTCCTTTACGAAATCATCGTAAGTGACTTCCTTTACTTTAAGGTTGGCATTTTCTTTATAGAAATCCAACAGTTTTTGACTCATTAACTGTTCCGACAGTCTTTTTACTTCATCTTGGTTGCCAAGAACACGCATGGCTATATTTTCCAATTCTTCTTCTTGTGGGTCTAGGTGACCGTACTGTGCCATTTGTGATTTAATGAAACCTTTTGCAAATTCCTTCAGCTCGTCCATTTGAACTTGAAGGTCGTTATCTCTAATTATTTTCCCTTCGATGAGTTGGTAACGAAGTCCTTTTTCAGATTTTTCAAACTCTTCTTTGGCTTCATCATCAGACAATGGGTTTTCACCACTGATTTGAATCCATTTTCTTAGAAAGTCTGCTGGTAAATCAAACTTGGTGTTATCGATAAGTTTTTCCGTAATGTCGTTTAGCAGTTTTTGATCGGATTGTTGCTCAAACTGTTTTTCGGAATCTTCTTTTATTTTTTCCTTTAATTCCTTTTCTGATTTTACATTGTCTTTGCCGAACAATTTGTCAAAAAGCTCTTGGTCCAATGCAGCAGGCTCTCTTTCGTTGATTTCTTCAATGGTAAAGGAAACCTCTATATTTAGTTTATCTGCTTTTTCCTTGTCAATTCCAAGAGCGCTAGAAAGCAAATAATCTTCCTTAAAAAGGCCTTTGGTCTTAAGTGTAACCGATTCTCCAACTTTTTTGCCGTTCAGCGCATCAATAGCTTTTTTGCTTTTGATCTTATCTAGTTCAATAGTGGTTTTGTGCTCTATTTCTTCTGTTTCATTAGCGAAAGTACCAGTGACTTCATCCAATTTCCCTACCTCAGTTTTAGAAACCAATTTCCCGTACTGTTTTTGGATGCGGTCTACTTGCTCCCCTATCATTTTTTTGTCGGCAACGATTTTGTATTGGGTAATCGCTTTCTTGGTCTTCACCTGAACATCAAAACTAGGGGCCAAACCAAGTTCAAATTCAAAATCAAGATTTTCATTGTCCCAATCAAAATCATCCTGTTGCTTGGGTAGAGGGTTGCCCAATACATCTAATTTCTCTTCGGTAAGATATTTATTAAGATTATCTTGAAGTAGTTTGTTTACTTCATCGACCAATACGGATTTTCCATATTGCTTTTTTATAAGGCCCATAGGTACCTGACCTTTTCGAAAACCGGGAATGTTAGCCTGTTTTCTGTAGTCTTTTAGAATTTTCTCAACTTTATCTTGGTAATCATCCTTGCTTATGGCAACTTTTACAACTGCATTAAGCTCGTCAATCTGCTCTTTAGTAATGTTCATCTCTTACCTATTTTGCTATTCAAAAATGGGTGGCAAAAGTAATATATTTTCTTGTTTGCAGCAACTTTTTAAAGTGTTGAATACCAAAGCGAATCATTTCTTTTTGTCCTCTTTTAAAATCGACTGTAAAATTGACTGTAAAAATGAAAGCAGAAGACTGAAAATGATGGCCCACCAAATACTGGAAACCTGAAAACCTGAAATAAACTCAGCTGCTATTAAGATGATAATGGCGTTGATAATCAATAAGAACAGGCCTAAAGTGAGTATGGTGATCGGTAATGTCAGTATAACGAGAATAGGTTTTACTATAAAGTTTAAAATACTGAGAACGAGTGCAACGATAATCGCTGTTGTAATCGAATCCACTCCAACTCCTGGTAGTACATAAGAAAGAATGATTACTGCTAGGGCATTCAGCAAGAGCCTTAAAATAAGTTTCATATCTATTGGTTTTAAATTAAAAAAGCACCGTTTTTTAAACGGTGCTTTCAATATACTTAAATAAAACTGTATCTAGTCAATATAAAGTCCTGTAAAATCCAATGGATTTACACCTGGAAGGTTAGAGCCAAATTTTTCGTTTATGGCAGCTACAAAGGCATTTGCTATAATCGCATACCCTCTTGGTGAAGGATGTACCCCGTCCAATGAGAATCCACCACCAGTTCCAAAAGTAGAAGTAACCACGGAACCATCTGCCAGTGTAATACCACTTGCGCGTAACTCGGTCAACAATGAATTTATATCTACGAGAGCTAGATTGTATTGCGTGGCAAGCGTTTCTATAGTTTGGTTATATGCCGTTAAAGCAGTTTCTATTTCTTCTTGTTCTTCTGGCGTCACTACCCATTGGTCTTCAAGTGGGAATGTAACTCCATTCACTGCCAATTGGGCTGCTGTTTCTTCTGGGACATTCATGCCTGTTAACATTGCTATAGCTTCTTCATTGGCTTCAGCAATTATTTGTCTACTGGGCAGAACCAATAAATCATTTTCGTTTGCAGGTCTGGCCTGTCCATACAAAAGACCAGTTAAACCTGCCGTTGCTTCATCGACACCGTTCATAATCAAAGCTCCAGTTATTTGAGCAGATAAATTAGGAAGGTTTTCATCTTTAATGATGACAGGACTGGCAGCGGTTTCTGAAAAGATAAACTGTCTTTCGGGAACCATAAGTGCCTGGAAAACTAAATTCAATCCAGCAAATTGAGCGTTAAGCGCAGGGATTTGTGCCCCAAATGCAGGATTGGTTGGGTCTAAAGGAGCAAAAGGAACCGTTGTAAAGAACGGTATATCGGTAACATTGGGCAAATTGGCGATTACTCCATCTGCCCCACCAGCAGTCAACGCTTCTAACGCACTATTTATAACACCTGCAAATACTGTTGGGTTGGTAATATCGTTTCTGGCATAATCCATTGGACTCACCATAGGATCAGCTTGAAAAGTTCCTGTGCCACCACTGGTTGCGTACAAGAGGATATCATTGGAACCTGTCCATAAAGAGAAAAAGCTTGGGTTTTGATCGGCAGCATCACCAATTACAGTAGCAGCCTCTCCAGATGAAAATCGTACAAAGTAAGGGTTGGCAGCATCTACGGCTAGACCAGCCAAACTACCATAGCCTGGTGCCAATAATTCGTAACTTTTAGAGCCTGGAACTCCCATATTATTAAATGTGCCTGATAATTTATCCGTTATTTCGGTAGTTCCTACACCAGCTTTTACTGTGGGTACAGGACCATTCGCCGTAAAAAGCAAAATGAACCTGTTGGGAATTTCTGGGGAGCCGTTTATCGTTGCACCACCAAGATTGTCTGCCATAAATGGTATTTCGAAAGCACCACCACCTGCTAAGGCAAAATTCGTAGCAAGCATATTTGGGAACGAAGCTTCTTGGCCTGCCCTAAACAAGGCATTATCCGAAAAACCTGCCGTAAGTGAATTTCCTACCGCAACATAATTTGAAAAGTCTGCAGTTCCCGAAGTATAAACAATCGGGTCCGGTGGAGTTGGGTCAACAGTGGTTCCATCAGTGTCATCATCACTACATGCGATTAGGAACAAACCTAATAGAGGGAATAAGGCATAAATTTTTTTCATGTTAAGTAGCTGTTAGAGTTAACTTATGTTAAATTATGGTTAAACCAGAATTAACCAAATCTATATTAAATTTGTTATACAGCCAATTAAATGGGTAAAAAAATTATGCATGCATAATAAAAACGGTCAATTTTTATGAATTTAGAAACTTGACCGTAAATTGAAAAAACTGTTTTGGGTTTTCTGCATGTAGCCAGTGACCTGCATTTTCAACCATTTCAATTAAAGCATTTGGAAAGTGTTTTTTAATTTCTGGAAAGTCACTAGCCTGAATATATTCGGAACGATCTCCGCGGAGAAATAGGGTAGGACCTTCATAATTAGCTGTAGAACTGATATTTTCCCCTATTTCGTCCATTTTATCTTTTAGGACTTCCATATTAAAGCGAAGTCCAAGCTTTTTTTGTGCTACCCAGTAAAGGTTCTTCAATAGAAATTGGCGGGTTCCAAAATCTGTTATGTTTTTGGAAAGCACTTCGTCCGCTTCTTTTCTGCTTGTGATTTTATTAAAGTCCAATTCTTGTAATGCATCAAGAATAGGTTGGTGATGCGGAGGGTAGTATTTTGGCGAAATGTCGGCAACAATCAGTTTTGATACCAATTTTGGTTTGGACGTTGCGAGTTGCATGGCTGTTTTTCCGCCCATGGAATGTCCAATAACGGCAGCTTTATCAATCTGAAGATGATTCATGTAACTTATCAAATCTTCACTCATCACATCATAATCAAAATGAATGGAGTGGAAGCTTTTTCCATGATTTCGTTGGTCTATAAGATGGACTTGGTAGCCATTTTCAGCATATTGATTTCCTAGCGTTTTCCAATTATCGGACATCCCCAAAAAACCATGTAGAATCAACAAAGGTTTTCCTTCTCCCAGTATCTTTGAATGTAGCAGTTCCATTATTTTAATCGGTGTAAGTACATGTTGATGACATTTTCCAGTCCAAGATAGATCGACTCACATATAAGCGCATGACCAATGGATACTTCCAACAAATTTGGGATATGTTCTTTAAAAAACTTAATGTTGTCCAGATTTAAATCATGTCCTGCGTTAATGCCCAATCCTAATTTGTTTGCTTTTTCTGCTGCAGCGATAAAAGATTGAATGCTTTCTGTTTTTTTTCCTTCAGAAAATTCTTTTGCAAAACTCTCGGTGTACAGTTCAATTCTATCGGTTCCAACTTTAAAGGCTCCTTCGACCATATCCGCATCAGGGTCTACAAAAATGGAAGTCCGAATTCCATTCTCCTTGAAAGTTTTGATGACTTCAATCAAAAAATCTTTATGTTTTATGGTGTCCCAACCCGCGTTGGACGTTATTGCATCTTCCGCGTCTGGCACCAAGGTTACCTGAGTGGGCTTTATGGCCAATACCATATCTATAAACTTGGGAATTGGATTTCCCTCTATATTGAATTCTGTAGTGACTACGTTCTTTAAATCATGAGCATCTTGGTAGTGAATATGTCTTTCATCGGGTCTTGGATGTATGGTTATTCCTTGTGCGCCAAAGGATTCAATATCTGTTGCGGATTTTATCAGGTTTGGCATATTGCCCCCTCTAGAATTTCGCAGCGTTGCCAGTTTATTGATGTTAACGCTTAGTTTTGTCATGAATACAAATTTAGAACGTCAAAAATAAGAATTAGGCATACCTTTTGCGATTTTAAATTACTATTTTGCACATAATACGAGCATAATGCAGATTCAAGATCAAATAATAACAACAATACCCATTTTTGAGGTCACCGAGACTTTGGAAGAGGTCATTCAGTTTTTTGAAGAAACTACATTTTCCCATGTAGCGGTTACGGAGAATGGGGTTTACCTTGGCGTACTGTCCGATAATGATCTGGCATGCTTTGAGCCAGATAAAAAAATTGAAGACTTTAGGGTTGAGCTGGAAACTTTTTTTGTTACAAAACAAACAGCTTGGTTAGATCTTTTGGAATTGTTTTCAAGAAATGAGGCTAATGTCCTCCCCGTATTGGATGACGATAATATTATTATAGGATATTACGACTTGGAAGATATTGTTTCGGTCTTTATCGATACTCCTTTTTTTAGAGAACCTGGCGGAATTTTAGTGGTGGCAACAGGAATAAAAGATTACTCATTCAGTGAAATCGCCCAAATAGTTGAAAGCAATAATGCCCGTTTGTTGGGAGCATTTATTACTGATTCAAGGAATGATGTGGTACAGATTACGTTAAAAGTAGGAACTTTAAATCTAAATGAAGTAGCCCAAACCTTTAGGCGTTACAACTACACCATAATTTTTGGTAACAGTGATGACCAATTCCTTGAGGATCTTAAACAACGCTCCGACTACCTAGAGAAATACCTTAACGTATAACATGAAAGTCGCTATCTACGGTCAGACCTTTCATGAACAGGACAAGACCTGTGTTATGGAGCTTTTGGATGAGCTCAAGGGAGTAGAATCCTCCGTTTACATTGAAGAAGAGTTTAGCCAATTGGTAGCTGAACATAATCTAGAACCAGGTTATGGAACATTTACGCAAACCTCTGGTTTGGATGATTCTTTTGATATGTTCGTGAGTTTTGGTGGTGATGGTACCATGCTCAGGGCCGTAACCTATGTGAAGGATTTAGGGATTCCAATTGTTGGTGTTAATACAGGAAGATTAGGGTTTTTGTCCACTTTTAAAAAAGAAGATGTACGTAAAGTGGTGAAGGAATTCGTTGCGGACCATTACAAAATCGAGGAACGAAGTTTAATAGAAGTTGTACTAAGTTCAGATTTGACTGAATTTGGAGAGCTTAATTTTGCCTTGAACGAAATTACGGTCAGTCGAAAGGATACGACTTCCATGATAACCGTTGAGACCTATTTGAACGATGAATATCTAACTTCGTACTGGGCGGATGGCTTAATTATTTCTACTCCAACGGGTTCTACGGGCTACTCTTTAAGTTGTGGCGGCCCCGTTATAGAGCCCTCTGCAAGATCATTGGTTTTAACCCCTATTGCCCCTCATAATTTAAATGCCCGACCTTTGGTTATTTCAGACGATACCGAGATTAGATTAAGGGTGTCCGGAAGAGAAGAGCATCATTTGGTTTCTTTGGATTCCAGAATAGCAAGTATACCCAATGGAAAGGAAATTAAAGTACAAAAATCAGGTTTCACTATTAAAATGATTGAATACAAATCGGAAAGTTTTTTAAAAACACTTCGGAACAAATTGCTTTGGGGTCAAGATAAACGTAATTGACCCTTTCAAAAACAATAAAAGAAGCTAAAATCTGTTTAACAAAAGAGAACTTTTATAACATCGTACCCTATAGACCTTCCTTTACCCTAATATGTATAATTTATAGATAGTATGCGAATAGTTTTGGCTGTTTTATTGTGCTTCGCGTTTAAGGTCAATGCTCAAACTTATGAGATTGGTGTTTTTGCTGGTGGTGCCAATGTAATCGGTGATGTAGGGAGAACAAATTACATATTGCCTTCGGGACCTGCTTTTGGTGGTATTTTTAAATGGAACAAGAGCAAAAGATATGCGTGGCGTGGAAGCGTGACGTACGGAAGTTTTACTGCAGATGATTCAAAATCGAGTAAATCTTCAAGAGAACAACGTGGATATGTTATCGATAATTCTGTTCTAGAAGCCTCTGCTGGCATAGAATTTAACTTTGTAGAGTACAATCTTCATAAGCTCGGACCTGCCTTTACACCTTATCTATACACGGGTGTTACATACTTTAGGTATGATTTTAATTATTTTGATGCCAACCAAGTGCAGGATATTAACCAAAAAGAAGGTAGTTTTGCAATTCCAATGACGGTGGGTGCAAAGTATCGGTTAAATCAATTCTTGATTCTTGGTGCAGAGATTGGGGCAAGGTATACGTTTACGGACAATTTGGACGGAAGCAATCCTGAAGGTTCCAATTTTCAGCAATTTAGATTTGGGAATATTTTAAGCGATGACTGGTACGTCTTCTCAGGTATTACATTAACGTATACCTTTGGGCGTAAACCTTGCCAGGATTGTTTTGAATAAATGAATACCTTAAAAGACGTAAACGCAGACAAGCTTCCAAAGCATGTTGCAGTTATCATGGATGGTAACGGCAGATGGGCCAAGCAACGTGGAAAACTTAGGGTTTTTGGGCATCAGAATGGTGTGGAAGCCGTAAGAAAAACGGTTGAAAACTGTGCTAAGCTCCAAATACAGTTTTTAACCTTATATGCTTTTTCTACCGAAAATTGGAAGCGACCTAAAATTGAGGTAGAAACATTAATGAAGCTTTTGGTTTCTTCTCTTAGAAAAGAGTTAAAAACTCTTGACAAGAATAATATAAAACTAAGTGCTATAGGTAATATAAATTCTTTGCCGTCCAAAGCACAAAAAGAACTTGCAGAAGTTATTTCAAAAACAAGTGAAAATACAGGAATGACCCTCACTTTAGCTTTGAGTTATGGCTCTAGGGAAGAGATTGAACTTGCTGTAAAAGAGATTGCTATCAAAGTTAAAAATAATATAATTTCACCTGATAATATTGATGAAGCCGTTATAAATACTCATCTTTACACGCATTTTTTGCCAGACGTAGACTTGCTTATCCGTACCAGCGGAGAACATAGAATAAGCAATTTTTTACTTTGGCAGATTGCATACGCCGAATTATATTTTATTGATGTATTTTGGCCCGATTTTAGAGAGCATCATTTGGTAGAGGCAATATTAAGTTACCAAAATAGAGAACGACGATTTGGAAAAACTAGCGAACAACTCAATTAAGGATAACCAAAATCCTATTAAACTATACCTAAAACTACTACTCCTACTTCTTTTTACCGCCCAAAGTTTCTCACAAGAGACATCTTTTGAGGATGGGAAAAAGTATATTTTAGGTGGATTGTCGGTAACTGGACTTCAAAGTTACAATGAACAGACTGTTGTCACCTACACAGGTCTACGTGTGGGACAGCCTATTACGGTTCCTGGTGATGAGATAAGTGCGGTTATAAAAAAATTATGGAGCTTGGAATTGTTCAGTAATGTGGACATGTACTATACAAAAATCGAAGGTGATAAAATATTCTTAGAGTTGAATATTACAGAACGCCCCACGCTTTCCAAGGTAACGGTATTTGGTGTTAAAAAGCGAAAAGTAGAGGATATCATTAATGATACAGACCTCAAAAAAGGAAAGAAAATAACCGAAAGTTTAATCGCCAATACTAAAAACTACCTACAGAACAAATATAAAAAGCAAGGATTCCTCAATGCTAAGGTTACGATAGCCACTGCTCCAGATACTACGGGCACTAATACTCAGAGTATGGTGGTCAACGTAAAAAAAGGGGATAAGGTAAAAATTAGAAAGATAGAATTTGAAGGCAATGAAAAACTTTCTGATAAGAGGCTTGCAAAGTCTTTAAAGAAAACCAAAAAGAAAAAAATCTATCGTTTTTGGAAGAAATCCAAATATATAAAGGACGATTATAAAGAAGATCTTTCTAGTTTGGTCGATGCTTATGCGGAAAGAGGATATAGGGATGCTAGAGTTTTATCGGACACCTTTGTTAAGGTGAACGATAAGAACATCGATTTAAAAATAACTGTTGAAGAAGGCGATAAATATTACTTTGGAGATATTAATTTTGTTGGAAACTCGGTTTATACAGATAGACAATTAAGTCAAGTATTGGGCATTCGAAAAGGTGCCACCTATAATGGAGTGCTACTCAAAAAACGAATTGCCGATGATTCCAAACCAGACGGACAAGATCTTACGAACTTGTATCAAAATAACGGCTACCTTTTCTCAAGTATTAACCCTGTAGAAGTATCTGCGGTAAATGACACCATAAATTTTGAGATAAGGATTATAGAAGGTAAAGAGACGTTCCTGAATCATATTACGGTTTCTGGAAACGATAAAACCAATGATCATGTAATCTTTAGGGAACTGCGTACGAGACCGGGTCAAAAATATAGTAAAGACAATATAGTACGTAGTATCAGGGAACTTGGTCAATTAGGCTTTTTTGATGCGGAACAGATTGTACCGGACATTGTAAATCCGGACCCTAATGCTGGTACTGTAGATATTGCATATAGTTTGGTAGAAGCTGGATCTAGTCAGATAGAATTGCAAGGAGGTATCGGTGGTGGCGGATTTATCGGTACACTTGGTCTATCGTTCAATAATTTTTCCTTACGAAATCTTTTTAACGGAGAAGCCTATAAGCCCGTTCCTATGGGAGATGGCCAAACCATGGCTTTGCGTTTGCAAGCTAGTAGAACCTTCCGGGTTTATAGTTTAAACTTTTCGGAACCATGGTTAGGAGGTAAAAAACCGGTACGTTTTAATCTCTCCTTATCAAGAACCCAGCAGTTTGCAACTTCCTTTGATGAGAGAGGCAGAATTGATCGTGATCCGGACAGAGGCTTTTCAATTACCGGTATCTCCACAGGTCTTGCAAAAAGAGTACAATGGCCAGACGATTTTTTTACCATTTCACATTCGTTAAGTTATCAACTTTATCAATTTGACGACTTTAATAATGGCCTATTCAATTTTGGTAATGGGAGTTCAAATTCCTTAAGTTATACGTTAGGAATCTCTAGAAGTTCCCAAGGGCCAAATCGAATTTTCCCATTATCAGGTTCAAATTTTGAGCTCACTGCAAAATTTACACCGCCTTATTCACTCTTTGGAAGTAAAGACTTCAAACAGATAAGAAGTAGAATAGATGAGGCTACCGAAAGACTTTTTGAAATTGGTACTAATTCTACTTCTATTGAAGAACAGAGTGAGTTTGTAGACCTTAGTAATGAATTGGAAAGATTGGAAGAGGAACGCTTTAAATTATTGGAGTTTTACAAGATAAAGTTTAAAGGGGATTGGTATACTAGACTGGTAGATAAATTGGTATTACGTACCAATGCGGAATTTGGTTTCTTAGGTAGCTACAACAACGATATTGGAGATGTACCCTTTGAGCGATTTTTTGTAGGGGGAGATGGTTTAGGAAACTTTACTTTAGATGGTAGGGATATCATTCAATTAAGGGGATATGAGAACAGTTCATTAACACCTTTTAGTACCAATCCAATTACAGGTACCCAAGAAAGGGATGGAGGTACAATATATAACAAGTTCTCTATGGAGTTGCGCTATCCACTTACCTTAAAGCCATCAGCGTCAATTTATGCGCTTTCATTTTTAGAGGCTGGTAATGCTTTTAACAATTTTACTGATTTTAATCCGTTTGAATTAAAAAGATCTGCCGGAGTGGGGGTGCGTATTTTTATGCCGGCATTTGGTCTTTTGGGCATTGATTTTGGGTATGGCTTCGATTCAGATGCAAATCCAACTTCTGTCGGTCCAAATGGCTGGGAAACACACTTCATCATTGGGCAGCAGTTTTAACCTAAAGAAAATATAATTTTTTGTAGCTTCTAAGTAATTCATTTTAAATTATTTAGTTATTTTGGCACGATATTTTCTATGTAACAAAACGGAATCAAAAATGAATACCAAAGTTCTTTTGCCATTATTAGTTTTTATGATGTCCTTGCATGGATTTGCTCAACGAGGAGTACGTATTGGTTATGTGGATATGGAATATATCTTGGAAAATGTTGAAGAATATAGGGATGCAACTGAGCAACTAAACACAAAAGCTCAGAAATGGAAACAGGAAATTGAGCTAAAGCAAAGCGTTGTAGAGCAGATGAAGAAGGATTTAATGGCTGAAAAAGTTCTTCTAACAGATGAATTGATTGTAGAACGCGAAGAGGAAATTCAGGTTTTGGAAACTGAAATGTTGGATTACCAACAAAATCGTTTCGGCCCTCAAGGGGACTTGGTTTTGCAAAAGCAACTTTTGATTCAGCCTATTCAAGATCAAGTTTTTAATGAAGTCCAAAAAATAGGAGGTAATAAAAGATACGATTTTATTTTTGATAAATCAGCAGATGTCGTAATGTTGTACTCCGAAAAAAGGCACGATATCAGTGACTTGGTTTTAAGAGAGATAGGGAGGACAAGAAAGGTTAGTAAATCCAATAGGAAAGAGAAGGAAAAAAACCGTTTGGATAAATTTAGGGATGAGGAAGCTGCAGAGGATAAGGAAATAAGTGAAGCTTTAAAAGAGCGACAGGCAAAAGCCGAACAAGCACAGGGAGAGAAAGCTAAAGAGGCAGAAGATAGAAGAGCGGAACAGTTGAAATTGAGAGAAGAACGTAAAAAAGCGTACGAGGAAAGAAGAAAGAAATTATTGGAAGAGCGCGAAGCCAAGAGAAAAGCTAAATTGGAAGAACGAAAAAAAGTACAAGAACAACCAAAGGATTCGATTAAATCATAAAAATTAAATTAATACTCAAATAGTAACTTAGATCATGAAAAATGTAAAGAAGATTGCTGTAGCCATAATTTTATTTGTTGCAGCTACTGGTTTTGTAAATGCGCAAAGCAAGACAGCACACATAAACGTGCAGCAATTGCTATCGGAAATGCCAGAGATGAAAGCTGCTCAAGCTGAGCTTAAAAAATTACAAGAAACGTATAAGGCAGATATAGAGAGCTCTATGACTGAGCTTAAGAATAAATATACTCAATATTCCAATGAGGCCACTTCTAAATCTGAAGAAGAGAATCAGAAAAGGGCAGTAGAGTTGCAAGGATTTGAGAAAAATATACAAGAAGCTGAGCAGGCTGCAGTACAAGAGATGCAAAAGAAGCAACAAGAATTGTTTGCTCCTATTTCGGACAAGGCAAAACAAGCTATCGAAAAAGTTGCTGCGGCACAAGGTTTTGAATACGTAATCGATGCTAGTCCTGGCTTAAGCTTAATAGTAGCGAAAGGTCAAGATTTGCTTCCGGCAGTAAAGCAGGAATTAGGTTTTTAAACTTTTGAATAAAAATTTATAAACCGCTTTTTCTATGGAAAAGCGGTTTTTTTGTTTCAATAGCTAAAGCATATATTTGAAGATGCTCAAACCTATAGGTATTTTTGATTCTGGTGTAGGAGGGACCTCAATATGGAGAGAACTAAATAAGCTCCTTCCTAATGAGCATAGTATATACTTAGCAGATAGTAAAAATGCACCATACGGAACAAAATCAAAAGAAGAAATAGTTAAATTGTGTATTAAGAATACAGAACTTCTTCTAAAAGCGGATTGCAAGTTAATTGTTGTGGCCTGTAATACCGCAACCACGAATGCTATTGATTATTTAAGGGAGAATTACAATGTGCCTTTTATTGGAATCGAGCCTGCCATAAAACCGGCAGCGTTGCAAACAAAGACCAAGAATGTTGGTGTTTTGGCAACAAAAGGAACGCTTTCAAGTAGTTTATTTCATAACACATCAAAACTATTTACCGAAGGAATTACCATAATTGAACAAGAAGGTACAGGCTTGGTAGAGTTGATAGAAACAGGTAAGGTCAATTCTGAAAAAACCAAAGAACTACTGAGGAAGTATATAAGTCCAATGCTTCAAAAAAATATTGACTGTCTTGTTTTGGGGTGTACCCATTACCCTTATTTAGTGCCGTTGTTACAAGATTTTCTTCCTAGTGACGTTCATATCATAGATTCGGGAGAAGCTGTTGCAAGACAGACACAAGCGGTTTTGATCCAAAATGAAATACAGGCAAAAGTTAAGGGAACAGTACAGCATTTCTTTTATTCCAATTCAAATGTTGAGGTGCTTCAAAACCTTGTAAATGGTGATAATGTTACCGTAGCGTATAAAGATTTTTAAACCTGTCGCTTACTATAGGTCAAATAGGTAAACTCATAATTGTGCTTCTCATCCTTTGGGTGATGTTCCTTTTTGACGAGAGCCCAAATACTTTCATCAATTTCCGGAAAAAAAGTGTCTGCCTCAAAAGACGCATGGATTCGTGTCAATTCAATAGTTGTCGCAAATTCCATAGCTTGCTTATAGATTTCACCGCCCCCTATGATAAATGCTTGTTGTGTATTAGCTGTCAATGCAATGGCATCGGTAATGGAGTGTACTAATGTGCATGGGAATTTAGGGGTATATGCTTTATCTCTCGTAATTACGATATGTTCCCTGTTCGGTAAAGCTTTAGGAAAACTTTCCAGGGTTTTGCGCCCCATGATGATTTTATGTCCGGTGGTCAAGGCTTTAAATCGCTTAAAATCATCAGGTAAATGCCAAGGAAGGTCGTTGTTTATTCCCAGGGCATTGTTTTCCCCAGCCGCTGCAATAATGGTCAATTGCTTCAAAGGTCTTTTTTTTTATTGATTTTGGATAGCGGAAAATCGGTTTCTATTTCTTTTTGAATTTCGGTAATGCGTTGCTTTTGCTTTGCCACTAATTTTTCCCGTTGCTTTCGCTCCCAGTTTTGCCCCATGAACTTATGGGTAACAAAAACATTGAATGTATGGATAGCGAACAAAAACGCCCATAAAAGTATAGCCCAGATAGACCAATCATAGGGGTCACCATAGTTAAGTACTTTATTGGCAATAACCAAAAACACACATCCGATAAGGAAAATAACAAAATGTGAGAACAGTCGCTTTTTTTGTCGTACACGTTTTTGAGCATATTCCAGAAATTCATGCTGTTCTAAATCAACTGTATCTTTCCGCTTCTTTCTTGATAACATTGAATGGCTATCTTTATAAACAAATATAATCCAAATGGGCTCAAAATAGTAGTAATGCAAAACCTAAGAAAAAAATTTCCCGTCTTAAACCAATGTATCTATGCCAATACCGCTGCAACAGGATTGTTGTATGAAGATTTGATGGAATGGCGCCAAGAGCACGACCTTGATTATCTAATAGGTGGTAGCGATATGAAAATGAAAAGTTTTGATGTTATGTTAGGGGTCAAGGAAACAGTTGGTAAGTTTTTTCATTGCAAACAAGAAAATATTGCTTTAGTACCAAGTTTCACATTGGGCCTGAATATGGTATTGGATGGATTGCAGGGAGAAAAAAATGTTCTTTTGCTAAGAGAAGATTATCCATCTTTAAATTGGCCCTTTGAAACCAGGGATTTTAAGGTTGAGTATATCGATATCAACGAACGCCTAGAAGATCGTATTTACGAAAAGGTGAAAACAGGAACAATTGATGTCCTCGCACTGAGTTTGATACAGTGGGTGAATGGTATTAAAATAGACCTTAACTTTCTGAAAAAACTAAAAAAAGAATTCCAAGACCTTCTGATATTGGCCGATGGCACCCAATTTTGTGGCACACAAGAATTCGATTTTCAGGATTCGGGAATTGATATTTTAGTGACCAGTACGTATAAATGGCTTTTATCAGGTTATGGCAACGGCTTTGTTTTGGTAAAGGATGAAGCGAAACCACACTTCAATTTTAAAAGTATCGGTTACGGTTCCGCGGATTGGGACGTAGACAAGAAAACGGATATCTCTTTCTGTAAACATTTGGAACCTGGACACTTGGATTCCCTTAATTTTGGCAGCCTTCAATTCTCCCTCAACTTTTTGGCAAATATTGGTATGGAACATATTACGGCCCAGTTGGAAAAACTGTCGGCTAAAGCAAAAATAGGCTTCAGATCATTGGGATTGTTGGAGGAACGCGTTGTGAATAGAAATCAACACAGTACTATTTTCAATATAAAAGGCGATAGGGAGCTTTTTGAGAAGTTGGAACAAGGAAATGTAATCTGTGCATTGCGCGGAAACGGAATTCGTTTAAGTTTTCACTTCTATAACACCGAAAATGAGATAGATGCCATTATGGATATGCTTAAACCCTAAGTGTTAAAAATCATTTTTTTGAAAAATCATCTGTTACTTTTGTAAAAGTAATCTTATAGTTAGGTGCATTTTATCAATATGATAAATCGACTTTAACTTATTGTAAATAAGGAGTTTTATCTATTGTTTTGCGTTTAATTATAATGTAAAGAATAATACCATGGCAATAAAGAAACAATACCTGAAAAGCAAGCCGGTCTGTAAAGTGACATTTACAGTGCCTGCCGAAGAAGCAAAAAAAGTTGCCGTTGTTGGAGATTTCAACAATTGGAACCCTAAGGGGAGTACTTTGAGAAAACTAAAAAATGGAACCTTTAAAGGAACTTTTGAACTTCCAAAAGAGAACACGTACGAGTTTAGATACTTGGTAGATGGAGCGTATGTCAACGACTCCGAAGCAGACCGTTTCCAATGGAACGATTATGCTGGAGCGGAAAATGCGGTTCTAGAAGTATAAAACAATAGCGTTGCCATTGAAGCACTATGCTTCAATGGTGACTCCTTTCCAAAAGGCCACTTTTCCTTTTATGGATTTAGCGAGTTCACTGGTTTCTGGATAAAACCATGCGGCGTCCGCATTTTCCTTTCCGTCCACGGTTATCGTATAGTAAGAGGCAATACCTTTCCACGGACATGTGGTGTGCGTATCGCTAGATTTAAAAAACTCTTTTTTTATACTTTCCTCTGGAAAGTAGTGATTGTTTTCAATAACTACCGTATCATTACTTTCAGCTATAACTGTATTGTTCCAAATTGCTTTCATAGATTATTTTTTAAAAACGTAGTTTTTGTAGTTCTTTTCAGAATCCGTGAATTCTGTTAGTATTTTAAGTCCCGCTTTTCTGGCCAACCATGCCACGACAGCATCATCATATTTTTGTGAGATTTCTGTATGAATGGTTTCCCAAGGTTTAAGACGAACTTTCAACTCCAAACTTTCAATAAGGATTTCCTGTTCTTCTTTTGATACCAAATAACTTTTTGCAGTTCCTGTTTCTGGGTCATAAACCTCCCAGTGTAAAAACTTGTCCAAATCAAAATCTGCTCCCATTTCTTTATTAATGCGGGCTAGAATGTTCTTGTTGAAGGCTTCGGTAATACCTGCCTTATCGTTGTAGGCGTTAAGTATGGTCTGTGGATTTTTCTTTTGGTCAAACCCCATAAATATCAAATCTCCTTCATTGATGGAATCTCTCATATTCTTTAAGAAATCAACCGCTTGCGGATGTAAGAGATTTCCAATGTTAGAGCCTAGAAAGAGAATGATTTTTCTTCTTCCGTTGGTATTTCCAATATCCCGTAACGTATCAAAATAAGTGCCTTGTAACGTATTTATCTCAATCTGCGGAATCTCTTCTTTTAAAGATTTTTCCAATTGGTCCAGTGCATTCTGGCTAATATCGATCGGCCGATAGTCAAAAGGAATATTCTTTTCAATAAAATGATGAAGTAATATCTTCGTCTTTTTACCATCGCCTGCTCCCAGTTCAAACAAACTAAAAGGCACTCCATTTTTACCAAAAAGCTCCGCAATCTCAGCTTTGTTCTCTTCCAGAATGTTAAACTCACAATCGGTTAGATAATACTCGGGCATTGCCATAATATCTTGGAACAGCTTATCGCCGACTTCGTCATAAAAATATTTGGAGGATAAATGTTTTGGATGTGCCGTTAAACCTTCATGGACTTCCTGCTCAAAAGTTGAGGTAAACGTAGTTGCTTCGTTGTCTTGCATAAATAGTATGTCGTGATTATTTGGCCAACCTTAAACCGGTAAACTGCCATCTTAATTGGGGGTGGAAAAAATTTCTATAAGTGTGTCTTGTATGTTTTTTTGGTGTTGCCACAGAGCTTCCTCTAAGTACTTTCTGGCTTACCATAAATTTCCCATTGTATTCACCGAGCGCACCATCGGCTTTTTCATAATTGGGGTAGGGCAGATAGGCGCTTTCGGTCCATTCCCATCGCTTGCCCCAAGGAAAGAAAGATTGCGCGGCTTCCCACTCAAACTCCGTGGGGATACGGTATCCTTTCCATTGCGCATAGGCAAAAGCTTCAAAATAAGAAATATGCGTCAAAGGAGCTTCATTTTTAATTGTTTGAAGGCCTTGCGCCGTATAATTGTGCCATTCCCCTTCAATATTGTGCCAATACAAAGGTGAAGCAACATTGTTTTGATTCACCCAATCCCATCCCTCGGCATGCCAAATATCAAAACGTTGGTAACCACCAGCTTTTATGAACTCGATATATTCCCCATTGGTGACCAACTTGTTGGAGATTTCAAAAGCAGGAAGATACACTTTGTGCCTGCCCAATTCATTGTCATAACAAAAATCATCGGAATTATGTCCTATCTCATAAAGGCCATCTTCTATCGTAATCCAATCCTGTTGGTGGGTTTCTATGGGGTGGTCGTTAAAGGTGTTGGAATATACGGGCAATAATGGATTGTTGCCCAAAATATACTTGATATCGGTCAACAACAACTCTTGGTGTTGTTTTTCATGGTGAATACCAATTTCCAATAGTGAATTGATCTCATCCGTCCGATTGGTTTCAAAAAACTTTTTGATTCCCGCTGTAACATAATTTCGGTACTCATAGACCTTTTTTACGGATGGTCTGGACAAATTACCTCTATCCGAACGTACCACTCGTTTTCCAACGGTTTCATAGTAACTGTTAAAGACAAAAGAGAAGTCTTCATCGAATAAGGTGTAATTGGTTGCATGTGGTTTCAGGATAAATTCCTCAAAGAACCAGGTAGTGTGGCCTAAATGCCATTTGGGTGGACTTACATCTACCACGGGCTGGACGACATAATCTTCAATTTCCAAAGGTTGACAGATATCCTCAGAGTGCTTTCGGGTCTCCAAAAAGAGATCCAAAAGGGAATCGGTAAGAATCATAGCAGTGTTTTACTCTCTAAAGATAAAAAATATGGATTAGTTGACCGAATAAACCGGAAGGCTAAAACTAAAGGAAGTGCCCTCGTTTGGTTTGCTTAAGACCGTTATACTGCTATCGTGTATCTCCATTATTTTCTTAACGATGGCAAGACCTAAACCAGTTCCCTCTTTTTCTTTACCTGCTTTGGTCTGTCTGTAACGCTCAAAAATTAGAGCTTGATTATCTTTTTGAATTCCGGGGCCTGAATCTTTTATGGTTATTTCAACATGGTCATCGTCCGTTTTAATTTTTACGATAACCTCACCTCCTTCCGGAGTGAACTTTAAAGCATTGTCCATTAAATTTTGAATGGCACGCTCCACTAGGGAAATATCGGCAAATACCAAAGGTACATTGGTATCCATGGATAATTTTAGGTCAATATTTTTCTGTTCTGCCAATATGGAATAGTTTCCATGGATGTCATTGGCAAGCTCACTGATCAAAAAAGGCTCTTTTTCTGGCTGAATTTGGTTGGCTTCCAGTTTGGAATATTCGAACAACTGGGAAATTAGTTTGGAAAGCCGTTCACTACTTCTTGAAATGATTTTTAAGTATTCCCCGCGCTCTTCAGCAGAAAGTTCTGCATCTTTCATATGCAATGTTTCAATATAACCCTGTATTACCGAAAGCGGGGTTCTAAGGTCGTGAGAAATATTGGCTATCAATTCTTGCCGAAGCTGTTCCACGGACTTTATTTTTTCAATATCGGACAAAATAGTATCGGCCATGCTGTTATAGGTGCTGGCGACATTTGCCAAATCTGTTTTCTCTGCGTTTTCTATGCGGTATTGCAGATCACCTTGTTGAAAGCGTTTTGCAGCATATATAATTTTTCGCAAACTGCGGGTAAGGTACCAAATGGCAAGAATTCCCAATAAAGTGGCGAAAACCAAGGTCAGTAGGGAACCGCCCAACCCTAACCGCATGAAGTAGCTATTGAACAGGTCACTGCGCGTAGCTAAAAAATCTTCACCTGCAAGAATAATGTAGACGTAGCCCTCATGCCCGTCTTTGTTGAATTGAGCTGCTGAAAAAATAGTTTGTTTGGATACATCTTTGGGATCATCGCCCAACACATAATTACTTCCTTTTTCATTGATGAATTGCTTTATGGGGGCAAGATTCACTTTCTTTTGTTTGGTCTCTGGTGCATCGTGATCTAGAACAACGGAATAAAGTACGTTTCCATCCTTATCCAACAGATAAACCTCAATGGCACGGTTTACGGCCATCATGTCGTGCATAATATCTCCAAACAAAGCCTTGTTTACCGTTCCAGTAGAATCAAAAGGATGCGTATCCTTAAACTTTTCGTCTATAAGGTCCTGGGCAAGATTGGCATGTAAACGCTGTGTGGTCTCATAAAAGTATTTATTGGAAAGATAGATGGAAGTAATCGTATACCCTATACCGGCCAATAGGAGAATTGCCAAAAAAGAAATGGTGAGCTTTAGTATGAATCTAACCGATAGTATGTTGTTTTTCATATATGATGATTTGGTTATGCCCCTATAAGCTCTTCATTAAATTTATACCCAACGCCCCAAGTGGTCAATATAAATTTTGGATTGCTCATGTCCGGTTCAATTTTGGCGCGGAGTCGGTTAATATGGGAGTTTACAGTGTGTTCGTATCCTTTAAAGTCGTAGCCCCAAATCATGTTCAATAATTTGGTGCGGTCATAGCTTTTTCCCGGGTTGGAGGATAAAAGCACTAAAAGTTCAAATTCTTTGGGAGATAGTTCTATTTTTTTTCCATTTAGGAGCACTTTGCGCATATCAATATTTATGGACAGCGCATCAAATTCCATCAGCTTTGGATTTTCGTCCGAAGTATTTTCCACAATATCCATTTTCTGCCTTCTAAAAATGGCCTTTACCCTTGCTATAAACTCCCTAACACTGAATGGTTTGGTCAAGTAATCATCTGCACCCACTTCCAACCCCAACACCTTATCTATTTCTTCGGAACGGGCGGTAAGCATCAATATTGGTGATTTTATGTTATTGGCCCGTATTTTTTGACAGATTTCAATACCATCCATTTCCGGAAGCATTACATCCAAAATAATAAGGTCGGGATTTTCATTGATTGCCTTTCTAAGTCCTATGTCTCCTCTGGTCGCTGTAAGAATATTACAGCCCAGGTCCTTAAGGTGTATCTCTAAAAGACGAATGATCTCAATATCATCTTCAACAATCAATACTTTTTTCATAATACAACGAATTAAAGGGTAAAATATCACGAAAAGTTCACTGTTCTATATAAACTTTTAACGGGATACTTCTTAAAAAGTCTGTTTTTGCATCAAATCTTTACAAAATAACATTGATTTTGATGTAAATATTTGGCAATCAATGTGTAATGAATTATGATGTTGATGTGATAATTCTGCAACAACTTCACTCTTCTTTTGTTGAACAATTTAAAAACAAAAAGAAAATGAAAAACTTAAAATCTTTATTGATGCTATTGGGTGTCGGTGTTTTATTGGTTTCCTGTAAGGGGGAAACCGACGATGACAACCCAATTGTACTGGATGCGGGAGTCCTTTCAGGAGGCCCCTTTACTTTTACTGTTGATGGAATTCCGGATATGGTAAGTGGAATTACTTTGGATGCCAATGCTATAGTTGGCAGTAACAGGGGTTATGTAATTACGGACGATGCGGGAACAATTTTGGGATTACCACCAACATTGGAAGCGGTTGAAGGCGTAGATTTTGATGAAGCCGGTGCTGGAATATGCCTTATTTGGCATATTGTCTATGAAGATGGTCTTCAAGGATTGGAAGTTGGTTCAAATACCAGTGGTCTATCTGGGCAGTATGACCTATCTAATTCATTGACTGTTACTAGGAACGGTTTGAACGCAGGTGTGCTAACGGGAGGTCCATACGAATTTATTGTGGACGGGGCACCAGACATGGTCAGTGCTATTGCGTTGGATGATGCGTTGCTTACTGGTGATACTCAAACGTATGTAATCACGGATGATGCAAAGAATATTTTGGGAATCCCACCAACGTTAGAAGCTGTTATGGGTGTTGATTTTGATGGTGCTGGTGTAGGTTCTTGCTATATCTTCCATTTGACCTATTCTGGGGAATTGTCCGGACTGGAAGGTGGACAGAACCTGAACGATTTATCAGGCAATTTTGCGCTTTCCAATTTTGTAGTAGTCAATAGAAATGGGTTGAATGCAGGTGTTCTTTCAGGTGGTCCCTATAATTTTGTTGTGGATGGCACACCGGATATGGTCAGTGCAATTGCATTGGACGCTTCAGAACTAACGGGCGATGCGCAAACTTACGTTATTACAGATGATGCCAAGAATATCTTGGGGATTCCTCCAACTTTGGAAGCAGTAAAAGGCGTTGATTTTGATGGTGCCGGTGTGGGCTCTTGCTATATCTTCCATTTGACCTATTCTGGGGAACTATCAGGTTTGGAAGGTGGACAGAACTTGAACGATTTATCAGGCAATTTTGCGCTTTCCAATTTTGTAGTAGTCAATAGAAATGAGTTGAATGCAGGTGTTCTTTCAGGTGGTCCCTATAATTTTGTTGTGGATGGCACACCGGATATGGTCAGTGCAATTGCATTGGACGCTTCGGAACTTACAGGCGATGCGCAAACTTACGTCATTACAGATGATGCCAAGAACATCTTGGGGATTCCTCCGACGTTAGATGCCGTAAAAGGCGTTGATTTTGATGGTGCCGGTGTAGGCTCTTGCTATATTTTCCATTTAACCTACTCTGGAGAATTGTCCGGACTGGAAGGTGGACAGAACCTGAACAATCTATCGGGTAATTTTGCACTGTCCAACTTTGTAACGGTCAATAGAAATCCATTGCATGCTGGGAAGATTTTCGGTGGGCCATACACATTCAATGTCGATGGGATTCCAGATATGGTAAGCGGCATCAGATTGGATGATACCAAACTCAATGGAAGTATTCAACGATGGGTCATTACGGATGATAAAAACAATATTTTAGGCTTGCCACCAACCCTTGAAGCTGTTGAGGGTGTTGATTTTGATGAAGCTGGAGAAGGAATTTGCCTCATCTGGCATATTACTTACGAAGAAGGACTGGTAGGACTTGAAGCTGGTAGTAATCTGTTGTCCGGTTTAGAAGGTAACTATGCCGTCTCCAACTCTATAAGGGTAACAAGAATTAAAGAGCATTAAACAAGTATGAAAAAGAAAATGAGTGGTTTTTTGTTTAATTGTTTCTAAGAGAACACCCAAGTGAAAGCTTGGGTGTTTTTCTTTTTTATTATTAGTCATTTCTTCAATTGTCCACATAGCCTTGATTCCAAGTTCTTTTAGGGTCATGATTTCTTAAATCACAATTAAAGTCGGCAACAGCTTTTAAGTTCATAAGAACCGAAACCCATCCGGCATGCACTTCGTTGTAATCGTTTTCAGGTACTGCTTCATTGATCAATGACAAATCAGAGCCTCTATTTTCAATAGGTTCAATGTTAAACTTTACAAGCGAATCAAAGTAGTCGATGTGAAATTCCTCATTAGGATTGATTTTTAAAATCTCACTATCATAAGTTTCTCCATTAGGGAAAACAAAATGTATAATGCCATTATTTTCTTCTGCACTTTCGGCCCAAAAACTTTTTCTGCCTTCGGGAGTGGTCAGTAAATCAAAAATCCTTTTGGGGTTGGCAATTAGATGTATTTTCCAGGAAATAGTTTTCATTTTAATATTCTTGTGCAAAAGGTTCTTCGTGTCTATCGCCTCGGGTGGTTGGCTCGGAAATGACCAGAAATTCCAGATTTTCTGGTTGGTCATTTTTAATACAATGCTTTGTTTTTGGTGGAATGTGTATACCGTTTCCTGCTTCAACTTCAATGATGCTATCTTCAATTTCAAAAGTGGCCGTTCCCTTTAAGATTCTAAAGAATTGTTGCGAAAACTCGTGATAGTGTTTTTGTTCCGATGTGCCCGGAGGCATCAATTCCTCTATAACACTCAAACTTTGGGATTTTACCAAATACCATCCGCTGCAGCCATCTCCCCAAGTATAATGTTCGCTATTTTCTTTGGTCTTCTTGATTTTGCAATTGATTTTGTAGTATGGCAATTAGTTCATCACTGGTATTCTACTATGTGAAATTGGTGTTTTCTTTCTCAAGCTACCTCACAAATAGTATTGAATCGATTTATTTGGATGTTTCGTTAACATTTTTAAACCCATAAATGGTAGTTTGCATCCCTGCGATTTTCCATTCGCCGTTCACTTTTTCCATGAGTCGGGTCTCACGTTTGCGCCCACGTAACGAATCTTGCTGCTCGTAGGTGACCCACGCACCGTTTCCGTATAGCCGCACGTCAATACTATCCAATAATTTTGGAACGGGTTCTGGTTCTGGATTTTCCTTAAAAAAAGTTTTTACAAATCCGCTGATTTCCTCCCAACCCACGGATTCGGAAAGTGTATTTTCCGGAAAGTCAAGGTATATCTTAGTGATATCAGGGTCATGAACCCATTTTTCTTGCCAAGCGTCGTAATCTCTTTGAAAGGCAGCTTTGGTCTCGTTGTTCAGTGTTTTCAAAATGGCCTCTTTCTCTTGGGCAATGATAGTTACTTCATCTGCTAGTTCAGTGGAATTTTTTGTTTCTTCTTTTTTACAGCTTATAGCTACAAATAAAATGATAAGGTAGTATAGGAGTGGTTTTAGACTAGCCATTATATGAGTTTTTAAAGCGTTTGCTTTGGAACTTTATAAAGTTACAATGCATTTAAATAATTCAACAAGCAATCTATCTCAGAAGTCAAACAAATCTTTAAGCTCTATGTCTAGGGCTGTAGCAATAGCTTTTAAAGTACTAATAGTGGTATTAATGGAGCCTTTTTCAATGGAATTTATCTGACTCCGTGATACATTGGATTCATAAGATAGCTCATACGTCGAGATGTTTTTTTGGGTTCTGATATCCTTAATTCTTTTACCAAGGCTTTTCAGATAGTTATCATCTCTAATTTTTGTCATGGGGCCAAAATGACATTTTTTGTTTACATTTATAGACCTATATATAGTACTATAATGCTAAAAGAAAAACAGATAAGGCAATTGGAGAGTTTAATCAAAGAAAGCTATGGTACAGCTTCACAATTTTCAGATGTACTGGATTTAGGAATTGAAATGCTTTTCTATTTAGAGGAAGATGCTTTTGAAAAGAAAGATGTCCAAAATGTGGTGGCAGCGATGAGAGGGGTGGTTGGTGTTTTGAGAGATTGACTACTTGTATTTATTTTTACATGTAATATTTTTTGAGATTTTGATGATAGCTGCTTTCGAAAATATTTTATACTTAGTTAGATTGTACCTCATTCAAGTATTTGTTTACCAATTTATGTGAGATATAAAAATGGTTCAAATATTCAGAGAATCAGAAATAGCAACTTTCACTTTTATTACACGGCTACAACCCCTTTAATATGTGGATGAGGGTTGTAGTCCATCAACTCAAAATCATCAAAAGTAAAGCCAAAAATATCCTTTACTGCAGGGTTCAGTTTCATCTTGGGCAAAGGCCTTGGCTCACGGCTCAATTGCAGTTTCACCTGCTCCATATGGTTGTTATAGATATGGGCATCACCAAAGGTGTGGATAAAATCACCGGGGTGGTAGCCACAAACCTGCGCCATCATCATCGTAAATAAGGCATAAGAAGCAATATTAAAGGGTACGCCCAAAAAGATATCCGCACTACGTTGGTACAATTGGCAGGACAGTTTGCCATCCGCCACATAAAACTGAAAAAAGGCATGGCATGGGGGTAAGGCCGCTTTGCCCTGTGCCACATTTTCGGAGAAGGAAACGGAAGTATCGGGCAATACGCTCGGATTCCATGCTGAGACCAACATCCTACGGCTATTGGGGTTGCTCTTTAAGGTAGCCACGATTTCCTTGATCTGGTCGATTTCCTCTCCGTTCCAATTGCGCCACTGGTGTCCGTAAACGGGTCCCAAATCACCATTTTCATCGGCCCACTCGTTCCAGATACGAACTCCATTTTCTTGAAGGTATTTTACATTGGTATCCCCTTTTAAAAACCATAACAGCTCGTGCACAATAGATTTTAAATGTAGTTTCTTGGTCGTCACCATAGGGAATCCCTCCGAAAGGTCGAAACGCATTTGATAGCCAAAAACGCTGATAGTTCCTGTTCCCGTTCGGTCACCTTTTTGGTTCCCGTGTTCCAAAACGTGGTGTAGTAAGTCGTGGTATTGTTTCATAATGGGGTTAAAGGTAAAAGGTGAAGTGGAAAGGTCAAAGCGTTATTTAGATGTGTTATTATATTTTATTAACGATGTGATTCTACGTTGCAAAAGTTGGATGCTGTTGATGATGGATTTTGTCTGTTCTGGTGCTATAAATCGTAAGTCTTCACAAAGGATCAAATGGGTTTCCAATTCATAGGATGCCCCCAGGCTTATTTGAAGAAATCTGGCAAAGTTTTTATTGGAGTTTTTTCCACAACCTTCGGCAATGTTGGCTGGAATGGAAACTGCACATCGGTTTATTTGTGAAGAAAGGCCATATTTTTCGATTTCTGGAAGTGTTGCGGTCAAACTGTAGATTTTTTTGACCAATACCCTTGCTTCTTTCCAAACCTCTAGCTCTCTAAAATTTCTCATCACGATTATCGTTTTAAAAATTAGAGGTTGATATTTATTTTACCCAAAAAGCTTTCACCTAAAGCATTTGATCTATGTACCCTTCACCCTTGACCCAGCAAAACCCTTTGCCCAATTATCCAAGAATCATCCCTGCAATAGTAGCAGATAAAAGTGAAGCTAACGAACCGCCTAGAACAGCTTTCATCCCAAACTCCGACAATGTTTTTCGTTGACCAGGTGCAAGTGACCCGATTCCACCGATTTGGATGCCTATAGAAGCAAAATTGGCAAAACCGCACAGCATATACGTCGCCATAATGACCGACTTGTTATAGGTAAAATGTAGATCGTTGGTCATGGTCTTTAATTCCGCTAACTGAATGTATCCCACAAATTCACTGGCGGCAAGTTTAATGCCCAAGAGCTGGCCCATAAGCATGATATCTTCATTTGCGACACCAATTAGCCACATGAGCGGGGCGAAAACAGTTCCTAAAATGGCTTCAAGAGAAAAAGTATCATAAGGGGAATTAGCCGCAATCCAAGTGTTCAAGGTTGTAAAATCGCCGACCCAACCCAAGATGCCATTGATCATGGCGATAAACGCTATAAAGACCAATAACATAGCACCTACGTTAACGGCAAGTTTTAGCCCTTCGGTAGTTCCATTGGCGATAGCATCCAGAATATTGGAACCTATTTTTTCTGCAGAAACTTTTACATCGGTATTAACCTTCTCGGTCTGTGGGTATAGAATTTTAGATATGACAATAGCACCAGGAGCTGCCATTACCGAAGCTGCCAATAAATGTTTGGCAAAAACCAATCGTAGAACAGGGTCGTCACCCCCTAAAAATCCAATGTAGGCAGCTAGAACTGCACCGGCCACTGTTGCCATACCGCCTATCATGACCAAGAGGATTTCGGACTTGTTCATTTTTTCCAAATAGGCTTTTATGAGTAGCGGTGCTTCAGTTTGACCTAAAAAAATGTTTCCGGCAACGGAAAGACTTTCTGCGCCCGAGATGCCGAGAGCCTTAGAAAGTAACCAAGCCAAAGCTCTGACCAATTTTTGGATGATTCCCAAATAAAATAAAACCGAGGTTAAAGCAGAAAAGAAAATAATGGTTGGCAATACCTGAAAGGCAAAAATGAAACCAAACGTATCCATATCAACAACTAGCCCTTCAAAAAGAAACTGACTTCCAGAACGGGTGAAATCCAGAATACTGACGAAAATCTGACCAATTTTTTCAAATCCATATTGAACCAACGGAACTTTAAGTACGCCAAAAGCAATCAGTAGTTGCAGTGAAAGCCCAATACCAACCGTTTTCCAGTTGATTGCCTTTCGGTTGGAACTGAAAAGAAACGAAATCAAAATCAAAACAACCATACCCAAAAGTCCCCGTAGCAAAGTATTTACGGTAAAACCTTGGTTAGGTATTAATTGTGTAGGTTCTTCTGATAAAATGTCATTTATGATAGTCGTGTCTGGAGTCAAGTTCAACGAGTCGCCAGAAATCGTATTTTGTGCGAAAGAGGTGGCACAGACCAATAATAAAAGTAGTAAAAAACCTTTGGTTTCATTCCCCATGTAAATGGTCTATTTGCGCTTGGAAATTTCGTCTCTTACTTTTGCAGCCTTTTCGTAGTCTTCGTTGGCAACTGCTTTGTCCAGTTCTTTGTGAAGCTCTTCCAATGTAAGCTCTCGATATCCTTGTGATGATGCCCCGGATTCAATTTCCACGGTTTCCCCTTCCTGAAGTATTTCATCCACTACGATGCTGTCATCATCATTTTCTTCGTTTTCTTTTGAGGAGAATTTTAAGAAGATACCTGCTTTGTCCAAGATGGTTTTGTAGGTGAAGATGGGGGCATCGAATCGTAAGGCCAATGCAATTGCATCGCTTGTACGGGCATCTACGATTTCCTCTACCTTATCTCTCTCACAAATAATACTTGAATAAAATACGCCATCCACAAGTTTATGGATGATGACCTGTTTTACCACAATGGCAAAGCGATCTGCAAAATTCTTAAAAAGATCGTGCGTAAGAGGTCTTGGAGGTTTTATTTCTTTTTCCAAGGCAATTGCTATGGATTGTGCTTCAAAAGCACCGATAACGATTGGGAGTTTTCTATCTCCATCAACTTCATTCAAAATAAGGGCATATGCACCATTTTGTGTCTGGCTATAAGATATCCCCTTTATTTTTAATCGTACTAAGCTCATATCATCTTCCTAAAACCAAATAAGGCTGTTCAAATAAGTGGCAACACCAGTTATCTGAACAGCCCCTTGCAATGGGCAAATTAACAAAAATTAAGCGTTCTGGGCTTTAAATTCCTTTAATTTTTCGATGAGTTTCGGAACTACCTCGAAGGCATCACCAACTATTCCATAATCCGCAGCCTTAAAGAAGGGCGCTTCGGGGTCATTGTTGATGACCACTTTGGTTTTGGATGCACTTACTCCCGCTAAATGCTGAATGGCTCCAGAAATACCTATGGCGATATAAAGATTACTGGCGACCGGTTTGCCTGTTTGACCAACATGTTCGCCATGTGAGCGCCATCCCAGGTCGGAAACAGGTTTGGAACATGCCGTAGCTGCACCCAATACATCTGCCAATTCTTCTATCATTCCCCAGTTTTCTGGACCTTTTAGGCCTCGTCCACCAGAAACAACGACATCGGCATCGGCAATGGTAGCCTTTCCAACAACTTTATCCACTTCAACCGATTTGGTGGCGAAATCCGAGTCGCTCAATGAAGGACTGAAATCCTCAACTGAAGCTGAAACGGTATTTTCATGAGCACCGTAAGCGTTATTGGAAACACCGATTATTTTAATTTCGGAGCTAATTGCAGTATGAGCAAAACCTTTATTGCTGAATGCTGTTCTCTTGACCACAAAGGGTGAAGTGCTCTCTGGTGCAGCAACAACATTGGGCACATAACCTGCGTTCAATTTAGCTGTTAGAATGGGGGCCAAAAATTTGGTGTCCGCACTGGAACTTATAATGATGACCTTAGCACTTTCTGCTTCGGCAACTTGGGCTATTGCGTTTGCATAAGCCTTTGCGTTAAAAGTACCCAATTGTTCATTGGTCACCTTTACAACTTTGGAAACACCGTAAGTTCCCAATGAATCCTCATTGTCGGAATTTATGGAAATAGCGGTAACCGTTTCGCCCAGTTCCTGTGCAACCTTATAGGCGTAAGAAGCCACTTCGAAAGCATTCTTTTTAAATTTCCCCTTATCTGATTCGGTATAAACTAATACTGACATATTTTTTTGATTCTGATTCTTAAATGACTTTAGCTTCGTTATGTAATAGATTGACCAATTCGTCAATATTCTCAGCATCAACAAGCTTTACAGGGCCTTTGGCAGCCGGTTTTTCAAATTTTTGGTCTTCCGTCGGTTTTGGGGCTTCAACGGGTTCTACCACGTTCAACGCCTTCTTTCTTGCCATCATTATGCCACGCATGTTTGGAATACGTAAATCACTTTCTTCTACCAATCCTTTTTGACCTCCTATAACAAGAGGAAGGGTGGTGCTTATTTTTTCCTTCCCACCATCAATTTCCCGCATTGCGATTGCATTGGTACCATCAATTTCTAGACTGATACAGGTATTTACAAAATTCATATCAAGTAGTGTAGCCAAAATACCTGGAACCATACCGCCGTTGTAATCAATTGATTCCCTGCCTGCTATTACAAGGTCATATCCTCCATTTTTAACAACTTCGGCCAATTGTCTTGCGACAAAAAAACCATCTGTTGGTTCGGCATTTATTCGTATAGCCTCATCGGCACCTATGGCGAGTGCTTTGCGTATGGTGGGCTCTGTTTGTGCACCACCTACGGTTACCACATGTACTGTTGCTGCTTGCTTTTCCTTGAACCACATGGCACGGGTCAATCCAAACTCATCATTTGGGTTGATTACAAATTGAACTCCGTTGGTATCAAACTTGGTGTCCCCTTCAGTAAAATTGATTTTTGAAGTGGTATCCGGTACGTTGCTAATGCAAACTAAAATCTTCATATACTCTTTAGGTTTAACATTTCAAAGATAGCTATAAAAATACAAAATTTATTATGCATGCATAATAAATTTTGTTCTTTTTTTTAGTTTTTGACGCTCCGTTATTCCTGTATATTTTCCTATTTTTGCTTGCATTTTTAATGCACCAACTAAGTTTAATTAGTACTATTGATGAAAACACTACAGTTTAGACAAGCTATCCAA
Source organism: Flagellimonas sp. 389 (assembly GCF_018449435.1). GTDB lineage: Bacteria > Bacteroidota > Bacteroidia > Flavobacteriales > Flavobacteriaceae > Flagellimonas. The sequence goes on along the minus strand of NZ_JAHCMU010000007.1, from coordinate 145,399 downwards.
GAGGCAATGTCCGAGGAGATGCGAAAAGATGATACCATATATTTAATGGGTGAGGAGGTTGCTGAATATAACGGAGCCTACAAGGCTTCTAAAGGTATGTTGGATGAGTTTGGTCCAGAACGTGTTATAGATACGCCTATTTCCGAATTAGGCTTTTCGGGTATTGGTGTTGGTTCTGCGATGATAGGTAACCGCCCGATCATTGAATTTATGACCTTCAACTTTTCTTTAGTGGGGATTGATCAAATTATCAATAATGCAGCTAAAATCAGACAAATGTCGGCGGGTCAGTTTCCCTGTCCAATAGTTTTTAGGGGCCCAACAGCTTCTGCGGGTCAACTGGCAGCTACGCATTCACAAGCTTTTGAAAGTTGGTTTGCAAACTGTCCTGGATTAAAAGTTGTAGTGCCATCCAATCCAGCAGATGCGAAAGGATTATTGAAATCGGCCATACGCGACGATGATCCGGTTATTTTTATGGAGTCCGAGCAGATGTATGGTGATAAAGGAGAGGTGCCAGAAGGAGAATTTACCATTCCGTTAGGTGTTGCCGATATTAAAAGAGAAGGAACAGATGTAACCATAGTGTCTTTTGGTAAAATCATAAAGGAAGCTTATATAGCTGCCGATGAATTGGAAAAAGATGGCATAAGCTGTGAAATAATCGATTTGCGTACAGTACGCCCAATGGATTACGAAGCTATTTTGAAATCAGTTAAAAAAACAAATAGACTGGTAATTCTTGAAGAAGCATGGCCTTTTGGTAACGTGGCAACAGAGATTATCTATCACGTTCAGGACAAAGCTTTTGATTATTTGGATGCGCCTGTGGTAAAATTAAATACGGCAGACACACCAGCCCCGTATTCACCTGTTTTATTGGCAGAATGGTTGCCAAATCATAATGATGTGATCAAAGCGGTCAAGAAAGTACTATATAAATAACTTACTTATATTTGTAAGACACATTAGCCTCTTCAACTTAAGTTGACGAGGCTTTTTTTAAGGAACGGTATTTGATAAAAAAACTACTTTAAAACCAAATCGATGTATTTTTAAAATCCTTTACTAGGGTTTTTTGTATGCTCCAGATACCAAAAGATGAATAGATTCCTCCAAATTTTTCTTCTTCTAACCTTTTGTTCAGCTTTCTCCCAAACCAAAGTTGGTGGTATAGTACAAGACGAATCCGGCGAACCGATAGCTTTCGCCAATATTATCTTTAAAAATTCTTCAGAAGGAACCATTACGAATGACAATGGTCGTTTTTATCTTGAATCAGATGAAACGTACGATACACTTTTGGTGTCTTTCATTGGATATGAAAATGAAGAGATTGCCTTACAGCAAAAGGTAAGCTACAATATGGAAATTACGTTGCGGGAATCTACCGAGCAACTGGCAGAAGTTGTAGTATATACCGGAAAACAGTCCAAAAAGAACAATCCTGCCATTGATATTTTAAAGAAAATTTGGGCGAAGAAGCGACAGAATGGGGTGCGTCAATTCAAACAATATCAATATGATAAATATGAAAAGCTGGAATTTGATTTAAATACAATTGATAGTGCGTTGATAAAGAGCAAATTGTTCAAAGGATTGGAATTTGTGTTTCAGGATTTGGACACCTCTAGAATAACAGGTAAGACCTACTTGCCTATTTTTTTGAACGAGAGTTTCTCCAGAATTTATGGCGATAATATCATAAAAGAAGAAAAAGAGGATGTTCTGGGTAATAACAATGCTGGATTTAGTGGGAATCAATCAGTTGCCGCCTTTGTTGAGGATCTTTACTCCGATTATGATATCTATGATAACTACCTAAAGTTCTTTGATAAGAGCTTCACCAGTCCACTTTCAAAAACAGGAGTGGACACGTATAACTATGTACTTTCCGATAGTACTTTTATTGACAACAAATGGTGCTATAACATTATTTATTACCCAAGGCGAAAAAACGAATTGACATTTAAAGGAGATTTTTGGGTGAGCGATACTACCTATGCCATTAAAAAAATTAATCTTCAGGTAACTAAAAGTGCTAATATAAATTGGGTAAAGGAAATTTACATAGAACAAGATTTTGACGTTGTAAACGATTCGGTTTTTTTGATTAAGAGGGATTATATGTTAAGTGACTTTAGCTTCTCTAAAAAAGAAGCTTCCCGGGGCGTTTATGGCAAACGAACTACGGTTTACGATAACTATGAATTCGATACCAAGCGTCCGGAAGAATTCTACAAAGCAAAATCCGACCCGTATGATCCCAGGGTTTTTACAAGGGATAGTACTTTTTGGAAAAATGCCCGTTTGGAACGATTGAATGAAGATGAATCCGGAATATTCACGATGCTCGATACGCTAAAAACCGTTCCTAAATTTAGAACGTACTATGATATTGTAAGCATCTTGGGCTCGGGTTATATTGAAATAGACAAATGGAACATTGATATTGGCAATATCTACAGCGTCTTTGGGTTTAATGATGCAGAAGGTATACGGACCAGGCTTGGGGCAAGAACCTATTTTGGACAGAACGATACGTGGCGGCTTGAAGGCTATATGGCCTACGGATTCAAAGATAAGAAAGCAAAACATGGATTATCTGCCAAGTTTCTCCTAGATAGAAAAACAAGATTGATTCTGTCCGGTGGTAACCGAAGAGATATAGAACAGCTGGGGATAAGCTTGACCAGTACCAACGATGTTTTGGGTAGGAGCATTGCTTCGTCCGCATTGGTTACTGTAGGTGCCAATGACCGCCTTACCAATATTAATCTTTCCACCTTAAATTTTGAAATGGAACCTGCCACAAATTTCAGGGTTAGGGTTGGAGGTTCGTTTAGAACATTGAGTTCCGCATTGCCGGAAGCTTTTGTCCTGGACTACGTGGACCCAGATGCACCAGATGGAATTTCTTCCGAAGTAAAGCAATTTGATATTAATACAACATTGATCTATACACCCGGTAGAAGGACAATTGGGTATGGAGTAGAACGGAATGAAATCAATGATGATTACAGTACGTTACTTCTTAATTATACCAAAGGTATAGATGGATTTTTGGAAAGTGATTTTGACTATGAGCGAATTCAGTTTTCCTACAGACAGCCTTGGCAAATAGGTGGTTTTGGTAGGCTCACAAGTAGCATAGAGTTGGGAAAAACTTTTGGGGAGATTCCTTTGGGGCTGTTGAGTGTTGTGCCTGGGAACCAAACACTTTTCTCATTGTACAACACATTTCCAAACCTGGATTTTTATGAATTTGTTACGGATACCTATGCAACGGTACATTTGGAGCACAACTTCAATGGCCGTCTATTTTCAAGAATACCTTTTTTACGGAAGTTGAATTTAAGGGAGATTGTTGGTTTGCGGGGCGCTTGGGGCCAATTATCGGACGAAAATATAGCATTAAACTCACCTACGAATATAACATTGATTGCTCCTGATGATCAGATTTACTGGGAATATTCCTTTGGTATAGGTAACATCTTCAAGATTTTTAGGATTGATTTCAACTTTAGGGGAAATTATCTTGATAATCCAAACGCTCGTCCCTTTGGTGTTACCGGTAGCTTTGGATTTAATTTTTAATTAATACTAAGGAAGCAATTTCTTTATCCTATTCTTCGTATACTCGTTACTTTTGCAAAATAAAAATTTTGAAATGTCTAAAAAAGAAGAAGTTACTTTTGATGTCCTTATAGAAATCCCAAAAGGAAGTAGGAATAAGTATGAATACGATTTTACCCTGAATAAAATTAGATTTGACAGAACACTTTTTTCCTCGATGATGTATCCTGGGGATTATGGCTTTATCCCAGAGACCTTGGCATTGGACAAAGATCCACTGGATGTTTTGGTCTTGGGTACAGAACCAACTTATCCTATGGTTGTCATGGAAGTAAAGCCTGTTGGGGTATTCCATATGACCGATGAGAAAGGGCCCGACGAGAAAATTATCTGCGTTCCTATTTCCGACCCTATTTGGAGCAAGAGAAATGATATCAGTGATATAAATCCACATAGGTTAAAAGAAATTGAGCACTTTTTTCAAGTATATAAGGATTTAGAAGAAAAGAAAGTGGATACCGGTGGATGGGGAGATGTAAATGAAGCCGTAGAAATTTACCACCAATGTGTTAAAAGGTACGAAGAAAGCGAACATAAAAAGAAGCGGACCTTTACAATATAGTTACTGTTCGTGTTAGAAAAATGCGCTTTTGATATCCAAAAGCGCATTTTTTTTATTAGTCGGTATTTTACTACTTTTGCTGGCACTAAAAAAACATAAACAACTAAAAAAATTAACTAAACAACTATGGAACTAATAGTAAAGTTTTTGCCCGTATTTGGTGTTGTGGCCCTCCTATACGTTTTTATCAAAAGTGGATGGGTATCCAAACAAGAAGTAGGCGATGCTAAAATGGCAAGAATTGCCAAAAATATCGCGGATGGGGCAATGTCTTTCCTCAAAGCAGAATACAAAATATTGAGCATCTTCGTAATTGCCGTTGCCATACTTCTATTCTTTAAGGGAAGCAATGAAGAAGGGTCTAATGGTATGGTAGCACTATCATTTGTTGTTGGTGCCATCTGTTCTGCATTGGCAGGATTTATAGGAATGAAAGTCGCTACAAAAGCCAACGTGCGTACCACAAATGCTGCAAGAACTTCTCTAGGAAAAGCCCTTGAAGTTGCTTTTGCCGGTGGCGCTGTAATGGGATTGGGAGTTGTTGGACTTGGTGTTCTTGGTCTTAGTGGACTTTTTATGTTGTATAGTGGACAAGGTTGGGAGCTTGGCGAAGTATTGAATGTACTTTCAGGATTTTCATTGGGAGCTTCTTCAATTGCGCTTTTTGCCCGTGTAGGAGGTGGAATTTATACCAAAGCTGCAGATGTTGGTGCCGACTTGGTAGGTAAAGTAGAAGCAGGTATTCCAGAAGATCACCCGTTAAACCCTGCGACCATTGCAGATAATGTTGGTGATAATGTTGGTGATGTTGCCGGTATGGGAGCTGACCTTTTTGAATCTTATGTTGGTTCTATAATAGGTACTATGGTATTGGGTGCTGCATTTACACAAATTCCAGCTTTTCAAAGTTCTTTTGATGGCTTGGGAGCGGTTTATTTGCCATTGGTGTTAGCGGCAATTGGTATCATTATGTCTATAATAGGTACTTTCTTTGTAAAAGTTAAAGATGGAGGCAATCCACAAACAGCATTGAATATTGGCGAATTTGGTTCAGCGGGATTAATGCTGGTTGCTTCTTATTTCATTATAACAAACATGCTGCCCGAAAGCTGGACTTTTGGTGGAACTGAATATGGTGCCATGGGTGTGTTCTTTGCTGTAATTGCTGGTCTGGTTGCTGGTCTTGCAGTAGGTAAAGTAACCGAATATTATACAGGTACAGGAACAAAACCTGTAAATTCGATTGTTCGTCAATCCGAAACTGGTGCCGCCACAAATATTATAGCAGGTTTGGGTGTAGGTATGATGTCTACCATGTTCCCTATTTTATTGATTGCAGCCGCAATCTTGGTTTCGCATCATTTTGCCGGTTTGTACGGTATCGCCATTGCAGCGGTAGGTATGTTGGCAAATACAGGTATTCAGTTAGCGGTTGATGCTTATGGCCCAATCTCGGATAACGCTGGTGGTATTGCCGAGATGGCGGAATTAGAACCTGAAGTTCGTGAGCGTACCGATAAATTGGATGCTGTTGGTAATACAACTGCTGCCATTGGAAAAGGATTTGCGATTGCTTCTGCGGCTCTAACGGCGTTGGCCTTATTTGCAGCTTTTATGCAAACGGCAAACGTTACGGGAATAGATGTTTCCAAACCAAAGGTAATGGCTGGTCTTTTGATCGGTGGTATGTTGCCATTTGTGTTCTCTGCATTATCAATGAATGCGGTAGGTCGTGCTGCAATGGCTATGATTGAAGAAGTACGTCGTCAGTTCAGGGATATTCCACAATTAAAAGCCGCATTAGAGGTAATGCGTAAATATGATTCCGATATTTCAAAAGCAACTCCTGAGGACAGGGCTATTTTTGATGCTGCTGACGGTGTTGCCGAATACGATAAATGTGTGGCAATTTCTACACAGGCTTCCATTAAAGAAATGGTGTTGCCCGGTCTTTTAGCAATTGCTGTTCCGGTTGCTGTTGGATTTATTGGGGGTGCCGAAATGTTAGGAGGATTGCTTGCGGGCGTAACCACTTGTGGAGTTTTAATGGCTATTTTCCAATCCAATGCCGGTGGTGCATGGGATAATGCTAAAAAAACCATTGAAAGTGATGGACGTAAAGGAACCGATGCACATAAAGCTGCTGTAGTTGGTGATACGGTCGGAGATCCATTCAAGGATACCTCAGGGCCTTCTTTAAATATTTTATTGAAATTGATGTCGGTGGTTGCTTTGGTAATCGCTCCAAGTTTGGTAAGTCTTTCACCTGCGGATGAAGTTAGTATGATGAAGGAAGATGGTACAAAAGTTTCCATAACCGAAGATGGAATGAAGGAAACAAGACAAGTTGAAAAACAGTTCCGAGTTGAAATGAGCAACACTACGGATGGAGCCTACAAAGCAGTAGTTACATCAACCTATAATGTTGCTGGTGAAGCAAAAGAAGAGGTGAAGGAATTTGTAGGAGCTACTAAGGAAGAAGTTCAAAAACTTGTAGAAGCTTATAAAAAAGAGTAATCGTAAGTTTCTTAGATAAACTAAAAAAACCACGTTTCTTAAGCGTGGTTTTTTTAGTTTATCTAAGCAAACCTTTGTTTTAATTGTTGTAAGGATCCATAATTCCTGATGGGGTATGTCCCTGCTCTTTCTCTAGCTGACTTTTATTGAAACTACCAAAAAATTCATTGGAATAAATGTTTGAATCCTTGCTCGATGACGAACTGAACGCATCATCAACTTGTAGCTTAAACCTGAATTTGGCGGTTGTTTTCCCCTTTAAGCATGGAGCTTGTAAGTCCCAGTACTCGTTTGGCATTATAATGACGTTATGATAACTATTACCGCACCAACTATTGGGCAAATACTCAATATCTTGCCATTTACCTTCATGAAAGACTTGGCGTTTTAGATAGATTCTGCTGTCTTGTGCTGGAAGTTCAACTTTAGAGTTCGATGTATTTATGATAAACACTTTAAATCCGCTCACATTTTTAGCGTATTCCACTATTGAATCAACTTTCGCGATAATTTGAAAAGCTCTGTTTTTAGAAAATGTATTGATTTTTGAATCAATTTTCTTGGGTATATTTATAGCTTCGTAAAAGCCGCCCAATGCGGTTGAATCTATTTGACTTGTTCCTACATAAAAGTATCCCCTAAGTTTATAGTTTACGTCCAAACAATCTTGTCCAAATAGTGTTGAGCAGAATACGATGCTCACAATGTAAAACATAATTGACTTCTTCATAATTGTGGTCATTGATTGTGCTTACTGTAGTTTAAAGGTTATGGGTATGGCGAAGGGAACTTTTACGGCCGTACCCCTTTGCTTGCCCGGAGTCATCTTTGGTAGTTTTGAGATGATTCTAGCGGCTTCGGTTTCCAATATTTTATGTGGCCCACGCATTTTAACTTCTGCTATACTTCCATCTTTTTGAATTGTAAACACAAGATTTACACGCCCCTGTAGCCCCATTTCTTGGGCAAACTCAGGATAACGAAAGTTTTTGCGAATATGTTTTTGCATCATTTCCTGAAAGCAAGCTCGTTTATCATTAGCACCTTCGCAACCTGGGAAAACAGGTACGTCTTCTATTACAATAAATGAGACCTCATCTGGTGTATCGTCTTCAGCAACTTGTATATCATCTATAGGAATAATTTCTGTGGTATAGTTTGTCTCAGTTGATGCAATTGGGGAATCATCAATATCCGGATCATCAGGAATAATTTCAATAACAGGAGGAGTTTGGATTTTGGGTGGAGGTGGCGGTAATTTATGAAAAGTTATGGGGGCCTCTTCTGTAAGTTCATCTTGTAGATTTAGTTGGGCACTATCCCATTCTGTCACTGAGTATGTTTTCCATTCCAAAGCCAAATAGGCCAGTAATAGTACAGCTGTCAATCCCATAGAAAAATATAGGATGCTATTTTTTTCTAGTTTTTGGTTTTCATTCTTTTTTGCTTCCATCGTAATTGTTTTATAGTTACAAGATGAAAGTAGTTGTAAATGAGGTGCTTAAAAAGTTAGAATGAGTGAACGCACCTTCTGATTGAGGGAAAAACTTAAAAAGCCCTTTAGACTAAGTGATAGATTATATTGTCATCCTGAGCCTGTCGAAGGGTGGTCGGAGTTGATATATTCTTAGCTCTAAAAGCGAAGCGGTCGGAAATCTATTTAAAACAAACCATGTATTTCTGCATCAATTTTATTGATTACGGAACCTAAATCTTCAGGATTGTCCACAAAGTTTAAGTTGTCTACATCCAGAATTATGAGTTTGCCCTTTTCATAGGTATTCACCCAAGCTTCATAACGTTCGTTAAGACGGCTTAAGTAGTCTATGGAGATGCTATTTTCATAATCCCTTCCACGCTTATGGATTTGGTTTACTAAATTGGGAATAGAGCTACGTAAATAAATCAATAAATCAGGTGGTTGTACCAGAGTCTCCATCAGATTAAAAAGACTGGAGTAATTCTCAAAATCACGATTGGTCATAAGTCCCATGGCATGCAGGTTGGGTGCGAAAATATGTGCATCCTCATAAATAGTTCTATCCTGAATTACCTTTTTGCCTCCCTCACGAATTTTTAGAATTTGCCTGTACCTACTATTTAAAAAATAAATTTGAAGGTTAAAGCTCCAACGCTCCATTTGGGTATAGAAATCATCTAAATATGGATTATCCACAACATCCTCAAAGTGGGCTTCCCATTTATAATGTTTTGAAAGTAGCGTGGTTAACGTGGTTTTTCCTGCTCCAATATTTCCTGCAACTGCAATATGCATTATGTGGTATTTTATAGCTATTTGTTAAAATGGTCGGAGCTTGCAATATACAAAGTATATCGAGTTAGAAGAAAAAAATAGGTTGAAATGAAAGTAAAAGATGGATGTCGATAAAGTTTTGAAATTTAAGGTAAAGATGTATTTTTGTTTTCCAATAACGAGGATAGATTTGACTGATTGCAACCTCTAAAAATGCTAAAGCAGTTCATACCAGGTTAATTTTGGTATCTCTCCCGACAGAGATTGAACTTCTTCAACATGTGATGGTCAATATTTCCATAAAAATAAAGAATGGCATATTTATTTACTTCCGAATCTGTAAGTGAAGGACACCCAGATAAAGTTTCAGACCAAATTAGCGACGCTCTTTTAGACCATTTTTTGGCTTTTGACCCCGAGAGCAAAGTAGCTTGCGAAACTTTGGTAACTACAGGGCAAGTGGTTTTGGCCGGTGAGGTAAAAAGTGGTACCTACCTAGATGTACAAAATATAGCAAGGGACGTTATCAATACAATAGGCTATACCAAAGGCGAATATCAATTTAGTGGCGATTCTTGTGGAGTGATTTCATTGATTCATGAACAGTCCCAAGATATTAACCAAGGAGTAGACCGGGGAGTTAAGGAAGAACAAGGTGCTGGAGATCAGGGAATGATGTTCGGTTACGCCACAAAAGAAACAGAAAACTATATGCCATTGGCCTTGGATATTTCCCATAAAATCCTTCAGGTTTTGGCGAAATTAAGAAAAGATGGGAGTAAAATCAATTATTTGCGACCAGATGCCAAAGCTCAGGTAACCATAGAATACTCTGATGATAACGTTCCGCAACGTATTGATACAATAGTGGTCTCTACCCAGCATGATGAGTTTGACTCTGATGAAAAAATGCTGGAAAAAATTAAGAAAGACATTGTAGAGATTCTAATTCCTTTGGTAAAAAATTTGTTACCTAAAAAAATACAGGATTTATTTACGGAGGATATTACCTATCATATCAACCCCACAGGGAAATTTGTGATTGGAGGCCCTCACGGCGATACTGGTCTTACGGGACGTAAAATCATTGTGGATACTTATGGTGGAAAGGGAGCGCATGGCGGTGGAGCTTTTAGCGGAAAAGATCCAAGCAAAGTGGACAGAAGTGCAGCTTATGCAGCACGGCATGCCGCTAAAAATTTAGTGGCTTCAGGAGTAGCAGATGAAATTTTGGTTCAGGTCAGCTACGCTATTGGAGTGGTGGAGCCAACATCAATTTTTGTGGATACCTATGGTACAGCAAATGTTGATTTGTCCGATGGCGAAATAGCAAAAAAAGCATCAGAATTGTTCGATATGCGCCCTTTTGCTATAGAAGAGCGTTTAAAACTGAGAAACCCTATCTATTTGGAAACGGCTGCTTACGGACATATGGGAAAAGAACCCAAAACCGTCAACAAGATTTTTGAATCGCCTTATAATGGAAGAATAGAAAAAGAAGTGGAACTCTTTACATGGGAGAAATTGGATAAAGTTGACGATGTAAAGACCGCTTTTGGACTTTAGTGGCAGTATAACCCAATATTGAAAAGGAACCGAATTCGGTTCCTTTTTTGGTTTTATACCATATTGACCACAGACGAGATATCTAGATTTGCTCAGTTCTCGGTTGTGTTAGAACAGACAACTTGGATTTTCCCTGATTATTTTTCGTATTCTTAATTCAACTTTATTAGTTTTAGAACTTAAAAGTATAGCTATGCCAAAATTCAATTTTAAAATTTTCCTTACACTTGTATTTGTCTCGATTCTCTTAGGCTCTTGCTCAAAAACCAAGAAGTCTTCTTCCGATACTGAAGTTTCAACTAGTTACGTTGCGGACAACTATACTAAAAAAGAAGTGGATATTCCCATGAGGGATGGCATAAAATTACATACGACAATCTATTCCCCAAAGGATACATCCAAAGCGTATCCTATCATCATGCAGCGTACGCCTTACAGTTCTAGACCCTATGGAGAGAATCAATTTAAAGAAAAAATTGCCCCCAATATACACATGATGGAAGAAGGATATATAGTGGTATATCAAGATGTGCGGGGTAGATGGCTTAGCGAAGGCAGTTATGAGAATATGCGGGCATATATTCCAAACAAAACTTCGGATGCAGACGTGGACGAAAGTTCTGATACTTATGATACAATTGAGTGGCTTGTAAATAATGTTGAAAACAACAACGGTAATGTGGGCATCTGGGGTATTTCTTATCCCGGATTTTATGCTACCTACGCTACGGTAGATGCTCATCCGGCATTAAAAGCGGCCTCTCCCCAAGCGAGCATAGGAGATTTCTTTTTTGATGATTTTCATCATAATGGGGCTTATCTGCTAAGCTATTTTAGGGCAACTTCATTGTTTGGAACGCCAAGACCAAACGGTGACCAGCCTATAGATACGGCATGGTACACATTGCCTGATATTGGTACAGAAGATCAATACCAATTTTTCTTGGACAAAGGACCTTTAAGTAATTTGAACTCTTTCTTTGAGTACGATATAAAGGATAGAGCCTCTATAGCCCCAGATGCTATGACCGATGATTTCTTTTGGAACGAATTAAAGGAACACCCTAATTATGATGAACTTTGGCAAAGTAAGGGAATTATTCAGTATTTAAAAAATGTGAAATCCCATGTAGCAACCATGGTGGTTGGCGGTTGGTTTGATGCTGAAGATCTTTATGGTCCGTTGGAAACCTACAAGAACATTGAAAAATACAATCCGGAGAACTACAATACCATGGTTTTTGGTCCTTGGGACCATGGTAGATGGTCCAAAAGAGATGGGCGCACTGTTGTTGGCAACTATTACTTTGGAGATGAAATATCGGAATTCTACCAAGAAAATATAGAAACGAAGTTTTTTCATCATTTTTTAAAAGGAGCAGGTGACAAAAACTCGGGTTTGCCCGAAGCATATGTGTTTGATTCAGGTCGTAAAGAATGGAAACAATACGATACATGGCCACCAAATGGCGTACAGAAGAAAGAAATGTTTTTATCAGAAAATCAAGAACTTGCATCTGAGTCTAACAAGGTTTCGGGAATACAGTTTATCAGTGATATCAAAAAGCCAGTACCTTATTCCGAAGACGTTAAGTCGGTGTTCACACCAAGAAAATACATGACAGATGACCAGCGTTTTGCGTCTAGGCGTTCCGATGTCTTAGTATTTGAAACTGAAGTAATGGAAGATGATCTTACGCTGGCAGGAGATATTTTGGCAAAGTTAAAGGTCTCGACCACGGGGGATGCTGCGGATTGGATTGTGAAGGTAATTGATGTACACCCTTCCAATACCGAAACCAACGAAGAAATGCAGGACCATTTGAAGATGAGCAACTATCATCTCATGGTTAGAAGTGAGGTGATGCGAGGACGTTTCCGAAATAGCTTTACCAATCCAGAACCTTTCATACCAAATCAAAAAACTGAAGTCAATATAAAATTGCAAGATGTTTTTCATACCATAAAAAAAGGGCACAAGCTTCAGGTACAGGTACAAAGTACGTGGTTTCCTTTGATAGATTTAAATCCGCAGACGTATGTGGAGAATATTTTTAAAGCCAATGAAGAGGACTTTAAAACTCAGACACATACCGTTTTTACGGATTCAAGTATAGAATTTTCTGTATTGAAATAAGCCATGTCCACTTCATGAAAACCTCCAAAAAAGCCTGGCCTACAAAAAGGGTAATGGAACAGGTTTATGAAAAAAAGCTTTGGGGTGATAACGGTTCTCATTACTATTCTGGACAGGGTTCCCATCACCCCAATGTTGTGGCACCTTACCTAAAAGCAGTTACATCATTTTTACAATCCTTTGAGCACCCCATTACCGTTTGTGATTTAGGTTGTGGAGATTTCAATATAGGAAAGGAATTGGTCAAACACACTAAAAACTATATTGCCGTTGATATTGTTCCAGATTTGGTAGCATATAATAAAGAACAGTTTAGGGAACAAAATTTAGAGTTCAGTTGCTTGGACATTGCCAAGGATGAACTGCCATCGGGTGATTGTGCAATTTTGCGCCAGGTATTGCAACATTTGTCCAATGCAGAAATTTTGAACATTGTAAATAAACTCTACGGTTTCCAATATCTTTTGCTTACGGAACATGTACCTAAAGGAGGTTTTATCCCCAATAAAGAATTGATTTCAGGTCAGGGAATTCGTTTAAAAAAGCAAAGTGGGGTCGTGCTAACGGCAACACCGTTCCATTTAAAAATGAAGGAAGAAAAAAAGTTGTTATCTGTTGACAATATAGATTATGGAGGTGTCATTGAGACCGTATTATATACACTATTTTAGGTAGTGAAACCTATCTTTATCAGAAGCACATACTATACCTTAAGTAAAAATGCTTGAAGGTATTTCACACAGAAAAATGAAACAGCATTCCAATTAGCCTATTAAAAATCACGTTGGGTTGCTGTCATATTTTTTTGATTGGATTACAATCAATTTGTAATTCATCAAGTTTTTTGAAAAATCCGAGTATATGTGTTAATCTCATCCAGTTCTATCGTATTGGTGCGAAGCTCATGTCACACTATTTCTTGTGATGCTGTTTGTACTATTCTAAGTATTGGTCATGATAAGGTATCCTATAAAAACACTAGGTTTTTGTGAAATTTTCCATAATCATTAGGATTTTAAAAAAATCTGACGTTATATTTGTCCTAATAAGTTCAAACACGTATTGAATAGTTATCAAGAAAGGTGGAGGGATTAGACCCTGCGAAACCTTAGCAACCCTTAGTCTCTTGTACTAAGAAGGTGCTAAATTCTACCCTTTCCAAGCACGGCTTGGAACCTGTTGAAGTAATTCGACCAACATTGGGAAGGATAACAATCATCGAAATTTTTCGATTCCATTTTCTTATAACTTTTTGATTTTACCTAACCGCAAAGTCGGCGGACAGGGTTTGGCTTTTACTATTTCGTATCCTGAGCGTAGTCGAAGGATATGTTTAAAATGAAATCTTTTAAAACCAGTATCCAAAAAAAGAATGGATGCACAAAAACAAAATCATGAGTGATCAAAAATTTTCTACAAACGCTTTACACGCAGGTCATGATGTATCTGCAAATGGGGGAACGCGAGCAGTTCCAATTTACCAAAGTACGGCCTATGTTTTTAACGATGCCGACCATGCTGCAAATCTCTTTAACCTCTCTGAGCCAGGGTATATCTATACCCGTTTGAACAATCCCACCACAGATGTGTTGGAACAACGTTTGGCTGCTTTGGAGGGTGGTATTGCTTCTGTAGCAACTGCATCTGGAACAGCTGCCATTTCCACGGCCTTATTGGTATTGCTGAGAACTGGAGATCATATTGTAGCGTCTAGCAGTCTATATGGCGGAACCTATAATTTATTGGCGAATACGTTGCCAAGATTAGGGATAACAACAACCTTCGTTGACCCGGAAGAACCTTCTAATTTTGGAAAGGCAGTACAAGAAAATACAAGAGCCATTTTTGTGGAATCTTTAGGCAATCCAAAACTGGATGTGTTGGATTTGAAAGCAATTTCCTCCGAAGCAAAAACAGCTAAAGTGCCATTTATTGTAGATAATACCGTAGCAACTCCAGCACTGTTAAACCCCATTGAACATGGGGCCAATATTGTTATACATTCATTGACAAAGTATATCAACGGAAACGGAACATCGCTGGGAGGAGTGATCATTGATGCAGGAACATTTGATTATGGCAATGGAAAGTTCCCCGAATTTACCGAACCTTCGCCCGGATATCACGGATTGGTATACCACGAGGTATTAGGTCCTGCTGCCTTTATCGCCAAGGTCAGGATAGAAGGTCTCAGGGATTTTGGTGGAGCCGCCAGCCCCTACAATGCATGGCAAATTATCCAAGGGTTGGAAACTTTGGCAATTCGTATGAAGCAACATAGTGAAAATGCACTGGCTTTAGCAGAATGGCTGGAATGCAGAGAAGAAGTAGCTTGGGTAAATTATCCTGGATTACAATCGAGCAAATACCATGTACAAGTAAAGACGTATTTGCCAAAAGGTCAGAGCGGTATTGTCACCTTTGGTGTCAAAGGTGGATTTGAATCTGCTAAAAAGATAGCTGATGAAACCAAGGTTTTCTCTTTATTGGCAAATATAGGCGATACGAAGTCGTTGATCATTCACCCTGCAAGTACAACGCACCAACAATTGGATGATGCAGCCCAAGAATCAACGGGAGTTACAAAAGATTTGATTCGTTTGTCCGTGGGTCTAGAAGATATTGAAGACTTAAAAACCGATTTGGAAAGTGCCTTTGCAACTATAGATAAATCAGTTTTGGCGTAAAAGCCACTTCGGCTACGCTCAGTGACCCTATACTAACTTCAATTGAGGTTAAAAATCGGTGGCTGAGCGTAGTCGAAACTACTGATTAGTCTCAAATAATTTATACACGGTGGCTGAGCGTAGTCGAAGCCACAATAATGATGAGAATGAAAGGATTTGTATACATTTTAGAATGTTCCGATGGCAGTTATTACACGGGTAGTACGAAAGATTTGGATAAAAGATTGGTTGAGCATCAAGAAGGTAAAGGAGCGAATCATACAAAGAAGAGACTACCAGTTAAATTAATTTATGTTGAAGAGTACATGAGAATAGATTCGGCATTCTACCGTGAAAAGCAGATTCAAGGATGGTCTAGGGCTAAAAAAGAAGCATTGATAAAAGGGAAAGTCGAAACTTTGTCAGGCCTATCTGAATGTAAGAATGATTCACATTATAAATATTACAAGGAAGCATAGTTGTCACTTCGGCTACGCTCAGTGACCGATTAAGTTAAACATGATATAAAATGAGTTTTACCCGGAGGCTGAGCGTAGCCAAACTATCACAATGATTCTAAAAAGAAATCCTGATATGGTGGCTGAGCGTAGCGAAGCCACAGTTACAAATAAAAATAAAATGCTCCAACACATCAACATACCAAATTTCACTGCCCTATCTGGGAATACCCAAGATTTACAATTGTCTTACCAGTTGTTCGGGAAGGAATTGCATACCGCCCCGATTGTATTGGTAAACCATGCCCTAACGGGAAATTCGAACGTAACCGGTGATGGCGGATGGTGGACTGATATCGTTGGCGATAACAAATGTATCGATACTGGAAGGTACACCATTTTGGCCTTTAACATTCCTGGAAACGGTTATGATAGTTTCGTAATCGATAATTACAAGGATTTTGTGGCAGGAGATATTGCCAAGATTTTTCTCAATGGGCTGGAACAACTAAAGGTAGAGAAACTATTTGCTGTCATTGGCGGTTCTTTGGGCGGTGGTATTGCTTGGGAAATGGTAGCCCTTGACCCTAAAATCACCCAACATTTAATTCCAGTGGCTTCTGATTGGAAGTCAACAGATTGGTTGATTGCCAATTGCCAGATTCAAGAACAGTTTTTGGTAAATTCCAAACAACCCGTGCACGATGCGCGTATGCACGCCATGTTATGTTATCGTACTCCCGAGTCTTTCAAAGCTAGATTTAAGCGAAGCACCAATGAAGAACTGAAGGTTTTTAATGTAGAAAGTTGGTTGATGCACCACGGGAAAAAGCTTCAAGAACGTTTTCAGCTCTCTGCGTATAAGTTGATGAATCAGTTATTAAAGACAATCGACATCACAAGAAATGGCGGGGATGCTTTTGATTTGATTCAGAAAAGCGATACCAAGATTCATATCATTGGGGTTAATTCAGATTTGTTTTTTACGGCAGAAGAAAACAAGGAAACATTTCGAAATTTAGCACAGGCAAATGCTAATGTCACCTATGGAGAAGTACAATCGCTTCACGGTCACGATGCCTTTTTGATTGAATTTCAACAATTGGAAAACCTGCTTGGGCCAATTTTTCAAAAAAATGGGAAAAAGGAGCGCATCAAGATTTTAAAGTTTGGTGGAAAATCCTTGGCTAATGGCAAAGGATTGCAAAATGTACTGGAGATTATTTCTACAAGAGCTAACGCAGGAGAAAATTTTGGGGTAGTCCTTTCAGCGAGAGGTAAAGCAACGGACCAATTGGAAGCTATGCTCGAACTGGCAGCTAAAGGGAAGGATTTCAGTAAAGAACTTCAAACTTTTTCTGACTATCAAAGAGGAGCCTTTTCAAAAATTGAGCTTAAAGAAGAATTGAATCATATTGCAAAACTGTTAAAAGGAGTTTCGCTAACAGGAGATTATAGTCTAAAAATTAAGGATGAATTGTTGTCCTACGGCGAATTGATTTCGGGAAAAGTAATTACCTCGATATTAGTGGAATCTGGGGTTAAAGCACAACTTGTCGATTCCAGAAAATTGATAAAAACGGACGATACATTCAACGATGCTGAAGTGGATGAACTTGTCTCCAAAGAAAATGTTATCCGTTATTTTCAAGCATTGGATGCTGATGTTGTGCCTATAATTACTGGATTTATAGCTTCCAACAAAGAAGGTGAAACTACTACATTGGGAAGAAATGGAAGCAACTACTCTGCAGCATTGCTGGCGAATTTTCTGGATGCCAGCGAACTTGTTAACTATACCCATGTAGATGGTATTTTTACAGCGAATCCCGATTTGGTTCCCGAAGCTAGGTTGATACGTTACATTTCTTATGCCGAAGCAAACGAACTTGCAAATTTTGGTGCTACTATTCTTCATGCCAAGACGATAATCCCTTTATTGGAGAAAAACATTCCATTACGCATCCTGAACACGTTCAATATAAAAAATGAAGGTACCCTGATCGGTGCCGAAACAGAAAATGGGGGCATAAAATCCTTATCGGTTCTGGAGCATGTGGCACTAATAAATCTGGAGGGAAGAGGACTTTTGGGCAAAGTTGGGGTCGATGCCAGAATCTTTACCGTTCTTGGCCTCAACAACATTAACGTAGGAATCATTTCCCAAGGTTCTTCGGAAAGGGGCATAGGTCTAGTGGTGGATTCCAAACAAGCTCAAAAAGCCAAACGAGTACTGGATATAGAATTTAAGACCGACTATTCCAATAAAGATGTAAATCAGATTACGGTGGTAGATGATGTAGCCGTTATCTCGATCGTGGGAATGGATTTAAGTGCTTTTCACAAACCTTTCAATGCCTTGGCAAAAAATCAGGTTGTTCCTTTACTTTTCAACAATACAGTTTCAGGGAAAAACGTGAGTTTGGTTGTCAATAGTGCTGATTTGCACAAAGCCGTAAATGTGGTTCATGGACAGATTTTTGGAATCTCTAAAAGAGTAAATCTGGCTATTTTTGGTCATGGAAATGTTGGTGGTACATTGATAGACCAGATACTAAGTTCACAAAAAAGTATCGAAAAACGAAAAGGAATCGATTTAAGGATTTTCGCAGTATCTAACTCCAGAAAGACCTTATTTAATGTTGAAGGGGTACATAGTTCTTGGCGAGATGATTTGGAAGCTGCGAATGCATTCCATCAGACCAAATCCATTATAGAATTTGCTAAAAAGCACCATCTTGAAAACCTAATTGCCATTGACAATACAGCGAGCGAGTCCTTTGTATCCAATTATGAAGACCTTATAGCCAATGGGTTCGATTTGGTATCTTCCAATAAAATTGCCAATACGTTGGGGTTTGATTATTACAAAACAATACGTTCGCATCTTGAAAAAAATCAAAAGCAATATTTATACGAAACCAATGTTGGAGCGGGACTACCACTCATAGATACTATAAAACTCTTGCATCTTTCTGGGGAGAACATAACTCGTATCAAAGGGGTCTTTTCGGGTTCGTTGAGCTATATCTTCAATACGTTTTCCGAGGATGAAATACCACTTTCCGAGATTGTAAAAAAAGCTATGGAAAAAGGATATACCGAACCTGACCCTCGTGAAGATCTTTCAGGAAACGATGTAGGAAGAAAATTATTGATTTTGGCCCGTGAATTGGATTTGGAAAACGAGTTTTCTGATATCCATATAGAAAATTTGATTCCCGATACCTTACAAAATGTAGGTTTTGAAGACTTTATGGAAAGTATTGCGTCAATGGATGAAGTTTTTTCAAAAATAAAAAATAACCAACAAGAAGGGTACGTACTTCGATATGTAGGGGATTTACATGGCGATTTGCAACAAGAAAAAGGTATTTTGGACGTGAAATTAATATCCGTTCCTAAATCAAGTGCGTTAGGTCAAGTAAATGGTTCAGATTCGATTATTGAAATTTATACAGAATCCTATGGTGAAAACCCTTTAGTGATTCAAGGTGCAGGTGCAGGAGCTGCTGTTACCGCAAGAGGTGTTTTTGGAGATGTTATACGGATAGCGGAGAAAAAGTGATTTTTTAGTCGGTAGTCGGTAGTCGGTAGTCGGTAGTGAGTCGAAAAAGTCTTTGTTCTAGCGTCTTGAAGCATAACGGTCTATTGCCTATTAAATGAGCAACGAAAGCGTAAAATGAAAGAAAAAAACAAATTTGAGTTCGAAACGGAAGCCATACGTACACAACTGGAGCGTACCCAATTTTTGGAGCACTCCACACCAATGTATCTAACTTCCAGTTTTGTATTTGATGATGCTGAAGACATGAGGGCTTCGTTTGCCGAAGAGAAAGAACGGAATATTTATTCGCGCTATTCCAATCCAAACTCGTCAGAATTTATAGAGAAAGTCTGCAAAATGGAAGGAGCCGAAGCAGGTTTTGCCTTCGCTTCAGGTATGGCTGCCGTATTTTCAACATTTGCTGCCCTCTTGGAAAGTGGTGACCATATCATTTCTGCAAAGAGCATCTTTGGTTCAACGCATACATTGTTCACACAGTTTTTTCCAAAATGGAACATTGACACAAGTTATTTTGATATTAATGCTTTGGAAGAAGTAGAAAGTCTGATAACCAACAAAACCAAGGTTATCTATGCCGAGTCGCCTACCAACCCTGGAGTAGATATTTTAGACCTTGAGGCACTTGGTAAAATTGCGAAGAAAAATGGATTAATTCTTATTGTTGATAATTGTTTTGCTTCGCCCTATTTACAACAACCTATCAAGTTTGGAGCAGATTTGGTCATTCACTCTGGAACAAAGTTGATGGATGGTCAAGGCCGTGTCCTTGCAGGAATCACCGTTGGGAATGCAGAGCTTATCGATAAAATCTACCGTTTCGCAAGGATTACGGGTCCTGCACTTTCCCCCTTTAATGCTTGGGTATTATCCAAAAGCTTGGAAACATTGGGAATACGAGTGGATAGACATTGTTCAAATGCCTTACGGTTAGCTAAGTTTTTAGAAAACCATTCTAAAGTGGCTTGGGTCAAATATCCTTTTTTAAAATCCCATCCCAAATATGAATTAGCCAAAAAACAAATGAAAGCGGGAGGTTGTGTCGTAGCTTTTGAAGTAAAAGATGGGCTCGAAGAAGGGAAAAAATTCTTTGATGCTATAAAATTGTTATCACTTTCTGCCAATTTGGGAGATTCAAGAAGTATTGTGACCCATCCCGCATCGACTACACATAGTAAACTTACCAAAGATGAACGCGAATCTGTCGGTATCTCGGATGGAATGGTTCGTGTTTCTGTAGGGCTAGAACATATCGAAGATATTATTGCAGATATCGCACAAGCGCTAGAGTAGTATTTTTTCTCACTTTTTCTAAAGCAGGAAAAGCAGTTGTTAAATTTCGCTATATTCGTGGCATGCTCTCCAAAAAAACGAAATATGGTCTAAAAGCACTTACTTATCTTGCTTCAATGGATAGTAAGGAGCCCGTTCAAATTGCGGAAATCGCAAAACATGAGAACATCTCTCAAAAGTTTTTGGAAAGTATACTGCTTACCCTTCGCAGGAATGGTTTTTTAGGTTCGAAAAAAGGAAAAGGTGGAGGATATTATCTTATAAAATCTCCAGATGAAATTCAGATGACAACCGTAATGCGCGTTTTGGAAGGCCCTATAGCCATGGTTCCTTGTGTTAGTTTGAATTTTTACGAAAAATGTGAGGATTGTCCCAATCAAGACCAATGTTCGGTAAATAAGCTAATGCTCAAGGTGCGTGATGCGAATCTTGAAGTTTATCGGAACAATACTTTAGCCGACCTCATTCCCTGATTTAGAATTCTTCAATTATAATTGACTTTACCTGAAATTTTTATAACGATAAGGTTTATATCAAGTTAATCTATTAAAACTATAGGATAAAAGTAATTTTATTGGACTTTTAACGATTCACTTTAATAAATAATTCTATTTTTGATTATCCTATTAAATCTATAGGAAAATAAAATTATTATGATTGCAAACCAATTACTGATAAATAACAGAAAGACCAAAGATACTTTTGCAAAAGACAAAAGTTCAGAAAGCCCCAAGCGTAGTGTGGCCAAATCCATAAGCTGGCGAATAGTTGGAACATTTGATACCATCATCATATCCTGGGTGGTTACCGGTACTTTATCACTTGCATTTTCCATTGGCTTAATAGAACTTGTTACCAAAATGATACTCTACTTTTTTCACGAGAGACTATGGAACAGCATTGGTTGGGGTAAATAATGTTATGCAGATATGATAGTTTTAAAGGAAAAAATCCAAGACTTAAATCTACAATTTAAAGATGCCGAACCTAAAGAAATTATTTCTTGGGCCTTGGCTAATGCCACTACACCAGTGGTTACTACTAATTTTCGTCCTTATGAGGTAACCATCCTTCATGCAATAACGAACGTGGATAATGCTATTCCTGTTATTTGGTGTGATACGGGATATAACACTCACCCTACATATAAGCACGCAGAAGAGTTGATTGATCGTTTGGGTTTGAACATTAGATTATATGTACCTAAGCAGACATCGGCTTACAGGGATGTGGTCATGGGAATTCCCCAGATAGACGACCCTCTCCATACCACATTTACCGAACAAGTAAAACTGGAACCCTTTAGAAGAGCAATGGCAGAACATAGGCCAGATGTTTGGTTCACAAATTTGAGAAAAGGGCAAACTGCACATAGGGATTCTTTGGATATCCTTAGTCTAAGCAACGACGGAATACTAAAAGTAAGCCCCTTTTACCATTGGAACGATGAAAAATTGGATGCCTACCTTGAAACGCATCAATTACCAAACGAGCATAATTACTTTGATCCAACTAAAGTTCTTGAGAACAGAGAATGTGGATTGCATACTTAACCCATTAAAAAAAGTATTTTGAATACATTTCTAGAAGAAATAGAAACGCTAAATAGTAGTTCGGGTTCCCAAAAGTTACAGACAAATGCGCTGGAGCATGAAGCTATTTATATCTTTAGGGAAGTAGCGGCTCAGTTCGAAAAACCTGTCCTCTTGTTTTCAGGAGGAAAGGATTCCATTACATTGGTCAGGTTAGCTCAAAAAGCATTTTGGCCTGCCAAGATTCCTTTTCCATTAATGCATATTGATACAGGACACAACTTTCCTGAAACTATTGAGTTTAGGGATAGATTAGTTGAAGCATTGGGAGTGGAACTTATCATTAGAAATGTTCAGGACTCCATTGATCAAGGAAAAGTAAAAGAAGAATCAGGAAGGTATTCGAGTCGAAATTCGTTACAGACTACCACGCTCTTAGATGCAATCGAAGAGTTTAAATTTGATGCCTGTATCGGTGGTGCCCGTAGGGATGAGGAAAAAGCAAGGGCGAAGGAGCGTATTTTTTCGGTACGTGACGATTTTGGTCAATGGGATGAGCGCAATCAACGTCCAGAATTGTTCGATATGCTCAACGGACAAATCGAATTGGGACAAAACGTACGGGTGTTTCCAATATCAAACTGGACGGAGTTGGATGTTTGGTCCTATATCCAACAAGAACAAATTGAAATTCCGTCCATATACTTTGCGCATAAACGTAAAACTTTTCTAAGGGACGGTATGATTTGGTCTGCAGATGACAATATTGTTTTCCGAGAAGAAGATGAGTTGGTGGAAGAACGTATGGTACGTTTTCGTACGGTTGGCGACATGTCTTGTACAGCTGCTGTTTTATCTAATGCAATAAGTATCGATAAAGTAGTATCCGAAATAAGGGACTCATCTATATCTGAACGTGGAGCACGTATAGATGACAAGCGTTCAGAAGCTGCAATGGAAAAAAGAAAACAACAAGGATATTTTTAAAAATAGTTAATTGTTCGTAGCTGATGGTAGATTTGAGATAATAAAAACCACCATCGAACAACCAACAACCAAGAAATGGAAGTACTTAAAATAGCAACTGCAGGAAGTGTAGACGATGGCAAAAGCACGCTTATCGGAAGAATGTTATATGATACAAAATCATTGACTTCCGATAAGCTGGAGGCCATTGAAAAAACAAGTAAGCAAAAAGGGTATGACTATCTTGACTTCTCTTTGGCAACCGATGGTCTTGTGGCCGAGCGAGAACAAGGAATTACGATAGACGTAGCTCACATTTATTTTTCCACCCCAAAAAAGAGTTACATCATAGCTGATACTCCAGGTCATGTGGAATATACAAGGAATATGGTCACTGGTGCCTCAACCTCTCAGGTGGCAATTATATTGATTGATGCTAGAAAAGGAGTCATAGAACAAACAAACAGACATTTCTTTATCAATAATTTATTACGGATCAAAGATGTAGTGGTTGCTATCAATAAAATGGACTTGGTAGATTTTTCTGAGGAACGATACAATGAAATCAAAGCAGATTTTGAAGAATTAATGTCAAAGCGCGATTATCAGGAGCAACGTATAACCTTTATTCCAGTCAGTGCATTGAAGGGAGATAACGTAGTGAAAAAATCGAAAAATACGCCTTGGTATGCCGGTGATACCCTATTGGGGCACCTAGAGGCATTAGATATGGCCGCTGTCTCTAATGTAGGTACTCCACGTTTTCCTGTACAATATGTGTTACGTCCAAAAACAGAAGAACATCATGATTTTAGAGGGTTTGCCGGTAAGGTCTATGGTGGTGAATTGAGTGTTGGTGATGAGGTAGTTGCCTTACCATCACAAACAAGGTCTCGAATAAAGGAGATTTACTTCTACGACCAAAAATATGAAACAGCAGCAAGGCGTTCATCGGTTACCATTACCCTAGAAGATGAAATTAACCTAAGTAGGGGGGATATGTTGGTAAAGGCCGACGATTTACCAGCAATAGAAAAAGAATTTACAGCGACCATTTCGTGGATGGATTCCAAACAATTGGTACCTGGTAACAAATACGTGGTGCAGCATGGAGTTAACAAAGTATTGGCCAAAGTGCAAACAGTTCATCATAAGATTGCTCCAGACTATTCGGGAGTCGATACCGAGGCAAATGTTTTGGCGATGAATGATATTGCCCAAGTAAGTTTTAAGTTGAACAAACCTATTTTCTATGATAACTTTAAAGACCATAGAACAAATGGTTCTTTCATTTTAATAGACACGCAAACAAACAATACCGTAGGCGCAGGATTTATCGGTGATTAAGAGTAAGGAATCTTAAGGACAGAAGACATAGAAATTGTTTTGATCAATAATCCTATTAAATCTATAGGAAATATGTAAATTAATTTATCTAGAATTTCTAGATAACGATATATTGAAAAATGCAAAGTTTTAGAACAGAAATAGAGAATCCAGTCGTTGAAAAAGATATTATAGAACTGGATAAAAAAATCAGACAGTTCAAGGAAGGTAAGGTCGATGAAGAAAAATTCAGAAGCCTTCGTCTGGCAAGGGGCGTTTATGGCCAACGCCAACCCGGCGTACAGATGGTACGTATCAAATTGCCCTACGGAAAAGTAACTTCCAATCAACTACTTCGCATATGTGATGTGTCCGATGAATACTCACGAGGACGTTTGCACATCACCACGCGCCAAGACATACAGATACATTATGTGGACTTGGAGCGAACCCCAGAACTATGGGCACAATTGGAAAGAGACGATGTTACACTTCGTGAGGCCTGTGGGAATACCGTGCGAAATGTTACGGCAAGTGAAACAGCGGGAATAGATGTTCATGAACCATTTGATGTTTCTCCTTATGCCCATGCGCTTTTTCAATATTTCTTAAGAAACCCAATAGGTCAGGAAATGGGGAGGAAATTTAAGGTTTCTTTTTCGGCTAATGATTCCGATACAGGTCTTTCGTACATGCATGACTTGGGCTTTATCGCAAAAATAAAAAATGGGGAAAGAGGCTTTAAAGTAATGCTGGCAGGTGGGCTAGGTTCTCAGCCACGGCACGCGGACGTATTATTTGATTTTTTACCATCAAACAAGATAATTCCGTTAATGGAGAGTGTAATCCGTGTTTTTGATAGGTATGGAGAGCGTAAGAGCCGAGCCAAAGCTAGAATGAAATTTTTACTGAAAGATTTAGGACTCGATGGATTCAAGGAACTTTTGGAAAAAGAACAACTAGCAGTTCCGCACCAATCATATCCCATCGATTTTGAAAAGTATCCCAAGCCAACAATATCCAAAACAAACGTTCCAAAAGTTAGAATTGAGGATAAGGACGCATTTGAACAATGGAAATCCACTAATCTCATACCACAAAAACAAGAAGGATATGTTGCAATTGGAATAAAAGTCTTGTTGGGTGATTTTTATACGACTGACGCTAGAAAACTTGCGTATTTAGTACAGAATTTTGCTGCAGGTGAAATTAGGTTGTCACTCAGACAAAACATTTTGATTCCTTATGTAAAAGAAGAATCCGTTCCATTTTTCTACACAGA
Source organism: Flagellimonas sp. 389 (assembly GCF_018449435.1). Taxonomy (GTDB): domain Bacteria; phylum Bacteroidota; class Bacteroidia; order Flavobacteriales; family Flavobacteriaceae; genus Flagellimonas. The sequence goes on along the minus strand of NZ_JAHCMU010000007.1, from coordinate 119,639 downwards.
ACTGAAAAAGCTTGGTTTTGTAGAAGCTGGTTACAATAAAGCTTTGGATATCACTGCTTGCCCAGGCACGGATACTTGTAATCTGGGAATAGCCAGTAGTACAGGAATTGCTGCCGAATTGGAGCGCGTGATAAAAGCAGAATATCCAGAGTATATCAATAACCCCGACGTTGTTATAAAAATAAGCGGATGCATGAATGCCTGTGGACAGCACAACATGGCAAATATTGGTTTTCAGGGAATGTCTATACGCACCAAGGATAAATTGGTTGCCCCAGCATTACAGGTTTTATTGGGTGGGGGGAATTTTGGTAATGGTAACGGGAGATTTGCAGATAAAGTGGTGAAAATTCCGAGTAAAAGAGGACCACAAGCATTACGATTGATTTTAGACGATTTCAATAAAAATGGTAATGGCGTATCCTTTGTTGATTACTATCAAGAAAAAGGCGAGCACTATTTTTACGAATTTTTGAAACCGTTGACCAATATAGAAAACTTGACCCAAGACGATTTTATCGATTGGGGCAATGCGGAAAAGTATAAGAAAGAAATAGGTGTTGGTGAATGCGCAGGAGTGATCGTGGATTTGGTGGCGACACTTTTTTATGAGAGTCAGGAGAAAATTGAAAATGCCGAAGAAGCCCTGAAGCAAGAAAAATGGGCCGCCAGTATTTACTATTCCTATCAATCTATAGTTAACTCCGCAAAAGCACTTCTTACGTCTGAAAAGGTGAAGACGAATACCCAAGCTTCAATAATCAAGGATTTTGACAGACTTTTTGTGGAACCGGGAAAAATCAGCTTCGCTAAAAGTTTTGAAGAAGTGGCCTTACAATTGAATCAAAATAGGCCATCAAAAGATTTTGCGGCTAGTTACATAGAAGATGCAAAAACTGTTTTGGAGCGATTGGAAAACTATAGAAAATTAGAGCTTACCAATGCATAGACCAAAACTTACCGTAGTCGGAGCTGGCCCTGGTGATATCGATTTAATAACCCTAAAAGGGATTAAAGCATTACAGGATGCCAATGTTGTTCTTTACGATGCTTTAGTAGATACTGCATTATTGGAATATGCCTCAAAAGCAGAACAAATCTTTGTGGGCAAACGAAAAGGATGTTACGCCTATCAACAAGAACAAATTAATGAACTGATTGTACAACGTGCATACGATAAAGGACATGTGGTACGCCTAAAGGGAGGAGACCCTTTCGTTTTTGGAAGGGGTGCCGAGGAGATGGAATATGCTGCAAAGCATGGACTTGAGACCGCTATAGTTCCCGGAATTTCCTCATCGGTATCCGTACCCGCTTCTCAAAACATACCAGTGACCAAAAGGGGTGCATCCGAAAGTTTTTGGGTGATCACGGGAACAACCAAGGAACATAAGCTGTCCAAAGATGTGGCCCTTGCCGCAAAGTCCAGTGCTACGGTTGTAATATTAATGGGCATGTCCAAGTTGAAGGAAATTATGGATTTGTTTCGGTTGGAAGGAAAGTCCAATACGCCCGTGGCCATTATTCAAAACGGTACAACAGAAAACGAAAAAATAGGGATTGGTACTGTTGCTTCAATTGAGAACAAGGCAAAGGAGCAGCAGTTATCCAATCCTGCAATTATTATTATTGGAGAGGTGGTAAATCACAGACAAAAAGTGTTGGAAATACAAAAGGAGTACAATCAGAAAGCATTGGTTTTATTAGAAAAAGAAATACTATGATAAAGACAGATATATTGATAATTGGAGCCGGCCCTACTGGACTGTTCACGGTATTCGAGGCAGGGTTGTTAAAATTAAAAACCCATTTAATAGATGCACTTCCCCAACCTGGAGGTCAGTGCTCAGAAATTTATCCTAAAAAACCTATTTATGATATTCCTGCGTATCCTGAGATTTTGGCAGGGGATTTAGTGGATAGACTCTTGGAACAGGTTAAACCTTTTGAGCCCGGCTTTACGTTGGGAGAGCGTGCAGAGACTTTGGATAAACTGGAAGATGGTTCCTTTGTGGTCACTACAAATAAAGGTACCCAACATCATGCCCCCGTTGTGGTAATAGCAGGTGGATTGGGCTCATTTGAACCTCGTAAACCACAATTGGAAAATATTGCCCAATATGAAGATAAAGGGGTTTCCTATATCATAAAGGACCCAGAAATTTATCGTAACAAAAAAGTGGTTATCGCCGGTGGTGGAGATTCCGCATTGGATTGGTCCATTTATCTGGCAGATGTAGCTGCTGAGGTTTCATTGGTACACAGAAGAAATGAATTTAGGGGAGCGTTGGATTCAGTAGAGAAAGCATCGGAATTGGCCAAATTGGGGAAAATCAAACTATTCACTGAAGCTCAGGTAACAGCGTTGCATGGCAACAACGATTTGAGCGGAGTAGTTATAAAGCATAACAACAAAGAAAAGGAAGATACGTATTTGGAAGCAGATAACTTCATTCCATTGTTCGGACTTTCTCCAAAACTAGGACCTATTGGAAGTTGGGGATTAGAGATAGAGAAAAACGCGATTAAGGTCAACAATTCCAAAGACTATCAAACCAATATTCCCGGTGTGTTTGCTATAGGTGATGTCAATACCTATGAAGGGAAACTGAAATTGATTCTTTCCGGTTTTCATGAAGCTGCGGTAATGTGCCAGTACGCATACCAAATCATTAATCCAAATAAGCGCTTCGTAATGAAATATACCACCGTTGGTGGTGTTGAAGGTTTTGATGGTTCTAAAAAAGAAGCGAAGAAAGAAGTAGTACAGAGTATCATTTAGGAAGTTACAAGTTTCTATTTGAGTTAGCGAAAAGCCTCCATATGGAGGCTTTTTTTAAACCATTTTTTGGTTTAGAACGTTTTGTGATGTTTCTTTGCTTACAGTTCATTAAAAAATTGAAATTGTTATCAAGAAAGGTGGAGGGAATAGACCCTGTGAAACCTTAGCAACCCTTAGTTTATTCCAATGCCCATTGGGAACTATGAAGGTGCTACGTTCTACCCGCTAAAGTGGGGAGATAACCGAATAAAGACAACAGGTCTACCCTTATTCATTTTTCTTGATTTAAAATATACCTTACAAATAAGGTAACTAACATATGGTCAAAATAGAAGAGCTTTTACAAGAAAAAATCTTGGTGTTGGATGGTGCCATGGGTACCATGTTACAACGCTATAAATTCACCGAAGTTGATTTTAGAGGGGAACGTTTTAAAGATTGGGCGCATCCATTACAGGGAAACAATGATTTATTGTCGCTGACACAGCCAGAAGCGATTTCAGAAGTACACCGTAAATATTTTGCAGCTGGTGCCGACATAGTGGAGACCAATACCTTTTCTGGTACCACTATAGCCATGGCCGATTACCATATGGAAGGGTTAGTGTATGAGTTAAATTATGAATCGGCACGTATAGCGAAAAAAGTAGCGGATGAGTTTACTGTCAAAGAACCAAATAAGCCTCGTTTTGTTGCTGGCAGTATTGGTCCTACCAATAAAACGGCAAGTATGTCGCCAGATGTCAATGACCCAGGTTTCAGAGGAGTTTCTTTTGAAGAGCTACGAATAGCTTACAAACAACAGGTAGAAGCTTTATTGGATGGTGGTGCAGATATTCTTTTGGTAGAGACCATCTTTGATACACTTAATGCCAAAGCGGCCTTGTTCGCTATTGAAGAGGTAAAGGACGAACGAAGTATTGAAGTTCCTATAATGGTAAGTGGCACTATAACCGATGCTTCGGGCCGAACCTTATCTGGACAGACTGCAGAAGCATTTTTGATATCCATATCCCACATCCCTATACTATCAGTCGGATTTAACTGTGCTTTGGGAGCAAAACAATTGGTACCACATTTGGAAGTCATTTCCGCAAAATCTGAACATGCCATTAGTGCACACCCAAATGCAGGTTTGCCAAATGCCTTTGGGGAATATGATGAAACACCGGAGCAAATGGCCATACAGATTAAAGAATATGTAGAAAAAGGTTTGGTAAATATTGTAGGCGGCTGTTGCGGGACAACGCCAGAACATATCACTGCGATTGCCGATTTGGTCAAAGATTATGAACCTAGATCGTTATTCGTTAGCCGTTTTTCGTAGAATGTTAAATATTTAGAATTGGATTATAAAGAATTAGACGTTTGGATACAAGCAAGAAAATTGGTCAAAGGAATTTATGTGATCACTAAATCTTTTCCTGAGGATGAAAAATTTTCTTTAATCTCTCAAGTTCAACGATGTGCAGTTTCGGTTCCTTCAAATATCGCTGAAGCATCCGGTAGACAAACAGCAAAAGAAGCTATACATTTTTTACACATCGCAAGAGGTTCTCTTTACGAGCTTGAAACACAATTAATACTAGCCAATGATTTGGAATATATTTCTACTGATATTGATATCATTTTAACCGAAGTGGAAAGGGTTAAAAAATTGTTGAACGGATTTATTAATTATCATAGAAAGGTATGAGCATGACCGAACAACAAACAACGAAAAACGAACAACGTTTTTTGAAACTCTCTGGCCTGGAACCCTTGGTCATTACTCCCGAAAGCAACTTCATCAACGTAGGTGAACGTACGAATGTAGCGGGTTCAAAGAAGTTTCTTCGCTTGATAAAAGAAGAAAAATTCGATGAGGCATTGGAAGTTGCGCGACACCAAGTTGAAGGTGGCGCCCAAATCATCGATATCAATATGGACGATGGCTTGATCGATGGCAAAGAAGCTATGGTCAGGTTTCTGAATTTAATTGTTGCCGAACCGGATATCGCAAGAGTTCCCATTATGATCGATAGTTCTAAGTGGGAAATCATTGAAGCGGGTCTACAAGTTGTGCAGGGTAAATGTATTGTGAATTCAATCAGCCTAAAAGAAGGTGAAACGGAATTTATCCGTCAGGCCAAATTGATTAAACGCTATGGAGCAGCGGTCATCGTAATGGCTTTTGATGAAGTAGGGCAAGCCGATACATTGGAACGCCGTAAAGAAATTGCTGAACGTTCTTATCGTGTATTGGTGGATGAAGTAGGTTTTCCAGCAGAGGATATTATTTTTGATCTTAATATTTTTCCCGTTGCTACAGGAATGGATGAGCATAAATTGAATGCTCTAGATTTTATAGAAGGTACGCGTTGGGTTCGTAAAAACCTTCCATATTGCAGTGTTAGTGGAGGTGTGAGCAACGTTTCATTTTCGTTTAGGGGAAATAATCCCGTTCGTGAGGCCATGCACTCTGTTTTTTTATATCATGCCATAAAAGCCGGTATGAATATGGGCATTGTTAACCCTACGATGCTCGAAGTCTATGATGATATTCCCAAGGATTTATTGGAACATGTAGAAGATGTCATTTTGAATCGCCGTGATGATGCTACAGAACGTTTACTGGAATTTGCAGAAACTGTTGTTGGTAAAGCCAAAGAGAATACCGTTGATTTATCATGGCGTGAAGAGCCATTACAAAGTAGAATTACGAGGGCTTTGGTCAAGGGAATAGATCAATATATAATCGAAGATGTTGAGGAAGCAAGGCAAGTGGCGGACAAACCTATTGAAGTGATCGAAGGAAACCTGATGACAGGAATGAATGTAGTTGGTGACCTCTTTGGTAGTGGAAAAATGTTTCTTCCCCAAGTAGTAAAGTCTGCACGGGTAATGAAAAAGGCAGTAGCATACTTACTTCCTTATATAGAAGAAGAGAAAAAAAGAAATGCCCCCCCACCCCCAAAGGGGGAGCAACATTGGAAGACGGCAAACCCTATCTTATATAATTTGTTAAAAGAGTATGCGAAAAAAATGCGACATCAGCCTACTTCTGCAGAAAGAATGCTTTGGAACGCGTTAAGTAATAAAAATTTAGATGGATATAAGTTTAGGAGACAACATGTTATAGGTGAGTATATTACTGATTTTATATGTTTGAAAGAAAGTTTAATAATTGAGGTTGATGGACTGATTCATCAACTACCCGAAAATAAGAAAAGCGATAAGAAGCGTACAACTTGGTTAGAAAGTGAAGGATATCGCGTTATGAGATTTACGAATAGTGAAGTGCTTGGAAACCTCGAAATAGTTCTAAAAAAAATACATAAAGAATTAAAAACTCCCCCTTTGGGGGCAGGGGGGGCTGCAGGAAAAATTCTCATGGCAACCGTAAAAGGTGATGTCCATGATATTGGAAAGAACATTGTGAGTGTAGTTTTGGCCTGTAATAATTATGAAATTGTTGATTTAGGGGTTATGGTTCCCCCTGAAAAAATCATCAATGCTGCTATAGAACATAATGTAGATGTAATCGGTTTGAGTGGATTGATAACACCTTCCCTAGATGAAATGGTGTTTTTGGCCAAAGAAATGGAACGGCAAAACTTTGAAGTTCCTCTCTTGATTGGAGGGGCCACAACAAGCAAGGCACACACAGCTGTCAAAATTGATCCCCAATACAGTAATACGGTAGTTCATGTGAACGATGCTTCCAGAGCGGTAACCGTTGTTGGCGATTTACTTCAAAAGGAAACTTCTGATGGCTATAAAAATGGTATCAAACTAGATTACGAAGAATTCCGTGATAAGTTTTTGAGTCGAACCAAGAAAAAAGAATATAAAACGATTGAAGCTGCAAGAGCAAATAAATTTCAAATTGATTGGAAGAGCGCTGAAATTGTCAAACCAAATCAACTTGGCATTCAGATCATTGCCGATTTGGAATTGGAAAAATTAGTGGATTTTATAGATTGGACACCCTTTTTCAGAAGTTGGGACCTACATGGCAAGTATCCAGATATCCTTACGGATAAAGTCGTAGGAGAACAAGCAACCGAGCTCTTCGCGGATGCTCAAATTATGCTCAAAAAAGTGCTGGCCGAAAAACAATTAAAGGCCAAGGCAGTTTTCGGCCTATTTGAAGCAAATACAGTAAACCACGATGATATAGAAGTTCTTTATTCTCCCCACATGGGAGAGATGTCCAAAGGACAGAGGGGGATTTTCAGAACCCTACGTCAACAATTACAGCGCAGAGAAGGTGTTCCCGATTATGCCTTGGCAGATTTTATTGCTCCAAAAGAAAGTGGAAAACAGGATTTTATAGGCTGCTTCTGTGTCACCACTGGATTTGGTACTGCGGAATTAGCTACCCAATACGAAAAGAATTTGGACGATTATAGCTCGATTATGATCAAAGCAATAGCAGACCGCTTAGCGGAAGCCTTTGCAGAATATTTACATAAAGAGGTGAGAACAAAACATTGGGGCTATGCAGTTAATGAAACCTTATCCAACGAAGACTTGATCGAAGAAAAATATCGGGGTATTCGCCCGGCCCCAGGTTATCCTGCATGTCCTGACCATTTGGAAAAACTCACTATTTGGGAGCTGTTAAAGGTCGAAGAAAATATTGGGGTAAAACTAACAGAAAGTTTGGCAATGTGGCCCGCAGCCAGTGTTAGTGGATATTATTTTGGCAATCGGGAAGCAAAATATTTTGGATTGGGAAAAATAAAAGAAGATCAAGTAGCTGATTTTGCCAAGCGAAGAGAAATTAAATTGGAAAAAGCCAAAAAATGGTTGGCTCCTAATCTAGTTGATGAATAAAATAGTTGATAGTTGTTGGTTTATGGTTGTTAGTTTAATTATACAACCGTCAACTGTTAACGAGCAATGAACAACAAACAATGAAATGAAAGTAACCGACCATATAAAAAAAGCAAAAGGAGAAACACTTTTCAGTTTTGAGATTATTCCTCCAGTAAAAGGAAAAAGTATTCAGGAGTTGTACAATAACATTGACCCACTGATGGAATTTAATCCACCTTTTATAGATGTAACAACTTCTCGTGAAGAGTACGTTTATATTGACCGTGACGGTCTTTTGGATAAAAAACTGACTAGAATGCGTCCCGGGACATTGGGAATTTGTGCCTCAATAACCCATAAGTATAACGTTGATACCGTACCTCACGTACTTTGTGGAGGATTTACCAAAGAGGAAACAGAATATTTATTGGTAGATTGTCATTATTTGGGGATTGATAATGTAATGGCATTGCGTGGTGATGCTATGCGTGAAGAAAAATATTTTGAGCCGACAAAGGGAGGGCACCCTTATGCATCGAGTTTGGTACAACAAATTCAAGAGTTAAACTGTGGCAATTATTTGCACGAGGTTATTGAAACGGACAATTGCGCCGATTTCTGTATCGGTGTAGCTGGTTATCCTGAAAAACATATGGAAGCACCATCCTTAAAATCCGATTTAAAGCGTTTAAAAGAAAAAGTAGAATTAGGTGCTGATTACGTGGTTACCCAAATGTTCTTCGACAATAAGAAGTACTTCGAATTTGTTGATGCGGCAAGGGATATGGGAATTCATATTCCAATAATACCTGGAATTAAACCGTTAGCAGTAAAAAAACATTTGCAATTATTGCCTCAGGTTTTTCGTGTAGATATTCCTGAGGATTTGGTTGATGCCGTCGAAAATTGCAAAAACAACAAAGAAGTTAGACAGGTAGGAGTGGATTGGTGCATTCAGCAATCAAAAGAATTAAAGGAGGCGAATGTGCCCGTATTACATTATTACTCTATGGGGAAATCAGATAATATTAAGGCGGTTGCGGCAGCAATATTTTAATTTCCTACTTTAGCGTTTCATGAAGCGCCTACTTTATTTGTATGTTATTCTGTGCAGTTGCAATGCATTTTCGCAAGAGAAGAAAATTGCTAAAAAGTATGTGCTAGACGCCAGCCAATACTACGGTTCCATTCTCTTGCATAATCCAGATATATCTCATTTGATTACCGAACATCCTGGTGGTGTCATTCTAGGCTTCAATAGGAAAAGGTATGGAAATGAAGAATGGGAGTCACAATTCGGCTATCCGGATACGGGTTTCTCTTTTGTTTATCAGGATACCAATAATCCAACATTGGGAAATCATTTTGGACTGTATGCCCATTACAATTTTTATTTTTTAAAACGTAATCTACAATTTCGAGTGGGTCAGGGTTTGGCATATAACACTAATCCTTATGATAAAAACGATAATTTTAGGAACAATGCGTATGGTTCCCATATTTTGGCTTCGACCTTAGTAATGCTCAATTATCATAAGGAGAATCTTATAGCTGGCTTAGGTTTTAAAACGGGTATTTCTTTATTACATTATTCAAACGCCAATTTTAAAGCTCCTAACACGTCCACCAATACGATGGCTTTTAATTTTGGACTAACCTATGATTTGAATGCAAAGGAATCATTTGAGTTCGTTCAGCGTAAGACGGATGAAAAAGTAACTGAACCTATTCGTTACAACTTTGCCTTAAGAGCGGGTGCTAATACTAGTGATGTCATTAATTCTGGGCGCTATGGATTTTGGATGCTTTCGGCTTATGCCGATAAACGATTGGGAAGAAAAAGTGCGATACAATTTGGGACAGATGTGTTTTTTTCCAATTTTTTAAAGGAATTGATTCGTTATCAATCCATTTCATTTCCTGAGCTCGATGTTGCTCCCGATACAGACTATAAACGTGTTGGAGTTTTTGTGGGACATGAGCTGTTCGTAAATAAATTGAGCGTAATCGCTCAATTGGGATATTATGTTTACTGTCCTTTTGATTTTGAAGGAAGGATTTACAATCGGATAGGGTTAAAACGCTATTTTGGAGACAAGGTTTTTGGCGCAGTAACGCTAAAATCCCACGCGGCAAAAGCAGAAACTGTTGAATTTGGAGTTGGAATTAGATTATAGAAGATAGATGTTGAACAGAAGATTTTTAAATTGGAAAAACAGAACCGTTGCGAATACAGTTCGCAAGTCTTTTTTCTTTGGTCTTTTTTCTTTGCTGGTATCCTGTAATGGAGAAAATGCCCCTGACTGTTTTCAGAACGCAGGTGATTTGATTCGCGAACCTGTTGAGGTTTCTGATTTTTTGAATATCACAGTGTTTGAAAATATCAATTTGGTGCTAAGGCAAGGAGAAGAACAGGTAGTTGAAATTGAAACAGGAGAATTTCTTAGAAATGAAGTATCCGCCGTTGTGGAGGGCAATCGTCTTGTTGTAAAAAATAGCAATGGCTGCAACTTTTTTAGGGAGTATGGCTTGACCACAATCTATGTGACGTCGCCAAATATTGAAGAGATACGAAGCAGTACTGGACTATTAATTTCCAGCGAAGGAATATTGAATTACCCCAACATTTCCTTAATATCTGAAAGTTTTACCGATTCGGAAGCTGAGACAACGGATGGCTCTTTTGATTTGAACGTGAATTCTGAAATTGTTCGAATTACAACAAATGGCATAGCTTACTTTAAATTAGGTGGAACTACAAACAATTTAAGTATTACTATTGCCGCGGGAGACTCCAGAATTGAAGCGGAAAATCTCGTTGCTCAAAATGTGAGCATTAACCATAGAGGGTCAAATGATACATTTGTAAATCCACAACAACGGATAAGCGGTGTAATAAGAGGTGTAGGAGATGTCATATGCAACAACCGCCCACCAGAGGTCGAAGTGGAAGAATTGTTTAATGGTCGATTGATTTTCAGGGATTGATAGCATAGCAATAATGCCATGAGCTTATTTGAATACCTTCAAAATTTATTTCAGTCATCACCAAAGACCAAATCTATAAAAGGACTTAAGGGATTAGACTTGGCAAATGCAATTTTCCAAAATCTAGCGGTTGAAAATAAAATCCCTGGAATGGCCATCACGATAAAAAGAGAAGGTGAAATTTTACTGAAAAAGGGATATGGTTATGCCGATTTGGAAAGAAGGATAAAAGTAAATCCTGAAAAAACGCTATTTCGAATCGCGAGTATTTCCAAATGTATTACGGGTGTTGCGCTTGCAAAGATGATAGAGGAAGGAATAGTAGATTTAGATGGGTCGTTTTATAACTACGTCCCCTATTATCCAAAAAAAAAGTATGATTTTACATTGCGCCAATTGGCAAGCCATACTGCGGGAATAAGAGGATATCGTGGTAAAGAGTTTGGGTTGAACAAACCGTATTCGATAAAAGAGGGCATTGAAATTTTCAAAAACGACCCATTGGTTTTTGAACCTGGAAAAGGATATTTGTACAATAGTTTCAACTTTGTTTTACTATCACTTGCAATGCAAGAAGCAAGTGGAATTCCTTTTGAAACCTATGTAAAAGAAAATGTTCTCGACCCTTTGGAAATGAGGAACACAATACCGGAGAAAGTCACTTTGGCTCTACTCAGTGACCAAGAAATGTTAGTTGAGCAAAGTCGAAACTATACCAGAACCAAAATAGGTTTTAAGCAAGCGATACCCGTAAACAATTTCTATAAGCTAGCTGGAGGGGGATATTTATCTACCAGTAGCGATATTGCTAAAATGGGACAAGCCATTTTGAACAAAAAATTGGTAAAGCCGCATATTTTGAGTGAGATACTTGCTTCACAAAGCGTAAATGAAAAACCAACATATTATGGATTGGGATTTCAAGTAAGCCAAGATGATGAAGGTAGAAATTATGTGGGGCATATTGGCAATAGTGTTGGGGCATATTCCAATTTTTTCATATACCCAAATGAAAATATAGTAGTATCTATCTTGATAAACTGTTCAGATCCAAAAGTGCAAGATGATTTGAATAGAACTTTTAGTAATCAGGTGATTGGTTTCTAAAAAAAGATTTTTTGACAAGCGTGATAAAAAAGAACCAGAATACTTTTGAAGTTAAAACATACCTTAATGAAAAAGTTTTCTCAAGTACTTGCTTTTTGTTTCATCTCCACCTTTATGATAAAAATGAATGCCCAAGAACTCACTATTTTTGAAGGTTTTTGGGAACCAGAGTTCTATCGGGACGATAAACAAATATCAAAAAAAGAGTTTAAAAAGCTGATTGAAAATAACAATCAAGCTGCAAACTATTGGAAAAAGGCCGAATTAAATTCTACCTTAACATTCGTTGCTTTAGTAGGTCAAATAGGCACTGCGGTTTGGTCCGGTTATGAGCTATCTCAAGATGACGGTAACGCTCTTGGTCCGGCTCTTGGGTCTCTAGGTTTTGGAATTTTAGGTGGTGTATTTTTGCATTTATCCAATCAGAATAGAAAAAATACCATACTAACCTATAACAGGCAATTCGACAATAAAACTACTTTTAGGTTGGTGCCTACAAGCAATAGAAACGGTGTTGGCTTGGCTTTGAAATTTTAAGGCTAATAAGTGTATAGTAGTATTTTAGGGTTGAATATTGCTCAACTTCATTAATTAGTGAACTACTTTTTGCCTTTTTAATTCATGTTCATGGGCAAATTTTCGACATAATACCAAAGTCTCTTTGATATCATCGATTGTAGTTCTTGGATTGATCAGACACATTCTTAGAACTACTTGACCATGTAATAGTGTGGTTACCAAAAGTGCTTCTCTTGAGGCGACCACTTTTTCCGAAATAAATTGATTCAAGGCATCCAATTCCTTTTGGTTGTATTTTTTGCCAATTGGATTGTACCTAAAGTTTATGATTGCCATGGTGGCAGGGAAAACAACTTCCCATGTTTTACTGGTCCTAAGAATTTTTTCTACTTCTTCGGCAAGATCAATATTATATGTGATGGCATCCCTGAACTGTTTTAGACCAAAAGTTTTAATGGACATATAAAATTTTAATGCCCTAAACCTACGTGTCAATTGAATGCCGTGGTCATAAAAATTAATTTCTGATGTATTTCCTTCAATGTCCCTGAGGTATTCAGGTTTTTCTGTGAATGTATGGCTTAAGTGTTTGTGGTTTCGTACCAAAAGACAGCCCATTTCATAAGGCTGAAAAAACCATTTATGGGGATCTACGGTCAATGAATCTGCTTTTTCAATTCCCTTCATCAACTGCTTGCCTTTTTTGGACAATATGGCCGCTGCACCGTAAGCTCCATCAATATGAAACCAGATGTCCTCTTTTTTACAAATTTTCGCTAACTCTTGTAACTGGTCCACAGTACCCGTATTTGTAGTGCCCGAAGTCGCTATCAGACAAAAAGGTTGAAGTCCTTTCAATCTATCCTTTGCAATACAGTTTTTGAGTTTGTTAATGGAAAACTTGAACTCGATATCCGTAGGAATGATTCGGATTTGTTCTTTTTTAAACCCAAGCACCCTAATTGCTTTAATGTTGGATGAATGTGCTTGATCGGATAGGTAAATCATCGCTTTCGAAAAATCCTCTCCACATTTAATCCTCCGTGCTGTTGTCAGTGCTGTTAAGTTCGCCATAGAACCGCCACTGGTAAAAATGCCACCACCCTTTTTCTGTGGAAGGCCAAACATTTTTAAGAGCCATTGTATGGTTATGATTTCCAATTCGGCCGCTGCTGGCGATGCGGCCCATCCGCCAGAAAAGATATTGTAGCCTGTGGCAAGGGCATCGGCCATAACGCTCACAAAGTTACTTGGTCCGGGAACAAATGCATACGTTCTTGGATGTGATAAGTTGGTGCTTTTCGTCATCACGTTTTCAAGTACAAAATTGAGAACATCAATTGGTGTTGAACCTTTTTCTGGGGCCTCCTCTAAAAACAAGGAATCCATCTCTTCCCTAGAACCCATGGCTACGGGCAATTCACTGTTTTGTGTTTTAAAATGTGTAACAATGGCATTCATCACTTGATGGCCATAGGTTTTCATTTCTTCTTCTGACAATTCCAAACTAGCGAGGTTCTTTTTCATGTATCAAATCAATATAGAAATGCAAAAATACCGATTTGAATACTGGAATAACATGATGTTTGCGGTAAAATAATAGTAGAAAAAGTTGTATTGTTTGTCTTAAGGAAAACGATACATACAGTTGTTTCAATATACTAAATACAGTAAATTTATCACTCAAGCTTCGGTGATGTATAGATTTGTTTTAATTATAGTGTTATTAGGTGCTGTCCTAAAAATTTCGGCACAAGATGCGGTTTCGGGGTTTGTTAATCTAGAAAATCCCGGAGATTGGGAAACGGATATACACCTAAGTAAATTGTCTATTGACCATCTAAAAAGTGAGACTGAAGGAAAGCCAGTAGCAATAGCAAAGATTAAAAAAGATGGCTCATTTTCCTTTAATAAAAAATATATCTCGGACTCGGACCAATTGTACCGACTATCCATCAATCGTATTAAAAAAATGATAAACGATACGGTGAAAGCAGAAGTTGATTTTATTCATTCCAATAAAGAATTTATTCAGTTTAAGAGAGGTAAAGAATTATTTGCCGATTTTGAAACAACCAACAAAGCGCAACAAGAATGGCAAAAATTCAATGAGTTTGAGGCAAATCTGTCCGCTCACTATCAATCCGCAAAAGAGAAGATAGCATCACGCAAAGGCTTTGTCAAGGATTCACTTCAAATTTTAATGGTAAAGCTCATAGGTATCAAACAGTTGGAAATAGAGCAATTGTTGGATAAAGATATTGCACAAAATGAATTGTATTATTTAAACCTGCTTTCAGAATTACGAAAAAGTGATTTGAATCCGACAACGTATATCTTTTTGGAAAAGAAGTTAGCTTACCTTACGAATGTGGCTTTGGAAAAAGAACTGCAACAAAGTAGATGGATCAATCTAGGATTGTTTGTCATCGTATTGATTTTTGGCTACATAACTTTTAGGGTAAAAAGGAAAAAACAGACTGTTGTTATTCCGGATCTGAGCAAACAGGAAACCACTATTCAAAACCTCATTCTTCAAGGAAAGACCAATAAAGAAATAGCTGGTGAACTATTTATCAGTCTTAGCACCGTAAAGACCCATATCACTAATATTTACAGTAAGCTGAATGTATCCAATAGACGGGAGTTATTGCAAAAGAGTACGGGTACTAGTACCTAAATCAGACCTCTATTTCTTCATTCTTATGATTTCCTCTTATTCCTTTGTTTCAAAATATATACGTTTTGAAGCATTTGTATTTTCTTGTTTTTTGTTTTACCGTTTCATCAATTTTTGGTCAAGTTCACTATTCCGTAAAGGGCAGTGTTATTGATGAAGATAGAAATGATATCCCCGTAGGCGATGTCCTTCTTTTTGATGAAAGTCAAGAAAACCTAATAAAATATACACAACTGTATGATGGTACTTTTGATTTTAATGCTATTGAAGGGAACAACTATTATCTGAAAATATCGGCATTGGGTTTTCAAGACTATGAAGCACCCATTCTTCTCAATAAAAATATTGAACTGAAGATTACCTTAACGGAAAGTGCCGAACAATTGGAAGAAGTTGAGGTAGTAGCTGCCAAAAATCCCATAACCAATAATAACGGTAACCTAAAGATTGATGTTCAAAACCCTATCTTCTCGTCGATTCCCGACCCCCTTGATGTACTGTCCAAATTACCCAATGTACAGATTGCAGCAGATAGGGAATCCATTTCAATTATTGGAAAGGGGAATCCATTGATTTATATGGGAGGACAAAGAATCACTTTTGACGAGTTGACAGCATTGTCGGTAAACAATATCGAAAGCATTGAGTTGATTGCAAATCCATCTGCAAAATATGAAGCGGAAGGTAGGGCAGTGCTGTTGGTTACGAGAAAACGAAATTCAAGTAAAGGTGTAAAAATGAACGTTAGCGAGACTGCTTCGTTTCGGAGGAATTTTAATAATTATTTGAACTCAAACGGAAGTTATTCAAACGGAAAATGGACAATTCAAGGAAATTTTGCCTACAATGATTTGGGACAATGGGAAAGCCATAGGTTTGCATTTGACATACCCGAAGAAAATATTTTTTCAGATTATCTGGTACTGATAGATTTAAATGAGCGTAAAGAAATAAATGGTGGATTGGGCTTTTTCTATCCCTTAAAAAAAGACGATTATTTTTCATTCAATACTACCTTCAGAAGGCAAACCAACGCTGCTCCAATAGAAACGGAAACTTTTGTTCGAAGTGAAGCAGGGGAAGATAACATTGTCTCAGATTCTGAAAATGACAATGCTAAGGACTACTTCAGCAGTAATTTTAACTACAGTAAAAAAGTGGCCAAAGCCCTCAATCTTTTTACAGGGCTTCAATACTCCTTTTATAAGCAAACATTGGATACAGAAATCTCAAATAATTTTAACGGTGATGGATTTAGTTTAGATGAAGATAGAGGACAGGAATATAAAATTAACTCTTTGGCATTGCGAGTAGATTTGGAACATACTATTTCTGATAATCTGAACTGGGAACTTGGTGTAAATTTTAATGAGGCGAGAGCAGCTGCTTTTACCGAAATACAGGAGCTATCCGATAACTCCGCAACCATTTTTGATTTTGATTACGAGGAACGATTGCATTCGGGATATACCACTTTGTCAGGAAACCTTAAAAAAGGAATAGATTATGAAGTAGGATTGCGAGTTGAATATAATAAGGTTAGGAGCGAACTTGAAAATGAAACCTCACCACTCGTTGACCGTGAGAATACCAATCTATTTCCAAAAGCCGGTTTGAATTTAAAAGTTGATAGTGTTAAAACAATATCGCTAAATTTTGCCCGAAGCATTACACGCCCAAGTTTTAGTGGAACCAGTACCATTAGAACATTCATTAATCCTTTTTTAGAAGCTATAAATGAAGTAAACCTGCTGCCAACGTTTACTAATGAAGTGTCTGCAAACTTTCAATGGAAAAATAAATCCATCAATGCAACGTATTACCAAAAAACAAATCCTGTAAATTTTGTCATCAGGTATGATGAGCTACTTGAAAGAGCTATTCTATCCACGATAAATTTAGAAAAAGAATCAGGATATACGGTTGGATTGACGTTGCCTTTTTCCTTTAAAAAGTGGACTTCTACAAATACCATAAGTCTCAATTACAATAAAATTGAAGATAGCACAGCAACACTGGGCAACACTAATCCGTATATATATGCTTACTCCAACCAACAATTCAAGATTAATAAAAATGTTACAATAGCCTTTGGCGGATGGTTGCTAACGGAACGACAAGAAGGTATTTTTAAGCGTAACAGTATGTTGATTTTGGATGCAACGATTACAAAAACCTTTTTTGAAAAACTACATTGTGCCATTCGTTTAAACGATATCACCAAGGCGATGAATTTTGAAGAAAGTTATGCCATAAACGGCGTTGAAGCAGCAGGGGTATACTTTGTAGATGCACAGGAGGTCGCTTTTTCGTTAAAATATGATTTTGGAAACACCAAAAAGGCCAAATTTAAAAATAAGGATGTAGATGAAAATTTGGGAAGAATCAAATAGGTTGGAATTAACTTGTCAACTCTGTAAAAAGACTTTCTAGATTCTTGTTTTTCCTGCTCAATTGTAATGTTTTGAGCTCATTGTCATGGGCAAAATCAAAAACCGCTGGTCGCATATCTTTTGTGGTATTGAAGGTGACCTCATAAACAAAACCTCCTATGTTCTTAACATGAACGGTGTTTGGTAACTTATTGAGCAACATTTCCTCAACTCTGTAATCAAACTCAACCTCTATGATCTGTTCCTCTGCTTCACGTAGTTCTTCTAGTTTTTTGTCGGCAACAATCTCGCCTTTATTGATGATGATAACCCTATCGCAGACCGCTTCAACCTCCTTCATAATATGTGTGGAAAGTAAAATGGTTTTCTCTTTTCCAATCTCCCTGATAAGTTTTCTGATTTCAATTAATTGATTGGGATCAAGCCCCGTTGTGGGTTCGTCCAGGATGAGTACCTCTGGGTCGTGCAATAGGGCGGCCGCCAGGCCAACACGTTGTCGGTATCCTTTGGATAACTGCCCTATTTTTTTATGTGCTTCAACAGTAAGGCCAGTTTGTTCGATTATGGTATCAATCCGTTTTTTGGCAACTTGGTATACATCTGCGTTAAAAGCGAGATATTCTTTTACATACATATCAAGATAAAGCGGATTGTGTTCTGGTAAGTAACCAATACTTTTTTGTACTCGCTGTTCAGATGTTAAAACATTGTGCCCATTGACCTCAGCTTCGCCAGAGTTAGCTTTATAATACGTAGTCAAAATGCGCATCATAGTAGATTTTCCAGCACCGTTAGGACCTAAAAAACCAACAATTTCCCCTTTTTGTATAGAAAAAGATACATTGTTCAATGCTTTTTGATTACCGAAGCTTTTGGTGATGTTGTTTACTGCAATGGACATTTGGTGCTATTTTGAATTTCAAAAATACAGTTTTAGATTTCCCAATGAATAAGTTATATGTAATATGAAAAGCTAAGAGAGTTATTTATAGTATTAAATCAAATCTTGAAAAACGAGTTTAAATTTTAAATTCTTAAAAAAATGAGGTGTATTTAAAAAAATATGCAACGTAATTGGGGATTTAGCTAAAAATCAAGAAAACTTTAGCTTTAGCTTTTGTTTTTCAACTGAATACCTATCTTAGCCAAAGATTTAGTAAACAATGACAAACACATATTTCTGGAACGGTTTTTATTTCTACTTCTTTTTTAAGAGAAGCAAGGGACTGTTCTGAAATATAGTAACTATATAATACAGGGTCCCGATGCAAATCGGGATTTTTTTTGTCCTGAACTTTCGTTCTGGACGACCCCGAGGCGGTGATTTAGCCAACTCGAAATCTAGTCGAAGGGTCTTAATACAGTAAGAATGTCTTTAAAAGTAGCAATACAGGGAATCAGGGGATCTAACCATCATCAAGTCGCAAAAGACTTTTTTGGTGATGAAATTGATTTAGTGGAATGCCTTTCTTTTGATGCTATTATACAGCACCTATGCAACGGTTCTATTGATAAAGGCATAATGGCGATCGAGAATTCCATTGCGGGTTCCATAATCCCCAATTATAATTTGGTATATCACAATAACGTGCACATCATTGGTGAGCACTATCTGAACATTCACCATAACCTTATGGTCTTAAAGGGAGGTTCATTTGAGGATGTTAAAGAAGTACATTCCCATCCTATGGCACTTTTGCAGTGTAAAGAATTTTTTAAAAAGTATCCAGACATAAAACTGGTAGAAGATGTAGACACTGCCGAAACAGCAAAACGGATAAAAGAAAATAAATTGGCAAACATTGCTGCTATTGCTCCAAGAGTTGCTGCGGATTTGTATGGTCTGGATATTATTGCCGATGAGATTCAGACGATAAAAAATAATGCTACACGTTTCATCATCTTAAAAAAACAGAATAAGGTTTTACCAGAAGAAGAGATAAACAAAGCATCGCTACGATTTATAACAGATCATAAACGGGGGAGTTTAGCCACAGTTCTTAACGTTATGAGCGATTGTAATTTGAACCTGACCAAAATCCAGTCTCTTCCGGTCATTGAAACACCATGGAAATATGCATTTTTTGTCGATGTTACTTTTGACGAGTACGATTTTTTCAAAAAAGCCAAGTCGTTACTGGAAATAATGTCAGAGGATTTTAGAGTATTGGGCGAATATAAAAATGCATTGCAATAATGGTTACAGCAGATAGATTACATAGCGTTCAAGAATACTACTTCTCAAAAAAACTAAGGGAAGTCCGTGGTTTAATTAATCAGGGAAAACCAATTATAAACATGGGCATTGGTAGTCCAGATTTGCCACCTTCAAAAGAAGCGGTAAGTACACTGCAAGAAGTTTTGGAGGATAGTAAGGCGCATCAATACCAAAGCTATCAAGGATTGCCGGAACTACGGGAAGCTATGGCCAATTTTTATGCTTCACGTTTTGACGTACATGTGGATGCCAACACCGAACTCTTGCCGTTGATGGGTTCCAAAGAAGGTATTATGCATATCAGCTTGGCATTTTTAAATGTAGGCGATGAGGTTTTAATACCAAATCCGGGTTATCCAACCTACAGTTCCGTTACAAATTTAATCGGGGCAAAACCAGTTATGTACGATTTAACGGCTAAGAACGGATGGCTGCCAGATATAAAAGCATTGGAGAAAACAGACTTGTCCAAGGTGAAATTAATGTGGATAAGCTACCCCAATATGCCCACTGGTGCCAAGATAGATAAGGTTAAAATGAAAGAATTGGTTGCCTTTGCTGAAGCGAACGATTTGCTCATTGTCAATGATAACCCGTACAGTTTTGTGCTCAATGATAGCCCTACAAGTATTTTACAGGTAGAAGGGGCAAAGGAAGTTGCGTTGGAATTGAACTCCCTTAGCAAGACCTTTAACATGGCCGGTTGGCGGGTGGGTATGGTGCTGGGGAGTTCAGAACACGTTACGGCAGTTTTAAAGGTTAAGAGCAATATGGATTCCGGTATGTTTTATGGAATTCAAAAAGGAGCGATTACCGCCCTTGAAAGTGGTGGAGATTGGTTTGAGAAATTGGATGACGTTTACAGAAAGCGTAGAAAGCTTATGTTTCAATTAGTCGATAAACTTGGCACTACCTATGATAAAGATGCGGCCGGAATGTTCATTTGGGCAAAACTGCCCGAAGGGTCAAAATCCTCCGAAGATTTTATTGATGAGGTGTTATATGATAAACATGTTTTTATCGCTCCGGGAACTATTTTTGGTAGCAATGGAGAAGGGTACATACGATTCTCACTTTGTGTGGAAGAAGAAAAAATAAAAGAAGCAATAAGGAGATTTGAGTAATTAGATATTAGAATTGAGTACATAAACCATGTTTTTAATGTCGGTTTCATTATTTAAAACCACTGATAAATGAATGTAACGATTGTTGGTATCGGATTGATTGGAGGGTCTTTTGCCAAAGACTTTAAAGAACTGTATCCTGATTCAAAAGTAACAGGTGTTGACAAGAATGAATCGAATGCTAATGAAGCATTGGAGTTGGGAATTATAGATCAAATAAAGGATTATGATTCTTTAGCAACTTCAGATATTGTTTTCGTAAGTATTCCGGTAAATGCCCTAATGCTAGAGTTGCCAAGAATTTTGGATGCCGTTGGTGATGGTACGCTCGTTATGGATGCAGGATCTACCAAAAAACTGATATGCAAGACTGTGGATGGGCATCCAAAGCGAAGAAATTTTTTGGCCTGTCACCCTATTGCAGGAACAGAGTTCTCAGGGCCGTCAGCTGCTATAAATGGATTATACGCAGGAAAGACCAACATAATATGTGAAGTGGAAAAAACCGCTTTCAAGCTTCAAGAGAAGGCTTTGGAGATATTTCAAAAGATGAAGATGCGTATCCGTTACATGAATCCAGATGCACATGATAAGCACATTGCTTATGTATCCCATTTATCGCACATTAGTTCATTTATGTTGGGCAAGACTGTAATCGAAAAAGAAAAGAACGAGCGTGATATTTTTGATATGGCAGGTAGTGGCTTTGAAAGTACAGTTCGCTTGGCAAAAAGTTCCCCGGATATGTGGACGCCGATTTTTGAACAGAACAGGGAGAACGTAATCGAAACCTTGGAAGAGTACATTCAAAATCTGGAAACATTCAAAAAACTGCTAGTGGACAATGATTTTGAGAACGTTTATCAAGAAATGAACAATACCAATAGAATAAAACAAATATTAAAAGGAATACCGCTTACAAAGTAAAAGATGGTTTTTAACGAACAACGAACAAAGCGAGTGCTGAGCGCAGTAGAAGCAAACAACGAATAATATACCAAATGGAGAATTCAAAAGAAATGAGAAAATGGCTGGATGATATGGCTTTGCCCCATCCATTGGTCATTGCAGGCCCTTGTAGTGCCGAGACCGAAGACCAAGTATTAAAAATAGCACATGACTTAAAAGATACAGATGTCAATTACTACCGTGCTGGAATCTGGAAACCCAGAACGCGACCAGGTAATTTTGAAGGAGTAGGTGCCATTGGATTAAAGTGGTTGCAAAAGGTGAAGGAAGAGACAGGTTTAAAAACTGCCACAGAGGTGGCCAATCGAGCACATGTAGATCTGGCATTGGAACATGATGTGGATTTGTTATGGATTGGCGCACGATCAACTGTAAGTCCTTTTATAGTTCAGGAGATTGCAGATGCACTGGAAGGAACGGATAAGATTGTGCTTATAAAGAATCCGGTCAATCCAGATTTATCACTTTGGTTAGGGGCTGTGGAGCGTTTGTATTCTGCGGATATTAAAAATTTGGGCGTAATCCATAGAGGTTTTTCAACTTATGAAAAGACAAAATATCGTAATATTCCTGAATGGCAGTTGGCAATTGAACTACAGTCCAAGTTTCCAGATTTGCCCATAATCAATGACCCAAGCCATATAACAGGGAAACGTGATATGATTTTTGACGTATCCCAAACTGCTTTGGATTTGAATTTTGATGGACTGATGATCGAGACGCATTATGATCCAGATAATGCATGGAGCGATGCCGCACAACAAGTAACTCCGCAAACATTGGTTCAGATTATGAATGACCTTCGTATTAGAAAAGAGACCGATGAAGAGGCAGAATACAATAGCAAGTTGAACAATCTAAGAGCGCAAATAGATGTTATCGACAATCAGCTGATAGATACCTTGGGAAAACGTATGAAAGTTTCTGATGGTATTGGAAAGCTCAAAAAACAAAGGAATGTAGCTGTACTACAATCCAACAGATGGAATGCTATACTGGGCAAAATGATTCTTGAAGGGGAATCCCAAGGATTGAGCGAAGAATTTGTTTTGCGGATGTTCAAGGCGATTCACCAAGAATCAATTAACCATCAGGAAAAGATTATCAACAAGTAGCCATACGCTTGTGAAATATTTTAAAGGTCATCTAGAACCATGGGTTTGTATCCCTAGGTTTTAAATGACTTTTTTTATTCAGAAAACTGTAACAATTTTATAAACTGCTCATCTTTGTAAACAGAAAATAATACTATCATGAAAAAAATATTTACGCTTTGTGTCCTTTTTATTTCTGCCAATATTTTTTCCCAACGTATGATCGATACGGAAGTTGGGGATTTTAATGAAATCAAGGTTTTTGATTTGATTGAAGTAAATCTCATTCAATCCGATGACAATAGAATTGTTATAAAAGGAAGGAACGTGGATGACATTAAATGGATGAACAAAAAGGGCGTGCTAAAACTAAGAATGCAATTGGATAAAAAGTTTATGGGGGAAGATACGCTTATCGAAGTTTACTATACAGATTTAAACATTATAGATGGCAATGAAGGTGCTAAAATTACGTGTAACGAAATGGTGAAAAAGAGTAAAATCGAACTTCGAGCACAGGAAGGCGCCAAGATACATATTGGAATGGATGTGGATTATGCAGATATAAGAGCAGTGACGGGAGGTATTGTCGAGGCATCGGGCTTGGCAAAAAATCAGACCGTGGTACTAAACACAGGCGGTATTTTTGAAGGACGTGAACTCCGAACTTCCAGTACTGATATAAAGATTTCCGCAGGTGGTGAAGCAGAGGTATTTGCCTCTGAACAAATCGATATTAAAGTAAAAGCAGGTGGTGACGTAAATGTTTATGGCAATCCCAAAAAAGTGTATAAAAATACCTTTGTAGGCGGAAGGGTCTACATTATGGATTAGTGCTAAAAAAAATAGGCCACTTCATCAAGTGGCCTATTTATTATTAAAAAAAAGTTCTTTACTTTTTAAAAATATATCTTGTAATAAAAATACCTTTACCATCACCTTTTCCACCTTCACTTTCAACAGCACTAGTGACAAAAGCCAGTTCCCAACCATTGGCAACCATGTCATTGATCATTGAAGACAACAATGCATCGTTGGCTGCAATATTCTGAAAACGAATTCCACCGATATTGTAAAAGTTCAATAATTTGGTTTCTTCAAAATTCTTTACTCGAATCTCTCCTCTTTTCGATTTGTTACGTGTGTTGTCATCTTCGGTCTGTACACTCGTGTACTCTTTATAATCCTTTTCCTCAAGGGCATTTACGATTCTAGAACGTCCCAATCCGTTGGGAACAATGGATTCAACACTAGTGATGACTTTAAATTTTTGTGCGCTGGTTTCAAGAGTTGCGGCTAACGCAATTACCGCGATGATTAAGATTTTTTTCATGTTTTTAATTTGATTATTTAGAAAGATTTAACTGTGTAACACATATATACGTTTGAATTGGAGTATTATTGTTTCTTTGCATTGAAAATGTTAAAAAAGTTGTGAAAGGCACTATTTATAAATCTACAGGGAGTTGGTATACCGTAAAATCGGAGGAAGGCGATTTTTACGAATGTCGTATAAAAGGGAAATTCCGTATTAAGGGTATTAAGAGTACCAACCCTGTCGCTGTAGGTGATTATGTAGTGTTTGAACTTGAAGAGATTGGTGATGAGACGGTTGCGGTAATTACTGAGATAAAAGATAGAAAGAATTACATTATCCGAAAATCGGTCAACCTCTCCAAACAGACACATATCATTGCTGCGAATCTAGACCAAGTCTTTTTATTGGTTACCTTAAATAATCCACAGACTTTTACCAGTTTTATTGACCGATTTTTGATAACCGCAGAAGCCTATGAAATTCCAGTAGTAATCCTGTTCAATAAAATGGATATCTATGATGAGAATGAGATGGAAGAAATCGAACATTTGGTAGCTTTATATAAAAGTATTGGATACCATTGCGTAGATATAGCCGCAGCAATTGGAACGAACGTAGAGATTGTCAAAGAATTGATGATACATAAAACAAGCATGTTTTCTGGGCATTCTGGTGTTGGAAAGTCCACGCTCATCAATGCTATTGAACCCGGGCTTGAACTAAAAACAGCGGAAATATCCGAACAGCACTTGCAAGGGCAGCATACTACCACTTTTGCAGAAATGTACGACCTTTCTTTTGGTGCTAGGATTATAGATACCCCAGGCATTAAGGGCTTTGGCATAGTGGACATGGAACAGAATGAAATTGGGGATTATTTTCCAGAGTTTTTTAAACTGAAATCGCAATGTAAGTTTAATAACTGTTTACATCTGGATGAACCCAAATGTGCTGTAAAAGAGGCTTTGGAAAATGATGAAATATCGTGGAGTCGATATCGCAGTTATGTACAGATGATTACCGGTGAAGATGAAAATTATAGAGTTGATGTTTATAAATAATCAATGAGGGCGGTAGTACAGCGGGTAACTAGGGCAAGCGTTACAGTAGATAACAAAGTAATTTCCAAAATTGAACATGGTCTATTGGTTTTATTGGGTGTTGAAGATGCTGATGGGGAAGAGGACATTGAGTGGTTATCAAAAAAAATAGTGAACCTTCGTATTTTTAATGATGAAGCTGGAGTGATGAATCGGTCCGTTTTGGATGTGGATGGAAATATAATTGTGGTTAGTCAATTTACGCTCCACGCAGCTACCAAAAAAGGGAATCGACCTTCTTACATTAAAGCTTCAAAGCCAGAAATTGCTATCCCTGTTTATGAGAATTTTATAAAGTGTGTTGAGCAGGAGTTGGGAAAAAAAGTGGGTGCTGGAATATTTGGGGCGGATATGAAAGTTGATTTGTTGAATGACGGTCCGGTAACTATTTTGATCGATACTAAAGCTCGAGAATAAAAGAATTTCATCTAATTTAGTTTTCTTCTTTGTAAGAATTGTAAGAATTTTGTAAGAGCCAATTTAACCAATTACGTTTTAATGCGAATTCTTTCATTCCTTATTTTTCTAGGATTACAAATTGTATATCCTCAGGAAGACGCCCTATCTGCTTCAAACATTAGTGAAAATTTAATTTACGGTGCCAATGCTGTAATTAGAGACCATAGTATATATGTTAAGCTATTATCTAAATACAGCTTAGAAGCTAATTATACCAGAATTGTTACTGTGCTGAATGAAAAAGGAAATAAGCATACTAATACAATGGTTGGATACAATAACGGTATAGATATAACTCGTATATCGGCAGAGATTTTTGATAAAGAAGGAAAATCTATCAAGAAAATCAAGAAAAAAGATTTTTTAGATGTTAGCGCCGTAGACGGTGGGACTTTGTACTCTGACTCTAGGGTTCTTTATGCAAACTATCTTCCATTAGATTATCCGTATACTATAAAATTTTCTTACCAATCAAAGACCAAGAATACGGGTAATATTCCTTCTTGGTATTTTCTAGATGATTTCTTTGTAAGTACAGAATCGACCGAATACACTATAGAATTTGCTGAAACTGCCCTGAAACCAATAATACTTGAGAAAAACTTTGGAGAATATGGTATCTCTTTAAAAGAAACAAACAATTCTATCAGTTACGTTTTAAAAAATGTTAAGGCCATCAAGGATGAGAATTTAAGACCTTCCATGAACAAGATTTTGCCAAGATTAATGGTATGTCCAGTTAATTTTCACTATGAAGGTTTTGATGGTACCATAAATAATTGGAAGGAAGCAGGGTTTTGGATGAACAATAATTTGTTGAAGGATCAGGATAATCTTAATGCTTCTACCATTGCAATGATGAAAAATTTGGTTGCGGGTGTAGACGATAATCTTGAAAAAGCAAAAATAATCTATAGATATATTCAAGAAAACACAAGGTATATTAGTGTCCAAGTAGGCATTGGAGGTTTAAGGCCAATAAGTGCTGTTGAAGTTGATAGGTTAAAATACGGAGACTGTAAGGGGCTTACAAATTATACCAAAGCACTTTTAAAAGCTGTAGATGTTGAGTCTTATTATGTTCATGTAGAAGCAGGTGAAGATAAAATTGATTTTGAAGAAGATACCGCTTCATTAGGACAAGGTAACCACGTTATTTTGGCCATACCACACAAGGGTAAATATTTTTGGATTGATTGTACATCACAAAGTCACCCATTTGGCTTTATAGGTAGCTTTACTGATGATAGAAAAGTATTATTGATTAAACCAAATGGAGGGGAAATAGTAAAGACAGAAAGCTATTTAGATGAACAGAACTTGCAAACAACTAAGAGCAACTATGTTATCAATGAAAGGGGAGATATTTCTGGGGATATTACAATTATTACCAATGGAATACAATACGACCAGCATTTTCAATTAGAAAATCTTCCAAATTTGGATATTGAAAATTACTATAAAAGCTATTGGTCAAACATAAATAATTTAGAAATTAAGAGTTTTGTTTTTGAAAATAACAGAGATAGTGTTTTGTTTAAAGAAAGCCTAAAAGTAAAGGCGGACAGATACGCAAGTGTCTCTAACAATAACTTAATATTTGTAGCAACCCCTTTCAATAATTCCCAATTTATTCCACGACGAAATAGAAATAGGGTATTTCCAGTTGAAATTTCAAGAGGTTTTTTGGATTGTGATGAGTATGAAATAGAGATTCCTGGGAATTATACGTTGGAATCACTTCCTGAGAATAGCCATATAGAGACAAAGTTTGGAGAATATTCTTTGAATTTTGAAACAAGGGAAGATATAATAAAGGTCACTAGAAAATTACTTATCAAATCGGGAACGTATCTAAAATCCGATTACAATCCTTATAGAATTTTTAGAAGAAACATAGCCAAATTAGATAATTCTAAAATAATACTAACTAAAAAGATATAACATGTTCAAGAATTTAACTATTGTTTTACTAATTTTTTGTTTGGCCACCAAGAGTATTTCACAAGAAGTTAAGTTTGGAAAGATTTCCAAAGATGAATTATTGGAAAAAGAATATATAAATGACAAGTCAGCAAGCGCAGCTATACTTTACAAGCATAGAAATACATATTTGACCCTTAGTAATGGAAATGCAGAATTGGTTACGGAGGTACATGAGCGAATAAAGATATACGACAAGGCAGGATTTGATTATGCTACAGAAGAAATAAGTCTATTTAAAAATAGAAACGATAACGAACAAGTAAGAAAGATTAAAGCGGTTACTTACAATTTAGAAAATAATAAGATTGTAGCAACCGAATTACAAAAAGAAGGGATTTTTAAAACAGAAGCAAGTTATTATTATAACCAGGTTAAGTTCACTTTGCCAAATGTAAAAGAAGGTTCTGTTATAGAGTTTTCCTATAAGATAAATTCTCCATTTATTTGGAATATAGATGAATTTCGCTTTCAGTATGACATCCCGGTAAAGTATATGAAGGCAGAACTTAGAACGCCGAAAGGGTTTGAATACAAACAGACTTTTAAGGGGTACATAAACGTATATCCCAAAACATACAAAAAACTGGATAATCGCATTGGGATGGAAGTTGTCGTGAATGAATATTATGTAAACAATATGCCTGCTATGAAAGAAGAGGGCTATGTTGATAATATTTATAACTATAGGTCTGGAGTTTTATTTGAGTTGGTGTCTGTAGAATATCCTGGATATTTTAAGAGTTATTCACGCTCATGGAGTGATGTTGCAAAAACTATAGGGAGTTCTGATGATTATAAAAATCAACTTGATAAAACGAATTCGTTTGATGATGAAATTGATGATTTAATTGATGCAAAAGGAAGTGATATGGATAAACTTAAATCCATATTCGAATATGTTAAGAACAATATTACGTGGAACGGAATAGATGGTAAGTATTTTTATAATGGATTGAAAAAAACTCTGAAAGAGAAAAAAGGAAACTCGGCCGATGTAAATCTCTTGTTGGTGGCAATGCTTAGATACGCAGGGATAGATGCTAATCCCGTTATTATAAGTACAAAGGACAACTTAATTCCTTTATTTCCCACTATAGATAGGTTGAACTACGTTTTGGCTTATGCCGTGGTTGGAGATAAAAAATACTTCATGGATGCAACGGAAGAATACAGTAATCTCAATATACTGCCTTTAAAGGATTATAATTGGAAGGGTATTCTGATAGACAATAATAAAAAGGTTTGGAAACAAATAGACATTTTATCTCCTGGAATATCTTCAAATATGTATTCTCTGGATATAGCACTAAATGAAGATGGAACCCAAGAAGGAGTATGTAGATCAAGATATGATAAACATAGCGCACTTAGGTTTAGAAAAAATTACAAGAACCAAGATATGGATATCTATCTTAGTGAAATGGAAAGTAATTATTCCGATATAGAAATTGACAATTATGAAGTTAAAAATGCAGACGTTTATGAGGGAATGGTAAGTGAATCATTTGAATTTTACAAGGATTATGGCGCAGATGTTATAAATAATGATTTTTACTTAAAGCCCTTAAGTTTTTTAAGTATTTCTGAAAACCCATTTAAATCAGAGAAAAGAGAATATCCAATCGATTTTGGATATCCTTTTAAAGAGATTTACATGGTCAACATAAAAATACCAGAAGGATATCAGGTAAAATATTTACCGAGTGTCAAAATTATAAGCTTACCAGATAATCTTGGAGTATTCAAATATAATATCTCTACATTGGGAGGAAAGATTAGTTTGATGGTAAATTTTGAGATTAACAGTGCAAGTATATCTCCTTTATATTATCCTTATCTAAAAGAGTTTTTTAATCAAGTTGTCACCAAACAGTCTGAGCAATTAGTGTTATCAAAAGTTTAATATGAATATAGAAAACGCACAAAAAGCCGTTGATGAATGGATCAAGAACCATGGTGTCCGTTATTTTAACGAGCTTACCAATATGGCACAGCTTACCGAAGAAGTAGGCGAAGTGGCGCGAATCATTGCCAGACGGTATGGTGAACAAAGCGAGAAAGAATCAGATAAATCCAAAGATTTAGGTGAAGAGCTTGCCGATGTACTTTTTGTGGTACTCTGTTTGGCAAACCAAACCGGTATAGATCTGCAAGATGCTTTTGATAAAAAATTGGACCTAAAAACAAAGCGTGATCACGATAGGCACCAAAACAACGAAAAGCTTAAATAAACTATATTTGGGCTTTTGTTTTTTAGATAAGTCATAAAGCATAGAACGTTTGAAACTTCAACTTTCCTATCCATCCAAAAAAGTAATCAAAGCTGATATACAAATTACAGGCTCTAAAAGTGAGACCAATAGATCTTTACTCTTACAGGCACTATTTCCAAACATAACCATTGAAAATCTATCCAATTCGGATGATGGCGCCGTCATGGCAAAAGGGCTAGAAAAAGTCTCAGGCGAAGTGGATATCCATCATGCAGGAACTGCGATGCGTTTTTTAACCGCCTATTTCGCGTCACAAGAAGGAAAAGAAGTGGTTCTAACAGGTTCTAAACGAATGCAGGAACGGCCTATCGGCGTTTTGGTGGAAGCATTGAATGATTTAGGTGCAGAAATAATATATATAACCAAAGAAGGTTATCCGCCCCTAAGAATAAAGGGAAAAAAGTTGATCAAAAACAAAGTAGCCCTACCTGCAAATGTTAGCAGTCAATACATATCGGCACTCTTATTGATCGCGCCAAGTTTGGAAAATGGATTAGAACTGGAACTTATAGGAAAAATCACTTCAGTACCCTATATAAAAATGACGTTGGCACTTTTAAACGAGATAGGTGTTGTTACTTCGTTTGTAGGAAACCAAATAAAAGTCGAACCAAAGTATCAAGTTGAAAAAACGACACTAGTGGTAGAATCCGATTGGAGTTCTGCCAGTTATTTTTATAGCATAGCAGCATTGAGCGAAATAGGTGCTGAAATCAAGTTGTCTTCCTACAAGAAAGATTCACTGCAAGGAGATAGCGTTTTGACAGAAATCTATAAGGATTTTGGCGTTGAGACCTCATTTTCTCAAAATGAAATTAGAATCTCTAAAATAGCCGAATGTCAAAATTCTAAGGTTGATTATGATCTTTCCAATGCACCGGATATTGCGCAAACAATTTCGGTTACTTGCTTTGGTTTGGGAATAGCTTGTCATTTGACCGGACTGCATACCCTGCCAATAAAAGAGACCGATCGTTTGGCAGCATTGAAAACAGAACTTTCAAAATTTGGTGCAAAAGTCGAGACCGATTCCGAAAGCCTTACACTTTTTCCTTCAGAAAATATAGCTTCAGGGGTTACCGTAGATACCTATCATGACCATAGAATGGCGATGGCATTTGGACCTTTAGGCTTAAAAACAACAATGGTTATCAATGATGCCATGGTAGTTTCCAAATCCTATCCCGACTTCTGGAAAGACCTAAAAAAACTTGGTCTTGAAATAGAAGAACTTTAATTCATTATTTAATAAACAAATTACTTGACATCCCCTATGTTGAGATTGTATATTTGCCCTCTTTAAAAATCCAAAACAACCGTACATGAAATTATCAAACTTCAACTTTGAATTACCAAAAGAATTATTGGCAGAATATCCTGCAGAAAACAGGGATGAATCCAAATTAATGGTGATTCACAGAGAAACTGGAAAAATTGAGCATAAGATGTTCAAGGATCTTATTGATTATTTCGATGAAGGTGACGTTATGGCACTGAACAATACTAAAGTATTTCCTGCCAGACTTTACGGAAACAAAGAAAAAACAGGTGCGCGTATCGAGGTTTTCTTATTGCGCGAACTCAATCAAGAACAACGCCTTTGGGATGTTTTGGTAGACCCTGCTCGAAAAATACGGATAGGAAACAAACTTTATTTTGGTGATGATGAAAGTTTGGTAGCCGAGGTTATCGATAATACTACTTCTAGAGGAAGAACATTGCGTTTTCTTTATGACGGTTCTTATACGGATTTTAGAAGAAAATTACGTGAATTGGGCGAAACGCCTCTTCCAAAATATATCAAGCGAGATGTTGAGCCTGAAGATGAGAAACGGTATCAAACCATCTATGCAAAACATGAAGGAGCGGTTGCAGCACCAACGGCAGGATTGCATTTTTCAAAACACTTGCTCAAAAGATTGGAAATCAAAGGTGTCGATTTTGCAGAAGTAACCTTGCACGTTGGATTGGGAACATTCAATCCCGTTGAGGTAGAGGATCTGTCCAAGCATAAAATGGATAGTGAAGAATTGGTCATTGATGAAAAGGCAACCGAAATTATCAATAATGCCAAAGCAAACAAAAGACGTATCTGTGCTGTGGGAACTACGGTAATGCGAGGATTGGAGAGTGCCGTTTCATCCGATCATATGCTGAACACTTTTGAAGGATGGACGAATAAATTTATATTCCCTCCTTATGATTTCAGCATTGCCAATTGCATGGTGACCAATTTCCATTTGCCTAAGTCCACATTGTTAATGATGATATCTGCATTTACGGGACATGATCTTATGAAAAAAGCATACAAACAAGCAATATTGGAAGGCTACCGTTTTTATTCCTACGGAGATGCCATGTTGATTCTTTAAGAATAAATAAGAATATACATTGATCCCACTTGTTTAGTTTCTATGAACAAGTGGGATTTTTTCTTGACTATCTTTAGCTTATGGAAATCAAAAAGAAGGATATAAGAGCACTCACGAAAGAACAGCTAAGGGCTTTTTTTGCAGACCATGGCGATAAAGCGTTTCGCGGTAACCAGGTGTATGAATGGCTATGGCAAAAGTCTGCACATTCTTTTGATGCCATGACCAATATCTCTAAGGAAACCCGAAGCATGTTGGAAGAGAACTTCGTGATCAACCATATCAAGGTAGATCAAATGCAGCGTAGTTCAGATGGTACCATTAAAAACGCCGTAAGGCTACATGATGATTTAGTGGTAGAATCCGTTCTTATTCCTACAGATACCAGAACTACTGCATGCGTATCAAGTCAGGTAGGATGTAGTTTGGACTGTAGATTTTGTGCTACTTCCCGTTTAAAACGAATGCGCAACTTAAATCCAGATGAGATTTATGACCAAGTAGTCGCGATTGATAATGAAAGCCGATTATATTTTGATAGACCACTTAGCAACATTGTTTTTATGGGTATGGGAGAACCCTTGATGAATTATAACAATGTGCTTAAGGCCATCGATAAAATAACGTCCCCAGAAGGATTGGGAATGTCACCAAAACGAATCATTGTTTCTACCTCGGGTGTTCCTAAAATGATAAAGAAGATGGCGGATGAAGAAGTGAAATTTGGTCTGGCCGTTTCCCTACATTCAGCGATAGATGAAGTTCGTACCTCCATTATGCCGTTCAATGCTACGTTTCCATTAAAGGATTTGAGAGAATCCCTAGAATATTGGTACAATAAAACCAAAAATAGGATAACCTATGAATATGTTGTTTGGGAAGGCATCAACGATACAAAAGATGCTGTGGAAGCTCTGGTCAAATTTTGCAAGTTCGCACCTTCAAAAGTTAATTTGATAGAGTACAATCCCATAGATGATGGAGAATTCCAGCAAGCTTCCAATGCAGCGATAGCTATGTACAAGAACACTTTAGAAAGAAATGGCATAACCGTTACCGTAAGAAGGTCTCGTGGAAAAGATATCGATGCCGCTTGCGGCCAATTGGCGAATAAAAGTTGATAACTATACCCTCGTTTTGATACAGATTAGCGAACGTTTTGTAAAACCGTCTTAAAAGTTTGTGCTTCCATCGACGAACTCTGTCATTTTCCCTACTTTTAACGTTTTAAAAACCGAATTTATCAAAGCACGACTATATTGAAAGTAGTTTCGCAAATTAGGGAACCGATTGAACGGGAAATGGAACTTTTCGAAGAAAAGTTCTTAAAGTCCATGTCTTCTAAAGTTGCTTTGTTCAATCGAATTACATACTACATCGTAAATAGAAAGGGTAAGCAAATGCGTCCCATGTTCGTTTTTCTTACTGCCAAATTAATTAATGATGGTTCCATTAATGACCGTACGTACTGTGGTGCGTCCATCATTGAGCTCATACATACGGCAAGCCTTGTTCATGATGATGTTGTAGATGATAGCCATAAAAGAAGAGGGTTCTTTTCGATAAATGCACTTTGGAAAAATAAAATAGCGGTTTTGGTCGGTGATTTTCTTTTCTCAAAGGGAGTTTTAGTAGCGTTAGAGAATAAAGATTATGATCTCTTGCATATCATTTCCAATGCGGTCAGGGATATGAGCGAAGGAGAATTGCTTCAGATTGAAAAAGCCCGACTTTTGGATATTACCGAAGAGGTCTACTATGAAATTATACGTCAAAAAACAGCTACCCTAATCGCTGCCTGTTGCAGTATGGGTGCATGTTCCGTAAAGCCAGATTCAGAGCATGTGGAAACTTTTAGGAAGTTTGGGGAGCTTTGTGGTATGGCATTCCAAATCAAGGATGACCTATTTGATTATGGCTCAGAAAAAATAGGAAAGCCAACAGGTATTGACATTAAGGAGCAGAAAATGACGCTTCCTTTGATTTATGCATTGAACAATAGCGATGAAACCAAAAAACGCTGGCTGGTCAATTCTATTAAAAACCATAACAAGGATAAAAAAAGAGTTAGGGAAGTAATTGCCTATGTGAAGGATAAGGGTGGACTTGATTATGCGATAACAAAAATGCTTTCCTTTAAAGACGAGGCTCTGGCCTTATTGGATAACTATCCAGATTCTGAGTATAAAGACGCACTGACCCTTATGGTAAATTATGTGGTAGATCGCAACAAGTAAAACACTGATTCATTCTATATTGATATGGCTTCATTTTAAATATTTCTAGAAATATTTAGAAAAAAACACTTCACTGGGCAACCTTTTTAAAAAATGGTGCGTCTATCTTTATAGAAAACAAACCGACAACCACTTTTGAAGATTATCTCTTTGTATACTGATGAGAAGCTTTTGATAAAGAAAGCAAGTGCTGGAAACCCACAAGCACAGAAGTTTATGTACGATAAGCATGCACCAAAAATGTTAGGTATTTGCAGACAGTATGTTAAAGATCTACAGTTTGCCGAGGATACCATGATCAAAGGATTTGTAAAAGTTTTTCAAAATTTGGACTCTTTTCAACATAAAGGGAGTTTTGAAGGGTGGGTTAGAAAGATTATGGTTAGGGAGAGTATTTCTTATCTCCGCAAAAGACAGTTTGTAGTTTATGATGATGAGGTTTATGAGCAAAAAGACAAAGAACTGGATAATGAAACCTCACTGTTAGATGTTGAATATGTACAACAATTGATAGATAAACTTCCAGAAGGCTATAAAATGGTTTTTTTATTAAATGCCATAGAAGGGTACAAGCATCATGAGATTTCGGAGATGCTGGGAATTAGCGTTGGCACTTCTAAATCACAGTTGTTCAAGGCCAGAAAAATGCTTCAGGATGGTTTGACTTTAAAAGGGATGTCACCTAAAGCAAAGTCTGGTGATTAAAAAAGAGTTATGGGTAAATTGGAAAAACATATCAAGGAAAAATTAGAAGAGCGGAAAATCTCCCCTTCACCACAAGCATGGAACAAAATTTCTTCGCAGATAACCGTTGATAAAAAGGCGAAGCGAAAAGTGTGGTATCCATATGTTGTGGCTGCAAGTTTAATAGGTATTCTTTTGATGTCACTGTTCTTTTTAAATTCAGAAGAACCTGATAAACATCAAATTCAAATAGTGAAAGAGACTAACACTACAGAAATGGTCGTTCCATCTGAAAAAGAAAATAAAAGTTTCCAGAAAATCCAATTGGAAAAGTCTGAAGTGATAGCTGTAGTTGACAAAAAGGCAGACAATCAACCGTTAAAACAAACAAGAATTTCCGTATCGCGAGAAGAAATAAAAGCTACGGAAGATATTTTCAAAAACTCCCTTCAAGATAGTTTTTTAGAAAAATCGAACAGCCTAATAGCACAAAAAATAAACGAAGTCGTTGATCGCGTAACATATTTGGAAACCATAAATACTGAGGTTAGCGATGAAGAAATAGATTCGCTTTTAAGAACCGCGCAAAGACAGATTCTTTCGGAACAACTATTTGCAGAAGACGGAACCATTGATGCCATGGCCTTGCTTACTGAAGTAGAGGATGAGCTCGATGGTACATTTAGAGACCAAATTTTTGATGTGCTCAAAGAAGGGTACTTTAAATTACGCACTGCGGTCGCCGATAGGAACAATTAAAATATTCATCAATCAAAAGACCTTTTCTAGTTTTCCCCTTTCAATCATACATTGATTGGGGAGGTTGGAAGGGTGTAAAAATCCATCAACAATCATGAGAACAATTACACTGTATTTAGCCGCATTAGTACTATCATTACTTTCCCAGCATGCTTTTGGGCAGGAACGATATGAATTGAAAATTGAGGCTTTAAAAGCACGAAAAGAAAAGATTGCACTGCAAGAGAAAGAAGCGCTAAAATTTGAAGTTGAAGAAATTAATAAACGTCTAAAGAACGGGAATATCAACAGGGAAGAGGCAAGAATTTTAAAAGAGGAAGCCGCAAAAAAAAGAGCACTGAACATAGAAAACAGACTAAGTATCGTAAACAATCAAATTCTGCTTTTGGAACGGAATGAAGGCAATACCCTAACAGCAATAGAGATGGATTCCATTGATGGTGATCGTGTGGGTATTTCTATAAATATTGATGGCGAACCAGCTTTTTTGTTCAACTCCCGAAAATGGAAAAAAGATATTAAATATGACCGCAAAACTTATTCGGATTTTGTGTTTGCCATTGGATTCAATAATGCCATAATCGAGGGGCAATCCCTAAATGATTCTCCCTATAAAATTGGAGGTAGTCGTTTTTTTGAAATGGGATGGCAATGGCGAACCCGGGTTTTTCCAAGGTCCAATTGGTTGCGCTTTCACTATGGTTTCTCGTTTCAATTTAATGGATTGAAGCCTGATAACAATCAGATTTTTGTCCAAAATGGAAATCAAACCACTTTAGAAGAATTTGAATTTGATTTGGATAAATCCAAGTTGCGAATGGATAACCTTGTATTTCCCATACATTTTGAGTTTGGGCCTTCGCGTTTCCGTGAAACTGAGAAAAGTGTTCGATACTCCATCGAAAATAAGCTCCGCATAGGGATAGGCGGCTATGGTGGATTTAATCTAGGAACACGCCAAAAGTTAAAATACAATCGAAACGGAGAGGATGTTAAGGATAAGCTTAAAAGAGATTATAATACCAATGATTTAATATATGGATTAAGTGCCTATGTAGGTTTTGATGACATACAATTGTATGCCAAGTATGATTTAAATCCCATATTTAAAAATGCAGCGGTAGAACAGAATAATATTTCTTTGGGCCTTCGGTTTGATTTATGACCAAAATATAGTTCTGGCGCAGTCGAATGGTTTCATGTCTCGACTGCGCTCCCTATGTCCCATGGTTTTAAGATTGCGAAGCCCTTTCCATTTCAGGGGTGAATTCTTCTTTGCAACAAGTGCGTTTGCAATGTGTGCATTCAGCGTAGCGAGATGTACCAATTTTAAAAATTGGAATCCAAAATAAGTGAATATAGTTAGCTTGTGAGGTTCCCATCAGAGTTCCAGTTTGGGAACAATACGGACAAACGACATTTTGTAAACTTTTAGTTTCTTTTTTGCCAGTCTGATTCCGAAAAAGAGGATCATCTTATTTTTAAGTGAAATTAATACTTTTCCAAATTATTTGGGCACTTGATGGTTTAAACATCTTTTTTAGGACATGGACCATATTGGTTTTCTTCCATAATACCGTTTTCGATAAGTTGGATAAAAACCCAAAGCACCCCAACAATAGGAATAAATAGGATCAGAAGGGTCCAACCACTTTTGCCAACATCATGTAAACGTCTTACCGTAGCTGAAAGGGCAGGGAGAAAAACCACTAGGGCATATACTGTATAAAGTGGGCCAAAACCGATATTTGCAATGGTAATCTCAAAAACGTTGTCCAATGCAATTGCAAACAGGCTGAAGAACAAGCAGAACAAAGTAAACATCCAATATTCTGCCCTACGGGCCCTACCTTTAAAATTGGCGTAGTTTTTTAGAACTTGTAAATACCATTCCATTTCCTGTTGTTTTAGGGTTGTGTTGCAAAAGGAGGGAGAGAGGTTGATGCATGAATCGATTAAGCAGTTGCCAGTTTAGGATTGATCCCATAATCGTTTTCAGTGGGCTCACCATCCTTTACCAAAAGGATAAGCAACCAAAGCGATCCAATTGCGGGAATCAACGCCACGAAGAGCATAGATCCTTTTTTTCCAATATCATGCATGCGTCTTACGATAACGGCAATGCTGGGTATAAGCATGGCAAGGGCATATAGGCCATAGATTGGACCAATTCCCATTTTTGCCAGACCGGTTACATTATCCAAAGCCATGGCTATTCCGCCAAAAATTATATTGAACAGGGTAAACATCCAATATTCCTTTCTTCTTGCCCTTCCTTTAAAATCTGCATATTGTTTCAGTGCTTTTAGATACCATTTCATATCTGTGTATTTGGTTGGTTGTCCTACTCATATGGCTTTTCGGTTCCGCCCCGTTTTTTGGTTTCTGGACTCCAATTTTCATGAAAAAGGTAGTTCAATCCATTCAAATCCAAGGAGTTGTTTTGATGGATGCCCCTTTTCAGTTGACGGATGCCACTTTTGAGCTAGAATTTTGTTTTTTCGCTACCTTTACTGGCTAATTAATTTCAAGCATTGATTTCTAAGTCCACCATAGATCAAGTATATGAAACTGCTCGTTTAGAGGAGGTAATTGGGGATTTTGTGCAATTAAAGAAAGCGGGTTCCAATTTTAAGGGACTGAGTCCTTTTTCTGATGAGCGAACCCCAAGTTTTATGGTATCTCCCGTTAAGCAGATTTGGAAGGATTTTAGTAGTGGGAAAGGCGGTAATGTGGTGGCTTTTTTAATGGAACACGAACATTTTACCTACCCTGAAGCAATAAAGTATCTCGCCAAAAAGTACAATATAGAAATTGAGGAAACGGAGCAAACCAATGAGCAGAAAGAGCAAGCCAATGAAAGGGAAAGTATGTATCTGGTTTCTGAATACGCCCAAAAATATTTCTCGGAAATCCTTTGGGAATCTCAACCAGGAAAAGCAATTGGACTGACCTATTTTAAAGAACGGGGGTTTACCGATGAAACCATAAAGAAATTTGGTCTGGGATATGGTTTGGATGAGTGGGATGCATTTACCAAAACAGCATTGGATAAAGGATATCAACTGGAATTCTTGGAAAAGACAGGTTTGACCATTGTTAAAGAGCAAACAGGTGGTGAATCCAGAAAGTTCGACCGTTTTAAAGGACGTGTACTGTTTCCCATACATTCCATGAGTGGACGAGTATTGGGCTTTGGCGGACGAATTCTGACCAATGATAAAAAAGCAGCTAAATATTTAAACTCTCCAGAGAGCGATATCTATCACAAGAGCAAAGTGCTTTATGGTATCTACTTTGCCAAACAGGCTATTGCCAAAGAAGACAACTGCTTTCTTGTTGAGGGATATACGGATGTCATACAATTGTACCAACGTGGGGTCGAAAACGTAGTGGCTTCCAGTGGTACGGCATTGACACCAGAACAGATTAGGTTGATAAACAGGCTTACCAAAAATATTACAGTACTTTTTGATGGTGATGCAGCTGGTTTGCGTGCTTCACTTAGGGGAATTGACTTAATTCTGGAACAGGGGATGAACGTAAAGGTCTGTACCTTTCCAGAAGGCGAAGACCCTGATAGTTTTGCCAAAAACAATACGTATGAGGACTTGGTACTTTATCTGGAAGAGAACGCAAAGGATTTTATCCAGTTCAAAACCTCGCTATTGGCAGAAGAAGCTGCTAATGACCCAATAAAACGTGCTGATACCGTCAGGGATATTGTAAATAGCATCAGCAAGATACCAGACCAAATAAAAAAGGAAATCTACATTCAGGAGTGTGCAAAAATAATGCAGATATCTGAAGAAGTGCTATACAATACCCTTGCGCAAATTGATAAAAAGGGAGTTGTAGATGCTAACAAAAAACTCAAGCAAGAACAAAAAGCTTTTCAGGTTGTAAAAAATGACCAGGTCGTAGAACGGGTAGATGTTCAATACGAATTGGAACGAAAAATCATTGAAATGCTTCTTCTTTATGGGAGCCAGCAACAAGAGTTTGAAGATTTGGTACTTAAAGAGAATGAAAAAGGGGACTTGGTATTGGAACCCGAGGTTACGGAGGCCAAGGTATATGAAAAAGTATATTTAGACCTTCAAGAAGATGAGATTGAACTAACGAACGAACAGTTTAGAAGTATTTATTATAGACTCATTGAGAATTTAAATGAGACAGAAGAGTTTACTGTAAACACCTTTCTGTCTAGTCTGGACCAAGAAATGGTAAGCGAGGTATCCTCGATTTTAATGGAAGAGGAAAAGTATAAACTG
Organism: Flagellimonas sp. 389; assembly: GCF_018449435.1. GTDB lineage: Bacteria > Bacteroidota > Bacteroidia > Flavobacteriales > Flavobacteriaceae > Flagellimonas. The sequence continues at coordinate 79,500 of NZ_JAHCMU010000007.1, read as the reverse complement.
GATGATTGGGCCCGAAAAGATATCTATCCCAAAGATAAAGGGCAGGGTATTGCGCAATTGGTAGGGGAGACCATTCTTACGCTTCGTTGCTATTTGATAAAAAACAGAATTCAGAAACTACAAGAACGCACCGAAGGAAGTATAGAGGATAATTCTGAAGTCCTCGAAGAAATTGTGAACTATTTGCAGTTGAACAAATTGTTGAATGCCAAATTAAATCGGGTCCTGTCATAAAAAATCCCAAACAACTAAATGCTCGGGATTTTCTTCAGTTTGCGTTGGTTATTTAATATAATTCCAAAGCTTTCGCTTGTTGCAATAAGTCAACTAAATTATCTACGTTCAATTTTTTCATTAAACGCGCCTTGTATGTACTAACGGTCTTTTCATTTAAGTTCAGACCTTCGGCAACTTCCTTGTTCCTTTTTCCACTTGCCAAAAGTTTTAACACTTCAACCTCTCTAGAGGACAATTTTCTGAAGAATCTTCTTGGCTTCTGTGTACCTTCATCAAATGCTAGACGTTGCGCCAATTCATTGGTAATGAACATACTACCTTCAGATACTTTTTTCACTGCAGATACAAGGTAATCGATATCTGCTGTTTTGGATAAATAGCCAAATGCTCCTGCGCGTATGGTGCTTAATGCATACACATCTTCTGATTGTCCACTGAACATTAAGGATTTAACGTTAGGAAATTCTTGTTTTAGTTTTCTAAGAGCAGCAATGCCATTTATTTCTGGAATGTCCATTTCTAGGATTACTACATCTGGGCTGACTTTCTCCAATGTTTCAAACAGTTCCGAAGTATCGGAAACATCGGCAATAACCTCAATATCTGAACTGGTTTCTAGGACTTGTTTAATGCCAAGTCTAACTATTGGATGATTGTCAGCGATTATTACTTTGATCATTTGATTTGATTTTTACTTTGTTTAGTACTTAATTACTTACTTGGCGCGACGAGGCAAGTTAATGATTTGAGAGTGTAAAACTGTGATTTTTTTCTTAAAACCTTAGAATTTCTAGGTTTTTTTTCGTCTTAGACTGGGTTTTTTGCGTTGAATGGTCATTTTAAGTCACTTGGTATGGTACAAATAGGTATGGGAATCATCTTATGTTTATTTGCGGTATTCAACTTTTTATATATACCAAAGACCTCTCTTTCTCTATCAGAAAAATCTTTAATCGTTTTTCCCTGCTCTTCCATTTCCATGGCCCATTCCAATTCTGGATAAGAAGCACCTATCTGGTCTTCATCAGTTCTACTGTCGCCCCAGAGCCCATCTGTTGGGGCTGCATCCATAATATCTTTATTAACGCCCAATACACTTCCTAGGGCATAAACCTCGGTTTTTAGTAAATCGGCAATAGGACTCAAATCTACTCCGCCGTCGCCATACTTGGTATAAAATCCTACACCAAAATCTTCAACCTTGTTTCCAGTTCCCGCAACCAAGTAACCGTTTAGTGCTGCAAAATAGTATAATGTTGTCATACGTAATCTAGCTCGGGTATTTGCCAAAGACATAAAACGTTCTTCCTCATTTGCCACTTTGGGTAGGGCGGCGACCAAACCATCAAACACTGGAGTGAGATTTACGGGTTGTCTTTTAACGTTGGGAAAATTTTCTATGAGCCAATCTATATGTTTATCCGCTCTGGTCATTTGATTTTCACCTTGGTGTATGGGCATTTCCAGGCAGAGCAACTCCAGTCCAGTTTTGGCGCAAAGTGTAGAAGTAACCGCAGAATCTATCCCACCGGAAACCCCTATTACAAAACCCTTGCAATTTGCATTGGTGGCGTAGTCCTTTAACCAGTCCACAATATATGTTATTACCTTTTCAGTTTTCATGGCATTTTTTTTAGATTGTATAAATTACCTTTGTGCCCTGTAAATTTAAACGCTACGGTATTAAAAATGAAGAGGTTGTTAAAATACTTTGGATTATCAGCATTTACTTGTTCTTTTTTCTTTATAATCCTAACATTTTTCTCTTGTGGAGAGACAAATAAAACAGCAGAAGAGATTTCTAAGATTGCTATTGACTTAAAAGTAAATAGATTCGATAGAGAGTTTGCTAATGCCGTCCCAGAAGATATTCCCAGATTAAAATTACAGTATCCCTACCTGTTTCCCGAACAGTTTCCGGATAGTTTATGGATTGCCAAATTATCAGACACCATACAGACGGAATTATCAGACGAAGTGCATAAGGCCTTTGGCGATTTTGAACAAGAAACCGAAGACCTTGAATCCTTGTTTCAGCATATCAAGTATTATTTCCCAAAATTTAAGATACCCAATGTGGTAACAGTTACTTCGGATGTTGGTTATAACAATAGAGTAATTCTTACGGACACGTTGTTGTTATTGGGGTTGGATAATTATTTGGGAAAAGACCATCATTTTTATAAAAGCATACAAAAGTATATTGCCGCTGGATTGGACAAACAATATTTGACTTCTGATATAGCAAGTGCGCTCTCCAAAAAAGTAGTGCAATATCCTAGAAATAGAAGTTTCTTGTCCAGAATGGTTTATTATGGTAAAGAACTATATATTAAGGACAAATTGCTTCCCAATATTTCTGATGCCCAAAAAATAGGCTATACTACAGATGAGATGGAATGGGCCAAGGCCAACGAAGAGCAGATTTGGCGCTATTTTGTAGAGCGTGAACTGCTTTATAGCACCGATGCTAAATTGGATAGACAATTTTTAGACCCGGCACCATTCTCTAAATTTCAACTGGAATTGGATAGTGAATCTCCGGGAAGGTTGGGTAGATACATAGGGTGGCAGATTGTACGTGCCTTTATGGACAAGAATACTAAAAGATTAGAGCAACTTTTAAAGTTGGACCCAGATGAAATTTTTAAAAAATCAAATTACAAACCTAGAAAGTAGATGGCAGTAGAACATACATCAGAAATTAAATTAGTTGTAGGACTTGACGAAAACAGAGTACCGGAAGAATTGAACTGGTCCGCTCAAGACGGGGGAATAGAAAATGAAGAAGCAAAGGCGATGATGCTATCGGTATGGGACAGTAAAAACAAGGAATCGCTCAAGATAGATTTATGGACCAAAGATATGCCAGTTGATGAAATGAAAATTTTTTTTCACCAGACTTTGGTCACCATGTCCGATACTTTTATGAAAGCTACCCAAGATGAAAAAATGACCGCGACAATGAAAGATTTTTGTGATTATTTTGCCGAAAAATTGGAGTTGAAATAAATTTCGCTAAGAAATAGGTTGGTCCAGTTTGTTGAATTGATTTTTTTCTTCACCTCTTAATGTCAATGAATTTTCAATTTTGACTTTAGTAGGTCTTAACGTAAAGAAATAGAAAATCAAAACAACGGATATCAATAGAAAAGCCATGTTTCCTGTCATATAGAAAGCAACAACAGAAAAAAGTGCAGGTGCTTCGACTGAAGCAAACTTGATAAGCGATGCTGTCTGAAAACGCATCAGTTTTTGTTTGAGCCCAGCTATTTTTGAAATTTCTGCAGTAAGTTTTTTATAAATAAGGTTTCCCATGAAAATTGCGCCTATTGCGAAAATGGGAATAATCAGAAGAAAAGAATCATCCGTATTGGTGAAATCAATTACTGCATCTTGTGTTTGAAAGTAAGCAAAGCATGCAAATGCAATTGGCCCAGCTATTAATGACAAGTGTATGATAATCAGTGTTTTAATGAAAATTCTTGTCGTGAGTTTTCCAGTGTTATTGGTCATTTACCGTATTATTTATCTGGTGTAATATACGAACAAAGACAACTAATGAATCTAACAGATAAAATTTTTAAATGTGTAATAGATTTTTAGTTGTTGAAGTCCTTCAATGTCATTTGTGTTCTTTCAACCATGTATTAGCTTCGGTAGTGTACCAAAATGGAGAGAAGTTTTTTGCATTGACAATAGCTTCAAAATGATATCTGGCTTTTGACATATTTCCTTTTCTATCATAAAAGGTCGCTAAGTACATATTGGCATAGGGGTTACTCTTGTCCTGTGTCAATAGCTTGTTCGAAATTGCAATTATTTTATCATCGAACATGGTAAAATCTCCCATTTCCTTATAGAATGATACATCCTTAAGGAAGCTTAGGTTATGGAGAAGATTCAAATCGGAATACTGTAGATAATCTGGAAATTTTTCAAAAACTTTTTCCAAAAAGCGTGCGCTACTGTTTATGTGCACAGTGTCAAAACGAGACAGGAACGATTCGGATAGCGCTTGTGCCATAAATTTTTTCCGTATAAAGAAAGAGTCTATAAAATCACTCTTATAAAGAGTTTCGGTCTTTTCCAATAATGGTATTTGTGTTAGTCCATAACTATAGTTCTTTAAAAACGACAAAGCAAATAATGAGGTGCCTATGTCCCCATATATCAATCGAGCAGGGTCGCTCATTAAGTTATTGTTTGCAAGTAAGATCAAGGTCAGATTTTCCTCAGGAATTTTTAAAAGTAAACTTGAATAGCAATCATACTGACCGTAGCCCCAAAGTATTTTTCTTCCATCAAACTCTTGACTGAATATACCGTGTCCATAGGGTAGATGCTTACTAGGAGTCGATAACATGGTTTTCTTCGAAGCTTCAGAAATCAGAAGATTATTGTCCAAAGCGTTACTGAAAATCAATAAATCCTTCAGATTGGAAACAATTCCTGCTGAAGTTGAATAACCGAAATCAATAAAGCCCGGCTTAATATTGCCATCAAAAATATAAGGAGTTGCAATTTCCAGTTTGTGCTGTGCAATTTGAAGAGAGTCCTTTAAAAGAGAAGTATTTTTAAGATTGAGCGGTTTGAAAATCTGGGAACTCATGAATTCTTGGAAGGACTGGCCCGATGCTTTTTCGATAACAGGGGTGAGTGCCCCAAAACGATAGCTATAATAAAAGTTCTTCCCTATTTTCCCTTGGGATGTATGGGATAGGATATGTTTTATCTGAATTGAGTCATTGAATGACCTCTTGTTGAGATAATTATTGATAGGGTCGTTTAAAGATAGTTTACCCTCTTCGGCAAGTTTAAAGATAAGAACTCCCGAAAAAATCTTGGTCAATGAGGCGATGGGGAAAAGTGTAGTAGAATCTACCTTGGTTTCATTTTCAATATTGGCGTAACCAAGATAATCCTCATATACAGTTTTACCATTTTTTTCTACCAGTACGGCAATTCCGGGAATATGAAAATATGTTTGTAGCTCTTGGAGTTCCTCGGAAAATTGGACGGTTTCTTTGGATTGTCCAAAACTAGTGCCGTAACAATTCAGCAAAATAAGAATAGATATATATAAAGATATTGGTCTCATCTGTAGTACCATTTGGTTGTTTGCAAAAGCTATTTTATTGAATAATGACAAAACAAAAGTATTTTTGTGACACTATGAAAAAGAAATCTGCGTTAAAACTCCTTTTTATCTATAATGCTGATTCCGGGGCGCGAAATGCTATCTTGGACAGTATGCACAAAGTTTTTAGACCTTCTACTTACGATTGTAAATTATGCGATATAACTTACGGGGTTGTCTCTGAAAATGGAACATGGAAGAAGTTTAGACAAAACAGTCGGCATGACATGGTATTTTTGCACAGGGATGAATTTACCAAAAAGTATGCTTCTAAATTTGGGTATAAATTTACCTTTCCCATTGTTTTGATTGAAGGTGAGAATGGACTTGAAGTTTTAGTTCCTACAGAAGAATTCAATACCATAAAAACTGCCCATGGTCTGATTCGGCTTTTAAAAGAGCGAAATGCCTGAGTTTTTCAAATTTTAACTGCGGACAATTATTTTGAGGTTGCTTTAAAAAACTCTTGGTTGATGCCTTCGATGTAATCCAATAGTTCTTCCCTTCCTGTGCGACTTGCAGAAGATGTGACAAAATGCAATGGGGCTTCTTCCCAAAGACCATCCAATAACTTTTGAAGGTAAGTCTTGGTCTGTTTTTCAATGGTATTGGGCTTTAATTTATCCGCTTTGGTAAAAATTATGGCAAAAGGAATTTGGTGTGTGCCCAACCACTCCATAAATTCCAGGTCTACAGGTTGTGGGTCAAGTCTAATATCTACCAGAACAAAACCACAGACCAACTGTTTCCGTTTCTCAAAATATTCGGTGATGTATTTCTGGAAAACCTTTTTATCCTTTTTTGAAACTCGAGCATACCCATATCCTGGTAAATCTACCAAAAACCAATTCCCATTTATTTTAAAGTGATTTATGAGCTGGGTTTTCCCCGGCCTTCCTGAAGTTTTTGCTAAACTTTTGCGCTCCATTAACATGTTGATCAAAGAAGATTTTCCAACATTGGAGCGGCCTATAAATGCGTATTCTGGCAATGGCTCATTTGGGCATTTTGCAACATTGGAATTGCTCATTACAAATTCGGCGGAAGATATTTTCATGGTTTCAAGAGCTTAGAAGTTAGATTTGAGATGTTAGAGTTTTTACTAGTTGTGATTAATATCAAAAGACTTCACTACAAAAATATCAGGTTTAAGTAAAAAAGTGACGACTAAAATATGGTAAGCGTCAACTCGGGACTTCAAGATTTTAAATTAAATAATGGTCAATTATTGGTAATCTATATGGCTTAGGGTAAATTTTTGAGAACTGAAATCTCAAATCTAATATCTCGTATCTACAATCAGAATTCCCTTTTCTCAAGCCAAGCTTCCAGAATTTTATTAAAGTCCTCTGGATGTTCCATCATAGGGGCATGACCACATTTTTTCATCCAGAATAAATCTGAGTCGGGAAGTAATTCATGGAATTCTTTAGCTACGTCTGGTGGGGTTACGGTATCATTTTCGCCCCAGATTATACATACAGGTGTATTCATCTTGGGCAAATCTTTGGACATGTTATGTCTAATGGCACTTTTAGCTATGGCAAGGGTCTTTACCAATTTCATTCGATCGTTTACAGTTGCGAACACTTCGTCCACAATCTCTTTTGTTGCAACAGTCGGATCATAAAAAACATTTTGAGCTTTCTTTTTAATAAACTCGTAATCACCTCGCCTAGGGTAGCCATCGCCCATTGCACTTTCGTAAAGACCAGAACTTCCGGTAATTACCAATGCCTTCACCATATTTGGGAACATTTTGGTGTGTAAAAGGCCAATATGCCCTCCTAACGAGTTTCCGAGAAGAATCACATCTTTCAATCCTTTAAATTCAATAAAGCCCTCAAGAAACTTTGCAAAATTCTTGACTGTAGTTTTCAGCATGGGCATATCATAAATCGGAAGCTCGGGTATCAAGATTTTATACCCTTTGGATGGAAAGTAGTCGGAGACACCTTGGAAATTGCTCAAACCCCCCATAAGACCGTGTAATATTATCATGGGCGTACCTTCACCTATTTCAATATATCGGTATTTGCCCTCTTTAATTATTTGCTCTTCCATCTAAATGTTAGTTGGTACTAAGAGGGGCAAATATAGGCAATTCATACCACACGGATTTTAGGTTTGTTTCGTCAAAAAATCAGGATTTTACGAAGTCTGCAAAAGTTGGCTGCGCTACCCAAAAGAACAGTTGGGCTATTTTTTAAGGTAAAAACTTACTTTTTAAGTCAAAAGTGGAGAATTTATTAACAAATGTGTTTTTAAGTGGAGAAATGTGGAAATAAAATCTATATATTTGAGTTATAGTTACTAACCAATTGATTTCTAGTGACACATATTATAGGACAACATGACTGTAAAGCTGATGCCAAAGGAAGGGTGATATTGCCTATCTCTTTGAAAAATCAGCTGTTGCCCGTAATGAACGAAGGTTTTGTAATCAAGCGGTCTGTTTTTCAGCAGTGCTTAGAACTCTATCCAAAAAATGAGTTTGATGTTTTAATGCAAAAAGTGCTTAAGAAAAGTAAGATCAATAGAAAGTACGATGCCTTTGTGAGAAACTTTGTTGCAGGGATGAAAGAAGTAAGTATAGATAGTGATACGGGGAGGTTGCAGATACCAAAAAACCTTGTGGAATATGCAGAGATTGGGAAAGAAGTAGTGCTAAATGCTGTTTTTGATAAAATAGAAATTTGGAACAAGGACAAGTACGAGGCTGTCTTGGCGGATAGTGAAAAAGACTATGCGGATTTGGCAGAAGAGATTTTTGCTGATGATGACTAGCTCATATCACAATCCGGTATTGCTCAAAGAGTCGGTAGACGGATTGAACATAAAAGAAAATGGGGTATATGTAGATGTCACCTTTGGCGGTGGAGGGCACTCCAAAGAGATATTGAAAAGACTGGGAAAAGATGGTAAGCTGTTTGCATTTGACCAAGATGAAGATGCGTTGGCCAACACAATTGAAGATGAAAGGTTTCAATTGATTCATCAGAATTTTCAGTTTCTCAAACAATTTTTAAAGTTCTATGGCATTCGGAAAGTTGATGGAATTTTGGCAGATTTTGGAGTTTCTTCCCACCAGTTTGATGAAGCAGAACGTGGTTTTTCCATCCGTTTCAATGCGGATTTGGATATGCGAATGAACCGAACCAATGAGTTGTCCGCGTTTAAAGTGGTGAATACATACTCCCAAGAAAATTTAGCATCGGTTTTGTTTCAATATGGTGAATTGCGGAATGCAAATGCCATGGCAAAGACGATTATTGACTCTAGGCTAGAAACCCCCATAAAGACCACCGATGAATTGAAAGTGGTATTAAAGCGTTTTTTGCCAAAGATGAAAGAGAACAAAATCTTGGCCCAGATATATCAGGCAATCAGGATCGAGGTAAATCAAGAAATAGAGGTGCTGAAAGCATTTTTGTTGCAAGCACCAGAAGTTTTGGACAAAGGTGGAAGATTGAGTATGATCAGTTATCATTCTTTGGAAGATAGATTGGTGAAGCGCTTCATAAGAGCTGGGAGATTTGAAGGAGAAGCTGAGAAAGATTTTTACGGAAATATTGATGTGCCGCTCAAGAAAGTAGGAGGGTTAATTGTTCCATCGGCTGATGAGATAGCTAAGAACAATAGGGCGAGAAGTGCAAAACTCCGTATTGCAGAACGGATATAGGTTGTTGAAAAGAGCAAAGTAATGAAAAAAGGGTTGTTGGACATATTGAAAGGAAAATTCTTGGTGAGCGGAGATGCCCCCAAGAATTGGATGTTTTTATTTTTCGCTTCTTTTCTAGCTGCAATGATGATTTCCAGTAGCCACAGAGCCGATAAAAAAGTGCATGAGATTGCAGCGTTGAGCGAAGAGGTCAGAAAACTCAAGAGTGAATTTTTTGAACACAGGTCAACGGTACAACAATTAAAATTAGAATCCTCATTGAGGGAAATAGTGGCCAACGAGGGAATTGTACCGTCAAAAAATCCTCCTCAAAAAATAAAAGTAAAATCTGAAGAATAGTGGCAATAACGGAGAAAAACATAATGAACAGACTATACCTCGTGGCGGGGTGTCTTGTTGTTTTCTCTATTTGTGTTATTGTAAAGCTTGTGGACATTCAAATGATCAAGGGAGAAGATTATAAAGAGCTTGCCCTGAACAAAACGGAAAAAATGTTCACCATTGAGCCCAATAGGGGAAATCTATATTCTGATGATGGGAGTTTATTGGCGGCTTCTGTACCCAAATATGAAATACGTTTTGATGCCAAGACAGTTTCAGAAGAAAACTTTCAGAACAACGTTGCTGCACTTTCAGATTCTCTAGGTAAACTTTTTGACAGGCCCTCTTCGTACTACCGACAACTTTTTAGAAAAGCAAGAGCGAATAATAACAGGTATAAGTTAGTTGCCCGTAATGTGGATTATTTGGATTATGTCCGCATAAAACAATTCCCATTGTTTTCGTTGGGCCCTTACAAAGGAGGTTTTATAGAAACACATCGAGTAGTACGCGAATATCCCTTGGGAAAAATGGCTGCTAGGAGCATCGGCTATGAAAAAGTTGACGAGAATGGATATTACACCAGAGTAGGTCTGGACGGTGCTTTTGGTGAACAATATCTGCGGGGAAAAGAAGGGAAACGGCTAAAGCAAAAAATAGCAAAAGGCCAGTGGAAACCAGTAGGCCTGGATAATATAGTCGAGCCACAAGATGGGCTAGATGTAGTTTCCACCATCGATATCAACATCCAGGATATTGCCCATCACGAGCTTTTGGCTCAATTGGAAAAGTATAAGGCCGACCATGGATGCGTCGTGGTCATGGAGACCGAAACCGGTGAAATAAAGGCAATCTCAAATCTGGGTATAACCTCCAATGGCAACTACTATGAAAAGCTGAACTATGCCGTAGGGGAATCCCACGAGCCTGGTTCTACGTTCAAGTTAATGTCAATGGTTGCCGCATTGGAAGACAAAGTCATGGATACGAGTACCGTAATTGATACCGAAAAAGGTAGGTATAGAATTTATGACAGAGTCGTAAAGGATACGAAATGGGGCGGCTATGGTAAAATATCACTATCCAAAGCTTTTGCAGTTTCTTCAAATACGGCTTTTGCCAAAATGATTCATGAGAACTATAAGGAAAAACCGGGAAAATTTGTAAACCGTCTCATGAATATGGGGCTTCACAAAAAACTGGATTTGCCTATCATTGGAGAAGGAGACCCTGTAATCAGATATCCCGGGGACAAGGGATGGTCCGGAATTTCTTTGGGATGGATGTCTCATGGTTACGAAGTCTCCCTTACTCCCATACAGACATTGGCTTTTTACAATGCTATTGCTAACGATGGGGAATTGGTAAAACCAAGATTGATCAAGTCCGTTAGAGAAGGAAGTAAAGTGATAAAAAAGTTTGATAAGGAAATCTTAAATTCTTCTATCTGCTCTAAGGAAACAGTTAAAAAAGCACAGCAATTATTAAAGGATGTTGTAGAAAAAGAATACGGAACAGGGCATCGCATGTATTCCAAGAGTTTTTCCATGGCAGGTAAAACCGGTACAACGCAAAAGAACTATGTGGCCAAAGACCGCGATAAGCTAGCTTACATTTCATCTTTTGCAGGATATTTTCCTGCGGACAACCCTAAGTATTCATGTATTGTAGTGATTCACGAACCGGACAAGAGTGTTGGATATTATGGTGCTGATGTATCTGGTCCCGTTTTTAAATCCATGGCCCAAAAAATTTATGCCACTTCCCCTATCATCAATGAAGTGAAAGGAAAATCTTTTGATGATGAGACATTGAACCAAAACTATGAGCGCTATTATGCGCAGGTGCAGAAGAAGCATGCAGAAGTGCCCAACGTAAGAGGAATGAGCGGTATGGATGCCGTTTCATTATTGGAAAATTTGGGGTTACAGGTTGAAGTAAAAGGAAATGGAAAAGTGAAAAAGCAGTCCATAGATCAAGGAACTGCCATTGATAAAGTAAAAAAAATAGTACTGGAACTTTCATGAAATTATTGAAAGACATATTGTACGGTGTAAGCCTTTCTGCTGTTAGCGGAGATACAAACGTAATGGTCAACCATGTTCATTTTGACTCTCGTAAGGTTGAAATGGATGATGTGTTCGTAGCAATTCGTGGATTGATTACGGATGGGCATAAGTACATTCAAAAAGCGGTGGAACTTGGAGCTAAGGCAATCGTATGCGAAGAGCTTCCAGAGTTATTGGTAAACGGAATCACCTATTTAAAAGTTCCAAATGCCAATAGTGCGTTAGCCTATATTGCCGCCAATTATTATGAAAACCCTTCAAAAAACCTAAAATTGGTGGGCATAACAGGAACCAATGGTAAAACAACGGTCAGCACATTGCTATACAACCTTTTTAAAAAATCGGGTTTTAAAGTGGGATTGATTTCTACTATCAAAGTTTTGGTAGACAATAAGGAATATAAGGCTACCCATACTACTCCAGATGTACTTACCATAAACCAACACTTGTCCAATATGAACTTGGAAGGAGTGGAATACTGTTTTATGGAGGTAAGTTCCCACGGTATTCATCAAAAAAGGTCCGAAGGATTACACTTTGCAGGAGCAATCTTCACAAACCTTTCCCATGATCATTTGGATTACCATAAAACATTTGCAGAATATAGGGATACAAAGAAAAAACTGTTTGATGATTTGCCAAAAACAGCCTTTGCCCTAACTAATATTGATGATAAAAATGGATTGGTGATGCTCCAGAACACCAAGGCCAAAAAATATACCTATGCGCTTAAGTCCTATGCAGATTACAGGGCACAGATTTTAGAAAAACAGTTTGATGGGCAGTTGTTGAAGATTGATGACAATGAGCTATGGTCTAAATTAATTGGGGACTTTAACGCATATAATCTCCTCGCAATTTATGCAACAGCGGATATTCTGGGCCTAGAAAAGCTTGAGACGCTTCAACTTATCAGTGAGCTCGAAAATGTGGACGGAAGATTTCAATACTTTATATCCAAAGAAAAGATAACGGCAATAGTTGATTATGCCCATACTCCGGACGCACTTAAAAATGTACTGGTAACTATCAATGCATTGAGGACTGGAAATGAAAAAGTCATCACCGTAGTGGGGTGTGGTGGTGATAGAGATAGGTCTAAGCGTCCGGTTATGGGTCATATCGCTTCAGAAATGAGCGATCAGGCCATTTTTACCTCGGACAATCCGCGTACAGAATCTCCATCGGTCATCATAGAAGAAATGGAGGAAGGCGTAGAAGCACAAAATACAAGAAAAGTTCTGTCCGTAGAGAACAGAAAACAAGCAATAAAAGCGGCGTGTAAGTTGGCTATGGCCAATGATATCATTCTAGTTGCGGGAAAAGGACATGAGACCTATCAAGAGACGAATGGTGTACGGGTGGATTTTGATGATTTTAAGGAAGTAAAAGAAGCTTTGATGAGCTTGGAAAAATAAAAAAAACAAAGAATGAAGTTAAACATTAAAATGATCAAGCAGCTCTCGGAAATTCTATTCTTCAGGACTGACTACTCATTTTTAACGATTCAGTTCTCATATCTCAAATCTTATATCTAATAAAAGGAATGTTATACTATTTGTTCGAATATTTGGAAAATCAATATCAGTTGCCTGGGGCATCACTGTTCCAGTTCCAGACGTTTAGATCTGGGATGGCCGTATTGTTTTCCTTGCTGATTGCCATGGTCTATGGAAAGCGGATTATTCTGTTTTTGCAAAAAAAACAGATTGGGGAAAGTATCCGCAATCTTGGTCTGGAAGGGCAGCAGCAAAAAGCGGGAACGCCTACAATGGGTGGTTTAATTATCATAATGTCAACGCTTTTACCGGTGCTATTGTTTGCCGATATAATGAATATTTACATCATTTTGCTTGTAGTCACAACGATTTGGATGGGCATTATAGGATTTATTGATGACTATATCAAAATCTTCAAGAAAAACAAAGAAGGTCTAAAGGGAAGGTTTAAAATTATAGGTCAAGTTGTCTTGGGATTGATAGTAGGAGCGGTTCTTTACTTTCATCCCGATGTTACCGTAAAAGAAAAGGACACGACCCGAATCACGGAAAGCTTTAAGGTGGAAACGGTTTTTGGACAAGAAACCAAGGCTTTACGAACCAATGTCCCTTTCTTTAAAAATAACGAGCTGGATTATACAGAATGGATTTCTTGGGCAGGCGAAGGGCTTGAAAAATATGCTTGGCTGATTTTTATTCCCGTAGTTATTTTGATTGTTACCGCGGTATCGAACGGTGCTAATCTAACCGATGGAATAGATGGTCTTGCGGCAGGGTCATCTGCCATAATCGTACTGACCTTGGGGATTTTTGCATTGGTTTCCGGTAACATTCAATTTTCGGATTATCTCGATATTTTTTATATCCCCAGAGTAGGAGAGTTATTGGTGTTCATTGCTGCATTTGTAGGGGCTTTGGTGGGATTTTTATGGTACAACGCCTATCCTGCACAGGTATTTATGGGAGATACGGGGAGTCTCACTATTGGAGGGGTTATCGCTGTAATAGCAATTATTGTGAGAAAGGAATTATTGATTCCGCTATTGTGTGGAATCTTTTTTGCAGAATCACTTTCGGTGATGCTTCAAGTAGGATATTTTAAACATACAAAAAAGAAATATGGAGAAGGAAAACGCATATTTCTAATGGCACCATTACATCATCATTATCAGAAAAAATTATATCACGAAAGTAAAATAGTGACCCGGTTCTGGATTATCGGAATCATGTTGGCCATTATAAGTATCGTGACCCTAAAAGTAAGGTAAATGAATCGTTTGGTGATTCTTGGTGGTGGAGAAAGTGGTGTAGGCACGGCCATTTTAGGGCTAAAAAAAGGATTTGAAGTCTTTGTCTCTGACAAAGGAGAAATAAAAGAAAAGTATAAAAAGGTTCTTGAACATTTTGAGATTGAATGGGAGTCAGGTGGACATACAGAAGCTAAGATTTTAAATGCGGACGTAGTCATGAAAAGTCCGGGTATTCCGGATAATGTGCCGTTAGTGCAGAAATTGGTGGCCGATGGAATTCCTGTTATTTCCGAAATCGAATTTGCATCAAAATATACCGATGCAACGATTATTGGCATTACAGGGAGCAACGGTAAGACAACAACAACAATGCTAACCTATCACTTGTTAGAACAAGGAGGTTTAAATGTTGGCGTAGCAGGGAATATTGGTGATAGTTATGCTAAAATGGTTGCCGAACAAAGTTATGATGAATATGCTTTGGAAATAAGCAGTTTTCAGTTGGACGGAATTGTGGACTTTAAGCCGCATATCGCCATGATAACCAATATAACGCCAGATCATCTGGATCGCTACGATTACAAGTTTGAAAAGTATATCGCTTCAAAATTTCGTATCGCAATGAATCAAGATGAGAAGGATTACCTGATTTACGATGCTGATGATAACGTAATTACGGCATGGTTGGAAAAACATCCGGTTCAATCCAAATTAGTGCCCTTTTCATTAAGGGAAAAACAAGATGAAGGAGCATGGCTCGAAAATGATACAATAAAAATGAACATTGAAAATAAAACCTTGGAAATGAGTAAAGATATCTTAGCCCTAGAAGGCCAGCATAATGTAAAGAATACCATGGCAGCAAGTCTTGCCGCTATGTTGGTCAATGTTAGGAAGGAGACCATTCGTCAGAGTATCCAAACCTTTCAGGGAGTTCCGCACAGGTTGGAGAAAGTACTCAAAATAAACCATGTGGAATACATCAACGATTCCAAGGCAACTAATGTCAACGCAACGTATTACGCGTTGGATGGAATTAAAAAGCCTATCGTCTGGATAGTAGGTGGTGTTGATAAGGGCAATGATTACAAAGAACTAATGCCCATGGTACGGGAAAAAGTGAAAGCCATCGTCTGTCTAGGTATGGATAACTCCAAACTTAAAGAGGCCTTTGGTAATGTCATAGAATTAATGGTAGAAACGTACTCCATGGAAGAAGCGGTAAAAGTTGCTTATAAAATTTCAGAACGAGGGGATTCGGTTTTATTGTCTCCCGCATGTGCAAGTTTTGACCTTTTTGAAAACTATGAGGATAGGGGGAATCAATTTAAAAGAGCTATAAAAAATTTATAGGAATGTTGGCAGTGTTTAAAAATTTGAAAGGTGATAAAGCTATTTGGGGCGTAGTGGCCCTTTTGGCGCTTTTCTCATTTTTACCGGTGTACAGTGCAAGCACAAACCTTGTTTATGTAAATGATGATGGTACCACTTTTGGGCACCTCATCAAGCACGCGGTACTATTATTTTTAGGGTTTGGTATCATCTATGCGGTACATCGTATTCCTACACATTATTTTAAGGGGCTTTCCATTATAGCACTGCCCATTGTTTTGATTCTTTTGGCATACACGCTTACGGTAGAGACCAGAATAGGAGGGGTTACGGCAAACAGATGGATAAAGATTCCGTTTGTGGGCGTCAATTTTCAAACATCGACCTTGGCATCTGTTGTTTTAATGATATGGATTGCACGCTATTTGACCAAGATAAAAGATGTTGCCATCACCTTTAAGGAAAGCATATTGCCGTTGTGGTTACCTACGGCCTTGGTCGTTATGCTCATTTTACCAGAAAATTTTTCCACTGCAGCCATTGTTTGTTTTTTGGTTTTAGTGCTGTGTTTTTTGGGCGGATATCCATTAAAGTATTTGTTCGCAATGGTTGCAACGGGAATTGTACTATCTGGGATGTTTCTTTTTGTATTGTTTAAAACACCAGAAGTCTTGCCTTCAAGGGCAGGGACTTGGAAATCTAGAATAGAAACGTTTTGGAGCCCGGAAAAAGCTGGAAAAGATGATTTGCATCAACTAACACTGGCAAAAATCGCCATTGCTGAGGGTGGAATCGTAGGAAAGGGAGCGGGCAAAAGCGTGATTAAAAACATGCTATCGCAAAGTACATCAGATTTCATTTTTGCCATTATAATAGAAGAATATGGTTTGTTGGGTGGCGGTGCTTTGTTGTTTTTTTATCTGTTGCTGCTGTTCCGTATTGTGGTCGTTGCCAATTCGGCAAAGACTATTTTTTCAAAATTATTGGTGATTGGTGTGGGTCTGCCCATCGTTTTTCAAGCCTTTATAAATATGGCAGTGGTGGTGCAATTGTTTCCCGTTACAGGTCAGCCCTTGCCGTTGATCAGTATGGGAGGAACATCCATTTGGATGACCTGTATGGCCATTGGGATTATACTAAGTGCCAGCAATAAGAAAGAGAATTTAGAGGAGGAATCCTATGACATAGATGAAAGTAATCCTTTAGAAGTATTGAGTGGGCAACTATAGATTCATACTTTCTGGAGGTGGCACGGGAGGGCATATTTATCCTGCCATTGCAATTGCCAATGAACTGAAAAAAAGGCATCCGAATGCCGAATTTTTGTTTGTTGGGGCAAAGGATAAAATGGAAATGGAAAAAGTGCCGCAAGCTGGGTACAAAATAGAAGGCCTGTGGATAAGTGGATTGCAAAGGAAACTGACATTAAAAAATTTGATGTTTCCCTTTAAACTGATAAGTAGTTTGTTGAGAGCACGAAAAATATTGAGACAATTTAAGCCAAACGTGGCCATCGGAACGGGAGGCTTCGCCAGTGGACCACTGTTGAAAGTGGCTGCAGGTTCCAAGGTATCTTATGTGCTACAGGAACAAAACTCTTTCGCGGGCATTACCAACAAACTTCTAGCGAATAAAGCCAAAAGTATTTGTGTTGCCTATGATGGAATGGAAAAGTTTTTTCCTAAGGAAAAAGTGGTCAAAACAGGTAACCCAGTGCGTTCGGATTTAGTGGATTTAAGGGTCGAAAAAGAGGAGGCAATCCGTTTTTTTGATTTAGAGCCAAAGGAAAGAATCGTATTGGTCATAGGAGGAAGCTTGGGGGCAAGAAGGGTAAACCAATTGATTGAAAAAGAGCTAGACTTTTTCAAAGAACAAAAAGTACAGATTATATGGCAATGTGGTAAGCTCTACTTTGAAGAATATAAAAAATGCAATGCTGATTCCGTGAAAGTCTTGGCGTTCGTAAACCGGATGGATTTTGCTTACACCGCTGCGGATGTCATTATTTCTAGGGCTGGCGCTGGTTCGGTGTCAGAATTATGTTTGGTAGGCAAACCGGTAATTTTTATCCCATCTCCCAATGTTGCGGAAGACCATCAGACTAAAAATGCGGAAGCGTTAGTAGCCGAAAATGCTGCATTAATGCTCAAAGAGAACCAGTTGGATGCAGCATTTGAAGAGACGTTCACCGAACTCATGAATACTGAAGTAACACAAAACGAGTTGAGCGCAAATATTAAAAAGTTGGCCATGCCAAAAGCAACCGAGCACATAGCTGACGAAATTGAAAAATTATTAAAATGAAACTGAAGGACATCCATAGCGTCTATTTTATAGGTATCGGTGGTATAGGTATGTCCGCTTTGGCCCGTTATTTTAAACATATTGGTAAAGAAGTTTCGGGCTATGATAGAACAAGCTCCCCAATTACGGATGAGCTTATTGAAAATGGAGTTGCGATACACTTTGAAGATTCGATACATTTAATTTCTGAAAACTTCAAAAACAAGGAAAATACGTTGGTGGTGTATACTCCGGCGGTACCTTCAACACATGCGGAGTTGAACTATTTCCAAGCGAATGGATATGAAATTAAAAAACGTTCCGAGGTATTGGGTATAATTACAAAAGATACATTTTGTTTTGCGGTAGCAGGAACACATGGAAAAACTACGACCACTTGTATTCTGGCACATTTGCTTCAAGAATGTAAAGTCCCCTTTACAGCTTTCCTAGGGGGTATTTCTGAAAATTTCAATAGTAATTTTGTGCTAGAGGGAACGGAATATTCGGTAGTTGAGGCTGATGAGTTTGATCGTTCGTTTTTGCAGCTATCCCCTAATATTGCTTGCATTACCTCTATGGATGCCGATCATCTGGATATTTATGGGACAGGTGAGGAATTGCAAAAATCGTTCAGGGATTTTACCAAAAAAATAAAGTCGGGAGGAGTTTTATTTGTAAAAAGTGAGTTGCCGCTTAAAGGCATAACTTTTGGAATAGAAGATGACTCTGATTTTTCTATTGAAAATATTTCGATTGAGCAAGGCACTTATGTATTCGATTTAATTACCCCGAAAGAGGTGTTGAAACAGGTTCGTTTCAATAAGCCTGGAAGGCATAATTTGCTTAATGGATTGGCCGCTTTTGCAATGGCGGAAAAGGCTGGTTGTGCTGCAAAGGATCTGGCCAAAGCTTTGGGCACTTTTAAAGGAGTACAACGTAGGTTTTCCTATCAAATCAAGGAAGAGGATTTTGTTTTTATTGATGATTATGCACACCATCCTATAGAGATAAATGCAGTTCATCAAGCCATACGGGAAATGCATCCCAATGAAGAAGTGACAGCAGTTTTTCAACCCCATTTATTTTCAAGAACTAAGGATTTCGCGGAGGATTTTGCATGCAGCTTGTCTCAATTTGATGCTATCCTACTGCTGGATATTTATCCTGCCCGAGAAGAACCTATAAAAGGGATTACCTCAGAATGGTTATTGGACAAAATCGATAACCCAAAAAAGAAATTGATTCCCAAATCAGATTTAATCAGTGAAATAAAAAAAAATAAAACAAAAATTTTGGTGACAATGGGCGCGGGTGACATTGGATTGGAAGTGCCAAAAATTAAAAAAGAATTGGCATATGCGAGTTAATTGGAATTACATAAAACTATCATTTCTGTCCGTTGCGATAATGGGACTCTATGGTTTTGCTGATTATCGAAGTAAGAATAAGAAGGTGAATGCTATTTCTATCAACTTTTTGGGAGACAATAGTCTATACATTACGGAGACCGCAGTTAATAAATTGTTAATACAAAATTACGGACCTCTAAAAAATAGGACGAAAGAAGAATTAGTTTTGAATACCATAGAGGAAGTCATTCTGTCCAACGATATGGTTAAAAACGCCCAGGTCTATCTCACTGTAAATGGAGAGCTTATATCCAAAATTGTTCAGCGTAAGCCTATTGGAAGAATAGAGGGAGTCTCTAAATTTTATTTGGATGATTTAGGAGAGCGCATGCCTTTGTCCAAAAATCATTCGGCTAGGGTTCCGATTATTACAGGTAAGATTACGGGTAATAGTCTTGAAGATGCTTACACGATTTTAAATTATATCAACGAGGACGATTTTCTTAGGAAAAATGTCATCGGCATACATATTGAAGAAGAAGGGAAGTATCAACTTAGATTTCGCTTGGAAAATTTTGTGGTGAATTTGGGGGGAGTTGATAACCTGAATGAGAAGTTTAAAAATTTTATGGCGTTTTACGCCAAGGCAGCCAAAGACAATTCTTTGGAAAACTATGCAATAGTGAGTCTAGAATTTGACAATCAAGTGGTTTGCACCAAAATATAACATATGGAACAAGGTAATTATTCAGTTGGATTGGACATTGGAACTACCAAGATCGTTGCGATTATCGGTAAAGAAAATGAATATGGTAAAATAGAGATTCTAGGTACTGGGAAATCCAAGAGTTTAGGGGTGCACCGTGGTGTGGTCAACAATATTACCCAAACTATTTCCTCAATTCAACAAGCCGTGGAACAGGCAGAAGTTAATTCTGGAACAAAAATAGGTTCCGTTGTAGTTGGTATTGCGGGACAGCATATCAGAAGCTTACAACATAGCGATTATATCACAAGACCAGATTCAGAAGAAGTTATCAATGATGATGATCTGGAAAAGCTTTGCAACCAGGTCTATAAATTGGTCATGCTTCCGGGTGAGGAGATTATCCATGTTCTGCCACAAGAATATCGTGTGGACGGACAGCCAGAAATCAAAGAGCCCAAAGGAATGTACGGTGGCCGTTTAGAAGCCAATTTCCATGTTGTGGTCGGACAAGTGTCTTCCATCAAGAATATTGGCAGATGTATCAAAAGCGCAGGATTGGACCTTTCCAACATTACCTTGGAACCTTTAGCATCCGCAGAAGCGGTACTGAGCCAAGAAGAGAAAGAGGCAGGTGTTGCATTGATCGATATAGGTGGTGGAACAACGGATTTGGCCATTTTTAAAGATGGTATTATCCGTCACACATCTGTAATACCTTTTGGTGGTAATGTAATCACCGAGGATATTAAAGAAGGCTGTTCCATCATTGAAAAGCAAGCGGAATTATTGAAAATAAAATTTGGTTCGGCCTGGCCAGGAGAAAATAAAGATAACGAGATTGTCTCTATTCCTGGATTAAGAGGCAGGGAGCCAAAAGAAATCACGTTAAAGAACCTATCAAAAATCATACATGCCCGAGTTGTGGAGATCGTTGAGCAGGTTTATGTGGAAATCAAGAATTATGGACACGAGGAGCAAAAGAAGAAACTCATTGCCGGAATCGTGCTTACCGGAGGTGGAAGCCAATTGAAACATTTGAAGCAATTGGTCGAATATATTACCGGAATGGATACACGCATTGGATACCCCAACGAACATTTGGCCGGGGATTCAGATGAAGAGATTGCAAGTCCGTTGTACGCAACTGCCGTTGGTCTTTTAATGAATGCACTGGAAACTACATCTTTGGATACTGTTTTACAGGAAGATATTCAGGAAGAGGAACAGGTTTTGGTAGGACAAGAACATGTGAGCAGCACATCAGCAAACATTCCTGCCAAGGATAGAAAATCCATTTTTGACAAATGGTCGGAAAAGTTGAAAGACTTCTTGGACAATGCAGAATAATGACCCCAAATAGAGCATACCCTAATAAGTAATAAGAACAATCATGAGTAAGAGCACCGAATTTGACAATATAGCTTTTGATCTTCCGAAGAACAATAGCAGCGTAATAAAAGTAATAGGCGTTGGTGGCGGTGGTAGCAATGCCATCAATCACATGTTTCAGGCCGGTATCAATGGAGTGGATTTTGTAATCTGTAATACAGATTCGCAAGCCTTGCAGAATAGTCCTGTACCCAATAAAATCCAATTGGGCGTATCCCTTACCGAAGGACTTGGTGCAGGTGCTAATCCAGAAGTTGGAGAACAAGCTGCCCTAGAGAGTATGGAGGATCTAAAGACCATGATGGAGCGTACCACAAAAATGGTTTTTATCACTGCTGGTATGGGCGGTGGAACCGGAACGGGCGCAGCTCCTGTCATTGCAAAGATTGCTAGGGAAATGGATGTTCTTACGGTGGGTATCGTTACTATTCCCTTTCAGTTTGAAGGCGCTATGCGAAACAAGCAGGCCCAGTTGGGAATCGAGAAATTACGTTCCAATGTAGATTCTTTGATTGTTATAAATAATAACAAGCTACGGGAAGTTTACGGTAATCTCGGTTTTAAAGCAGGGTTTTCAAAAGCAGATGAAGTTTTAGCAACAGCAGCTAGAGGTATAGCAGAGGTAATTACACACCATTATACCCAAAATATTGACCTTAGAGATGCCAAGACCGTCCTTTCAAATAGTGGAACGGCCATAATGGGCTCATCTTCGGCTTCAGGTTCAGCTAGAGCGGGAGAAGCTATTATGAAAGCATTGGATTCACCATTGTTAAACGATAATAAGATCAATGGAGCTAAGAACGTATTGTTATTAATTGTTTCAGGTACACAGGAAATTACCATTGATGAAATAGGTGAGATCAACGATTATATCCAGATTGAAGCGGGTCATGGTGCCAACATCATCATGGGTGTAGGCGAGGATGAGGACCTTGGAGATGCTATTGCCGTTACCGTAATCGCAACTGGTTTTAATATAGATCAGCAGGATGATATCGTCAACACGGAAACAAAAAAAGTTTTTTATACGCTGGAAGATGAACAAACTGCGGAACAAGAACTTGCTACAGAGGCTACGTCAATTCGAGAGATAAAGGTTGAAAAACCTGTTTTGGAACCAGAACCAGAGATTGTCAAACATACCCTTGAAATGGAAGAGGTCGAGGAGCAGACTCCACAGGTTCCTGTTGAAGAGACCGATTTAATCCCAACAACAAATTACATTAGAAACTTCAATGTTTTTTACGAGGAAGTCGTTCCTGAAAATGTTGATGAGGACTTTATAATTATCGAAGCAAAAAAGATTCTCAATGATATAGAAGTTATTGATGCTGAGATTGTTTCGGAAAAAGCTAATGAAGATCAGTTTGCCCTCACGTTTGATATGCCATTGAACAAAACTGAAGAGGAAGAGAAAGAGCACACCATTACTTTTGATTTGGACGATAACGTAAATGATGTGGACGTTAATGAGTATGTAGAAGTAAAACCGGCTTTGGATTTTAACAAGCAAGGGGAAACACGTTACAACCTAGAGGAATATATGGAATTGGAGACCAAGTTAACAGGTGCTAAATCCGTTGTAGAGACCCATGAGCCTAAAATTGTTGAAGACGAATTGGTCTTTGAGAAAAAAACAATTAAGACAGAAGCTTCTACAGGAGGTGAAAATGCAACTGAAAACACTGTTGACCCTTTTAATAGTTCTATCAATGATTTGTTGAAGGAACGTGCAGATGAACGAAGAAAGAAACTAAAGAGCTTTAATTATAAATTTCAAAATAATAGAAACAGTATCGATGAAATAGAAAAACAACCTGCCTATAAAAGACAGGGTGTGGATTTAAACGATACACCACAGGAACAAAAGGTTTCTAGAACAACATTGAGCGAAGACAGTAACGAGGATTTACAATTACGCTCCAATAACTCCTTTTTGCATGATAATGTTGATTAGTAGTGTTTAAATTTAGCCCATTATAAATGGAAAGCTTAAGCCCGGAAGTTAAGAGACTTTCGGGTTTATTTTTTATCTTCGCAGCCCAAAATAAAGAGAACATGAGTTTGCAGGAACAAGTAATGACAGAAATGAAAGCAGCAATGAGAGCTAAGGATAGCGTTGCATTGGAATCATTGCGGGCCATTAAATCTGCAATTCTGCTCGCAAAGACCTATAAAGGCGGGGGAGGAGCGCTTACTGAGGAGGATGAAATGAAAATAGTACAGAAGTTGGTCAAGCAACGAAAAGATAGTGCCGCTATTTTTACGGAACAGGACAGGGAAGATTTAGCTGCTCCAGAGCTAGAGCAGGTTGCCGTAATCGAAAAGTTCTTGCCAGAACAACTTACAGAAGCGGAAATAGAAAAGGTAGTGATTCAGACTATTAATAGTGTTGGTGCTTCTGGAATGCAAGATATGGGAAAAGTAATGGGAGTCGTTTCCAAAGAATTGGCGGGACAAGCCGATGGAAAGACGATTTCCAATATTGTAAAAGCTAAATTGAGTTCTTGATGTATTATAAGGCCACGTACCTGCCCGTCCGGTCAGGCGGGGCTCAGCTATTCTTTATCAAATTATTTGTTTAGATGTTTAATGTGTACGTTCTTTACAGTGAAAGATTTGATAGGTTTTATGTTGGTATGACATCCAATCTTAAAAGAAGACTTAAAGAACATAATCTAGGACATACCAAGTCGACTAAACCTTTTTTGCCTTGGGTTTTAGTGTATAAACAATCTTTTGAAGATTCAATGAAAGCAAGAGAGTGGGAAAAGTATCTAAAAACAGCGTCTGGAAGAAGATGGAGAAAGGAAAATATTAGGCCACGTAGCTCAGCTGAATAGAGCACTGGATTTCGGCTCCAGCGGTCGTAGGTTTGAATCCTACCGTGGTCACGAATAAGTAGTTCAAATAAAAAAACGCCAAGCTTGCTTGAGCGTTTTTTTATTTGAACTATTTTCAAAGCGGAGCTTTGTAAGGATGTTCTGAGAAAATCCTACCGTGGTCACGAATACATGGAAAAACCGGTAACAAAGTTGAGTTGACTCAAAATTTCGTTACCGGTTTTCTATTCCCAGAATGAAGCTTTTACAGGTCCTTAATCTGCGCCAAAGGCCCACACATCATTAAAATCATTTTCTTCAACAGTACTGCCTCCAATGACCCATAGCCTGTCATCGAACACTGCGGAAGTATGACCATATCTTTTACTAAAAGCCGCTGCGCTCGTAGCCTCTGTCCAAGTCGTTCCATCCCCACTGTACCAGGCATCGTTTGATGAAACTCTGCTGCCAGGCCTACCTCCAATGACCCATAGCTTATCGTCGAACACTGCGGAAGTATGAAGATCTCTTGCGTTAAAAGCCGCTGCATCCGTTGCCTGTGTCCATGTCGTCCCATCCCCACTGTACCAGACATCGTTTAATTGACCTCTACTACTATAACCTCCAATGACCCATATCTTGTTATCGAAGACCACGGAAGTATGACTCTCTCTTCTATCAAAGGTAGCTGCATCCGTTGCCTGTGTCCATGTCTCCCCATCCCCACTGTACCAGACATCGTTTAATTCATTCCCACTATCATCGTTGTAACCTCCAATGACCCATAGTTTACCGTCGAAGGTTACTGAAGTATGAAGAGATCTTGCATCAAAGGGCGCTGCCCCTGTGGCCTGTGTCCAGTTCGATCCATTTCCACTGTACCATACATCGTTAAATTCAGTTCCATCATTCCCAGACCCTCCAATGACCCATAGCTTATTGTCGAACGTTACTGAGGTATGACCACTCCTTCCATTAAAAGCTGCTGCATCCGTTGCCTGTGTCCAGGTCGCCCCGTCCTCACTGTACCAGACATCGTTTAAATTACCTTCATTATTAGAGAATCCTCCAATGACCCATAGCTTACCGTCGAACGTTACGGAAGTATGATAGAATCTTGCATCAAAGGGGGCATCGGTTGTTACCGCCTCGGCTTCAAAGTCCAGTCCCTTAACCGTAAAGGCGGCGATACCACTTCTTGTTGCACCGCCCTTACCGTCCAGGGCCTCCACCTGCCAATAATAGGTCTGGTAGGTAAGCAACCGTACATCTGGTTCGTAAACGGTAGCACCAAGGTCCTTGGCGTACAGTTCCAATGCGTCCTCTTCCGTTCCCAGGTATAGGTTATAGCTAAGGGTATCACCATCAGGGTCGGTTGCGGCCTCCCAATCAAATGAAGGGAATGCGGATATTCCCGTGGCGTCCTTTTCCGGCGCTGTCAAAGTAAAGCTCTCCGGAGCGGCATTTAGCGCTACACTGACCGTATAGACTGCGGTACTGCCGTCCTCGGCTGTAATGGTATATTGTACGGCACTGCTAAAGTCCGTGTCCTTTTTGTCCTCCGGGTCTATCGTTGCGCCCTGTGAGACTTCGATAACGGGCTTGAGCGATGTTACCGGGGTGCCGTTCGGCAGGGTCACGGTGGCTTTCTTTTCCCCTTTGTCCAGAACGGCCTTTGCATCTTCGCTGAGTTCGTCGTTATCGCTTGCCAGAAAGGTGAACGAGACCATCTCCTTGGCGCCGCTCTTGTTGGTGCCATTATCATTGTCCTTGCTACATGCCGCTATAAAGAGGTAGGGGATCAATAAAAGAAGTACTTTGTGTTTCATAGGTCTAAAGATTTGTTCCGGCATATGATATGCCTACATTATATTTTGGCGTAAAATTATTGTGCGGAGTATTGTAGCGGCTCGTCAAAAAGTGCTTATTTCAATTTTGCACGGGCATTACACTATGGCATTGCCCAGGTCCAAAAGTCGACTTTTATTTGAATTTGGGATGTAATGGGTTTACTATCTGTGCTTGTATCGCAGTAGTTTCTTTATTGGTATTTTCTTGCGCTGCCGGGGGATTATATCTAGTTGGTCATATTCAGAAACCAATCAAAGGGAGAAGAACCAAGAAAACTAAACTTTTATCATGGTTCTTGTTTCTTGTGGCGTAGTGGTCTTGATTTGAATCCTTCTGGTATCACATAGCAATAAAAAACCCGAAAACATCATATTTTCAGGCTTTTTAATTTCAAAAAGAATTCAATTTTTTAAGATTTTGTCCTTATGGGATACGCAGGGCGCTCCATTTTCTTTGGCGGATTTTCCTTTAGTTGCTTTAGGACAATCTCGATGGCTTTTTCCAATTGCGGGTCTTGCCCTTTTATAACCAGTTCGGGTAGCTGTTCCACTTCAATATCCGGGGCCACACCCTCGTTTTCGACCCTATATCCATCTTTTGTATAAAATGCCAGGTTTGGTGCAGTAACTACGCCACCGTCTATAAACTCCGGATAGCCCAATACCCCAACTAGGCCGCCCCAAGTACGTTTCCCTACAATGGTCCCTACTTTGAATTTTCTGAACATCCAAGGAAGATAGTCACCTCCGGAACCGGCGGTTTCATCCGTAATCATCACTTTGGGACCTTGAATTGAGGCACTTGGGGACTTTAAATCTTGCCCGTACCTAAAATTCCAATACGCTTGTTCTGGACGTTTTAGAATATCAATGTAGTAATCAGCCAACAATCCACCGCCATTGTAGCGCTCATCAATAATGATTGCTTTTTTGTCTGCCTGAGGAAAGAAGTAACGTTTAAAGTATTCGAATCCGGCTGTGGCAGTATTGGGTACGTACACATAGGCAACATCTCCGTTTGTGGCTTCATGTACTTTTTTCATGTTCCCTTCGACCCAATCTCGGTTTCGGATGGCCCATTCAGTGGCTAGCGGGGTTACTTTGAAGGTTTTTGCATTGCTTCCATCCGCACTTTTGCTCACTTTCAAGTCCACCAACGTATTTGCGGTATTTTCGAAGAAGCTATAAATGTTATCGGTGCCCGCTACATTTTTACCATTGACCTCGATAATGTAATCCCCTTCGGTGATATCTATTCCAGGTTCTGTGAGTGGCGACCTTAAATCTGGTGTCCAATTAAGTCCCCCGTATATCTTGTTTATCTGATAACGATTGTTGTTTACGTTATAGTTAGCGCCCAGAAGTCCCCCGGGAATCTCTTCCGGTTTGTTCATCTCATCGCCACGACTGCCAAAACGATGGTGCCCAACGACCAATTCACTGAACATCCATTGCATAACTCGATACAGATCTTGTTTACAGGCGGCATGTGCTATAAAGGGTTCGTACTTTACTTTCATGGCATCCCAGTCGGCTCCGTGCATTCCCGGGTCATAGAAATAATCTCTATTGACGCGCCATGCCTCATAAAAAATATTGTTCCATTCTTTGGTAGGATTGATTTTCACGGCAATTGCATCCAAGTTTATAGGTCCTTCTTCTGATTTTTTGCCAACATCGGAAACAAACCAAGCTCCCTTGTTGTTATAGAACATTTTCTTTCCACCTGCGGCAATCTGATAACTGTTTAAGGGTAGCAGCTCTTCGGATTCTCTTTTGTCGAAAGTAAACTTGTTGAGGTGTGATTCAGGTGAGTGGAAGGAAGAGGATATGTAGTACAGTTCACCTTCCTTAACACTGGAAAGGTCACTGTACACTCCTGCTTTTACGGGTAGGGCTATCATCCTATTTTCGATACCTTTCCAATCTATTTTTAGTGTTTTGGGAGCTTCGGGCTTTTGTTTTTTATTTTTTGGGACATCTTTTTCTTTGGGTTCTTCTTTTTCTTCTCCTTTTTCAATGTCGTTCTGTTTTTTCAAAGGCGACACCACATCTGTTTGAAGGGTTACCAAATATATCGATGTAGTCAAAACTTTATCGGTATTGGATTGATCAAACCAATTGACCAGTGGCCCAGCATCGGTTGATGCCAATAGATAAACATACTTGCCACTAGGATCAAAAACAGGGCTCGTTACATTGGAGAGGCCATCTGTAAGTTCATACGACCTGTTCTCGGATAGGGAATAGAGATACGCTTTTTCAAAATTAGTGGCTATTACCTTGGTGTAGGCAACCCAATTTGAATCAAAAGACCAATCACTGAACAATTCTCTTATATCACCGGGAACAAAAAGGTCATCTTGAACAATCTTAGTAGTTTTTTTAGAAGCGATGTCGGTAACGTACAAATTCCTGCCGTTGTCCACATAACAGACTTTTTTGCTATCGGGAGACCAGTTTATAGCTGCATAGAAACCCGTTCCCTCTAATTCGATTTTTCTGACAGAACCGTTTTCTACATTTTGCACATGCATGGCATATTCCCCGGAAGCATCTGAAAAATAAGCGATAGATTTTCCATCTGGAGACCATTGCGGAAATTTTTCGTGGGTTCCGGTAGTTTGGGTAATATTTTCTACATCTCCTTTTTCTGCGGGCACTGTTACGATATCTCCCCTAAAATCAAGAACTACTCTTGCACCAGAAGGAGAAACGGCGGCTGAGCGGACGTACTCCTTGCCAGAGACAAAACGCTCACGCAATTCCAATAAGTCGGTATTAATGGTTAAGGTCAGTTTTTTATCAGTACCAGAAGCAGTATCAAAAATATGTAGCGTTCCAGCCTGCTCGTAGATGATAGCATTTTTATGTGCTCTAGGACCGATTACGGGAAAATCGTTGTAATCTGTATGCTTTTTGACGGACTTTGTTGCCGTATTATAACTGTACAGATTGAATTCCCCATCACGGTCACTCCTAAAATAGACATCTTCACCTATCCATTGGGGTTGGGTATCATTGCTTCCCCCATTCGGCTTTGGAATTTCATCTACTTTATGATTCTCGGTATTGTAGACCCAAATTCGTGAAATGCGTCCACCGCGATAGTGTTTCCATTGGTTGAAAGCATCAAATATAGGCGTGTAGGCGATATAGTTATCATTATTGGAATACGAGGCCCAAAAAGCATTGGGGACATCCAATTGTGTAGTGGCACCTCCGTCTATGGGTATGGTATACAATTGAAGATATCTGTTTGTATGGGAATTTCGTTGCGATGCAAAAAGTACATTTTTTCCATCCGAAGTAAAATCCCGCACAAAATCGTTGTAAGGATGCCAAGTCAGTCTTTTAGGGATGCCCCCTTTTGAAGGGATGATAAAAACATCCATATTACCGTCATATTCAGCATTAAAGGCAATCATGCTACCGTCTGGTGAGAAGATAGGACTGGATTCAATCCCTTCATCTATGGTAAGGCGTTTAGGGTTGGAACCATCCCTATTGGCAATCCATAGATCTTCGGCATAAATAAAGGCAATGTGAGTATCGCTCAATGCAGGTTGGTGCATGAGTTTGGTCTCGGTTTGTGCATTTAGTGAAATGCTTGTTATGCAGCAAAATAGTATTGCAAAAAACACGCTGAAGTTTAGGTTTGAGTTTGTGATGTCTACTTTCATGAGGTTGTCATTGTTTTTTGAAGATGTAAAATTTTTAAATGTAGCTGTTAAGATACGAGTTTAATAGATAATCTGTAAAGTGGTCGTAGTTCTCCTCCGATTAAAATCATTTTGCTTAATTTACGGGAAAAAGGAAAGATATCATTGTCATAACCCCCATACTTCATCATGCTTTATCTCATAAGTGCACTTAATTCATTTTAGTAGCGTATTAGTTTTTAGTTAGTTGTGAATTTTAAACTCGTAAGTCAGGTATACAAGTGAATATATTTTGCAAAATAGTGTCACCAATGCTCTTTTTTGTTGGGATAATCATCTCGGCACAAGAGTTACCACCTGTCCAAAACTTTTTACCCTCCGAGTATAAGGCCGAAAATCAAAATTGGGCTATATCGCAATCAAAAGATAAACTTATCTATGTCGCTAACAGCAAGGGACTTTTAGAATTCAATGGTGCTAAATGGACATTGTTCCCATCACCGAACGAGACCATAATACGATCAGTGAAAGTTGTTGGAGAGCGTATTTATACAGGTTGTTACATGGAGTTTGGCTATTGGGAAAAAAACATGCTTGGCAAGCTCCAGTATACGTCATTATCAAAAAGAATAAAACAGGATTTGGTTCAGGACGAAGAATTCTGGAATATTTTAAGCATTGATCGGTTAATGGTATTTCAATCTCTTAATCACTTCTACATTTATGATCTTCAGGATGATTCGGTCAACGTCATTGAATCTGAAACCACGTTGCCGAAGGTGTTTGATTTCAATCAAAATCTATATTTCCAAACGTTGCATGAGGGGCTGTATCGAATAGAAAACGATTCTAAATCCCTCAGATACGATAGTGAACTTTTTTTGGAAAATGAAGTAATCAATATTTTTCAATATCAGGATGGCTTATTGGTACTTACCCGGAATAAAGGTTTTTTTAAAGTTGAAAAAGGAATAACTACACCATGGGAAATAGCCGCGGACACCTTACTCTCTAAAGTAAGTGTCTATAGTGCCTTAAAGCTCAAGAACGGAACGTACGCCCTTGGTACGATTGCACATGGGGTATTGCATTTGGATAAAGATGGAAAGCTGTTGAATCATATTGACCAACTCAAAGGGCTCCGTAACAATACTATCCTATCCCTATTTGAGGACATGGATGGTAATCTTTGGTTGGGGCTTGACAATGGTATAAGCTTTATAAATCTAACATCACCTATCAATGTCTATCACGATAGTAGAGGAGTAGTTGGCAGTGTATATGCTTCTGTCTTGCACCATGGAAACTTATATCTTGGAACCAATCAGGGGCTTTTTTACAAAAGAATGGGCGGGACTACGGATTTTGAACGTATCCCGGGAACGCAAGGCCAAGTCTGGTCATTGAATGTTATAGCTAATGAATTGTTTTGCGGACATCATAGAGGTACATTTTTAATAGAAAACGACAAGGCTTCAAAAATAGCGAATGTACAGGGTACTTGGAACATTAAACCTATGGAGGGGCGACCAGAGGTTCTTCTACAGGGCAATTACGATGGCTTGTACCTTCTCGAGAACACCAATGGTTCTTGGCAACTCAAGAACAAGATTTCTGGTTTTGAGCACTCTTCTAGATATTTTGAATTTTTTGATAAAAAGATATTTGTTAACCATGAGTACAAAGGGCTCTTTACAATAAAGATAGATGCTGATTTAACCAAGGCATTGAATGTGGACATCGATACGGTTGTCAAAGGTTCCAACTCTGGAATTAAGAAGTATCGTAGTGACTTATTATACTGTTTTGAAGAAGGGGTTTTACGATATGATAAAGACAAAAATAGCTTTGTAAAGGATAGTTTGCTAAGCCTTGCCATCTCAGATGGAGATTACATATCGGGTAAAATGACTGTTGATGAAAAGAATGGTTTTCTTTGGATATTTTCCAAATCTGGGGTCAAATATATTTCAGAAAGTAATCTGGCGTCAAAACCAATTATTAAATCTGTTCCTATGACCATAGATACTAGAAATGATATTGTAGGATATGAAAACGTTACTGCACTGAACGAAAATAAAAAGTATTTGTTTGGTACCAGTTCTGGATATTTTACGGTTAATATCGACGCTTTCCCAAAACAAGATTTTTCAGTACAAATTGCGACGGTTCGAAATGCTGGAAAAAACGACCGTACGAAACAGAATAGCCTATTGGACAAGAATAGGGAAGGGGATTTTGAGAGTTATGAAAACAATCTTGAAATAGCTTATTACGCTCCAGAATATAAAAAATATTTAAAATCGGAATACCAATACCAGTTATTGGGTATGTATCCAGATTGGAGTTCGTGGAAAAAAGACGCGGCCATTAGTTTTGAAAACCTTCCATATGGCGAATACACTTTCAAGGTTAGGGCCAAAATAGGGAATACGGTCTCCAGCAACACGGCTACGTATTCTTTTCAAATTAAAAGACCTTGGTATATATCGCGTACTATGCTTGCTATCTATGTAGTGGCATTTGTTTTAGCATCGATATTTATCCACAGCCTTTATCGAAGATATTATCATAATAAGCAACGCAAACTGATTGAAAAAAATCAGCGACAAATGGCATTGGAAAGAGCCCAAAATGAAAAGGAAATCATCAAGATTAAAAATGAGCAACTCAAAGAAGAATTTAGGAGTAAGAGTAACGAGCTCGCCGCTTCCACATTAAGTATTATAAGAAAGAACGAATTATTGTCCAAGGTGAAAGAACAGCTTGTATCCAGTGTTGAAAACAAAGAATCGGTTAGGCCTATCGTTACTATTATTGATAAAAGTCTAAATCAAAATGATGATTGGGAACTTTTTAAAGAAGCATTTAACAATGCCGATCGCAAGTTTTTGAAGAAACTTAAAAAATCACACCCTAACCTTTCCCCAAATGATATACGCCTATGCGCCTATCTAAGATTGAATCTGTCATCAAAGGAAATAGCACCACTTCTTAACATATCAGCACGTAGTGTCGAAATTAAAAGATACAGGCTTCGGAAAAAAATGAACTTGGACCATGATGCAAATCTGGTCAATTATATTCTTAAACTTTAAGTTTTTTCACTACCCTCTCTTTAACTTGAAATTCTTTTTTTAATAATGTTCCACTCGATGTTTATTCGGAACTAAAATTATCTTCTAAAGAAATTGTTTCTCTATGTATTATTTCTGCCCCTCGAGTATATATTTAGTAATAGCCACTTTACTGAAAAATGAATCTTTCGCGTAACGAAAACGTTGTAAATTACATTTTTGAAGCTTTTGGCCTTTACACTTTCTGTTTTTTACCTCAACATTACCTATACATACCTAATTTCTCACTAAAAGCGATGGAATTCGAATTGCCGTAGAAGCCACTAAAAATGGGCTTTTATAAAGATATCGTAAAAATTAGCATCAATTTTTAAGATGTATGTTTTTTGTTGAGGCATTTTTTATGGAGTTATCAATTCATTAGGATAAGTTTAACCATTCGAAATAGTGTAGATAGGAATGGTTGGAAATTTTTATAGTTGAAGCTCAAAATCAAATTGTATCTATTTCATACCAGCCAAAACAATGATACCTATAACGAATAACTGAATTAAACTAAACATAACTATGAAAAACAATTTACTGAGATTACTACTCTTTTTATGTACGGTGGGATTGTACGCGCAAGCAGACAAGGTTTCCGTCGTAAGTAACGAAGAGGGGATGAAACTGGTGGTCAATGGAGAGGACTTCATGATTAATGGTATGAATTGGGATTACATCCCAATTGGTACGAACACAGTGAACGCAGCATTTTGGAAAAAACCAGATGATGTAATTAAAGCTGGACTCGACACTGAGATGTCACTTCTCAAGAACATGAACGTAAACGTGATTCGACAATACACGGGCGTTCCTGCAAAATGGATTAAGTACATCTATGAAAATTACGGTATTTATACTATGCTCAACCACTCTTTTGGACGTTATGGGTTGACGCTGAACGGAGTTTGGACTCCCGTCACAATTTATGACGACCCTACGACCATGGAGTTTTTAATGACAGAAATGGAAGAGTTGGTCAATGGGTACAAGGACACTCCTGGACTTTTGCTGTACTTGCTTGGTAATGAAAACAACTATGGGCTGTTCTGGGCAGGAGCGGAAACCGAAGACTTTCCAGATGATGAAGGAAGAATCAATTTTATAGGGGAAAGCCGCGGAAGACCTATGTACCGATTAATGAATGAGGCTGCAAAAAAGATGAAAGCCATGGATGCATCCCATCCGGTAGCCATTTGCAATGGGGACGTACTCTTTATAGATATCGTTGCCGAAGAATGTAAAGATGTGGACATCTATGGAACCAACACCTATCGTGGAGCTTCTTTTGGTGATATGTTTCAAGTGGTAAAAGAGAAATTGAACAAACCTGTTATGTTCACGGAGTTTGGGGCAGACGCCTTTAATGCCATCGAAAATAAGGAAGACCAATATTCCCAGGCCTATTATATGGTCGAGAACTGGAAAGAAATCTATGAGAATGCTGCAGGAATTGGAAAAGCCGGAAACTCCTTAGGTGGATTTACTTTTCAATTTAGCGATGGGTGGTGGAAGTTTGGCTTTGATGATCGAGAAAATGCAGATGTGCATGACAACAATGCTTCGTGGTCCAATGGCGGGTATTCTAGGGATTTAGCATCTCCAGGTGCCAACAATATGAACGAAGAATGGTTTGGGATTTGTGCCAAAGGTGCGACCAACCCAAGGGGACTCTACGAATTGTATCCACGTGCAGCATACTACGCACTAAAAGACGCACATCAGTTAAATCCTTATGAAGAGGGAGTAAATCAGGATTTTATAACAAACCACTTCAACAACATCCAGCTAATGGATGCTGTGCTTAAGGCACGGGGTGATAAAGCTGCATTAAATGGAGAGCAAAGTAATCTGCTTCGTATCAGCAACCTTCAAGCAAAGTTCTCAACCTTCAGTACAGGAGGTAGTTTAATTACGACACCGGATACTCCTGACCCGGACGACCCTAACACCTTTCCAAATCAGTTAGGATTCGATCACATGCAGTCATATTTTATTGGAGTAGAAGGAAACCCTGCACCTAACATGAGAGCAGAGGTAAATATGAATGTTGTTGGTAATGTGGCGCAAAACCCAATCAATGAGATTTTTTATGAGAATAATTCCCGTCCAATTGATGTAAGTACTGACCAAGGAGATGTAATTGTTTCGGATGTAAATAGAATTCGGGTATATCAAGCAGAGTTTGAATGGAATGCCAAAGAATTTGATCTAAGAGGTTTCTTTAGAACAGGTCATTATCATTGGGGTTATGAAGGTGACTTTTTCGGATTGTATCCAGAAGCCAACTATGGCCCTAACCTAGATATTTACAATGGTGAAATATTGGGAATGGAAATTGACGGCAAGGGCCCTTTAAAAGGATTGAAAGCCGCTATTGGTCCTCAATTATGGTGGGGAGCAAATCCAACCATGCTTTTCAAGTACAAAAAGCATATTGGAAAATTTGATGTTACCGGTATTTACCATAGAGACTTTGAAACCAATCTGGTTTTTGATGAAAGTGGACGTCGGGTCTTGAATGCAAATCAAGTACGAAGTGGTGTAATCCCCTTTTGGCCGACCGAAAGAGCCACATTGGCCATTGAAAGGGAGTTCGGCAAATTTGGGGTCCATCTTGGGGGTATTTGGGCTGGAAGCCCTTTGAATGGAACCTCATTCCAAGATGTTAGGGGTACACCTGGAAACTATGTTGTTTTTGAAGATAGGATTCAAGCCAGTGATAACTGGGGCGGTAAAGCTAAACTTACCTATGAAGGCGGAAAATTTAATTGGTACGGGCAAGCAGCAGCTATGGGTTTAATTGCCAATGGTGGTGCTGACCAAACTATGACTTTTACCGGTTGGAAATTAAGGGATACGGGAAGTGGTAATGTAACCAGTGTATTTTCTGGATTTACCATAGCCACAGGAAATTTTCAGATAGCTCCCAATTTCATGTGGCAAAAACCATTGGTAGAGGCCATGCCGCAAGATGTGCAAGGCCCTGGTAGGTTAAGAAACAATCTTGATGATCCCTTTTCCGTTCGAAGCAACAGAGAGACCACTGCCGGTGAGATTCTCTTGACTTTCGACCCTACCCCGGGTACTTGGATGTACGAGTGGGACAATGACAGATCAGAGGATGCCAAATTCGCAATGAATCTTGGGTTTGTATATCGTCACCTTCCTACGACCGTTGATTCATATATCGGTTTCAACGCCGACAGGTCCTTCTTTGCTTTCCCAAATTCGGTTCCCGCTGAAGATTTATGGGAAGTCCATTCCAGAATGGTATCCAAACTTGGTTCGGATTTTGGTCTAATTGGAAATTTCTACTATGGCAACGGGCAAGCTAATGGAGATAGTGAACGATTGATAAAGCGTTTTGGTGGAGATGTAAGAATGATTTATAACAACTGGAAAGTACAGTATACCCAAAAAATTAACGATTGGGGACCATTTGATTACCATCGAGATTTTAACTTAACGTACCCAGTACAATTGATGTTGGATATCTCTACAACTCTTGGTAAGCCTGACTGGTTTATTTTACCAAGCACACAAATAGGAATTCGTGGTACATGGAGATCCTTAAATGAGTTTTCACCACGTTATTTGCCAAACGCGGTACCGCCCAACACTTTTTCACAAGAACCTATAATTAGTCCAGTTGGATTTGGTAATGGTAACGAGTGGGAGATTATGACATATGTACACATCAACATTGGTAAATAAAAAGATTGAAAAATGAAAAATATTAGAAATATACACTTACGTTTTATAGTTCTTTTTAGCTTGGGCATTGCTGTTTTTACAAGTTGTGAAAGAGACTTTTCAGATGATGTACAGTTTGCAACATTCTCGTCAAACGGGGATATATTTACAGATGCTCCTGTAGGACTTACGGATGAATTCTTTGATTCTTTTGATCCAAATGAAGGTGCTAATCCCGAAGGCTTTGGTACTGATGATAACGTGGCTTTTGAAGGGTCATCTTCTATTCGAATTGATGTACCCGCTCCAGATGACCCAGATGGAGGATTTATTGGAGGTATTTTCCTGGATCGAGGTGATGGTAGAGATCTTACCGGATTTGATGCCTTGACCTTTTATGTAAAAGGCTCCATTACCGCCACCATTGGGGAAGTAGGTTTTGGAACTGATTTTGAGGAAAATAAGTTTGCAGTTATTGCCCAGAACATACGCTTATCTACGGATTGGAGAAAAGTTATCATTCCTATTCCAGATCCGTCAAAATTGATACAGGAAAGGGGAATGTTTTTTTTCTCGGCAGGAACACAAACCACCAATGGTTTTGGGTATACGTTTTGGATTGATGAACTACGTTTTGAAAAACTTGGAACTATAGCCCAGCCAAGTCCAACTATATTTTTTGGACAAGATATTTCTACTCCGGTTGTTAACGGTATTGAGTTCGTGATTACAGGACTCAGTCAAACATTTAACCTATCCTCTGGTATAAATCAAACGGTTTCTGCGGCTCCGGCATATTTCGATTTTTCTTCGTCTGATAGTTCAGTTGCAATAGTTAATGAATCGGGCGAAATTGTAGTAGTAGGGGCAGGTAATACTTCCATTACTGCGCAATTGGCCAATGTTCGGGCATCGGGCTCTTTGGATATTGCTTCCAACGGTGTTTTACCAACTGCCCCACTCCCTATGGAATTGGCAGAAAATGTGAGTTCTATCTTCAGTAATGAATATGCTAATGCGGTTGAAAGCATCTTTGAGCCAAATTTTGGGGGGTCTACAACTAACTTTCAGCTCCTTTCAAACGACGATGAGGATGCATTGGTATATACCAACAATAACTTTACAGGAATCGTATTCAGTAATACCTTGGACGGTACTAGCCGTACAACACTTCATATTGATGTATATCCATTTGATGAATCCACAGCTGTGGACGTACAGATTAGGGATGTCGGTGCCAACCAAGTATTGGAAACAAATACTACTACAGGACTTCCCGATGGGGATGATGTTGACCGAAGATTCTTGATAGAAGGGTTGACACCTGGACAATGGACCTCAATTGAAATTCCTCTGGACGGAAATTTAGCTGCTCAAAGAAACAATCTTGGAGCACTCATCTTAGCAGGAGGACCAAACTTCATATTCGATAACATTTACTTTTTCACGGAATGATGTTGCATTTAAAATCGAAAAAAATGATTATGAAATATATACCTATTAAAACAATACAATCGACAGTGCTAATATGCCTTGGGGTAATTGCAATGAGCGTTATATCCGGTTGTGAAACAGATGAAACACAGACAGTGGCTACATTTACCAATTTAGTTTTAGACGAAAATTTTGATACGGAAGGAGCACCAAATGACCAACTTTGGAGCTTCGATATAGGAAATGGACCCGGTGGCGACGGTTGGGGAAACCAAGAGTTGCAATACTACACCGACCGATCTGACAATGTTCGGGTTGAAAACGGGGTATTGTTGATTACCGCTCGTGAGGAATCTTTTGAAGGTTCTCAGTATACATCAGCACGATTGATTACCAAAGACAAATTTGAGCAGCAATACGGTCGCTTTGAAGCCAGGATCCGACTGCCTTTTGGGCAGGGGATATGGCCTGCATTCTGGATGCTGGGTGCAGATATTGATGAAAATCCGTGGCCAGGTGCTGGTGAGATTGATATCATGGAATATCGCGGTCAGGAACCTTCAATCCTTATTGGAAGTGTACATGGTCCGGGCTACAATGGAGGTGATGCTATTTCTAAGGAATTTACATTGGAAAACGATCGCTTTGATACAGGTTTCCACACTTTCGGAATTGAATGGGGTCCGGATTTTATCAATTACTATGTTGATGATGTGCTTTACAATCAAATTACTCCTGAAGATGTGGATGAAGAAACAGATGGTGAAGGAGTGTGGGTATTTGATAAACCCTTCTTCATTTTAATGAATCTTGCAGTAGGTGGGACCTTTGTTGGATCCCCAAATGCTGAAACTCAGTTTCCACAGACTATGATCGTGGACTACGTGCGCGTATACAAACAATAACTAACTAAACTCAAAATATAAAGACTATGAAAGAATTACTAAACAAAGCAAAGTACTTGGTGCTTTTTACTCTTGCAATATCCTTTTTTGGATGCGATGATGACGATGAAGGTACATTACCAGAGGTTATCTCAAGCTTCACTTTTACCCTGGATGAAGATGCGGGTATAGTTACCTTTATCAATATTTCAGAAGAGGCACAGACCTATGCATGGGATTTTGGGGATGGAACCACCTCCTCTGAAATTAATCCTGTCAAAACTTATGTAAGTGGTACGTATACCGTAAAACTGACCGCTTCGAATACGGCGGGAGCATCAGATGTCTTTGAGGATGAATTAACCATTAATTTACCTGAACCACCGCCACCGTTTGATAGTGGACTTTTGACCAATGGTGATTTCGAAAATGGGTCTGAAGGTTGGAGCGGTAATGCCGCTAATGTACAAACCGAAGGTGGAAATAGCTTCAATTTTGCTAATGTGGAAACTGCAGGCGATGCCTTTAATGTAAACTTGAGTCAGGTACTTGATCTTACTGAAGGAACCAATTATATTTTGACTTTTGATGCTTCGTCGGATAGGGTTAGAACCATAATCGCTGGAATTGGTCTGAATGTAGACCCCTTTACCAATGATACGAGAACGGTTGATTTAACAACGGATACACAAACCTTTACACTTGAATTGTCGGCTACAGGATTTGGTGGAGCTGACAGCAGAGTGTTATTTGACTTGGGAGCTGCTGTTGGAACCGTTGTGATAGACAATGTATCCTTGGTTGAAGGAGGAGACGGTGGAGAAACTGCTGGATGCTCAGATACACTTGTGGCTGCTACTTCACTTCCATTGGATTTTGAAGGTTGCGAAACTTTTCTTTCCGATGCTAACTTTGGAAGCGGACTAACTTCTGAACTTGTAGAAAATCCATTTAAAACAGGTATCAATACTTCAGATTTTGTATTGCAAGTGGATAAGGCTGCTGGTGCAGATTTCTTTGCAGGAATCCAAAATACATTTGAAAATAATTTTGATTTAACAACTACAAATGTATTTAAAGCAAAAATCTATTCAACGAAAGCAAATGTAGTGTTCAGATTTGAGTTGGCTTTAGATCCACAGACAGATCCTCCAACAGGAAATCCTGCTCCTGTCTTTATTACCGTTCCAAACGCTAACGAATGGACAGAAGTTGAGGTCACTTTTACAAATTTACCAGGTGGACCAACAGCATATAACCAATTGGTCATAAAGCCAGATAATGATGAAATGGATAGCGCTATCACCGCAGATGGAACATATTACTTTGATGATATTGTACTTGATATTGCTACTGTCGTGGCCACCGAACCAACAATGGCCGCACCAACACCGACCCAAAATGCGGCAGATGTGACCTCGGTGTTCAGCAATGCTTATACCAATGTAGCGGGCACGAATACCAGGGCCTTTGGAAACGGTGACGGAGCTACGTTCTCAGAGATACAGGTTGCCGGCGACGACGTATGGAGGTACGATAATACTGATTTTGTTGGAATACAAAATGATGCAGGTTTTGACTCAAGGACCAACTTCAGTATGGATATTTGGGTGGCAGAGGATGTTTCGTTCAGGGCCGGTCTCATTTCCTTTACTACTCCTACTTCCAGAGAGGATGTAGAGGTGAATTTGACAGGTGGTGAATGGAATACCATCGATGTGGCCATTACAGATTTGGTACCCTCGGCCGGTCCTGAAGGTCCACTGCCTGACGACCCAACTATCAACCAAATCATTTTTGATGTTCTAGGTGATGGGGTGACGGCAAATATCTTTGTGGACAACGTATTTTTCTACACAGACAATGGTGGTGGTAGTACAGGAGGCGGTTGTACTGATACTCCTACTGATGCTTTATCGTTACCAGCTACTTTTGAAGCTTGTGAAACATTTTTAGGGACATTTACAAATGATGGTTCTATTTCAGTAGAGTTAGCAGCAAACCCTTCTGCCACAGGCTTAAATACCTCCGCAAATGTTTTAAGAATTAATAAAGCAATTGGTACATCTAGGTTTGCTGGAGTGCAAAATGCATTTCCTAACGTAGATGTAATTGGCGATTTAGCTTCGACAACCCTCAAAGTCTTAGTATATTCTGATAGAGCAAATGTTTCTTATCGTTTTGGAGTAAATAATAATCCTAATGCTCCTGGTATAGGACTTCCGGGTGAAGTTACAGTGGTTGCAGCAGCGGCCAATGAATGGGTTGAACTGGAAGTTGTTTTTACTGGAATTCCACCTAATTTTGAAGCAAATCAATTGGTTATAAAGCCAGATAATCCTGTTAGTATAGGCGATGGCGAATTGACTACAGAAGACGGGGTTTTCTATATCGACAACATAAGAATAGACTAGTAGTAAATATGCTTTATTAAAAGGTCTAATTAGAAATCAACTATACTGTCTTAGCTTAAAAACCAAGACAGTATAGTTTTCAAATACTATTAGTCTAACTAACTTAAAATGTTACAGTCTCATTTAAAATAAGAGACTAAAACTATCCAAAAAATGACCAATTCCATGCTTTGCTTTGTGGTGGCTTTGTCATTTTTGTCTTGCAAAAACCAAAAGATGAACCCTGAAACCAATACAGGTCTTATCATAGAACAAAAAATTGACTCACTCTTGACGCGGATGACCTTAGATGAAAAAATAGGGCAAATGACACAAGTGCGGCACTTTGATGATATTTCTGAAGAAGATATCGCTTCAAAGTTCATTGGCTCCATAATTCATACACAAGGTCCGCTACCTGGAGAAACAGCTATGGAATGGCAAGAAAAGTTTACAGAACTACAGAAAAAGGCATTGTCGACCCGTTTGGGAATCCCGATGTTTTTCGGCGTAGATGCCATTCATGGACAAAACACTTTTGAAGGTGCTACTATATTCCCGCACAACATTGGTTTGGGAGCTACCCGAAATGCAGAACTGGTAGAACGTGCAGCCCAAATTACTGCGTTGGAAGCACAAGCTACTGGATTTACATGGGTTTTTTCACCCTGTGTGGCCATACCCTACAATGAAAAATGGGGCAGAGTGTATGAAGCATTTTCTGAGAATACAGAACTGACGGCAAAATTGGCTAAAGCTTCAGTAAAAGGACTTCAAGGTAAGCTATCCGATAAGCGAACGGTAATGGCAACGGCAAAACACTTTATTGGAGATGGTGCCACGGACTATGGTTTTGAAGGTGGCGATACCTCTTTAAACATGGACGAAGTAATAGAACGATTATTGCCCCCTTATAAGATTGCGGTTAATGAAGGTGTTGGTTCTGTGATGGCATCGTTTAATTCGTTATCGGGCAGGCCAATGCATGCCCACAAAGAACTCATTACAGATATCCTAAAGGGAAAGATGGGCTTTGATGGTATTATGGTTTCGGACTGGAAAGGCTATTCCCGATTTGGGGAGAACGACATTATCAATGCTGGGGTAGATGTAGTAATGGCCGTGGAAGGTGATTTTGAAATGTACCTTGAAGGCTTAAAAAATGGTGTGCAAAGCGGTGATGTGCCACAAGAACGTATTGACGATGCGGTAAGGCGCATATTGCGTCAAAAATATAGATTGGGTCTTTTTGAAAACCCCTTTCCAGATGCTACGTTAATCGAAAAAATTGGAATTCAAGAGCATCGGGATGTTGCACGACAAGCGGTAAGGGAATCATTGGTATTGCTTAAAAACAACGACAATATACTCCCACTTGATAAAAAAACGAAAAAAATTGTAGTTGTAGGGGAGCATGCCAATAATGCTGGATTACAGTCTGGAGGATGGACAATAAACTGGCAGGGCTCCACAGAAAATTATAAAGGAGCAACCACTATTCTCGAAGGAATTGAAAAAATAACTAAAGGAACAGTAGTTTACGATATAGATGCATCGGGAAACCATAATGATGCTGATGTTGCCATTATAGTAATTGGTGAAACACCTTATGCCGAGTCTTTTGGGGATATAGGCGGCGAAATAGATGCGTATCAATTAACACTGACCGAAAGTCACCGAAACTACGTGAACACTTATGCCAATATGGGCGTGAAAACTATAGTGATATTGATTTCGGGTCGACCCTTGGTAACAACACAACAAATAGAACAATCAGAAGCATTTATTGCTGCATGGTTACTTGGGTCCGAAGGAGGAGGTGTTGCGGAAGTGCTTTTTGGAGATTACAACTTTAAAGGAACATTACCGCACTCATGGCCAAAATCGGTCGAAGACTATAAAGGAAAATATGGACCTAATTTTTGGGACAAAACAATCACTCCGCTATATCCATATGGATTTGGACTGAGGTATTAAGAATGTTGAATCAAGATAGTTATAACTAATGATGAAAACCAAACGACATGAGTATACAAGGAATGATAAGACCAATAGTTGCTGCACTAGTGCTGACAGTAAGCTATTCATGTAAAGAAAAGACAACCAAAGTAGAAGACAACAAACCTCAAATAGAAAAAGAAGTGATAGCTAAAGACATTTTAGGTAACCCAGACTACTTGGCAATATCCTATGGTGGTTATAAGGCAGATACACGGGATGTTCAGCCTACCATTGCCGAACTAAAAGAAGATATGAAGATTCTCTCCGCAATGGGCATCAAAATTTTGCGTACGTACAATGTCCAGTTACAACAGGCATCCAACCTGTTAAAAGCAATACAAGAACTAAAAAAGGAAAATTCCAATTTTGAAATGTATGTAATGCTGGGTGCATGGATAGATTGTAAAAATGCGTGGACCGGAGAAACTCCCGACCACAATGTAGAAAGTGAACAAAATGAAGGTGAAATTGCTAGAGCTGTGGCTCTTGCAAACCAATACCCGGACATTGTAAAGATTATTGCAGTTGGTAATGAATCCATGGTCAAATGGGCCGAGAGCTATTACGTACAACCGTCCGTCATTCTAAAATGGGTGAACCATCTTCAGGAATTAAAGGAAAAAGGAGAACTGCGCAAAGATTTGTGGATTACAAGCTCCGATGATTATTCTTCATGGGGTGGGGGAGATGATAGCTACCATACCGAAGACCTTGAAAAACTCATCAAAGCCGTAGACTATATCTCAATGCATACCTATCCCTATCACAACTCACATTACAATCCTGAGTTTTGGGGCGTCCCCGAAGCGGAAGAGCAACTTTCGGATATCCAAAAAATCGACTCGGCTATGGTTCGAGCCAAAGCATTTGCCGTTTCACAGTATGATGCTGTCTCAAATTATATGAAAAGCTTGGGTGTTGACAAACCGATACATATTGGTGAAACAGGGTGGGCAACAGTATCGAACGGTCATTATGGCCCTGAAGGTTCAAAAGCTACCGACGAATACAAAGAAGCCATGTATTACCATCAAATACGTGATTGGACAAATGCTAATGGTATTTCCTGCTTTTATTTTGAAGCTTTCAATGAAAAGTGGAAGGACGCCGCAAACGCTAGTGGATCCGAAAATCATTTTGGTCTTTTTACTATCGAAGGCCAAGCAAAA
Organism: Flagellimonas sp. 389; assembly: GCF_018449435.1. Lineage (GTDB taxonomy): Bacteria > Bacteroidota > Bacteroidia > Flavobacteriales > Flavobacteriaceae > Flagellimonas. The sequence goes on along the minus strand of NZ_JAHCMU010000007.1, from coordinate 35,204 downwards.
TATGCCTTATGGGATATGGTCGATAAAGGAACTTTTGAAGGTTTGACCAGAAATGGAAACCCAATCACCAAAACATATGATGGAGACAAAGAAGCATTGATGCAGGATGTTCTTGTCCCTCCAACCAAGAAAGAACAGGCAGTTGCCCACTAACATGAAAAAGTTTAACATATTTAATTTTAGTATCACATTGGCTATACTACTCAATGCGTGTAACGTAGATAACAAATTGGAAGTCGAAGTATTCGAAACCTCGGCAAATGGAAATAGGCTAAGTAAAATCAGCAACTTTTCTTCTCCCGGTATCGAATCAAAAATAGAGATATTACCAGATCAAAAGTTTCAGACCATTACCGGTTTTGGAGGTTCTTTTACGGAGGCATCGGCGTATTTGTTGAACAATTTGAGCAAGGAGAATCGCGAGAAAATAATAGAAGCCTATTTTGGTGACGAAGGAGCACGGTATTCTTTGACCAGAACGCATATAAATTCGTGTGATTTCTCTTTGAGCAATTATTCCTATGCCCCGGTCGAAGGTGATATGGAGCTAAACCATTTCTCAATTGAAGAGGATAGGGATGATATCATTCCCTTTATAAAAGAGGCAATGGCTGCTTCTAGGGATGGATTCAAGATTTTGGCATCCCCATGGACAGCACCACCTTGGATGAAAGATAATAAAGACTGGCGTGGGGGCAAGTTATTGCCAGAATATTACGATACATGGGCACTTTTTTTCTCTAAATATATCGATGCCTACAAATTAGAGGATATTGATATTTGGGGCCTTACCGTAGAAAATGAGCCCTTGGGCAATAATAACAATTGGGAGAGTATGCATTACACCCCCCAAGAAATGACCGATTTTGTAAAGTATCATCTAGGGCCTAAGCTGGAAGAGGACGGTCATCAGGTAAAAATATTAGGATATGATCAAAATAGAGGTGAGGAGCTTCAAGAATGGGTAAAAGTCATGTTCCAAGATGAAGCTGCATCAAAATATTTTGATGGTACAGCAGTACATTGGTACGCTAGTACCTATGATTGGTTTCCAGAATCGTTACAGTTTGCCCATAACGCGGCTCCCACAAAGCATTTAATACAATCAGAGGCCTGTGTGGATGCAGAAGTGCCCGTATGGAAAGACGATGCTTGGTATTGGAAAAAAGAAGCTACTGATTGGGGATGGGATTGGGCCCCTGAGCATGAAAAACATTTACATCCCAAATATGCACCTGTAAACCGCTATGCCCGTGATATCATTGGTTGTCTTAACAATTGGGTAGATGGTTGGATAGACTGGAATATGGTCTTGGATACACAAGGAGGTCCCAACTGGTTCAAAAACTGGTGCGTGGCCCCAGTAATTGTAGATATTGAAAAAGATGAGGTCTACTTTACACCTATTTATTATGCGCTTGCCCACTTTAGCAAATACATAAGACCAGGTGCAGTACGAATTGGATTTGAAAAAACAGATGATTCATTAATGATTACAGCCGCTAAGAATCCTAATGGGGAAATTATCGTAGTTGTTTTTAATGAAGAAAATGAGCCAAAAAGCGCAATGCTTCAACTGGGCGAAAAAATCACCAATATCAACATAAGTGCACAGGCACTGCAGACCTTGGTAATTTCTGTTGATGAATCAACTAATACTAACTAAAACACTATCATTATGTCTAATGTAAAAACTGCTAAAAAAGATTTGGTCCCATTAGGACAAAAAGCCGCCTTTGGAGCAGGTCATTTGGTTTTGAACCTATATCCAGGAGCCTTGGGTTTTTTCATGTTCTTTTTGCTGACCGCATTTGGAATGGACCCATTTTTGGCAGGACTTTTAGGTGGACTGCCCAGATTTTTCGATGCGATTACAGATCCCATCATGGGATTCATTTCGGACAATACCAGTTCAAAATGGGGAAGAAGGAGACCCTATATTTTGGTTGGAGGTATTCTGAGTGCCTTTACATTTGTCTTGCTTTGGCAACTTGATGAAAACAATTCTTCAGACTATAACTTTTGGTACTTTCTAATTATGTCCATGGTTTTCCTTATTGGAAATACCATGTTTGCAACACCTTTGGTGGGCCTAGGCTACGAAATGACTTCCGATTATAACGAACGGACACGTTTAATGGCGTTTTCGCAAACAGTAGGTCTTTTGGCTTGGGTGATCGTACCCTGGTTTTGGGTAATCATTGCCGATCCCGATATTTTTAGTAATCAAGCAGAAGGTGTAAGAACCATGGCAATTTATGTTGGGGTAGCCTGTCTGCTACTTGGCCTTTTACCTGCTATTTTTTGTAGGGGTATTGATGCTTCTCACATGGGGAATAGGAAAAAACTAACGTTTACCTCAATATTTAGCAACTTAAAAGATTTATTGATCAGTATAAAAGAGGCTATAAAGAATAAACCTTTCATGAAATTATGTGGCGCTACTTTTTTGGTTTTTAATGGTTACCAGATTGTTGCGTCTTTTAGTTTCTTCATTTTCGTTTTTTACATTTTTAACGGAAGTTATGAAGCCACTTCGACATGGCCAGCCTGGTTCAGTTCCATTGGAGCACTTGTTTCAGCATTTTTAGTGATTCCAATTGTGTCAAAAATGGCTGAAAAATGGGGTAAAAAGAAAGCTTTTATTGTTTCAACAGCTCTTTCCATTGTTGGATATGCTATGAAATGGTGGGCTTTTACTCCAGATAATATTTGGCTTTCTTTTGTTCCAATACCTTTAATGTCATTTGGTTTAGGTAGTTTATTCACTTTAATGATGAGTATGACCGCAGATGTTTGTGATTTAGACGAACTCGTTAATGGAATGCCAAGGAAAGAGGGTACTTTCGGTGCATTATACTGGTGGGTTGTAAAGCTTGGTCAAGGATTGGCGCTAGTTTTAGGGGGCTTGGTATTAAAGGTAATAGGATTTGATGGTAACGCAGCCACGCAGACAGTAGATACTTTGACAAAATTAAGAATTGCCGATATCATCATACCCGTGGTAACCGCAGCTTTGGCTATTTGGATTATGTGGAAATACAGCCTATCCGAAGAAAGAGCAAAAGATATTAAAGCTCAATTGGAAGAAAGAAGAGGAGTGTTATAACAATGTTGAATTGTTAAGAAGATCAAATAATTAAAAAAACAGTAAAATGTCAACAAAAATAATAATCCTATTAATAGGAGTCTTGCTTACATTAACCGCAATACTCGCCGGCAAAAAAGGAAATTCAGGCAAAGGGCTTATCAGCTCCAAACTGGGAATACCTATGGGAATCATTGGTATTTTAATGATGATATACGGGAGTTATTCTTCTGAACTGGTAAATTATAACAGCCAAATAGAACAGGTATCCATAGGGAAAAAGTTGAAAATTACAGGACCGGTAAATGTTGTGAAAGTAGTTTCTCCAATAGATAAAGATTCCGTGGATTGCCGTATTTTAACTATGGGAGTTTATCCCGAATCCCATGAAAAAGATATTTGGGTAATCATTAGACCCACTGATGATAGATATTATCCACAATCGGACCATACCAATACTTCCTACAAAAGAGATGGGGAATGGCAGGTAGTAACCCGTTTTGGTGGAGATAAGGGTGAGGTCTATGATTTGATTATTTATGAAGCAGATGTAACGGCTTCATCATTTTTTAGTTCCACCATTGCAAAATGGAAAGAAGCAGATGATTATCCTGGTTTAAAGCTGGAAGAAATGCCTGCTGGAGCCAAAGAAGTAGAGCGTCTTAAGATTTATACAAGGAAAAACTGTAGAGGCGTTTTTTAATGGATATCAGACTAGTAGCTCCACTTGCAGTTTGGGTAATGTGGAAAAATATAATCAATCTGAAAAAACGAAAGAAATCAAAGCCAAACCTATCAAAGGTAGAAGCGAGCTTTAGCTTAATTTTAAATAAATTAAATAGAATACTTTAAAGGAACATTATGTCATCATCTAGAAAAGAGAAGTTTTTGGCACTAGCTGCCATGGATTATGCTGATAAAACCACCTCCGAACTCGAAAGCCTATGCAGAAGTGTTTTAGAAGATGGTATGCACGGACTGTGCTTTAGTCCCTATGTGGAAGGACAAAAACCTGGTGACCAGATTACAGAAGACCAGATACGCAGAAGAATGGAAATCATTAAACCTTATACTAAATGGATTCGTTCTTTTTCATGTACCGAAGGTAATGAGGCCATTCCACGTATAGCAAAGGAATATGGTATAAAAACTATGGTTGGAGCATGGTTGGGCGATGACCCCAAAATTAATAAGCAAGAGGTTGAAAACCTTATTGAATTGGCCAAAGAAGGTCACGTAGACATTGCTGCCGTCGGTAACGAAGTTATGCTTCGGGGCGATTTAACCGAGGATGAACTACTGGCTTTTATGTCGCAAGTAAAACAAGCAGTTCCCAATGTGCCCGTAGGTTATGTGGATGCTTATTATGAGTTTACCGAACGTGAAAGAATCACAGAAGCCTGCGATATTATATTAGCCAATTGTTATCCATTTTGGGAAGGTTGTGATATGGATTATTCGCTACTGTATATGAAAGACATGTACCAGAGGGTAGTAAAAGTTGCCAATGGAAAAAAGATTATTATTTCAGAAACAGGTTGGCCAAGCCATGGTACCAATCTTGAAGGTGCATTCCCATCGCATGAAAATGCGCTCAAGTACTTTATGAATACCCAAAAGTGGGCTTTGGAAGATGATATCGAGATATTTTATTTCTCTTCTTTTGATGAATCATGGAAGGTGGGTGCCGAAGGTGACGTTGGAGCCTATTGGGGACTTTGGGATAAAGATGAAAAACTTAGATTCTAAGAATCAAATACATATTCTATAGGATGATTTTGATAACTACATAGGTAAATAAATCTGTGTTTCGAATTTATCCATTATAGTAAGGATTTTAGCAGAAGTTATTGACGAGTATTTTCTTAGTTAGCTTTGTTGCGGATTGTAATCAAGAATAGGTAGACTGGGAAGATACAAGATATAAATTTGACAAAAACTTGTTAGACCTACTCATTTTTAGAGGTATTTAGTTTTGATTTCCAAAGCTCAAACTCCAAGATTAATTTTGAATCGGTCAATGGGTATAAACCAATCACGGATACACCTTTTTGCACTTTTTCCATAACAAATTCTTCGTAGAGGGTCATATCCAAGCATTCCTTTGCTACATCATAAGCAATGTCTTTTGGTATGACCATGACACCATCATGATCACCAACGATAAAATCCCCCGGAAAAACAGCTACGTCCCCACAACCAATAGGCTCGTTAACAGCTATAGCTTGATGCAGTGATAAATTTGTAGGTGCCGACGGCATAACGTGAAAAGAGGGGAAATTAAGTTCCGCGATTTCTTTGGAATCACGGAAGCCACCATCGGTCACAATACCCGCAACACCTCTATTCATGAGTCTGGTAACAAGAATTGACCCTGCAGAAGCCGCCCTGCCATCTTTTCTACTATCAATGACCAGCACATAATCTTTGGGACATTCTTCTACGGCAACTCGTTGCAAATGTTTAGGGTTTTTAAATACTTCAAGCGAATTCAAATCTTCCCGTGCAGGAATGTACCTTAATGTATAAGCCCTACCGACCATTGTATGCTTTATGGCATTTAACGGCCTAACTTTTTGAATGAACTGATTTTTTAACCCTCGTTTAAAAAGATTGGTGGCAATGGTTGCCGTGCTTATCTTACGTAATTTGTTTATAATTGATTCATCACTATTTTTCATACTTCAAAAATGTATTTCTGACGGTTTTGCCTTCTTATCTTTGTCAATATGGTAAATATACATATATTTGGTAAACCAATTTGGTAAACCAATTTTTAGATGAACATTTCTACTCGATTTTTTTTCTGTATTTGCACAACTTTATTAGTGTCATGCAACTCCCCAAAGGACTCAAAACAACTGGTCAATTCTGTAGAAGAATTCAATACTGCGGTGGAAAATGCGCAGCCCGGAGACGTCATAACATTGGCCAATGGCGTATGGAAAGATACGGAATTGTTGTTTGAGGGAAATGGTACTGAACAAAACCCTATTACCCTTACTGTTGAGGAAAAAGGAAAAGTATTCTTAGAGGGAAGTTCTAACATTAGAATCGCAGGAAGCCATTTGATAGTGGAAGGGCTTGTTTTTAAAAATGGATTCACACCCACTACCGAGGTCATTTCCTTTAAAAAAGATAAAAAGACTGTTGCAAATAACTGTAGGGTAACCGAGTGTGTTATCGATAATTTCAATAATCCCGAACGTCACGAACCAGATACTTGGGTCGCTATCTATGGAAAGAATAATAGGATAGACCACAACCATCTTGTTGGTAAAGGGAACCGTGGTGTAACTATGATTGTTCGTCTTAACACGAAAGAAAGTCAAGAGAATAACAACAGAATAGACCATAATTATTTTGGCCCTCGACCTAACCTTGGTTCCAATGGTGGTGAAACATTGCGTATTGGTACAAGTCATTACTCCATGATAAACTCAAACACTTTGGTGGAGTCAAATTATTTTGACAGATGTAATGGAGAGCATGAAATAATCTCTAACAAATCTTTTCAAAATACATACCGGGACAACGTTTTTTTCGAATGTACGGGAACATTGACCATGCGGCATGGTAACGAAACTTTGGTAGAAGGCAATGTTTTTATTGGAAACAATAAACCAAGTACAGGAGGTATCCGCGTAATCAATGGGCAACAAACGGTTCGCAATAACTACGGAATTGGTTTAAAAGGGTATCGTTTTCGAGGGGCTTTCGTAGTGATGAACGGGGTTCCGAATTCGCCTATCAATAGATACTTTCAAGTTGAAGATGCTAAAATCAGTAATAACACATTTATAGACTGTGACCATATACAATTGTGCGCCGGTAGTGATGCCGAAAGAAGCGCGGTGCCCATCAATTCTTCTATATCCAACAATATTTTCTACAATGAAGCCAAAAATGATATTTTTACGGTATACGATGATATCGATGGAATTTCGTTCGAAAACAATCTGTTGAGCCCAAATATTGTTTCAATTTCGGAAACTGGCTTTTCCTCTAAAAAACTTGATTTTGTTGAAAATGAGTACGGACTTCGGGTTCCTAAAAATACAGGAGAAGGTCAAGGTGCAGTTTTGAGCGATAAGTTGGCTACCAAAGAAAACACCGGAGTTAGCTGGTATTCAAAAGAAGATGCTGAAGTTGCATTATCATCAGGAAAAAAGATTTCGATATCCCCAGGATTGAATACGCTGTTCGATGCAGCAAAAAACTCCAATCCGGGAGATGTAATAGATTTGGAAGCCGGTAGGTACACCATAACCAAAACCATAGCTATTGGACACCCGTTGACCATTACATCTAAAAGCAATGAAAAGCCACAAATATTATTTGAGAAAAAATCAGCTATTACTATTCAAAATGGTGGAAGTCTGTCATTACAAAATTTGACCTTTGATGGTGAAGAATCACCGGATAGAACAGGCAATTCGGTAATCAGTACAAGTAAATATTCTATGAACAAGAACTATAAATTGTTCATAGATAATTGCGAATTCAAAAACTTGGACGTCAATCATTCTTTTGATGCCATCAGGACCTATAAAAATACGTTTGCCGACACAATAAGTATAAAAAATTCAATCTTCAAAACCGTCTCAGGAAATATAGTAGCTCTGGACAAAGAGACAGATGATATTGGTATTTACAACGCTGAGTACGTTATCATGAAGAATTCAGTTTTTTCAGACATAGGTGGTGCTGCGCTAAGATTGCATAGAGGTGGAAAAGACGAGAGTACATTTGGACCTTTCTTGGAAATGGAACATTGTACATTTGATAATGTGGGCCATGATAAGCGAAACAGATATGATAAAGCGATCTCTTTATATGGTGTTCAGGTAATCGATATCAAAAACAATATTTTCAATAATAGTAAAGGAATAGGAATGCATTTAGTTGTAGGCGAGCCCATTGTCGCTATATTGAATAATAATTTTTTCAAAACCGAGACAACTACGATAACGGGAGACCAGAAATACACTATTGAAAATGCATGGACATTTCCAGTTGAGTTTGAATCTGATGACTATAAGATCAGCTCAAATTCTGCTATAAAAGGTAAGGCAACAGATGGCAGTGATTTAGGCGTAATATCTCAATAAATGAAACTATCAAGAGTCCATAATAGGTTTTCCTCTCTACTTTCTTTACTGGTAACACTCCTTTTTTTCCAGCTTTTTATCCAGGCACAGGAACATCCTAAACTTATTCTCACTAAAGATGGAGTTGCACAGATTAAATCCAATTTAGGCAGTATTCCACTGTTTGATAAGACTTTGACCCAGATAAAAAAAGAAGTGGACGTAGAAATTGAAAATGGTATTGATGTTCCTATACCAAAAGATTTTTCAGGTGGATATACACACGAAAGGCATAAAAGAAACTTCTTTATTTTACAAAAAGCAGGTGTGCTGTTTCAAATTTTGGATGACGAAAAGTATGCAAGGTACATTCGGGATATGCTTTTTGAATATGAAGAAAAATATCAAGATTTACCGATACATCCACAAGAAAGATCATATGCAAGAGGGAAGTTATTTTGGCAATGCCTCAACGATTCAAATTGGTTGGTGTATGTAAGCCAAGCTTACGATTGTATTCATGATTGGCTCTCCAAAAAAGAGCGAAAACAGTTGGAGAAAAACCTTTTTAGACCTTTTGCGGATTTCATATCGATAGAAAACCCACAATTTTTTAATAGGGTGCACAATCACAGTACATGGGGCAATGCTGCCGTTGGTATGATCGGCTTGGTAATGGATGATGAGGAATTGGTCCAAAGGGCTTTATATGGAATTAAGGATGCTAATCTTAAGACCGGCGCTAAGGATAATGATGGAGGCTTTATAACTGTTGAGGGACAGGAAGTTGGTTTCTTTGCCAATTTGGAAGAACCATTTTCACCGGATGGATACTATACAGAAGGTCCTTACTATCAAAGGTACGCTTCATACCCATTCCTAATTTTTGCCCAGGCATTGCACAATGTCAAACCAGAACTAAAGGTGTTTGAACATAAAGACAGCGTTCTTTTAAAATCCGTTAATGCTTTGTTGAACTTAACCGATGCAGATGGTGAATTCTTCCCCATCAATGATGCCCAAAAAGGGATGTCATATTTTTCAAGGTCGTTGGTGAGTGCAGTTGATATTGCTTACTATTACGGAGGTAAGAATCCCGAATTGCTCAGCATCGCAGAAAAACAGCAACGTGTTGTTTTAGACGAAACAGGGTTGTCGGTAGCGCTTGGTTTGCAAAACAAGGAGGCTCGCCCTTTTGTTAAGGAATCGATAAGTTTTTCAGATGGCTCAGATGGCAAACAGGGTGGGATAAGTATCTTAAGGCAGCCTACAGATGGGTTTGCACTAGTTTTTAAGTATACCGCTCAGGGCCTTAGTCATGGACATTACGATAAACTATCGTATATGCTTTACCAAGATGGAGAAGAAGTGTTGCAAGATTATGGATTGGCAAGATTTGTAAATATCGAGCAAAAAGGAGGTGGTAATTATTTAAAGGAGAACAAGACTTGGGCAAAACAAACCGTGGCCCACAATACATTGGTTCAAAATGAAGTATCCCATTTTGGTGGGGCATACGATGTAGGGAGCAAACATCATTCGGATCTGCATTTTGTCGATTTTTCGAAAGAAGCTATTCAAATTGTCAGTGCTAAAGAAGAAAATGCCTATCCCGGAACAAGCCTGCAGAGGACACTGGCAATTATTAAAGACGATAATCTGAAAAATGGATTTGTACTGGATATCTTTAGGGTCAAGGGCAATAAAGAGCATCAATACGATTTGCCCTTTTACTATATGGGGCAAATTATCGATACAGATTTTGACTATGATGTTCCATCAGTTTTGACTTCGCTGGGAAAAGAAAATGGATACCAACATCTTTGGTTAGAGGGAAAAGGAAATCCTGAGAAGGAGAATACAAAACTCACTTGGCTCAATGATCAAAAATTTTACAGTTTAACATTAACAACCAAAACCAACGACGAACTTCTGTTTACAAGAATCGGTGCCAATGACCCAGAGTTTAATTTACGAAGAGACGCTGGGTTTATGTTGCGCAGGGAAAACGTTGCTAATGATGTTTTTGCGGCTGTCATTGAATCACATGGGTCTTACAGTCCCGTTTCGGAATTAGCTAAAAATGCATCCAGTAAAGTAAAGGATTTAAGTGTTGTGGCCAATGGGGAGGACTATACTGCAGTAACTATAGAAAATTCTACTGGGGAAAAACATTTGTTTATAGTGTGCAACAAGAAATCTTCGGCACAATTAGAACATACATTGGAAATAGATAAATATATATATAAATGGATTGGCCCGCATTATTACGGAAAAATCAAAAAATAGGACGTATGGAAAGTTTTGGATCAAGTAAAGAGTTTTTGTTTGGAAATGAAATCCCTTGGGAAAACGTGGGAGAAGGCGTAGAGCGACAAATAATGGGATATGATGATAAGATTATGTTGGTAAATGTAAAGTTTGATAAAGGTGGAATAGGGCCTATGCACGAACATTATCATTCACAAGTAACCTATGTGGTAAGTGGTTCTTTTGAACTTACTATTGGAGATGAGACCAAAATATTGAATGGTGGTGATTCCTTTTACATCCCTCCCCACGTAATGCACGGAGCCGTGTGTTTAGAAGCAGGTTTTTTAATAGATGTATTCAGTCCCATTAGAGAGGATTTTATGCAGAATAGTTAAAAAAAGATGATAAAAATCAGTTCTTGATAATTTAAAAGATGATAAAATTTTAAAATCTTGAAATTTTAACATTTTATTTCAAATAAGGCTTTTTTTTAACCTTTAGATAACATATATTTGGTAAACCAAACTGGTTGACCAATTTGGAATACCAATTAAACCAAGAACTATGATAGACAGTTAATACCATAAAAAAAGGATAGGTGCACGCCTATCCTTTACTTTATTACTTCTTTTCGGAGGGAAGTAAAATCAACAAATACACATATAGTATGCGAATTGAAGAATATAAAAATAATCAAATTCTTCCAGATATCAGATATTGTAAAGGCTATTTGTTGCAATCAGAATGATTCATTGATTCCATTATATGGAATTGGAATTGACTCAACATTCAAACTAACTATTTTACAAATGAGCTTAAAAATTAAATTTTTTTTAGTTGGTTTATTACTCAGTAATATCCAACTGTTCGCGCAACAAACTTTTACCGTTTCAGGAACGGTAACTGATGCACAACAAATGCCCATTCCTGGGGTTAACATTATAATTTTAAATACTACTAGAGGTACACAAACCGATTTTGATGGAAATTTCTCCCTTTCGGTATCTGATGGTGAGGTATTGCAATTCTCATATATTGGATTTTCATCGCAGACCGCAGTTGTAGCTGGCCAAACAAATCTAAACATCGTTCTTCAAGAGGATGTTAGCCAATTGGATGAGGTTGTGGTAATCGGTTATGGTGAACAAAAGCAAAAAAATGTTACCAGTGCACTAACTAAAATTGGAGGTGAAGAACTTGAAAATTTTGCCGTTGCACGGGTTGAAAACGCGTTGCAGGGTAAAGTTGCAGGTTTACGGATTCAGACCACATCTTCTGAAGCGGGCGGTGACCCACAGATTACCCTAAGGGGTCCAGGTTCAATAACGGGATCTTCCTCTCCACTAATCGTAGTCGATGGTATCGTTCTGGGAAATGATCCAGACCTTTTGGCCACTATTGACAACAACAACATCGCATCCTTGAGTGTCTTGAAAGATGCCGCATCTGTGGCCATATACGGTTCGCGGGGTGCAAATGGGGTGATATTGGTGACCTTAAAAGAAGGTGTTGCCGGAAAAACATCGTTTACCTACAACACGTTTACAGGTATTAAATACTCGAGAAAAAACAACAATTTTAATACTACAATAGCACAAGAAAGGTCTAGACTGAATGGTTTACAAGGCCAAGTTGATGCCATCTCTCCGACCAGTGAAAATTTTGAGAGAATTACAAATGATTACAATGTTGCATATGCTGAACTGGAAGCAATGGACTTTATTGCTTCATTGGGAGATGGTGAGCAAAATTGGCAAGACGAAGTTTTTCCTGGAGGTACGATAACCAGCCATTCTTTTTCTGCTAGAGGAGGAACGGAATTGACAAAATATACCGCCTCTATGAGCTATCTGCGAGATGAGGGTATTGCTTTGATCGATGATTTTAAAAAGTACAATGCAAGAATAAAAGTAGATAGTAAATCGAAAAACGGTAAAATTAAGTTCGGTACAAATATTCGTGCTAACTTTATTGACCAAGACAGGTTGCCGGCACGATTTACAGATCCATTAAGACAATACGGACATTTACCCTTATTTCTAAATGAAGATCATTTAGATTATGTCACAAACTTTTCAAGGGATATTGGTGTTTCAACAGATGCGGGAGCGCAATTTGAAAATCTTGGGGTAGGCAGCTATGGTTTCTCGAGAGCTTTTGACCATGTGTTTACCGTTGACCCGAACAACCCAAGGGCAATCGCAAGAGATCCAAGTACGGGATTACCGTTAGTTAGTGATTTAACTTCTGGTGGATTGACGCTTTCTACAACAAGAAACGTACACCCTTTGGTTCATTTTTTGGAACGTTCGAGTACCAAGAACCAAATTAACCTGAACGCTTCTGCATACTTTGATTTTAAATTGGCGGATGGATTGAACTTTAGACAAGCTGTGTCAAGCGTGTTCAGGCATACCCGAACCAACCAACAAGACAATGTCTTGGGTCAAGAAAACAGGGATCAAGAATCGTTCAGGTTGGTCAGGAAAGACGAGCTCTACCAGTATGCCTTTGAATCCTTGTTGACCTACAACAAAAGTTTGGGCAAACATAATTTCAATCCAGTACTCGGTTTTGAATACACGTACAGGGACTTTTTAAGACAAGAATCCGAAGCGGTGGGTTTTACCAATGACTTCAATGAAAATATTGCACTTGCCGATAACGGAACTACTTTTACCCTGAACGGTGAAGATAAATTGGTCTCATATTTTGGTCGAATAAATTATGACTACGACAGCAAGTATCTGTTTCAGGTATCGGCACGTGCCGATGGAAGTACAAGGTTTGGACCAAATACCCGATTTGGTTTCTTTCCTGCAGCTGCTGTCGGGTGGAATGTATCCAGTGAAGACTTTTTATCTTCTAGTGAATTTATTACTTTCTTAAAACTTAGAGCAAGTTACGGTGCTTCTGGTTCCAATGAAATATCCAACAACGTTTTTGATTCCCTATACCGTTTTGAAGAAACCTTCAGTACTGTGGGGTATAATGATGGTGTGGGGGTTAAAGCAACTACGCTGCCCAATGCGGATTTAGGTTGGGAAAAGATAATTGAATTCAACCCGGGTATCGACATTACTTTTGGTAGAGGGTTATTGAGCCTTACTGCAGATTACTACGTGAGAACGAACGAAGATTTGATTCTTTTTGCTCCTATCGCGGCCACTTATGGAGCTGATGCTTGGTTGCAGAATCTTGGAGAGGTCAAAAATGAAGGTGTTGAGATTGTGGCCAGTACTAGGTTGTGGAGAACCGAAAATTTTAGATGGAACGCATCAGGACAATTCACTTTGAATAGAAACACTGTAGAAAGCTTGGGCCAAAACGAACAGATTATTTCCAGAATCGATCAAGATACTCGGCCAACAGAGTTTATCGCTCGGGTAGGACAACCTATAACTTCCTTCTATGGTTTTGTATATGACAGGGAGATCCCATTGGAATGGGTTGACAATCCCTTTAATAGATTCAATAACGATTTTGCAGATGTATATGTGAAGGATTTGAACAATGATGGTGTTATTGACGATGAGGATAGAACTGAGTTAGGTAATCCCTATCCTGATTTTGAATGGGGCTTTAGCTCTGACCTTACGTACAAAGATTTTGACTTGTCTTTCCAATGGCAAGGATCGCACGGAGCCGAGGTTAGGGTAGCGGATTTAGATCAGTTGTATTATGCCAGTGAATCTGCGGTAAATGAGGTGGCCAGTTTTCCTGATGCCGATTTGACCGTGCACCGAAGGTTTACGGACGACCACATTCAAGATGCTTCGTTCATTGCTTTGAGAAACTGTACTCTTGGCTATACGGTACCCAGCGAGTTGGGCGAACGATATGGTTTTGACAAATTGCGCTTCTATCTAACGGGGGAGAACCTGTTATACTTTTTTGCAGAAGGTTACGAAGGCTTCAATCCTGAAGCGGTGGGACAAACCTCCAATAATGCAAATACCCCGCTCACTTTTGGCTATCAAAGAGGTGATGGTCCAATAGTTAGATCAGTATCATTTGGGATTAACTTTCAATTTTAATCAGTTATGAAAAGAATATATAAAATAGTAATAGTTTGTTTTTCCTTGATAGCTTTGTTCGCAAGCTGTGAAGAGGAACTTGACCTAAGTAACCCTACAGCGCTCTCATTAGAAGAGTTGCTTCAGACAGATGATGGTTTTCTATTGTTGGCAAATGGGATATTGGATGCTTATCAAAAAGTGCCCGCTAATGAATTTTTGTTGACAGAACTTCGTTCGGATAATGTACGGGCCAATACAGAAAACGGAAACTTTCCTTTAATCGCATCGTATAATGTCGATGTCAACAATGGGGATGTAGCTACATATTATTCCAACAATATGGCTACGATAAAGCATGCAAATACAGTTATTGACAATCGGTTTTTAGCTCCAGAAAGTCAACAGTTTACTGTTGGGGAAGCATATTTTATGAGAGCTTTATGTCATTTTAATCTAGTTAGGGCCTATCAAAATGTTCCCTTTATCGATAAGGTGTTGGATATAAACGAAGATGAGGCTTTGGACTACCCTCAGTTACCAGAAGCTGAAGTTTATGATAGAATTATCGAAGATTTTAGGACTTCAATAGCTTTTCTTAACGGTGGTGAACAGAATAGATATCGACCTACAGAAGGTGCGGCAATCTGTATGGCGGCAAAAGCCTATCTCAGTCAGCCAAATCCTAATTATGTAGAGGCTGAGTTGTTATTGGCCTCTGTAGTGGAAAACAATGCAGCTTTCAATTATGACCTACTGTTTGTTGAAAGGGATGATGCAGAGAACTTTGTATTTAATCCAGACCCTTTAGATCCTGGTGTTGACTTACTGACAGACGCAGAGTATAATGCCAATTTATCCATACTATATGGCAACGTATTTGGCAATGAGTTTTCGGGTGGTTTTTCAGAATCCGAGATAGTCTTAGATGGTAGTTGGTCAAACAATCCAGGATTGGAAATCAATGATGAGATCATATTCTCCATTGCTTATGATTTGTTTAGTAGCGATAACTATGTAACGAGTGATAGTGGTCTGGACGATCAGGTTGAAACCGATTCGGAATCCCATAGTTTTGCAATGACTTTACAAGGTCCTTCCAATGGTGTCAATATTGCAACACTTGACTTTTTGGAAGTGATGACACCAGAACTGCAACCTGTAAGATTTCCTGCCAGTATCCAAGTATTGTCCTATAACCCAAGCGTTATTACAAATGATACTTTTAATGATAAGTTTCCTACCGATGGAGAGATTGGTGACAACGATTGGATTGTCCTAAGATATGCTGACGTTCTATTGCTATATGCTGAAGCAATTTTAGCTGGTGGTGAAAGTACTACAGACCCCAGGGCCGTTGCTGCATTCAATCAGGTTAGGGCAAGGGCCGGTCTAGAGGAGGTCGTTAACTTGACAAAAGATGCCCTGTTGGAAGAGCGAAGGGTAGAGTTTGTTTACGAGAATCAACGCTTATATGATTTGATTCGATTTGGTGAAGCAGATAACATCTTACAGCAATTTTCAGACGAAAACAGTCTGTTTTACACAAGCGAGCGAAAATATCTTCCATTTCCACAAAGGGAGATAGACAACTTGCCCAATTTTTATGAACAGAATCCTGGATACTAAAATTAACTACGATGAAAACAAATTTATTTAATTTAAAATGGGGTGTTTTGGGAATAGTGGTTTCCTTGATGTCCTGTGTAAGTGATGATTTAGCAGAAGTTGGGGACAACGTGGATTTAACCGGTCCTACACCTTTTTACAACTTGGCTGACATTTCCACTTCGGAATTTGATTGTAACGATGTTGAATTATCAGCAAATTATGAGATTAACTTTCAGGCTGGTTCCAATTTGGCAGTGAATGGAACGCAATACCAATGGTCTGTTGAGCCAGCTGAAGGAATTACTTTAATACATAAAGATTTACCCATTTTAAAGCAATTGATAGAAGCTGAGCTTGCCACTGTGGTTGCACTGGAAGAAGAAATTGCAAAAATAGAGTTCAGGATACCCTGTGAAGATGATTTGGATAGGGTAGAAGTGCTGGAAGCTGAAGTTGCTGCACTAGAGGCACAATTGGCATTAGCTGAAGCTGCAGTTTCAGATGAGACGCGGCAAAATGTTAAAAATTTAGAGGATCAAATCGCCGCTTTACCTCCAGCAACATTGCAAGATCGTGAACTCATTATTTCATTCCCGGGTCCAGGAGATTATAACGTTGGGTTGGTGGTGACCGATAACTTAGGTAAGTCAGAAACCACGGAACGAACAGTGACTGTAAATCAAGCTGTTCCTACCATAGCCGTTCCAGAAATAGCGGAACCCAGTTTTGAGGACAATAGCTTATTTGATGGCACAGGTGATGGAAGGGATTCGTGGAGAGCGCCAAACAATGATGACTGGAGCCCTTTTGGAGCTGGTACAACGGTTATCCAAATCAATTCGACATCTATAGAAGGTAGGTTGCCCGATGGTTTTCAAGCTGCCAAATTTCCTTCTGATGGAGCTAGGGTCGCCTATCAAGAAATTGATGTGACACCTGGAGCAGAATATGTGCTCACCTATTTTAGTGAGTTCGATGACAGTAGCTTTGGTGACATTACCGTATCCATATTAAATCCTGATACTGCCAATTATACGGAATCGCTACTGGATGAAAATATTGTTGCATCAAGGACAGATAGCAATGTTGGTCGAGTTAGCGATGTTTTTAAACAACACGCTATCACATTTGAAGCAGGTGAGAACGAAAGTGTCATTATATATGTAACGAATACCGGTGTTGAGAGTAGACTTGATTCTTTCGCCATAAGTGTTAAACAATAGAAAAATTTATCATGCAGAAAAAAATAAAATATTCCGTTAGTAGCGCTATAGCACTGGTGTTTTTGGCTGTAAGCTTTCAATCTTGTTTCGATTCAACATTTGAAGAGTTTGTGCCGCCTACTGGTAATGTGAACAACATACAGCCAAATACGCTCTTTACAACAAGTACAGATGCCGATGATAACCTGACCGTAGTTTTCAGAAGTTATTCTACGGATGCGACATCTTATTTATGGGATTTTGGAGACGGTAATACCTCGTCAGAGGCAAACCCCAATTACACCTATGCTGAAGGTGGTCTATTCAAAGTGAAATTGACAACGACCAGTTCAGATGGCTTAATAGCGGTAGATTCAACAGAAGTATCGCCTATTGCTGTTGATTTTGATTTTGATACAATAGATTCAGAAGTTATTTTTGAGAACCTGACCACAGGTGCAAGTTCATTGGTGTGGGATTTTGGAGATGGCGAAACGCTTGATTGGAACGCTGAAGATACCGAAGAAGATACAGATTTTAGTCCAACTTATATCTATTCCTCTGCTGACGTTTTTGAAGTAACACTAACAGCAACTAATTTTCTGGGCGTTGAGGTAGCTACCAGTAAAATTATACAAGGTTTAGAATTGTCCACGGTACCTGATTTTACCTTTTCCGTTTCATCTTTGACTGTTGAGTTTACAGATGATTCACTTTTAGCGGTATCCCACAGTTGGGACTTTGGAGATGGTAATACTTCGGATGAAGTTAATCCAACGCATGAGTATGCTACTGATGGTACCTACGATGTCACATTGACCACAACCAATGATGCAGGTGTTTCAAAAAGTATTACCAAAGCAGTTCCTGTAGGAGGTATTCAAGCTACCTTTGCTGCGGTTATACAAAATGCTGATTTTGAGACCTACCCCACTGCGCAGAACAATAATAATGATCTTGTAGATGCTTGGACCGTAAATCCAGACAATACCTTTAATGATGGTACTGACACTCCTTTTGATTTCTGGAGAAATGAAGATTTAGAAGCATGGGTTTCTGATAGGAACAATAATGGTAACACTGCTTTGGAAGGTACAGATCAATATGATAGAAATGGTACTGACAAAGCGAGTTCATCTAGTTCAAATGCGCAATCTGATGGAGGTACTTCAGGTAGGTCGATTAAGTTTGATGGAACAGGTGAAAGAGCCTACCAACCATTTGAAATAGAACCTGGTGTGGAATATACTATTTCAGCTTTTGTGAAAACAGAAAGTACTCCGATTGGTGATTCTGAAGGCGTATTCTATATTTTATCTGATGAGCCTGCTGCTGATACGGACTTAGCTTCATTGGCACTTGTTACTGAACCTGTGATTTCTGATGCTATTAATGGCTGGCAACAAGTTTCCTTTAGCTTTACCGCAGATGCTTCATTTAAGTTCCCTCAAAGTAGGGTAGACGAGAATGCAAACGATATTTTGGTATCAACAGATCAAAATTTTGTTATTTTCTATTTTGTTCCCACCAATACAGTGACTGTAGACAATGAAGTATTCTTAACTGATGTAGTTATAACTACCCCGGGATTCTAATTCTAAAACAAAGAATAGATAAACTAAACAGTAGTAAAAAATGAAGTGCTTCCGAAAAGAAATAGTAGGTTTTATTTTAATAATATTTCTATCTGCTAACGCTATTTGTCAAGACATGACAAATAGCGTTACAGAATCGGATGTGAAGGTTGAAAAACGTAAAAAGAAGAAAAAGAAATACAAGCTGCCCAAGGTCGATTTAAGCCATTGGAAGGTCACCATACCCGAAGGTAGTGGCAAAGGTGGTGCCATTAGTGTAGCACCACCAGAGATTCTGGACTACGCTACCAATGAAGTTTTAAAACCGTACATGTACAACGATTCTACCACTGGTGCCATCACCTTTTATGCCTATCCTTCAAAAGCGACCACGGCAAACACTAAATATTCAAGATCTGAGCTTCGGGAACAAATGGTACCTGGCGAAGACAATGTCAATTGGACCTTTGCGGACGGAGGTTATTTAAGAGCAAAAATGGCAATCGATGAAATCACAAAAAAAGATGATGGTAAATACCATACAGCTATTATAGCGCAGATTCATGGCAGGTTGACCAATGAACAAAAAGAATTGATCGGTCAAAAGGACAATAACGCTCCACCCATACTAAAAATCTATTGGAAAGATGGCAAGATCAGGGTCAAGACCAAGGTTTTAAAATATTCTGGGGTATCTGCTGAAGGAATCTTACTTAAAGAGGCTTGGGGAGATGATGAAGGTCGTTCGTTCGAAGAAGAAGTCGGGTTTAGAAAATTTGTAATTGAAGTAAAAGTTTCTGACGGTAAAATGGTAGTCTCTTTAAACAAAAATGAATTCTTTGTTTACGATAGTCAAAGCATCAAAAGATGGGGTGTTTTTGAAAATTATTTTAAGGTGGGCAACTATTTTCAGACAAGGGATAAAGGAGCATACGCCAAGGTCAATTTGTATGAATTGTCTGTTGAGCACTAATGATTCTATTTCTAGTAAGACGAATCTTAAGTCAATCCGTTAATGACCAAAAAGTAAAGTATTGAAGAAGTTGATTTTCTTTTTTTGTTTCTTATTGGCACTTGTCGCATGTCAGGATACTGCTTCGGATTTGTTAGACGAAGAAGCTGAGGCCGTGAAAGATGAAGTTATTGATGATGAGGTAGCGGATGCAGACTCTGATACTGAAGACAAAACGTTTAAAATACCTGAAATTGATTTGAACAATTGGAAGGTGACATTGCCTATAGGTGAAAATGGGAAACCGATAGAAGTCGAGCCTCCCGAGATTTTAAGTTATGCTACAAATGAGACCCTTTTGCCCTTCATGTACAATGATTCCATTGAAGGTGCCTTGGTTTTCTATACCTATCCCGGAGTAACTACACAAAATTCTTCGAGGTCTAGAACAGAATTAAGAGAGCAAATGGTTGCTGGAAGTAATAGTGTGAATTGGAAATTCTCTGATGGTGGAAGAATGAAGGGAACTTTAAGGATGGAAGAGATTTCAAAAGATGGTGCCGATGCATATCACAGAACCATGGTCATGCAAATTCATGGTCGTTTAACAAATGCGCAGCGCGATTTGATTGGGCAAAAGGACAATAATGCCCCACCTGTGCTCAAAATCTATTGGAATAAGGGAAAGGTAAGGGTAAAGACCAAGGTTCTTAAAAATCCTAATGCTTCAGATACAGAAGCATTACAAACGGATGCATGGACGGATGATGAAGGTTTTAATTTTAGCGAAGAAGTAGGGTTTAATAAATTCTCACTGGAGGTTTTGGTTTCTGATGGCAGAATGGAAGTAATTTTAAATGATACGGAATCAATAGTCTATGAAGATGACAATATAAAAAGATGGGGCATTTTTGAAAATTACTTTAAAGCAGGAAATTATCTGCAGACAACGGACGCAGATGCATACGCTAAAGTTAAATATTATGATTTATTGGTTGAACATTAATGAGTTTTTGAGTTAGTAGTTTAGTTTAGAAGAGAGGGCGCTATAGTACATAAAAGGACGAATAGCGTCCATTCTTATCAAATTGAAATACTTTAATAAAAATAGGTCTTAATTGTTAAAGTTATTTTATAAATTTAACAAACCAATCTGGTTAACCAATTTCATCAATTTTTAAAATACTATGAAAGTTGAAATACTAACAAATTACGAAAAGCACGATGTACAGCAGAAAATAATTGCTAAGCTTCGTGATTTAATTGAATACAAGAATTTAGAACCCGGTGATAAATTACCATCGGAACGTATGTTGTCCGAAAAGTTTGAGGTGAGCAGAAGTAATGTTAGAGAGGCGATACAAAAGTTGGAATTTTTTGGAATTTTAAATTCAAAGCCTCAAAGTGGAACTTTCATCGCAGATATTGGTAGGGTGGCCATGAGCGGTATGTTGGATGATATTTTGCGTTTAGAGGACCCGGATTTCAAATCACTCGTAGAAACAAGGATTTTACTGGAATTGAAGACGGTAAAACTCGCTTCACTAAGGAGAACTGAAGAAGATTTGGTAAAAATGCGGGATGCCCTTGATGCATATAACAATAAAGTTCTTAACAAACAGGACGCTGTGGAGGAGGATTTGCTTTTTCATTTGGCCATAGCCAATGCAAGTAAGAACAGTACCATGAACACGTTCATGTTGATAATTACCCCAGAAATCATTACAAATTTCGAGAAGTACCATGTTTGTGATAGCAATCAATCTTTTTTAGGTATTCAGGAGCATGAAGATATTTATGAGGCCATAAAAAAACAGGACCCAAAAATGGCGAGGGAAAAAATGAAGGTCCATTTTAAAACGTTGTACCAATACTGTTACAACACAGAAGAATAGAAAGTATAGGTTGAAGATAGAATTGCACGCTTTTATCAACAACCATTAAAATAAAGGAGGGAAGTAGAACTTAGCAAAACATTTATATGCCTGAAAATTAGTGGCTTGCCATATCCATCAGGTTTTAGTTTTATAAGTTTTGATATTCAGAATTGCCATTTGGAGACCATCAGGTTTTTCAAAATGCTATCTGGTACTTTTTCCACTAACTATAAAATGAACAAAAATGAAAGTTAAAGGTTTAAGATGGGTAATAATCGGGCTGATATTTATAGCTACAGTTATAAATTACATAGACAGAAGTGCCCTTGGAATAATGTGGGGGGGATTGGACAAGGAAGGAACAATAGCCCATTCACTTAACTTAACTAAAGAGCATTATGCATTAATCTTGAACATCTTTATGGTGGCTTATGCACTGGGACAATTATTTTCAGGAAAGCTGTTCGATAAAGTTGGAACAAGAATAGGTTACGTAATCAGTATTGGAATCTGGGGATTGTCCTCTTTTTTACATTCAACTGTAAGAGGATTGTTTTCAATCGCGATCTTTAGAAGTACGTTGGGCTTGTCAGAAGCTGGTAACTGGCCAGGAGCAGTAAAGAGTAATGCCGAATGGTTCCCTATTAAAGAACGGGCCATAGCGCAAGGATTGTTTAATGCAGGGGCATCTATAGGTTCTGTGATCGCTCCTATTCTAATTGCATCTTTATTTGTTGCTTACGGTTGGCGAATTACCTTTATGGTAGTAGGTTCTTTTGGAATGCTTTGGATTATTCCATGGCTGTTGATCAATAAGGCCGGACCAAAAAAACACCCTTGGATTACCGAGGAGGAACAAAAATTTATTGTTGAAGGGCAAAGTGAAGCAGATCAAAAGGCAACAGAGGGTACCAAAGGTAAAAGTTTAAAGGAAATCCTTTCCTATAAAGAATCGTGGGCGGTTGTTGTTGGTCGTTTCTTTTTAGAGCCAATATGGTGGTTGTTTGTCGGTTGGATGCCTATTTATTTGTTCGATGTGTATGGATTCAATGTGAAGGAAGTAGGTATGTTCTTATGGGTACCTTATGTAGGAGCAGCCGTTGGTAGTATAGCCGGAGGATTTGTTTCCGGAAAAATTATTGCAAAAACAAATTCAATAGATAAAGGGAGAAAGACAACTATTTTTGTTGGAGGTGTCATTATGTTGTTAGGGCTTATAGCAACTGTTCTTATTGGGGATACAGCAGAAAAATTTGTAGCGATTGTATTTGTTGTATTATTCGGGTTTCAATTTGCCATCAGTAATGTACAAACACTTCCAAGTGACTTTTTTAGCGGAAAATCCGTTGGTTCTTTGGCCGGATTAGGAGGAATGATCGGGGTATTCTCTGTAATTGTAATGAATTTTCTAGTGCCCTTGGTTGTCGACAAATTTTCATATACACCCATTTTTATAGCAATTGCAATATTTGTCCCTCTCGGAGTAGCGGCCATTTATTTCTTTGCCAGAAAAATTCAATCAGTAGAAATTTAAGTAATCAAAATACAAATCAAAAATAATAAATAGTGATGAGTGATTTAAACGGAAAAGTTGCCGTAGTGACAGGTGCTACAGGAGGTATAGGATTTCAAGTAGCCAAAAGACTTGGTAAAGACGGATATACCGTAATTCTAAATGGTATAGAAGATGAAGCCGGGGCTGAAAGAGTAAAAGAACTTATTGCCGAAGGTATTACGGCTGAGTACTATGGTTTTGATGTTACCAATGAGGAGGCGGTGACTTCAAACATCAATACAATTGGGGAAAAATACGGTAAGATAGATGTCCTTATCAACAATGCCGGGGGCTTGGGAGGAAGATCCCGATTTGAAGAAATGACCACTGAATTTTATAGAGGTGTAATGGCATTAAATCTTGATTCGACTTTCTTTGTGTCAAGAGCGGCAATTCCTTTCCTTAAAAAAGGAGAGAATGCTTCGATAATAAATTATACATCCATTGCTGGTTGGAATGCTGGAGGACCTGGTGCCGGTATTTACGGAACGTCTAAAGCTGCAGTACATGCAATTACAAGAGCATTGGCAAAAGACCTTTCTGAATATGGTATTAGAGTGAATGCGGTATCGCCAGGTACAATTGATACGCCATTTCATACACAGATTAAATCCACTAAGCCAGAAGTATTCGCTTCTTGGAAAAACAATATTCTACTAGGACGATTGGGACAACCAGAGGATGTAGCTGCTGTTATTTCATTTTTGGTCAGTGATGATGCTGCTTTCTTGACCGCTGAAACTATCCAAGTAGGTGGTGGCCAAGGTTTGGGCATCTAAGTGAAGAATATTTTAAGATAAAACATTTACAAGTAAATCAAGAATGCGTTTAAAAGGTAAAGTAGCCGTAGTCACCGGAGGTGGTCGTGATATTGGCCGTGCAGTATGTGTAAAATTGGCAAAAGAAGGTGCTAAGGTTGTAGCAAACTATTTTGAAAGTGAAACCGATAGTATCGAAACGATGGCAGCAATTGAAGCTGTTAATGGCGAAGCCATTTCAGTTTATGCCGATGTCACCAAAAAGGGTGACATTGACAACATAGTAGCCAAGACGAAAGAAGCGTTTGGGGGAAAAGTTGATATTTTAATCAATGTTGCGGGAGGTTTGTTTGCTAGAAAAACAGTTGAAGAATTGGACGAACAGTTTTATGACTTGGTAATGGATGTGAATTTCAAGTCGACCGTATTCGTGACCCAAGCCTTTAAACCCCTAATGGGCAAAGGTGCTTCAATTGTTAATTTCGCCTCTCAGGCCGGACGTGATGGTGGTGGTCCAGGGTCAGCAATTTATGCATCTTCCAAAGGCGCGGTCATGGCGTTGACCAGAAATTGGGCCAAAGAGTTAGGTCCGCAGGGCATACGTATTAATGCAGTATGTCCGGGAATGATAGCCACTAAATTCCATGATGATTTTACCAAAGATGACGTTCGTGTCAAAGTTGCGGAAAGCACACCCTTAAGAAGAGAAGGCAACGCAAGTGAAGTAGCGGATTTGGTTGCTTATCTAGCTTCCGATGAAGCTTCTTTTATTACAGGAAATAATATCGATATTAACGGAGGCTTGGCATTTAGCTGAACACCGTACTATCCAATAAATAAGTAAAAACAAAAAATGAAAAAAGTAGTCACTTTCGGAGAAATCATGCTTCGTCTGGCACCTCCCGGATTTTTAAGATTTTCACAGACCAATACCTTCGACGTAGTTTACGGAGGAGGTGAATCCAACGTTGCCGTTTCCTTGGCCAATTATGGAGTACCGGTAGATTTTGTCACAAGGTTGCCAGATAATGACATAGGACATTGCGCCCTTATGGAAATGCGCAAAAGAGGTGTAGGTACCGAAAAGATGGTCTTTGGCGGTGACCGTTTGGGCATTTATTTTTTAGAAACGGGTGCTGTTAGTAGGGGGAGCAAGGTGGTCTATGACCGTGCCCATTCGGCTATGTCCGAGATAGAAAAGGGGATGATTGATTGGAAAAATGTTTTTGAAGGAGTTGAATGGTTCCATTGGACTGGAATTACCCCAGCCATTTCTCAAGGTGCTGCAGATGCCTGTCTAGAAGCGGTAAAAGCCGCCAGTGATTTAGGTATCACTATCTCAACAGATTTGAACTATAGGGCCAAATTATGGAAGTACTGCGGTGACAAGGAGCGTGAAGCAATCATGACTGAACTTACATCCTACTGTGATATTGTTCTTGGGAACGAGGAAGATGCCGAGAAACATTTTGGTATCAAACCAGAAGGATTGGATATAACCACACAAGGGGAGCATGTAAAGGCCGAAGCATTCTTATCGGTCTGTACCCAAATGATGGAAAAATTCCCAAAGGCAAAAAAAGTGATAACTACCTTAAGAGGTTCCATATCGGCTTCCCACAATACATGGGCAGGCGTGCTTTATGACGGAAAGACCATGTTCAAATCCCCAGAATATCAAATAACCCATATTGTTGATAGAGTTGGAGGAGGAGACTCGTTTATGGGTGGACTGATTTATGGGTTGCTGAAATATCCTGAAGATGACCAGAACGCATTAAACTTTGCCGTTGCCGCTTCTTGTTTGAAGCATACCATAAAAGGAGATGCAAACTTGGTGACAGTTTCTGAAGTTGAAAAATTGATGGGCGGGGACGCCTCAGGAAGAGTAGCTAGATAGAATACGATATGGCACAATATTCAAGATTAGAAGTAGTACAGGTGATGGGGAGCAATGGAATGGTTCCATTGTTCTACCATCCTGATGTGGAACTTGGTAAAAACGTACTAAGGGCTTGTTATGATGGTGGTGCACGACTACTGGAGTTTACGGCTAGGGGCGACTTTGCTTTTGAGGTATTTTTAGAACTGAACAAGTTTGCGATACAAGAGCTTCCGGGAATGATTATGGGAGTAGGCTCCATTACAGATGCTGCTGCAGCTTCCATGTTCATGCAAATGGGAGCGAATTTTATCGTTACCCCATCGTTACGGGAAGATATTGCAAAGGTTTGTAACAGGAGAAAAGTACTTTGGTCTCCGGGTTGCGGCTCATTGACCGAGATCAATCGTGCTGAGGAATTGGGTTGTGAATTGGTTAAATTGTTTCCTGGGTCCACCTATGGTCCGGACTTTGTGAAAGCTATCAAGGGTCCGCAACCATGGACAAGTGTGATGCCCACAGGTGGGGTGAGTACCGAAAAAAGTAACCTAAAAGGATGGTTTGATGCAGGTGTGACCTGCGTAGGCATGGGTTCCAAGTTGATAAGCAAGGACGTTCTTGCAAAAAAAGACTTTAAAGGTCTTGAAAATAAGGTCAAAGAAACCTTGGCGATTATTTCGGAACTTAAAGCATAAGCAAAAATGCCCGATTTGACCCCAAGCCCATCTATATGGAAAAAGATATTGGGGGTCGTATTGGCATTTGGGCCGGGTATTTTTGCCATTGGTTATACCATAGGTACAGGTAGCGTAACTTCAATGATCGTTGCCGGTAGTACTTACGGCATGCAATTGCTATGGGTATTGTTGTTAAGTTGTTTTTTCTCGGGAGTTTTGATGTACGTTTATGGTAATTATGCTCTGCTTACGGGAGAAACAGCATTGTTTGCATTTAAGAAGCATCTTAAATACGGAAAATTAATAGCTATACTTATTATCGTTGGAATCTCATTTGGACAGTGGAATTCGTTGATGGGTATACTGGGAATATCCTCGAATATCATATTTGAGATTATCCATATATATTTTCCTGGTGTTGCAGACCATCAATATGAAACCGTATTAAGTATAGCCATTGTTGTAATCGCCACTATGTACGGTCTTTTGCTCGTTGGAAAATATACTTTTTTTGAAAAGATATTGGTGTTTTTTGTGACTATAATGGCCTCCTCGTTTCTTATTTCTCTTTTTATGGTCTACCCATTGCCTCTGGAAGTAGTAAAAGGATTAATACCATCTGTGCCTGATGTAGAAGGTGGGCAAATTATGGTAGCGGCATTTGTAGGAACCACAATGGCAGCTGCGACCTTTTTATCGAGACCACTTTTTGTACAAGGAAAAGGATGGGGCATAAACGATTTGAAACAGCAAAAGAGAGACGCGATAATAGCCGCTTGTTTGGTATTTGTCATTAGTACTACTATCATGGCTGTTGCCTGTGGTGCATTGTTTCATCAAGGAGAACCGGTTACCAAAGTTTTGGATATGGTGGGAGTCTTGGAACCTGTGGCAGGGAAATTTGCGCTTACCCTTTTCTTTTTTGGCACCTTGAGTGCAGGTTTATCTTCAATTTTTCCCTGTCTATTGATCGCACCAATTTTGGTAGCGGATTATCGGTCCGGAAAATTGGATACCAGTTCAGGGCAGTTTAAAATCATCACATTTATAGCCTGCTTATTTGCTTTGATAGTGCCAATTTTTGGTGCCAACCCAATTGAAATGCAAATTCTATCCCAAGTATTCAATGTATTTGTTTTGCCGCTGGTAATTGTTGGAATTCTTTTTCTTATCAATAACAAAAAAGTAATTATGAGAGAGCATCGTACTGGCAAATGGATCAACATCATTTTGATACTTTCGTTGATCTTCGCCTGCCTAATTTCATACAACGGTATATCGGCATTAATGAATTATCTTTAGTACGGATGCAGTACAAAGAACCCGTTTAGACTTTTCCGATAGCTCATAGAACTATCATTCTTGTTAAATGACGAGGCAACTTCGCTTCAATCCAAAGCATTCAAATGAGTTCAAAACATTACTTTTAAACTACTAAACTTCTTATTTTAAATATTATGGGAACAAGCGGAAAAAATTTCTTGGGGTATCGTTCTTCAAATATGGGAGACACGGTTTTTCGTGCTAAAAACCCTTCTACAGGAGAGGACCTAACTACAAAATTTTACGAAGCGACGGATACTGAGATTGATGAAGCCATTGCCTTAGCTGAACACGCCTTTGTGACCTATCGAGAAAAATCTGGACATGAAAAAGCTTCATTTTTAGATGCTATTGCTTCAGAATTACAGAAACTTGAAGAAGATCTGATTGCGTTATGTGGTCAAGAAACTGGTTTGCCCGCCGGTAGATTAAAAGGGGAACTGGGGCGTACAACAGGACAATTAAAACTTTTTGCCTCCGTATTAAGAGATGGTTCCTGGGTAGACGCAAGAATAGATTTAGCAAATCCAGAAAGAAAACCAGTTCCCAAACCAGATATTCGTTATATGCAAATGCCTTTGGGTCCTGTAGGCATTTTTGGGGCCAGTAATTTCCCATTGGCTTTTTCGGTAGCTGGTGGTGATACCGTCTCGGTCCTGGCGGCAGGTTGCACAGTTGTCGTAAAGGCCCATCCTTTACATCCGGGAACTTCTGAATTGGTTGCCAAAGCAATAATCACGGCGGCCAAGAAATGTAATATGCCCAATGGTGTATTCTCAATGGTCCATGGAGTTTCCAACAGCGTTGGACAGGCAATCGTCAAACACCCTTTGATAAAGGCAATCGGTTTTACGGGTTCCTTTAAAGGAGGAAAAGCTTTGTTTGATGAAGCTGCCAAACGAAAAGAACCAATCCCGGTGTATGCAGAAATGGGTAGTGTCAATCCAGTATTTATCCTACCAAAAGCGATGCAAAATAGCTATGTAACTATTGCAAACGGTTTATCGGGCTCTGTTCAATTAGGTGTTGGTCAATTTTGTACCAATCCAGGGATTACCGTACTGCCTAAAGTAGATCAGACAGCCCTTTTTAAAGAAGAACTAAGAAATCCCATTTCAACTTCGGAATCGGCTACGATGTTGTCCACTTCCATCCAAAAAGGATACGAGTCAGGACTTGAAAAATTAAAATCCAAGACTAAGGTCGAATCCATCTCAAAGGGTGTCGAAAGGGAAGGATGTAATCAAGGCGTCGCTGAAATTATCGCTGTTTCGGCAAACAATTTTTTGGAAGACAAAGATTTGGAAGAAGAAGTGTTTGGTCCTTCAACACTTTTGATACAAACCCAAGAAAAAGATGAAATGCTAGCCATAGCAAATAGTCTGCATGGACATCTTACGGCAACTGTCCATGGTACCGAAGATGATTTACAAGCTTATGCCGATTTATTGAAAATTTTGGAACGTAAAGTAGGTCGGATACTCATCAATGGTTTTCCAACAGGGGTTGAGGTATGTCACGCTATGGTTCATGGAGGGCCTTTTCCCGCCACTACAGATGCAAGGATGACATCTGTGGGTACAGCGGCAATAACAAGATTTACAAGGCCAGTGTGCTTTCAAAACTTTCCAGATTTGTTGCTCCCAGATGAACTGAAACAGGCAAATCCATTGAATATTTTAAGAATGGTCAATGGAAAGTATGTCATTCCGGAGCATTAAGATTACAGCTTTCCCAATACTTTTAATATCCCTATTTCGTTGGGTTATTTGTGTTTTTCTACACATATTATTTAGTATTTTTGATAGAGGAACGACCTAAACAATATACCCCATCCCTCCTAAAATAGTGCTCCATGGCTGATACTGAAAACTCAGTTTGTGATAAGAAAGTTTTCAATCAAATTTTTGAGCTTAATTCCCAAACGCTTTGTAACTATCTGTATTACCAATGTGGTGATTTACAACAGGCAGAAGACCTGGCACAAGAGGCTTTTATAAAGCTTTGGAACAATTGTAAAAAGGTGATTGTGGAAAAGGCCAAAGCTTTTTTGTACACGGTTGCAAAAAATGCTTTTTATAATCAAGTGGCCCATAAAAAAGTAGTGCTGGAATACGCCAAAATTCCTAGAAGCTCATCGGATATTGAAACACCGGAATATAAAATTGAAGAGAACGAGTTTATGGAAAAACTCCAAAATGCGATCAATGCACTGCCAGAAGGACAACGAGAAGTTTTTCTGCTGAACAGGATTAACAAGAAAACCTATAAGGAAATTGCAGAAATGCTGGGAGTTTCGCAAAAAGCAGTAGAAAAGAGAATGCACAAAGCATTGGTTAAAATGAGAAAAACGATAAATAATATTTAAGGGGTAGGGTAATTCATGATTAACCTGTTCATTCATTGAATCCATAAAGATGTTCGAAGATAAAAATGATACCATATTAGCCAAATGGTTGGCAGGTGAGCTCACAACAGAAGAACAGGCCGAGTTTGAAAGCTCCCCTGAGTTTTTGGAGTATCAGCAGATTGTTCAGGGGATGGATCAATTTAAAGCACCAAACTTTAATACTACTTCATTAAAAAGTAAGGTGCTAGCTAAAATTAATGAAAGATCAAAAAGCAAAGTAATTCGTCTAAGACCCCTTCATTATGTTGTTGGTATGGCGGCTTCAATAGTTTTGATTATTGGTATTTTCTTTAATGAAGTATCCTATTCAACTTCATTTGGTGAGCAGTTTACGGTTACGCTGCCTGACGGGTCTGTAGTGGAGCTTAATGCGGGGACCACACTTGCCCATGAGCGTTTTTTTTGGAAGAATAACAAGACGGTAAACCTTAGAGGAGAAGCTTTTTTCAAGGTGACAAAGGGAGAAGGTTTTAAGGTTGAAACAGAATCAGGAACAGTTTCCGTACTGGGAACAGAATTCAATGTAAGAACGAGAACTGCTAATTTTTCTTTGACTTGTTATGAAGGAAAAGTCAGGTTTGAAACAATTAGTGCTGACAAAGAAGCTATTTTGGAACAAGGAGATGCTATCAAACTAATTGAAGCGAGTACCATCCAGAAGGTGAGAATCAATGAAACCTCCCCATCATGGATACAGGGCAAAAGCACGTTTTCCAATGTTGATTTGAACGAGGTCATCAAGGAGTTGGAAGCACAGTACGGAATCAATATTGAAAGCAATGCCTTAGGCAATGTAGAAGGTTTTACAGGTAGCTTTGTTCACGATAATCTAGAGATTGCATTGAAAACCGTATTTGTACCCATGGGTATTGCATATGAAGTTTCTGAAGATAAAAAAACAGTATTCCTCAAAATCCCGTAAACATTTGAAATGAAAAGACTGTTGTGTTTACTGTTTGTATTTGGTTCAATGGGAGCTTTTGGGCAAAAAATAATTACTGTTAATTATAATGGTACAAGTTTAAAAATGGTATTGTTGGATTTGGAATCCAAAATGGATATTTCTTTTTCTTATGCAGAGAATGTTGTTGCCGGTAAACGCGTAACACTTTCAAGTTCCAACATAACAGAAACTGATTTGTTGACCGAACTGATGGAACAGACTGGGCTGATTTTTGAAAAAGTTTCAGAAAAACAGGTCATTATTAGTAAGCCTTCCACAAAAACAGATGTTTGTGGTTACTTATTTGATAGTGATACAAGTACACCCCTGCCATATGCCACAGTGGTTTTAGCAGGTACCACAAATGGTACGATAACCGATGAAAACGGGTTTTTTCAAATACAAAATGTGGAGCAAAGCCAAGGTCTGCTTATTGAGTATGTTGGTTTTGCAGACAAGACCTTAAAAGTATCCGATTATGTTACAGATGATTGTAAAAACATAATTATGCTCCCAGAAACGCAGTCTTTGAAAGAAGTAGTGGTCTTGGCCTATCTCACTACAGGTATTGATAAGAATACGGACGGGTCGTTTACCTTGAACAACGCCAAACAAGGGATTTTACCGGGTTTGGTAGAACCAGATGTATTTCAGAGTATACAGTTGATTCCCGGGATTACCAGTCTGGACGAATCTGCTGCTGGAATTCAAATCCGTGGGGGTTCACCGGATCAAAACCTGATTTTTTTCGATGGCATCAAAATGTACAATACGGGACACTTTTTTGGAATGATTTCAGCATTTAATCCTTACGTGACAGAAAGTGCCAAAATTTATAAAGGGGGAGCAAGTCCAGAGTATGGTGACCGTATCTCGGGGGTTATCGATATAACCACTGATGCCAATGTGCCCAGAAAGACCACAGGAGGTATAGGAATCAACGGTACGCATGCGGATGGATTCTTAAAGGCTGCCTTAGGTGAAAAAGCTGCCCTGATCTTATCGGCAAGAAGGTCTTATACAGACGTCCTGGAAACACCTACATACACAGCGCTATCAAAAAAAGTGTTTCAAAATACAAGAGTGGTTACTGATGTGTCTGGTGAAATTATTGATGATGACGATGATGACATCAGCGAAATCCTGGGAGGAGATAGTTTCTTTTTTTACGATACCAATGCAAAATTACTTCTTCAACCTTCAAAAAATGATAATATTTCTATAAGTGGGCTTTTGACCAATAATGATCTGGATTTTTTCTCAAGGGATGAAGAAGACGTGACCGAGGATAAATTGATTGTTGAGAATCAAGGAGCCAGTTTTAATTGGAACGGAACCAAGTTTGGAAAATTACAGCATTCTTTAAAAGCATATTATTCCAGCTTTGATAGTGAATATGAGAACGTGGTAAGCGAAGATTTAGAAATAGAGGAACGAAATTTTAGAAGAAACACCGTCGAAGACTATGGATTTGATTTTAATCTGGCTTATGAGTTTATTCCACAACATTCCATAAAATTAGGATACCAATATTCCAATTTGGATGTTTTCTTTCAATTGTTTCGAGATGAACCTGATGGTGATGACGATCTTGATCCTGACGATGAAGATGAATTTCCGTTACCATCTTCCGCAAGGGAATTTAATGTAAGGCGTTCCAATACCAATCAAGCTAATTCGGTTTACGGAGAATATATTTTTCGACCACAAAATAAGGGTCTGTTAAGTTTAGGGGTTCGAGGGTCTCATTATTCATCTGTTGATGAACTTTTTCTAGAACCCAGGGTAAATATCGAATATCCTATTTTTCCCATAATTCGAGTTAAGGGAACTGCGGAAAAGAGGTATCAGCCAGTAAGCCAGCTTATAGAATTTGAGGATATTCAACTTCGATTGGAAAATAACATCTGGACACTTTCCAACGATAATGACATCCCAATTTTGGAAAGTACCCAGCTTTCAGCAGGTTTATTGGTCGACTCAAATGGTTGGACATTGGATATTGATGGATATGTAAAAAATATAACTGGACTTACCTCTTTTACCAATGGTTTTACAAACACAGCTGAGGAAATATCACAGGGAGAAAGTGATATTTTTGGGGTCGATGTCTTGTTGAAAAAGTCCATTGCAGATTACCGTATTTGGTTGGGATATACCTACAATAATGTGGAGTATACGTTTGAAGCATTACAAGCGAATCCTTTTCCTGGTAATAATGATGTGACCCATAATTTTAGAATATCCAATACCTTGGATGTTCAGAATTGGGAATTGTCTTTAGGATGGTCTTACAGAACCGGGACTCCTTTTACCCCTGTTGATAGCTTTAGTGCCACAACAGGTGCCATAAATTTTGGAAATTTGAACAGCAGAAGATTACCTAATTACCACCGTCTGGACGCTTCTATGTTATACAAATTTGGAAATACCAATGATAGTGGTTTTAGGGGTACGTTTGGCGTCTCTTTTCAAAACCTATACAATCGTCAAATTCCGATATCGGTTTTTTATCGTGTGGATGAGAATCCAGATACCGGCAGGCAAGAGTTAGACCAGATTGAGCAATTGTCATTGGGATTTATGCCTAATGCCACCCTAAGATTGTTCTTTTAATTAAAACTTAAATCTCTTTTTTCAAGGACTTTATGTCTGTTGTCAGCTGGGCTATGGATGATCTGTTCAATCCATTGTAAATACCTCTAATATGCTTTTCCTTATCTATCAGTAAGAAGTTTTCTGTATGTAAAAAGTCATCAACACTTTTGGGTTCGCCCAAATCGTTTTCCACAAAGTAGTGGTCTCGTCCAAGCGTATAAATTTCTTCTTTATCGCCAGTGACCAAATGCCATTTATTGGCCAATACACCATACTTATCTGCATATGCCTTTAATACAGATACAGAATCTATAGTGGGTGTTACCGAATGTGAGAGTATAAGGACTTCAGGGTCATCTTTAAAAGCTTCTTGTATTTTGGTCATATTGTTGGTCATCTTTAGACAAATACCCGGACAGCTTGTAAAAAAGAAATCTACTACATAAATCTTATTGTCAAAAGTTTTTTGTGTAATGGTGTCACCTAACTGATTAGTTAATTCAAAGTCAGGAATTTTATGAAATTCTTTTTCTTCTTTGCTCTCGGGGGTCATCCAATTTGGTGTAAAAGATTCATCACCAAAATAAGGAAGAAATTCAACTCTACTGGTTTCTTCAGCTTTTACCATTTCTTTCTTGATTTCTTTTCTACAACTTGAAAAACCAACCAATAGAAAAATACATAAATAACCAAGGAAATTAATTTTTAGATAATACCACATCTTCATTTTCTAGTTTATAACATGAATTAGCTCGCCTCATACCAAAAATCCTTCCGTTTTTGGCTTCATAATTTACATACATCTTTTCGTTTTTCAACCATGCCTGCTGCAACCCCATTTGTTTTAAAAACCAACTTTTTACTGTAATCGGTTATTGGAATAATAATCTATGGTATATCCATTTATAATATCGTTTTTAGTTTCTGTTAGACCTTTCTGGTCTCGGGGCTTTTTCGAATTCCTCTTCGGTGATATAACCATCTTCATCCGAATCAATCTCATCAAAGATATTTTTCAATCGCCCTTTAACTTCTGCTTTTGAAAGTTTTCCGTCCTCATCCTCATCCATTTTTTCCAATAGGTCTTCAAATGAGGGAGGTTCTCTTCTTTCTCTGTTTTGACCTTGTTGGGCTTTCAAATTACATGAGGTCAATAATCCAATTACTCCAATTGAAATTCCTAATTTTAAAGTGCTGATTTTCATAATTTCATTGTTTTACTTTTTAAGTTTAGATGCAATAGTTTTTAAAAACTTGTGGGTCTGAATATTTTTTTCTGTACTGATTCTAAAAATCATTCTAAATTGCATAAGGAATTTGTAGCCTTCCCTAAAAATAGGACAGCTTAAAATTAGAATTTTCTAACTTTAAATTTTAACTGTCACATGAAAAAAA
>NZ_JAHCMU010000006.1 GCF_018449435.1 Flagellimonas sp. 389 | reverse complement strand
GGAGGTGCGACCACGCTCAACGTGACCGGTCTTTCGCCAAGTACGGCATACGCCTTCACGGTCTTCGCCCGTGATGCGGTGGGAAACACTTCGGCAGTGAGCAATGCGGAAAATGTGAACACCCTAGCTGCTTCGGACACACAGGCACCCAATGCGGTGACCGACCTTACGTCCTCCAACACCACTTCCACGGCAACGGACCTTTCATGGAGCGATCCAGGGGACAATGTGGGTGTTACGGATTATGAGGTTTTCCAAGATGGCATCAGTATCGGCAGTACGGGAGGAGCGACCGCTCTGAACGTTACGGGCCTTGCGCCCAGTACCGGATATGCCTTCACGGTGTTTGCGCGTGATGCTATCGGAAACACTTCGGTTGTGAGCAATACTGAGAACATAAATACTCTTTCTGGTGGAGGTGTGGTAGATTATACTTCTGAGAACTCCAACCTTGCAACTATAGATTGGCAAGCAAGGGATTTATTTGCCAGTCAAAATATAGGTATTGGAACCACCAATACTCAAGGATTCAGATTGGCGGTTGCTGGAGGTATGATTGCAGAAGGGGTAAAAGTGGACTTACAGGTTGATTGGCCTGACTTTGTTTTTGAAAGTGGTTATGAGCTTCCAAGTCTTAGGAGTGTTGAGCAACATATTATAAAAAATGGATACCTAATTGATATGCCCAGTGCGGAAGAAGTTGAAGAAGAGGGAATAGATTTAGGTAAAATGGATGCGAAATTGCTTCAGAAAATTGAAGAACTTACGCTCTATACAATAGATCAAGAAAAGAAAATCGAAAGATTAGAGGAGCAGAACAAGAGATTAATGATTCTTTTCGAGAGAATCATGCAACAAGAAAAGTGAATTAAAAGCAACCAATAAAGTTTTATTCCCAGTAGATAATCTATACTTATGAAGAAATACTACTTAGTTATATTTTTGTTTAGTGTTTTTAGTGTGATTAGGTCACAGAGCATCAGGAAAGATTTCCAAGAGATGACCGATTATGAAAAATCTGAGTTGGTAAATGCCTTTTATGAACTTAGGGAAGGGCCGGACCTTTTTAATGATTTGGCCGATTTTCATATGGACTTTTTTAATTTTGACAATACAGCTGACCCCACTCGACTCGACTTACATTTTAATCTGCCTGATGAAGCCGAACGTGATATATTTCTTGCTTGGCACCGAAGGCAAATGTTTGAAATGGAACAGGCTGTTCAGGATATTAACCCTAAGATTAGCCTTGCCTTCTGGGATTCATCCGTCGATCAATCCACTACTGGTCCTCTATGGGATGAAAGCTTTTTGGGGAGTTTCAACAGTAATTGGACGTTAAGAAGAAATCTGGGCGGAAATGGTCCATTGCCAACGCCAACCGATGTTTCTAACCTAATGAATTTTACTGATTTTCTTTTGTTTTCAAACGAATTGGAACGAAGACCAGTTCATAGGGGAGCACATGTTTGGGTAGGCGGAGCAATGCCTACGGCAGTTTCCCCCAGAGATCCTGTTTTCTACTTTCATCATTCTTTTGTGGATAAAGTTTGGCAGGATTGGGAAGAAATACATCAATCCTCATCATTTATTATGACCGATATGTTGCGCTATGACGGCACATATGTTTTTGATGGGCAGACTTTACCTGTTGTAAACCCTAATGACATTACAGATTCTAGAACGCTGGGAGTTTTTTATGGAGAAAATGGGTTGGCCCAGCTGGACAATTATATTGTTAGTAACACTTACAGGGCAGAAGAGGTCTTTTATTATCAATTTGTTATTGAAGCTGGAAACAATTTTATCGTCCCCTCTGGTACTAATTGCTCTATGGAATCGGTAACCGAGATAAACTTTACCCCTGGTTTTGAGGTAGTCCCAGGGGCTACATTCAATGCATCCATAGATGTTACCAATGGGCTTAGCAGTAAATCTGGACTATTGGCTTCAAACAGAAAAAAGCCTTATGATTTTATTGCTGATTTAAAACCAATCGTTTGGGAAGAAAGCGAGGGCGAAGGAAAGCCAGTACTGCTTACAGCTACCCCAAATCCATTCGTGGACAAGATCACTATCAGGTTAGATAAAAAAACAGACTGTGCCATTGAGGTGTTTAATATGATGGGTATGCTTATAAAACAGGAAACTTTTCAGAATACGGATAAGCTTGAAATAAATAAGCTTTATGGACTTTCCGCTGGTTTTTATGTCATAAGGGTAGTCGATGGTCAAGGAGATATATTACTTGCCAAGCGGGTAGTCAAGCTTTAATCAGTACTTTCTTAGTAACTGATTCTCAATAAGGAGTTGATATAACTAACTATTGGTTATGTATCAGTAGGTAACTAACCATAACGTTAATTAGATGTTCTAATGTTTGCCCCCGTGATCCATAAGTAAAGAATTTGGATCTCTATACTTACAGCAGGGAGGCAGTTTATCATACACCTCGGCTTTTGCCGTAGCCTTGTCCGTGTCATGGCCTACATTGGCTATAGCCCGCTTTACATCCAAGGGAGTGCATTTATTTTCGTTTATGATTAATGTAAGTTTCTTTGAAGGAATGTCCCAGGAGGCATATTTTACTCCTTTTAATTTAATTGCGGTTTCTTCTATACGTTCTTTGCACATTCCGCAGTTGCCCTTTACCTCAAAATCTACCTTTTTGTTCTTTTTCTGTGCACTCAATTGTATTGAAAACGAAATCAGTAAAACAAATAGTAATGAATTTTTCATTTCTTAATCAGTATTAATTTTATAACGTAAGCCTAAATAATAAGTGGCCTCTAAAACAGGAGCAAATGACAATGTACTGTCAAAAAATGAGCCAAATGGGTCATCGCTTCCTAAAATTGGAATATTTTGAGTATAATTGGTTATGTTTTCCCCACCTAAATATACTTCGAATTGATTTGAAAACACTCTAGTAACCTGAAAATTTAAAATGCTGAAAGAAGGGGAGAAATCGCTAAATCTAAATTCAATTGGATTAAGTTCTGTACTTGGTATCCTTTGTTTTCCAAGCCAATTGAATGTAAAATCTATACGCCATTGGGCACCTTCACTTTTTTTTAGGGTCTCGTAATTTAAGTTTAGAAAAACCCTATGTTCTGGTTGTAGCGGTTTTTGTAGTCTTTCAGATAGATAATCTATCATTACATCATAGTTTTTGTAAGTTGCCCTTAAATCAAGATTTTGAACTATTTCATAATTGAAATCAAATTGGAAGCTATTTGCATAACTTTTGCCTATTAAATTGTAAAAGGAAATCTCTCTAGGATTTTCCCAATCAATAATAACCTGATTCTGGAAACTGGTTCTGTAAAAGTCCAAAGAGAGCTCCATAGTACGATTCCATACATATAATTTTTGCACAAAACCAGCACCAAAATTCCAAGCTACTTCAGGATTCAATCCATAAATAGAACCACCATTGTCGATTATGTTTATTTGTCTTGCCGAAGCAAAAAGTTGTTGATTTTCGGAAAAGATATTTGCAGCCCGCTTACCTTTTCCTACGGAACCTCTTAAACTAGCTTTGTCCCATAACGAATATCGCATGTGCAATCTTGGCGTAATAAAAGTTGAAAGTCTGTTACCATGGTCTAAACGTAATCCAGCCACGAGACTTAGTTTTTCCAAACTGTCATAAGTATATTCAAAAAAAGTGCCCAAGGAATTGTCGGTTCGTTGTAAGTCTCCACCATTTACATTCTCGTCAAAAACATCATAAGTAAAACTGACACCGGTTTTAAACTTATGCTGTGTACTACCTAAGATACTATTGAAGATAGCATTGGAATAAAAAGAGCGATGTAAGATATCATATTCATTCAATCCATAATATGAATCTTGCTTGTGGTCGCTATAAGCCGCTTGAAAGCCAATACTCTGATAAGGTAATTCGGGGAAAACATAACCAACTTTTCCCGAAACATCCAAGCGTTGCGTATTTACTTCACTTCCCCATGCATTACTTGTAAACCTATCTGTACTTGGATTGAACAGTACTTGTCCAGTTTGTTTTTCGTCATCCAAAAACTGTAAGTTAAGAAATCCGACCCAACCTTTTTCTGTATCAAGATATTGCCATCTATTCATAACATTAACTTGGTTGGCTAAGGGAGTATCTAAAAAAGAATCAGTATTTCTATCGATTTCTCCATTCCTTAAATTACCATGAAGATAAAGTCCAGTAGCCCATTTTTCAGATATTATATGGTTGTATCTTGTGTTAAATTCATATCTCTCAAAATTATTGGCATACAGATTAAGGAAAAATCTTTTATCAGTGAATGGTTTTACCAGCTCGGTGTTTATTTGGCCCGAAATACTTTCAAAACCATTGAGGACATTGCCAGCACCTTTGGTTATTTGAATACTTTCTATCCAAGAACCTGGAACAAAAGATAGCCCGTAAATTTGTGAGGCACCTCGTATAGAAGGCATATTTTCTTGGGTAAACAGGAGGTAAGGACTATTAAGGCCCAACATTTGGATTTGCTTGGCGCCAGTGATCGCATCTGAAATGTTAACATCAACGGAGGGGTTGGTTTCAAAACTTTCAGATAAGTTACAACATGCTGCTTTTAACATTTCCCTGCTATTTACAGTAACTACATTCTGGACATCGAAGAGGGACTTCTGGAGGGGGTTTACTTTTTTGCGTACTACTACTTCTTCTAATTCTGTATTATTTCTTAATCTAATAATACCCAAATTTGGTCGGTTGGCATATATAGTATCCGTTCGGTATCCTATATACTGAACAACTAGTTTTTTGAACTCTGTCTGATAAGGTATGGAAAACTGACCCTGTTCATTGGTAACTGTGCCAATGGTGCTCCCGAGCCAAAAAACATTGACATTGGAAAGTAAAATTTCTTTTTCTTGATTTTCAATACCCATTACAACTCCTTTTATTTGAAGTTGTGAATTCATGACAGTATTGTGAAAAAGAAAAAAAACTAATATGCTTATTCTTAAAAAAGCTAGAAAAATCGATTGGAAGTTGTCTAGTTTGGTTATTACCATCTATTAATGCTATAACTTTTTATAAAACATATTATTTTTCTAAATGAGATAGTATACCTATTAGTATTCTGTTATGTTGTCAACATCTGAAATTGAATTGCAAAGATAAGAAGTGACAGTTGGGTAGAATAGTTTTTGAGATTAAAAACCATTAAAATGTTTCTTTAGCAGAGTTTTTTGGCAGTTAGCGGGTTTTTGTTTTGATTCATGCTAAATTGACTAAGTTTAAAGTAAAATTGCAGAAATTCATAATATAAAATACGTATTCTTGATTTTGTTGTGGTGTTTTATTTTAAATAGGTCTGCAAATAACTTTCATGGTTATGATGCAGAAATTTTTTAAAAACTGTTAACAAAAACTAGGTTAAAATATGATTATGAAATATTTAAGTTATATATTCATTATTATTTTATCAACAGTTTGTACGTCGGGTAAAAACATTCACGATATTAACAATACTGAGATTCGAGTACTTAATAATAGTCAATATATTCTTAGGAATGTTTCGTTATTTTCAATGTCTTTTAACGACTTAAAACCGAAAGATATAAGTAAGTACAAAGTTTTGAGGTATAACAGTCTGGAGGATGACCCTTTGATATATGCAACTGTGGACAATCAAAATTTCGCCCTCTATCTAAAAATGCCTAGAGAAACAGTTAGAAGTACTTATACTGTGGATAGTATTGATATGAAGTATAAAGTCATCCATGTACAGCTTCAAGTTGATGATTGAAGTAGGTACGTTCATTTTACTATAAGAGTTTGACCGATTAAATCCCCTTCAAGGTCTTTTTAGAATGATTAATTGTTTGTTTTACAATGGGAATATTTGAATTTGCACGTAAGTATTTGTTTTGGACTGTTGATTTTCTTAATGGAGGGGGAATTAGAAAGCATTACATGGACATCAGGTTCGTTCATGAAAATTTTGCTTCTGAAAATGCACGACGACGAAAAAAGAAAAGCTTACAGAACTTACTCGACCATACAATTAAGACTGTACCATTTTACCAAGGATTGAAGCTTCCGGTTTCTCTTTCTGATTTCCCTATCATCGATAAAGCATTGGTGAGGGATAACTATGATTTATTTAGGAGTCAGGCTTTTATCAAAAAAAAGCAGCATGAGGTTGTAACAAGTGGGTCAACCGGAAATCCCTTCAAGGTATACCATGATCAAAATAAGCGAAATAGAAGTACAGCTGATACTATATTCTATGGAAAAAAAGCAGGTTTTGAAATCGGATCGCGATTGTACTACTTTAGGTTGTGGGACAAACAATATCGAAAAAGCACTATGCTTTCCTGGATTCAAAATGTGGTAATGCATTCTGTAGACGATTTCAACGAAGCGTATTTATCAAATGTAGTGGACCAGATGGAGAACGATTTGTCCGTTAAAGGAATATTGGGATATTCATCCGGACTACAATCAATTTGCAAACATTTGGATAATACCGGCAAAAAAATCAAAGATTGCAAAGTCAAGACAGTCATATCAATGGCGGAAAGCTTAAACGATTATACGAGAGACGCGATCAAACGGCATTTTAAGGTGACACCTGTATCAAGATATTCCAACAGTGAAAATGGAATCATTGCACAACAGAACCAGAATGAGGCAGACAATAGGGATTATATGATTAATTGGGCAAGTTATCACGTAGAGATTTTAGCAATGAATGAAGATATTCCCCTGCCGTTTGGTGAAACAGGAAGAATAGTGGTCACGGATTTGTTCAATAGCGCCATGCCATTGATTCGTTATGATACAGGGGATGTAGGCAGTTTAGGTTATGACGATGAAGACCCAGATAAACCTATGGTTTTTGCACAAATCGAAGGGAGAAAAATGGACATGTTCACAAATACTAAAGGAGAATATGTTTCACCCCATATAATACATCAAATCCTTCAATATGATCAAATTGATCAATTCCAATTTGTTCAAGAAGGAGCCTCGACGTATATTATCAAATTAAAATTACTGAATCGTTTTGACTATAATAATGAAGCAAAACTAATTGACCAGTATAAAGAATACTTTGGGAATGATGCCAAAATAAAGGTAGAGTACGTAAATGAAATACCATTGTTATTATCTGGTAAAAGAAAATTGGTTATAAATAATGCAATTGACAAATTGAACTCAAAGAGTGTTGCTCAAGCCCATGAACAGGAAGAAGAAAATATGAAAGAAGATTCAAAAGGTGAAAGGTGTGAAACAGAATACGGAAAATAATCAAGTGTTATGTATTTCCCATGAAAGGTTCCATATTCACATTACTGCTGCTATTGACACCTTCTTTTAAGAATACCTTCTTTACTGTTAACAATAAGATTTTCGTGTCCAATACAAAAGACAGGTTTTTAACATACCAAACGTCATATTCAAATTTTTGCCCCCAGGAAAGTGCGTTGCGACCATTTACCTGTGCCCACCCCGTAATCCCTGGTCTTACATTATGTCTTTGCCTTTGAAAATCGGAATACAGAGGTAGATATTGCACCAAGAGCGGTCTTGGACCAACTATGCTCATATGGCCAGCCAGTACAT
The DNA here is from genome assembly GCF_018449435.1 of Flagellimonas sp. 389. GTDB lineage: Bacteria > Bacteroidota > Bacteroidia > Flavobacteriales > Flavobacteriaceae > Flagellimonas. Next base: position 193,432 of record NZ_JAHCMU010000006.1, on the reverse strand, counting down.
TTAGCAGTTGTGGAATCTCATCCAAAGAATACTTTCTTATAAAAAGTCCGATTTTGGTTACTCTATGTTCAAAAGATAGTAGTTTTCCTTGCTCGTCGGTCTTATCGTTCATGGTTTTGAATTTGACGATGCTGAATATCTTTCCGTTTTTCCCCGGTCTTTTCTGAAAGAAAAATGGTTTTCCATTATTAGTGACAATAAGCATAATAACAACGGTTATAAAAATAGGAGATAAAAAAATCAATCCTACAAGTGCTACCAGTAGATCCAATACTCTTTTGAAAAACTTACGATACATCATTTTTTTCGATACAATTTACAACCCTAGTTTTGCTAAACCCATTAATACAGTAAAGTGCAAATACTATTATCAGGGATTTTTATTTTTTAACATTGGCTTCAAAAAGTGATCACTTAGCTTTTTGGACAACAGATTGGACAACCATACTATCCTACCACAGTGTTCTACATGCCAAACGGCTTTGCCATCTATTAGATTACCAGCAAGTAAAGGTCCCAGTATATGAAAGTTGGGTACAGCTTCGAATTCATTATTCACATAAAAACCACGATAAGACTTATTGGGTGTACATAAACCTGAATTCATCAAGTTTTTATAAAGGGTCGATATGTTTTCGTTATCCAGCAACTCACTTCCAATACAATTAATGACAATATTTATACTATCATCGTGTAATTCTTCTTTTCTCGTATCTGTTTTTAAATATCTAAATTTAAAAGTACCATCTACCTGTTTTACCAAATCAATAAAACGCCCGGCAATATGCTCGAACCTTCCTTCTTTTTTTAAATTGGATACCGTATTTGAATAATGTTGGCCGGCACAGCGTTGCCTTCTACCAATTTCATTTCCAGCAAAGCAGGCAAAGTTTTCCAATTCATTATTGTCAAGCGAACCTAATAATTTGGCAAAGGCTTCAGAAATAGGCTTTACTGTAGTAGCTGCTCCCAAGTCCATATCTTCTGCTACATCGAGGTCGGCAAAGGCGGCTTTCACTATTTGTTCGGCAGTAAGATTTTTTGAGTTTTGAAGTGAAAATAAATTATAGGGACTAAACTTTTCCTTTTTTGCTTCATCAACTACGGAATCGGGTACCATACCAAGGGTAGACATAAAGTAAAATTTATCTATGCGCCCAGCACGCCCAGGATTGTCATTTATCTTATATAACATTTCCAAGGCACTGGCATTTGCCCCTATTATTAAAACATTGGTTCTGAGCGTTTTTCTTTTGGACAAGAAAGTGTCAATTTCATCCAATGTACTGTTGATTCCTTTGGCATATGGATTGCTAAAAAGACCCAGCTCCTTACTTTCATCAGACTTGCTGAAATCGGTCGCCCAGATTTTCCTTGGTGGGGGAGAGCCTATTGCTAAGATTACCTTTTTACAACGAACCCGTTTTTCATCAGAAATGACCTGATAACTATCTTCATTTTCGACCACATTTACAACAGACATTGAAATATGGTCTACTTTTATAATTTTCATTGACTCACCTTTTTCAATCTGAGCAAGCACTTTTCCTTTTATATATTCACCAAAAAATCGCCTTGGAATGAACAGTCGCTTCCATTGATTATTATCAATTTCTTCTTTATGGTTTTTCAGCCATTCTTTGGATAATGTACCACCATCTTTTTTGAACTCTTCAAGCAACCATGATTTGTTTTTTGACAACCAGGCTATGAATATTTCAAGTTCGGGCTGCGGTAAAAAATCTTCCAAAGAGGTAATAAGTAAAGAGGAGAACCCAGACCTTAAGCCATAGGGTAATCCCATGTAAAAATCTTTGGACTTTTCAATTACGGCTATTTTGATAGGTTTATCGATTTTTACATCTTCCAATTTTTCGATAAATCGGAGTAGGGTGAATGCTGTCGATATTCCAGAGCCAATAAAGCCCATATCGTAAACATTTTCTTTCTTGATAGAATCCATTATTTTACGTTTTATCTTTTGTTTTGATGATTCTTCCTGGATTACCTACAACGGTTGCAAAGTCAGGAACATCCCTTATTACAACTGCACCGGCGCCCAGCAAACAGTCCCTTCCCACTCTTTTAATACCGGTCATTACTGTAACACCCATTCCAATATAGGCAAAATCTTCAACGACCAAACTAGCACCCACATTTACCCCAGATGATATGAATACTCCATCCCCTATATCAACATGGTGCGCTATGGTACTTCCTTGGTTCACCATAAGGTAATTCCCAATTTTCGTATGAGGCATAACAATATTTCCTGCTAGCATATAATTGGCTTCTCCTAAAGTTACATCTGGCGCGATAGATACTGTATGGTGTATAAAACTGGGAATGCCATAACCTTCTTTCTTTAATGTTGACAAATATTCTGAACGTACCTTATTATCTCCTATTGGACAATAAACGTTTTGAATTTTGTTTTTATAATTTTTATGAAGAAGATCTGCATATTTTCCTAAAATGGGTAAGCCTAGTACATTCTTACCTTCCAGTTCAGGATTGTCGTCTATGAAGCCGATTAAGTTTATACCTGCTTCTTTAATGTACGAAGCATATATTTGTCCTTGGGTCCCAGCCCCTATAATTACCGAACTTTCCATTCAATCAATAACTTTGTATACAATTTGTGAGTGCAATTTTTCAGTCAATAATTAAATTTAAAACAAATTGAGGGGATTTCTTACGGGACTACTTAAACTAACAGTTATAAAACTTTTAAGAAACTTCAAAACTGGTTTTAATATTATTCATAATCTTCAAACTCTTAATGCTTGTTTGTGGTATTGGTTGCTTTCTTTTCTTAAAAACTTACGGGCGCTCGAAAAGCAATAAAGTAAAATTAGCCCAAAAACCTAGAACAATGTTCTATTTGCGTTTAAAGTTGGTTTTTTTTGATGATCTGTTAAAATAAGTTTGGCATTAAGATTATTTCAGTGTCAATTGAAAACTATTGTTCATACAAAACATACCGTAGGTAACTTTTAGCTCTTGAACCAATCGCAGAAAAATTAAGCTTCAGAAGTATTTTTTGAAATTATTGTCATGTATTCTTCTTCGATTTTCTTCCAAATCATTTTCTGATCATATCTATTAGCTATCATCCCCCTTATTCTTTCCGAATCACAGCCACTTGTTTTTCCCTTTTCTAAAATATTTTTAATAACGGCAATCAGGGCGTGTACATTTTTTGGAGGAAAAATAGTCCCATTTTCACCCTCAATAATGATTTCATTACAACCATTTATGTTGGTGACGGCACTATATAATCCCATTGCGCCAGCTTGCATGACTACATTAGGGAAACCCTCCCTATAACTGGGGAATAACAGGGCATCGGCAATTGCAAAGTATGGTCTTACATCAGTTCTCCACCCCACGGCTATAATACTGGTATGATTAGCAATTAGGTCCTCGGATTCTTGTAGTATGGGATCCAGTTCTTTTTCATAATTACCTACCAGTAACAGTTTAGTATTGGGATAAGATTTATTGATTTCGGCAAAAGCAGCGACCAATTCATTTATTCCCTTGTCCGCAACAAAACGCCCCACATAAATAAAAACGAAATCCTCAGGCTTTATATTAATGCTCTGTTTTAGGTTTTCTTTTTCTTCAACAGTAAAAACAGCTGGGTCAAAATGGTTCATATCTATGCCATTAGAGCTTCCATTGGCTATCACTTTCAATTTTTTTGCTTTAGCGAAGTTGTGATTAAGGATGATTTCCTCTAAACCGAAAGAGTTTGGATAAATCATGGTTGCACAATTGTAGGTTATTTTTTCGACAAAATTTAATAACCATCTTTTGACACCTGTTGCCTCCACTAAAGGAAGCCCTGCTATTGTATGCAATCTGTGGGGAACACCGGCAATTTTTGCGGCAAGCATACCAACAGTGCCAGCTTTTGGAGTATGACTATGTACGATTAAAGGCTTTTCTTTTTTTAAAATTTGGTATAATCGAATTACTGCTTTGATGTCCTTGATTGGAGTGATTTTTCGGGTCATCTCAACAGGTATTACCCTTATATTTTCATCACTAGCTACCTTATCTAAACGTCCATCGTCGGAAGATGAGATTCCAACAATCTCAAAAGAGCGGGTCATATACTTCAGTTGACCTCTTAATAAGCCGCCTAAAGATCTAGGAACTGTAGTTATCCTAATTATTTTTTCTTTACTCATTAAATGAAAATGAAATGGGTTATTAGCGGAATGGTCTGGCAAATATATCTAATTTGTTTTATAAAAAAATAACTGGTGCAATCAAAAATGGGAAACCCCGTATATGTTAAAGTTATGTTATAGAACATCCAAAAAATTCGTTTAATCGTAATTGAAATGTGCATTTTATCGAAAAAAAAGCGCTTTTAAACGTTAATTTAAATTTTACCCGTTATTTCATAGTATGAAACTTCTTTTTTCTAACCCCAAACTATTAAACATGAAGTCATTTACCATTTTTCTTCCAGTTATAATATTTTTCTCTCTAACTTTTTTATCATGTTCGGATGAGGAAATTTTCAATGAATTTATTGCTGAGAATACTAAGGAAGAAGAAGTAGATGATACTGATTCAGAAGATGAAAGTCCTGCCACTGACCCAGAAATAAGTCCTCTTGGCAAGATAAGTGAGACGCCTTGTGATTTTACGCTTTCTAGCTTAGAAGCCAATTCGACCACATCAATTGATTGTTTAATGGATTTAAATGGTGAAACTGTTAATTTAGCTTCAAACGTATCTTTGGATTTTAATGGTGGAGAAATAGTCAACGGTACCCTTAACTTTAACGGCGGAGTTATTGATGGGAAGTTGTTGAATCACAACCTTAGTATTGATGGTACTGTTGAATTGAAGGAAGAGACATTTAGCTTTTACCCTGAAAGATGGGGCATTGTAGATGGGAAAACTACTGATCAGAAAGCGTTGTCCAATAAATTAAACTTAAGAAAAGCTATCGACTTGGTTCATGAACTTGGTGGAAAGATATTTGAAATAGGCGAAATCGATTTTTATGTTGACGTACAGATTTATTTGGCCAATCCTAAGTTTCAAGCGCAAGAGTCGATTTTACTTCCCAGTTCTGACTTTCACTTAAAAATGAGCGGTAATACGCACATTAGGGTTCAACCTAACGGTGCTCCTGCCTACAATTTAATGTCTGTGTTCGAAGGGAATAATATTAAAATTACTGGAGGCAATTTGTACGGTGATAGATGGGAACATGACTATTCTCCTGTAAATGATACTGAGGGAAGACCCAGAAATAGCCATGCATGGGGTCATATCATTAAGGTTCAGGGTGGCACAAATGTTTTAATAGAAAATGTTTATCTGGCCAATCCCATAGGCGATGGTTTTGGTGTACATGGCAGTTCAATAAGAAATGCAGATGGTACTCCTGGGGAATCTGTTATTTCGAAAAACGTAACCATGAGAAATTGCACGATAGAGGCTGCTAGGCGAAATGGTATGAGTATTTTGGACGGTGATGGAATTCTTATAGAGAACTGCCAAATTCTCGATACTGGTCTTGGACCTGTTGAGGATGGTAGTACTTTTGGAACAGGAGGTACCTCTCCTAGGTATGGAGTAAGTTTCGAAGCGTATAGAGAGCGTACGGAAAGTGGAGAGCTTTTGGAATATAATCGAATTGAAAATGTTACTTTAAGAGGGAATACTTTTAAAAACAATCATGCGGGAGACGTTGTTTTATTTACTTGCTCCAATATTACTATTGAAGAAAACTTTTTTGACAGTAGAATCGGTAATATAGCAGCCAATGATATTATTATTCGAAATAATACAATGAAGGCTAGAATCGATGAGGATGGTAAACCTTTTAACTATGCTTTGAATCTACAATCCAACATTAGTGAGTGGGACGGTGAATTCACTTATAATTATACAATTTCGGGTAACACAATCGAAGGTTACGGCAATGCAATGATTCTTGGTGGAAAAGATTTTAAGGTCTTTGACAATAAATTTATCAATAATAAAAATGCACTTGGATTTGAAAACATAGATGGGGGGGAGTTCTATGGAAATGAGTTTACTTCAGATGTTGACTTCAGTATAGCTTATTTTTCTCGAGGAGCCACTTTAACAAATGTTAGCGTTACGAATGAAACTATAAATGTAGATTATAGACCAATTAATTTAAGAAGCATTGAAGCACGTTCAAATGACCCCCTAACTTTTACAAACTGTGAGTTGATTTCTGTTGATCAAAAGGCTAACTTCATAGAAAACTCAAGCAATATATCAATTACAAATAATATTTTAAATACAGATATTACTGTAAACAATTCCACTAACATCAATATAAGTAACAATACAGATCCAGATTGATCGTATTAAAAAGTTGATTATATAAAAACCTGTAGAATTTTTCTATGGGTTTTTTATTTAAAAATCCCGTATTACGGCCTTAAATTTCCCATTGGCTCCTAATGGTATTTTGTCAAGAACTACAATTTCTACCTTGCTATTTTCCCCAAAAGACGATTTGACTTTTTCTTCTAAAAATTCTTTGTCGGATTCATTAAAGTCATCCGTAATTTCAATATTGATTACAAATAAATATTTACTTTTTTGAACTATCTGACCATTTTTAAGATGTTTGGCATACTTAAAAACCTTGTATGCAGACATTCCAATGTAGGAGTCGTTATTAGCTATCAACAAATCATCTTCACGTCCAACTATTTTTTCCACCATTGGCATTTGGCAACCACAATTACAAGATTTTGGAAACTTGGGAATTAAAACGGAATCCTTAATATCGTATCGTATAAGTGGAGTCTTCATATTACGGAAGCTTGTAACAACAAGTTTGGCAACACTACCAGGGAGAGCTGGATTATAGTTTTCGTCCAATAGTTCAAAAACACCTGAATCTAGATTAAGATGTAGGTTGCCATTTATACATTCAGTGATGAATGGACTTCCTTCGCTTGAAGCATATTGATTGTACACACGGCAATTGAATGCTTTTTCTATAGCGATTCTTTGCTCATCGTATAGTGTTTCTGAGGTAGTTGCTATCGCTATTGGTGAAAACTTTAAGTCTATTTTTTTTTGATTTATATAATTCGCCAATGTAAACATGGCAGAAGGATATCCGTCCAATAGTTTAGGCTTAAAGTTGTTTAGCTTTTCTATGTACTTAGGAATATTTTCATCGGTAAGATGATAAGTAGACATATAAAGTTGTTTCTCGAAGATATTATATAACCAAAATGGGGGTTTTTTCGTTTTGACAGGAATTACAATGTTACCAGAAAAACGGACAGTTTTAGGATGTATGCTATTGAATCCTATGACATGGTGAAAGCGTTTCCATAAAGCAAAACTTATATTAATGGACTCCTTGTCCATATAATTTTTAGTAGGAGAACCAGATGTACCACTTGTATAACCGACTGCTGCTGTTTGTCTTTCAGGATTTTTATTGATTATTGATTCTACCTCAGATTTTCTTACAGTTTTTTGAAGTATTGGAAGTTTTTTAAGTACTTCATATGGATTATTTTTAATGTCGTCCTCATTTATTTTAAGATGATGAAATATCTCTTTATACCATTCAGAAAAAGTAAAGCATTCTAATAATAAATCTATCAACTGTTTTTTTTGATACTCTTTGATTTCCTCTAAAGATAGTGTCCAAGTACACTTGAAATTTTTGAAGTATTTTTTGAAATCTTTATTGTATCTCCTATTGTAATTACTCAATGCTTTAGTATTGAGCATCATTTTTTTTATAACTAGCGGAGAATTTTCAAAGAGCTTATTTAAGTTCACGGTTTAATATATTAGCTAATCGAATTGTTCTTTTAATGAGGTCATCGTATTACTTGTAAAAGAATAGTCTTTTTCCAATTTTTGAAAATGTTTGAAAATCATTTCTAAATTTCCTAGGTTTTCTTTCATATTGGCTCCAAAATTGTGCGGATGCCACCATAGGTGATACAAATGACCATGTTTGGCAGCGTGTGTCATTGCTTTTTTGATTCTTAAGATTTTGAGCTTTTCAAGAATTTTTAATGTTTTGGAATAAGGTCTTAAAAACCTCGATGAAGGAATATTAAGGCATTCACCATTTTTTGAGCGAGAAAGTTGTAATGTCCCTAAAGGATAAGTATGGTACCCAAAAACATTGACATAACTATCCATAAGCCTTAATCCTTTTTCCATTATACGGGGCATGGACTTACGAGGTTGATACACTCCTGCTTCTTCCGTGCCTCGATAAGACGTTATTCCGTTTTTGAAACACGTTCTCAAATAGTCATCTTTTACCTGGTTTCTTGGAAACACAATACTATTTATTGATATTCCCATGGCCTCAGCAATTTTCACAGCAGCATTTATATCATTGTCGAATTGCTCTAAAGTTTGTCCTTCTGCACAACAGTAATAATGTGAAAAAGTGTGTGTGCCTATCTCATGATTCGGGTTTTTGGCAATTTGTTCTATTTCTTTTTTTGCAAAATGGTACGGAGCGTCTATTTCATCCTTGCCTATTGACGATATCAAAGGATATGGGTTTAAATTTTGGTTGGTGTATCTAGGTTTGACCTTTGGTGCAAAGTGTGTGAGCTCATCTTTGTTTTCTGCAAACAAAAAACCTACAGTGGAAAATGTAAGACGTATTTTGTATTTATCGCTTAACTCTAGAATGCCACGTATGGCTTTTCTTGTATTTTCCAAATTCAGTTTATAGTCATCAACGGATTTAACATCAAAAATCCCCCAATGCAATTCAAAATCTAGTGATATTACAAAAGTCCCACTTGGATTTTCCATATCTTAATCTATTTAACGCCTTTAAAAAAGCGATGATAAAGGTAGGTGTTTATTGTAGGATGGTAATACAATTTGCTTGGCAATCCATTTTTAATGGTAGTTAGACCTCCGTTTTCTATTTGCCCAATCGCTTCCTTAATACACTCTAACCCTTTGATAACTTGCAAGTAAGGATAGGTGATATAATTATCTTTTTTAGTGGGGGTAATCCTTTTTTGACTTATGACACCTCCAGTATCTATTCCTGGATCTATATAATGGACTGTAACACCACAGTTTTCCAAATCTTTGTTAACAAGCGCCCAATATCCACCATGGACGCCTCTATATTTAGGGGTGATTCCTACGTGCATATTCAACAATGGAGCCTTTAAACCTTCTATAATTTGTTTCTTTATGATACGAGTCCCACATACCATAATAACATCGGGATTTATACTATTTACATGTTCAACGACTTTTGGATCGTTTATAGAGGAGGGCTTAAATATATTGACTTCACTTTTGAGTGATTCGGTATTGAAGGATGATAGTATCTCTTCCTTTCTTTTTCGACCTTCTTTTTCCAACAAGGGGACAAGACCTCTCATAAATATAAGTTGTCTAAAAACTTTAAAGAACCCCATTTTCTTTATTCTTCTTTTCACCATAAAACTCTTAGAGCCAGGAGAATCAAAAACTACACTAACAACATCGTAATTTTTGCTTAAAAAATCATAAACAACATTACCAATAGTGCCATTGCTAGTAAATAGAACAACTTTCGTATTTTTCATTTATTTGTTACTTTAAATTTTATTAAAATGTTTTTAAGGAAATAGTATTATATGGTTTATCACAAAATATAATAATGCACCTAAACTGGACAAATAAAGACTCTTTTCTTTGTAGGAGTTTTTAATGGTGTTGAAGAGTAGAAGTGGAATTGCAACCCAACTATAAAGACCTATTCTATCAGAAAAAGGAATATTGAAATTAAAAAAGAAAATCACCGATGTGATGACGAAATATTTGATAAGAAACAAATCTTTGGCATTCTTTAAATTACTAAACTTGACAAATAGAAACAGAAAAAAAGCATTATACAATACAAAATCTAACCTAAAGCCTATCCGATATGTAGTTTCACCGGCAAAGACCAAACGTTTAAAATCCTCGCTATTTACATTTTGAAGAAAAGGTATTGAATGAAAACCGAATCCCACAAATGAAAGACCAACAGCTAGTACGAACAATACGATAAAATATTTTATTTCTATATTCTTTAGCCATCTAGATAGCAGTATTGCAGATATTGGTATCAAAGAAGTTCCATGAAAAAAGTATGCTATCACAAACAAAAATATCGCTGGCTTTAGCTTTTCCTTTAACAAACAGTCCATTGCTAGTAGAATGAAAGTTATTGAAAGACCATTTCTTATGATGTTCACTTCTAATTGTAAAAAAGAAAAGGCACTTGCAAAAGTTAAAAATAGAATTAAACTGCTACCATCCTTCCCGTAGTCTGAAAATCTTCTGACGAAAAAGTATAGACCTATGTTCAAAACAACCGCCAGTACCAAAAGAAACAAAGTGAAACTCTTGAATGGGAAGGTTATGAACATGAGTACCTCAAACAAAAGATCAGTTTGAAAATATCCGAAAAAAGCAACTGGGTCTTGGATGTTTATTCCTTTTAAAAAGTAAAAGTTGTAATAGTTGATTGTGTCAGTACCGATTCTGATATTTCTAGTTCCGGCAAAGAAAATCATAAAAAACACAAAACTCAACAACAGATTTCTATCCTGCCTTAAATAGGATTGGGAGTTCTCACGTTTAGACCTTAAAATGAGAGCACCTAATATTATATAAGAAGCAAGTACAATCTTGAATAACAACGTATAATTTGATTGCGTAAAATTACTGAAGAAATAATCCATACGTTTAACTTTCCTGGCCCTCAGCCTTTATTTTTAATTCTATTGCCGTCTCTAAGGTATTTTGATGCTCTTTAACCGATTCCTTAGAGATTTCGTTATATCTTCTTTTTATAATTTTATCTGTTGAATTGAACATTGAACCAATTAAATAGACAAATAGTTTTAAAAATTTCGTTAAAGTGAGTTTAATACATTTTAGTGTACCTATTACCTTTTTGTTTTTCCAATAAATCTTGATTGCATATTTAGTAGAGGCCCTATACTTTTTTAATGATGAGGTACTTGCTTCTCGATAATATAAATACGGACATGAGATTTTTGCAAAATTACTTTGGTTTATTGTTCTTATCCATAAATCAAAATCCTGTGCTCTCTTCAAAGAAGTGTCATAATTGTTTTTTTTAAACCAACTTGTCCTTCCCGCTATTGTAGGATGAACGCTCCAGTGTCCAGCAATCATGTCACCGATCGTATATTCCTCTTTTTGGTTGTTTCCCCGAATACCTAGTATATTGTTGTTATTATCAATGGATATAAGTCCAGTGCCTACCAAATCCACTTTAGAATGAGCTTTTAAGAATTCAATTTGTCGAAATATTCTTTGAGGGTGCATAATGTCATCGGCGTCCATACGCACATAGAATTCTCCTTTTGAAAGCTGTGAAAGTTCATTTAGACGTGCTGGTAGTCCTTTGTTTGTTCCGTCATGGAAGACTTTTATTCGATTGTCCAGTTTTTCAAAAGATTGCGCAACCTTGACCGAATTATCCGAACTGCCGTCATCCATCAACAAGAGTTCCCAATTGGAATAGGATTGGTTGATTACTGATGTAATAGCGAATCCTAAGAATTTTTCCGAATTGTAAAAAGGTACTCCTATTGAGACCAAAGCCGAATCTAAATCTTTAGACATCTGTATTACGAATTTATACCTTCACTATAAATATGCTGCAGTTTTTTCACACTGTCTGCAGCGTCGAAATTTCTCAATCTCATTTGAGATTTTATTTTTTCAAAATCAGTTGACTTTTTCTTAAATGAATCCAATAAAGCTTGTTCCCATACCTTAAGGTTTTCGTTCAAATCAAGAAAAGTGATTAAATCAAGTCCCATGTCAACTTCACTTGAAATGTTGGTCGAAATAATACAGGGAAGGCCACAGGCTTGCGCTTCTACCAACACGACTGGAAATCCTTCAAGATTTGAAGGCATAAAGAATATGTCGGAACTATGGAGAATCTTAGGGATTTCGGAACTAATACCATAAAAAGTTATTACTTTTTCTAAATCTCTGTCCTTTACCATTTTTTTAAGCTTATTTTCCAGTGGGCCGGTTCCTAAGAACACATAATGAATATCGTGATGGCGTTTGACCAATTCTGACACAAAATTTATAGTGAATTCAAAGTTTTTTTGAAAAGTAAAACGACCTATTTGTGTAACTATCTTAGTATTCTCTTTAAGGTTAAGCTCTTTCCTTAAAAATTCGGAGTATTTCTCTTGACCCTGAAAAAAATTGATGTCAATTGAATTGGGAAATACGACCACTTTTTCTTTTGGAATTGATGGATATAAGTATTCTCCCGCAGCTTCGCCACAAGCCATATAAACGTTACAGCTTTTCTTTATAAGTCTTCTGCATATAAATCTATAAATCCTGGCTCTGAGCGTTTTTTTTCCTTTGGAGATATGGGAGTGGGAGACCCGGACCTTTTTTTTCTGTAGATAAGCGATCAATAAGAAAACAGTACCGTTAAGATTAATGTGTGAATGGATGACTTGATGGTCAGGTAAGCTTTTGATAAGCTTTGCATAGTCTACATATCTTTTCCAGATTCTGGAAAGTCTATTCTTTCCTCTATTGGGAATACGGTAAATATTGCCTCCTAGTTTCTTTATTTCGTCATCGTAGTCACATTTGCTGGCTGTGAAATACAAAAAATCAAATTGAAAATTATTTGTGTCTAAATTACGATAGAGGTTCATCAACAAGGTCTCGGCACCTGCACGCTGCATTGCTCCAGTAATGTGTAGTATTCTAATCATAGGTTGAGGCTTATAGATTTTCTAAATTGATCCAGTCACCCATTAGTTTATTATATTCTTTAGGGGAATATGGTAATAAACCGCTTCCCGGATGATAAGTTATTTCACCAAAGAAGATTTCATTCTTATTATGATAGAAATCCACTCTGACAAATGGATAATGTGAACTAAGTACGGTAGCCAACTCCTCCATTTCTTTCAATCTCCTTGGTCTCTCAATTTCAAAACCGCCGTCATTTGGATAATCATAATATTTTAAGGGAATCTTGTTCCAATCAAGATCGTAAAAAATCACATAATGTACGCCATCCCTTTTTATGCTTACATGAATGTTTTTTGGTTCACCATTGTAGCAATAGAACTTATAATCTAGAGGAATGTTGTTTTGCTCATCGAGTAATAGTTCTTCAATTATTATTTTTGGAGCGATATTTTTGTATTGCCATTCCCTCGACTGGTAATAGTAATTCTGCTTTAAGAGGTTATCGAACTTCTTTCTTTCATTTTTCCAATTGATTTTTGTTTTATCCCTGACAATGGTATAACCGGCACTGTTGTGATTGCATTTAATGATGAATGGAACATTGGGGAGTTCATCTGGCACCAATTCTTTTACCGAATCAAAAACCATTGGCTGGGGAATCAGATACTGTTCACCTATTTTCTCTTTAACATAGTCCCTAACAGCCACCTTGTCGGCACATTGTGTTTGTAGGTCGAGCCTATGGTTGATTTTGAGCCATTGTAGTTTTTCTTGATAGGATACAGGGTTCTGCCAGTCCAAATTTTTATTGAACTGTCTTTTGTAAGCCATTTCCACAAATTCTTTATCGGGTATAGTTTTGTATCGATACTTTGTATATTGGCGAAACATCCAACTTAGGATTGTGGAGTTATCGATTTTTTTCTTGTTGATATATTTTCCCATACTAACCAGTTAAGAAACTTTTTTGTATAAATTATAAATGCTACTATATGTTTTATGGTATGTCTTTAGACTTATAGCCATTAATTTAAAATCCTTATTTCCATTTTTGGAACTCCCATATTTCTTTTTGATTTTTTTTATAATACTGTAGGCTGTTTTTGGAAGTGGTAACTTAGCTCTGGCTGCCATTTTGACCGAACCTGCAAAAAAGTGAATGATTGTTTTTTCTAATGTTTCTTTATATTTATTAGAAACATTTTTTTCATTTTTCAATTCATGCAAGGCATTCAAAATCAAAAATCTATCTTCAACATTTTTAGTTGAAATAGAGTTGATTATACTTCCTTCCCGCATCAAATAATGATAATATGCCTTTGGTAATGTATCACAGTGTTTTGCCTTTAACAAGGCCCTTGGCGTGAATTCTAAATCTTCGTATAGTATGCCCTCATAAAAGAAAAGCTGGTTTTCCTCTAAAAAACTCCTTTTATAAATAAACTTCCAGATGTAAAATAAATTGTTGAGATAGTCAATAAATAAGGTCTCACCGTATATTGGTTTTTCTAATGCAGTTGGAATATATTGCCTAGTGACCTTATCGTTATAAATGACATCATGGCCCAACCAGAGTATATCCAAACTGTTCGAACGTAACTTATGAAAAATATCTTTAAGGCAATTTGAACTTATCCAATCATCTGAGTCAACAAACCACACATAATTTCCTTTTGCATGGTTTAACCCAGTATTTCTGGCACCGCTTAATCCCTTGTTTTTTTGGCTTATAATTTTCATAGAAGGAAAATCGTTCAGTAGCCCTTTACAAATTTGCAGACTGTTGTCCGTTCCTCCATCATCAACTACGATTACCTCGAATTCCTCAGAGCCAACGGATTGATCAAAACAACTTCTTATACATTTTTCAACATATGCTGATACATTGTATACTGGAATTACTATTGACAAAATAGGGGTCATACTTAGTCTTTAGATGATATAATCTTTTTTAGTTCAGTATATTGCGGTAATAGGTCCTTTTTAATTGTTACTTTCTGGGTTTTTAAAAACTCCAACGATTCGTTAATATCCTCTTTTGAGAAATTTTCCATTAAACGTATATGCTTTGCGTGATCAATCCAGGCATAAGAAGATTTTATTTTATGATTGTTGTTCAAGAAAACCAACGCAGGTGTATTGGTAATGTAGCAAAAGATCATTCCGTGCAATCTGTCCGTTATCACAACTTCGGCCCGTCTAAAATCGCTCCATATTTTTTCCAGTGCCTTAACTCGCCCATTGAGAGAAATATTGGCACCACCAATATGTGTGTCTCTCGAAGTAAACCCTCCAAATTTTTCTTTTACTAGAGATAAGAGTTTCTTTTCCTGATCAGGATTCAGTTTCTTTTCCTTATCGTCCCTCAAGCAGATTATAGCGCCATCCCTCTTTGAATTTTCTGCAGTTTTGTCGAGAGTAAGCACTATATCAGGAACTTTTATAATTGTGTTGGTCGTAAAATGTTTCTTAAAAAAATCATAGGATTTTTGTTCGCGAGCAAGCAAAATTAGGTTTGGATGTTTCGAATATACCTTTATTGCTTTTTTTAAGGACTTTCTTCCAATATGCGTATCTCCAAAATCAATAGTTTGGGGAAAAGAGATTACCCGATTACTTTTAAAATTTGATATCACCATTTGCCTAAAATGCTCAATCATAGGGTAGAGATCTCCCATATTGCCGCCACCGACCGTGGTGACTACATCAGTCGATGAAAGAATTTTTTTCACGAACGCTATTCCTTCGATAGTTTTACTAATGGGTATTTCTGTTATCAAATAATCTGGATATAGATTTTGCAAGAATTTGTGCTGAGCATAAGTTATGGCCACATCCCCTAAATTGCCATAATCCGCTGCGAGAAAGATATAAGCCCTCTTTTCAGTCTGTTTTGGAGGCTTAAATGAAAGTGCTTGAAGAGGTTTGGATTGAAAACGCCTCAATAATAGTTTCGCTTTAACTGAAAATGGAATAATTTTTTTAATCATTTTTTAGTCTTTAGTTGCTGGAAGATAGATTGAAAAAGGTTTGGCATAAAACATAAAAATCACATCTCTATATTCCTTATTTACAAATAATTGCGAATTAAATTGAACGTTTTTCCAGAACGATTTAAAATAATCTTTATTTTCATTGAAAACGTTTTTTAAGTATCGGAAGTTTAAGGGCAACGGACCTTACCAGGTTTTTTTCAAAGCTGGTCATGAACAAAAATAAAATCAAAAAGTAAATCAAACTGTATCCTATTAGGTTACCAAATAGGATTAAGAGATTCTTATGAGGTAGAAAATGATTTACAAATAGTAATGATGATACTGCTATAAACATTCCAATAAACAAGGGACTTATTTCCTTATAATAACGCAACATCTCTAACTTTGCCTTTTTTATATAATAAGGAATCATGAATACTCTCTCTAGCAACATAAACACAACAGTCGTTATAATCATTTCTAAGACACCAAATTCCTGTACTACGTAAATACCTAATAGAGTTCCTATGATCGTTAAGCTAAGAAGTAACTTACCCCGATACGACAACAAGTTTTTAGCTTCCAGTATATTATTTGCAAAGCCTTGACTAAGGATAGGAGTAAGACCGATCATTATTATAATGACATAATAATATGCCATTTCATATTCTGTTCCTACCCAAAAAAATACAAAATCCTTGCCTACAAGTATAAACCCTCCAAGAATATACAATAGGACCAAAAGGATGATTCGAGAAATTTTAATGAACATATTTGTAAGCTCCGAAGAAGGAATCTTTTTAACGGTCATTTGAATTGCTCTAGGTAAAAAAACAGTTTCTATGGCGCTGGAGAATGCCCCATAATAATTGCCCAGGGTTATGCCCACGGCATATATAGCAACGATTGACGTACTATAATAAACACCTATTATCAATTGTCCAAATTGCCACCTTAGTTGATGAACTATCGCAAAAATGAATATCCACAGCGAAAATCCTAGAATATGAGAGAATAGTTTTTTGTCGAATACATGTAGTCTCACCTTTACATTAAGTTTTTTGAACACTATAAATGCATTAACTCCTATTATGAGAAGATTCATTATAGTGTCTAGGATAACCAATCCTATGGAGTCACCTCCAAGATACAAAAGACCTATTACTAATGCACTTCTTACAATATATCTCGAAATGTTTACAAGTTTTGGAAGAATAAATTCTTCGTATCCACTACAAATACCTCTAAAGGCGCCACCTGGAAGCGATATGGCCAGATTGAAAATAAGAATCAGCATCATAGTCTTTGCCTTACCTAATTGATTTACGGTTAGGCTTTCTTCATACAAAATTTCAAGATTAAGATAAATAACCCCGCCTATAATTATGATGAGCACAGATATACAGCTGTACATCATAAAACTGTGTGCCAAAAAGTTTTCTTCTCCTTTCTTGTCCACTAAAGAACGGTACTTTGCAACAAATCTGACTACCGTATTGTTTAATCCAAAATCCAGGACACTCATGTAACCTACTAGGGCACCGATCATGGTATAAAGTCCATATTCGGCACTTCCCAATGAACGTATAATCAAAGGAGTTATTACTAAGCCAATTACATTCGTAAGAAAAATACTCACATAAGAGAGAGCAGCCCCGCCTTTAAGCTGGTTAATTTTCATTAAAGCCTTTTAACAAGATAATTTTCTATTGTACCTTTCACATCATATACTACACCATTATCTTTCAGGAGATTTTTGAAGTCCAATGATTTGAATTGCCTATGTGCGACCGCTAGTACCACAGCATCATACTTTTCTTGTGGTATAGTAGTTGTAGTTTCTAAATTATATTCGTGCGCAACTTCTTCCGGGGATACCCATGGATCATAAATAGCAATATCTGTTCCATAGCTTTTTAGATTGCGAATGACATCAACTGCTTTGGTATTACGAACATCTGGACAGTTCTCTTTGAAGGTAATGCCCAACACCAATATTTTACCTCCTTTTATTTTAATATCATTTTGGACCATAAGCTTTATGATTTCTGATGCAACATACTGCCCCATACTATCATTCATTCGTCTACCTGCCAATATAATCTCTGGATGATAACCAAATTCTTGTGCCCGCTGTGCCAAATAATAAGGGTCAACACCTATACAATGACCTCCGACCAAGCCTGGTTTAAAAGGAAGAAAGTTCCATTTTGTACCTGCTGCCTCTAACACTGCATGGGTATCAATTTCCATGAGGTTGAAGATTTTAGCCAGTTCATTGACAAAGGCAATATTAATATCCCTTTGAGAGTTTTCAATAACCTTAGCCGCTTCAGCTACTTTTATTGTTGGGGCTAGGTGTGTGCCAGCTGTGATAACCGATGCATAGAGGTTGTCAACTTTATTTCCAATTTCTGGAGTTGACCCAGAAGTCACCTTTAGAATTTTCTCTACAGTATGTTCTTTATCTCCAGGATTTATTCGTTCAGGAGAATATCCTGCAAAGAAGTCTATGTTGTACTTAAGACCACTTATTTTTTCCAACACAGGTATGCACTCCTCTTCCGTTACACCTGGATAAACCGTTGATTCATAAATAACGATATCACCTTTTTTAAGTACCTTACCGACTGTCTCACTGGATTTGTAAAGGGGTGTAAGGTCTGGGCGATTATTTTTGTCCACTGGCGTAGGAACAGTTACAATATAGAAAATACAATCTTGTATCAAGCTTAAGTCATTCGTGCAATATAGTCCCTTTTCCATATCTGGCGAGTCGCTCAGTACCTCCTGCAAAACCGAATCGTCCACTTCAAGAGTACTATCCGTTCCTGATTGTAATTCTTTTATTCTTTCTAGATTAATGTCAAAACCTATTACGGGATATTTCGTTGCAAATAGTCGTGCCAGTGGAAGTCCCACATAGCCAAGACCTATTACCGCAATTTTATCAGAATTCATATTTCTTAGTTGATTTTACCTATCTGATGGTATTCGAATCCATTTTTTATCATTTGTCCATGATTGTATTGGTTTCGTCCATCGAAAACTACAGGTTGGGTTAGTTGCTTTTTAAGCTCGTCAAAGTCGGGTGACCTAAACTCTTTCCATTCGGTCAATAAAATTAGAGCATCAGCATTTTGTAATACATCGTACTTAGATTCATGGTATGAAACATTGCCAACATCCTTTAAATAAAAATGTTGTGCTTCTTCCATAGCCTTAGGATCATATGCTTTGATTTTTGCGCCTCTTTTTGCCAACTCTTTGATGATGTATATGGCTGGTGCTTCCCTCATATCGTCTGTTTCTGGTTTAAAGGCCAAGCCCCAAATGGCAAAAGTCTTACCAGAGAGATTTTCTCCATATTTTTTTATGACCTTATTGGCTATGACTAATTTTTGCCTGTCATTAACATCCTCAACGGCTTTTATCAAACTTGCCTTATAACCATTTTCTTCGGCTGTTTTTTTTAGGGCTTTAACATCCTTGGGGAAACACGATCCTCCATAACCGCTTCCAGGATAAATAAAACTGTAACCAATTCTACTATCGGAGCCAATACCAATTCGTACTTTGTTTACATCTGCACCGACAAGTTCACAGATATTTGCTATTTCATTCATGAATGAAATTTTTGTAGCTAACATGGCATTGGCAACATACTTTGTCATCTCTGCTGAACGAACATCCATGGTAATAAGTCGATCAAGGCTACTTCTAAAGAATGGGGTATACAGTGTTCTCATCTTTTCGGTTGCCTCGATATTGTCTGACCCTATAACGACTCTATCAGGTTTCATAAAATCGTTAATGGCATCTCCTTCTTTTAAAAACTCTGGATTGGAAACAATATCAAATGGGATAGACACTCCGCGCTTTTCCAATTGTTGTTGGATGGTATCATTAACTTTATCTGCGGTACCGACAGGAACGGTAGACTTATCAACAATTATTAGAGAGTGCGACATGTTTTGTCCAATCTCTTTTGCCACTTGCAGAACATATTTAAGATCCGCAGAACCATCTTCGCCCATCGGTGTTCCAACTGCGATGAAGGCAATATCACATTTACCTAAATTTTCTGCTAATACTGTGCCGAATTTTAAGGTTCCATTTTCTACATTACGCTTTACCATTTGTTCTAGGCCCGGCTCGTAGATAGGTATAATCCCGTTTCTTAAATCTTTTATTTTCTTTTCATCTATATCAATACATGTTACATTATTGCCCATTTCAGCAAAACATGTTCCACTTACAAGGCCAACATATCCAGTGCCTATTACAGTTAAGTTCATTTTTGTTTATTTTAGATTTTCCCAATACCAACTAACAGCCTCTTTTAATCCACTTTTTAAATCATATCTTGGATTATAGCCCAATAGTTTTTTAGCTTTTTCAACAGATGCAAGTGAGTGCGGTACATCACCCTGTCTACTTGGACCAAACGTTGGAACTATGGTATTTATTTTGGGGTCAAAAGTACTTAAATATTGCTTTAAAAGTGATACCAGCTCTTTTAAATCGGTGCGTTCACCGTAAGCTACATTGTAAACTGTGTTTATAGCATTTTTTGAACTGTTACAAATTGCTAAAACATTCATTTGAATAACATTGTCTATATAGGTGAAATCTCTCGAAAAAGAACCATCACCATTGATAACAGGAGCTTCATAATTCATTAATTGCATTACGAACTTTGGTATTACTGCTGCATAAGCACCATTTGGGTCTTGTTTTCTTCCAAATACATTAAAGTATCTCAAACCTATTGTTTCTAAACCATACGTTTTGGAAAAAATATCTGCATATAGCTCATTTACATATTTAGTAATTGCATACGGTGATAGTGGTTTGCCTATCTTGTCTTCAACCTTTGGAAGACTTTCGGAATCCCCATAGGTAGAAGAACTTGCTGCGTATACAAAACGTTTTACATTTGCATCTTTTGAAGCCACCAGCATGTTAAGAAACCCAGAGACATTAACAGAGTTACTAGTAATAGGATCATTGATCGATCTAGGAACTGAACCTAGTGCAGCCTGATGCAGTACGTAGTCCACTCCTACACATGCCTTATTACAATCTCCTAGCTCTCTAATATCTCCTTCTAAAAGTGTGAAATTTTTATTATCGAGTAAATGGTGTATATTTTGTTTTCTACCTGTTGCAAAGTTATCCAAACAGGTTACAGAATTGCCATTTTTTAATAGTGCCTCACATAGGTTGGAACCTATAAAACCAGCGCCTCCCGTTACAAGTATTTTATACTTTGGATTTAAGTTTAAAGAACTAATTTCCATTGGTTATTTTTTGAGCGGCAAAGATGATTAAAAGATATTAAAATAAGCTTAATTTTATTTTAAGTTCCTTTAAATCCGATGAAATGAACAGCTGATACTATTTTTATTTTTTCTTGATTACTTTTCACTGAAACGTCATTTCAAAAAAAAGAAACAACAATTGTGAAAATTACAACTGGGAAATATTTACGATTTAAAAATTAATTTATCTTATAATAAGAGCGATACCAATCCACAAAATTTTTAACGCCAACAGAGATGGGGGTATTGGGACTGTAGTCGTAATCTTTTATGAGTTCTTTTACGTCGGCCCATGTTTTCTCTACATCACCGGGCTGCATAGGAAGCATTTCTTTCTTTGCTTGTATACCGAGTTCAGCTTCAATTAAATCTATGAAATCTAAGAGTTTTACCGAATTGTTATTTCCAATATTGTAGACCTTATAATTGTCTCTTTCTTCCATTTTTTTCTCGATAATCCGTACCACACCTTCAGTTATGTCAGAAATATAAGTGAAGTCCCTTTCCATGTTCCCCTTATTGAAAACCTTTATTGGTTTATTTTTCACTATCGCCTCGGTAAATAAAAACATAGCCATATCTGGACGCCCCCAAGGTCCATACACTGTAAAAAAGCGAAGCCCTGTTGTAGCGAAACCATACAAATGACTATACGTGTGAGCCATAAGTTCATTACTTTTTTTTGTCGCTGCATAGAGGCTAATGGGATTGTCTACACTATCGGTAGTTTCAAAAGGAATTTTTTTATTGGTTCCGTATACACTTGAACTGCTGGCATATACCAAATGCTTGACACCATAGTTTCGTACACACTCCAAAACATTCAAAAAA
Source organism: Flagellimonas sp. 389 (assembly GCF_018449435.1). Lineage (GTDB taxonomy): Bacteria > Bacteroidota > Bacteroidia > Flavobacteriales > Flavobacteriaceae > Flagellimonas. The sequence continues at coordinate 171,528 of NZ_JAHCMU010000006.1, read as the reverse complement.
CCAACCACATTACTATCAATGTAGGCTTCTGGATTTTCAAGACTATATCTAACGCCTGCTTGTGCTGCCAAGTTACAAACAATATCAAATTTTTCAGATTCAAACAATTTGGGTAACCCAGCTCTATCTTCTAAGTGTAGACGTATAAATTTGAACGATTCAAGATAAAAATCACTTTTACTAACAACACTAAAAATTTTGGCCTTTTCTTTAATAATACCAAGTTCCTTTAATCGTGCATACTTAAGATTTGTATCATAATAATCGTTTATATTATCTAAACCTATTACGGAGTGTCCTTTGTCCAAAAGGCTTTTAGCGACATAATATCCAATAAATCCAGCAGCTCCTGTAACTAATACTTTCATTTTCTAACTTTTAAAAATCTTTTTGAAGAATGAACAAAGATTTGGCAAAAATATGCAAATGTATTTTTGATATTGGTTATGAACGTAAAATAAAGTATGAGTGGCAAAAACCAGCTCACTTATTTTATTAAAATCTATACTTGAGTTTAGCACATAAAATTATAATTTGAATTTTTTTTCCAAAATCCTGAAAATGTGTGCTTGTACTGAATTGTTTCTTCATATATATGAGAATAGGTTGATACTGTTAACTGTACATCAAGAACATCCAAAAGAAGGTCGATGGTCTATTTTGTAAATTATTCACCTGTATTTTTCCAATTAAAAGATATATGCAACACATTTGACCGATTATTTAATGCATTGAGCGAATTATGCATTTCTACGATAATAATAGAGCTAATTTTAACAGCTGAACGGCTTTAAACTATAAAAACAGATTTTTAAGCAGTTTAAAGTAAAATAGGATTGACTGGATTAAAAAGCTTTAATAAAAGAAAAAAAATAAAATTGAAAATTTCAACCTCTCAAAAAATATGGCTTTCCTCTCCTCACATAGGGGAAAACGAACAACACTATGTGAAAGAGGCTTTCGATACCAACTGGATTGCACCTCTTGGACCGTTTGTTAATCGTTTTGAAAAAGTCATTGGTGATTATGTAAGTGGTCAAGTACATGTAGCAGCTTTGAGTTCCGGTACGGCAGCAATTCATTTAGCATTAGAATTACTTGGCGTATCCCGAGGTGATGAAGTGTTATGTCAAAGTTTTACATTCTCAGCATCTGCTAACCCCATTCTTTATTTAGGGGCGACTCCCGTATTCATCGATAGTGAACATCATACTTGGAATATGTCTCCAGAGTTATTGAAAAAAGCCATTATCGACCGAATAGAATCTGGAAAGAAACCAAAAGCTATTATCGCTGTGCATTTGTACGGGATGCCCTATATGGTAGAGGAAATATCCGAAATTGCCAATACATATGGGATTCCGATTATTGAGGATAGTGCTGAAGCTCTGGGAAGTACTTATAAAGGTGCTAAGTGTGGAAGTTTTGGTGATATTGGAGTTTTATCTTTTAATGGAAATAAAATCATCACTACTTCTGGTGGTGGGGCACTACTAACTAAAAATATCAGTATAAAGGAAAAGGCGATTTATTTGGCTACTCAAGCAAGAGATGATGCTCCCCATTATCAGCATTCTGAGGTTGGTTATAATTACCGAATGAGTAATGTATTGGCTGGTATAGGATGTGGACAAATGGAGGTTCTTGATGATCGTGTTAATGCGAGACGGCGAAATTTTGATTTTTATAAGAATAGCTTAGGTCATTTATCGGAAATAGAATTTTTAGAGGAACCAAGTGGTTTTTTTTCCAACAGGTGGCTTAGCTGCATTTTGACTCCTTCGTATGCGGCAAGAGAAAGCATACGCCTAAACTTATTGAAAGAAGATATAGAATCACGACCACTTTGGAAACCTCTTCATATGCAACCAGTTTTTAAAAATTCCCCAAATTTTATAAATGGTACTTCAGAAAAATTGTTCGAACGCGGATTATGTCTACCAAGTGGTTCTAATCTAAGTATCGAAGATTTAGAAAGAGTAGTACATCTAATCAAAAAATCTTAACAATGATAGAAAAATACTTAACCAAAACCATTTTTAGATATTCATCTAAATGGATTGTATTGGGCATCGATCTTTTTGTTGTGGGCATTGCCTTTATGTTATCCTACTTTATACGATTTAATCTAACACTTAATTTTGATGTAAATAAACTTTTTGTTCAGTTACCCTTCATTCTGGCTACCACTCTTATATCTTTTCTTCTTACAGGATCTTATAAAGGTGTGGTTAGACATACCGGGGTCAAAGATGTTTACAACCTATTTAACGCGGTTTGTTTATCAAGTGTACTATCCATTTTTTTGGTTATAGTAAATAGACAAATACACATTTTAGATGATTTTACCATTCCATTGTCTATAATTATAATCCATAGTTTAATAGCTTTTGTATCGCTGACTGCATCTAGATATTTGTTTAAAAGTCTTTATTACGGATTGATAAACAAGTTCAAATCTTCTAAAAATGTAGTTATTTATGGAGCAGGCGAATCTGGGATTCTTACGCACAACGCCATTACAAATCATACTAGAAGTAGTGTGAAAGTTGTAGGCTATGTCGATGGAAATAAACAAAAAATAGGTAAAAATATAAACGGTGTAAAGGTTTTTGGCAACGATATATTGACGGAGAGTTTCATACGTAATAAAGATATTTCAGAAGTTATATTTTCGATCCAGAACATTGATCATAAGAAATTGAGAAAATTGGTGGAAAGTTTAGTTGACTTTCCTGTTTTGGTAAAAATCGTTCCTCCTGTCGAAGATTGGATCAATGGAGAATTAAAGGTGTCCCAAATTAAACAAGTACAAATTGAGGATTTGTTGGACAGAGCCCCAATAAACATAGAAAATTCTAAAATACCTTCAGAACTTACAGACAAAGTGATTTTGGTAAGCGGTGGAGCTGGGTCGATAGGTAGTGAACTGGTAAGGCAAATATGTAAATACAATTATAAATCTCTAGTAGTTGTCGATCAAGCAGAATCTGCGCTGTATGATTTACAGCAGGAACTAAAACAAAATGGCTATCATAATTTTGTGGCCATTGTAGGCGACATTAGGGACAAAAATAGAATGAATCATATTTTTCAAGAGTACCGTCCTAATTTGGTATTCCATGCCGCTGCCTATAAGCATGTGCCATTAATGGAGTATAATTCCTATGAAGCTATAAAAATTAACGTAGCTGGAACAAAAGCTTTAGCCGACTTATCTTCAAATTATAATGTAGATAAATTTGTATTTGTTTCTACAGACAAAGCTGTGAACCCAACAAATGTAATGGGAGCCACTAAACGTATTGCGGAAATGTACATTAGTTGCATGCAACAAAAAGGTAAAACCAAGTTTATCACGACTCGTTTTGGTAATGTATTAGGTTCTAATGGCTCGGTAATACCTTTATTTAAAAAACAAATAGAAAAAGGAGGTCCTTTGACTGTTACCGATAAAAATGTAACACGATTCTTTATGACTATTCCTGAGGCTTCACAATTGGTATTGGAAGCTGGTGCCATGGGGGATGGTGGAGAAATCTTTCTGTTCGACATGGGGGAATCTGTAAAGATTTTTAATTTAGCGAAGAACATGATAAAATTATCCGGCTTGCGGTATCCCGAAGATATCGACATTAAGATAACAGGGCTTCGACCAGGTGAAAAATTATATGAAGAATTGTTGGCGAATGGTGAGAATACATTACCCACCTATCATAAAAAAATAATGATTAGCAAGGTTAGGGAATTAAATTATGTGCAGGTGCAATCCTTTATAGACGAACTTTGTGTGGCTAACATGTTTTTTAAGGAAAATACGGTTCCTTTAATGAAAAAAATAGTTCCTGAATTTATATCAAATAATTCTGAACTTTGTAAATTGGATGAAGATAAAAATGTGAAGGTCGTCCATAAGCGCCAGAACGATGAAATTTTACACCCATAAGAAACACTTTAAGTAATTAAACCAAACACATGTATATTAAAAACAATAATCCTTGGTTCTTTTCTCTTGCCATATTTGCAATACTTTTAACATCCTGTGCTTCACGACAGGATGTAGTTTATTTTCAAGATGCAGGTAATTTTGAAACCTTGGTAAGCGATAATGTCTTCTCACCTAAATTTAAAGTAGATGATCTTATTAGCATACATGTATCGACACTAAATCCTGAAGCAAGTGCTCCATTCAATCTTGCAGTGGGAATCTCAGCGGATTCTGGAGCTAATCCTGGAGTGAGTACTGGTCAACAAGTTAGTTATTTAGTGGATAAGGATGGGGAAATAGATTTTCCAGTATTGGGTAAAGTCAAGGTTGAAGGTTTTTCGCAAGAAGAGTTGCGAGTGAAACTTAGAGAACTGCTTTCAGAGTATTTGAAAGACCCGATAATCAATATTCGAATACTAAATTTTACAGTAACCGTATTGGGGGAAGTTCAACGGCCTGGAACGTACCCAGTTACAGGTGAACAGATTACTATTTTAGAAGCACTAGGATTAGCAGGAGATTTGAGTATTCGTGGAATTAGGGATAATGTGCTGGTTATTAGGGATTTTGATGGAACCAAAGTTTATAACCGTATTGATTTAACCAGTAAAGAAGCTATGAAGTCTCCAGTATATTATTTAACACAAAATGATGTGATTTACGTAGAGCCCAATAATTCAGCGGTGGCCTCCTCTAGTTTAGACAGTAGAGCTACAATTACAGTATCAATAATTTCGTTACTTATAACTACAGGAGTAATTCTTATCACGAGAAACTAAATAGAAAAATACCCCAATCCCTTACATCCTTGATATGAACCCAGGCATGGAAAGCAATTCATCGAATTCGATTGATTTAAAGGAACTTTTGAGAAATTATTTGAGCCATTGGAAATGGTTTATTATTTCATTGGTAATAACCCTTGGAATTGCTTTTACAATAATAAGATATTCAACTCCAGAGTATTCAGCACAAGCTAAAGTGCAAATACTTGATAGTCAGAGTTCTGCTCCTGAGTTGAGTGTTTTTCAAGATTTGGACGTATTCGCTGGGAATTCAAATCCTGTGGAAGATGAAATTCAGACCATCAAGTCAAGGTCAAATTTCATTGAAATAGTTAAGGATTTAAGGTTGAACGTAAAAACAGTACTACTTGGAAATATCTTGGACTCAGAAATCTACAAAGAAACACCGTTTAATCTTAATTTTATAGAAGCAGATTCCATTATTCATAATTCAAGTTCTGAGTTTTATATTACGGTAGATTCGCAAAATTCTTTGTCATTCGCAAAGAGTGAGGATGGACCATTTCAAACTTTTTCATTTGGTAAAAAAGTGGATACGGATTTGGGAGGGCTTGTAATTACTCCAAATCTTCAGAAAATTAATAATTATAAAGGAAGGAAATTTAGAATTATAGTATCTCCAGTTTGGGCAGTGGCACAAGTATACTTAAAAAGAATAAATATCTATCCTGCTGATAAAGCATCAAGTATTATAAACATTTCGTTGAAGGATAACATTCAGCAAAAAGCAAAAGATGTAATAAATGAACTTATTTATCTCTACAATCAAAATGCTGTAGAAGATAAGAGAACAATTGCAAACAGAACATCCGATTTTATAAACAATAGGATAGCCGATATTTCATCAAATCTCTCAAACGTAGATCAATCTGCTGAGGATTTTAAGACAGATAGAGGGCTTACTGATATTGCCTCAGAATCTAATATAAATTTGACTGTAGGTGCGACAAACCAGCAGGAATTACAGAATACTAATACCCAGCTCAATATTGCTTCTTCAATGAAAGATATCGTTGATAATCAAGAGGGGCATGAGGTGTTACCATCGAATATTGGTTTATCTGATCCAACAATTGGAAATATTTCTGCAAAATACAACGAATTAGTTCTAGAACGTAAGCGTTTGTTGAAAAGTTCTAATGAGAAGAATCCAATTATCGTGAACTTAGACGAACAGTTAGATGGTTTAAAACGCAATATGCAATCAAGTCTCAATAGTATGACCAATAATTTAGGTTTACAATTGAACAATCTTAACGTGCGTAAATCCCAAATCAACTCCAGAATCTATTCGGCACCTGGAAACGAACGCGCTCTGAGAGATATTACCAGAAAACAACAGACAACAGAACAGTTATACCTCTACCTTCTTCAAAAAAGAGAAGAGTCACAGATAGCTTTTGCTTCGGCAACACCTAAATCCAGAATCATTGATAGTGCATATAGTGAAAGTACTGGCCCAGTTTCACCGGAAAAAGATAAAATATACATTGTAGCTTTCTTAATTGGATTGTTTGTTCCATTCGCGATTATTTATGCGGGAGAATTATTGGATAATAAAGTACATAATAAACTTGATGTTGAAAAATTGGTGGGCGATGTTCCTGTTTTGGCTGAGTTACCCAAACTTTCCAAGAAAGAGAATAAGCTAGTATATAATAAAGACAGATCTGTGTTGGCGGAGTCCCTTAGGATTTTAAGAACCAACTTGGACTATATTATAACTTCTAACAGAAGAACCGATAAAAAGAATTTGATTTTCATAACATCCAGTGTATCTGGAGAGGGAAAAACTTTTCTGTCTTCCAACTTATCAATGGTGCTTGCCAGTACCAATAAAAAAGTGCTACTAATTGGAGCAGATGTAAGAAATCCAAAACTCTACAAGTTCTTTTCTGGTATAGAATCGGACGCAATCAATAAGCCTAGAAGAATTAAAGATACCGGTCTAACGGAATATTTGGTTAACCAGGACCTAAAACCTAAAGATATTATCACGCCAATGTTGGTTCATGATAATACTATAGATATCATTTACTCCGGTAAAATCCCTCCTAATCCCGCGGAACTCCTGTTAAACAACAGAATAGGTGATTTGTTTAATGAAGTCTCCAGAATGTATGATTATGTTATTGTGGACACTGCACCTTTAATGGTTGTCGCAGACACATTATTAATAAGTGAACATGCAAGTCAAATTATTTATGTTACAAAAGCGGGTGTTACAGAGAGTAAGGTTTTAGAGTTTCCTTTAAAACTTAAGAGTGAAGGAAAGCTGAATAATTTGTCATTTGTAGTTAACAATGTTAATGCTTCAAATCTTGGTTATGGAGGTAAATATGGCTACGGATACAGTAGACCACTTAAGAAATGGTGGAAATTTTAAAATTGAGAGTCTTGTAGCACCGTATTATTTAGGTGAAATTGTCTATTGTGTTGTTGACTAGGTAAAGGATATCGTCTAATCTCTTTTTTTCTAAATTGATTGTTTTAAGATATTCAAGATGTTTGTTATGGTGCACATCACTGGATATAAAATTGAAAAATCCTTCATCTAGTAATTTTAAAGCGATTTTTTTTATTTCCTTCCCATAATAATTACTAAGAGATAGCATATTTAATTGAAAATGTATGTTTGATTTTTTATAATTAGAATAAGTCTCCATTTTTTTGTGGAGATAGACATAACGCTCTGGGTGGGCCAGAACAGGGTGTATTCCTCTAGACTTAATTTTTCCAATAGAATTTTCAAAATTAATAGGTGGTTGTAGATAAGACATTTCTACAAGTAAATAATCCTTCTTTAACCTCATAAAATAACCCTTTTCAAGAATATTTTCGAAGTTATCATCAATCATGTGTTCTGCAGCGATATCAATTGAGGTCTTTTCTAAATCATATTTTGATAATTCTTTTTGCAGTATTTTAAAAGAGTTTTCAATAGTTTCTGGAGTATTAGGATAGTAGTGGTGCATTATATGTGGTGTACAAATAAAATTTGTAATCCCAAATTCTGAGAAACCTTTGATCAAATCAACAGACTCTTCAACAGTCTTGGCACCATCGTCGATACCCGGTAGAATATGGTTATGCATATCAACCAATCCGTGAAGATGATCAATCAAGAATATTTTTTTTTGAAAAAAACTGAACATACTTCCTATTTGATGGACACAAAGATATGTTATAAGAATTTTTAAAAGAGTTATTTTTCTTACACTTAATTTTAGAATATTTCAAACTGAGCGGTAAGGTATTCAATGAGTGATTTGAATAACACTAAAAAACAGTTACATGCGAATCTTAAACACAAAGAACATAACTGCAAACAACCATCCGAAAAAAATACCAAAAACAATCCCTGTCAATACATCTAGGGGAAAATGAACACCAATATAGATACGGCTATAACTCACCAATAGTGCCCATATTATTAATAGAGAAAACAAAAATCTATTCTGTTTAATAAATAGTACTCCAAAGAAAATAGCAAATGCAGATGAGTTTGCTGCGTGGGCGGAAAAATAACTAAACTTACCTCCACAATAATCCTTTACAAGCCTAATTACATCCTTAATTTCATCATCATAACAAGGTCTTAATCTGGCAATTTCACTTTTAAAAAGAATGGATAGCAGTTCAGTAGAAATAATCAGTAAGGTTATTGTGAACAATGCAAATATCGTTTTTTTTAGACCAAAAACCCGATAGGAATAGAGAAGTACAAAGAGATAAATTGGGACGGTAACAAAACTAAGGGTTCGTGATAGATATATCCAAAAACCATCCCATAAGGGCGTTCCCAATCCATTTAAGTATAGAAAGAGTTCTTTATCGATTTTAAGAATTTCTTCTAGCATAGATTATTCAAACTTGTAACTATGGCCAATGAGCAAAAAATACTACATAAACTTTCTAAAATCAATATGATTAAAAGCGAGCAGAGAAGCCTACTTGACCTGGTCCAAAGTGCATATTCCAACTTACCTTCTTGTCTTGGACATTATATTTTTGGTCATATTTTTTATCAAGGTACTTATCTATAGATTCTACGGTGAAAATACTTATGGCAACACCAAGGGCAACATCAGTAAACCAATGCTGTCCTTCCCAAAGTCTGGATATTCCAGGGACAAGGCCAACAATATAGATTCCTGTTTTTACCCAAGGATTTTTAAATTGCTTTCCTATAGCATAGGCATTGGTAAAAGCAAGAATGGCGTGTCCAGAAGGAAAAGAATGAAAATTCCTGTTTGAGTTAAATGGGTCAAAGGTATCCTTCCCTTTACCACTAACTGGACGTGCCCTTCCAATTAGCGACTTTGTAACTTGCTGTAAAAAACCTGCTGAAGAAGCCGAAGCCAATAATAAGACACCAGTACGTCTCAATTTTTCATTTTTTGCAAACAATCCAGATAAATATACCCCGCCAGTAAGCATATAATTATACTGGGGTTTTCCAACCTTAGTACCGTAATTACGGATAAAAAGGGGAACACTTTGTTTTTGGTTTATCGCAAACTCAGAGGTCTGCTCATCAAAAAGATAAAGTAAGCCAGAACCAGTCGCAACAGCTCCAAATGTTCCCCATTGTTTACCTTTCCAATGAAAAGGTCTGGAATAGGAGTGTCCGATACTCCCAAAGACATTGCCTACATCATATTTGAACAACTGCCATGTTGTTTTTGAAGAATCGGCATTTTTGTTATACTGGCCAAAAGTTTTAGCAGTATAAAATAGGATAAAGAAGATTAAGAGTACTGTTTTGTTTGAAAAACGAACTTTGTAAGGGGCCATTAACGATTTTTGACCAACAAAGATAATCTACCAAACGTTTTGTTTGATGAAAATAATAGCATTTTAGTCACTCATATCTGAAACTAAAGCATCGAAAATTCCTTTTAAAAATTGATAATTGGATGAAAGTCAATAAAAAAGCTATTTCCCGATACAGAAATTAGAAAAAATATTTCCCAGTAAATCATCAGTAGTCACACTTCCTGTAATTTCACCCAAATGAAAAAGGGCTTGTCTAATGTCAATAGCCATTAAATCACTTGCTAATCCAATTTCCATTCCTTCTTTTACTTTTTGGATTTCCTCCAATGCTTTGAGCAAGGCATCGTAATGCCTGTTATTAGTGACAATGGTTTGGTCACCGCTCAGGGCACCTGAATCGACGAGAGATAACAATTTTTCTTCCAAGCTCGATATTCCGGTTCCATGTTTGGCTGACAAGAACATCACATCAGGAACTTCTTTTTTGAGTAAATCAATTTGCTGATTATCCAGAGCATCGACTTTATTACAGATTGGCAGGATTTCTTTATTGGGGTACATCTCCCGTATACTTTTCAATTCCGACCTATCAAAATCCGGACTGTCAAAAATAAAAATGATCAATCTGGCTTTTTCAATTTTCTCGAAGGTTCGTTGAATGCCTATTTGTTCGACTACATCTTTTGTCTTTCGAATACCTGCCGTATCAATAAACCTGAAATTGATTCCACCAAGACTAATTTGGTCCTCAACGGTATCCCTGGTTGTACCAGCTATATCGCTTACGATTGCCCGTTCTTCGTTTAAAAGCGTATTTAAGAGTGTTGATTTACCAACATTGGGTTCTCCTACTATGGCAACAGGAATACCATTCTTTACGACATTGCCAAGGGCAAAAGAATCAATTAACTTCTTTAGTACCTCGCTTATACGATTCAATAGGGCATTGAACTCGCTTCGGTCGGCAAACTCAACATCTTCTTGCGAAAAATCCAACTCCAACTCGATCAATGAGGCAAAATTTAATAACTCTTCACGTAGTTGTTGGATTTCATTACTGAAGCCGCCGCGCATCTGCTGTATGGCCACTTCGTGTGCTGCAGCGCTATCGCTCGCAATGAGGTCTGCAACGGCCTCTGCTTGGCTAAGGTCCATTTTTCCATTTAAAAAAGCTCGTAAGGTGAACTCACCGGCAGTTGCTGTTCTGCACCCTTGTCTTAAAAAGAGTTGGACGATTTGCTGCTGAATGTAAGGTGAACCATGACAAGATATCTCAATAATATTTTCACCGGTGTAGGAGTGAGGTGCCTTAAATAAGGAGACCAAAACTTTGTCCAGAATTTTATCGTTTTGAACAATATGGCCTAAGTGAATGGTGTGGCTTTTTTGATTGGTCAGCTTTTTATTGCTAACAGATTTAAAAACAGTATCCGAGATAATAATGGCGCTAGGTCCAGAGACTCGTATTACCGCAATGGCGCCTGTACCGGATGGTGTTGCTAAAGCAATTATGGTATCTACATTTGACATATGGGCAAAAATACAAATTACGTAACTCCTGTAACATTTCTTTAAAAATGTATACCCATATAACATATCATCAAAAATCAATCAAAATGGAAATCATCAATCAAAATGTAATCAGAAAGGACAATACACTTTTATCCATTACACATTTATCACAATTATTGCATTATGTAACAGGCTTTGGAGGTTTTATTGTACCGTTGATCATCTGGTTGACCTCAAGACGTACCGTTGAGGGAATGAATGAACACGGGAAAGCTGTAATCAATCTGCAGTTAAGTTTATTGCTTTACATTATTATAAGCGTTCCTGCGATTCTGTTATTGGGATTGGGAATCTTAGGACTTATAGGAGTTGCCATTTTAGGCTTTGTGCTCCCTATAGTAAATGCTGTGAAAGCAGCAAATGGAGAATCCCCCTCTTATTTTTTGACCATCCCGTTTCTTTAAAAAGAAAAAAGCTAGCACAATTTGCGCTAGCTTTTCAAGTATTTAGGTATAGGTAATTAGTTATTCAGCATAACGGGCATTACAAGCATGGTAACATGTTCGCCCTCATCCAATCCATCAACAGGAGTTAATATTCCAGCCCTATTGGGTAGGCTCATTTCTAACGAAACTTCATCTGAAGTCAAGTTGTTGAGCATTTCCACCAAAAATCTGGAATTAAAACCAATCTGCATATCGTCGCCTTGATAAGCGCAGGAAAGCCGTTCTTCCGCTTTGTTGCTGTAATCAACATCTTCTGCAGATATATTTAATTCGGCACCAGCAATCTTCAATCGTATCTGATGGGTGGTTTTATTGGAAAATATGGATACCCTGCGCACAGAACTCAGGAATTGATTTCTGCCTATAGATAACCTATTTGGATTTTCTTTTGGAATCACCGCTTCGTAGTTAGGGTATTTTCCATCTATAAGTCTACAGATCAGCTCTGAATCGTCAAAAATAAATTTGGCATTACTGTCATTGTATTCAATGGTCACTTCGGATTCAGAACCAGAAAGAATACCTTTTAAAAGTGTCAAGGGCTTCTTGGGCATTATAAATTCTGCAACTTCGGAAGCTGTCACGTCATTACGTTGGTATTTTACCAATTTATGGGCATCCGTAGCAACGAATGTTAGGTTTTCTGTTGAGAATTGAAAAAACACACCGCTCATCACTGGGCGTAAATCATCATTCCCAGCAGCAAAAATAGTTTTGTTGATGGCCGTTGCCAAGATATCGCCAAGTAGGGTAGTGGAGCTTGGATTTGTAACTTCCACAGCTTTTGGGAATTCAGCTCCATCGGCATATGCCAAAGCATATTTACCATGGTTTGAGCTTATTTCAACAGTATTGTTATCCTCTACAACAAATGTTAATGGTTGTTCGGGAAAGGTCTTTAATGTATCTAACAACAGCCTTGCCGGAACTGCAATGGTTCCTTCAGAATCAGAATCGACCTCTAAGACAGAACTCATAGTGGTTTCTAAGTCAGATGCGGAAACCGTTAATTTATTTTGTTTTAAATCGAAAAGAAAATTATCTAGAATTGGGAGCGTATTACTGTTGTTGATTACACCTCCTAAAATCTGAAGTTGTTTTAATAAATATGTACTGGATACTATAAATTTCATTAAAAGGACTCTTTTTTTAGCATTGTGTTTGCCTAAAAATCATAATGCGGCAAAACTCATAAAATCAATAGAAACAAATATATCTTAAAACACGATAGCAATGAAACAAATTTATTAACACCTATGCTGCAAATTTTCGTTTTCTGTATATGCCGAAGAAAATGCCTATCACAAAGGTTAAAAGTACTGGAAGCCCAACGTTTATAAGCTGCCATTTTGTTTTTTTTGCCGCGATTTTCTCAACATCCAGTAAAGGGATGGACACTTTTTTATTTCTAATGTTTATAAGTCCGTTATCATCTAAAAGATAGTTCATGCAATTCACCAGAAATTCCTTGTTGCCGTATGTACTATTTGTCCATTTGTCATACCCTAAATCCAAAGGTCTGCCATTCCGTACTTGATTCTTTATGACGTCGCCATCAGAGATGACAATCATTTTATTCTCGGGTCCTTGATCTAGGGTATTGGAGAGCTCAATCGGTTTCACCCTATTTTTGAATGTAGAATTGAATGCTCCTTCTATCAATACCGCCAAGGGTTGATTTCCATCTATGTAAGATTCCCTATCCGGAGGGGTGTTCAAAATATCCAGCCCAATCTGTTTGGGTGTTCCCTCTGTTTTGGATAGGGGGGAACTTCTTAACAAAACTGTTTTTTTATAGTCATTTTCCAATACATCCATAGTATTTGCAAACTGATAGCGCACAGCTTCAATATTGGTATTGATGGGATGGTCATTTCGAGAAAATACCATGGGATTATAGTACCACGGAACTGGATTGTATTGCGAATCGTTACCTTCTCCCGAAGCTAAAACAATTTGGGTAAAATAGAGGTCGTTAACCAACACGGGATTGATACGTACCCCATATTTGAAGAAAAAATCGTTGAGGTTTAAGTTGCGCTGCATTGCCAAAGCACTTCCCCCGCCTTTAAAAATGCTGTCTATTTCTATGGCCACTTTATCCATTAACCAAATAGACCTGCCACCGTTTACAATAAACTGGTCCATGATATATTTTTCGCCATCTGAAAAAGCTTCTGTTGGTTTGGCGATCAACGCGAGGTCAAACTCTTTTAATTGCTCCAGTACACGTTGGGGATTCTCGGCAACTGAATCCAGCGTAATGGCACCAATATTATAATACTCTTGAATAGAGGTCAGAAAATCAGCGATATAAATATCTTCCAGTTCTCCGTTCCCTTTGATGACAGCGACCCGTTTTTTTTCGTCTATGGTCAGTTTGGTAAAGGCATCTGCAAAAGCATATTCCAATTGCTGCACGGAATTGTTGACACGTTCCTCCGTAGTTGAACCCAATTTGTTTTTGAGTAGGGGCACTTTTACGGTCTGTTCTTTATAATTGACCATGGCCCAGGGAAAAACAAGCTCTTGGGAAACCTTTCCATTTTCTTCCACGGTTATGTTCGCAGGAGTAAGACCAAGGCGTTGCAAATCCGTAATGGTCTGTTGTGTTTGGGTTTCATCCTCTAGCGGGTTCACTAAATTGTATTCAATATTCTTATTTTCAGAAGTGAAGGATGCCAATAATTGTAACGTCTCCGTTTTGAGTCTTGAAAATTCCGGAGGAATATTACCGTCCAAAAGAATGTCGATAACAACGGGTGCATCGAATTTTTTGACTGTTTTAATAGCAGGTTCGGATAAGGTAAATCTTTTATCTTCGGTAAGGTCGAATCTTGTATTAAAGAAACTACCTAGCACATTTATCAATATAACTACAACAATTGCTACGAGAAGTGAAATTGAAAACTTTCTTGTCATCTTGGCAACTGTTTAATTCGAAGTAAGGTTGCAAATAAAAAGAATAGTGTAATAGAGATAAAATACACTAAATCCCGAGTATCGACTACACCTCTTGCAATACTATCAAAATGTGCACTCATGCCTATATTTTTGATAAGTTGTTGCGTTTCCCCCTCAGAAAAAAGAGATGAAACCGTCTCAAATCCATTGAACAACAAAAAACATACAAGAATCCCAATGATAAAAGCCACAATTTGATTATCGGACAAGGTAGATGAAAAAAGCCCTATAGCGGTATATGCTGCAATCAAGAAAAAAAGTCCGAAGTATGAACCTAAAACTACGCCCAAATCATAATTTCCTTCGGTAATCCCTAAATCTGAAATTGCAAATACGTATATAATCGTGGGCAGTACGGCAATGGTACATAGAAGAACAGCACCCCAAAACTTCCCTAAAACCAATTTCCAGATAGATATGGGCTTTATCAATAGTAATTCCAAAGTGCCCACTTTACGTTCCTCCGAAAAACTTTTCATGGTTATGGCAGGCACTAAAAAGATAAAAATCCATGGAGCTAGATAGAAGAGGTTACCGAGGTCGGCAAAGCCATAATCAAAAATATTGAAGTCACCTTTAAATACCCATAGGAAAAGTCCATTCAGTAATAAAAACACTCCCACGATCAAGTAACCGATCGGCGATGTAAAAAAAGATTGTACTTCCCGCTTAAAAATTGCAAACATATTTTGAAAAGGTTATCAGTTTACAGTTGGCAGTTGGCGGTAATCCGTATTTGTCAATACTTTTTTGTTCATATTCAATACTTTATAAGCTAATTATTTTTTCTTACCATCAACCATCAACCATCAACCATCAACCATCAACCATCAACCATCAACCATCAACCATCAACCATCAACCATCAACCATCGACTTTTTCCACACTCCATGCTTCAGGTTTTTCCGAAAACAATGTTTTAGTATTGCTCCAAACACCTTTAAAAAAATCGGATTGCCGATAGTTTTCCAAATCAGATTCTTTTTCCCAAAAACTATAGGTGAAAAAAATACAGGGATTTTTAAGGTCTTGGTACAATTCCACTAGCGTACACCCTTCAAAGGCTAGTATGCTAGGTTTGGTCGTTTCAAAAATTTGCTTAAAACTAGCAATATTTTCGCTTTTAAAAGTGAGTTTTACGATGCGAATGAGCATTTACAGAAAATTTATGGTTACGGTATCCCTATAATTTAGGCCCAGTAGGGTAGAGGCGCCCCCAACAGTCTTTAGATCACTTTTATAGATAGCAAGTTCAATGTAACCGGCAGAATTGAAAAGCGCCAATGCATCACCAGGACCTTTGCGGTTCACCTTGTCCAAATCAAAATCTATGATTCCGTTATACGTACCATGAATGGTCTTGAGCTTATTGGTTCTTGCGATTACCTCAAAATCGCGTCCGTTGCGATAGGCTTCAAAAAGATTCCTTTGTATGTTGGTGATTACATTGCCATAGTTATCAATATAGATAACATTTCCAGTGATACTTTTCCCATTATTAATGATTCGAGGTTCAAATTCCTTTAATTCTTTTAAATCATCGAATGGTTTTCCAATGACCTCCAATTTTCCTCCCCTTGCAATATGGCAAGCCACTTGTGCAAAAATGTTGAAAACTGGAAAAGAACCCGCACTTGAATTTGGAATGTTTATTTCAACAATTTTATCAGGATTTATTTCTGAAGTGATCAAAGAAATTACGCCGTTGTTGGCACTAACAAAATAATGCCCGTCGACGTGGACCGCAATATGTTGGTTTTCAATAGATAACTCCGAATCTACGCCAACAACATGGACCGTACCCTCTGGAAAAGAACGATATGCATTTTTCAGGATATACGCACACTCCTGAATATTGAACGGACTGATGGCATGTGAAATATCAACAACTGTGGTTTCTGGCAGGTTATTTAGTATAGTTCCCTTTATAGCACCTACAAAATGGTCTTTGTACCCAAAATCTGTAGTTAATGTTATGATTGCCATGCAATACTGTTGATATGTTTTTCCCTGCTCAAATCGATTTTTGGTTAAGTTTGTGCGATAAAATTAAATAAAAAGAACGAATAAGAACGCCGCAAAAATAACCTTAAAACATCCCACTCTTTTTGAACGAATTAATCATAGAACTTACGGAGATTAGCCCACAGGATTTTTTTGGGCAACGCAATGAAAACATTGAATTACTAAAAAAGTATTTTCCCAAACTGAAGATTGTTGCCCGTGGCAGCAAAATAAAGGTATATGGTGATGAAGCGCTTCTGGAGGAGTTCGACAAGCGTTTTGATATGCTCACCAACCATTTTGCCAAGTACAACAAGCTGGACGAGAATATGATAGAGCGCGTACTTACCAGTAATGGGAAAGAGGATTATACATCGTCTAAAAGTAGTGGTGATGTGCTGGTACATGGTGTTAGTGGTAAGCTGATAAAGGCACAGACGGCTAATCAGAGACGTCTGGTGGATGCATGCAAGAAAGATGATATGGTCTTTGCAATAGGGCCTGCCGGTACTGGTAAGACCTACACTGGAGTTGCTTTAGCCGTAAAGGCATTGAAGGAAAAAGAAGTACGCCGTATTATTTTGACTCGCCCTGCGGTAGAAGCTGGAGAGAATTTGGGGTTTTTGCCCGGAGATTTAAAGGAGAAATTAGACCCATATATGCAGCCGTTATATGATGCGTTGCGGGATATGATCGCATCTGAAAAGTTGGATAAATATATTGAGGACGGTACAATTCAGATTGCACCCATGGCGTTTATGCGCGGTAGGACCTTGGATAATGCCTTTGTTATTTTGGATGAAGCCCAGAACACGACCCATGCACAAATGAAGATGTTCCTCACCCGAATGGGAAAGAATGCAAAGTTTTTATTAACGGGCGACCCAGGACAGATCGATTTGCCAAGACGGGTAATTTCTGGTTTAAAAGAAGCGCTTTTGGTACTACAGAATGTTGAGGGGATAAGCATGATCTATTTAGATGATAAAGATGTAATCCGCCATAAGTTGGTCAAAAAGGTTATTGACGCCTATAAAAATATTGAGCATCATAATTAAGTTAGAAGTACGAGGTTAGAAATAGGAAATACAAAGTTTGTTTATGCTATTTTTTTCATTAAACCTTCCAAACTTTTTCTGATGAAACACCTAAACTTTAATTCCTGGTGAAAACTCGTAGAATTTGTGTCTCTAAAAAATACTACAAAATCATTCATAGAATCGCAGTATGAAAAACACCTTGATGGATACTAATTTTCACTTTGCTGGACAAAAATCGGTCTACAAAGGAAAAGTACGGGAAGTCTATACCCTTAACAACTATATTTTGGTTATGGTCGCTACGGATAGATTATCCGCTTTTGATGTGGTCATGCCAAAGGGAATACCTTATAAAGGACAAATCCTCAACCAGATTGCTACTAAAATGATGAAGGCAACTGAGGATATTGTGCCTAATTGGTTAATGGCGACGCCAGATCCAAATGTAGCGATAGGTAAAGCTTGTGAGCCCTTTAAGGTTGAGATGGTGATCAGGGGATACTTATCGGGGCACGCTGCAAGAGAGTATAAAGAAGGCAGGCGTACCATATGTGGAGAGCCTATGCCTGAGGGTATGAAAGAGAATGATAAATTCCCTAATCCTATAATTACCCCTGCAACAAAAGCAGAAAAAGGTAACCATGACGAGGATATATCCAAAGCTGAAATACTGAGCAAGGGAATTGTTTCTAAAAGTGATTATGAAGTACTGGAAAAGTATACCAGAGACCTGTTCCAGCGAGGTACGGAAATTACTGCTAAACGTGGATTGATTCTTGTTGATACCAAATATGAATTTGGTAAGACACAAGATGGTGAAATCGTTCTGATAGATGAAATTCATACGCCAGATTCTTCGCGCTATTTTTATGCCGATGGATATGAAGAACGTCAGGCTAAAGGAGAAGCCCAAAAGCAATTGTCAAAAGAGTTTGTTCGACAATGGCTTATCTCCAATGATTTTCAAGGTCTTGAAGGCCAAGATGTTCCTGAAATGAGCGATGACTATATAACATCGGTCTCAGAACGTTATATTGAGCTCTATGAAAGTATTATGGGAGAGCCTTTTCTAAAAGCCGAAGTCTCTAATCTACAGGAGCGTATTTCACTTAATATTTCCAATTACTTAAAATCTCTTTAGATAGTTCTGTTTATTGACAAAGCTGAGAATGAATATTTTCAGTTGAAAGACAGCTTTTTTTAAAATAATCCTTAAAACCTTAAACATTTACTATATATTTTGCTAAATTGATATATTTATGCAAAAATACTATAGTTATTATGGATGCCTGCCCTAATTGTGCTTCAACAAAATTTACAAAAGCTGGAATCGTAAATCAAAGACAACGGTATAAATGTAAATCCTGTAATTATTTTTTTACTGTCGGAAAGCTAGGCAAGCAAATTGATGACTACTATGTCAATAAGGCACTACAGCTATATCTAGAAGGTTTGACCTATCGAGAAATCGAAAGAATTTTAGGAGTTTCCCACGTATCCATAATGAACTGGGTACGGAAATATAATATTAAGCGGCCCTACAAAACGAATTACCATCCAACCTATAAAATTCTTAACGAAAAAGAGTTGAAAACCTATTTTCAAAACCCATCGAATATTAAAGGCGCAGGAGTTTTGGTTGCAGAACTTGGTGATAAGTTTATGCTGATTAAATGGGAACGTTTCAGGGAATAACTATATCAAATTACCATTAAAGTATATTAAGTTTTCTTTCACACTGTTTTTTTTGGATGTTCGTAGTGCATGCAACAAATCACTAATAACAGCTAAAAATGAAAAAAATAGTCTTTGGACTGGCACTAGGTCTGCTGGTCATGCAGGTAGTTCGTTCACAAGGTAGCACTGAGTATGATGGAGGTTACAAAGTAAAATTGAACGAAGACGGCTCTAAATATTTTCGAATAATTGCATGGGGTCAATTTTGGGCACAATACAACGACAATGTTGCCGATGATGCCAGCAAATTCAACCTTAGTGTACGAAGAGCTCGACTACTTACCTATACACAGTTGAATAAAAAATTCATGATTTTGACCCATTTAGGGCTAAATTCATTAAATGGTGAAAACCAAAGCGCCATAGGAACAGGTGCTAACTCACAATTGTTTTTTCATGACTTTTGGGGAGAGTGGTCTTATGATGAAAACCATCAAATTGGAGCTGGATTACACTATTGGAACGGTATTTCTAGATTAAATAGTGCCAGTACCCTAAACTTTATGACCTTGGATAACAACCGACAATCTTGGGCAGTTTTGGGGCTTTCAGACCAATTTGCACGACATATTGGTGTATATATCAAAGGAAAGTTTGGCAAACTGTTCTATAACCTTTCTTTGGATGAAGCAGGTACAAATAATCTTCAGGAAGATGTAGCACCAACCCCAGACGGCTCGGCAATATATGCAGGGAGAAGATTGTTGGGCTCACGTGATGCTGGAAAATTGGTGCAAGGGTATTTTTCCTATAATTTCTTAGATCAAGAATCCAATTTCCTTCCCTATAAAGTGGGTACATACCTAGGTAGTAAAAAAGTGTTCAATATTGGTGCTGGCTTTTTAGTGCATCCCAACGGCTCTGTGGTTGCGGATAGTGCAGGGGAATTATCTGGAGAGGATGTTTCTGTTTTTGCGGTCGATGCTTTTTATGATACCCCTTTGGGCGCAGACGGCAGTGCGATTACAGCGTACGCTAAGTTTCAAAATAATGACTATGGCCGTGATTTTGCCTTGGGAACTACTTACGATTCGGGAAATATGATCTATGGGCATGTAGGCTATTTACTAGCTGGTGAAAAGGATAAGACTCGGTTTCAGCCCTATCTTTCGTATCAAAACCGCAGCGTAGACGCTATTGACGACTCCGCAAATCGATTTGGAGTTGGAGGGAACATTTACTTTACCGGACACCATTCCAAACTATCTTTTGAATATTCCAACTTCAAATATGGAGATGGTGATAGCAATGGAATATTTACGGTTCAAGCAATGATTTATTTATAAAACCAACGAATTATGTCAGAAAAACAACAAAAAGCATCCGCCTACTGGAAAGAAAACCTTGGATATCTTTTTATCCTGCTAGCCATTTGGTTCGCTGTTTCCTATGGAGCTGCCATTATTTTTAAAGACGCACTCAATACCATCCAAATCGGTGGCTTTAAGCTAGGGTTTTGGTTTGCGCAACAAGGATCGATCTACGTATTTGTGATCTTGATTTTCGTCTACGTACGATTAATGAACAAGCTGGATAAAAAATACGGCTACGACGAGTAATAACTAACTAAAAACACTACAATATGAACGATGTTCAAATATGGACCTATGCACTGGTTGCGATAACCTTTGGTCTTTACATAGGAATTGCAATTTGGTCCAGAGCAGGATCAACAAAAGAATTTTATGTTGCTGGCGGGGGAGTTTCCCCATTGGCAAATGCCATGGCAACAGCTGCAGATTGGATGTCCGCCGCATCCTTTATTTCAATGGCAGGTATCATTGCCTTTGCAGGATATGACGGATCTGTATATTTAATGGGATGGACAGGAGGTTATGTACTGTTGGCACTTTTACTGGCACCGTACCTACGAAAGTTTGGTAAGTTTACGGTACCCGATTTTATTGGAGACCGCTATTATTCCAATACTGCTAGAATGGTCGCCGTTTTTTGTGCTTTGCTGGTCTCTTTTACTTATGTGGCTGGCCAAATGCGTGGAGTCGGTGTCGTTTTTTCCAGATTTTTGGAAGTTGATATTAATACCGGGGTCATTATTGGGATGGTGATTGTGCTGTTCTATGCCGTTTTAGGTGGAATGAAAGGGATTACCTATACCCAAGTAGCACAATACTGTGTCTTGATATTTGCCTTTATGGTTCCGGCAATTTTTATTTCCATACAAATGACCGGCAATCCTATTCCACAATTGGGAATGGGAAGCACGGTAAATGATGGTTCCGGGGTGTATTTGTTGGAAAAACTAAATGGATTATCCACGGAGCTTGGATTTGCAGAATATACCTCTGGTTCTAAAAGTTTAGTGGACGTATTTGCAATTACCTTGGCATTAATGGTAGGTACCGCTGGACTTCCCCACGTGATTGTACGGTTTTTTACCGTAAAAAGGGTGAAAGATGCCCGTAAGTCCGCAGGGTTGGCATTGTTGCTTATCGCTATACTTTATACTACGGCACCTGCGGTCGCGGTATTTGCGAGGACCAATATGATCGAAACGGTGAGTGATAAAGAATATTCGTCTATGCCCGAATGGTTTAAAAACTGGGAAGGCACAGGACTTCTTGCTTTTGATGATAAAAATAAAGATGGAAAAATTCAATATGTGGCGGATAAAGCTAAAAATGAACTGACCGTTGATAGGGACATTATGGTATTGGCCAATCCGGAGATTGCAAATCTGCCCGCTTGGGTCATTGCGCTCGTAGCTGCAGGTGGTCTTGCTGCCGCACTTTCTACGGCTGCCGGGTTGCTATTGGTTATTTCATCTTCGGTATCCCACGATTTGGTAAAGAAAATCTTTGTTCCTAATATTTCTGAAAAAGGAGAACTCTGGGCCGCTCGTGGTGCCGCTACGGTTGCGGTGGTGATTGCCGGTTATTTTGGAATAAACCCGCCCGGCTTTGTTGCAGCTGTGGTAGCGTTGGCATTCGGACTTGCTGCTGCTTCATTTTTTCCGGCCATTGTATTGGGAATTTTTTACAAGAAAATGAACAAAGAAGGTGCCGTTGCAGGAATGGTAGTCGGTATTTTATTGATGCTTTTCTACATGTTGAAATTTAAGTTCGGCATTTTCGATGGAGGCAAGTCAGCAGTAGAAGGTCTTAAAGCATCTTGGTGGTTTGGCATTTCACCAGAAGGTTTTGGTACCATCGCCATGCTGGTAAACTTTGTAGTTTCCTTGGTGGTCAATAAGTTCACAAAAGCACCGCCAGAGAATGTTCAGCAAATTGTTGAGGATATACGAATACCCAGTGGAGCTGGCGAAGCGTCATCCCACTAATATTAAATTAGTTGATTGTTAAAAAAGCGGTGCTGGTGAACGACTGCCGCACCGTTTTTTTTGTAATTTCAACAAAAGCACCTCTTGAAAATGAAAATGAAGAAAAGACATCAGCAAAAATTAGTGGTACTCGCCGTACTGCTATTCTTTTTATGGAATGTTCCTTTTGTAACCATTTTTGATGGTGATGCACAATTGTTCGGCTTTCCCATATTTTATGTCTTTATTTTTCTAAGCTGGTTCGTCGCGATTATAGTTTCATTTTTAATCCTGAAAAAGTACTATGAGTAACTATTTGCTCATATTGATTATCGTTTGTTACTTGGCTTTTTTGTTTTTCATAGCATTCTACGCAGAAAAAAACCGGAAAAGCAAATGGGTCAACAATCCCTACATTTACGTGCTTTCCTTAGCAGTATACTGTACCGCTTGGACCTACTACGGTAGTGTGGGCATTGCTTCAAAGTCGGGGATAAGTTTTCTTACCATCTATCTTGGCCCTGTAATAGCATTACCTTTATGGATTGTCATCATGCGGAAGATCATTCGTATCTCCAAGCAGCAAAAGATTTCGAGTATTGCCGACTTTATATCGATGAGATATGGGAACAATCGACTTCTAGGAGCTTTGGTCACCGCAACCTGTCTCCTTGCAACGATACCCTATATCTCATTACAATTAAAAGCAGTATCGGAAACCTTTGAAATCATTACTGGTGATCACAGCTATAGCACAACGGGTATTTTAGATGATTCCACATTTTACATTGCATTGTTGATAGCAATTTTTGTAGCCTTTTTTGGGACACTTTCAACAGATGCATCGCAACGCAAGAAAGGTATTATAGCCACCGTTGCCCTTGAATCTATTTTAAAACTTGTATTCTTCTTGGTAATAGGCATCTACGTAACGTTCTATCTGTTCAATGGTACGGGAGATGTTTACGAACAAGCATTACAAACCGAGAATTTTAAGCAGTTGTCATCATTTGGTGGATTGGAAAATGGTTTTAATTGGTTGTTCACGATTTGTCTCTCCTTTTTTGCCATATTCCTATTGCCACGTCAATTTCATGTTGCGGTGGTCGAAAATGAAACGGAACGTCACTTAAAGAAAGCTATCTGGTTGTTTCCGCTATACTTATTGCTGTTCAATGTTTTTGTGATTTTTATTGCTTGGGCTGGAAATATAAAGCTATCAGAAAACGTAAATCCAGATTATTATACGTTGCTATTACCCTTGCAAGAGGGCAACGTCTTTTTATCGGGACTGGTATTTATAGGTGGATTTTCTGCGGTAATCTCTATGATTGTAGTGTCCACATTGGCACTTTCAACCATGGTTAGTAACAATGTCATAATTCCGTATGGATTTCTAAAGAAAATGGTCGAGGGAAATCTTGAAGACAACTCAAAAAACATCAAAAACATTCGTAGGATAGCTGTTTTTACGCTTATTATTTCTGCTTATTTTTTTTATGTTGAGTTTTCTACACAGTTGTCTTTGTATTCCATTGGATTGATTTCTTTTGTAGTTATATCTCAATTGGCACCATCCTTCTTTTTTGGGTTATTTTGGCGTCGAGGTACCGCAAAAGCTGCTAAGACAGGTATTGTAATCGGTCTCCTTGTGGTAGTATACACATTGATTTCGCCAATAGTTGTAGATGCAATAAATCAGGACAACACATTTGAAACACAAGGGCTTTTTGGAGCAAAATGGTTAAGGCCGTCGCAATTGTTCGGAATAGATTATTTGACACCCGAGAGCAATGCGTTTTTATGGAGTTTGAGTTTTAATCTGCTCGGGTTTGTTTCAATTTCGGTGTTATCGAAAGGGAATTACAGGGAACGCAATTATGCGGAAATTTTTGTTCACAACGAAAACTACGAAAATTTACAAGAAGGTGCCTTTGTTTGGAAGGGAGAAGCTTATGTCACGGACATTAAAGAACTGTTATATCGCTTTTTGGGTGAGCAACGAACCAATAGGGCATTCTATATTTTTAATCGGAAGTACAACATATCCGAAACCGAAGAAAAAGCAGATGCCAGACTTATCAACTTTTCTGAAAAACTTTTGACAGGGAGTATTGGCAGTGCCTCCGCTAAGATTCTATTATCATCGGTTTCCAAGGAAAAGCCCATTAGTCTTGTTGAGGTATTGAACATATTGGAGGATACAAAAGAGACCAAGGCGAATAATAAACTGTTGGTTGAAAAGTCGGCCGAGTTATCCAACATGGCAAATCAGTTGAAAATAGTAAATCAAGAACTGCGGAATCAAGATAAACAAAAGGATGATTTTCTGGATACCGTGGCCCATGAACTTAAAACACCCATTACCTCAATAAAAGCCGCTTCCGAAGTTTTGGAAGATGAAGAAATGCCCCCAGAACTTCGAAAACGCTTTTTGAAAAATATAAGCAAGGATACGGATCGTTTAGCCGTTTTGATACACAATATTCTTGACCTTGAAAAATTGTCCAGTGATCGTGCAGAATTGGATGTAAAAAGTCATGAAATCAACAGCACCATTCAAAAAGCTATTAACGGTATTTCACAGATAGCAAATAAAAGGGGTGTAAAAGTGCTGTTTGAAAACGATATTCTTTTGACCGGTCTTTATGATGAGGACAGAATCCTTCAGGTTTTCACGAATCTTTTATCCAATTCCTTAAAGTTTACAGAGGAAAACAAGGGCATCATCAAAATTCAATTGGAAGAAAATGACGAAACCATTGAAGTTGCCGTAGCGGATAATGGAAAAGGCATTCCAAAAGAAGAGCACAATTATATTTTTGAAAAATTTTATCAATCAAAAAACCAGAATACAAAAAAACCCCAGGGCAGTGGATTTGGATTGGCGATCTGTAAAAAAATTATAGAAAGCCACAAAGGGAGTATATGGGCGGACGCTACATATACAGATGGAGCCCGCATGGTTTTTACTATTCCTAAATTAAAGTGAGCGTGAAAAAAATACTGATCGTAGATGATGAACCCAATATTGTAATGTCCCTGGAGTATGCCTTCAAGAAAAAGGATTTTGAGGTGTTCATTGCCAGAGATGGAAAAGAGGCATTAGAAATAGCACATAAACAGACGCCCCACATTATTTTACTGGATATTATGATGCCGCAAATGGATGGCTATGAAACACTTCAAAAAATAAAGGAAAACAAAGAATTAAAAGAAACCAAGATTATCTTTTTATCTGCCAAAAGTAAACTGGCAGACGTAGAAAAGGGAATGAAGTTGGGAGCGGACGGTTATATGACCAAACCTTTTTCCATTAAAAAAATAGTCAAGGATGTAGAGCAATTGATAGCATAACTAAATAAACAGACACTGAAATAAATATAACTTAAACGAAAAGATCATGAGTAATTATCACATAAAACATTTTGAGGAATACTATCAAGTCTATCGTAAATCCGTCAGAAATCCAGAGAGTTTTTGGGAAGAGGTTGCCGAAGAGCACTTTGTATGGCGCAAAAGATGGGACAGCGTCTTGGAATGGGATTTTTCCAAACCAGAAATCAATTGGTTCAAAGGTGCAAAACTGAACATAACGGAGAATTGCCTTGACCGCCATTTACCGGTTAGGGGAGACAAAACAGCAATCCTGTTTGAACCCAATGACCCAAAAGAAGAAGCACAGCACATTACATATAAACAACTTCACGAAAAAGTGTGCAGGTTTGCCAATGTACTAAAGGACAACGGTATTGAAAAAGGGGATAGGATAGTTATTTATTTGCCCATGATTCCGGAATTGGCAATTTCGCTTCTGGCCTGTGCACGTGTTGGCGCAATCCACTCTGTAGTTTTTGCTGGTTTTTCCTCTACTGCGTTGGGAACTCGAATCAATGATTGTGGTGCAAAAATGGTCATCACATCAGATGGTTCGTACCGTGGTGCAAAAACCATCGACTTAAAGGGAATTGTAGATGAAGCTTTGGAAAAATGTCCTGATGTTGAAACGGTTTTGGTAGCCAAACGGATAAAATCCAACATCAATATGACAAAAGGTAGGGACAAATGGTTGCAACCTTTATTGGATAAAGCGTATGCCGATTACACAGCTGATATTATGGATGCGGAGGACCCATTATTTATCCTGTACACCTCAGGTTCAACGGGCAAACCTAAAGGTATGGTGCATACCACTGGAGGCTATATGGTCTACACGGCCTACACGTTTAAAAATGTATTCCAATACCGTGAAGACGATATCTACTGGTGTACTGCCGATATTGGTTGGATTACAGGCCACTCTTACATCGTTTATGGTCCTTTGGCCAATGGAGCCACTACCGTTATGTTCGAAGGAGTACCCTCTTATCCGGATTTTGGTCGGTTTTGGGATGTGGTCCAAAAGCATAAAATCACCCATTTTTATACCGCGCCAACGGCAATCAGGGCCTTAGCAAAGGAAAACCTTGACTTTATAACGGAGCATGATCTCTCTAGTTTAAAAGTATTGGGTACTGTTGGCGAACCCATTAATGAGGAAGCATGGCATTGGTATAATGAACAGGTCGGTGAAAAAAAGTGTCCTATTGTAGACACTTGGTGGCAAACCGAAACAGGTGGGGTATTAATTTCACCAATACCGTTTGCAACCCCAACCAAACCCACCTATGCGACATTGCCCATGCCTGGTGTGCAGCCTGTTTTAATGGATGAGAACGGAAAAGAAATTAAGGGGAACCAGGTTGACGGAAGGCTTTGTATTAGGTTTCCTTGGCCCTCTATCGCCAGGACGATATGGGGAGATCATCAACGCTATAAGGATACCTATTTTAGTGCTTTTAAGGGAATGTATTTTACAGGAGATGGTGCGCTCCGCGATGAGGTGGGCTATTATAGGATTACGGGTAGGGTAGATGATGTGATCATTGTTTCTGGACATAATTTGGGTACGGCACCTATTGAAGATGCCATTAATGAGCATCCTGCCGTTGCGGAGTCAGCAATAGTAGGCTTTCCCCATGATATCAAAGGAAATGCACTATATGGCTACGTGACCTTAAAGGAAACAGGGGAATCCCGTGATCGTGACAATCTTAAAAAGGAAATAAATCAGGTTATTACGGAACATATTGGACCAATTGCCAAATTGGATAAGATTCAATTTGTTATAGGGCTCCCAAAAACTCGAAGTGGAAAGATTATGCGTCGTATTCTAAGGAAAATTGCCTCTAAGGAAACCAGTAATCTAGGCGATACTTCGACATTACTAAACCCTGAAGTAGTGGATGCCATTATGAAGGAGAGTTTATAGCGCTTAGAAGCCATATTTTAAAGGTCGTTGTTTTTTAATAAGATCCTTGAGGTCTTCTGGTTTAAGCTTATCGATAATATGAAGCAAGGCTATGGCTGTAATCAATGCATCTCCTAAAGCAGTATGTCTGTCTTTTTTGGAGATGCTGAATTTCTCGGCCAAATCATCCAAGGAATAGTGTTCTTTTTTTTGGAGTACCGTAGTGTTGAGCAGCGTTCTTCGGTAAAGCAATCCTGTATCCAATGTTTGGTTTTTCAACTTGGGAAGTTCGTGTCGTTCCAATGCAGCATTGATCATGTTGACATCGAACATCACATGGTGTCCCACGATGACATCATTTTTAACATAGATTAAAAACCGTTGCAATGCTTCAAGTTCAGTAATGTATTCTACGTTTTCCTTTTTCAGGATTCCGTGAATTTCCGCGCTTTCTACATCGTAATGATTTTGGGAGAGATAGACCTCAAAACTTTCTTTCACCGCAATGTTTTTATGAAACAGTTTCAGCGCACCTATACATAGCATACGATCCTGCTCGTAATTGAAACCCGTTGTTTCGGTATCCAGCACAACATATCGCACATCCTTTAAATCAGAAGGAAAAGGCTTTTCAAAAAGAGTTGCATAATCTTTCCAAAAATTAGGAAGGTCGATAGGTTTTTTCTTTTTAAAGAAGCGCATCATCCCAAAATCGTTTTTACTTGAAAGCGTACCTGCAAGAGTTCCTGTATTTCCTTAATGGTTTTAAAAGTCCGTTTTAGTTTTATTTTTTCTTCCTTGTTCAATTTATCCAAAGCAATAAACCTGCCTGAATCATTGTGCAACAAACCCTGTATGGTTCTAAATTTCAATAGTGCCTTACTTGCATAAGAACAGGATAGATACAATTCTTTGTTTTGAGGCTCCAGCTCTGCCAACTTCTCGTAACGTTCTGCCGTGTTGTTTATTGATTTTATGGCGTGCGAGAGGATAAGGACCCGTGCAGCGTCTATCATGGGCATTAATGCACGTAGTTTTAAATCGAAAAAGTCTTTATGCTCACCATCTTGTTCCACCAAAAAGCTTCGGAAGAAACCCGTGGGAGAGGGGTTTTGCAGCGCGCCACTCGCCAGATGTACCAAAAACAAAGGATGCTTTTCAATACGCTCAAAAATATGGGAAGAAAGCGTATCAACCAGCGTTTTATCACCATACGTCACGGTGTAATCAAAAAATATAGAGGATAAGAGTACTTCATCTGGTCCTGGATTTTCTATCCAAAAGGATGTAACCTTTTTCCATTCGTCAAGACTGTGGCACCATAACTGGTTTGAAGCCATCATTTCGGCAGGACAATACTCGTAACCTATTGTATTCAGTTCTTTGGTCACTCGGCTTCCCAACTCCAAAAAGAATGCATTGGTCTCTTTTAATTTTGCAGCAGGGACATTTTCAAATAAAATGGCATTGTCCTGGTCCGTATTCAGCAGTTGTTCTGCTCTTCCCTGACTTCCCATGGTCAACCAAGCAAACTTGACAGGAGGTTTTTGCTCCATCTCTTTGATTACAATTTTGATTACTTGTTTGATGGTTGCATCGTTTAGTTCCGATACAATTTTAGAAACCAATCGTAGCGGAATGTTCTGGTCCAAGTAACCGCGTAGCAAATTAGTTACACCACGACGGATAGTTCGCAATGTTTTTATACTTCTAGCTCTTTTAATGGCTCGCATCAATACGGCGGGATTGTTTCCAACCGCAAGCATAACATCGTGTTTGGACAGGATGCCTATAGCAGGTGTATCTGGCGTTCCATCTTCGGTAAGACACAAATGACTGATATTACTTTTCATCATTGCCATTTGGGCTTGAGCGATGGTCAGATTTTTTGGATAGGTTATTACGGGAGCGGTCATAACTTCCTTTGCAGTGGCAGTTGTGGGAACTTGACATGTAAAAACTTTATTTCTTAGATCCTTGTCCGTAATTATTCCAATAGCAAGTTCATCCTTTACCACCAAGATGCATCCTACGTTATTGGTGGTCATGGTATTTGCCAAATCTGTTATAGTGGTGTTCTCCGAACAGGTGACCAAGTTAGTGGAATACCGAACGGGTTGTACGTCCAATAATGTACCTTCCGTATTGCTTTCTGTGGTATCGGTAATACCATACAATTGGCCTCTATGTTTATTGGAGTATGGATTACGCGTATTGGAGGCAAAGCTCTCTATCAAAAAATTACCTACTTGTGTATTTTCCAGAGCCAATGGTTTAAATTCTTTTATAGGAATGGCATAGAGGATACTTTCTTCATGGGCCTTGGCTTCCAACTTGTAATTCTCGTTTGCCATTAATGGCCGTAGGCCAAAAATATCGCCCTCATCACAAATATCCATAATAGCTTTAGAACCTTTTTTGGCAAGCGCCACAGCTCCTTTATGTACGATATAGAAACAATCGTGCGGAATTTCTTCTTCGGTAAAAATGACGCTATTATTAGTTTTATAAATGATAGTTACTTCACAAGATAGCTTTTCAAGTTGTTCCTGTTCCAGAATATTAAAAGGTGGATAGTGCTTCAAAAAATCGGAGACCCTTTCAGAAATTGTGTTCTTCATACTGTAAATTTAGGTCTAATCCATATAAATATGAATATCAAAACTAAATGGGAAAAGGTTGGAATTTAGATTTTATCTTAGCGCACCGAAATAATCATAAGTTTGGTTTGTAACCCTAACGCTATTATTTAGCAAATTTTTATGGAAGACCCCATCTCTTTTTATAAGGAACGTAAGCGTATGTTTGAAGCTCAGCTTCAAAAGAATAAAAAGTCATTGTACCTCATTAGCATGCTCAGATTGTTGGTTTTTGTGACAACTATTTTCTTGGTCTATCTTTTTTTTAATCAAGCTATATTGGCCTCTACAATAGCTATTATAGGTGTTTCATTGTTTCTTTTTTTATTGAAGAAGTATGTAGCGCACAAAGCGGAACAAACATTGAACAAAGCATTAAAAACAATCAATGAGGAAGAGATAGCAATAGGGAACGGGACATATTTGGATAGGTATGACGGTGAAGTATTCAATGAACCTACCCATTTTTTTAGTTCTGATATTGATTTGTTCGGAAGAGGGTCGCTATTTCAATACCTGAACAGAACGGGACTAAAGGAAGGGACACAATACTTGGTCGGCCTGTTGACCGCTAATGATATTGATAGCATTAAGGAGCGGCAAGAAGCGGTAAAAGAACTTTCTGGGTTTACCGAATGGAGGCAAAAGTATACGGCAATTTCCCGAATCATAGAAAGTGAGACTTCTTGCAAGTCGATATCCAGTTGGCTTAGTGGGTATCAACCTTTTATTCCGAGTGTCTTTACATGGATTGTCGCCGTTTTTGGAATCATTTCAATCGGTATTATAGCTACTTCAAGTTTAAAACTTATTGGTGTTCAGTTTGTTTTGTACTGGTTTTTGTTGGGATTGGCAGTTACCTTGTTTTTTGTAAAAAGGGTCAATGATTTGAGTGCCAAGACCAGCCGCATCAAAGAGACCATACAGCAATATGCCCTATTGTTGGATGAAATTGAACATAGGGAATTCAAGTCATCGCTGTTACAATCGGAAAAGGCAAAAATTGAATCTGGAAAAACAAAGGCTTCGCAAATTTTCAAAACTTTTTCTACGGCCTTGGATGCTTTGGATAATCGAAACAACCTAATTATCGCTTTATTGGGCAATGGTCTTTTTTTGTGGGATTTACGCTGTTCCTTACGCATTGAAAAATGGATACTCGAAAACCGGGCGGTCGTGGATCATTGGTTTGAAACCGTAGCATTTTTTGATGCTTACAACACATTGGCAACTTTTGCCTACAATCACCCAAGCTTTACCTATCCAGATTTGGCCAGTTCCCATACTACGCTGATCAAAGCCAAATCGATGGGACATCCTCTTATTCCAAAAAAGGAAAGAGTGGACAGTGATTTTTTACTGGAGGGGAGCGACTTCCTCATTATCACTGGAGCTAATATGGCTGGTAAGAGTACGTTTTTAAGGTCGGTTTCTTTGTTTGTCCTCATGTCCAACGTTGGATTGCCTGTATGTGCAGAAGTTAGTTCTTACAGGCCCATAAAGTTGATGACAAGTATGCGTACGAGCGATTCCCTAACGGATAACAGCTCGTATTTCTTCTCTGAATTGACACGATTGCAATTTATTATGGAACATCTTCAAAAGGACGCTTATTTGGTGATACTGGATGAAATCTTAAAAGGAACCAATAGTGTGGACAAAGCAGCCGGTTCAAAAAAACTAATCGAAAAATTGGTAGGTATGGGCGTACCGG
Source organism: Flagellimonas sp. 389 (assembly GCF_018449435.1). Classification (GTDB taxonomy): domain Bacteria; phylum Bacteroidota; class Bacteroidia; order Flavobacteriales; family Flavobacteriaceae; genus Flagellimonas. Next base: position 139,271 of record NZ_JAHCMU010000006.1, on the reverse strand, counting down.
GAATTATTGCTACGCACGACCTTAGTCTTTGTAAAATAGCGAATAGCTTGGAAAACGTTAAAAACTACTTTTTCGAAACCGAAATCGAGAACAACGAACTGTATTTTGATTATAAACTAAAAGATGGCGTTTGCAAGAACATGAACGCCTCGTTTTTGTTGCTGAAGATGAACATTACTTGAATGATTCACTGTTCAACTATAGATTCTTTATACCGTTTTATACATTTTAAAAAGGATGTTTGTCGATTCTAAAAATGGTCATTTTTTGATTTTCTATATTATTTCAATTAATTTATAGGGAAAATAAAATGTGAAATCCCAATGACTTTTCTAGCTTTTTACAATGCTGTTTTAAAGGAAAATAAGACCTATGATGAGTTGTCTTTTCCAGTTGAAAAGATAATTTTTGGCAAAGGTGCTGTCATTACGGATTATGGTGAAGTAGAAGACTCGGTTTATTTCATAAATAAGGGAATCGTAGAGTTGAGCATTAAGAGCTATATGACAGAAAAAATCATTGATTTCTTTTTTGAAAATGAAATGGTAGCCAGCTTAACATCTTTTTTGATACAAGCTCAAAGTGATGTGAAATTAACCGCTTTAATAGATTGCGAACTGGAAATGGTGAAGTATAGCGACTTGATAGAAGCTTATGAACATGATTTGAGCATAAACAAGTTTGGCAGAAAAATAATGGAGGGTGCGTACATTCGCAAATCAAATAGGGAAAAAGCACTTTTGACTAAAACAGCGGAAGAGATATATGCTGAAATGTTTAAAACCCAACCTCAGTATATATCTTCTATTCCGGTTAATAAAATTGCGAAATACTTGGGCATTCATCCGGAGAGCTTAAGTAGAATTCGGAAGAAACTAAATTCCTAACATAGGTCAAGTCCAATTTTTAGTTTAAGGTTTTAACTGCATGTAAGTTTGCGGTTTCAAAAAAAATAAAAACTAAGAGTATGGAAAATTTAATTCAACAACTACCCACACCATGGGAAATTCTACTAGACCCTATTTCTTTGATCGTCTATGCTATTTTTGGAGGTTTGTTTATCTGGGAAACCTTATTTCCTGCCAGAAAATTGCCTAAAATTCGTTTTTGGAAACTAAAAGGCTTGCTTTTCTTTTTGGCCTACATGCTATTGACTACCTATATTCCATTGTTGTGGGATAGTTTTTTGGCTTCTTATCAATTAATTGACTTGAGTACCATGAGTATACCAATTCAGGTACTAATAGGCGTGGTATTATTTGAACTCGTCCAATATGGTTGGCATATCAGTATGCACAAATCTGACTTTCTTTTTAGGGTATCGCATCAAATGCACCACAGTGCTGAACGCTTGGACGTTCCCAGTGCTTTTATGTTTAGCATTAACGATATGATTGGATTATCTTTAGTAGGATCGGTGAGTTTTACTTTGATAATGGGCCTAGCTCCTCAGGCAATTACCGTAATTATACTGGCGTTGACATTTTTAGGGGTTTTTCAACACGCAAATATCAAAACGCCAAGATGGTTGGGATATATTGTCCAACGGCCAGAAAGTCACTCATTACATCATGCAAAAGGAGTTCATGGCTATAATTATACAGATTTACCTGTGATCGATATGATTTTTGGAACATTTAAAAACCCTAGGTATTTTGAAAAAGAAACAGGATTTTATTCAGGGGCCTCCAATAGAATCTTGGAAATGCTGCGCTTTAAGGATATTACTTCAAAACCTAAACAATGACTTATTATCCGAATAAAATAAAATATATTCTAAGTATTGGTATTTTAAACATGCTACTATTTGCTTGTACCAAAGATGACGGTACAACAAAGCTTTATGAGGATGACATTTTCTATTTACCTGTAATAATCCATGTACTCCATAATGGTGAACCTATTGGTGAAGGGAGAAACCTTTCAAGTACAAGGATCATGCACCAGATTACCTTACTTAACAACGATTACAGAAGGAAAATAGGAACAAGGGGCTATAATGAACATCCTAACGGGGGTGATTCTAAAATTGAATTTGTCTTGGCACAAAAAGACCCCGATGGTAATTCTATTGATGGAATTAATAGAATAAACTTGAACTCAATGGAGGTTGAGCAAATGGGATATAATCAAAATCATTACGCGCAATATGCTTACTGGAATCCTAATAAATATATCAATATATGGCTCACTCCCTTGCCACTCGAAGCAAACTGTCTGGTTTTAGGATTATCCTCCGGACCTAAAACTGATTTACCAGGAACAGATTTGTTGGCAATACCAAAAAAAGGAGATGCGGAAGGAATCTTAATTAATACGGTACATTTTGGTGAGTCGGACATAGCGTGTCATGCGAATTTGGGAAGAACGCTTACACATGAAATAGGGCATTATTTAGGGTTGTTGCATCCATGGGGAAACGGTGTCTGTAGTACAAATGACTACTGTTTGGATACTCCGGCAGTAGATAGTCCAGTTTTTGGGAGAAATACATTCTTAGGATGTGAAGGGGAAATGGTTATGATTTCAAATTACATGAACTTCAGTGAAGACGAAATCATGAATGTTTTTACCAATGATCAAATTAAAAGAATGCATTATGTACTAAACAACCATAAAGGGAGACATGCTTTATTATCCAGTAAAGTAATCAATAGGTAATACCTTAATTATAAGTGCCATGAATGTTGAAACGTTCATTTTTATCTTAGGTATAAGGCTTTAAAATTTAAAGAGCAAGTTTAAGTCCATTATCTAGAAGACAGTATAGTTGAAGAAAAAAGAAAAAACTAAGCTACCTTTAAGCAAAATCAGTAGTTAGAACAGACAGAATCGCTAAAAAATAGTTTTTAAAATGAAAAGATATCATATCATTATAAACAAGCTCTTGGTTTTACTGCCAATCTTGTTCCTTTTCTTTCAAGTAGGCTGTACAGATAACGATGAACCATTAAGACTTGCAACGTATACATATTCAACAAACAATAGGATAAACAATCTAACACCACTTTCCAAAGAACTGGAAAAGGTTCTAAAAAGGCCGGTCCATATTCAGAGTTACCCAGATGTTGCCTCTTTTATTGACGGGATAAAATCCAATGAGGTTGATATTGGATTGATAAATACATTGGGTTACTTGCTTCTATCTTTGGATAACACAACTATGGAGCCCATTGCAACTTTAAAGGTTAAGGATGAGGCTATTGACAATTATAAGACTGTCCTGTTGGCCAAAAACGATATCATTGAGGATTTGGATGCATTAAAAGCCAATGCTAATAAACTGACCATGATGTTTGTTGCAGAGGGGTCAACCTCTGGCAATCTGGTTCCTAGATTATTTTTAAGCTCATTGGGCATTACATCTCCTGAAAATCAATTTAAAGCTGTAACATATGGTGGAGACCACACAGCAACTTTTAAAAAATTAATAGAAGGAGAAACTGATATCTGTGCCATTGGGAGCAACGAATATTTTAAACAGACCCATGCGGATTCCACCCTTTTAAACTCCCATAAACTAATGTGGACTTCAGAGGAAATACCTTTAGGGCCGGTTTTATTGAACAATAGCTTTACTGATTTGGAAAAAGAAACCATAACCAATTTGTTCCTAAACTTAGATGTAAACAATAGTGCAGTTTTAGAAGCTATCAAAGAAGGTTGGTCTGAGGCTAAGCAGGCCGAAAAATTCCATTCAATATTAGGTAGTTATTATGATGATTTTAGAATGATCAATGGCAACAAGACCGAATTAAATGATATTCTGGAGTTGTTTCAAAAGGATTGACATTTAGAGACAAAGAATGTCTTATTGAAACCAAACAAAACCCCAAGACTCAAGTCTTGGGGTTTTTACTCTTGCCGAGCCCACTAGATACAATCTAGCAGTAGCGGGGGACTATTTACAAACTATTTATTATTAGCAGAAGACTATGTCAATAAATCAATTGAAGTTACATCATAATCTGTATTATAGTCTATTAAAACAATTGTTTTTCCCATTTTATATACTAAGTCTAATGAATATTTTTCTAGGAAAGAAATACCCTCATAATGCAATGCAGTTAACCCAAAAAATATGATATCATAATTGACTATTTCTTCGTCTAAAATAAATTTTAAAAATTTTGAATCAGTAGGGTTTATTTTTGAGTTGATCCCAGATTGTTTTAAAATCTTTTTCTTTTCAGCTTTGTAAATGGGTAAAAATATTGGGCTAAAAGATTTAGAAAGAGAGTTAATGATCAATACCTTTTGGTAAGAATTATTCATTTTTTTGATTAATTCGTCAGAAACACATTCATCAGCAGTTTTTACTAAATATACTTTACCGTTTGAAAGGCTATATGTATTCTTCATCTGATGATATTTTTAATTGCATAGCCTTAACTGAAGGCTTTGCAGCTACTACCAGTCTATAACAAGTGGAGTTTAAAGTTAGACTAAAAACCTATACTTATGAGAACAAGCTTTGATAGGATTCTCTCTCTCTCTCTCTCGCTACTCATGAGATTATCAAGTTAGGCAGTGGTAGCAAATTAAGCTACTAAGAAGGCCACGACATAGTTGCCCTGGCTTCCTGTAAAATAGTACTTACTCTTAAGCTATCGTATTTGATGAAATTTAGCGGAGCAGGACGAACAAAAAATAAGTCAACTGGCTTCTTCTTCCTTTATCAATTCATCCAATGCATCTTTTGCAAAAAACCTAATCTTCTTCCAAAGATTTTCATTTTTCTCATATGATTTGGCATCCTTATCAGGATTTCTTGTAACTAATCCAATTAAATTGTGGCATCTTATTATATTAGCAATACAAGAATTGTTCAAGTATCTTTTTTCTATTAATTCAGGCAATAATAAAAAACTATCATCAAAATCTGCAATAACTTCATCTTGAACTACCACAAAATTAGGTAACATTGCCTTTTGTTGATCATAATTCATCGCCATTAATTCTAAACTATTTTTTCAATTTTTCTTTGTTGTTATTCATAATTAATCTGCTAAGAATCGTACCGTTTTTTTACCATTGCTCACTTTCCAATAAGGAGAACCGTTAAAATGTCTTTGAGTACCTGGATGATACTGTATAATTCTACCAGTGAAGTCAGTTCCAGAATCATTGAACTCTCACGCTCCCGGCAGTTTACAACTGGTAGTAAAATAATCAAAAAACCACAATGTTATCGTCGTGGCTTTTGTTGCCCTTTGCCATTAAATCCACACTTGCGGATTTAAGGCATAGACTAGCGGTAGCAGGGGCTGTCATCTGAAATCTTTGATGAATTCCTCTAACTTTATTTTAGTCGTTACAATATTTATTTCTGGATTGGCTAACTTAAAAATAATCTCTTTTACATCATCACTTTCAAATTCTAAGTCTTCCCTACATTCAAGGGCATTAGCCCAATTTGTCAAGGTATCAAAAGAAATATGGTAGTCAATAAATTTTTTGACAACATGTATAAGGTCTTTTCTTTTGAATTTAAGAATTGGAGCTTCTGAATCCCAAGGATACTTCTTCAATTCCATTGACAAATCCTCGATTTTACCACGAAGCAATACCAAATCCTTTAATACTTCTTTCCTATTTCTCATTTTTGACTAGAGTTTTGGTTTAACGTGAATAGTGCTTCCATCTGGGGCATATGTGATTTTATAAAAATTAGTTGTGGTGCCTTGAGCATTAACCTTTTTAATATAAAGAGCACTAGATCCAGGCACTTCGCCTGGTGAATTTGCCCGAAATAAATAACTTCCATCATTTAATAAATGATAAGAGGCATTCGATTTGGAATTTGCAGGTATACTTTTCATAAAACGACCATAATTACTTCTAAGGGCACCTTCGAAAGGTATTGGGCCTTCAACTGTAGCTCCATCCAGAGCTTTACTAAAATTTAGTCTATCGTTCTTCCCCACGCTCCAGCCAGTTTATATCTGCTGGTAAAATAATCAAAAGCCACAGCGTTATCGCCGTGGCTTTTGCTTTTACTCACTCTTGCTCTTTGCCATTAGTCGCAGACTAGCGGTAGAAGGGGAGGAACAAGCAGGAATCTGGAGTACCATTATTTTTAGGATTTATTCTCATTCCAAGTAGTTATTCTTTTTAGATAAGCATCAAAAAAATCATCCAAGTCAACTTTCTTTTTAATGAAACTTTCTAATGTTGGAGTTGACATCTGTTTTAAAAAGAAACTTTTTGTTCCTTGATTTTCAATATATAATGTGTCATTCAAAATATAAATTGAACCCATCTTTTCAAATTCTTTTTGTTGATTTTTTTTTAAAAACAGAAAGGAATCAGATATGTAATAGTCACTTTTTGTAATGGTTTCACTTAATAAGTTAAAATAGTATATTTTATCTTTATCAATGTAAAACTCTGTATAATCTTCATTCAAATCGCCTAAATATCCTGGATACCAGTTTCCCTTTAATTCATCTTCAATGCTACTTTGAGAATTACATGAATAGGATAACAACAGTATAACGATACAAATAGAATTTTTCATCACCCTACTTTTTCTAAACATATTAATTTTTTTTAGGATTAAAAGGATGCCCTTTTCTAAAATAAGTTTCTTCGGTTCCATCTGGATGCTTGATTGTTTTAATAAGAGGTGGATAAAATATCCTATTGGATATTTTATCACGAACTTTTTCGTCGTATACTTTCAAAGTTAAAATAGATCTAGGTCCACTATTTCCATAGAGCCTGCGCCCTAGAACAGTAATATCAAAGCCTCTACTTCCATAAATACTTTTACCAGGAACATAAACATCTGCTACTTGTGAACCAACATCATTGGACTTAATATAATGCTTATCTGTGAACAAAACTAATGATGTTCCCTGATATGACCGAGTCCCTGAACTTTTTATGGCTTCTGAATCGTATCCCAGCGCTGCAGCTCCTTTCTTAATAGACTTTGATCCTGAATTTGTTTCTAATGAAACCATATCGCTTAAATAAATGAGCTTGTCATTGTTGTCCCTTATGTAAATTGCCCACTCTACAAATCCATCAACGATAGTATTTACGTCTTTACTTTGTAAATTTATCTTTTCGGGACAGTCAGTACAATCTTGTTGCGAAGAATTATCTGTATCGCTAACGCCACTATCCGCCAATGCAGTATCAATGGCATCATAAATATCCTGTCTTGCCCTACGTTCTTGTGCTGCCTCCGACTCGGTGAACATACTGCCAAAAATGCTAAGGCTCCACATCCCAAAAGAGGATCCATAAGAAGCAAAGCTCAACATCCCATCAGGGTCAATAAACGCTACAGGGTTGTTATAGGCATAGTTGTAAGGAGAATGCCTTCTCATCTGCTCGGCCAAGGGGTCTATGTTCATCCACCTGCCCAATGCCGGGTCGTAGTTCCTGGCGCCAAAGTCATAGGTTTCCAGTCCCAGGCTCTCGTCGTATTCCATACCATTGTACTTCCACTTTTTAGCTACACTGTTACCCAAGGGGGAGACCCCATCGTTATAGCCTTTGTGCTTTAGGCCAAAGGGGTAGTAGTTGTTCTCCTCCACAATCTCTGTGGTGCCGTTGTTGTCCATAAAGCTCAACCGTACATTGCCCAAATGGTCAACATAGTTGTACACGTAATCGTAGCTACCCTGTCCATCTGGGGTCACATAGCCCTCTGGGTGGTTAAAGAACTGTAGCTGCCCGTTTTGGTATACGTAGTTGCCCGCATAGTCTGTCACAGAACTTCCCACGGTCTTTTGCAACTTGGTCCCCGTGGCATCGTAAATATACGAAATGGTGCCGTTGTTGCCGTTGCCGTTTATCGAAATGCTCATGGGCAAGCTTAAATGGTTGTAATCAATGTTTGTGATGCCCTTGTTCAAATCTGATTTTAAGTTGCCGTTGCCGTCGTAGGTATATTCTATGGTCTGGTTAGTGCCATCAACAAAACCATAGGTATTGTTTCCATTGTCAAGTACCTTTGTCAGCTTGTTCCCGGCGTCATAGGAGTACACCAACCTGTCCATGGGCCCAAAACTCGTGGCCCCACTGTTGATGTGCCCGTTCCTGTCCAAGGTCTTGATATTGCCCATTTTATCATAGGTCAATGCAATGTTACGTGCCGCAAAATTATCCATGGCACTGGTAATCCGGTTGAGGGCATCGTAACCATAATGATACCATCGCAATCCATTGTAGGTGTTGGCAGTCCGCCACTTGGTCTCGGCTATGTTGCCGTTGTACAGTGGTGTTCCCCCATGGTCGACCGTGTTATAGTTTATCCCAAAAGCAAAAAGGTCATCGCCCATGCTCGAAGGGTCGTTGATACGCTTGAGCCATCCCCTTACGTTGTGATCGTAGTCAACTGTCTGTAGACCGCCACCCACTTTCTTCTGTACCAGTTGTCCCAGTTCGTCATAGGTGTGCTCCACCAAGGTCTCGGTATGGGCCCCTATGGTCTGGATTTGTTTGGTGAGCCTGCCCATATGGTCGTACTCAAAGTTGTCCGTGGTCACCAATGGTGGACTGGCTCCTTTGGTATGGGTGGTGACCACCTGTTCGGGCCTGCCCACAAAATCCAGTTTGGTCTCAATTTGCTTAAAAGTCTGTGTCAGTTCATCAATATTTCCCTCAACGATCACCCTTCCCTTTTCGTCGTAGGCCTTGGCCCATCTTATCCATTTGTCATCGTTGCCGTCCAGCACCAATACGCCCCCACCGGTGGGCAGACCTTTTACGTTCTGTGTAACTGTTTGTCCCAGTACCGTAGTGGGAAGTGAATAGCCAAAAAGCGGGAATTCATAGTCATCGTAAAAGTTGAGGACATGTATTTGTGGCACGCCAAAACTGTTGAAGATGGAAGGGTAGGCATTGTTCGTATACACATCTCCCACACGTTCCTCGTACTGGGCAGCGGCATTTTCCACATTGGTCTGTGCCTGGGTGCGTGTTACGTTAAGGTCCAGTATTCCCGCCAGTACCACCCTGCTAAAAGCATCGTACTTGGTGTAGGACCATTGGTTGTTGGTCCGCTGCACGGAATCTTGGGTCATGACGGGTTGGTCCAAAGTATTATAGACGATATGTTCCCAGCCCTTGCCCGGCAGCTTTTTTTCCACCAAGCGGTTGCGATGATCGTATTTGTACTGATAGCAGAGCTCGTTAAGTTCTACGCTGCTTACATTGTCCACGGTTACCTTGGGAGGGATGACGTAGGTTAGGTTCCCGTATTTGTCGTATACGTAATGGGTGTCGTGCGCCTCGACTACGCTCGGCGACCCCACTTCTCCATAGGCCCGTTTGAGAACGACTCTGCCGAGCTTATCGGTAAACTCCTCGGTGGTGTGCAGTTTGGAGGCCGAACCATCATGGTTCTCGTCATAGGTTATGGTTTTATAGAGAGCCTTGGCCGAATAATGACCATGGTTGACCAACTGGGGAGCCTCGGTATCACCACCGCTAAAGGCAACGGAAAAGTGACGCACCTCATTGGTACTATTTGTATCATAATCAAATTCCATCTCATGTCCATTGCCCATTTTCCAATCCTTTCCCGGGGCGGCTTGTTTGAGGACCCTATTTAAAGGTGATGCTTCAAATTCCTTTTGAGAATAGGCATTGACAGCGATATTGGACATATTGGGAAAGTCGTCCGCATACTTAAGTTTATGGTAGTCCCTTGTAGACGCTTCCAAATCACCGGTCCTAAAGTATCCCCTGGTTTCGGTAGGCTCGTGGAAAGGCAGCCAGTCTTTTATTTTTCTGCCATATTCATCGTAACCTATATGGGTCACAATATCTAGGGAATCAGGCGATTGTCGTATTCCTACTTGTTGTCGTGGCCTCCCTATTCCATCATAGTAGGTGATGCTCTGGATATAGTCATCGTTATCTTCAAATTTTGATGTGGGTATCGAAGAAGTTGGTTTTTGATACGTTCGGGAGTAGATGTAATTATGTGTTTGTGGGTCGCTGTTCAAAGGAGGGGTACACTCGTTGAACGGGTCAGAAATGTTTGTGCAGTTATCTGAAGCATTGGTAACATAACCAGCAGGTTGCTCACAATCTTGAACTGAGTTCAATGGATCTCCGAGTCCATCATTGTCCACATCGCTATAATACGTCTGTAATGGTTTTACAACTACTTTTGTTTTATTTGAATATTTTGTCTGACTGCATGAAATTACCCTTCTACGATACCACTTATCTGAGGAGAGCGTACCTGGAGTATAGGAGGAAGAGCTTGCACCGGAAACATTAGCCCATCCACTGGTACCATTATTGGAAACCTGCCATTGATAGGAATAACTATTATTCCCACCAGATGCGAGAGCAGTATTGCTTAATTGACCTGGACTTTCTCCTTCACAAATAGGGGCCACTCCGTTTATGGATCCAGCATCCAAATCGGGAAGAACCGTAACCTTTATCTTCTTTGTACCAGAAGAATAAAGGTTCTGGCCACAGGAAGTGACCCTTCTCCTATACCAAGTCGTTTTGGTGAGGTTTGGTGGAGGATTGTAGGTGTATAATGTTGCTCCACTAATAGGCAGCCATCCAGTTTGCCCATTATTAGTAGAAGACATCCATTGTATGCTATATCCATCCCCTCCGCTGGGGCCTTGTACGTTACTAAAGGTAATAGGGTCACCACCATAACAAATAGTTTGGTCCCCAGAGACTGACCCTGCGGAAAAGTTCCGTATTGTAACAGATCGGCTTCCAGAACCTGTACTCCATTGACCTGAACTGTTCCGTGCGCGAATGTAGTAGGTACCATTACCTTCATTGGGAACATAAGTAGTACCTGACCCTTTTGTCGTGCTTGTTCCATTGGATGTCTTTCCCTGCCAGTACCATGTAATCCCATTACCTGGCGAACCGTTCCGCTCTAATAAGGCCTGTCCGCAATTATTACTAGCAATGGAAGGGCTAGGAGGTGTTCCAGGTATCCCCCCTGAAACTGCAACGATTTTGGAAGCTCCGTAGCCGGTCCATCCTGGTCCTAAGATACTTGCGGATATAGTCGTGTTTCCCCCATTGTTGAACTTTACCGTAATTTGATAATCGGAACTGGAAACAATGGTTCCCCCGTTGTTCACGGACCAAGTATTATAAATAAGTGACGGACCTGAAAGCGTATAATTCTTGGTTTGTCCTGCAGTAGCACTTGATGGTCCAATTATGGCATACTGGCCATAGGCAAAAGAGCAGCATAAAAACGATACCAATAACCCAAAAAATGGCGTAATAAAGTATTTGTTGTGTGTTAGATTTTGCATGGGTGGGTTGTTTTAGTTTTTGAAAAAGTGTAGCTCGGTCATAAATGGTCTCGTATCTCCCGTATTTATCGGCACAAGTACAATTTCTTTTTCCGTTAAGACCGAAATCCGGTAACGTTGTACAAATCCGTCCACATAACTGATTAAAAGAATACCACTTTCATCTAAAGCCCATTTTGACTTGGTGTTTCGACCATCGGTCAATGTTGTCAGATGTTCTCCATTCGGCATAAAGGTTTCCTTTCTACCTTCATATGCCTCTTTAAAGACGGCTTTGACATTTGGCAATGAATCCAATCTTTGTTTTGATTCATTCTCCATATAGTTTTTAAGACTTGTACTGTCAAAAGTCCATGTTCCCAGTAGATAGTTTTGACCCTCAATTTTTTGGGCATTAATGCTCGTACAAGTAATCACCAGAAGTAACAGGTACGAGATACCTGTTCTTCCAATTTCAGAATGGGTTTGCTTCTTTTTTTTCATCATCGGTTTGAGTTTATTGTCCTTTGTAGTGATAGGTATAGTCAGTGATGATTTTATCGTCCCTGTCTTTTGTATTAATGAGGCGATTATTTGTATCGTATTCGTACTTGATAATGTTACCTCTTGGGTCAGTAACCCGGGTTACACCTACAGCTGGTTTATAGGAATAGGTGGTTATCATCGCATTTGGTAATCCTGCTCGCAATGTATTTTCCTGAGCGGTCGTCAGTCCTCCTGTTCCTGTATGAAAGTTTGAGCTAAAAAGCGCATTTATGGCCAATCTGTTCGCGTTAACAACCTTGGCCACGGGATACATTTGGTCATACCCCCAGATATAGCTGACCGATGTCCCGTCGGTTTGTTTGTACTCCAGTAAATTTCCCAGGTCATCATAGGAGACGAAGTCCATTCGCTGGATAAGTTGATTACCATCCTTAGCCTCTAAAACTTCAGTATGCCAATAATCTCCGAAAAAACTTCCGTATTTGAACTTGGTTTGCGAGAGAAGTGTACTGTTCTCGTAGCTTCTGATAAGAACTGGTTCGGTGACCTTGTTCAAAGCTAATAAGCTAGATCTATGCGGATCAGAACCAATACCATGAGCAGTATCGAATATGTAAAAGGTCTCTTGTTTTCTTGTTATACCATCTTCGGATGTTGTTGTCGAAGTACTTCTGGGCAAGTTTTTTTGAGGCTCATAAGTATTTGTAATTGAGGTAGAAAGAATATCGCCTTCGAAATGTTCGTTATTTTGAACAGTTACAGGTAGAAATTGACCGCTTGTTTGCTCATACCCATGATCGGCCACCATGCCAACAGATGAAAAATAGGCCTTGTACACAGGTATATTGTCGACTACATAGTTTTCATACGTATTATCTGTCCGTCTTAGCAGATTAAAAGCATTGTCCCATGTCTCTTCCCAGAGTACTTTACCATTTCTATGGTTAAAGGTTTTAGGGGGAACCCCAATTAAATAGGCATTACCATAGTGGACATCCAAATTCTGTATACTTCCAGGATTTCCCGAATATGGTCCGTTGCTCAAAGGAACGGAGCCTAAAAAATAATTGACCAGTTCGTTAGGCAGGTTTTCATAAGCAGTAAGAATAGTACCCTTGGCAACACTTGTTTTGGAAATGTCCTTTTCCGTAACATAACCATAGCCAATATGACTGCCTTGTGCAGAGAAATCCAAAGAAACTGAGCTTCCAGAGGACATGGTAAAGACATTTAAAAAACTTTGGGGGGTATAATCCAAAAAACCATATTTGGAATGGTATACCAATTGGTTCATCAGCTTACCGGTGGATACAATTTGCCCTAGATTACTTTCTTCATAGACATACTCCTTTTTACTGATAAAGCTTCCATTGGTATCTCGATTAGTTACATATTTAATACGTACTCCACCGACCTCAAACTCTTCCCAAGGAAATGGAGAATCAGAAGGGTCGTCAAGAAAGTAAGCATTTACTGAATAGCTTAAAAATTCCCCACCAGGAGGCGATACAAAAAATGGCTGTTCAAATCTATAGGTGCCATTTGGCAAATTAAATTCTTCAGATTCTACAATTGTACTTCCTTGGGAAGGTGCTCTATACTTTATTGATTCCTTTAAGCCAGCTCCTGGATTATCTAGCTTTACAATTCTTACCATATCCTGGTTGCCTACACCTCCTCCAGTGCATGGGTTAGTAGCGCAGGCAATGGAATAATCCACAAATATGTTAAAGGCAAAAGGAAGATTGTTTGCTGTAGTAATCTCGAACACGTCCCCATGTGATAATCTGGTCTCATATCCATCAGTTAAAGTACGTTTTAGGTACTGATAGTTGTAGCCAATATCAGAGGAATTGGTATTGATATTTGAATACCCTGCGGATGTGGGCTTATCCACAAGTGCAGAATTTCCTTCGTACTCAAATTCGGTATATCCTTTTGTAGGATAGATTACTTTGTTAAGCAATCCTATTTTGCCATATACAAAATCGGCTCCACGATTGGCTCCTTTCAGATTAAAGAAAACGTCTCTTTGATTGTTGCTACATAAGGTCAATCTACCAAATGAGGGCATTCTGCCCATATTGGATTTTCCATTGTAAAAACCCCAAAAGTCTACATCCTTACTGTCTTTGGCGGGTAAATCATTTGGTTGTATATATTCAAAAGAATAGGTCTGGTCGTTGACCGTGACACTATCCAATTTTAGCCTGATGTATTTTTCTTTTTTATAGCTACCCGTATCCGTAGACTTATCACTGTTAAAATAGGATTGGTTAAAACCTACCGTCTTTATGATTTGGTTAAGACTGTTTTTTATGGTGATTCCTGTTAATCGCTGTATTGGATTGCCTGAGGTTACTACGGATGGAAAATTATTACTATTGGTTTGGTATCTTGAAGAGATATCCTCCCGATTGGAAAGTACAAAATCTACTGTGCCAAAATCTCCGCTTATCGTTTTTAAATGCAATGCCTGGAAACCAGTTATGGAACAGCTCACTACTTTGGAGGTATCACCATCATAATTAACGTATGCCATTCCGTTATAGGAAGGTAGGCCGGTACACGTGACAAAGTTGTAACTTTCTGAAAAGCTCGGATAACCAAAGTAAGAGACCTTGTCGTATGTAAAATTAATGGTCCTGCCCGAGGGTGCGATTACATTGTCAATGTGCCAGGCTGAATTTTTTTGCCACGTCCTTAGGTTGTCACTGGTTTGATAGGCAATACTACCCGACAAAGCAGCATTATCAGAGGAAAATGATGACCCGTCACTTCTGTAAATTGTGGTAAACTCTTTCGAGAAATTATTGTTGGCCTTTCCAAAGTTGAATTCATATCCTTGTCCGTTGACAATGGTAAAATCCCTTTCGTCGACACGGTAGTACACCTTAAAGACCTTGTTGTTCACAACAACCGCTTCTACGGTGTTTCCTGCTCCCTTCTTTGGTAATCGGAATTGAATAGATTCACCAAAAATATTGGCAGTGAAAAGATCAGGCTGCGTATCATGGGGAATGTTGTTAAAATGTGCATTGAAAATTGCAGTTTCTTGAGCAGGAGTCAAATTATCATGACTGTAGCTTGGACTAAAAAGATAACCAACAGCACCGTTTCCATTTGCAAGGTCATCATAACCGTTTACTTGACGTGTTATGACTGCATTCGCCGAAAGATTCCATCCCAAACCTACCCATGAAGCTTCTTGGGCAACTTTTATGCCCCCGGTCTGATAGGAAAGGGCAATAGGAATATTAAGACCATCGAGGTCGATTGAATGTATTGGTACACTAACATTGGCCGTACCAGTATATTTGCCTACTTGGGTCACCCCATATTGTCCCAGTTGAGCAACGTCTGGAGTTGGCGGTACAAGTTCTGAAAAATAGCTTTTATCCTGAGATAGTACACAAATTGAGAATAAAATTAATGTTGTTAGAAGTGAATATTTAAGTTTCATTTCATAAGTTTTTTAAATGGGTAGATGTATAAATTGCTTTGATGGTAACCTGTGAAGATTTCACTTTACCATTTTAAGTTGTGTCCTTGTTTATAACAAAGCTGAAATAAGTCAATAGGGTAGTCTCACCTTTATTATTTGTACTATGAATGAAGGAGTACTATTATTAAGAAAACAGTGAAGGGATTTTATGTGCTGGTTCTATTTAACCGGATGAAAATTCGGCTACTAAAGCGTTTGGGATTTTACCATTGAACATGGTTTTTTTTGTCAGTTTGAAAGTCAGCAGAAGTTGTTTAAAATTGGAAAAGGTTGTTGACATGGAATTCTAGAGAATTAATCGTTATATCATATAATTTGGCCTTATTAAATGTAATGAATAATACTCAAAAATTATAAGAATAATATTACATTTAGTATTGATTATACAAACAATTAACTTTTATTTAAAATAGGGTGTATACTTTGGATAAAGATATTTGATATTTATTAGGGAGGTAATTGCCTTTTGGATAGCGTTCTTATTGTTTTTACCTGTTCTATATATGAAAGGTTTTTTTCCTTGAGTAGAAACAAGAACCCCCAAGACTCAAGTCTTGGGGGTTCTTCTGTTTTCCTGTAGCGAGAGAGGGACTTGAACCCTCGGCCTCCGGGTTATGAATCCGACGCTCTAACCAGCTGAGCTACCTCGCCATGCCTTTTTAGCGGCTGCAAATATAAAGTTTAATTTTTGCCGAATCAAAATTCATTATTAATTTATTATTTGATATTTATTTTTATATCTTCCCAAACTATATCAATTGTTGAAAGGAAAAACTGAACAGTATAATGAGTGATAAGATTAAATTTGAAATAGAATTTGTTATTCAAGCTTCTCCACAGTTGCTTTATCAATATATTTCTACTCCTTCCGGCCTATCAGAATGGTATGCCGATAATGTAAATTCCCGTAGTGAGTTGTTTACTTTTATATGGGACGGATCTGAAGAAAGTGCAAAGATGTTGAAGCGGAAGAGTGACGAATTTGTTAAATTTTCTTGGGAAGAAAACGATGATGATACCTTTTTTGAGATGAAGATTATTGTAGACGAGATTACTAAAGACGTTTCGTTGTTCATAACCGACTTTGCCGAAGAAGACGAAGTGGATGAAGCTAAAATGCTTTGGGAAAACCAAGTATCGGATTTAAAACAAGTACTGGGTTCAAAATAGCAGTATTCTCAACTAAAACGTATATTTGGCCTTGATTTTTTCAAGGCTTTTTTTATGGTCAATTTTAACGGCAAACTTTTTTCCAAGGATACCGATATTTTAAATTACGATAACAGGGGACTAAAGTACGGGGATGCTCTTTTTGAGACGGTTCGTTGTGTAAACGGTACCATCTTCTTTTGGGAAGACCACTATTTTAGGTTGATGTCTTCCATGCGTATCCTGAGAATGGAAATACCCATGGAGTTCACATTGGAATTCTTGGAAGAACAGATTCTAAAAACTGTTGGTGAAAATGGATTGGATATCAATTCGGCCAGGGTACGCTTAACCGTCTTCAGAAATGGCGGAGGGCTTTATGGACCTAAAACCAATGAAGTCTCTTATATCATTGAAATAAGTGAATTAAAATCACCGTTTTATCTTGTTAATGACGAACATTACGAAGTGGAGCTTTTTAAAGACTACTACATCAATAAAGACATGTTGTCCAATTTAAAGACGACCAATAAAATTCTAAATGTGGTTGCCAGCGTTTATGCCAAAGAAAACGGATATGAAAACTGCATTCTCATCAATAACAATAAACAAGTAGTCGAGGTTATTAACGGTAATCTTTTTTTGGTCAAGGATAAGGTCATTAAAACGCCTCCTCTGAGTGACGGCAGTTTGGATGGTATCATTAGGAAAAAACTAATGGAGATTATAAATGGCATTCCGGATTTCGAGTTACAAGAAGTATCGATTTCACCCTTTGAACTTCAAAAAGCGGATGAACTTTTTATAACCAATAGCATTGATGGCATACGGCCTATAAGCAAGTATCGAAAAAAAGAGTATTCCAATAGTATCAGTAAAAGTCTAATAGGAAAACTGAATGCAAAGGCCAGAATTGGTTAGCCTAATTTAAGGAAGGGTTTTCAGGGGCATTGGACCATAATAGATAGTCTCCGCCAAGCTCTACCATTTTTTCTTTCCAAAAAGCATTGGAAGATTTTTCTAGGATTCCGCTTTCATATTCATTTTGTACTACAATCCACGATTTTGAAGAAAGTTCCTGATCTAACTGACTGGAATCCCAACCGGAATATCCTAAAAAAAAACGTATATCTTGGGCAGTGATAGTCTCGTTATTGATAAGCTCTACGGTTTGTTCAAAATCACCACCCCAAAATATACCATCAGAAATCTCAATACTGTCTTGGATAAGGTGAGGTACTTTATGTATAAAATAAAGATTGTCCTGCTCTACGGGGCCTCCGTTAAAAACTTTGAAGGGAACGGTAATTTCAGAAATAAGGTCGTTTATGGTATAATCCAAAGGCTTATTTAGAATAAAACCTACAGACCCCTCATTGTTATGTTCAGCAAGCAAAACTACCGATCTATTAAAAGAAACATCGCCTGTTAATGTTGGTTCGGCAACCAGTAGTTTTCCTTTTTTAGGTTTAAGGCTAACCATAGTAATTTTAGATTCTTATTCTTAAATGTAACATAATATATTATAATTACAAAAAACGCTGGAAAATGCAGAAAATAAAAAAGCACCTCTTTCTCAAGAAGTGCTTTAATATATTTCAAATGGTAATCGATTAGTTTACTGAACCACTCAATTCTGCTCCTGCTTTGAACTTTACTACGTTCTTAGCTGCGATTTTGATAGTTGCTCCAGTTTGTGGATTTCTACCTTCTCTTGCATTTCTCTTGGATACTGACCAAGAACCAAAACCTACTAAAGAAACCCTGTTTCCTTTTTTAAGAGATCCTTCTACGTTTCCTAAGAAAGATTCCAATGCCTTTTTAGCTGCTGCCTTAGTGATGCCAGCATCAGCTGCCATGGCATCGATTAATTCTGTTTTGTTCATAATGGAATTAAATTAATTGTTGTTAAAATAATTTTAATGCTAAACAAATTTATATGGATTTGCTTTTAACGCAAGTAAAACCAAGGGAAATAGGGTTTTTTGTTGATAACTTGAAACGTTTGTTGATAAAGTAGAAAAAAAAGTCGACCAATTGCAAGCCTAGTCATAGTAAGGCTTTAGCGAAGACATGCATTTTCATGAAGATTTAAGCCGTTCAGAATTTCAGAAACGTTCATTTTTCGCTTTCCCGAAAGTTGTATTTCCAAAAGTTGTAGATACCCTTCTTTAGTAGCAACTTTTAAAGTCTTTTTATCCGCAAAAAGTCGCCCTACATTATAATCATGTTTTTCTAGCGCTATGCGGGTTTTATAAATCTTGATACTTTCTTCTTTTTCGCCGTTCAACAAATAACACCATGCGGAAGGGTAGGGGCTTAAACCCCGAACATGGTTATGGATGTTTGCCAAAGGTGCTTCCCAATCGATCTTACAATTTTCTTTATGAAGTTTAGGTGCTGGTTTTAAATTTTCAAAATGTTTTTGTGTAGTACTGGCAACTTTACCTTCAGAAATCTGTTGGCATGTATCTACAACAAGTTCGGCCCCCAATATCATCAACCTATCATGAAGCGTACCTGCGGTATCTTCTAATTGGATTTCTTCTTCTTTTTGTAGTATGATACCTCCGGTATCGATTTTTTCATCAATAAAAAAAGTAGTGACCCCTGTTTTGGTTTCTCCATTGATTACGGCCCAATTTATTGGAGCGGCTCCACGGTACTGTGGCAGTAAAGAAGCATGAAGGTTAAACGTACCAAATTTGGGCATCTGCCAAACGCCTTTGGGTAGCATTCTAAAGGCGACAACAACATGAAGGTTTGCCTCCAAATCTTTAAGTTCCTCTAAAAATTGTTCACTCTTTAAATTTGTGGGCTGTAATATCTTTAAGTTTTGTGCTGTCGCGAATTGTTTTACCGCAGATTCCTGAATCTTTCTTCCCCTGCCTGCTGGCCTATCTGGTGCTGTAATCACTCCCACTACATTAAAGCCTGCGTCTAGAATACCTTTTAAGCTTACAACTGCAAAATCTGGTGTTCCCATAAACACGATACGTAAAGAACTATTGGACATTGATGGCATATTCATTTTTATAGTTTAAAAGTACCGTTTCATCTTCGAGCAGTATCACTAATGCTTCCAAAATTTTCTTTTCATCAACGGTCATAGATTCTGCAAGTTTTCTAGAGGTTTTTGGACTAGCCTTTAATAATTGGATTATTTCTGATTTAATATCAAATAAACTATGGTCATTGCTTGTCGTGCAAATATCGCAAGTCCCACATTCTTCTTTTACGTCTTCCCCAAAATAATTTAGTATAAAGTTACTGCGACATGAGCTGGTATTGTTGATGTAACCCAACATAGCATCCATATTGCTTTGTTTGACCTTGTTAAAGTCTCTAATCTTGTTTGCAAAGGTATTTATGGTCCGTTCATCTTCTCGTGGAATCAGAAAATTGATTTCCAAGTCGCTAGCTGTATTCCTATATTCTGCGATACCATCCGTTTGAAGCTGTTCCAGTATTTTCTTTATTGATTTTTCTTGTTCTCCTGTTTTTTTTGAAATCAATTGGATATTAATGCTGGTGTTATAATCTGTGATTCCACCATATGTGCGAAGAATTGTTTGTATTACCGGTGCGGTCTTACGGTTATTGTCCAAGTAATTGAAAATATTTGTTTTGGAGGCAATAAATCTAAGTGTGGTTTTTTCATTATAGGTATCGGATAAGTTAATTACGGAATTTTGGTCGAGAATACGCAAACCATGGTATGCCATATTTGGGTTGAATTCGTAACGCCTACAAAACGAATTAAATTTTAAGGCGAATGTTTCCGAGGTCGATTCCCCGTAAGAAATCTGAAAATAACTGTTCAACTTTGCATAAAGTTTTTTGACAAAATCGACATCAGGTAACGAAGTAATAAATTGCTTTTTCGCCAATTCTTCATCTTCTTTGGTATTCAGTAGAACCGCAGTAGCTGTTTCGCCATCTCTCCCCGCACGTCCTGCTTCTTGAAAATAACTTTCTAAACTATCCGGAACCTGATAATGTACTACCAATCGAACATTTGGTTTGTCCACACCCATTCCAAAAGCATTGGTGGCTACCATGATTTCTAAATCACCATCAAGCCATAGGCTCAACTTTTCTTTTTTCTCTGCTCTAGAAATCCCTCCATGGAAAAAGGAAGCTTTACATCCATTTTTATTTAAAAATTCAGCAAGGAACAAAGACATTTTACGCGATCTTACATAAACAATGGAACTACCTGGTATAGTAGTTATATACTTTTTAAGTTGATAGAGCTTATCTTCTGTTTTTTTAACCTTAAATATGATGTTGGACCTGGAAAATGAATCTTTGAATATCTTAGCCTCTTTGAGCTCAAGATTTTCCAAGATGTCTTCTACAACTTTTGGCGTAGCGGTTGCCGTAAGTGCAATCATTGGTGAATTTGGAGCAAGTTCTCTCAAGATTGCACATTCCAAGTAAGCCGGTCTAAAATCATTTCCCCATTGCGATATACAATGCGCTTCATCAATTGCGATTAGATTTACATTCATCTCCCTAATCCTTTGTTGGACAACGGATTGTTGTAAACGTTCAGGGGATAAATACAGGAATTTATAATTTCCATAAAGACAGTTGTCCAAGAGGTTGTTGAGTTCTTCAAAGGAAATTCCTCCAGTAAGTGCAATCGCTTTAATACCTTTTAACTTTAACCGATCCACCTGATCTTGAATCAGCGCTACCAGTGGCGAGACAACAATACAGATACCTTCGTTCACCAAGGCAGGTACTTGATAGCAAATGGATTTTCCCCCTCCAGTAGGCAGTAACGCTAAAACATCTTTTCCGGAGATAACAGCATCGATGATTTCTTTTTGAGAGCCCCTGAAAGCTTCAAAGCCCCAAATCTCTTTTAAAACTACTACGGCTTTTTTCTGCACTAATTGTTATTAAGTAAATCCAGTATGAATGTAGTTCGCTGTTCAACAGGTTTTTTCGGAACTAGTATTGGCTCGTACCCGAACGTTGTATAGGTCTTCATCAAGGCATTATGAAGTTTTTCAGCTTCCTCGAAGGTTTCCAAACGTTCATTATCTGAAATATAGATTTCTTTCCAAGGAGGTACAATGAATATAACATCGTACCGATGATTCTTACATACGGCAATAAAATCTTCTCCATAGGCTTGTTCAAAAAAATCCATATAGGCCAATACGTCCGGAACACCGCGGTCAAAGAAACTCAAAGCCACGTTTAGGTGCTGTGATTCTTCATGGTGTTTTGCCCTTCCGGATAATAGGTCTTTGTTAAACTGCATTGCATCATCAACAAACACCAACGGATTGGATATAAATTCACTAGATTCACCGTTTATTTTCGCTTCGGAAGTCATGTCTCGTATAATCTCATGGAAACACTGAAAACCCTTGTTTTCCAAGTCATTGATTATTGAGGTTTTTCCAGTTCCAGGTGCTCCTGTAATAACTACTTTTTTTGTATTCAACCGCAAAAATTTATCAATACAAAGTAATGAAATACGAAGAAGGAAAAAAAATTGTAAGCTAACCCATATCTTTGCACAAAATAGACGCATGAACAAGGAGGAGTCCGATGCATTTTATGCTAGATTGAAAGAACAGTTGTTGGAGAATACGCAGTGGCCGTCCAACTATCTGTACAAGTTTATCGTACCTACCGATGAAGAGAAAATTGACCAGATCACAACTATCTTCAATATACCTGGGGCGGTCATAGAATCAAAACAATCCAAAAAAGGCACATACACCAGTGTTTCCATTACCGTGCACCTAAATAACCCAGATGAGGTTATTGCCAAGTACAAGGAAGTTTCCAGTATTGAGGGAGTAATTTCCCTATAAAACCTACAATTGACATAATTTTAGTATTTTGCATGCGTTAGTGGAAAGACTTCCCACTAAATTAATTTCATTAAACTCTTTTAATTTGAATCTAGTAGAAAATTTAGAATATAATACGGAGCGGACCAAGCTTATAATCCCAGAATACGGACGTCATTTTCAAAAAATGGTCGACCATGCCGTCTCCATAGCCGATAAAGAAGAACGTAATAAAGTTGCTAAGTCCATTATTAGTGTAATGGGTAATTTACAGCCTCATTTACGTGATGTTGCAGATTTTCAACATAAGTTATGGGACCAACTTTTTATTATGTCCGATTTTAAATTGGATGTTGATTCCCCATTCCCCATTACACCACAGGAAGTTTTGCAACAGCGACCGGAGCCTTTGGAATATCCACAAAACCATCCAAAGTATCGATTTTACGGTAACAACATTAAAAGAATGATAGATGTGGCCATTAAATGGGAAAAGGGTGATATGCGCTCTGGATTGGAATATGCCATTGCCAACCACATGAAGAAGTGTTACCTAAACTGGAACAAGGATACGGTTGAAGATTCGGCGATTTTCGCACACTTAAAAGAATTGAGCGACGGGGAAATAGACTTGGCCCCAAAGGGCGAGAGTTTGACCGATAGTGGACAGTTTCTTAAAAATCGCCTAGCTAAATCCAATAGAAGCGGTGGTAGTAGTCATAATAAAAAGGGACAACGTAACAACAGAGGTAAAAAAAGGTATTAAATTCCAAAGGAATACATGGGAACATTTCGGATAGAAGGTGGTCACCAGTTACACGGTGAAATTACACCTCAGGGAGCAAAGAACGAAGCACTACAGATTCTTTGTGCCGTACTGCTTTCAGGAGAAAAAATCACGATCAATAATATTCCAGATATCATAGATGTCAATAAGTTGATTGCGCTACTTGAAGACTTGGGGGTCAAGATTCAAAAAAAGGGAAAGGGCTCTTATACTTTTAAGGCTGATGATGTTAATCTGGACTACCTACAATCCGACCAGTTCAAGCAAGACGGTCGGGGATTGCGAGGTTCCATTATGTTAGTTGGTCCATTACTGGCAAGATTCGGTAAAGGATATATTCCAAAACCTGGAGGCGATAAAATAGGACGCAGGCGTCTAGATACTCATTTTGAAGGCTTTATAAAACTTGGTGCTAAGTTTAGATACAACAGAGAGGAATACTTTTATGGTGTGGAAGCGGAAAAACTCAAAGGTGCCTATATGCTCTTGGATGAAGCTTCGGTCACAGGAACTGCAAACATCCTAATGGCAGCTGTATTGGCGGAGGGGACTACAACAATCTACAATGCCGCTTGTGAACCCTACCTGCAACAATTATGCAAGATGTTGAACAGGATGGGGGCGAAAATTACCGGTATAGGTTCTAATCTTTTGTCTATTGAAGGCGTAGAATCTTTAGGAGGAACAACCCATACAATGCTGCCAGATATGATTGAAATCGGTAGCTGGATAGGTTTGGCTGCAATGACCCGAAGCGAGCTGACCATTAAAAATGTAAGTTGGGATGATTTGGGACAAATACCCAATGCGTTTCAAAAACTGGGAATACGAATAGAACGAAAAGGCGACGATATATATATCCCCAAACATGAGAACGGATATGAGGTGCAGAATTATATAGATGGATCTATATTGACCATAGCTGATGCACCTTGGCCCGGATTAACGCCAGATTTACTGAGCATTCTATTGGTTGTGGCCATACAAGCCAAAGGAGAAGTGGTGATTCACCAAAAAATGTTCGAAAGCCGACTTTTCTTTGTGGATAAATTAATAGATATGGGTGCAAAGATTATTCTATGTGATCCACATCGTGCCACAGTCATAGGCCATGATTTTAAATCCACGTTAAAAGCTACGACCATGGTATCTCCGGATATTAGAGCAGGGGTTTCCCTTTTGATAGCGGCACTTTCGGCCAAAGGCACTTCGACCATTCACAATATTGAACAGATAGACCGCGGTTATGAGAATATAGATGAGCGCTTAAGAGCTATTGGGGCCGACATTACGCGCGTATAAAAACTTCTAGCGCTGTCCAAATAAATACTGAAGACCATAGCGCCGTTCGCAACCAATTACGATGTACAAGATGTTGTAAAAGCTTTGTATCAAATTTGGTAGACGAGATTTGATTGTGCATGGGCACAAATTGTGTAAACGTAGAAATCCATGCACAAACTATCAATGCAAAACTCCCGATGGTGTAAATGGATACAAACGCATAAATCTGCCATAGACTAATAAGCAATTGTCCAAATAGTAATGGAATCACTACATATGAAATACGTTTTACGTAAACCTGATGCCATTTAATCAAGTCTGCTTTTTCATAAAAAATAAAACTAGGATAGATAATGAGCTGTACCATCCAAATGAGTACGAGTAGACCAAAATCGAACAGTATTCGTATAAATTCAATTTTCATGGTGTAGTTTTAGTTGGGAAACCCACAAGCCCCAAAATAGGAGCAGTGGATGTACCACAATTAATCTAGTCCATGAAATCCAAGGCGAAACACATAAACTGTTCTCGGTACAGGAACCTATTTGGATAAAATACATATGGGATGGTATAAATAGTAAAAGGAGTATTACAATGCCATAGGCACCTATTTTTCTTGTTTTATAAAACAGGATCAAAGCTCCAAAGAGTATTTCAAACGAGCCACTTGCAAAGTTCAACAACTTAGGAAAAGGAAGATAATCTGGAATTAGGCCATAGTAGAATTCAGAATTTACAAAATGGTATATGCCTGCAAGCAGGTAGAAAATAACGAATGCATACAAGAAAATCTTTTTCATTGCGTTAGTTTCCACTTGTAATCAGTGTGTACTTTTTTCAAGATAAGAAAGAAAGGAATCCACCATATAAAATCATTGGTAATGAGTGTATAAATAAATTCAAATGGTACAATATCTTGAATGTAGTTGAACAGAAATCCTAAAGGCCCAAATATTTTACCCAGAAACCCAACGGCTACAATGGGCCAATGCCGCATAGGATTGTAAGAAGCCCACCAATAGCCTAATCCGTAAACCCCTATTACCATGCCCATGCCTTGCCACACCATAGGATGATTAAGCAGTTCCATGCCTACGAGTTCAAAGAAATGATTCGGGAATAAAATGACCCAAGCACCCCAAAGTACATTATAGAATGCAGCGAGTTTTAATGTAAGTGTCATTTATTTTTCAATTAATGTGCCGTCTGGGTATTTGGCAAAACGCCCTTTTTCCTTGTCATGGACATTGTCGGCATGGGGCCAAGGCCATCCGCCAAATTGGGTAAGTTGGTATTCTTCCATGGCCTGTTGTATCTCTTGTTCCGTATTCATTACAAAAGGACCATATTTGGCTACGGGTTCGTCAATAGGTTTTCCCTGTAGCATTAGAAAATGAGCTTTCTTTTCTCCAATTTTAATAACAACATCTTGTGAGGCATCTAAAAGGATACCAAAATTTGGATTGACTTTTCGTTCATCAAAGTAAATTTCGGAACCTTCATAAAAATAGAGTGTTCTGCTAACTTCAGAATTCGCTTTTGGTACTATAAATTCAGTATTGGCGTCTACATGAATATTCCAAATTGCAACTTCATTTTCGGCATTCGAAGCCCATGAATTCGGTGCAGGTTCATTGGCTTGGGTTCCTCTGTAATTTCCCGCTATCACCTTTATCTGTGCATTACCTTCATCGATTACAGGGATGTCTTCATGCCATAACATTTTAAAGTGCGGCTCTGCAAATTTATCGGCTTTTGGAAGATTCAACCAAATTTGAAAAAGCTCCAAAGGGTTATCGTTATCTGTGTTAAGTAATGGGAACATTTCAGAGTGCTGTACGCCTCTTCCAGCGGTCATCCATTGTGTATCTCCTTCACCAAACCTTCCTGCAGCACCTAGGGAATCCGAATGGTCGCAATACCCTTTGTTTACGATTGTAATTGTTTCAAAACCACGATGCGGATGATATGGAAACCCAGGTATAGTTTGCCCATGATACATACGCCAACCATCCTTTATGGTAAAATCATTGCCCAAGTTTCTACCTTCAAGAAGAATAGGGTCTGGCCCCATATCTTCATTTCCTTTAGGATAATGATCCAGGTGATATACACAAAAGAGAAAGGGATCTTGTGTTTGCCATGGAAAGCCCAAAGGAATGGTTTGAATGATTGCACTGCTCATAATCAATGTTTTGTTGTATTAATTTCAATCCAATACCCTTCTGGGTCTTGGATATAGATTTGTTTTACGCCATCTGCTCTATCCGTGACCGAACCCTTATTGCCGGGCCAATCGTAAAAATCTATGTCCTTAACAATGAGATGGTCTATAAATTTTTCCAAATTCTCGACAGCAAGGCATAAGTGTATGCTCTTATCCTTTTTAAATTCAATAACATCCTTTTTGATTAAATGCAATTGCGTATTCCCATACATATTGAACCATCGAAACCCAGGTTTTTTCTCTGGATGTTCAATTTCCTTAAAATTGAATACCTCTTTATAAAAATCCCCAGTTTTCATCAAGTTGGTCACTATCAAAGATTGATGGTCAAAGGTAAAGGCCATATCTGGTCTTTTAGCTGCTGTAAACTGTGTGCTCAAATAGGTCTGTTCCCAATTCCCATCTATATAATCCCCAACTGTAAAATTATAGGTATTGGCATCTACATATTCCCAGTAATCAGTTACTGTAGTTTCTCCATATTTGTAAGAGTAGATGATGTCCTTGCCTTTTGTGGTCACACTGCCTTCAGTAACTCCGCCAAAAACATCAAACTCCCAAAATCTTACGGTATCTGATTTAGAATCATATTTGCGTATCCCGTGATTTCGTTCTCCGTAAGCTGTTTGTTCCTTGTTGGTAAACCCTTTGGCTTTGGCAAGAACCAAAATACTGTCCAAGCTATATTGAAATTCAATTTCTTGTTTAAACTTTGAACCGTCTGTCCAATTGCCTTCGGCCTGCCAATTCTTATTGATAAGGTTATCAAAAAAAACAAGCTTATTTTGTTGACTATGTGACTTTGTAAATAATCCCAACGCCAATAGTAGTATAGTTTTCTCCATCATTCGATAATAAAGGTCGACAGTGATTATTTTATTATAATTCATATCGACCCATGTGCTCAAAAAAGGTATTTAAGATACTTGAATTTGTGTGTCGATATTTTGTTAATTCCCTCCAATAGGTGGTGGGCCGTCAATCATGGCTTCATACTTTTCATCACCTTTTCGGGTTTTGTATTCCTCTTTTACTTTTTCTATTAATTTCGGATTTTCAAAAAGATCTGTCATGGTCATTGCCATAGCTTTGGAAGCATAGATCATCCCTTTGTGACCAATACTCATGGCACCGCATGCAACCACTGCCCAAGAATGCCAAGGGGTATCTTTTGGCGCTACGGTTACTCCTAGATTGATATTGGGCACGTTCCAGCTTACATCACCCACATCGGTTGAACCGCCACCAGGATTCTCTTCTGTTTCCCGCAAAGGCTTAATTTCACTATCCATACCAATTTCTGGTTTTCCAGTGGCTTTTTGTATGGCTTTCCCGAAAACTGTTTCTTCTTCGGTATAAGATATTGGACCTAAAAGTTCCAGATTCTTTTGCATGATTTCTCCACCAGAACGGTTCACTAAAGTTTCATAAATACCGGAAACCAAAGAAATTTTATAGTCTACATTGGCCATAATTGCGGCACCTTCGGCCATTTTTTTGACTTGTTCGTAAGTTGGAAGCATTATTTTACGTTTTGGGTCTCGAACACGCACCCAGATTTTGGAATAATCAGGAACAACATTGACAACCTGACCTCCATCTTGAATGTGGTAATGAATACGCGAAGTTGGGCGTATGTGTTCCCTGTAGTAATTGATACCTGTAGTGTAGAGCTCTAACGCATCAGATGCACTGCGTCCGTTCCATGGGTCTGCTGAAGCGTGCGCAGCCTGACCTGTAAATTCAACTATAAAATCTATTAAAGAAAGTCCGCTCTGTACATCTGCCTCTATTTTAGAGCTTGGGTGCCAGCTAATGTTTACATCAACATCGTCCCAAAGCCCTGCTTTTACCATCCATACTTTTGCAAAATATTTTTCTTCCGCAGGAGTACCCAAAAACTTGACCGTACCCTTTAGTTTTCCAGCTTCAATTTGTTCTTTGATAGCGATCGCTGCGCCCAAACTGGCGGCACCAAACATATTGTGACCACAGCCATGTCCGGGAGCACCATCAATTCTTGGGTCTTTGGTAGGTACTGTTTTTTGTGACAGCCCAGGAAGTGCATCAAATTCCCCTAGAATGCTGATTACGGGTTTTCCTGAACCGTAGGTAGCTGTGAAGGCAGTCGGAATATCTGCTACGCCCCTTGTTACGTTCAAACCATTTGCCTCAGCATACTTGGCCAATACTTCAGCTGATTTGGATTCGTTGAATGCGGTTTCTGCAAATGTCCAAATCGAGTCACTTATTTTGATAAGGTTTTCTTTGTGCTTCTCTACGGATTCAATAACCGCCTTTTTATTTGTTCCCATTTTCTGGGCCGATAGTGTGACCATCATGAGCGATGTCAACAGTAATAATGTGATTTTCTTCATTTTTAGTGTAGTTGGTTTAGACTTTATTTTCTGTTTGGATAATCAACTTTGAAAGATGAGATGTTTATACGTAAATATACCATTTTCTATCGTTTCCTCCGAGTGGCCTGAATTCTAGAATTTTCATATTGGTCTTTCTGGTTTTGGCTTCTAAACAAACAATAATCGTATATGTTTTGCGTTAAAAATCAACCATTTGGCCGGTTTATTCGTGTCGTAAATAATCGTAACCTATGAAAATATTCAACCAAATAGCTGTTGTAGTTGTTTTAACCCTTTTAGTAATGGGTTGTAGTGCCACCAATAGGTTGACTCTTGGTGTAACCGAACCTGCTCTTGTATCATTGCCACAAGATGTAAAAACCATTGGTGTTATCAACAGAAGTTTGGCTTCGGAGAAGCATAATGCAATTGATAAAATCGATAAGATTCTTTCCTTGGAGGGGTTAAACTTAGATAGGGAAGGGGCATCGGCTGCAATTAAAGGACTAACCACTGAACTGGAGAGAAATGGACAGTTTGAAGCCATTAAAATAATAGATTCCGTTAAAGCTATACGAAAAGGACTTGGTGTCTTTCCAGCTCAGTTACCATGGGAACTTGTGGAACGGATTTGTGCTGAAAATAATGTTGATGTATTGTTCTCACTGGAGTTTTATGATACGGACACTCAAGCGGATTACCAAGCTACCATAGTGAACATACCCAACGACTTGGGCATCAAAGCTAAAGTTCCCGGTCATAGGGTAACCCTACGTACCTTAATTAAAAATGGATGGAGGATTTATGATTCAAAGAGCAAACAAATCCTTAATCAATTCATTTCTAATGACGAAATTGTTTCTAGGGGTGAAGGAATCAACCCAATAAAAGCTGTTGAGGCGGTTATTGCCCGAAAAGAAGGGGTTATGCAGGTGAGCAATCAATTGGGGACCAATTATGGGCTCAATTTGCGACAATTACATAGAAGGGTAGCCAGAGATTATTTTGTGAGAGGCACAGATAACTTTATAATTGCCAAAAGAAGGGCACAAACAGGCGACTGGGACGGTGCAGCAGATTTATGGAATGCAGAGGTGGAGAATCCAAAACGAAAGGTTGCGGGAAGAGCATATTATAACATGGCCATCATCAATGAAATCAATGGAGATTTACAAAAAGCCATAGATTGGGCCTCTAAATCCTATTCTGATTATGGAACACGAGAAGCGCTACGTTACGTAAATATTCTAAGAAGGCGATTGGCGGATCAACAAGAGATTGAACGACAATTGTCTAAATGATCTAGTACTAAGCTACCGCCTCTTTGTAAACCTTTAAACAACGTTCCCGTGCCATTTTATGGTCTACCATTTTATCTGGGTACGTAAACTCCTGTAAATCCGTAACCCATTTGTTGATGTATTCTTTTTGTTTGTCAAATTTATCGATTTGGGTCATGGGATTGAATATTCTAAAGTATGGAGCCGCATCAACACCGCTACCAGCCGCCCATTGCCAATTGCCCACATTGGAGCTCATATCGTAATCCAATAACTTTTCCGCAAAATAAGCTTCACCCCATCGCCAATCTATCAAAAGGTGCTTACAGAGGAAACTGGCTACCAACATTCGTATGCGATTGTGCATATATCCGGTTTGGTTCAGTTCCCGCATTCCGGCATCGACCAAAGCGTAACCAGTTTCCCCATTTTTCCATTTTTCGAATTCCTCTTCATTGTTCCGCCACTCAATTCGGTCATACTTTGGTCTGAAGGCTTTATCCTTAGTATGGGGGAAATGCCAGAGAATCTGCATAAAAAATTCACGCCAAATGAGTTCGCTCCAAAACACCTCATTTGTTTCGGTTATCGCTTTTTTCATCATTTTTCGAATAGAGACGGTACCAAAACGTAAGTGTGGCCCTAAACGGGAAGTTCCATTTTTCTTTGCAGGAAAGTTTCTAGTGTCCTCGTAGTTTTGAATTAGCGCAGGGGTAACGGTATAATCGAGCACTTTTATTGATGCAGTTTCAAATCCCATTTCCGAAAGTGATAGATTTGGTAGTCCAGAATCCTGTATTAAATTACCCATGTGCTGGCTAGTATGATGGATTTTTAAATCTTCTTCTTTGAAGATGGATTTCCATTTGTTTTTATACGGTGTATACACAACGTAAGGGGCACCATCATCTTTTACAACGTCATCTTTTTCAAAAATGACTTGGTCTTTGAAGGTCTTGAATTCGATATCTTTTTCGGAAAACAGTTTATTCATCTGTTGGTCACGTTCTTTAGCATAGGGTTCATAATCATGGTTAGTGTAGACTTGTTTCACACTGAAATCTTTGATCAGTTCCTCAAAAATAACATCAGGTTTTCCATGATATAATGCAATGGAACTGTTATGGTTTTCCCGAAGCTCCGCCCGCATTTTTTGAAGTGTTTCATACAAAAAGGTCACCCGTGGATCATCTGCAGGGAGTTTATCGAGAATCTCCGAATCAAAAATAAATATAGGCAGTACGGGATAGTCTCCTTTCAATGCTTTTAGAAAACCTACATTATCATCTAAACGTAAATCCCTTCTAAACCAAAAAATTGCAATCTCTTTATTCATTTTAGCTAATATTCAAGGTAGACATTCCACCATCTACACCTACAATTTGTCCTGTCATCCAGGTACTGTTGTCGCTTAGTAAAAATAGGGCGATGCTGGCAATATCATTAGCCGTTCCAACCCTTTTTAAGGGATGGCGCTGCGACATCATCTCTACTTTTCTATCATTGCTTAGCAGACGTTTTGCAAGTGGCGTATCAACCAAAGATGGTGCTACTACATTCACCCTTATTTTTGGTGCATACTCGGCCGCCATTGACTTTGCAAAACCTTCTATTGCTCCCTTAGCAGCAGCAACACTGGTATGAAAGGGCATTCCCGTACCAACGGCAACAGTACTAAAGAATACCATGCTGCTCCCTTCGACCATTTTACCAATAATTTCTTTTACTGTTTTGACCAAACCAAAGAAGTTAAGTTGCATATCCTCTTGAAATGTATCCGTACTCATCATTTTAAAAGGTTTTAGATTGATGCTCCCCGGGCAGTATGCAAATCCGTGGATTTCATCTGGTAATATCGAGCTATCAAGCGTATCGGTAGTGGCATCAAACGGAATGTGCGTTACATTTAAACTGCCCAATTCTTCGCTGGTACGAGAAGCTATATAGACGTTATTGTCCTTTTGCAGCTGCTTCGCCATTGCTAGGCCAATCCCATGTGAACCACCTATTAAAAGAATATTCTTGCTCATAATTTAAAACGATTTAAAATGTATTTCTGTTTGGGAGCCTTCAATAGAACCAAATAATTCCGTTAGTTTTTGCTCTCTAAATTTAAAAATTGACGTTAACTGACCTTTTACCAATATGGGGTGTGCTATTTGTCCCAAAATGCCAAAAGGAATTTTATAATCTATGATATCCTCCATCTCCACCCCGCCTTCAATCTCTGAAATAAAATGTTTGTGGTGCCACAGTGCATAAGGACCGAACAACTGGGCATCTACAAAATAATTTCCTTGCTCTACATGGGTGATTTCTGATACCCATTTTGTTTTAAAACCTGGAAACGGAGATACTTTATATTGGATAATTTGACCTGGAAAC
Organism: Flagellimonas sp. 389; assembly: GCF_018449435.1. Classification (GTDB taxonomy): domain Bacteria; phylum Bacteroidota; class Bacteroidia; order Flavobacteriales; family Flavobacteriaceae; genus Flagellimonas. The sequence continues at coordinate 106,719 of NZ_JAHCMU010000006.1, read as the reverse complement.
ATTGGTCTTTCAGCTCCTGAAACTATCTGAAACCCCATCTTTTCCGGCGTAATTACCTTAAGATTTTTTGGGTTGGATAAGAAATCCCATGCATCGGATTTGGATATGGGCAATTGTTGCTTTGCATGTAATTGGTATAGCTTCATAAAACTGTTTTTACAAATATACCCTCAATTTGTTTAACAAAAAATTTTAAAAGTTAAACATAATTGATTTTTGCGATGTAATGATGTATAGAATTACCTGTTTTATCGCTATTTTATGCATCATGTTTAAGATTATCAATAACATAGCTTGTAAAAACACATGGTTTTTATGCTTTTTCTTGGGCTTATCAATTTTTGCGCAAACCGAAGTTATTGAAATCGGTAATTTGGAGGAACGCATAGGAGAGACATCTGGACTCATTTATTTTGATGATAAATTGATAACCCACAATGACTCAGGAAATACTGCAGAACTTTTTGAAATCGACCCAACTAGCGGAGCAATTTTAAGAATCGTTCAGATAATAAATGCGCAGAATAGGGATTGGGAAGACCTGGCCCAAGATGAGGACTATATTTATATTGGGGATTTTGGGAATTTTAATGGAAACCGGACAGATTTACGCATTTATAAAATTTCCAAAGCTCAATATTTGGCTTCAGATACTGTTACGGCAGCACTAATCGAATTCAACTACGAAGACCAATCGGATTTTACAGCTGCACCCAATAGTGACTGGGATGCGGAAGCGCTGTTTGCTTATGAAGACGTACTTGTTGTGTTGACCAAGCAGTGGAAAAGTGCTGGAACCGTTGCCTATAAACTTCCAAAAACTTCTGGAGTGCATATGGCCAAAAGGTTAGATAGTTATCAAGTAGAGGGATTGATTACCGGTGCAACGTACGATGAATTAAAACAGCAGTTGATATTAATTGGCTATTCTCGTTTATTATTGCCGTTTTTTGTTGAAGTATCGGGTTTGAACGATACTTCTATATTTTCAGGTACGGTTTCTAAATCACCCTTGAACACAGGTATTGCTCAGGTAGAATCTATTGCTCATTCAGAAAATAGGTATTTTTTTACATGTGAAAACTATACTAATACCTCATTTCAGATTACTTCTCTGTCTCGCTTATTTTTTTTTGAACTAGAACCAAAGATAATACCCCAAAATATAGACAAAGACATCGAATTGTTGTTATACCAGCCTATGGGACCATTTACCTTAAACTACCAATTAGCTACAGATGATACTGTTTTTGAAAGGGCCATTTTTGATATGACGGGCAGGCTAATTTTTTATGACTCTGATTCTGCTATCAAAAATGGGAAAATAGATACATCTTCATTACGTCCATCAATTTATTTTATAACCTTTTACTTAAAGAAAGGTAGGATTTCCAAACCGTTTGTTATTCGTTGAGAGTCATTTTCTTTTAAGAATCCCTTAACAAATCTAACATGGCTTTATCTTTAGTTTTGTTTCACTAACAATCTAAAACACTTTCAAAATGAAAAAATTACTCATTTTCTTATGCGTTGTATCTGTTTCCTTTGCTATGGAAGCACAGATTACAACACCTGCACCTAGTCCTGCTTCTAAACTCATGCAAAAAGTCGGTTTGACCGATGTAACGGTAGATTACTCAAGACCTTCTATGCGTGGTAGAACAATTTTTGGAAATTTGGTTCCTTATGATAAACTATGGCGTACAGGTGCAAATGCCTACACTACGATTAGCTTTAGTACTGATGTGACTATAGCTGGTCAAGAAGTAAAGGCTGGAACGTATTCCATTTTCACGAAGCCAACGGCTTCCAATTGGGAAGTATTCTTTTATACGGATACACAAGGAGGCGGAACTCCAAGAGATTGGGATGATAGTAAAGTTGTAGCTAAAGCTACGGTCGAAACTTTTCAAATGCCGGTTAACGTAGAGACATTTACCATTACCATTGACGATTTAACGAACAATGGTGCCAATTTAGGAATCATGTGGGAAAAAACATATCTGGCAGTTCCTTTCGGAGTTCCAGCGGACGTTACAGTCATGAAAGACATTGAAGCTACCATGGCAGGACCAAGTGCCGGTGACTATTACACAGCTGCGGTATACTATCTAAATGAAGATAAAGATATCTCTAAGGCTAAAGAATGGATGGACAAAGCTATGTCCATGACGAAAGAGCCAAGATTCTGGCAGCTTCGCCAGCAGTCCTTGATTTATGCAAAGGCTGGAGATAAAAAAGCAGCAATAGAGACTGCTAAAAAATCCCTTACCGCTGCTGAAGCCGCCGGTAATGATGATTACGTCAAAATGAACAAGGATTCCTTAAAGGAGTGGGGGGCACTTTAAATAAAACGGTATTCTTTTAAAAAGTAAGACCCACGTTAATCGTGGGTTTTTTTATGTTTTTATTGGAGGTTTTCTTAAAAAGCTATCAAAGCCCTCAATAATAAAAGCAATACCTATGACCAACACACATCCAAAAGCGTTCAGCCATAAATAGGACATCCAATCTAAGTACCATCCTATAATTACTATGATTTGGGTTACTAGAGCAGCAATAAAAACAGCGTTGCCCTTCACAAACTTAAAGAAGAATGCCAACAAAAAAATACCCAATACATTGCCATAGAAAATAGAGCCTATAATATTGACCAGCTGTATAAGGTTGTCAAATAAATTGGCAACACAAGCAATAATGATGGCTACAATTCCCCACAGTAAGGTAAACCCCTTCGTTACGAGGACATAGTGCTTTTCGTCTAGCTTCTTTTTAGTGTTTCTTTTATAAAGATCGAGCGCAGTAATTGTTCCGAGTGCATTTAACTCAGAAGCTGTAGAAGACATTGCTGCGGAAAGAATAACTGCTAAAAGCAATCCAATAAGTCCTGTAGGTAGATTGTCTAAAATAAAATGAATGAAAACGTAGTCTTTGTCATTGGTCTCAATAGTATCATCGGCTTTGGCAATGAGAGTTTTCGCCGTATTTCTGCTTGCTCTTTCCTTTTGATTTATTTTTAGAATATCCTGTTTGGCTTGCTGTACCGCATTATATTCTTTAAGTTCCAATGCTGCTGAAAAGGCATTCTGTGCCATTTTCTTTTCTTTTTCCAGGTTCAGGTGTTCTTGCTGTAATGCTTTGTATTCATCAACATACTCTGATTCCATTACGGCTTGTGTAGCTGCAGGGTTAAAGTTTAGGGGAGATGGATTGTATTGATAAAAAACAAAGACCATGACACCGACCAAAAGAATGAAAAACTGCATGGGAATCTTAAAAATTCCATTGAATATGAGTCCTAACTGACTTTCTCTTATCGATTTTCCCGAGAGGTAACGTTGTACTTGACTCTGATCTGTCCCAAAGTAAGCCAATGCCAAAAAGAATCCACCGGTAATACCGCTCCAAAATGTATACCTGTTATCGGTATCTAGGCTAAAATCAAGAATTTGTAGCTTATTATTTGCCCCTGCAATCTTGAGGGCCTCACCAAAAGATACACCTGTTGGTAGAGAGCCCAAGATAAAAAAGAAAGCGAAAAACATTCCCACCATGATAATGAACATCTGCTGTTTTTGGGTTACGCTTACCGCTTTTGTTCCTCCGGAAACTGTGTATATGATAACCAAAATTCCAATAATGATATTTAGCGTGCGTAAATCCCATCCTAATACAGCGGATAAAATAATGGACGGAGCAAATATGGTGATTCCAGCTGCCAGTCCACGTTGGATTAAAAAGAGTATAGCGGTAAGGGAGCGTGTTTTCAAGTCAAATCTGCCTTCCAGCATTTCATATGCAGTGTATACTTTTAACTTTCTATATATGGGAATAAAGACCACACAGATAGCTACCATGGCCAGCGGCAACCCAAAATAGAATTGTACAAATCCTAAACCATCATGAAAAGCCTGTCCGGGAGTGGACAAAAAAGTAATGGCACTTGCCTGTGTCGCCATAACAGAAAGTCCAATGGTCCACCATTTGGCGTCGTTACCACCACGAACATAATCCTCTACATTTTTACTGCCACGGGTTTTAATAACTCCGTAACCAACAATAAACAGCAGTGCACTGCCAAGAACGATCCAGTCTAATATACCCATTAAGGTTTTTTAGTTATTTAATACCATGATGAAGTAGAAAATTAGGATATAAAATACGTTGAGCAAAAGGACAATAGTGTATTCCCTCTTCCATTCCGCTTTATTTTCCATGCTATCCTTTGACATTAGTTTCGATTTTGACCTCGCTTTTTCCTATGGAAAGCATATTTGCAAAAAGCTTATATGCTCCAGAAACTCCGGCAGGGAGTTCTCTAAAAAAGCTCAATCCCGTATAAATATAATGACCTTCTCCGTAGGGTGCTACTAAAAGACTACCTTCTGTAGGTTTTTCACCTTCATCGCCCATGGAAAGGATTGGGGTAAATTCTTCACTCCATTCTTTTGGAAAGTATAGGCCCCTTTCTTGAACCCATCCATCAAAATCACGCTCCGCTATGGAATTTGGGAAGTTGATAAGTGAATGGTCTTGAGCGATTATTTTTACTTTTGCTGTCTCATCAGTTACCCTGTTTCTGGAAAGTGTTAAATCAAAAGGAGCTATATTTTCAAATTGTTTGCTCCATCTTCCAGCCGTATTATACTGCACAATAAGGTTTCCGCCATTTTTTACATAATCGAACAAAATAGGCTGCTTAAATTTTAGAGCGTCCACTTTATTGTAGGCTCTTATGCCTACTACTATAGCATCATACTTTTCCAGTTGACCTTTTTTAATAGCATCTGGATCTATGAGATGGACTTGGTACCCTATTTGTTTTAAGCTTTCAGGGACTTTATCACCAGCTCCCATAATATAACCGATATGTTCCCCGGTTTTTTGAATGTTCATTCGAACTACTTTCGTTTCGGAAGGGAGGAGAACGGATTGTTTTGGAATATGGTCATAATCTATTTCTATAAGCTCTTTAGTGTAGGTTTTATTACCAATGGCGACGAAGGGGGAAATCTTTCCTTCACTATCATTTGACGGCGGGGTAACTTTAAAAGTTACAGATTGTTCCTGTCCTTTTTGTAGTATCGAAAAATCTATTTTATTAGGGACTACATTCCAACCTTTTGGATGTTCTAATCCAATTTTTCCTTGGACATTATTTTTTCCAGCCTTAATACTCACAGTAACATTTTTTGTTTTGGCATCTGAAAAAATCAATACTTTGTCCTTAATGCTTGTTGTTACTTCGGGTAAAACTACGAAGGGTTCATACAGTTCCCCTTTTTCTGGTTTTGAATATCTATGGATAATCGGTTTTTCAAATTCAATTTCGATTCCATCAAAATCCAAGGTGAAGATCGCATTAAAGGCATTTGGTGTTTCGGCCTTGCCAATCATTTTTTGATTTTTTACCGTATACATCCCAAGACTACCTGATTCATTTAACCAATAAGGCCCAGAATTGGTTTTTGTACTGGGGACCATGAATGTCAATTTGAGCTCTTCCTTTTTATTGTTTTCTAGATTTTTATCAGCGGAATGGGTGCTATCCGTTCCTGAAATCTTAATTTCTCTCAATACAATATTCGCGGCACTTCTGTTTACGGCTTCTATGCTCAGTTCAACCTTATTCTCAACAGTTGTTGAGGCCGATAGAGCATTAGCTTCTAAATAAAGACCCGCACAGTCTAAAATAAGTGCTTTGAGTTCCTCGGATTTTAAGGTTTTCCAATGTTTATCATCAACTTTCTGAAGGAGTTGATACGCTTGTAATAATTCGGGGATATGTTTTGATGGATTTGAAAAATTGAAATTTTCCTCAACGGCATACAAAATATCACCAATAGCTTTTCCATCTTTTATTCTGGACCAAGTTGTATTGATGCCCTCAAACAAATTAGCACTTTTGGGCAGGTCACCTTTTAGCAATTCCACATATTCGTCTTGGGAGCCCCTTGCGGTCAAACGTCCAAAACCTTGACATAGGTGTTGGCTACTGGCTATTGATGCTATCTCATTATTGGAAAGACCCAGCTCTGGATAGTATACACCTACGTCCAATTTTATCAGGTTTGATTTATCCGCCTTTTCAAAATTTTCTTGACTTCCATAGAACCACCAAGAGGTATTGAAGAAAGCTCTTTTTGGCTGCCATGTAGAAGTCAGCTCTAATTGTTCGGGATATGCGCTAGCATCATTGGCCAAGTCGAACGCCTCCATGCTCAACATGGCAGAAGAAGTATGGTGACCATGCGTAGTACCAGCAGTTCTATGGTCAAAACGATTTATGATTACGTCGGGTTTTAAGTTTCTGATGGCCCAAACCACATCACTTAAAACTTCTTCTTTATCCCATATCTTGAGCGTTTCCTTTGGATGTTTGGAATATCCAAAATCGTTGGCTCTGGTAAACCATTGCTCACCGCCATCAACCCTTCTTGCCGCCAACAACTCCTGTGTTCTTAGTACCCCCAACAACTCTCTTAATTCAGAACCTATCAGATTTTGCCCTCCGTCACCTCTTGTGAGCGAAAGGTAGACCGTTCTGGCCTTATCATGATTGGACAGGTATGAAATCAATCTCGTATTTTCATCGTCTGGGTGCGCTGCGATATAAAGCGCAGTACCCAAAAAATTTAATTTTTGAAGGTTATGATGAATTTCTGTAGAAGAAGGTTTATTTGGTTTTTGGGCTACAGAATTTGAGACAACTATAATAACAGTAAGGATACTGACCCAAATATTTTGCATGGTAGTTTTTTAGTGGTTGCACCAAATATAAAAGTTTCAAAATAACACAGGGCGCTATTTAAAACATCTTTAACAAGGTATAACCTACCTTAAAGGCCTAGACTGTCCCTTAGTATCGAATCTTTATTACTATTTTGACCCCAATAAGCCGTTCTAATGGATTTTAGTTTAGTGCCCTTAGTGGTCATTATTTTGGCTTTTGGTCCATAACCGCTCTTAAAGCTTTCCGTCCAACTTTCAATAGTGTATGGAAATTCTGAAGTAAAATTGATGGTAAGCCTTCTATCTAATTCTGGATAGGCAATGGAGTAGGTTGCGATTCCACTTTTTGAATCCAATGAAGCCGTTGCTTTGTAAGCCTTCAACTCTTTATGTCGAAGTCTAATATACTCAAGGGAAGGAATAATTTCTACATCCCCTACAGGCAAATCATTGGGGTTAATTCTTATTTTATTCCAAATTTCATTTTCCATTATACTCTTTTCCAGTTTTAGGTTTTGGTCGGCTTCACCTTCAAAATAGGAATGGGATGTAAATTCAAATGAGTCCCTGTTATTGATTTGGGAATAGACATGTCCGCACCACTCTTGAATGGATAGACTTGTCTTTAATGCATGTTGATTGTCATGAACGGGGTAAAAAGTGCTTCCCATCACAGAGTAGGGATAAATACCTGTCAAGTAGTTTTTTGTGGCATTTAATTTAAGAACGGGAATATTACTGGGATTGCTACGTTCTGCCTTGACCTGTATTTTGGGTAAAAAAGGCTCGGTAACATAAACTAGCACAGCGTTTCCATCTCTTAGCTCGCCATATCTTGCTTGCTCAAGGGTATATGAGGTAATTTCGGCATTGCCAGCATACCAATACTTTTTAAAATCTTCGGAGAGTTTTTTTTTCGGGGTTTCAACGACTTCAGAGTTGGTTGTTCCCTCATCATTTAAAGCTATTTCTTTATTGGAAGCATTTGTTTTGTCAACACATGAAGTAAGGGCAAAAAAAACCGATAACAATAATAAAAAGGGAAGTTGGGTCTTATAAACTTTTTTCATAGCTAATAAATTTCAATAAAATTAAGCATCCTTTTTTAGGAAACCATACTTGTTAACGTTTTGTAAACTAAATGAGTAGGCAATCCGACGACGTTATTGTAGGACCCTTTTATTTTAGAAACACCAATAAGCCCTATCCATTCCTGTATGCCGTAAGCACCTGCTTTATCAAAAGGTTTATAGTTGTGGATGTAATAACGTATCTCTTTGGTTGTGAGTTTCTTAAATTGCACTAAAGTGGTTTCGGTTACGGTTTTTTGCATAGCTTGGGTAGTAAAGCATACTGCAGTTATTACTTCGTGCCAATCATTGGATAGCGTTTGTAGCATGTAAAGAGCATCTGCTTTGTCTTCGGCTTTGGCCAAGGATTTTCCCTTGTGCCATACAACGGTGTCAGAGGTCAATACTATTTCGTTTACTTGCAGTTCTTTTTGAAAAGGATTTGCCTTCAATTTGGCCAAATAGGAAGCTATCTCCCCACCTTGTAACTGTTCTGGATAGATTTCTTCTACCGATTTAGTTCGTACCTCAAAATCAAGCCCCATTTCTTCAAGAAATCTTTTTCTTCGAGGTGAACCAGAACCCAGAATAAGTCTGTAATCCTTTAGCTTTTCTTTTAAGGGTGAGTTTTCAATCATTTTTAGCACTAAAATTGTCGTTCCAATCGCCCCTTACTTTTAAGACCTGTTCAATAATATCACGAACGCATCCATCACCACCATTCTTATGGGAAACATAGTCCGAAATAGCTTTGACCTCAGCTACCGCATTTTGGGGAGAAGTAGCAAGGGCGACCATTTTCATTGGAGGAATATCAGGTAGGTCATCACCCATATATAGTATGTTTTTTGAGTCAATATGATTAGCGCTCATATATTCTTCCAACGGTTCTTGCTTGTGATGTGCTCCAAGATAAATATCGGTAACGCCCAGGCCTTTTAAGCGTTGCTTTACACCTTCGTTGGTACCACCAGAAATGATACAAACATTATATCCTTTTTGTATTGCAGTCTTTAAAGCATAGCCATCTTTTACATTCATTTTCCGTAGCATTTCGCCTTGAGTGGTTATTAATATGGAACCATCTGTAAACACACCATCTACATCAAAAATAAAAGTGTTGATATCCTTTAAAAGTTCTTTATAATTTTTCTTCATGGGTTTCTCTTATGGCTTTGCTTATTAAGTTGTAAAGCTCAGTTTGATTTTGCTTTTTTAATAATTTTAAATGACTGTCCATTGTTTTTTTATCGTTTCTAACGGCTGGCCCTGTTTGTGCCTTCTTTGGCGACATGGATTGTACTTTCTTGGCCGTCTCCATAATCAAAGGGTGTAATAGGGTAAAGGGTAATCCTTCATCCAAACAAATAGTCTCGCTCACACCATAAAGATGATTGACAAAGTTGTTGGCATACACTGCGGCAAGATGTAGTTTTTTTCGTTGCGAAGAAGTTATCTCATATATGTGGCCGGAAATAGCATTTCCCAATAGTTTTAAGGTTTCGATAGCCGATTCCTGTTTTGCTTCAATACAAATGGGTACGGATTTTAAATCAATCTCCCTCCCTTTTGTAAAGGTTTGCAATGGATAAAATACACCATTGTTTTTTGATTCTAAGAAATCCATGGACACTGCACCTGAAGTGTGTGCAACAATACCCGGTCTATCTTTAAGAAATCTTGAAACAGAGGGTATTGCATCATCCTTGACTGCTATAATGTAAACATCGGCATCTATAATACGGTCAAAGTCACTAGTAGTTTCGACAGCTTTGGAAAAGCGATTTAAACTGGAATTATTTCTGCCTACAACCTGAACCACCACTACCATGTTGGATCGGGTAAACGCCTTGAACAAATGTTGTGCAACATTTCCCGTTCCTAAAATCACTATTGAAAGCATCGTCAAAACTACAAATTTAGGAACATACTTTTTTGGAATAATTAACAAATTTGTTTAACCTTTTGTGACCGACTTAAAGACAATAAATAGCAAAAAGGTGGTACTTTTGCATGTTTAAAACCATCTTGAGTTAGATGATAGAACTACTTAAAAAGACCCTTTTTTCTACAAGACTTATGGCCGTTCTTTTTTTGGTCTTTGCCACAGCAATGGCCGTTGGAACATTTGTGGAAACTTGGTACAGTACGGAGACAGCCAGAATCTACATTTACAATGCTACTTGGTTTGAAGCCATAATGGTATTTTTCGTTATAAACTTTATTGGCAACATGTTTCGTTACAAGCTATTTACCTTTAAAAAATGGCCCGTTCTTACATTGCACCTATCTTGGATTCTGATTATAGTCGGTGCTTTTGTGACACGCTACATAAGTTATGAGGGGATGATGCCCATTAGGGAGGGAAACTCAGAAAATAGATTCTATTCCGATAAAACGTATTTAACAGTTTTTGTAGACGGTGATATAGAAGGGGAGACCCGTAGGAAGGTATTGGAAGACGATATTCTAGTGACACCAGAGGGAAAACGTTCCAGTCTTCCATGGAAATCCAATTTTGATGGGAATCCATTTACCATTTCATATGTTGATTTTATAGGTGGAGCCAAAGAAGACTTGATTCCAGATGAAAACGGAAATGAATTTCTAAAAATAGTTGAGGCTGGAGACGGAGAACGTCACGAGCATTATTTGGAAAATGGAAAGATCGCTAGCATTCATAATGTTCTTTTTGCCCTCAATAAAGAGACCAAAGGAGCAATAAACATTTATGCCGTGGGGGATAACTATCAAATAAACTCTCCCTTTGAAGGCGACTTTATGCGTATGGCAGACCAGTTAAGAGGTTCTGTTGCCAGTGATAGTTTACAGACATTGCAATTACGTTCCTTGTATAATATGGCGAACATGCAGTTTGTAATCCCTGAGCCTTTGGTCAAGGGTAGTTACGGAATCGTAAAGGTACCCGAAGAAGAGATTACAGAAGCTACACAGGATGCCTTGGTCGTCTCGATTACGGCTAATGGGCAAACCGTGGAGCAAAAACTATTGGGAGGTAAGGGGACATCCAATTTTTCGGATAAAATACAGGTAGGTGGATTGGATTTTTCACTGAGTTATGGTTCCAAAATATACGAACTCCCTTTTTCAATTCAACTGAACGATTTTATAGCTGAAAAATATCCTGGTACCGAAGCTGGCTACGCTTCTTTTATGAGCAAGATTACGGTTGAGGACGAACGTAATTTTGATTATGATATCTATATGAACCATGTATTGGACCACAAAGGGTACCGCTTTTTTCAGTCAAGCTTTCATCCCGATGAGAAGGGAACAATTTTATCTGTAAATCATGATGCGTGGGGAACTTGGATAACCTATATAGGTTACTTTTTGTTATACCTTGGATTGATGGGGATAATGTTCTTTGGGAAGACACGATTCAAGGATTTGGCCAAATCCTTGGAAAAGGTAAAGGCAAAGAAAGCCACAGTGGCAGTACTTACTTTGTTGTTGGCTACCACCTTTACTTCTGCGCAGCAAAATACTTCGAACGACCATGCACATTCCAATTTGCCCACGCAAGCAGAGGTTGATTCGGTCTTAAATGCTACAACGGTCTCAAAAGAACATGCTGACAGGTTTGGTGCTTTGGTCATTCAAGATGAAGGAGGTCGTATGAAACCTATCCATACTTTTTCTTCCGAATTGTTACGAAAATTGAGCGGTAACGATAAATTCAGGGACATGAATTCCGATCAGGTTTTCTTGTCCATGATGTTGAACCCAGCTGTATGGTTCAATGTAGAGTTTATTTCCCTTGGTAAAACGGAGAACGACAGTATTCGTAAAATTATTGGGGCACCAAAAGGACAGAAGTTTGTTAAAACGACCGATTTTTTTAATGAAGAGGGTAGGTACAAATTACAAGAATACTTAGAAGATGCCACTTCCACCAACATACCCAACAAATTTCAAAAGGATTTTAAAAAAGTAAATGAACGCCTAAGTTTATTGAATTTGGCCCTCAGCGGGAATATTATCAAAATATTTCCACTATTAAATGATGATAACAACAAATGGATATCCGCAATAGAATTTAGGTCGGGACAATATCAAGTACAGGATTCACTATATGCAAATTTTATGACAAATGGTGTACCTTATTATTTGAACACCTTACAAAGAGCCATAAAAACAGGTGATTATACGGAATCGGATAAGTTATTGGCAGCGTTTCATCAAAATCAAAAAAACCATGGTTCTGAAGTTCTACCACCTAAGAAAAAGATAGAAACCGAGATTTTGTACAATAGGCTGGATATTTTTAATCGCCTGTGGACATACTATTTTATGGTCGGCGGATTGTTGTTGTTTGTACTGATTTTTAAAATTTTTAAAGAACGGGAAATCTGGAAAGCTGCATCCTATGTACTTAAGGGCACTATCATCATATTCTTTTTATGGCACACTGCGGGCCTTATTTTACGTTGGTATATTTCGGGGCATGCCCCATGGAGCGATGCTTATGAGAGTATTTTATATGTTGCTTGGGCGACTATGGCCATGGGACTGGCTTTTGGAAGAAAAAGTGAGCTGACCATTGCAGCAAGTGCTTTTGTGACCGCTATGCTCTTATGGCAGGCGCATCAAAATTGGATAGACCCTTCTATTGCTAACTTGCAACCAGTTCTTGACAGTTACTGGCTTATGATTCATGTTGCTGTAATCGTTGGAAGTTATGGTCCGCTTACCGTAGGAATGATTTTAGGAGTCGTATCGCTTTTATTGATCATACTCACCACAAAAAAGAACAAGAAACGAATGGACCTTAATATCAAAGAGCTGGTCATCATAAATGAATTGACGTTGACCGTTGGGCTTATTATGTTGACCATTGGCAACTTTTTGGGGGGGCAATGGGCCAATGAGAGTTGGGGTCGTTATTGGGGCTGGGACCCAAAAGAAACCTGGGCACTGATCTCGATCATGATTTATGCTTTTGTATTACACATGCGTTTGGTTCCAGGCCTTCGCGGTAAATGGCTATTCAGTTTTATGAGCATTGTTGCCTTTGCCAGTATTATGATGACCTATTTTGGAGTAAATTTTTACCTTGTTGGTCTGCATAGTTATGCAAGCGGCGATCAAGTGATTACCCCAAACTTTATATGGTATACCGTATTGGGTGTATTTATTTTGGGCGGCATAAGTTTTTGGCGATACCGCGTTAATTACACTAAATAGTTTTATTTGGAAGTGTCCAATAATCGCATTAGTTCTTCAGCGGCTACTTTACCTTTGAGTTTCAAGAAATCCCGTGGCGTATTGTCACCAAGCTCAAAAACAATTGCGGGCATTTGGTGTTCCACAAAAAAATAAGTGCGCGATACCATGGTTGGATCCAGCTTGTCGGATGGCTTTACATTGGATTTTTTCTGGGGAAGTCCGTTACTGATGCTTTCAATCCAATCAAAGACAATTTTACCCTTTTGCCCCGTTACGGTAGTATCCAAAGGATAGTAGATATCGTCCCAAGTGGAATGGAAATCGGCCCCAAAAACGAACTCGTATCCTTCCTTGTTCTTTTTTTTCAAAAAGTCTCGTACACTTTTGGTTTCAGGTTGATTAAAGTTTTGCCAATCTCTATTTAGGTCAATACCACCCATATTATGACGCCAATGCCCATTGTCCACACCATCTGGATTCATTAAGGGTACCACAAAAACAGTATGGGTTTTTCTAAATTTCTTTGCTTGGGTCGTTTCGCTGGAAATTGTTTCAATAAAGGACTTCATGGCAAGAAATCCCGTCACTTCTGGGGGATGCTGTCTAGCGATTATCATCACTGCTTTTTTAGTGGCACCGTCTCCTTTTATTTCCATAAGCTGCATAGCTCTATTTTCTGTGGTCTTTCCTATTTCATAGTTCGAAATGTATGGTTTTAAAGAAAGTGAATCTATCCATTTGTTGACGCGTTTGGAAGGATAAAGTTCCTGCGCACTTATCCAAATGGGTTCTTTTTTGATGGACAAGGTCAGCTCCACAAACTCTGGTGCAGCTTTTATTCCAAATTCACCTTCACCTGGATTTATGGCTTTGAATGCCATGCTGTCGATGGATTTGAAGTGAATTCCGTCCGAACTTATTTTTGGATAATAACGACTTCTAGAATCTTGGTAAGTAAGTTTAAGGGTTACTTCTCTTGGACGCTCTGTCCAAATCTTAAATGCGTACCAGGGACTAACGTTTATTGGTGTGTTTTCCGCAGTGATCAAAACCGTATAATGATTATTTCCGTCTGCAGCAACCCCATTTAAACGAGCTCCATCAAAATCATTGGTAAAAAAAGTAGTATCGTTATCAAAAGACCATACCCCTTTCCACTGTTTTTGAACGGGTTTGTTTACAGTAGGCACAACAGGATTTGCTCCCTGCCCTTGATAACCATTAGGTTTACTTACAACTGGAACTGCAGTGTTTTTACATGAAACGAACACAAATAAGAATAGACAGCATTGAAAAAAAACAAATCGCATAAAAAACTTTTTAGTTTGGCTTTCGGTCTAAAAATAAAGTTTTCGAGCTTCATGATACAACTTTTTAGGCAAGCAATACAATTTTTTAAAATAGTATTGATTTTTTTTACATCTTTGCACCATCATGAAGTTATAAGAATTATGTACACTATAGATGTCATAGGCAATAAGCCAAAAAAGTAATTGGGAGACTTTCCCGACGAATTGACATTTTCCATTCTTTTTTTACACATAATTCAATATAATGACAAACTTCAATATATCTTTTTTAAAGAAATCACTTAGCTATTTTTGGATTGCTGTTACGGGCAAGGAAACAGAATTTACCTCCGGCAGTATTCGCAAAGCTATTTTTATGCTTTCCATTCCCATGATTCTGGAAATGCTAATGGAATCCATTTTTGCATTGGTCGACATTGCCTATGTTTCACAAGTCAGCGTAAATGCAGTAGCTACAATTGGTTTAACAGAATCTGTAATTACCTTGGTATATGCTCTTGCCATTGGTTTAAGTATGGCTGCTACTGCAATCGTTGCACGTAGAATAGGAGAGAAGGACGTTCAAGGTGCGAGGATAGCTGCGGTACAGGCCATTGGTCTCGGAATACTAATTTCTATTGGACTAGGCATAATGGGTATCTTTTACGCCAAAGAAATTCTTGGGTTGATGGGAGGCGAGCCAGATTTGATTGCCGAAGGTTATGGCTACACTCAGTTTTTGATTGGAGGTAACATAACTATTATGCTACTTTTCATGATCAATGCTATCTTTAGGGGAGCTGGTGACGCCTCCATTGCCATGTGGGCCTTAATACTTTCCAATGGGTTGAATATTATCCTTGACCCGATCTTTATTTTTGGATGGGGACCTGTTCCGGAATATGGTGTAATGGGTGCAGCGATTGCTACAAACATAGGGCGGGGAACTGCAGTACTGTTTCAATTAGGGATTTTGTTTTTTGGATGGAGCAAAATAAAATTGGCTCTCAAAGATTTGGTTTTCAATTTGAACGTAATGATAAACTTGGTGAAGGTCTCTTTAGGCGGAATTGCCCAGTTTTTGATAGGCACGTCCAGTTGGGTATTCCTAATGCGCATCATGTCCGAGTTTGGCAGTGAAGTACTTGCAGGGTACACAATCGCCATACGGGTGATGATGTTCAGCTTAATGCCCTCATGGGGAATGAGCAATGCTGCGGCAACTTTGGTAGGTCAAAACCTTGGTGCTAAACAACCTGAAAGGGCAGAAATATCTGTTTGGAAAACGGGAAAGTACAATGCCTACTTTATGGGATTGGTATCCATACTCTATTTAGTGTTTGCAGAAACAATCATCTCATGGTTCAATGTAACGCCCAGTGTTGTCGAAAATGGAGCACTATGTCTTCAGATAATAGCGATAGGCTATGTGTTTTATGCCTATGGTATGGTATTGACGCAAGCATTCAATGGTTCGGGAGATACCAAAACACCAACAAAGATTAATTTTTTCTCTTTTTGGATGTTTCAATTACCGCTGGCCTATATTGCGGCCTTGGTTTTGGACTGGGGTGCGATAGGCGTTTTTATTGCCATCACATCAGCAGAAATACTTCTTGCGATTATGGCAATAGTATGGTTTAAAAAAGGGGACTGGAAGAAGTTTCAAGTGTAAGGGTTTTGTATATTTAGCCTAAAGTTTTAAACCTATGAAAAAGAGCACTAAAGGTCTGAATACGACATGTACCCACACGGGAGAGTTGGAAGATGTACAATTTAAAGGGGCTGTATCCCCTTTGTACATGAGTACTTCCTATGCATTTGAGGATGTTGATGTAAAACGCTATCCTAGATATTTTAATACGCCCAACCAAGAAGCGTTGTGCAAAAAACTGGCAGCTTTGGAACATGCTGAAGCTGCCTTGATTTTTGGAAGTGGAATGGCGGCAATAAGTACTGCTTTGATGGCTTTCTTACAAGCGGGAGATCACATTGTGCTACAACAGACCTTATATGGAGGCACTTACAATTTTGCTGTCACCCAGTTTGAGAAATACGGCATCAATTATTCGTTCACCAATGGTTGGAAAGTAGATGATTTTGAAAAAGAAATTAAGTCGAATACCAAGGTAATTTATATAGAAACCCCATCTAACCCTTTGTTAACGGTAACTGACTTGGATGCTATTGGTAAATTGGCAAAAAAGCATGGCATCCTCTCCATGATAGATAACACGTTTGCGAGCCCCATCAACCAAAACCCAATTGATTTTGGCATCGATGTGGTGTTGCATAGTGCTACAAAATATATGGGAGGGCACTCAGATATCTGTGCAGGAGTAATTGCTTCGACCCAAGAGAATATGGACAAGGTTTTCCAAACAGCTATTTGTTTTGGTGGTAGTCTTAGTGATTACACCGTTTGGCTTTTGGAGCGAAGTATAAAAACAATGGCGATTCGGGTAAATGCCCAAAATGCAAATGCCATGAAAATGGCAACCTATTTAAATGGAAACAAGAATGTTGAAAATGTATATTACCCTGGACTTCAAACCCATCCTGATCATGAATTGGCAAAGTCACAGATGAAAGGATTTGGGGGAATGCTTTCGTTTGAGTTAAATGCTTCACTTGATACTTCCTTGTTTTTTAAATATTTACAGCTCATAAAACCATCCATGAGTTTGGCAGGAGTTGAAAGTACGGTGCTTTCACCAACCCAAACATCGCATGCACTAATGACACCAGCGGATAGGGAAAAGCAAGGAATTAAAGATACACTGATACGGTTTTCTTTAGGTATTGAAGAGGTGGAAGATTTAATAGAAGATATTGAACAAGCCATTGCCAAAGTTAAATCCATAACAGTACTTGCATAAAATAGATACATGAAGTTAGACATTTTAGTATTTGGTGCTCACCCAGATGATGCAGAGTTAGGTGCTGGAGGCACCATTGCCAAAGAGATTTCAAAAGGGAAAAAAATCGGAATCATTGATTTGACCCGTGGCGAGTTGGGTACTAGGGGATCTGCTGAAATTAGGGATAAAGAAGCGCTGAATGCAGCCGAGATATTAGGGGTTTCCGTCCGTGAGAATATGGAATTCGCCGATGGTTTTTTTACCAATGACAAGGCACATCAATTAGAGATCATTAAAACAATCCGAAAATACCGTCCAGAAATTGTGCTCTGCAATGCAATCGATGATAGACATATTGACCATGCCAAAGGGAGTAAGTTGGTTAGCGATTCCTGCTTTTTAAGTGGTTTGGTCAAAATAGACACCAAAATGGATGGCGAGGAACAATGGCAGGAGGCATGGCGGCCTAAAGTTGTATATCATTTTATTCAATGGAAGAATTTAGAACCAGATTTTGTAGTTGATGTATCTGGTTTTATCGAGAAAAAGACAGCATCCATTCTAGCGTACAGGTCTCAATTTTTTGACCCGAATAGTGATGAACCCGAAACACCTATAAGTAGTAAAAATTTTATCGATAGTGTAAATTACAGAGCAAGGGACTTAGGACGTTTAATTGGGGTCGAGTATGCAGAAGGTTTTACGGCTGAGCGCTATGTGGCGGTAGATAATCTTGATGATTTAATATAATCGCTTTAAGTTTAACTTTAGCTGGCGTTCTGGTATCTTTTTTCTGCTTTAGGAATTGTAAAATGGAAAGATGATCCTTTGCGGAGTATACTTTCTACCCAAATCTCACCTTTGTTCTTCTGAATCATTTCCTTGCAAAGTGAAAGGCCAAGACCAGTTCCTTTTTCATTATTGGTACCATATGTGGTGATATTGGTAGTGCTTTTAAAGATTTTTTTCTGTATTTCTTTGTTCATGCCTATACCTGTATCACGAATAATAATTTCCCACATGTCTTTTTTTTCTTCTGCTTCAATTGTAATTAGACCATTCTCCGGAGTAAATTTTATGGCATTGCTCAGAAGATTTCGCACTACGATATCTATTTGATGGTGATCGGCATATATCAAAGGATTCTCGGGTAATTGATTGATTATTTTTATTGATTTTCCAGAGGCTATTTCCGATAGTAATTTAATATTGGCGCTCACCAGCTTATCTAAAGAAAGCCTTTTGGGTTTGGTGGTAACCCCATTCATCTGGGTCTGCCCCCATGATAATAAGTTGTTTAATGTAAAGGATATGTTTTCTACATCGGATTTTAACTTAGGAATAAAAGAGATGAACTCATCTTTACCAATTTCACCATCTGTAAATAATTTGAGCATCCCTTGTAGCGCACCGATAGGCCCGCGTAAATCGTGTCCAATGATGGAAAATAATTTGGTCTTCGTTTTATTGTTTTCGTGTAGTTCCACTTCCCGTTCACTGACCACTTTGGATTTTTCGTGAAGCTCCTTGTTCAATTTTTTCTGAATGTGCTCACTGCGGCGTATCAAGAAAGTTATGAAAGTTAAGATAACTAAAATAGCAACAGTCAAGTAAATATAGCTTTTATGCTTGGCCAGAGCGGTTTCGTTGGCAGTAATTAGATCATCTTTTTCTTTTTCATATTGTAGTTTTGTTTCTAATAAGGCAAGACTTTGCTTGCTTTTGTCTTTGGAGAGAGAGTCGGAAAGCTGTTTGAAAGTCTCCAGATACACCAAAGCGTTATCCGAGTCATTTTTCTTTTTGTACAGCTTGTACAAAGTTTCTGAACAGTCTATTTGCCCCTGTAATGATTTGATTTTTTTGGATAATTGAAAACCTTCTTTTGCATATTGTAAGGATAGACTATCCTTCTCAAGACCAAGGTAGACCTTGGCCATACCGTTTAATAATTGTATTTTTTCCCTTTCGTCGTCCAATTGCTGCTTGTGGAGCATATTGGCCTGGTCATACCAATATAAAGCCCATTGGTATTTTTTCTGTTCTAGATATATGCTTCCCTTGACTTCGTACGCATATGCCAGCCAATCATAGATCTTGTGCTTTTCAAATGTGGAGATACTTTTGTTAACATTGAACATGGCTTGCTCGAAATCTTTAATATCCTTGTATAAGGATGCCATGTTGCTTTGTGTTTCAGCATGGAAAACTTCATTCCCCATTTCTTCATTTATGGCCTGTACGGTATCATAGAAAACAAGTGCATTCTTATAATCTTTTTGTCGAATGTATAGACTTGCGATATTTTCATTAAGAATTGACAACATGTGTTTATTGTCCGTTTGTTTAGCTACATCTATTCCTTCTAGATAAAGGTTTAGCGCTTCGGCATTATTTCCTTCATAGTCATAATCATGACCAAGCCCGTTTATAATACTAAGTTCATATTCTTTATTGCCGGTTTTTCGCGCTAGATGGAGTGCTTTTTTAAAGTAGGCCATTGATTTTTTATGATTTCCCTCATCAGAAAAAAAATCACCTATTGCCTCCAGGGCCTTAATTTTACCATTTGTATAATTTACATCCTTACTAAGTTTTAATACTCTTTTGGAAATAACATACAGACTGTCCTTGTTTATAAAACGATAAGTAGAAGCAAGGCTGGAGAGCAAGTTTATGTATGTGGTATCCTGTGGATTAAACTGCTTTGAGGATTGTAATCGATTTAATTTGTAGACAATACTGTCCCTCTTTATTTTTTGGGATTGGAGGGGGTATACTATGAATACGACACAACTGATCAATGTTATTCTGTACAATAACTTTTGTAGGTTATAAAAGCAGGTCGATTGGGGCATATATTTTCAAAATCTTGAATCATAAAAATAGTTTAGAGCGCACTTTTTAGGAATAAAATGTTGTGAAAGCTCAATAATTGTGTGTTTTAACTATTTTAAAGTGTTGTTCACCGAAGTTTTGTACTAAATCATGCATGCAATCAACCAAATTTTTGTCTCTACTGCCACAAAATATTACATAAGAGTACTGATACTGAGTACTAGAAATGAATAGGTATTGTATGTGCTGTTTTTTGTCTTTTTTTAGTAAGTAAAGTTAAATTTCATTTGATTGAATTAATAAAAAGAAGTATTTTTGCCACCGCTTAAATGGTGGTTGTAGCTCAGTTGGTTAGAGCATCGGTTTGTGGTACCGAGGGTCGCGGGTTCGAATCCCGTCTTCCACCCATAATTTCAAATCTATCCCGGGTCTGTTTCAAGGCTCGGGATTTTATTTTTGGTATTAAAGGGAGGGGTGAGAAGCTCAGCCGAAGTGAATCCCGTTTTATGAGTCGTCCTAAAATAAGTTGACGCAAAGTCGACTTATTTCAGGACGGGACATTCCATCCAAAAAAGCCCACTTATTCAAAGGGGCTTTTTTGTTCTTGGATAAGTTTTATTTTACTTGGATGGCTTATCCACAATAACTTTTTCTTCCCTATTTGCAACTTCCCAAGCTGTATGAAAAACAAGTTTAGTTCTGTTGGATAGTAAATCATAATTTATCTTATCTGGTGTATCTCCGGGACGGTGATAATCGGCATGTGTACCATTAAAATAAAAGATGATCGGGATATTATTTTTGGCAAAATTGTAATGATCGCTCCTGTAATAAAATCTGTTAGGGTCGTTCTCATCATTATAGGTATAATCCAATTCGATATTGGTATACTTTTGATTTATAGTTTCAGAAAGGTCATGCAATTCAGTACTCAGTTTATCGGAACCTATTAAATAGACATAGTTTCGGTCTCCTACACGCTTTGGGTCAATCCTTCCTATCATATCAATGTTGAGGTTTGCTACTGTTTGGGACAATGGAAAAATAGGATTATAATCCGTATAATATTTTGAGCCCAGAAGACCTTTTTCTTCACCAGTGACATGTAGAAAAACAATGGAACGTTTTGGACCTTCTCCAGCTTCTGCCGCTTTTTTAAAAGCTTCTGCAATTTCAAGGAGCGCAACAGTACCGGATCCATCATCATCGGCACCATTGTTTATTTGTCCGTTAGCGGTAACACCAATATGATCTAAATGTGAGGATATAACCACGTATTCGTCAGGCTTTTCAGAACCTTTTAGGACAGCAACAACGTTTTCTGAATTTATCTGGTCGTTTCCACTGACTATATCGATTTTCACATCTGTTGAAATTGATTTTGGAACATTGTCCCCATCAATATCATTCATAAAAGTAGTAGCGGATTTATTGTTCAATAGCACAATAAAATTGGAACTGGTTTCATCTTTAAGCGCCATTTTTCCACTATTGTTCCCTTTCATGAATTCATAATAATTTTTGAATCGGGCAAAATTCTGTGCATCGTAGTACAGGACACCAATTGCTCCTTTTTCAACGGCTAAGTTGGATTTTTTCCCCATCGCTTCGGACATGTTGCTCCATGCCGATTTTTCTTCTGTGCCAGATAGCACGTAAGTGCCATTACTGTTCATTGGCTCACCAGCTTTGATCAGGACTAATTTGTCCTTTACATCTAATTCGCTATAGTCGGAATAATCACCTTCCTCAATACCGTAGCCAGCGTAGACCACATTGGAAAAATCGCCTTCAGCTGCAGTAAAAGTGAGGATATCTTCACCTAATTGAAACGTGTTCCCATCAATCAAAACTGTTCCTTTTGGAACTTTGGCGACTTCTAACGGTACATTTTGAAAATAATCTCCATCTGTTTTGGCTGCGGGTATTTCTAATTTTTCATATGCTGCTTTAAGGTAAGCAACCGCTTTTTTTTGTCCGGGTTTACCAGTTTCACGACCTTCAAACTCATCTGAAGCATAGGTATAGAGGTGCTCTTTTAAATCTTCTTCCGTTATGGTTTGAGCATACGCTATTGGATCTACCTCTTTTTTTGGAGTCGAGTATTCAGAAATTGTTTTCTGCGAAGTGTTACAGGAGCATATAATACCTATAACTATCAAAGAAATTTTCTTCATGAAATATGTTTTCAAAATTTCCCAAAAATAATCAAAAGATAGCTAAAGAAAACATATACTTTTAAGATGCCTTTTATGTATATTGGTAACTTAATAATCAACTATTTATACTAATGAAAATAGATTGGGAAGGAGTAATGCCTGCGGTCACCACCAAGTTTACCGCAAATGATGAATTGGACATGCAAATGTTTACAACAAACATTAATGCCCAGATAAAAGCTGGAGTACACGCCATAATACTAGGTGGATCATTGGGCGAAGCGAGTACACTTGACGATAACGAGAAAAAGGTATTGATTGAGCATACGGTGGAGTTGGTTGACGGTAAAATCCCTGTCATCATGAACATAGCCGAAAAGACAACGAAAAATGCTATTGCTGCAGCGGAAAAAGCTAAGCAATACGGAGCTTCAGGATTAATGATCCTTCCTCCAATGCAATATAAAGCAACGGATTATGAAACGCTGGCTTACTTTGATTCAATAGCAAAAAGCACCTCCTTACCAATAATGATTTATAACAATCCAGTGGACTACAAAATTGAGGTAACCCTTGATATGTTCGCGGAACTTGTAAAAAACGAAAATGTGAAAGCAGTTAAAGATTCCACCCGGGACCTTACCAATATAACCCGTATTAAAAATAGATTTGGGGAACGTTTGAAGGTTCTCTGTGGAGTTGATACCCTAGCTATGGAAAGTCTTGTAATGGGTGCCGAAGGTTGGGTCGCAGGTTTGGTTTGTGCCTTCCCAAGGGAAACTGTGGCAATTTATGAGTTGATCAAGGTGGGCAGGGTAGCGGAAGCCACTAAAATTTATAGGTGGTTTATGCCTTTACTAGAGTTGGATATAAATCCACAACTGGTACAAAACATAAAACTGGCCGAAGTTGCGACTGGCATAGGAACCGAACATGTACGATTACCACGAATGCCATTACAGGGCAAGGAACGTAGCCGCGTACTATCGATTATTGAGGAAGGAGTGAAGACCAGACCCGAAATACCATCATTCTAAATGGCAGTTCATACATTTAAATGTATTGATGCGCATACCTGTGGAAATCCTGTGCGTTTGGTTGTCGATGGTGGACCCAAGCTCGAAGGAAAGACGATGGAGGAAAAGCGACAACATTTTCTACGGGAATATGATTGGATTCGCAGGGGACTAATGTTCGAACCACGCGGACATGATATGATGAGTGGAAGTATCCTATATCCACCACATGATTCCAAAAATGATATTGCGGTTCTTTTTATAGAGACAAGCGGTTGCCTGCCAATGTGCGGACATGGGACAATAGGAACCATTACCATTGCATTGGAAGAAGGATTGATCCAACCAAAAAGAAAGGGGAACGTACGATTGGAAACCCCAGCGGGTTTGGTAGAAATAGACTATCATAAGCCAAATAAGAAAGTGGAGTGGGTAAAACTTACCAATGTTAAAAGTTATCTCGCAGAAACACAACTAAAGGTCCACTCTTCCAGACTTGGAGAGCTTTTTTTTGATGTTGCTTTTGGTGGTAATTTCTATGCCATCATCGACCCACAGAAAAATTTTTCAGGAATGCATAGTTTTAAGGCTAGTGAATTGATTCAGTTTTCACAGGAGATCAGAAAGAAAATCAACGATACCTACCCAAATCGTTTTATCCATCCAGAGAATGCCAACATCAACAAGATTTCCCATATTTTATGGACAGGCAATCCAATCGACAAAAATGCTTCGGGTAGAAATGCAGTTTTTTATGGTGATAAAGCTATAGATCGGTCTCCTTGTGGTACAGGTACTTCTGCTCGTATGGCGCAGCTACACGCCAAGGGACTATTAAAAATTGGAGAAGAATATATACATGAGAGCTTTATTGGTTCTAAATTTGTTGGGAAAGTGGAACAGGAGACCACAATAATGAATCAAAAGGCAATCATACCTAGCATAAAGGGATGGGCAAAAATCTATGGAAGGAATACCATTACCATAGATACGGATAATGATCCTTATGCAATGGGATTTCAAGTGTTGTAATATGGGAGCAAACAAGAGTGTTATTGTTGTAGGCGGAGGTATAGTAGGCCTTTCCACAGCTTATTTTCTTCAAAAAGAAGGGCATCAGGTTACGGTGTTGGAGAAAAGCGATATTACTTCTGGAGCTTCTTTTGTAAATGCTGGGTACATTACTCCCAGTCATATTGTCCCGTTGGCGTCTCCAGGAATGATTTCCAAAGGAATCAAGTACATGTTCAATTCTTCCAGCCCCTTCTACATGAAACCAAGATTTGATTTGGATTTTATGAAATGGGCCTGGTATTTTAAAAAATCATCCTCAAAGGAAAAGGTGGAGCGTGCCATGCCCATTATTAGGGATATTAATCTGCTGAGCAGGGAGCTCTATGAGGATATAAAAGCTTCTGGAGATTTAGGGGATTTTCATTTAGAGCGCAAAGGTCTATTGATGCTCTACCAAACAGAAAAGGCCAGAGACCATGAAATGGAAGTAGCACAGAAAGCTGGAGATCTTGGACTGGAAGTTAATTATTTGGATGCTAGTGGCTTACAAAAGGTAGAGCCTAATGTTGATTTGAATGCCTTGGGTGCTATCCACTATGAATGTGATGGACATACAACTCCCTCGCAGTTTATGGAACGAATGGTCAACTTTTTGCCCAAGGTAGGAGTGAAGCTTCGGAAGAACGAAGAAGTATTGGATATAGTTTCCAATGGAGATGCAATAACAAAAGTAAAGACCAACAAGAATGAGTACCATGCGGATGAAGTGGTTTTTGCTGCGGGCTCATGGACTTCAGCACTTTCTAAAAAAATGAACATAAATTTACCCTTGCAAGCAGGTAAAGGGTATCGAATAAATGTAGCGGGTCCTACCAATATAACAATGCCAGCTATTTTAATGGAAGCTAAGATGGCAGTTACGCCTATGAAAGGATTTACTCGTTTTGCTGGAACCATGGAATTCTCTGGCATCAACAAAATAATACGTAAAGAACGAGTAGAAGCTATTGCCCATGGTGCTGCGCGTTATTATAAAGGTCTTAAAATATCTGAAGAAGATAAAAGTAATGCTCAATGTGGGTTACGACCCGTGACACCAGATGGACTTCCCTACATCGGAACCTCCCTAAAACATAAGAATTTGACCTTTGCTACTGGCCATGCAATGATGGGATGGAGTTTGGGCCCCGCAACAGGTAAATTGGTCACAGAACTAATTTCTGGAAAGAAATTGTCTATGGAGATCGTTCCATTTGCTCCGCAGCGAAAGTTTTAAATCATATTTTCTTTAGGTTATTTTTAAGAGCAAGACACGTTTTTAATTTTTTAATTGCCTCATTAAGAAGTAATTTTGCAATATGGTGAAAAACTACGTTGCACTTTTATTTTTTAATCTTGTCTTTCTTGCTGTTCTTCAGTCGCAGGATATGCAAATATTTAAGGTTCAAGATTTTGACCTTAAAGGGAAGGTGAAGTCGTGTTTAGTAATTACGGATTATGGAAAAGAATCTTTTGAGTTCAATAGAGACGGTCTTCTTGTAAAGACTGTAACACAATACAATGATACGGACCAGGATATCACCTATTATAAATACAGCAACAACGAGCTTTTGGAAAAGCGTATGGAGAGTTATAAAAACAATATCCTTGACGCCACCACTTCTATGGCTAATTTTTATTCGGTTGACAGTTTGCCCCAAAAAAAAGTTCTTGAAAAAATCATCTCCTACGACAAGGAGTTTTTAGAGCAACAAGAATATGTTTACGATGCCAAAGGTAGGTTGGTAAAAATTACGACTTCAAATGAAGATGGGGTTGACGAAACCACGGTGGAATATACCCCATACAAAAATGAATTGACCAAGAGTTTTTTCATTAATTCAGTGCTTGAAAAATCAATTAGAACCTCAGAAAGAAAAGGTAAGGCAGGAGTCCAAAAAATAGTTTTGACCAAGGAGTACATTGATGGTGAACCAAATACTGCCGTAGAAGAGATTTTTGATGTGAATGAAAAACTGATTTCCAAAGAATTTTTTAGGTACAGTACCACCGAAAAGAAATTTGTTCAAGAAAAGAAGTTATTATACACCTATGATAAGGACGGCATGTTGGATAAAGTCACTTCAAAAACAGCGACTTCCCAATCTGTAAAGGAGTATATTTTTCAGTTTGACAGTAATAAGGAGAAAAATTGGATAAAACAGATCATAACACCGGACAATACCTACACCACACGTAGAATTACATATTTTCCTGTTGATGAGAAAGAAGGTTAAAACTTCTTTTTTAGTTGAAGCAAATCCCAAAGGTTTCTGTAGAGATTTTCAAACCAAATTTTTAATCACCTCTGTATTCATTTCGTGGCCACCTTCAAAACGAATGAGTTTAGCATTTCCTTGAAATAGCTTATCGATTTTAACTTTCTCTTGCTTCAATCGTTCTTCATTTAAATAATCGTCCTTTTCACCATATACGATTTTAACAGTTGTCGCATTCCAATTTAAATATTCAAAATCTTCTTTGGTCAATTCATTGGGAATTCCACCAGCATAAAGAATCAAGCTCTCGCATTGTATTTTTCTTTTGGTTACCCAGCGTGTTGCTATCGAAACTCCCTGTGAAAATCCAAAAACGATAAGATTGACTTCAGGAGGAATTTGTTCTGCATTGAACACTGCATCAATATAGTTCAATACGTTTTCTGTTTCCATCAGGGTGTTCTCCTTGGTAAGCCAACTCGCGCCCACATACTTATATTCGTTTTTTAAATAATATTTTGATGGTGCTTGTGGCGCTATAATATAGTTTTGATTGGTATTTAAACGTTCAAAATGCTTAATAAAATAGCGACTTAAATAACCAATTCCATGAAAGACGACCCATACATTTTTTGTTTCATGGGTCAACGTATTCAAGGTTACATATGTATTTTTAGTATTGTAGGAGACGGTCTTTTCCATAGATACATTTAGGAGTTTAAAAACTTGGGGACAATTGATCAAGCTTTGCGTAATTTTACAAAAAAATGAAGTATGAACGAGCATAAAGAGAAAATTCTAGCAGTTTGCAACGGTATCTGCAAAGGAACCTTAATGGAGACCTTGGACATTACCTATGTTGATGTGGGAGAGAATTTTTTGATAGCGCGAATGCCAGTGACTCCTAAGGTGCACCAGCCAGATGGCGTGTTGCATGGGGGGGCTTCTGTTGCACTGGCGGAAAGTGTTGGTAGTGCTGCATCTTATATTTTCTTGGATGGACAAGAATTTTATGTAAGAGGTATTGAGATTGCAGCGAATCATGTTAAAGGAATACGCGAAGGTTTTGTATATGCCAAAGCTTCAATAATACATAAAGGTAGAACTACCCAACTTTGGGAAATAAAAATTACAAACGAGGAAGGAGATTTAATTTCCAATTGTAAACTGACTACCATTGCCTTACCAAAAGAATAGCGACTTTCATCAACTTCTAGAAAAGGCGAATCTTTATATAAAAGAAGGATTGCCATTTTCAATCTATAGAAAACCTTCAGAAAATGAAGTTAGGGCCGTTTTTCAAACTACCCCTGACTTAAATTTTACTTTGGATTTTGAGGAGAGCGGATTTGTTTTTGCGCCTTTTGATTTAGATGACAATGCTATTTTGATTAAAGCGGATGAGAGCAAAACTGTCCCTTTTGAAGCGGAGCGGTTAGATTTAGATGTGAATGTTACATTAGCAGAGTCAGGAAAAGACTTTCATTTGAATTTGATAGCAAAAGGAATCAAACAAATTAATAAGGGGCTATTAAGAAAAGTGGTATTGTCCCGTAAAATTGATGTGCCTTTATCAAAACCACCTTATGAAATCTTTCAAAATCTCTTAAACCGCTATCAAGATGCATTTTGTTATTGGTTTTATCACCCAAAAGTTGGAACATGGTGTGGAGCAACACCCGAAACCTTAATGCGAACCCATAACAAAAACCTACGCACAATGTCGCTCGCGGGAACTTTGCCTGTGGAGAAAACTTCTTTGCCTGATTGGGGCAGTAAGGAGATAGAAGAGCAAAAAATGGTTACCGATTACATCAAGGACAAGCTTCGTGATGCTGTAGAAGACCTCAAGGTTGGAAAAGTTAAGTCTGTAAAAGCCGGAAAATTGTGGCATTTAAAGTCTGAAATCACTGGAACAATAACATCAGAAACAAAAATAAAGAGTATCATAGCCGCATTACATCCTACACCAGCCGTTTGTGGTATCCCAACTTATGAGGCAAAGGCTTTTATTAAGGAAAATGAAAATTATGAACGTACTTTTTATACTGGGTTTTTAGGGGAACTCAATTTAGGAGCGACAAAAACGATAGCCTTATTCGTTAATTTAAGGTGTATGGAGTTAAAAGATGATGAGGCCTCTATTTTTGTTGGTGGCGGAATAACATCGGCATCACAACCTGAAAGTGAATGGTCTGAAACACAGAACAAAAGCAAAACAATCTTACGCACAATTTAATTTGATGCATATTAATTTTGGGCGAATGTCTTTTTGGAACGTATTTTTGTAATCCATGATGTATTCGAATATTCCTTCGGCACAGACGCTTGTTCTTTATTTTAAATCGAGGGGAATAAAAAATATTGTGATTTCGCCGGGATCTAGAAATGCCCCGTTAACACTTGGTTTTACTAAAAATCCATTTTTTAATTGTTTTAGTATTGTTGATGAGCGGTGTGCCGGTTTCTTCGCCCTGGGGATGGCACAACAACTACGGGAACCGGTTGCGGTTGTATGTACTTCGGGGAGTGCCCTGTTAAATTACTATCCTGCGGTAGCGGAAGCATTCTATAGTGATATTCCGCTTATTGTCGTATCCGCGGATAGGCCCTTATATAAAATTGATATTGGTGATGGACAAACGATAAGGCAGGAAAATGTTCTTGAAAAACATATTGGTTACAATGCTAATTTAAAGCAAGACGTTGCCCATTCTCCTGACAAGGTCGCCCATTTTACTAAACCACAAGATATAGATTCCCAAGACATTGTTCAGGTTTATAATGAATCGGAAATAAGCAAGGTACTGGACATAGCAATTTTAAAGAATGTACCTGTTCATATCAATATACCTTTTGAAGAGCCCTTATATGGTTGTGTTGAGACAACAAGCATTAAAGTCCCCGGGGTTACAAAAAACAGAGAGATTGAATCTGATATTAAAAATTGGGATGCATTCCTAAAAACCTGGAACTCCAGTAAACGTAAAATGATTCTAGTAGGGGTGAACCATCCCAATGAAATTGATGAAGGAATTTTGGAATCACTTGCAGATGACGATACAATGTTGGTGT
The DNA here is from genome assembly GCF_018449435.1 of Flagellimonas sp. 389. GTDB lineage: Bacteria > Bacteroidota > Bacteroidia > Flavobacteriales > Flavobacteriaceae > Flagellimonas. The sequence goes on along the minus strand of NZ_JAHCMU010000006.1, from coordinate 77,220 downwards.
TTACAGAGACAACTTCGAATATTCATCATCCAAAATTTTTCTCCAGTATAGACAGTATAATTGCTCCAATAGAAAAATCAGAAAGGCACGAAGAACTTTTTAAAGCGCTTCAACCTGAACTGTTAATTACCTTTGGCGGACTTATTGTTTCGAAAAAAATAAAATCCTTTTTAAGAAAGTACCAGCCTAAGGCGCATTGGCATATCGATACTAAAAAAGCATATGACACTTTCTTTTGTTTGTCTGAACATATAAAGCTAGATGTAAATTATTTTCTACGAAGAATGTTGGACTCAAATAGCAATATCAGCAGTGACTACTACCAATATTGGAGTAAAGTAAAAGAAAAGTATGATGCTGGGCGTGAAACATATATAAATCAAATTGAGTTTTCGGACTTTACTGTTTTTGACCTGTTACAGAAAACCATTCCGCATGGATATCAGGTTCATCTGGCAAATAGTTCAACCGTAAGGTATACACAATTGTTTCCGATGGATGCGTCTTTAAAAGTCTATTGTAATCGGGGCACAAGTGGTATAGACGGAAGTACCTCTACGGCAATTGGAGCATCGGTTTATGCCAAAGAACCAACACTTTTGATAACAGGTGATTTGAGTTTTTTCTACGATAGCAATGCGCTATGGAACGGTTATATTCGACCAGATTTTAGGATTATACTTATTAATAATTCTGGTGGAGGCATCTTTAGAATTTTACCGGGAAAAGAAGAAACAAAGGAGTTTGCTACTTTTTTTGAAACTGAACACGGGCTTACAGCTGAGCATATGGCCAAGATGTATGGCTTGGAATATTTAAAAGCTGATAACGAAAAAGAGCTTAAAAATTGCTTGAAAGACTTTTACAGTAAATCCCAGTATGCCAAAATATTGGAAATAGATACCCCTCGATTACAAAATGATAAAATTTTGCTTAGTTATTTTGATTTTATATCTTAGAAGCTAAGAAATCTTGTAATCTTATAAAGAACACTAACAATCATGAGTAAAAGAGACGAATTAATTGAAAAGTACGCAGCAGATGTAAAGGATAAGTTTGGTGAAACTCCAGATATGAATCTTTTGACCAAAGTTGCTATCGGTCTTGGACCAGCTATTTACAATCTAGATGCTTCAAAAGTTTCGGGATCGGATGACAAAGAATTGGAAACTGTAAAAAACAATTTCCTTATCAAGAAACTAGGTCTTTCGGATAGTCCAGATTTAATGAACGCTATCAACAGTGTCATTGATAAATATGGAAGAAGCGATAGAAACAAACATCGTGCTGTTATCTATTATATGTTAGCAAAACATTTTGGAAAAGAATCCATTTATAATTAATAGGACGAAACGTTTTGGAAAGCTGCCTTTGGCAGCTTTTTTTATACCCAAATTTCAGTATACCTTTGTGCTATGATAGAATTGGGGAATTATAATACTTTAAAGGTATTAAGGAGCACAAGTGTAGGATTATTTTTGGGAGATGATGAGGGTACAGAAGTTCTTTTGCCCAATAAATATGTGCCAGAAGATTTTGAAATCGATAGTCATTTAGAGGTGTTTTGTTATTTGGACAATAACGAGCGACCTATAGCTACAACGATTAAACCCTATATAATTCGCAATAGTTTTGCTTTTTTGGAAGTTGCCGAAGTTGGTACTTTTGGTGCTTTTATGGACTGGGGGTTGGAAAAGCACCTACTTGTACCGTTCAGGGAGCAGGGTGTTGAAATGGAAGAAGGGAAAAAATACGTTGTTTATTGTTATTTAGATGAAGAAACCTTTAGATTAACAGGCTCAAGTCGAATTAAGAGGTTTTTATCGAATGACGGTTTTGATATTCCAGTAAATGATGAGGTAGATTTATTGGTCTATCGAAAAACACCTTTAGGATGGGAAGTCATAATTAACGGAAAATATAAGGGACTGGTATTCGAGAGCGATGTATTTAAACCAATTTCCATTGGAAAAAATCTTAAAGGATATATCAAAGCAGTTCGACCGGATGCTAAAATAGATATTTCATTGCAACCAATTGGCGCTAAGATGCTAGAGCCCACTGCTAACTTGATTTTTGAAAAATTAAAAGATAACGATGGATTTTTGGCCTTGAACGATAAATCTGCTCCAGAGGATATAAGGAACACCCTTCATTTAAGTAAAAAAGCATTCAAAAAAGCAATAGGAACTTTATATAAAGAACGTAAAATTACAATAGAATCTGACGGAATTCGGATGTTGTAATTCTTACGAAATGGGAAACTGTTGGATTGTTAAATTAAAGTTAGTAATTTAAGAGCTGTAAGTTTTTTTCTTAGGACAAAAACTATACTTTTGCGTTAGTGTATATTAACCCTCTGAAAGCTATGCTTTTAGCTTGTTTTCATAAACTTTAACCCAACTAATATGCCATTTATTGAAGAAAGCGATTTACTGGATTTACATAAGGACGTTGATAAAGCACAGATTATCAACGAAAGACTTTTAGATCAAATAAAATTTAAGAACAGAGATTTACAAAAAGTTAGGCTACAGCGCAATGTTCTATTAGGAATAACGGGTCTTTTTGTTATCGGTTTATTGGCCATAACTTCATTTACGGCTGGACTAAGCAGCAAAAACTCATTTGAAAATCAGAGTAACTTATTGGTCTCAATAGATAGTTTAGATGCCATAAAAACACGTATAGATAATCTTAAAGTTCAAAATGAAGAATTAAGCTTGGTAAAGGAGTTTTACCTTGCTAAAGCATTCTTGGATAAAGAGACCATATATTCAGTTCAAGTAAAGTCGTTTGTAGAAAACAATATGACATTGGCATCAGAGGCCTTGACAAACACTTTATTTGTAAAAACCAATCCTTTTTATGCCTATTCGTTAGGTAACTTTGAAACCTTGGATGAAGCACAATCCTTCAGAAAACAATTGGTGGACATGGGCTTTAAAGATGCTTTTGTTGCTTCTTACCAAGATGGGAAAAGAGTACAAATAGAAGACCCCTATTAATTTGGATAAATTCAAGGCTTGGGTACAGGCCGCTAGATTGCGAACACTCCCGCTATCGCTTTCGGGTATTATAGTTGGTTCAGCTTTAGCACACAAACAAGGTTTTTTCGATATTTCCATTTTTATTTTAGCATTACTGACGACTATTGGATTTCAGGTCACTTCTAATTTCGCCAATGATTACGGTGATGGTATTAAGGGGACAGATAATGAAGATAGGATAGGGCCTTCTAGAGCTATTCAAAGTGGGTCTCTTACCCCATCAGTTCTTAAAAAAGGGATAATTGTGGCTACCGTTTTGAGTCTGTTGTTAGCAATAGTACTTATCTACCTTGCTTTTGGCTTTGAGAACCTGAAGTACATTCTGTTATTTCTAGTTCTTGGAATTTTCAGCATTTGGGCAGCCATAAAATACACCATGGGTTCTAATCCTTATGGATATAAAGGCTTTGGTGATGCATTTGTATTTCTATTCTTTGGCCTTGTAGGTGTTTTGGGAAGCATGTTCCTTTATACAAAGTCTTTGTATTGGGTTACTGTATTACCGGCTGTAGTTATTGGACTGTTATGTGTTGGTGTTTTAAACTTGAACAATTTAAGGGATGTTGTTTCGGACAAAAAGCATAATAAAAATACGCTTGTGGTAAAGATGGGGTTTGAAAACGGAAAGATTTATCACCTTTTTCTAATTCTGATTGCATTTATTAGTATGCTAGGGTACACATGGTTAGAAGGCATTGGTATTCTAGAATCATTATATTTATTGGCCTTTGTACCTATCTTTTTCCATCTGTATAAAGTGTTGAATACAAAAGAGCCCATACGGCTAGATGGTGAGCTTAAGAAGCTGGCTTTGAGTACGTTTTTACTGTCGATACTGTTTTATTTGACAGTTAATATTTTTTTGTAAATTTGATATACACTCACTAAACCTAGACTAACTTGGAACATTCCATCAAAATATTAATCGTAGAGGATAATGTAATAATTGCAGATGACATGCAATCTATGCTAGAAGAAATTGGCTATGAGATTGTTGACAATGTAATTGTATACGAACAGGCGGTAGAAGTTTTAAAGAACAATCATGTTGATTTAGTTCTTATTGATATTATCCTAGCCTCTGACAAGACAGGAATAGACCTTGGGAAGCACATAAGAGAAGCATATAATATTCCTTTTATATTCGTCACTTCCAATTCAGATAGAGCAACTGTAGAAAATGCAAAAACGGTTAAACCCGATGGTTATCTGGTAAAGCCTTTTGAACAGCAAGATTTATATACCTCAATTGAGATCGCACTCTCCAATTTCAATTATTCCAAGAAAGAGAATAGCAAAGAGATAGCTGGTGCGGAAGGTGATGCTTTTACATCTAATTCGGTGTTAAAAGATTCAATTTTTGTAAAAAAACAACATCTTTATTATAGAATACAATTTGGTGATATCCAATTTATAAAAGCTGATAATGTTTATTTGGAAGTGAATACTGTCGATAAAAAATTCTTGGTGCGTTCACCGCTGAAGGACTATCTAGAAAAACTGCCAAAGAACAAGTTCTACAGAGCACATAAGTCTTATATAGTTAATGTAGACCATATTGATGCCATTAACTCAAAGGATATCATGATCAACAACAACTTGATTCCAATATCCAAAGACTTTAAGGAGTTTATCATTTCTTCGATGAACAGTTAATTATATTTCTTGATCACCTCTATTTTTAATGCTCCTATTTATTCATTGATATCTAGGTTTTGGTGGATTACCACAACTTTCAACCCGTTCACAACAATATTTTTTCACTGTGAAAGTATGCCCATACTTTAGCAGTGTAATTAATAATAAAAAAGTAAATTTTTTCATTTTCATATAGTGTTCTCGTAAAAGGGTCTTGTTGTAAAAGCAAGGCCTTTTTTAGTGATTTAAATATGGCAAGTCACTTTGATTATCCATGAAATGCACAAAACATCGATAAAGTGCGATTTTACATACAACCATTTCGCTTTCACAACATAAATGAGCACTTTCACAACAATACTGAATAAGTCTTTGGGTTTGGATTTAATTTTGCGGTAAATCTAGCGTTCTTTATATAGGTTATGCTTAAGAAAAGATAAAACAATAATAAACCTTGAAGGTTGTCTTTTTGTTAAGCAAAAAATGAATTGTAATGTAAGGACACGGTAGTTTTAAAAGAGCAAGCATTTATAATCATAGTGTTTCAAGTCTTACTACAAGTACCTCGGGATTAAATTAATGGGACATCATTTAAAGCGATTATTTTCGGTATTGTTATTGGTTTTCGTAATGCAGGTTGCCGCACAATCTGTAGACACGCAAGAGCGTAGTGTATTAAAAGAGTTTCAAGATGCTTCTGGCTCAACGAACCGCTTCGATACTTTCTTCAGCTCAGTTAATAGATACAATGTAAATTCTGCTTATGATTGGTTAGATACCATTAAAGTCTACCTTTCAAATGCGCAAAAGGTAAATGACTCCGTGGCCATTCGACTTTATAAGGTTATGCAGACCCAGGTCTATAACGATTTAGGCGAATACGATAAAAGTACGGCCTTAGCAAAAGAACTATATGCCGCAAAAGATTCTTTGGACTCCAATTCCAAACGTATAGTGCTAAACGTTTTAGATGACAATTATGCCAATTTACAACTCTACGACAAGCAAATAGAAATACGCAAAGAAAAGCGTGAGCTGGGATTATCTGACAATGTTGCTTTTTATGATATCTACAGTAATCTTGGACTTCATAGAAAGGCTAGAAACCAGTACATCATGGAAGTAAAGCCTACTATAGCGGATAATGATTCCTATGGTCTGGCAAAGTACCACAGCAAAGTGGGCAATTATCTAAGATTGGATAATTCTGCACCAACCGCATTGAGCGAACTTAAAAAAGCCAAAGCTTATTTGGATGTTTTCATCAACGATATTTCCAAGCAGAAAACTGAGGAACAGCTATTTGAAAGTGATCTTCTAAAAGCAGAGATAGAAGGTAATATTGGAAAATGCCATGTGCTTTTGAACGAATACGAAGAGGCAATACCCCTTTTAAAAAACAGTATCGAAGTTTTAAGTACGTCCGCTAAAAGCAACTACAAGAGCGAAGTTATTGAAAACACCTTGCATTTGGCCGATGCCAATCTGCAATTGGAGAAATATTTTGCGGCTAAAAATAGTCTGGATATCAATTTTGAGAATATCAGCACACTTCAAAGTATTAAGCGAAACAGTTTATTGGCTGAGTATTATGATAAAGTTGAAAATTTTAAGAATGCTGCAACGTATTACAAGCGGAACGAACGTATCAAGGATTCCCTCAATTTAAAACAGTCGTCCCTTATAAAACAACAATTGGTTACCATAGTCGCCAATGAAGATTTGGAAAACTCCCAAAGGCTAATAGATGAGCAGAAAAAAATAAACGAGTTGGCACGTAGCGAAATGAAGTTAAAGGACGAGCAAATCAATTTTGTATTTATTTCTTTGATTTTCACGCTACTTGGTTTCGCCGGTTTGGTCTATGCCTATCTTAAGAGTATAAAAAACCAACGATTAATAGCCGAACAAAAACATATTATTGAAAATTCGTTGGTAGAAAAAGATTCCTTGCTCAAAGAAATCCACCACAGAGTAAAGAACAATCTTCAAATGGTTTCCAGTCTTTTGAGCTTGCAAACTAAAAATACACGGAGCAAAGCTGCTATTGTTGCTTTAGAAGAAGGTAAGAGTAGGGTAAAGGCTATGGCACTTATCCATCAGAAGTTGTACCAAAATGATGACCTATCTGTAATCGAAATGCAAGGGTATATTGAAAGTCTCATCAATAGTGTACAGTCCGTATATAAAAAAGGAGGACATAACATCAGCATTACCATTGATGCTGAAGGAACCGAGTTGGATATAGACCGAGCAATCCCATTTGGTTTAATTTTAAACGAGCTAGTTTCCAACTCATTCAAGTACGCTTTTCCCGAGAACGATGAGCATGGAAAAATATATATCCATTTACGTAAGAATGGTGATCAGGGCTATTTTGAATATACCGATAATGGCGTAGGACTTCCAGAAGATGCCGATGAACGTGCCCACTCTTCAATGGGAATTCGATTGATGAACCGACTTGTAAACCAACTTCAATCAAAGATGAACATCGATAAAGAAAATGATGGCGTTCGTTTTTGGTTCAACTTTAGTTAAACTTCTTCAATTCCCTTAAGACCTTTTTTGGTGTGTATGTACTCAAGGCATATTGTTTCTTGGTATAACCCAAAATATACCTAAATTTGAAACAATTGCATGAAAGCTAGCTACACTAAGTACACACTCAATTTTAAAGCGCCCAGTGGCACTTCTAGAGGCGTAATGACCAAGAAAGAAACTTGGTTTTTGGTACTACAGGACACTAAAAATTATGGAATAGGTGAATGCGGGCTATTAAAAGGCCTCAGTATCGATGACGTTCCCGATTACGAATCAAAACTTTCATGGGTATGCGATAATATTCATTTAGGGGAAAGAAAGTTACTGGAAGCACTTATTGAATTTCCATCCATTCGGTTTGGTCTGGAACAAGCATTTTTATCACTTGGATCCAATCATCCATTTGAATTATTTCCATCAGCATTTACTACAAAAGAGTCACCAGTTTTAATAAACGGATTAATATGGATGGGCAGCGAGGCCTTTATGCTATCACAATTGGAACAAAAGCTAAAAGAAGGCTTCAAATGCATTAAAATGAAGATCGGTGCCATTGATTTTGAAACCGAACTTAAAATCCTGAAATCAATTCGAGCAAACTTTACAGTTGATGAAATCGAGTTGCGTGTAGATGCAAACGGTGCTTTTTCGTTGTCCAGTGCTTTAGAAAAATTACAAAAATTATCAGAGTGTCAAATTCACTCCATTGAACAACCTATAAAACCCAATAACTGGGAGACTATGGCGGAGCTTTGTGAAAGAACACCACTGCCAATAGCTTTGGATGAAGAATTAATTGGTATACAAGCTGTAACGGAAAAAGAAAAATTGCTACAAACCATACAGCCGCAGTACATTATTTTAAAACCAAGCTTAATAGGAGGCTACGCAGCTAGCCAAGAGTGGATAAACTTTGCGGAGCAATATGACATCGGTTGGTGGGTAACCAGCGCTTTGGAAAGCAATATTGGGCTAAATGCCATAGCACAGTGGACGCATACCCTAAAAACAACGCTGCCACAAGGTTTAGGGACGGGAAGTTTATATACCAACAATTTTGAATCGCCATTAGAGGTATCTGATGGTAAACTTTTTTATAGATCGGCCAAAAACTGGAAAACCAACATAATAGAGGAAGTATGTACATAGAACAAGGATATAAAGGAAACATTGGAATTTGGAAGTATTTTGTTATTCCATTGGCATTTATTGGTTTTATGGTACTAAACTATATTGCAACGGTAAATTCTCCAATTAGTGTGGAAGATACTATGGCGCAACTTATTGACCAATTGGGTTCTAATATCGTACTCATAATCCTATTAGCTCCTTTGGCAGTAGGGCTGTTTGTCGTTTTAGGATGGACTTGGCTCGTACACCAACAATCCATCACTTCGTTAACGACTTCTAGAAAGAAAATAGATTGGAAACGAATAGTGTTTGCATTCACATTGTGGGGCGGTGTAACTATTTTATTGACTGGACTTGATATTTACCTTTCCCCAGATGATTATGTGCTCAATTTTGATTTGAACAAGTTTTTGGCGTTAGCGGTTATTGCTATTATTTTGATTCCATTACAGACCAGTTTTGAAGAATATCTGTTTCGAGGCCATATGATGCAGGGTTTGGGAATTCTGGCTAAAAACAGATGGGTGCCGTTAGTGATAACATCGGTTTTGTTTGGAGTGATGCATATTGCCAATCCAGAAGTGGAAAAACTAGGCTATGGAATCATGGTCTACTATATAGGGACCGGATTTTTTCTGGGAATATTGACCTTAATGGACGAGGGATTGGAGTTGGCGCTCGGCTTTCATGCTGCCAATAACTTGATAACCGCACTTTTGGTTACTGCAGAATGGACCGCTTTTCAGACCAATTCTGTTTACAAGGATATTTCTGAACCAGTGCTCGGGTGGGACGTCTTAATTCCTGTTTTTGTGATTTTTCCAATACTACTGTTTTTGTTTTCTAAAAAGTATAAATGGAATAACTGGAAAGATAGACTGTTTGGCACTGTTATGACCAAAGAAGAATTTGTAGCCCTTACTGAAAGTGAATCCAACGTGGCGTAACATACATCCAGATTTTAAGTTCAACGGAGTTCCGTGTTTCCAAATGGAACTATCGGAAATTGGATATAGCCTTATCAAAGAAGGGCAAACTTTTGAGAATTCGATAGGTGATTTTTTATTGGATTGGATAAGCGATATACCAACAGTCGAAGTCTTCACCTCTGGTTCAACTGGGAAACCAAAAAAAATTACACTCCAAAAAGAGCATATGGTAAATTCTGCCAATGCTACAGGGAAATATCTTGATTTGAAAGCTGGTGATACATCGCTACTTTGCCTGCCTTGTGAAAGTATAGCAGGTAAAATGATGCTGGTTAGAGCAATGGTCTTAGGTTTGGAACTTGATTATATTGAACCATCATCAACACCATTGGCATTACTGCATAAGCCATATGATTTTGTAGCACTTGTTCCTTTGCAGGCCAAAAAGTCAATAACACAACTTTCACAAATTAATACGATTATCATAGGCGGTGCACCTATATCCAGTTCGCTGCAAAAAAAACTAGAGCAAACTGACAGTGCTATTTTTGAGACGTATGGGATGACCGAGACCATTACCCATATTGCAATGAAAAAAATTGGTAAGGCTCAAGTCAGGTCGAGCGCAGTCGATACCTATTTTGAAACATTGCCCAATGTAACAATTTCAAAAGACGATAGGGATTGCTTGGTCATAAACGCTCCCAAAGTTTCCGATGGTATAATTGTCACCAATGATATTGTGGAGTTATTGGACAAGTCAAGGTTTAGATGGCTGGGGAGATTGGATTCCATCATTAATTCGGGTGGTATTAAATTGATTCCAGAACAAATTGAAGCTAAATTGGCACAAGTGATCGGTTGCCGTTTTTTCATCACTGGTATTGCTGATGTATCTCTGGGAGAAAAATTGGTTTTATTTGTGGAATCGGAGAACATTGAAAAATCCGAATTACTTCAGAAAATAGAAGCTTTGGAAGACATCGGAAAATATGAAATTCCAAAGGAAATCTACGCATTTCCATCCTTTGTTGAAACCAAAAGTGGTAAAATAGACCGGATTAAAACTGTGGAAGCCCTTCAGGCTTAAACTCATTCAAAAGGTACGGTTACTTTAAAATATCGCCTTCAAACTAATTTGCGATTTTTTCCAGACGTGATTGATAGTAGGTTAGCATTAAATCTAAAAAACCATTTCAATTATGAAAAATCTAATCTTTCTTTTTATCATTCTATCGACACTGCAAGTAGCTGCCCAATCGAAAAATATCACCGGAGTGGTAACAGATGAAGCCAAACAACCACTTCCGGGCGTAAATGTCATGGTCGAAGGAACTTCAAAAGGAACCCAGACCGATTTTGATGGAAACTATAGTATCACTGCACACCAAGGGCAAACTTTGGTATTCAATTATATAGGGTTTAAAACTTTCAAAGCCAAAATCGGTGCTGGTAATATCATTAATGTTAGTATGAAAGAAGACTCGCAAGCACTTGAAGAAGTTGTTATCGTAGCATACGATTCATATATTTCTCCACCAAAAAGTGCTCCATCCCCCGCACAAGTAAGGAGAAAAAAACAGAAAGCATACCATAACTCAATTTCGCAAGTCTTGCAAGGTAAAGTAGCTGGTGTCCAAATAACCAATAAAAGCCTTGCCCCCAGTACTGCACCAAATATAAAAATTAGAGGTATTAACACAATTAAAGCAGGAAAAGAACCTTTATATATTGTAGATGGGATTCCCATTCAAAAAATGAACAATAGTGTTGTTGCCAATATCGACCCCAATGCTATAGACAAATTAAATGTGTACAATGGAGCCAAAGCAAGACAGATGTTCGGGTCTTCTGCTAAAAATGGTTGTATCGTCATCACGACCAAAAAGGGCAATTATCATATAGAAAATGATGAAAACTATGCGCACATCTCTGAAAATAAATTTGAACAGGTTACCCTAAGCCCGTTGTCGACTTTTTCCATTGATGTAGATAAAGCTTCGTATAGCAATGTAAGACGAATGATCAATAATGGGCAACAGATTCCAATCGATGCTGTAAAGATTGAAGAGATGGTCAACTACTTCAATTATGAGTATCCACAACCAACAGAGCACCCCTTTTCAATAAACACGGAAGTAGTGCGCACTCCTTGGAACAAAGACACCAAACTGGTTAGAATAGGGTTGCAGGGCAAATCATACTCAGATGACGAATTACCCCCATCCAACCTTACCTTTTTAATAGATGTGTCTGGTTCAATGGGAAGTACCAACAAATTGCCGCTCCTAAAATCCGCTTTTAAATTATTGGTGAACCAATTACGTGAAAAGGATAAGGTAGCCATTGTGGTTTATGCTGGTGCAGCTGGAGAGGTCTTGTCACCGACAAGAGGTAGTAACAAAGAAAAAATCATAAATGCTATTGAAAACTTGGAATCGGGAGGTTCAACGGCTGGTGGTGCAGGCATAGAACTTGCCTATAGGTTGGCACAGAAAAACTTTATTAAGAACGGAAACAATCGGGTGATTCTAGCGACCGATGGTGATTTTAATGTAGGACGCTCAAGCGATAAGGCTATGGTCGAATTGATTGAGGAAAAACGCAAAACTGGAGTGTTCTTATCCGTTTTGGGATTTGGTATGGGGAATTATAAAGATTCCAAAATGGAAAAGTTGGCGGATAAAGGTAATGGCAACCACGCATATATCGATACAATGCAGGAAGCACAAAAGGTTTTTGGACAAGAATTTGGTGGAACCCTGTACACGATAGCCAAGGATGTCAAAATTCAAGTAGAATTCAATCCACAAGCAGTTAAGGCATACCGACTCATAGGATATGAAAATAGAATGTTGGCAGATGAGGATTTTATCGATGATACCAAGGATGCAGGTGAGCTGGGCAGTGGTCATACTGTAACAGCACTATATGAAATAATTCCTAGTGGAGTAGAAAGTCCCTATCTTAAAAAGGTTCACGATTTAAAATATTCAAATCTAAAGGTCAAAGAAGAATCAAATGACTTATTGACCGTCAAATTTAGGTACAAGAAGCCTGATGGAAACGTAAGCACGGAAATCAACCAAGTATTGAAAGACCATGTAACCGCTATTTCACCAGATTTTAGTTTTGCAGCTTCGGTGGCGTTGTTCGGGCTTCACTTAAGAAAATCCCAGTACACCAATAATACATCTTTAGATGATGTCATTAATCTTGCCGAAAACGGGATTGTAAATGATAACCAGGGGTACAGAACAGAATTTATAAGGCTTGTTAAATCATATAATGAAAGTATGTAAAAAGATAGCGTCTAAAAAGTGTGTTCATTTGTTATATTGAGCCTGTCGAATAGTTTAATTTATCGATTATTTACAATCGGTTTCGACAGACTCAACCTGACAAAGATGACAAGTAGCTTTTTTAAAGAGCTTGTTTTTGTCTATGTGAAATGATGTATTTTTAGAGTAAAGATTTTCACCATGAAAAAAAGTATCCTTTGCCTTTTCAGTATTGTTTCATCCATTGCATATGCCCAACAGATTTTACCAGAAGTTGAACGAGCCAAAGTAGTGGACGAGATATTGGAAGAACGCTTCAACAATTTGCTTCCGAAACTTATGGACGATACGGGAATAGATATGTGGATTCTCATTTCCAGAGAGTATAATGAGGATCCAGTCCTAAAAACAATGCTACCTGCGACATGGTTGAATGCCCGCAGAAGGACTATTTTACTTTTTTACAGGAACAAGGCCAAGAATTCCATTGATAAACTGGCCGTGGCACGTTATAATGTTGGAAAAAGCATTCAATCGGCATGGGATAAGGAAAAAGAGCCAAATCAATGGAAACGCTTAATGCAGCTCATAGAAGAACGAAACCCCAAAAAAATAGGCCTTAACTTTTCCAAAGATCATAATATTGCCGATGGTTTGGATAAAACAGATTATGATGAGTTTATGGCCAACCTGCCAAAAAAGCAACAATCAAAAGTAGTATCTGCGGAACAATTGGCAGTCCGTTGGATTGAGACACGTATAAATAGGGAGATGGTCATCTATAATCAATTGGTGGACATAACCCATGATATCATTGCTGAAGCGTTTTCAGAAAAGACGATTACGCCCGGAGTTACCACAACAACGGAAGTAGAGTGGTGGATGCGTCAAAAAGTTACGGATTTGGGATTGGAAACGTGGTTTCATCCAACGGTTGATGTACAACGAACCAGTGAAGAATTGGTAGGACATTTGTATTCATTCTCCGGTAGACCTGATGATTTGATTATTCAACCGGGAGATTTGTTGCATTGCGATTTTGGTATAACCTATTTACGTTTGAACACAGACTGTCAAGAACTGGCTTATGTGCTAAAACCTAATGAAAAAGCTGCACCTAAATTCTTGGTCGATGGATTGAAAGATGGAAATCGTGTCCAAGATTTTCTTACACAAAATATGATAAAGGGAAGAACTGGAAACCAAATCTTGGCAAAGTCGTTACAAGAAGCAAAAGGTGCAGGATTGCGTCCGGCAATTTATACACATCCGCTTGGGCTCTATGGACATTCTGCTGGTACTACAATCGGCATGTGGGATGCCCAGGACGGTGTGATGAAAGATGACGGGGAAAACTACCCTTTAAATCCAAATACAGTTTATGCTATAGAGCTAAATACCACTATTACAATTCCAGAATGGAAACGTGACATTCGAATTATGCTTGAAGAAGCAGGGTTTTATGGCGAAGATGGATTTCGCTATGTTAACGGTAGACAGACCGAACTTCTTTTAATCCCCAGAATTAAGGAACATTTAGGAAATTAAGGTTGTTTAAATAGTTGCCTTTCAGTATCTTAAACATGTAAGCTTTTGGTTGTACTAAATCAAGTATAATCTTTAAAACCCACATGCTATGAAAATACTATTTACGTGTTTCCTATCTTTTTTTGTCGTTACTATTTGTTTTTCACAAGAACGATTGATAACTGGCAAAATAACTGATGGAGGAGGTGATTTTTTCCAAAATGCAAAAATCCAAGTCATAAATCAAGATGTATCCGCGACTTCTGATGCGGATGGGTATTATACGATTGCTGCATCACCGGGAGATGTGCTTTTTTATAGTGCAGAAGGAATGGAACCAGTTCAAATTCGTGTAGAGGATGTTACCAAAAGACTAAATCTGGAACTATTTCCTAGAATTGAAAAATTGGAAAACGTAACCGTGACCAAAAAAAGACGTAACAGTCAAAAGGAGTTGGAGATAGATTATGCCAGTAACCCAAATATTATCAAAACTGCTTTCGGCTATTTGAATAAAGAAAAGGCTTCTTACTCTATGAGGATATTGGACAGTAAGGACTTCTTGCAGGGAGAGTATGATTTGGTCAGGGTATTACGGGGTAGATTTGCAGGTGTTACTGTTTTAAGGGGCGCTACTACCGGAGTACTTACCATTCCTGGCAGTCCAGAGTTTAACGCTTTAAGTACGCAAACGAGTAATGCGACAGTTCTAATCAGGGGCAAAAGGGCTATCTATGATGTAGATGGTCAAATATTTACTGATTTCCCTGATTTTATCGATGTCCAGAATATAGAACGTATTGCGGTTATAGCATCAGCAGCAGGAACTGTTCGTTACGGAAATGTAGGTAGTGGTGGCGTAGTGGTCATAAATACAAAAACCGGGACTATAATTCCAAAGGATAAAAACAACCTAGTGATGGATAGTGCTAGACTTTTGAATAATTATTACATGGGAACAGCGCTTACCGAGGCGGATATTCTAAAAAATGCACCCAACTATCTTAAGGAATTAAAAAGTTCCAATTCTTTTGAAGAGGCAAAAACCAAGTATGAATCCAATGTTGAAAAGTATAGGAATTCTCCATACTTCATTCTGGATTCCTACCAATATTTCTTCGAAAAATGGAACCAAGAAGCCTATGCTGATAAGATTATTGATGATAGCTTTTCCATTTTCGGTAATAATCCTCTTCTGCTAAAAGCACTGGCTTACATTTATGAGTCGCAGGAACGTTACGAGTTTGCCAATGATGCATATAAAGAGGTTTTTATTCTTAGACCAAACTATGCGCAATCTTATAGAGACTTAGCGCTGAGCAATAGAACTGTAAGTGAACCTAAGAAAGCAGCGATGCTTTATGCACGTTACTTTTATTTGTTGGATGAAAACTTTATGCAAGCAGATACTAGCAGTTTCTCCAAGATAATCAATAGAGAATTCAATAACCTACTGGCCTTGGAAAAAACAGATATGATGAAACGTTCTGAAGGTAAGAAAATAAAGGTAGCGGATGAGGATTTTAAAGGAACCCGATTGGTTTTTGAATGGAACGACAGTGAAGCAGAATTTGATTTACAATTCTTGAACCCAGATAACCAATATTATATTTGGAACCATAGTCTAGAGGCAAATGCTGATACTATTGCCACAGAAAAGAATTTAGGATATTCATGCTCTGAATACTTGATAGATGATTCTTTGGCGGGTACATGGAAAGTGAACATTAAGTACTTGGGCAACAAAAGCTTGACCCCTACATATCTTAAAGCGAAGATTTACCATAATTATGGAGAGAAATCCCAATATAGTGAAACAAAGGTCTTCAAACTGGACATCAAAAATGCCAATAGGGAGCTTTTCAACATAACAAAAAATGTTTCGGTGGCCTCAAAATAGATGCTATGAAAATATGCTATGGTCTTTTTTTGGGATGTACCATATTACTTTCAAATATTCTATCTGCTCAACTTGATTATAAGGGTAAAATTCTTGATGCTAAAAGTGGATTGCCCATACCTTATGTAAATATTGGAATAATTGAAAAGGGTGTTGGTACGGTCAGTGATGAGGAGGGTATATTTCATCTGGAATTTAATCCTGATCTCTACACTTCGAAGGATGTTGTTTTATTTTCTTCCTTAGGATATGAAACACTAGAGATTCCCATTTCTAATTTGAAATTTGTATACAATGAATATCCGACACTAAAATTAAATCCTTCGATTTTAGAATTGAATGAGGTCATCGTAACGGACAAAAAAGGAGATTTTGTAGAAAAATCCGTTGGTTACAAAAATACAGGTGAAAAAGTATATGGATACTGGAAGGACAATATTGCACTTGGTGGAGAATTAGCCTCTCATATTTCCATTGCTAAAGGACTACGGCAGCTTAAATCCTTTGGATTCGAAGTCTGGGAAAATATATCTGATAGTGTTCTGGTACGGATAAATGTTTATGATATAGACAAGTCTTGGGGTTTTCCAAAAAATAACCTGAATCAATCTACAGAAAATATCCTGCATACTATAAAGAAGAATGATATGTTCGCACATGTAGATTTAATCCCTTTTTCCATTTTTGTAAGGGACGATTTTATTGTTTCTATTGAATTACTCCAAGTATATGGCAAAGAAAAACCGAGAATGGCTTTGGCAGGAGTCTCTTATGGTAATGGTTCTTTTAGAAAATATGCCAGCCAAGATAAGTGGGAGAAAATATCGGAGAAGAGCATGGCCTTTTTTATGGAAACTTCGTATTTCGTTTCTGTAAATGAAGCAGAAAGGATAAGAAAGAGAGAGAAAAGGCGCAAAGAAAAGCTGCCCATGATTTCTGGTTTTGTTATAGAAAACAGTAATATGATTTCTAATGTGACCGTCCGAAATCTAAGAACCAAAGAGTGGACTACAAGCGATGAAAATGGTAGGTATACACTTCATGCAAAACCCAAAGACAGGCTTCTTTTTACTAAAAAAGGCTATTTCAACACCAGTTTACAAGTGAGAAAAAGACCTTCTTTAAATGTTAAGCTTAAACTAAGAACATCATCTTAGCTACACTTGCAAAACCCCCATATTGAATTGTTTCTCAATAGGTGCATGATTGGCAGCTTCAATCCCCATCGATATCCATTTCCTGGTATCCAATGGGTCGATTATGGCATCGGTCCATAGTCTTGATGCTGCGTAATACGGCGAAATCTGATTGTCATATCGTTGTTTAATTTCATCGAACAATGCTTTCTCTTTTTCGGCATCTAATTTTTCCCCATTTTTTTCCAACGAAGCCTTTTCAATCTGCATTAATACCTTAGCGGCAGAGTTTCCGCTCATTACCGCAAGCTCTGCACTTGGCCAAGCTACGATAAGCCTGGGGTCATAGGCTTTTCCACACATGGCATAATTTCCTGCGCCATAGCTGTTACCAATGACTACCGTGAATTTTGGTACTACGGAGTTACTCACGGCATTTACCATTTTGGCACCGTCCTTTATAATACCACCGTGTTCACTTTTACTGCCGACCATAAAACCGGTAACATCCTGTAAAAAGATCAATGGTATTTTCTTTTGATTGCAATTTGCAATGAATCTGGTGGCTTTATCGGCGGAGTCGGAATAAATAACTCCTCCAAATTGCATTTCACCCTTTTTGGTTTTCACAACTTTCCGCTGATTGGCAACTATACCAACGGCCCATCCATCAATTCGGGCGTAGCCTGTTAAAATGCTCTTACCAAAACCTTCTTTGTATTGATCAAATTCTGAGTTATCGACCAAGCGTTTTATAATCTCCAACATATCGTATTGATCACCTCTCGAAGCCGGAAGAATTCCATAAATATCATCACCATTTTCAGCAGGATTTTTACTTTCGATTCTATTGAAACCAGCTTTTTCAAAATCACCGATTTTAGAAACGATATTCTTTATTTTATCCAGTGCATCTTTGTCATCCTTGGCTTTGTAATCGGTGACTCCACTAATCTCAGAGTGAGTGGTAGCGCCCCCTAAGCTTTCATTATCGATGCTCTCACCAATAGCAGCTTTCACTAAATAGCTCCCGGCTAAAAAGATACTCCCTGTTTTATCGACTATTATTGCTTCATCGCTCATAATGGGTAAATAAGCCCCGCCAGCTACGCAACTACCCATGACAGCGGATATTTGAGTGATACCCATACTGCTCATAATGGCGTTGTTCCTAAAAATCCGACCAAAATGTTCTTTGTCGGGGAAAATCTCATCTTGCATGGGTAAGTAAACGCCGGCACTATCGACCAAATATATAATCGGTAATTTGTTTTCTATAGAAATCTCTTGGGCTCTTAGGTTTTTCTTTCCCGTAATGGGAAACCAAGCCCCAGCTTTTACCGTGGCATCATTAGCAACGACAACACATTGTTTGCCCTGCACATAGCCAATTTTAACAACAACCCCTGCGGATGGACAACCTCCATGTTCCGCATACATTCCATCACCTGCAAAAGCTCCAATTTCAATAGAATCGGTATCAGTATCCAAAAGATGTTCAATACGCTCACGCGCTGTCATTTTGCCTTTGGCATGATGTTTCTCAATTCGCTTTTTACCTCCTCCAAGCTTTACTGCAGTCAGTCTTTTCCGAAGTTCTGAAAGCTTTAATTTGTTGTGGTCTTCATTTTTATTGAAGTTAATATCCATAGCTATTAAACCAGTTTTGTCTTGATGGTTAAAGATAAGGAGTTATAATCATTACTTTTGATTTCATATGAAAACTAAAATTAGATGGGGTATCATAGGCCCTGGAAATATTGCTAAAAAATTTACTAAAGATCTTCAACTTTTTGAAGATGTAGAAATTGGGGCAGTAGCTTCCAGAAGCTTGGAAAAAGCACAAAAGTTTGCCAATGAGTTTGGAATTGAAAATGCTTATGGCAGCTATGAAGAATTATTTACAGCGCAAACCTCAGATGTTGTTTACATTGCTACGCCACACAACTTTCATAAAGATTTGGCTATAAAGGCCATGGAGTCTGGCAAACATGTCCTTTGCGAAAAACCACTTGGCGTATCCAGATCTGAAGTTGAGGAACTTATAAAAGTCGCCAGAACAAGTAAAGTATTTTTAATGGAGGGTTTATGGTCAAGGTTTAACCCATCCATTCAAAAAGTAAAGGAGCTCATTGACATGGGTGAAATAGGTAAAATATCATATGTACACGCAGATTTTGCTTTTTATGGCTTGGATAGGGGGGAAGATTCTAGGCTTCTAAACCCAAATTTAGCTTCTGGGTCACTATTGGATATTGGTATCTACCCTATTTTTTTAGCATACCTTATCTTGGGAATGCCCAATGAAGTGCTTGCTTCTTCCAATTTCCATCCGAATGGGACAGAGCTTCAAACATCCATGATCTTTCAATATGCAGATGCACAAGCTGTTTTATATTCCGGACTGACAAGTCGGTCTAAAATGGAAGCTGAAATTTCTGGTAATACAGGAGAACTGCTTATTCAACCAAGATGGCACGAAGCCAATAGCATTTCTTTGCTAAAAGATGGTGAGAAAAAGAATTTTGAACTTCCTATGGCAGGAAATGGTTTTGTACATGAGATAAAAGAAGTACATCGCTGTCTTGCTGCTAAAAAGTTGGAAAGTAGTCTTTGGTCGCATCAAAATAGCCTGGATTTATTGGAATTATTAGATCGAGTTCGAGAAAAAGCAGCGATAAAATTTCCTTTTGAAGCATAAACTCTTGCTTTGTCCTAATGATTATATCAATTTTTTACGATATTTGATTTTATACTAATTAACTATATGGTAATGAATAAGAATACTGTGCTGGCGTGGGCAACATGGATCATGATTTTTGTTGGAATGGGAATGATAGCGTTAGGTGCTTTTAAATATGATGATATTGCCGGATGGGGATTTGCAGCGGTCGGTATTGGTTTTTTTGCGATAGCTTGGGTTTTTAACGCACTCAAGGGCAGAGTATAGTTTTCCACAAATTTTAATATAAAAATATCTGAATGTCAGACGATAAGAAAGTCATCTTTTCAATGTCCGGGGTCACCAAGACTTTTAAAACGGCCAACACCCCTGTTTTAAAAAATATTTATCTCAGCTTTTTCTATGGGGCCAAAATTGGGATTTTAGGTCTAAACGGTTCTGGTAAATCAACCTTGCTCAAAATAATTTCTGGTCTGGATAAGAATTATCAGGGAGATGTAGTTTTCTCTCCCGGATACTCTGTAGGCTATCTTGAGCAAGAACCGCAGTTGGATGTTGAAAAAACCGTTCTTGAAATTGTAAAAGAGGGCGTGGCTGAAACAGTTGCCATATTAGATGAGTATAACAAAATCAACGATATGTTTGGTTTGCCCGAAGTATATGAGGATGCGGACAAAATGCAAAAGTTGATGGATAAGCAAGCAGCATTGCAAGATAAAATAGATGCTTCCAATGCTTGGGAACTGGATACAAAACTTGAAATTGCCATGGATGCGCTTCGTACTCCTGATTCTGATAAGAAAATAGGTGTGCTATCGGGCGGTGAAAAACGAAGGGTTGCATTATGCAGATTGTTATTGCAAGAGCCAGATGTACTGCTATTGGATGAGCCAACAAACCACTTGGATGCTGAATCTGTACATTGGTTGGAGCACCATTTGGCACAATATAAGGGAACGGTCATTGCAGTTACGCACGACCGTTACTTTTTGGACAACGTGGCCGGATGGATTTTGGAATTGGACAGGGGAGAGGGCATACCTTGGAAAGGAAATTACTCAAGTTGGTTAGATCAAAAATCCAAACGTCTTGCGCAAGAAAGTAAACAAGCCTCAAAACGCCAAAAAACATTGGAGCGAGAGTTAGAATGGGTTCGACAAGGCGCAAAAGGTAGGCAGACCAAACAAAAGGCACGTTTAAAAAATTACGATAAGTTATTAAGTCAGGACCAAAAACAACTAGAAGAAAAACTGGAAATCTACATTCCAAATGGTCCACGTTTGGGAACCAACGTTATTGAATCAAAAGGGGTAAGTAAAGCTTATGGTGATAAGTTGTTGTATGAGGAATTGAGCTTTAACCTTCCACAAGCTGGTATTGTTGGCATTATTGGCCCTAACGGTGCTGGTAAGACCACAATCTTTAGAATGATAATGGGCGAAGAAACTCCCGATAAGGGGGAATTTGTTGTTGGCGATACCGCAAAACTGGCCTATGTAGATCAAAGCCATTCCAACATAGATCCAAATAAAACCATTTGGGAAAATTTTAGTGATGGTCAAGAGTTGGTGACGATGGGAGGTAAGCAGGTGAATTCCAGAGCTTACCTAAGCCGATTTAATTTTTCGGGTAGCGAGCAAAATAAAAAGGTGAACATGTTGTCGGGTGGTGAACGTAACCGACTTCACTTGGCCATGACCCTCAAAGAAGAAGGAAATGTTCTGTTGCTTGATGAACCTACTAACGACCTCGATGTAAATACGTTAAGGGCACTAGAGGAAGGACTGGAAAACTTTGCGGGTTGTGCGGTTATTATATCTCATGACAGGTGGTTTTTAGATAGAATATGTACGCACATTTTAGCTTTCGAGGGTGATTCACAAGTATACTTCTTTGAAGGTTCCTTCTCAGACTATGAAGAAAACAAGAAGAAACGCCTTGGAACGGATATCATGCCCAAACGTATCAAATACAAAAAACTGATTCGTTAGTCAATTTTTAAATGCTATTTTTCCAAGGCCCTTAAACCTTCTTCAAGCAATTTCTTGGCTTCGGTCATGTATGCTTTTTGATGGGCTTCAAGACTATTTGGTTCACTTTTTGCTTCCGTGGGATCATAAACAAAGGATTTAGAAAGCGTAACCAGTTGATCGATGGCTTTTTTAGCAGTTTCTAATCTGTCGGTAGAGTGTTTTTCAAATATCTTCACCATTTCTTTCTCCATGGATACTTGTTCATTCTCTTGGGTATTGGCGTAGGCCTCATTTTCAATGGTACTTTCAGCATTATCTTCCACTACAACTGTTTGGGGCATTCCCAAAGTACATTCATCTAAAATAGTGATCAGTTCAGTGATCAAGCCCTTGGATTTTTTTGAGAAATACCTTCCGGCATCCCAATCTACTGGGTTCTTTGCCTTGTTCAAAGCTTCCATGGCATCAAGCATTTTATCTTTTGACTTTGCACAACTGCATTCTTCCATAAAGGCCTTAGACTTTTCAAGCGCAATTAAGGCCCTATCGGCATAATAGGTTTGATGTTCAAAATTGGTCGCTTCCAAAGCACTTTTTGTATGGTTGAGACCATAAGTAACTTTAGCATAAAAATTATCGCATTGATTGGATAGGGAAGTATTAATGGCAAGGAAGCACACCAATACAAACAAAACATAGGATTTGGGAACCATGGTTAAGTATTAATTTGGTTTGAGTCTTTTACTTAAACGATCTTAAACGCTCAATATTACATTTGTCTAAAAATCATCTTTGGGGTACCAGTCCAATTGAATTACTTTTATATGTTGATTTTCTTGATTTATCAACATTTTAAATTTCTTTACATCGCTCACGTTGGGTCGCCCTCGGTAATGATAAGGGTATACTTCTTTGGGTTTAAATTCTAAAACGGCATTGGCTGCATTTTCAACGGTCATGGTGTAGGGCAAATTCATACATACAAAAGCCTTATCAATATTCTTTAGAGCCCGCATTTCAGGAATATCCTCCGTATCCCCAGAAAAGTAGATTTTTTGGGCATCCATGGTCAATACATATCCATTGCCCCTTCCTTTTGTATGGAATTTTAATGCTTCTTCCCTTAGATTATACATGGGAATGGCTTCAATGGTAATACCATACCGTTCTTTACTGGCTCCGTTGTCCAAAACATCGATTTGTGGAGTGAATTCTTGTGGCATTTTATCTGCAACGGCTTGGGGTACTATAATCTTTGCTTTTTGGGTATTCAGCTGTTGTAGGGTTTCTAAGCTAAAATGGTCGCCATGTATATCCGTAATCAAAATTAAATCTGGTTGATAGTGCCCCTCGAATGCTTCTTTACCACCCACAGGGTCAATGTAGATGGTAATATCTTTCCATTCCAATACAGCGGTTGCATGTTCTATTGGAGTAATTTTCAGGGAGTCCGATTCATACTTCACAGTAGTATCTACAATTTCATGGCCCTTAATTTCCTTATACATAGAGGATAAAACTAGAACCAAAATCAAGGGCAAATAATTTTTTTTCATATTTAGAATTTTAATTAAACCCAGTAAAATAAAGGCTTCTAACGATTTAATAACTATTTTTTCAGTAGAATTTAATCTAAAAAAATCCAAACTAAAAACTAAAGCGTATATAAACCAAACTCAATTGATTAAATAGTTTTAACAAATCAATTAATTTACAAAGTTATGACTGAAACAAAAAGTAACAACGGATTAAAGGTAATAGCTGGTTTACTTGGTGTAGTTCTTTTGGGAACTATTATTTACACGGTAAGCCTTTACCAGGATAAGAAAAAGACCGCTAACGCTCTTACCCAAGAAAAGGAATTGGTGGTTGAAGATTTGAATAGCTTGAAGTCAGAATACGATAAAGCTATTTTGGAAAGCAACGCTACAAATGAAGAACTTGTTGCCGCAAGAGACAATATTGCAAAGTACATTGATTCTGTTCAAGGAATGAAGGCTGATATCGCTTCCCTTTCAAGATATAGAAGACAAGTTAGTGTACTTAAGAAAGAAAGAGAAGCATTGTTAAAGCAAGTTGACTCTTTGACGTCTTCCAATACGCTATTGGCCATGCAAAGAGATAGTACATTCACTGAATTGGAAAAGCAAACTGTATTCAACGATTCTTTAGTTGTTCAGAATACGCAACTTGCCGATGCTGTTGAAAGAGGTTCTGCTCTAAGTCTTTCTACTTTTACTGTTGATGCCGTGAAAGAAAGAAGCAGTGGAAAATTGGTTTCTACGTCTAGAGCTAAAGCTACTGACAAGTTCAAAGTATGTTTCACAATTGCGGACAACGTAATTGCAGAAGCTGGAGATAGAGAATTCTTTATTGAAGTTCTTGACCCTCAAGGAAACGTATTGGGAGACAGCTTTACAAAGTCTAGTGAAGAAGGAGCTTCTATTACCTATAGCAAAGGAACTAACTTTTACTATGAGAACAGTACCTTGGATGTTTGTGACTACATTAATAAGCCTGCTTCAGATTTCCAAAAAGGAAATTATATGGTGAATGTTTATGACAATGGTCTTAAACTATTGGGTACCTCTAAGTTCACCCTAAAATAATATACACTATCCACATTCAATTAAAAAACCCGATTCTGCGAAGAATCGGGTTTTTGCTTTATAAAATATTGAAGGTGATTACTTCAAACTACCAACCATATCTTCTGGCTTTACCCATTCATCATATTCTTCAGCAGTAACATAACCAAGGTTTATAGCTTCCTCTTTTAGTGTTGTGCCATTTTTATGGGCAGTATTGGCAATTTCAGCGGCTTTATAATAGCCAATTTTGGTATTTAATGCCGTAACCAACATTAGCGAGTTGTTCAATAATGTTTTGATGACTTCGTGGTTTGGTTCAATCCCAACCGCACAGTTTACATCAAAACTAACACAGGCATCACCCAATAGTTGTGCTGATTGTAGGATATTTGCTGCCATCATTGGTTTAAAAACATTGAGTTCATAATGTCCTTGTGTTCCCCCTACGCTTATAGCTACATCATTACCCATTACTTGGGCACATACCATGGTCAAAGCTTCACATTGCGTAGGATTTACTTTTCCGGGCATAATGGAACTACCGGGTTCGTTCGCGGGAATTATGATTTCACCAATACCAGAACGGGGTCCAGATGCCATCATTCTAATATCATTTGCTATTTTGTTTAAAGAAACTGCCAATAGCTTTAGAGCTCCGTGACTTTCCACGATTGCATCATGTGCCGCAAGTGCCTCAAATTTATTGCCGGCTGTTTTAAAAGGAAGGTTCGAAAATTGAGAAATGTATTTAGCGACCAAAACATCATAACCTTTTGGTGTATTTAGACCAGTACCAACAGCAGTACCGCCCAATGCCAGTTCACTAAGGTGTTCCATGGTATTCCTCAAGGCTTTTAAACCATGGTCCAATTGGGATACATAACCAGAGAATTCTTGACCTAAGGTTAGGGGAGTGGCATCCATTAAGTGTGTACGGCCTATCTTAACAACATCTTGGAACTCTTTGGATTTTTTCTCCAAAGTATCCCTTAACTGCTGAACTCCGGGTATGGTTACATCTATAATTTTTTTGTAGGCGGCAATATGCATTCCCGTTGGAAAGGTATCATTGGAAGATTGGCTTTTGTTGACATCATCATTGGGTTGGATGGTTTTTTCGCCTTCTCCTATCTTTTTTCCTGCAATTTCGTGGGCCCTGTTGGCAATGACCTCGTTCACGTTCATATTGCTCTGGGTCCCGGAACCGGTTTGCCAGATTACCAATGGAAACTGCTCATCGTGCTGTCCTGCTAAGATTTCATCGCAAACTTGTGCAATTAAATCCCGTTTTTCTATTGATAAAACTCCAAGCTCATGATTGGTGTAAGCAGCAGCTTTTTTAAGATAGGCAAAACCATAAACTACATCTAACGGCATAGAGGCTGGCGTACCAATTTTAAAATTATTTCTAGAGCGTTCGGTCTGTGCCCCCCAGTATTTGTCCGAAGGCACTTTTACCTCGCCCATCGTATCTTTTTCGATTCTAAAGCTCATTTCTCAAATTTTTAGATATGCAAAGTTAGGTGTTGTTCATTAAAATTATATGACATCTCTACAATTGTATATTTTTTAATTTGAGATTTGTTTTTTTAAAGGATTTCAAAGTATCTTTGTACAACAAAAGGAGTAAATCATGTTCGAATTTGACCAATATTTAGGTTTCTTAGCTTTTTTAACCATTTTGACCATAGGTTTCTGGTTAATGATTTTCTTGTTAACTTTTGTGGTCCCTTACTGGTTGTTTGGGAACTTAATGGAGATGTACAAAGAAAGACGTGAAGCTAAAAGAGCAGATCGCAACGAATAAACGAAGAGGCTTTTATCCTCTTTTTTATCCTTCAAATTCCATATCATCTTCACCATTACTTCTACCTTCTCGTTTGTCTCGCTCATTCTGCGGTTGATTAAACCTATATAGAAAAGACAGTGTTAGTTGTCGTTCCCTAAATTGGAACTCACTGTTCGTGAAGACATTTTCTGTTGTTGTCTCGGTAATTCGCTTTCTGGAATTAAAAAGATCTCTAACATTCAAGGATAGTGTTGCTTTATCTTTTATTACATCTTTGCTGAAGGCCAGGTTGGTGCTCAATATGCCTTTGTTTACATTCTGTGCGTCAACCCTTCTTCCTCGATAAAGTGTGTTGGTTTGAAAGTCCACTTTTCCTGGAAGCGGTATTTTAGCACTTAAACGGCTGAACCATGTGAAATTATCAGCATCAAAACTCTGAAAAACCGCTTCACCCAGAAAGTTGGTAAACGTGAAGTTGCCTCGTAGTTGTTGTTGAAATAAATTGAGGTTCAACGTTAAACGCCAATCTCTTTTTGGGACATAAGTGGTTGTCAATTCACCACCAAACCGAGTATCTGTTGCCAGATTGATAGGAGTTCTCACTTGAACTGGAACTATAATAGGGTTTGCCACATCATCAGGGTTTTCAATCTCAACAAAATCGCCTGTCTCTTGTGTAATAAATTGAAATACTCCTGTAGAACGATTATAATACCCAGAAGTTGTTAATGTAATTTTATCCCAACGTTTTATATAGCCTAAATCAAAAACATTGGTGTACGTTGGGTCTAGGTCCGGATTACCTTGAAAAAGGTTTGTATTGCTGGAACGTGACGGAAACGGATTGATAAATCTAGACCGGGGCCGTCTCAGTCTTCTGCTGTAACTTATGGTGAACTGTTCATATTCTGATAGTTCATAACCAAAAAACAATGAAGGAAACCAATCGATATAATCCTTTTCAGAAACATCATCCGTATTTACAAGCTCAATACCAATATCCGAAGCCTCCATACGTATGCCGCCCAAAATACTAAAGTTATTTATTTTGGTTCCCAATTGGGTATATGCCGCGTTTACAAATTCTTTATAGATGAGTTCATTGCTAAAGTCTGGGTCAGAATCCAATACACCATCTTCTAAAATCCCAAAAACAAAATCAGTATTGAAGGTGTTGAATGTGCCACGATAGCCTATCTCAAACTGTGATTGATTGTTTTTACCAAAGGGATGTACATAATCAAACTGCGCCAATTGGTTGATTTGACTTTCATCATTTATGGTCTGTTCTGTGGGCAGCTGAATATTATCGCCCAGTATAAACTCTTCAATAATCGAGTTTTCTATATCGATGCCCTTGGAGTATTGATAATCGGCAGTCAATAACTGTCCATCTTTCTTAAACCTTTTCTGATAGTTTACGGAGTACTGTATATTTTCATCAAACTCATCTTCATTTGTGAATCGATTACGTTGTATGGTCGGATTTCGCAATGCATCAAAATTGAAGAAATCAACATCTACAGTATTGTCACCATTCGACCTTCTGTAAACAAATGAATTGGTAATACTACTTTGAGCATCCTCATCCAAAAACAATTCAAAACCAATATTGGTGTTAATACCATCATCTTCCCTTTGGTACTCCCTAAACTCATCTTGAAAGCTTGCGGTGTTTCCGTCTTCATCAAAATTTTCTTGCAGAAATTGAGCATTACCTGGCGCATCTCGATAGCGATATGTGGTGGTAGTGAAAATATTGAAGCGTTCTCTTCTGAGATTCAGGTTTAAAGCTGCCCCAAAATTATCTGGATAACCTCCAAAAGCATTAATGGAACCATTTAATCCTGCAGTTTTGCTCTGTCTTAAAATTATGTTTAGAATACCGGCAGTTCCTTCGGCATCATAACGAGCGGAAGGGTTAGTGATGACTTCAACTTTTTCAATGGCATCAGCAGGCAATTGTTGTAAGGCATCTGGGCTAAGACCAGATAGGGCAGAGGGTTTTCCATTGATCAATATCCGTACACTTTCATTGCCCCTTAAGCTAATGTTCCCTTCAACA
This sequence comes from Flagellimonas sp. 389, assembly GCF_018449435.1. Classification (GTDB taxonomy): domain Bacteria; phylum Bacteroidota; class Bacteroidia; order Flavobacteriales; family Flavobacteriaceae; genus Flagellimonas. The sequence goes on along the minus strand of NZ_JAHCMU010000006.1, from coordinate 48,983 downwards.
TCCACGGTTATGGATGGTACATTGTCCAACACATCTGTTACAGAACCACCTTTTACGGTAAGGTCGCTTCCTACGTTATAGACTTTTTTGTCCAAACGTAGTTCGACCGTTGTGCGTTCACCTACTACTTCAACATCTTCCAGTTGCTCTACATCGACACTAAGTTCTATCGTGCCTAAATCAGTAGAGGCCCTTAATGTTTGTGATTTAAGCTCGTACGTTTCATAAGAAATGTATTCCACTCGTATATTAAAAAGACCCGGAGGGGTTTCTACTTCAAAATTTCCAGATTCATCTGTTATTCCGCCTGTTACTTTTTCAGGGTTTCGAACACGTTGGAGTACTAAAGTAGCATACTCCAAAGGTTGTCCTGTGTCCCTATCGATGACCTTTCCGGTTATTTTAATGGGAGAAGGTCGATTGCCCTGTCCTTTGTTTTGTGCTGTTAGTACTATGGAGTTAAGCAATAGAAAGGACAGTAGCAGTTTTTTCATATCAGTCTTTGGATTTCTTCTTTTTCTTCTTTTTCTTTTTGCTGGTCTTGAACCTATTTTCTTGGAGTTCTAAATATGCATTGTACTTATCTTCTGGCAACCCGTTCTTCATTTCTTCATTCTGGTTCTTGCCTATTTTTTCAAGCTCTTCCCTCATTTTCTGAGGTTCTAATTTTAAAATCTGCAGCTCTATTCGCTGTTGTACATATTTCGTCAATGTAGTTTTGACTACGGCTTCTTCGAACGGATTGAGCCCTAACTCCTCAGTAATAGAAGGCATACGTTGTTCCACAATCTCTTCAGCAGTAAGCGGGTCTGGTTTTTCAGGTGCTTGCTGCGCTTGTGGAATAGCACTTCGTTGTTGTCTGCCAAACCTATTTCCAAATTGAGCGGACAGCGTAGAAGTGTATGTAATTGCCAATAAAAATGTGATAACGAATACAGTACGTACATTTTTCATGATGTTGAACTTAAATATGATTCTAAAGTTAAGTGAAGGTTTAATCCAATTTGGTTAAACTTTTGTTAAGTACATTTTATAGTATTTCTTCAATATTTTCGGCTGGTCTGCCGATTACGGCCTTTCGGCCTTTCATTACAATTGGCCGTTCTATCAATTTTGGATGTGCTATCATGGCGTCCAATACTTGTTCGTCCGTTAAAAGCTGGTTACGGTACTTTTCTTTCCATATCGCTTCATTTTTTCGGACCAGATTTTCAGGAGAAATTCCCAAACAGGCAATGACCTCTCGCAATTCCTCTTTCGTAGGAATATTTTCCAAATATCGTACCACTTCAAACTCTTGACCAGATTTTTCTAAAACTTCTAGTCCTTCCCTGGATTTTCTACATCTTGGATTATGGTAAATTTTTATCATAACTATAATTAGATTTAATCGTCACGTTGCCCCATCATCATAAGGAACGCCTTCAAAAATGAATTGATATCACCGTCCATAACAGCATCAACATTACCGGTCTCTTCTGCTGTTCTAACATCCTTGACCAATTTGTAGGGATGCATAACGTAGTTCCTGATTTGTGAGCCCCATTCTATTTTCATTTTGGAGGATTCGATTTCTGCACGTGCCTCTTGTTTTTTACGAAGCTCAATTTCGTACAATTGCGATTTTAACATCTTCATGGCAGTTGCCCGATTATCGTGTTGCGAACGTGAATCGGAACAAGAAATCTGAATGCCCGTAGGCTTGTGGACCAATTGTACCTTGGTTTCTACCTTATTCACATTTTGCCCACCGGCTCCGCTGGAACGAGCAGTAGTTATTTCAATATCAGATGGATTTACATCGATTTCAATAGTGTCATCGACCAACGGGTAGACATAAACCGAAGCAAATGACGTATGCCTTTTGGCATTACTATCAAAAGGAGAGATACGCACCAAACGGTGTACGCCATTTTCTCCCTTTAGCCAACCAAAGGCAAATTCACCTTCAATCTCCAAAGTAACTGTTTTAATGCCAGCTACATCGCCTTCTTGATAATTGAGTTCTTTGACCTTATAACCATTTTTTTCGCTCCACATAAGGTACATGCGCATGAGCATTGCGGCCCAATCACAACTTTCCGTGCCACCTGCGCCGGCCGTTATTTGCAATACGGCAGTGAGTTCATCGCCTTCGTCCGAAAGCATGTTCTTAAACTCAAGATTTTCTATAAGAAGGACTGCTTTATCGTACTGTTGGGTTACTTCTTCCTCGGAAACCTCACCCGCCTGCTGAAATTCCAGTAAGACTTCAAGATCACCTACCAAAGCTTCAGCGGAATTGAAATCCTCTACCCATTTCTTTTTGGACTTGAGCGATTGCATTTGAACTTGGGCCTGCTGTGGATTATCCCAGAACCCCGGAGCAAGGGTTTTTTCTTCCTCGTTCTCTATTTCAATAAGTTTGGCATCAATGTCAAAGATACCTCCTTAACGCACCAAGGCGCTCAATAAGATCTTTTTGCTGATCTGTAGTTATCATCAGAATTTAATTTCAAGCAAAAATAGTGTTTCACAATGGTCAAGCAACGAAATTTATATATTTTTAGGTTCAACTAACTACGATATGAAAAAGTACCTCTCTCACATTTTACCATTCATTCTGATAACTAGCTTTTTAAACGCCCAAAGTTTTGATAGTACCAAAGAATATCAAAAGTTTAATGGCTACTTTAATTTTTATTTTGATGACAAAACAGATAAGATTTTCTTAGAGGTAGATGAACTGGAAAAGGAATTTTTATATGTGTATTCTTTGAGCAGTGGAATAGGTAGCAACGATATAGGATTGGATAGGGGGCAACTAGGAAACGAACAAGTAGTTTTCTTTAGAAAAGCGGGAAACAAATTACTATTGGTTCAACCCAATTTAAAGTTTAGGGCACTGACCCAAAATAAACTGGAGAAAAAATCGGTGGAACAAGCTTTTGCAAAATCTGTGCTTTATGGGTTTACGATTGAAGAAGAGTCAAAAGGGAAGTTTTTAATCGATATTACTGATTTTCTAATGCGTGATGCCCATGGTGTCTCCGCCAGATTGAAACGGACCAAACAAGGTTCTTACAGTTTGGATAGATCTAAAAGTGCCATGGCCTTTGACCGTACCAAAGCATTCCCAAAGAATGTGGAGTTTGATGTAACGCTTACCTTTTCTGGAAACCCTGAGGGAGCATACATACGGTCTGTTGCCCCAAACCCTTCACTGGTTACCGTTGCCCAGCATCATTCCTTAATTGAGCTACCTGATGATAAATATGAAAAACGTGTGTTCGACCCGCGCTGTGGTTCGTACCCAATATCATATTACGATTACGCTACTCCAGTACAAGAGCCTATTTTAAAACATTTTGTAAGACGTCACCGTCTTGAAAAGAAAAATCCTGGAGCAGCTGTGAGCGAAGCTGTAGAGCCCATAATTTATTATTTGGATAACGGAACCCCGGAACCTGTTCGTTCCGCGCTTCTCGAAGGAGGCAAATGGTGGAACCAGGCATTTGAAGCCATAGGTTATAAGGATGCGTTTCAATTGAAAATATTGCCCGATGATGCAGATCCCTTGGATGTTCGTTATAATGTAATTCAATGGGTACATCGTTCCACAAGAGGTTGGAGCTATGGAAGTAGCATCACCGACCCACGAACGGGAGAAATTATGAAAGGGCATGTGAGCTTGGGAAGTCTTCGTATACGCCAAGATTTCTTGATTGCACAGGCCTTAATGAACAAGCCTTTTGCTGAACGGGATGATAATTACCAACCTATGTTGGAATTGGCTTTGGCACGGATTAGACAGCTCTCTGCCCATGAAATTGGACATACCCTGGGCTTTGCCCATAATTTTGCTGCTAGCACCAATGGCAGAGCTTCGGTAATGGACTATCCACATCCACAATTTGAACTAAAGGGTGATGCCATCGATTTTTCCAATGCATATGACACGGGAATCGGGGTATGGGATAAAGTCACTGTGGCATATTCTTATACAGATTTTCCGAATAAGGCTAAAGAAGCGGAAGGTTTAAACGCTATTTTGGAAAAAGCACAAGCCGATGGTCTACGGTACATATCCGATCAAGATGCCAGACCCATGGGCAGTGCACATGCTTTGGCTCATCTATGGGACAATGGAAAAAATGCAGCAGAAGAATTGGAACAAGTACTGATGATACGAAAAATAGCTATGGCCAACTTTTCTATGGACAATATTCGTTCAGGAGAACCCAATTCGGTGCTGGAAGATATTTTTGCACCTTTATTCTTTTTTCACAGGTATCAAACTGAAGCAGTTTCTAAAGTTATTGGGGGATTGGATTATAATTATGCCGTAAAGGGTGATGGACAACGTGCCGTTTCCGTTGTTAATCGAACTGGTCAGGAGAATGCCCTGAAAACTATATTACAAACATTGGACGCTAATAAACTGGCAATACCAAAAGACAAACTAAACCTTTTTCCACCACGCGCCATTGGATATGGACGAACAAGAGAATCTTTTAAAGGAAGAACAGGTGTTAGTTTTGATGCGCTTTCGGCAGTGGAAACCTCATCAGATATGACTTTGGGACTCTTGTTACATCCTGAAAGGGCTTCTCGTTTAATTCAGCAGAAAAGCTTGGATAAAAACCAGCTTGGATTAGAACAGGTGTTCAATACTTTAGTGAATGCTACGATTGAAAAAACACATAAAGATCCCTATTTGAACGAAGCGCAGCAGATTATAAATTTTAGAGTACTGTTTCACATGATGAATTTGGCAGCGCACAATGAAGTTCACCCTCAAGTAAATGCAATAGCCAATGAGTCTTTAAAGCGATTAAAAACCAGAATGACCAATAAAGGAAGTAGTGCGATTTCCTCAGAAATGGTACGGCGAATAGATGCATTTCTAAAAGCTCCGGCTAGTTTTAAGGTTATTCCAGCTCCTAAGATTCCAGATGGTTCCCCAATTGGTATGGATTGTATGAACTAAAGATTTGTTCCTTTTATGAAAATTAATTTGATAAGTGACACGGTCACACGACCAAGCAATGGTATGCTGGAGACCATGATGAATGCCAAGGTAGGGGACGATGTCTTTAAGAATGATCCAAGCGTTAATGCATTTGAAGAAGAAGTAGCCAATTATTTTGGTATGGAAGCCGCTTTGTTCTTTCCAAGTGGCACTATGACCAATCAAACAGCCATAAAATTGCATACACAGCCTGGTGAGCAGCTAATATGTGACAAATACGCCCATGTCTATAATTACGAAGGTGGCGGTGTAAGCTTCAACAGTGGCGTTTCCTGTAAATTGGTGGATGGAAATAGGGGAATGATGACCGCTGAACAAGTTGAAGCGGCCATTAACCCTCCCGATTTTTATCATAGCCCCTTGACTTCTTTGGTTTGTATTGAAAACACTACGAATAAAGGTGGGGGAGCATGTTGGGATTTTGATGAACTGAAAAAGATAAAACGGGTTTGTGAGGAGCATGGATTAAAGTATCATCTGGACGGCGCACGACTCTGGAACGCATTGGTAGCTAAAAATGAAAATCCAAAGGACTATGGAGCTTTATTTGATTCCATTAGCGTCTGTTTTAGCAAGGGCTTGGGCTGTCCTGTGGGTTCCGTGCTTGTGGGTAGCGAAAAATTAATCGCCGATGCTTTACGGGTGCGTAAGGTATTTGGGGGCGGTATGCGCCAGTCTGGTTTTTTAGCGGCAGCAGGTTCGTACGCCCTAAATAACAATATTGGCCGACTATCCGAAGATCATAATAAGGCACAGGAAATTGGAAGTGTCCTCGGTAAACTGGAATTTATCAAAAAAGTAGAGCCCATTGAAACCAACATTATCATTTTTGAGTTGGATGAATCCCAAATGTCTTCAACTATTTTCTTGTCCAAGCTGGAGGACAACCATATCTCGATTATTGGAATGGGGCAAGGTAAACTGCGTATAGTGACACACTTGGATTATACTGCGCAGATGCACGACCACTTTCTTGACATTCTACGAAAAATAGGGTGATTACTCTTAATCGGAAACGGGTGCTGAGTGTAGCACCTATCTCTATTTTTGTATCTATCGAAATCGTTTGAAATCATCCTAGAAGTTATCTTAACTGATTTTTTCTTACGTATAAAAATTTGATAGATGTTGTAAGAAATAACATGTTTTTTTATTAGTTTTATATAGTTGTCCAACGCCCAAATCAAACAGGATTTATGTGCCAAAAACCAGCCAATAATTCTAGCCTATTCACCTTTTCGCTTTGCTTACAGGGGATAATCACAATATTTATTTTTGGAACGGTAGGCATTATGTTTTCACAAAACATTGAGCCCACTCTCCCGACCCCTGGTACGTTTCAATCCTACGGTACTTTACAGCCTACACAACCCATTAATGTTCTAAGCTATTCTTCCAGTTCTCCATCGAACGACAGGGATAGGTATGCCCGCCAAATGGCGATGCACGAAGCCGATGTCAGAAAAGTCGAAGCGGAAGAAAAGGCCAGAAAGGAAATCATCGAAGACGCCTTCACTACAATGAACGGTATTCTAAGTGCATTGCCCTCATTCAGAAATTCCAAAGGCTCCCAACACTACCGAAACGCTTACGCCCAGCTTCTGCCCATGCGGTACAATTCCTTTTCTCCCAAAAGAGCGACATTTATTGTCGAGAACGCCTACTACGAAGGCGAAAAAGATTATTCCGAATTTGAGGAGACCATAAAAAAGACAGGGGACTTTCTTCGTGAAAAACTCGATGAACTAGGGTTAGACAATAATAGTAACATTGACAAGAACTATCTATTGTTCCAATTTTTTGCCGACACTCTGGAAATCAAATCCAAGGGATTAAAACACTTTCCGTTTGAATATGATTTTGATGATTACTGGGGCAGAAAGGATTGGAGCAAAATGTTTGTCCATAAACTTCTTTTAACGGGAAAGGGACAGTGCAATTCTTTACCGAGATTATACCTCATCCTAGCCGAGGAAATCGGTGCCGTGGCACATCTGGCACTTTCGCCCAACCACTCCTACATAAAGTTTCCCGATGATAGTGGGACATGGTACAATATTGAACTGACCAACCATATGCTCACTACGGATGCCTTTATCCTGAACTCTGGCTACGTAAAGGCCGAGGCAATACAAAACAAGATATTCATGCATCCCATGAATAAACAGGAGCTTTTATCTAATTATTTTGCTGAATTGGCTGTTGGTTACATAAGAAAATATGGCTATGACGATTTTGCAGAAGAAGTTTTGAACACTGCTCTTGAAATCGACCCAAAAAATATTCCCGCCCAATTTCGAAGGCTAATTTGCAGACGGTAAAACTGAAATATGCCACGGAAAAATTGGGGATTGCCAAAGAAAACTTTGATGAGATAAGACATTACCCCCAATTGGTCAAACTTTACAAATCGGTTCTGGTACAATATGAAACGGTAGACAATCTAGGCTATTCCGAAATGCCCGCCGAGCAATATGAGAAGTGGCTTGCCTCGGTTAACGAACAGGAGACGCGACAGCTCAATGCGAGTTTTGGTAAAAAATCGATTAAACAGAAAAAGGATTGAAAAAAATTATCTGCTCCATAGTATTGACCGTATTGCTCCAAACAGGAACGGATGCCCAGCGTTTTTTCTATGATACCGCTTTTGAGAACATCAACTGTATGCTGGAAGGTTCCTGTGAACTCAGTTTCAAGAATGCTGTGTACGAGGTGGAGAACGCCTACCTGGAAAACGGCTTGGACAGTGTTTTGTTCCATAACGAAATAAGAAAGCTGACCGTCCTTGCCCAAAACCTTGTCAAGAGCCGTGAACTAAAATACCAAGGCTCCGATAAGGCGGATGTGGAGAATTATGCCGCCCTCTTCTCCGTGCTAAAGGATAGTTTTGAAATAACGGACGGCAAGGGCAACAGTTACAAGTACACCCCATACTCCTATGATTTTGAGGATATTTGGGGGCATGGCGACTGGAAGAACATGTTCGTCTCCAAACTGATGGTCACGCGCAAGGGCAATTGCCATTCCTTGCCCTACCTGTACAAGATACTTGCGGAGGAAATGGATGTAAAAGCCTATCTCGCCCTAGCACCCAATCATATTTACATCAAGCACTGGAAAGAGGAGAACGGGTGGTACAACACAGAGCTGACCAGCGGTATCTTCCCGATGGATTCATGGCTGATGGCTTCTGGATATATCCATCTGGATGCCATTGCCAACAAGCTCTATATGGAAGCCTTGGACGACAAACGGAGCGTGACACTTTGCCTTATAGATTTGGCACAGGGCTATGAACGAAAGTTTCCCGATAATGACGGTACATTTGTCCAAAAATGTACCAATGCCGCCCTGAAACACTATCCCAACTACATCAATGCATTGGTATTGAAAGCGGAAACATCGAAAAAGATACTGGAGCTGGAGAACAGGACGGACTTTGCAGGGTTGGCTCAAAAAGCCTCACAAGATGACACCTTAAAAAAGAGATTTTTAGAACTCCAAGGGGAATATATGACCATACACGAGCTGGGCTATCGTAGGATGCCCGAGGAAATGTATCTGGACTGGCTCACCTCGCTAAAAGAGGAACGAGAAAAATACGAGAACAAAACGATTACCGATAACAACTGATACCATGAAAAAACTATTCCTAATCACAATTGCCGTTCTTTGCATAAGCGTAGGCCATGCACAGAACCCGTTCGAGAAATTTGGGTATACTCCCAAGATAGGAACCCTGAGCAAGGGCAAGTACATTGAACATTTTGACAATGACAGTATCGTGCGGATAGGCTCCGTACTGTTCAATCCCTTTACAAAATCCATTGTCGGGTTTGTTGAGACCGACAAGGTATATTCAGAAGCAACTTTGGAACCTGAAATCGTCAGTCGTTGGATGACCCCAGACCCGTTGACGGAGGAAAGAGAGTGGGTAAATCCATACAATTTTGTTCAAAATAATCCAATTATCAGAACTGACCCAACCGGTCTATTGGATACCTACGGAGTAAACAATGACGGTGATGTTGTTTGGCTGGACGACAAAACGTATCTTGACGAAAACGGGAATGAAGTTGACAGACTTTATGCGATAGATGACCAAAATAATATCGTCGATTCCAATAGTGGTCAGGAATTTGCAACTGCAATGGTGGATGATAATTCTGGGTCAAGTTTTCTAAGTGAGTTAGCTTCCGATAACAATGGCGCAGATTTTGGAGTAACCAGTAACTTGGGTGATGCCTTAGATGTTTTCAAATTTGCATCTGACAACTCAAACGTTGAATTCGGTGTACAAGGATTTCAATTAGATAATGGTGATTATTCCTATGTAGTAGGAACTTATAGAAGTGACCGTTATGCATTTAATGCTTATCATTTAGGTCTGTCGGGAGGGTACACTATTGAAAATCTTCAATTTGATTTACATAGCCATACAACAAACCCCAGTGCTTCTGGATATGATACTCCAAAACCTGGTGGTGATAGAGAACGGCAATTTGGTCACTATAATATCCTAAGGCAAAGCAACAGGAATTTATCTTTACATTACTATATCTATCATACGCCCACTCAAGGGTTATATCGATATGGCCCTAGAAGAGGGGATGAATATATTGGTACTATTAAAAAGCCAAGTGATTTTGTTGATAAAACTAACGATTAGATTATGAGAGCATTAAAGCTATTATTTTGCACTTCTTTTTGCATCCTTTTAGTATGTTGCAAGAACACTTCTAACTCCGATATAATCAGAAGTAATTTACTTAAGGAGATTGAGGGATTTATTGCTCTTAACGAAGAAAGTATATCAGATTTTAAGAATAATAGAACGGATACAGATATTTACTGGGTTCAATTCTTCGAGAAAGACGGGAAAAATGTTGTCGTAATCATGGAACAACCTTTTATTTATAAAAGCGATCTTGATGGTTTTCTTAAAATCAATGAAAACAGTGTTTTCTTTTATTTTTCAGACTCTGATTTTGTGGATGTTTCAAAACTTGAAAAATCCATTGGTGAAGAAGTCCCAGATGAGAATTCCAAAGAAGCTGGCTTAGGATTTAGTGCCCCTAACTGGGCTTACTATATCAATGCTGATAATAGTTTGGAAAAATTTGAACTTGGTCAATAAAAATTCATTTTCGCTTTAATTCTAATTTATCAAGAATGAATAGATGGATTATGGAAAAATTAAAACTTTTCTTTGTCGCATCTCTTTTCTTGGTTTTACTGAGCTGTAACGATTCAATGAACTCGAAAATCGTGCGAAGAGATTTGTTGAAAAATATTGATGGGTTCATAGAATACAGCGAAGAAAATGCTGGGAAATACGGTCGTAAAGTTGGAGACACTAATATTTATTGGGTTGAATTTTTTGAAAAGAACCATAGGGATGTTGTCATAATCATGCAGCAACCCTATTATCATTCGCAGAACAACGATGGTTTTATTGAGCTAGATGAAAACCTTGTGTTCTTTCATTTTTCTAATAAAGATTTTGTCGATGTCTCCAAATTAGAGCATACCCCACCTAACGATACGCCAGATGAAAATTCAAGAATGGCAGGATTAGGCTATAGTGCACCTAACTGGGCTTATTATATCACTGAGAATGGTTTGGAAAAATTTGAACTGGGAGAATAGGAAAATCCCGATAGGAGGAAATAAAAGAACTGATGAAATCCAAGCAATAGATTTTCTAGAAAACCGTATAAAGTCATCTAAAGAAAAGAGGTATTAATAAGCATGTCCAAGAGTAAATAATCAATTGTCAACAAAATTAATTAGGTGAGATTATCCATTTTTCAAATTGTTATCTTCATAGCCAGTTTTGCTAATGCTCAAGATGACTGGACAGAGGTTACGGTCGATGAAATTGTTTCCACGAACAGGTTTGTCGTAACCGAGGTAAAGACCGAAAAAGAGTATGAAATCCAAATCATAAAAACCAAGGCGGTACAGCAAGATAACCCTCTTTATGAACAGGGTATAATTTTTCTCGTAAAACATATTTTAGGGAAAAATGTTTTTTTCGTTTCTGAAAACAAAAATGCAGATTCAGTAGAAGGTTCTATCTTGTATGAATGTCAAAGGAATATCGATTATCCTAATAATGATTTACCACCATGCCTTAGTGCTACTCCATTGGATTACACGCTCATAAAAAATGGATTCGTTGAAAATTTGGGCAATAAAACGATATCAAATGAAAATCCCGAATAATCACAAATTAAAGTGATTTCAAATTCTAGCCAGAATGAGATTATTCTTATTGTTACCAGCATTGTTTTTAGTATCATGTAACTCTAAAAATCGGGTAGCGTTTAAAGAAGATTGCCAAAGTCTTAATGAGAAGTATCTTAAACTCTCCTCAGAGCACGAAATAGATTCTGCTTTGTACTATTTGGATAGAACCATAAATTGTGATTCAGAGAGCGATTTCTTCAAGTTTGAGAAAGTAAAATACTATGTCAGTCTTGGACAATATCAGAATGCATATAATTACTTAGACGTCATAATATTGAAAAATGAATCAAGCTATTTAACCTATAAAGGTGCCCTAGGCCTAAAGTTAAACAAGCCGGAAGCAGAAAATTTATTAAGGCAGGCACATACTGCTTATGGTAAAATGAGTAAAAAAGAAATTGATAAGAGAAGTGCAGCTACATATAAAATAAGTCTAGATAATTATTTTCTGGGGAAACAAAACGCAATCGAACAAATCACAGAATACAAAAGTCAGCCGAAAAAAGAAGAGCATGAAATTCAAGTAATTGATTTTATTGAAAACGCCATTAACACTTTGGATAAGAAAGAAGTGCTACTGACTATATTTAACATCAAATAGGGTAGTCATCAATTCAAGAGTAATAGATAAATCTTTATGATTTGATTTTTCAAGCAAGTGGTCGACTGCGCTCGACTTGACGTACTTCTATAAAGTATTGAAGGTAAGTACTATAATCTTATTCTCGTATGGAACTCATGCTATTCAAACATCGAGTCCATCCCCGGAATGTTTGGCATTCCTTCTTTGGCAACGGCGGCCAACTCTGTTTCATTAACATTCGTAGCTTTTGCAATAGCCTTGTTCAGTGTAATGATGAGATAATCTTCAAGCTGTTCTTTATCCTGTAATAGCGTTTCATCAATGTCTATGGATTTTAGCTCTCTATTTGCAGTAATAGTTACTTTAAGGTGACCGTCAGAAGACGCTTCATCAATCATGACGGTATCCATTCGCTTTTTGGTTTCCTCTACTTTTTGTTGGGTCTCTTTGAGCTTCCCCATCATTCCCATCATATCTCCAAACATAAGTTCCGTATTTTATAATTATAAGATCAAAAGTAACGAATTGAGGTAAAAATGTCCTTTTCAGTGCTATGATTTTGTATGGTACTTTTATTTTAAATCTTACTTTTGCGGCCTCTTATCCAAACATGAAACAACAGTTGATGGACATAAAAGCCCCGATCGCCAAAAAGAAACCAACAAGATTGGAAAAGCACGGCGATATCAGAATAGACGATTACTATTGGATGAACGATAGGGAAGACCAAGAGGTAATCGATTATTTAGAATCCGAAAATGCGTATTACCAAAAGATGACTGCGCACACCAAGGATTTTCAGGAAAAGCTTTTTCTAGAGATGAAATCCAGGATAAAAGAAGATGACTCTTCGGTTCCCTATAAGTATAATGGATATTGGTACATAACGAAATACAAGGTAGGGCAGGAGTATCCAATATATTCCAGAAGAAAAGAGCATATGGATGCTGGGGATGAAATACTATTTGATTGTAATGAACTTGCCAAAGGCCATGATTATTTCAATTTAAAGGGAGTATCTGTAAGTCCTGATAATACGATGGCATCTTTTGGTGTTGATACCGTATCAAGGAGAGAATATGATTTACAAATCAAAAATTTACGGACTGGGGAAGTTTACCCAGATAAGATTGAAAAGACGACGGGAAGTTCGGTTTGGGGAAATGGCTGCAAAACCTTATTTTATACCAAAAAAGACCCAGTAACCCTGCGTTCGGACAAAATTTACAGGCATACGTTGGGTACTCCAACTACTGATGATGTATTGGTGTACCATGAAAAGGATGAAACCTTCAATACATTTGTCTATAAGACCAAGTCCAAAAAGTTTATTGTAATTGGTTCCGTAAGTACATTAACTTCTGAGTATCAAATTTTAAATGCAGATACGCCTGAAGGGGATTTCAAAATGTTTTCCCCAAGAGAAACTGGGATAGAATATTCCATTGCCCATTATAATGGCAGTTTTTATATCCTTACCAATAAGGATAACGCCACCAATTTTAAATTGATGAAAACCTTTGAGGGTAAAACTACATCCGATAACTGGAAGGAATTCATTAAACATAGAAAACATGTTTTGTTGGAAGACGTGGAAATATTCAAGGACTATTATGTGCTTTCCGAGAGAGAAAATGGGCTGAATAAGCTGAAAATCACCAAATGGGACGGTAGATATAGTTACAATCTGCCTTTTGAAAGTGAAACCTATGTGGCCGGAACATCTGTAAATGTAGATTTCGATACTAAAGAACTTCGCTATTATTATAATGAAATGGGAGCTCCTTATGCGATCATCGATTTTAATATGGAAAGCAGAACCCAGACAATCTTGAAAGAACAAGAAGTTCTTGGAGGCACTTTTGACAAAGAAAATTACAGGACAGAACGTTTGTGGACCATAGCAAGAGATGGAATAAAGGTTCCTATTTCCTTGGTTTACCATAAGGATACAAAGTTGGACGGTACCAGTCCTTTGTTTCAATATGCTTACGGTTCTTATGGAAGTACTATCGATCCCTATTTTTCTTCAATTCGTTTGAGTTTGTTGGATAGAGGTTTCATTTTTGCCATTGCGCATGTAAGAGGTGGCGAATATTTGGGTAGGCCTTGGTATGAAGATGGCAAACTGCTACGCAAGAAAAATACATTTACAGACTTTATTGACTGCTCCAAGTTTTTAATTGAAAAGAAATATACCAGTTCTGAACATTTGTATGCCAATGGAGGTTCTGCAGGGGGGTTACTGATGGGGGCTATCATTAACATGGCTCCAGAACTTTATAATGGTGTAATTGCAGCTGTCCCTTTTGTGGATGTTGTTACCACGATGTTGGATGATACTATTCCCTTGACCACTGGGGAATATGATGAATGGGGCAATCCAAATGATAAAACATACTATGGCTACATGAAATCCTATTCCCCGTATGATAATGTTACGGCACAGGATTATCCAAATCTATATGTTTCGACAGGATTGCACGATTCCCAGGTACAATATTGGGAACCGGCTAAATGGGTCGCCAAATTAAGGGAACACAAAACGGACGATAACCTTCTTTTTTTGGATACCAATATGGAGGCAGGGCATGGTGGAGCTTCGGGTAGGTTTGAATCTTTAAAGGAAACAGCGAAAGAATATGCCTTCATTCTGGATTTGGAAGAAAAACTTGTTTTAAAATAAAAAATGTTATTTTTGCACCGGATAAATTTTGAGTATTTCAAGATGCATTCCTTACCTAATACCAGTTATGGAGAAACAGATAAATGCGCACAGCAATATTCTAGAATTAATTGGAAATACCCCCTTAGTTAAGCTCAATAAAATTACAGCATCTCTTACCGGAAATTTCTATGCTAAGTTAGAGGCCTTTAATCCAGGTCATTCTGCAAAGGATAGGATTGCTGCATACATTATTGAGGAAGCAGAACGCAAGGGTATTCTTAAACCGGATAGTACCATAATTGAGACAACATCTGGCAATACAGGTTTCAGTTTGGCGATGGTAAGTATAGTGAAAGGGTATAAATGTATTTTGGCCGTTAGCTCAAAATCATCCCCAGACAAAATAGATATGCTTCGCTCCATGGGAGCAAAGGTCTATGTCTGTCCTGCCCATGTTAGTGCAGATGATCCAAGATCTTATTACGAGGTTGCCAAACGCCTCCACAATGAAACCGCCAATTCCATCTATATCAATCAGTACTTTAACACGTTGAATATAGAGGCCCATTATAAAACGACCGGTCCGGAAATCTGGAATCAAACCAATGGAAACATAACCCATTTAGTGGCATGTAGTGGCACTGGTGGTACTATTTCCGGTATTGCTCAATATTTGAAGGAACAAAACCCTAACGTAAAAGTTTTAGGTGTAGATGCCTATGGTTCAGTACTTAAAAAGTATCATGAAACTGGAGAATTTGACCATAACGAAGTGTATCCCTATAGAATTGAGGGGTTGGGTAAAAACTTAATCCCAACAGCCACAGATTTTGAGGCTATTGACCGTTATGTAAAGGTTACTGATGGTGAAAGTGCCCATATGGCCAGAAAGATAGCCCAGACCGAGGGCATGTTTGTTGGCTATACGAGCGGAGCCGCTATGCAGGCTTTGTACCAATTGAATACGGAAGGTGAGTTTTCAAAGGACAGCAATGTAGTAGTAATTTTCCCAGATCACGGTTCAAGATATATGAGCAAAGTATTTAGTAATGAATGGATGGAAAACCAAGGCTTTTTTGATATTCAAAACACCGATGTTCCTGAAAAAATAGAATATATCGAGTAAGGACTTGCTCAGTTTTCAAAAAAAAGTCAACGACAATGGATTCCATTGTCGTTTTTTTATATCTTCAATTCATTATGTGAGATTAGTAAAAAGCTATATTTTTGCAGTTGAATTAATTTTAGGGTAGATGAGAGATTTATTTGACAGAATTATCGAGAATAAAGGTCCTTTAGGAAAATGGGCATCACAAGCGGAAGGTTATTTTGTTTTCCCAAAATTGGAAGGCCCTATCTCCAATAGAATGAAATTTCAAGGAAAGGAAGTTATCACCTGGAGTGTAAATGACTATCTAGGGCTTGCAAATCTACCCGAAATAAAAAAAGTTGATGGAGACGCTGCCTATGAACATGGTTCCGCATACCCAATGGGAGCACGTATGATGAGCGGGCACACGGATTATCACGAGCAATTGGAGCAAGAACTCGCCGCTTTTGTACATAAAGAGTCGGCGTACTTATTGAATTTTGGCTACCAGGGCATAATGTCAGCCATTGACGCGCTGGTTTCCAAAGATGATATTATTGTTTACGATGTGGATTCCCATGCTTGTATCATAGACGGTGTTCGTCTTCATATGGGCAAACGCTTCACATTTAAGCACAATGACGTTGAAAGCCTTGAAAAGAACCTAGAGCGTGCCACAAAAATGGCAGAACAAACCGGAGGTGGAATTCTTGTAATTTCCGAAGGTGTTTTTGGAATGCGTGGCGAGCAAGGAATATTGAGAGAGATTGTTGCGCTAAAGCAGAAGTACAAATTTAGGTTGTTGGTAGACGATGCCCATGGTTTTGGAACACTTGGTAAAACAGGTGCTGGAGCAGGAGAGGAGCAAGGCATTCAAGACGATATTGATGTATATTTTGCCACTTTTGCTAAATCAATGGCGAGTATCGGTGCTTTTTTAGCTGCCGATAAAGAAATTATAGATTATTTAAAATACAATTTAAGGTCTCAAATGTTCGCTAAATCATTGCCAATGATTTATGTAAAGGGAGCATTGAAGCGTTTGGATATGTTACGTACCATGCCAGAGCTTAAAGCCAAACTTTGGGAAAATGTAGATGCATTGCAAAACGGTTTAAAAGAACGTGGTTTTGATATTGGCACTACATCAAGTTGTGTAACTCCCGTATACCTAAACGGTAGTATTCCAGAGGCCATGGCCTTGGTAAAAGACCTGAGAGAGAATTATGGAATCTTTTGTTCTATAGTGGTTTATCCTGTTATACCTAAAGGATTGATTCTACTTAGAATGATTCCTACCGCTACGCATACCATGCAAGATATTCTTGAAACTTTGGATGCATTTTCTGCCATTAGGGAGCGTCTACAAAACGGTACCTATAAAAGATTATCTGCTGCTGTAGCTGCAGCTATGGGGGAATAATTTTTTGCTCAACGCTCAACGCTCAACGCTATTCTCATTCAAAAAATTTAATGATTGTCGGCCTTTATAAATTCCACTATTTCAGGAATCAAATCTTTATGTAGCGGTAGTTTTGGGTCAATATAGGTTGCAAAGACTTCTTCTCTATCGGGTTTTACCGTTTTTAGCACGTGGTCCATATCCAC
Source organism: Flagellimonas sp. 389 (assembly GCF_018449435.1). Taxonomy (GTDB): domain Bacteria; phylum Bacteroidota; class Bacteroidia; order Flavobacteriales; family Flavobacteriaceae; genus Flagellimonas. Next base: position 31,771 of record NZ_JAHCMU010000006.1, on the reverse strand, counting down.
TATGATAATTTTTTTTGATTCTTTTTTAGCATCTGCCAACGCATCGGCATCTTCTACATTTACTTGAATATCGGTTGTGCCTTGAATGATTAACGTTGGACAGTCTAATTTAGAAATTTCAATTGCAGGATCGTATTTGAACCAAGAAATTAAATAAGGTTGAACGCTTTTTCTGAATAATTGAATTAACGTTTGGGGTACATTTTCCTCGATTTCGCCTTGTTCTAGTTTTTTGATTATTGATGAAGCTTGATTTATTATGGAATCTGGTTGTGCTGCCTTTAATTGTTTCATAATGATTTCTCCTGCAGGGAATCCTGCCCCGGCCAAGGAAATATATTTGTCCACATTGCCCTTTTGAGCAGCAACCATGCCTATCAATGATCCTTCGCTATGCCCTAGGACTATGAGATTTTTAAATCTTTTATCCTTTTTCAATAAACTGCCCCAGGCTTTTACATCATCTATATAATGCTCAAACCGAAGAAGTGACTCTTCTGTTCCAGCTTCTTTGCTTTCCCCGATACCCCTTTTATCAAAACGTAATGATGCAATTCCATTTTCATGTAGACCTTCAGCCAGCATTTTTAAGGAATTATTGGAGAACATGGGAAAGTTTCCGTTCCTGTCCGTAGGCCCTGACCCTGCAATGATCAACACAACAGGAATCTTATCTGATGATTCAGGAATCAATAATGTTCCTTCTATTGCTCCTGTTTCCGTTGTCAATGTAATAGATTCTTCGACGAATTGGCCGATTCCAGTATTTGTAAAAATAAAAGCTGCTAATAGGGTTAGAATGCTAATTTTCATAGTTGATAAATTTAATGATTCGCTTTGTCTACAAATGCAAGGGTTTCGGTTATTGGCTCGATGCTATCTGCGCCTACCCAAAGTAAGTGTCCCCATTTATTGTCGTAGAGTCTTAAATATGAGTTGGTTATACTTTTTTTGGCATGATAGGCCATTTCTATAGAAACTGTCTTATCGTTTTTACTATGCACTATTCGGGTAGGACACGTAATTTTTGAGAGCGTTTTACTAGCTATATCTTGTTCTAAATCATTTACAAACCCATGACCAGAACTTTGGTTGAAAGCGATCTCTTTTATAGTTTCTACTTCTTTATGGTCAAAATTAACAGCTTTAACGGTCGAAAGCTCTTTGAACAATGTTTTGGTCATTGTTAAGGGCATCAGTCTAAAAAACACCCTGAACATGCCCCAGCTCAATTTCTCCATGGTAGGGGAAAATAACAACTTTCCCTTTTTGTACAATGCATCAGATGGTTGTAGCCATTTTTGGGTTACGGCGGATAATAAAATCAATTTCTCCACACGGTCTTTATAATTTGCAGCCAACTCAAGCGCTGTTAAGCCCCCCGCGGATATACCGATGACGACAACTTTTTCTATCCCAATTTTGTCCAATAATGAAACAATAAGACTTGCAGCTTCTTTGGGTGATTCAAAAGTTGACAATGGTGTTTTTCCGTACCCTGGCCTTGAGGGATTAAGTAATCTAAATTTCGTTTGATCGAAACCTTTGTGCCAGAGGGTTTCATTACAATTGCCGTGTCCCCCGTGCAAAAAGAGAATTGGCTCCCCTGTACCTAAATCGCTATATTCAATGGTGCCGATTTTTGTTTTAACTATCATTTTAAATCATCGAAATGGGTATGGACGAGGTAATAGGACGCAAGCTTTGTGCTTTTATTTAAAGTTTAAAGTTCCTTTTTGTAGGTTCTCCTTCGCTTGTGGGTCACGGGGTCAAAATGCTTCCACATTTGTCGGATAGCTGTATTTTCCTCCAGTTCTGGGGTTCGGATACAATTGATAATTCCCTTCTCTTTGAATGTTTTGTGATATTCATTGAAGATAATTGCCGTAACTCCTTTATTTTGATAGTCAGGGTGTATGCCTATAAGATAGAAAATAACGTCTTTACTTTGTTTTCTGGCCTTTAAGAGATGAAAAATCCCAGTTGGAAACAATCTGCCATTAGCTTTTTGCAGTGCTTTGGAGAATGACGGCATCACTATGGCAAAGGCTACCAATTCATTTTGTGCATCCACTACGAACTTAATGTATTCGGGATTGATGAAACTTATGTATTTCTTCTTAAAATATTCCTTCTGTACATCGGTAATCTTCACAAAGGATGAGAGGCGGGCATAGCTTTCATTGAACAAATCGAACATTTTGTCCACCCATGGCATAATTTCCTTACTATTATTAAAATTTAACTCCCTAAGGCCGTATCGTTTCTTTATCAATAAATTGGCCTTTGCGAATAGTTTGGGATCCGCATTGGATGCTAAAAACTTATTTTCGAGATATCCTTTTTCCTTCACAAAGCCATGCTTTTCGTAATGGGATTGATAATAAGGATGATTGTACCAGGTTATCATGGTACCGACATGGTCAAACCCTTCAACAAGTACCCCAACTTTGTCCATATTGGAAAAACCCACAGGACCTTCCAAATAATCTAGTTGATGGCCCTTTCCAATTTCGGCAACTTTATCCAACAAAGCCTTGGACACCTCTAAATCGTCCACAAAATCGAACCAGCCGAACCTCATTTTTTTGAGGTTTTGCTCTTTCACTTCCAACCAGTTGACGATAGCAGCGACCCGACCAACAATTTTTCCATCTTTGTAAGCCAAAAAAAACTTGGCCTCAGCGCTTTTAAAAACAGGGTTTTTATCAGAATCAAAGGATTCCAATTCATCCTTGATAATGGGGGGCACCCAATAAGGGGAGTCTTTGTAGAGTGAAAAGGGAAACTTTACAAAACGTTTTAAATCAACTTTGGATCGGGCTTCTTTTATAGTGATCATACATCAACTTTTGTAAGATCAATATTAGGAATATCTGTTCAGAAGAAAAATAGAAACTGTCAAAATTTAGCGGACGCTAAAAGTCTACATCGTCTTTGTCCTTTTTGTCTTTTTTCTTCTTTTTCTTCCTTTTTTTCTTTTGCGCATTTTTTGGAATACTTCCATTTTCGCCTGCTTTCTGATCTTGAATGGCAACTAGTTTATCCTTATGGAAATCCAATCGATAGGAAGCGCCCAACACGGCAAAAATTCGAGAAGGGGAATTTTTAAATCCAGACCCTAAATGAAAGTCGGCCTGAAAGTTTGGACTAAAAAGATGCGCTACACCGGTACGCAATAACAAATCTGAATATCTGTCACTGCTTATACCTTGATTTTCTATAAAAACGCTCCATTTTGGGTCTCTAAAGGAATGTGTCAGCGAAACCGCGTAGCCCCATTCTGGAAAATCCGTGCCAATTCTATCGTATGAAATGTTGGAAATCAAAACAAGTCGAGGGGATAATCTACTTTGAGTGGCAACTGCTACTCTAGGCGATGCGACAGGATCAGTAGGGTAAAATGGATTTTCCCCAAGATTAAGTGTGGCTCCAGCATAGATAGAAACCGCAGGAATCAGATTTTTCCATTGAAACTTATGATTGGCGCGCCAACTATAAAGATTAGGCTTATTGTTCTCAGGATTTTTAAAGGGGTCAAAAACCAAATATTTCAAACCAATTCTATTTTGGGTAAAATCGGTTCTTGTTTCTTCGGTATTTAAATCGGTAAACAAAATGTTCTGGTTGATAAAAGTACCTTCCCATTTAATTTCCAATGGTTCAAAGAGTAACCCATATCTGAACGAAAAATCAGTACCAAAAATATTTGAATCAGAATTAAGGTCAATGTTGTCCTGTTGTTCGTATACCACGCCTATTTCCGCCTGTATCACATTTTTACCCACGGCATACGCACTCACTGCTCTACCCGGTCTATTGGAATTTATGACATCCGTATACTGTGCATTTAGGAATAGGGGGGTAACTAGGGCTATTACAAGTGTTTTTTTAATATGTTGGAAATCCATATAACTTATTTTAATACTTTTTTAAGATACTTTAAGGACTTTTAAAGGACTAACAATGTAATTTTGATGCAATAGCTCTTATTATATGGTTTTATTACAAACGATTTTAATAGTTGTATTAGTATACTATACATTTAAATTACTGGCAAAATGGTTGGCTCCCAAATTGTTCAGCTATGCTGTAAAGAAAACACAGGAACGCTTTGGGCAACAGTTTGGCAATTATCAGGATTTTGGTAATACACCTAATAAAAACAGTGAAACAAAAATTTCTAAAAAGCCATTCAGAAAATCCAATCCTTCAAAAAAAGTTGGAGAATATATAGATTTTGAAGAAATTGACTAATATTTGTCTTTTCAAAATCAATCCATGAATCTTTCTCCAAAAGCCATTATCACCCATATTTGTGTAGTAGCTTTCTTTATTGTTGCCTCTCTTATCTACTTTTACCCTGTACTCCAGGGCAAAGCGATTTTCCAATCGGACATTGCCCAGTATAAAGGTATGGCCAAAGAGCGAAATGACTTTAAGGAATTGACGGATGATGAATCTTATTGGACCAATAGTGCTTTTGGGGGCATGCCCACATACCAGTTAGGTGCAAACTATCCGCATGATTACATAAAAAAGCTGGATAGACTCGTACGTTTTTTACCCAGGCCCGCAGATTATCTTTTTCTGTATTTGGTTGGGTTTTATATCTTAATGCTCTGTATGAAGGTCGAGTACCGACTCGCCATTTTAGGTGCGCTTGCCTTTGGCTTTTCAACCTATCTTATTATCATTCTTGGTGTGGGTCATAATGCGAAGGCTCATGCTTTGGGGTACATCCCCATGGTTTTGGGCGGTATTATCCTCGTTTTTCGAAAAAAGTATGTTCTGGGCTTTATACTAACTGCCTTGGCGATGGCATTGGAAATAAGTGCCAATCACTATCAAATGACCTATTATTTTATGTTTTTGGTCTTGGTCTTAGGATTGGTATACTTGATTTATGCAATTAAAGAAAAGAAGTTAAAACATTATTTTGTTTCTGTTGGGATTTTGGTTGCCGCTGTGGCATTATCTATTGCTACCAATGCAACAGGGCTTATTGCCACCAAAGAATATGCAGATTGGAGTACACGAGGTAAATCTGAATTGACCATTAATCCCGATGGTAGTGCCAAAACATCCCAAGCTGGTCTAGATAAAGAATACATTACAGAATATAGTTACGGTATTGCAGAATCGTTGAATTTGTTCGTCCCCAGATTGTTTGGTGGTTCTGGTGGTGAAGATTTGGAAAAGGATTCTAAAGCTTATGAGTACTTGATAGATCAAGGACTTTCACCTTCAAAGGCATTGGAGTTTTCTAGCGGGATTCCATTATATTGGGGAAATCAACCCATAGTCGCAGCACCTGCTTATGTTGGTGCCATAGTTTTCTTTTTGTTTATTCTTGGTTTGTTTTTGGTGAAAGGAAAGAAGAAATGGTGGATATTGATTGGAGCTATTATGGCCCTACTGCTGTCTTGGGGTAAAAATTTCCCGGTTTTGACCAACTTTATGATCGATTATTTTCCGCTCTATAACAAGTTCCGGGCAGTATCGTCCATTCAAGTGGTTTTGGAACTTTGTTTCCCAATATTGGCAATCTTAGGAATACGGGAGCTGTTTAAGTCGAAAATAGAGACAGCCAAAAAACTTACAGCACTAAAATTAAGTTTTTTCATCACTCTTGGCTTGGGAATCTTGATTTTTTTATTGAAAGGTTTCTTTGATTTTGAAGGATTACGGGATGAAACTTATAGGGGATATTTTGGTGATGAGTTAATGAAGATGATTCAACGTGATCGTGAAGCAGTATACATCAATGATACGATTCGTTCATTACTGTTTGTGATTTTGACGGCAGTAGCATTATGGTTTTTAATAAAGGAAAAAATAGGAAAGAATTTAGCGGTACTTGTTCTTGGCGCTTTGATATTGTTCGATTTGATAGGAGTGAATCTACGATATGTCAACGAAGGTGATTTTGTACGTCAACGTAATGTAAATACACCCTTCCAAGCCAGTCAGCTGGACAAATTGATTCAGCAGGATACATCGATATTTAGAGTTTTTGATCCGCAGGAAGGTTTAAACGGGGCAAGAACTTCCTATTTCCATAAATCGATTGGTGGGTACCATGCCGCAAAGCCACGACAGTTACAAGATTTGTTCGAGCATCATTTGTACCAGAACAATGTAGAGGTTTTGAATATGTTGAATGTAAAATATATCATTCAACAGGATGAGGAGGGCAACAGTTTTCCAGCGATAAATGACAACGCCAACGGAAATGCTTGGTTTGTGGAACGTTTGATTCCAGTAAAATCCGCCAACGAGGAAATTCAGGGACTTGAAGGTTTTGATTCAAAATTGCAAGCTGTCGTTAATACAAATTCATATCCAACCTTAACCAAGCTCAGTTATGGTGTGGATTCTTTGGCTACTATTGATTTAATCGACCATCGGCCCAATGCCATAAAATATAAAACCAATAATACGAACGATGGTTTTGCTGTTTTTTCAGAGATGCATTATCCAAACGGATGGGAAGTTTATATTGATGGGAATTTGAAGGAGCACTACAAAGTAAACTATGCATTAAGGGGTCTTAAAGTGCCAGCAGGAAAACATGAAATTGAATTCAAGTTTGCTCCTGAGGTTGTTAAGACTGGGAGTAAGATTTCCTTGGCCAGTTGTATATTTCTCGGACTTATTATAGTTGGTGGTATTGGATTTTCGTTTCGTTCTAAAAAATCAAAAACCAAGACTTGATGCGTAAAGTTTTGGTCATAGCATACTATTGGCCTCCTGCTGGTGGGCCAGGAGTGCAACGATGGCTAAAATTTGTAAAGTACTTGAGGGATTTCGATATTGAACCCATTGTTTATGTTCCCGAGAATCCCAGTTACCCCATTATTGATGAGAATTTAGTCAATGAAATTCCGGAAGGCATACAACTTTTAAAACAACCAATTAGCGAACCTTATGCTTGGGCTTCGTTGTTGTCCAAACGTAAAACAAAGATTATCAGTTCTGGAATCATTTCAGAAAAAAAACCATCCTTTATAGAGAAAACGCTTTTATGGATTCGTGGAAATCTTTTTATTCCAGATGCTCGGGTGCTTTGGGTAAAACCATCCATAAAATATGTGTTGAATGTCTTGGAAGAACAACAAATAGACACCATAATTACAACAGGACCACCACATAGTATGCATTTAATAGGACTAGGGTTAAAAAAACAGGCCCAAATTAAATGGATTGCCGATTTTAGAGATCCATGGACATCCATTGGGTACCATGACAAATTAAGATTGTCCAGATCATCCCAAAAAAAGCATAAAGATTTGGAAAGTACAGTTCTAAACACTGCGGATAAGATTATAGTCACCAGTGCTACGACCAAGAAAGAGTTTGAGGAAATTACTGATAAATCCATTAAAGTCATCACGAATGGATTTGATGATGAACTCAATGAGACCGAATTGGATGCTGATTTTACAATCTCACATATTGGCTCTTTGCTTACCGGAAGGAATCCAATCGTACTTTGGAAGGTTCTTAAAAGTTTGGTGGATAAAAACCATTCTTTTCAAAAGAAATTAAAGATTCAACTAGTTGGTGTAGTAGGGGAAGAGGTGATGGAATCTATTAACGAATATGGATTAAGCCCTTATGTGGAGCAACTGGGGTACCTTTCCCATGAAAAGGTATTGAAAGTTCAACAAAAATCGCAAGTACTGCTATTATTGGAAATCGATTCAGAAGAAACCAAAGGTATCATTCCAGGAAAATTGTTTGAGTATCTGAATGCGCAACGTCCCATACTGGCCATTGGCCCCAAAGGTTGGGAAGCTGGTCGAATTATTGAAGGCATCAACGCAGGTACGGTTTTTCTGCAACAAAACGAAGCTAGTATAAAAAATGTACTTTTAAAATGGTTCTCCGAATTTGAAAATGGAGAACTAAAGACAAATTCTAGTAAGATTGAGCAGTATCACAGAAGAGAATTAACCAAAGTATTGGCAAATTATATCCAATGGGAATCGTTTTAAAACAATCTTTAAAAAACATAACCATTACCTATTTGGGCTTTGCTTTTGGAGCTGTCAATACGCTTTTTCTCTACACCCAGATTTTACCTGATGAGTACTATGGCCTTGTAACTTTCATCCTGGCGTCAGGGGCAATTTTAATGCCGTTCATGGCCTTTGGTGTGCAAAACACAATGGTCAAGTTTTACAGTAACTATCAAGATACCGAAAAAGATGGGTTTTTAACCCTGATGCTCCTGACTCCCTTATTGGGAATTATACCATTAGCCTTGATAGTCTTTATCTTTGATGATGCTTTAGGAAATCTGGTTTCAAAAGTTAATCCCATTGTCAAGGATTATATCTGGTATGTATTTTTGGTAGGGCTGTCCATGGGGTACTTTGAAGTGTTCTATGCCTGGTGCAAAGTGCATCTTAAATCTGTTTTCGGAAATTTTATGAAAGAGGTTTTTGGTCGAGTAGGCGTTTCTATATTATTGGTACTGCTTTATTATGAAGTCATTTCGTTGGAAATCTTCTTTAAACTTCTTGTTGGCCTATATCTCTTGCGTACCGCTATCATTAAAATTTATGCGTTCAGTATCCGCAGGCTTAAACTGGATTTCAATTTTCCGTCCAATACGAAAGAAATAGTATTGTATACTTTTTTGATTATTCTAGGTGGCTCCGCCGCACTGATTTTAGTGGAAATAGATAAGGTTATGCTCAATCAATTCATCAAAATTGAAAATGTGGCCTACTATGGAGTGGCTGCATATATTGCTACTGTTATTATTGTTCCTTCTAGGGCAATGCATCAAATTACATATCCCTTAACGGCAGAGTTGCTTAATTCTGGCAATCACTTTGCGCTGGAAACCTTGTACAAGAAAACATCGCTGACCTTGTTCATAGCATCCGGTATTCTTTTTGTATTGATTATACTGAATTTAAACGACCTGTATCTACTCTTGCCCGAAGCTTATAGAAACGGATTCTACATTGTATGTTTAATTGGACTTGCAAGGGTATTTGATTCTCTGTTGGGAAACAATAATTCTATTTTATACAATTCAAAATACTATAGAACAGTTTTGATATTTGGCGTCTGTCTTGCATTATTGACCATTGTACTGAATTATTTCTTAATTCCTGTACTTGGTCTTGAAGGTGCAGCTTTGGCCAGTTTTATTTCAATATTCATTTTTGATTTGGTAAAGCTGGTTTTCGTAAAAGTAAAATTTGGTTTCTTACCATTTACGCATGCTACTTTCAAGATTTTTGTTACGCTTATTTTTTTAGCTATTCTCTTTTATGCGATTCAGTTTCCATTTCATCCTGTAGTTAATATCATTATAAAATCGCTTTTAATCGTAGTGACGTATTTGGGTATTTTGTTTCGTTTTCAAATCTCCGAGGATGTATCCGGTATTCTTTCCAAATGGTTGAGAAGGAGGGAAGAGTAGTCATCTCCTAAAGAAAAACCCCGTAGCGGATAAATCCAACTACGGGGTAAACAACTAACCAACCTAAAAACTATCTTTATTGTACTCTAGAACTTCTTGTTCTTGTACTTGAATTATTACTTCTTCTAGAACTGTTGTTCCCAGTACTCCTTTTTACGGTAGTCCTTGTGTTTTTGGAAACCGTTCTTTTAGGAGAACTACTTCTACTTGCAACAGACCTACTACTTGTACTCCTTTTGGCTTCTGGCCTTTTGTACGTAGTTTGAGTACTGCGTTTAACTGTTCTACTTCTTGGTGCAGTGGTAACCTGTCGTTTGGTTACAGTTCTGCTATTCGGCTTTTGTGTAACTTCCCTCTTGGTAACCGTTCTACCAGTATTACTTCTAGAAGCAACATTTCCTCTTCTATAATCGCTCTGTTTTACCGTTCTTGTGCTTCTATTATTTCTAGCTTCTGTATTACTTGAACGATTTACAGTAGTACTTCTTCTAGTACTCGTTTGAGCTACAGACCTTCTAGCGGTAGAACTTCTATTTGCATTACTAACTCTATTAGTAGTGTTTGCCCTACCAACATTTCGACTTGCAGATCTGTTGCTTCTCGTTGCAACACTTCCTCTTCTTATAGTATTGTTGTTTCTTACTGCAACCCGTCTATCATTTCTATAGACATTTGCTCTTCTACTTCTATTATATCTATATTCCCTTCCAATTTGTGCATAAGCTCTACGAACATTGTTTCTATACGGTCTGTGCCATGTGTATCTTACAGGTGTATAATACCTTCGGTAAGGAGTTCTCCAAACATTACAGAAGTTAACTGCGGGTCTGGCAAACCATCTGTGAAATGGTCTATACACGTAACGTCGGTTATAAATATTTATGAATCCTGTATGATGGCTAAAAACTCCACCGTTATAAAAAACGTTTAATCCACCAAGTCTTCTGACCCTTCCGTTTCTGTACCAGACGTCTACACTTCCAATCTGGGAAACACGACCATAGAAATCATAAAAGATTGGAGTATTTTCAACTTGGATTACAGCTCCAAAATCATCGAACTGTACAAATGGGTTATAATCGAAACCTGAGTTAAAGGTGATACCGACGTTCCCGATCTGGGCACCGACACCTACATTAACACGATTATCAACGTAAAAATCGAATTCCCCGTCAGGATAAACTGAAAACGTTACGCCATCCTCAACAAAGATGAATGAATTTCCGTAACGGTAATTGACGGTAGCAACCTTATCTTCAACCGTTGCGGCCTTGGTAAAAAATGTACCCAAAAAAACCGCTGCAATAATAAGTACTGACTTTTTCATACTATAAGGTTTTAAATTCTGGAAGTAACTATTTACTTTCCGATTAGGTAATACCAAACAGCGTGCCAAAAAAATTAAACTCCTGATAAACAATTGCTTATCAGGAGTTTGTTCCTTTTTATTCTAAAACTATTGAATTTAGTTTTTAATGATGAACATAGATCTTCGATTTAATTGATGTGCTTTTTCTGAACATTCCACACCATTTGAGCATTCATTTTGAAGTTGAGATTCGCCATAACCTTTAGCGGAGAGTCTGGTTCTATCTATTCCTTTATTAACTAACCATTCCAATGTGGATTTGGCTCTCCTATCGGAAAGAAGTTCGTTGTATCTATCGTTTCCTCTGGAATCTGTATGTGATTCTATGTGGATGACCAATTGTGGATATTCTTTCATAGCTGATAATATTTTGGCCAACTCCACTTCAGCATCTGGTCTTATGTTATGCTTATCAAAATCAAAATAGATGGGCTGTAATTCTAATCTGCAACCTAAATCGTTTACTGGACAATCTGGGGGTGTCAATTCTAGATCAACCTCTAAAGTTGAAGAACCTAAAGGAGTATTGACCAGTTTCTCATCTGGTTGATATTCTAGCTCATTGTTGGTTCCCCTAACCGAATATTGGTCGTTACAATCCGTAATTCCATCAAAACTATATACACCTTTACTATTGGCTATGGTTTGGGAGACAACCTTGTTTTCACTATCAAGAAGTATGACCACTGAACCAGGCAATATTTCCCTTGTATCCTTGTCCACAACTAATCCTTTGATTAGAATGGAACAACTTTCGGAAAACCTGTAAATGTCGTCAGACTTGCTCCCTTCATTCCCATTTCTATTGGATGATAAATAGCCAAAGCGTTTTTCTTCGTTAATGATAAGTCCAAAATCGTCTTGGTTTGTATTTATAGGCTTTTTTAGATTGGTCACTTCTTTAAAAGTGCCTGGATTGTTTAGGGAGATTACAAAAACATCCAACCCGCCAAGGCCTACATGTCCATCGCTCGAAAAATATAAGTTGTTGTTATTGCTTAAATAAGGAAAACTCTCCCTGGCTTCGGTATTTACCCTTGAACCTAAATTCACGGGGCTTCCATAACTTCCATTTTTCAGCACTTCAACATACCATATATCTGACATTCCAAAAGTACCTGGCATATCCGAAGAAAAGTAAAGTCTAGTTTCGTCCCTGTTCAATGCTGGATGGGCCACAGCGTACGAATCGCTATTAAAAGGCAGTTCTTGTACATTGCCCCAACTACCATCTGTACTTTTGGTAGCCTTGTAAATTTTTAGGCTGACCAATTTGTTCTTTCCTCTTTTTTTCTTGCCATTTATGTAGTTGTTTCTAGTAAAATACATAGTTTCTCCATCTTTTGTAAAACATGCTGAAGACTCATGGTATGGAGTGTTAATATCACCTTTGAGCGATGTGGTTTTCGAGAATAGTCCATTTTCATCTAGATCGGCTTGATATAAATCTAGGTAAGGGAGTCCGTTCCAATCATGGATTTTATCTCCTTGGGTATTTTTTGAAGTTGAAGCATATACGATACTATTTCCATAAAAGGAAGGTCCAAAGTCTGAGCTGGATAAACCGTTGGAAGCATTTAGCACTTCGAACTCTTTCGATTCAAAGTCAATAATACTGTCTAAAACTGATTTGTTTTTCTGATAGTTTTCTGTTATCGAACTATTTTGGGCCATATCAGCATAAGAACCCATTATCTTTTTTGACTCCTCATATGCTCCTATACTTTTGAGGGATTGTGCGACTCTATGTTTATAAATCGGTTCTACTTCGTTTGGAAACTTTTCCAGCAGTCTTTTATACCATATGGACGCTTCTTTATATTCGCTATTGAAATAGTAGGTATCTCCCAGTTTTTTAAATACTTGTGCAGATTCATAACCATCTTCAACAACCTTAAGATATATTTTTCTAGCATCGATATAGGAATAGGTTTCAAATTCTTCATCTGCTTTTTTTACTTTATTCCTTTGTCCAAAAATGTTTCCCGTAATTAATACAAACAGTAAACATATTCGCAATTTTTGTAGCATAGTTATTGTCTTTATGGTTTTAGAAGAATCTTGGAGTTAATATTCGGTCTGATTTTTTGAAGATGTCAAATCGAAGAAATACTTCATAAGATCCATCGCTATAGGATTCTATTTCGGTGGTCTGATAATCATATGCCATGCCCAAAAACAGCGAATCGGTTATCTGAAATCCTGCTAGCGCACTTAAGGATGCACTCCATCGATATGAAGCTCCTAAAGTAAATTTCTCATTGAAGAGAAAATTTGCAGAAAAATCCCATTGTAGCGGAGAACCACCAACAGCTTTGAACAGGGTAGCGGGCTTGAACTTAAGATTTTGGTTTAAATCAAAAACATACCCGGCAATCAAAAAATAATGCAATCTTTCCAACGCAATACTATCGGAATCCACGTTGTCGCCTTCAAGAGTACTTTCATCAAAATGCTCTGCCCGTAAAAAATTTGGTACGGAAGCCCCCATATAAAATCTATCGGTATTGAAATATAGCCCAACACCTACTTGTGGTTGTAATCTATTATCAATACTATTTTGAAAAAATGGGTCATTTTGATCGAAAATGGTCAACGCACTATAGTCAACATTCAATACATCAACACCTGCCTTTAGACCGAAGGATAGTCTACCCTCTGTTGAAACATCAATACGGTATGCATAATCTGCCGTTATATTGGATTCCGAGGAAGGTCCTATTCTGTCATGTACAATCGATAAGCCTAAACCCATATTATCATAAAGTCCGATTGGGGAGTTAACAGTGAATGTCCCGGATTCCGGTGACCCTTCCAAGCTGACCCATTGGGTTCTTCCCAATAGTCCAAAACTTAAAGCTTCTCTAGAACCGCTATAAGCTGGATTAATGATCTGGGTATTGTACATGTATTGTGTGTACTGCGGGTTTTGCTGCGCCGTACAAACTATACCAAGTACCATAAATACGATGCTTATTATCAATTGATTTCTTTTCATTATAAAATATCTTGTGCGTTGGTTGCTTTTTTCAATTTGATGGTTGGCCCGTTAATCTCTATTGATATATAGATAACCAGAGTAGGTATCTTCTCCAGGATTTTCGCCTGTAAATGTTAGAATGTAGAAATAGGTGCCACTGGGCAGTTCCCTGGATTTGTCTATTGTGGCCCTTCCTTCAGAAATACCACTGAAAAGATTATTTCCCTGACCGTAATTGTCACTGTTATAGATTTCGACACCCCATCTGTTGAAGATTTTTACATTGTTATCCGGGTAGTTTTCTATGCCTACAATCTGGAAATAATCATTAAAACCGTCCCCATTGGGAGTTATGCCATTGTAAATCCTGAAACCGGTATTGTTACCATTAAATTCGCAGAAAGCGGAAACATTGGTTCTGGTCATTTCATTTTCTTGGTAACTATCATCATCGGATAAATCAAAAACAACATCATTCAATTCTATTAAGTTGGCAGCGATTGAAGCTTGGTTGTCAACGAAAATCCCATCTATATCTTCCTGTGTTACATTGTAGATTGCAGTGTACTGCCATTCTTCTCCCGGTTGTAGGATACCATCTTCAGTCTCTTCGCTCACTACCAATCCGTTTATCTGTCCCTCAAAGAGTTCATCATTTATCTCCACATTTTCTAAGTTGATACTCCCTGAATTGATTACGGTAAAATCATACCTTATACTATCATCGCAGCCGTCGTTATCAATATCCAGTCCTTCTCCTGTTTTGATCATGGCAATACCGAACAGCGGTGTTCCACCGTCATCACCAGGGCAAGAATCATCAGGTACCTCGGTTCTGGTTGGGGAGTTCTCAAAGTTGCTATCGTCATCAGATAAATCGAAAACATTAATATCAAAGCCAACAGGCTCTGCCGATACGATGGCCTGATTGACCACAATTGTGGCATCTATGTCGGCCTGTTTAATGGCGTATAGTGCTGTATAGGTCCATATCTCGTCCACCTGTAGTATGTTGTTCTCGGTAATACTCTCGGAGACTGGCCCTGGAATTGCCCCACCGAACAGGGAATCTTCGAGCAGGACCTCGTCCAGATTGAAATCACCCAGATTGGTCACGGTGAATGTGTAGCGTATACTTTCAATACAGCCATCATTATCAATATCGACCAGTTCACCGGTCTTGATAAGCCCTATGCCGGGCCCTCCTTCGGTACAGGCATCATCTGGCACCTGAGTCCTTGTGGGGCTGTCCTCGAAGTTACTGTCGTCATCGGACTGGTCCACGACCTGTTCGTCGGCTCCCACGGGCTCTGCCGATACGGTGGCTTGGTTAACCACAATTGTAGCATCGATGTCGTCCTGTGTGATTGCATAGAGTGCGGTGTATATCCATATTTCTCCGACCTGCAGTACATTGTTCTCGGCGATACTCTCCGAGTCGGGTCCGGGTATGGGCCCACCGAGCAGGGGATCTTCCAAGTGTACCTCGTCCAAATCGATATTGCCCAAGTTGGTCACGGTGAAGGTGTACAGGATACTCTCGATACAGCCGTCACCATCAAAATCTATTGGATTGCCATTTTTTACAAGACCTATACGAGGCCCTCCTTCGGTACAGGCATCATCTGGCACCTGTGTCCTTGTGGGGTCGTCCTCGAAGTTACTGTCGTCATCGGACTGGTCCACGACCTGTTCGTCGGCTCCTACGGGTTCTGCTGATACGGTAGCCTGGTTGACCACAATTGTGGCATCGATGTCGTCCTGTGTGATTGCATAGAGTGCGGTGTAGATCCATATTTCTCCGACCTGCAGTACATTGTTCTCGGCGATACTCTCCGAGTCGGGTCCGGGTATGGGCCCACCGAGCAGAGGATCTTCCAAGTGTACCTCGTCCAAATCGATATTGCCCAAGTTGGTCACGGTGAAGGTGTACAGGATACTCTCGATACAGCCGTCACCATCAAAGTCTATTGGATTGCCATTTTTTACAAGACCTATACGAGGCCCTCCTTCGGTACAGGAATCGTCGGGAACTTCTGTCCTTGTAGGCTGATTTTCAAAGTTACTGTCGTCATCAGACTGGTCGGCGACCTGTTCGTCCGTTCCCACGGACTCTGCAGATACGGTGGCCTGGTTGATTACCACAGCGGCATCGATATCGTCCTGTGTGATGGCGTATAGCGCTGTGTATATCCAAACCTCGCCCACTTGTAGTATGTTGTTTTCTGCAATGCTCTCCGAGTCGGGTCCGGGTATGGGCCCACCGAACAGAGGATCTTCCAAGTGTACCTCGTCCAAATCAATATCGCCCAGATTGGTCACGGTGAAGGTATACAGAATACTCTCGATACAGCCGTCACCATCAAAGTCTATTGGATTGCCATCTTTTACAAGACCTATACCAGGACCAGACTCACCGCAGGAACTCAGGTCGGTTATTGTAGGATCATCTTCCAATACACTATCATTATCAGACAGGTCGTTGACCGTGTTGACCGTTCCCTGAACATCAGCAGTAGCGGTAGCCTGATTTTCCACAAACCCATCGTTTATATCCTCGGGTGTTGTAACATAATCTGCGACATAAATCCAAGTTTCATCAGGGTCTAGGAAAGTATCATTATTGTCATCACCTGAATCGGGACCGGGTAAATCCCCACCCAATAGCGGATCATTAAGAACCACATTTTCTAGAATTTGACTACCTTCATTAGTGACTTCAAACTGATAATCGATAAAATTACAGTCCAATCCTCCAGCAGGGTCATTGGAAATACTCCCAGTTTTTATAACCGCAATTCTTGGCTGACAAGCCGTTAGATCTATTATAGTTGGATTGCTCCCTGCAACATCAATTGGATCGGATACATCGTCCACACTCACTAAAGGTTGGCCAACTGGATTTGAAGTAACATTTGCAGGTTGGTCTCCAAAAGAACCATTATCTATATCTACCTGCGTTGTCTCATAGAAAGAATTATATATCCATGTTTCACCGGGATCTAGAAGGGTGTTATTGTTCACATCACCAGATACAGGAGATCCGTTAAGAATAATATCACCAAGATCTGTATCTGTGATCTCAATGTTCTCGAGTATCTCACCGGCAGTACTTTCGTTGGTCACGGTATAGGTAAAAACAATTTGACCGCAGAGGATTTCGTCGAAATCGGTAACGGCCCCGGTTTTTATAAGACCAATACCCGGTACAAACATGTTGTTCATGCTGTTGAGTTCATTGTTACTTTCTTCGCTATGGGAGAAATTGTTTTCATGAGATGACCATATATTGGCATTTACACTAAAAATGAAAACGGGTAATATTATAACTAAGAAAAAAGAAATTCTATTTTTTACTTTGCAATAGTTCATAAAGGGCATGGTTGGAATATTTTAGCGATGGGATAGAATAATTAGGTTGTAGGTTCATTAAAAAACTTATACTTAGGCAAGCGTATATAACTTGCTGGCAATCATGATATTTTGCATGTAATTGGACGTCTTGTACAATTGTGTGCAAATATCCACGAAAAATCAGTCTCAAATAGGCAAGGATTTTTGAATAGGCTATTTGAATGGACGGATGTAGCGTTTGATTTGACGGATGATATATCCGGGAAGAAAAAAATAAGCCTTAAAACTAGATTTGTAGATAAATACCTATTGTAATTATAATTTATACTTACAGTATTGTTGTTTGCAAATCCGCATGCAAGGAATACTAGAAATTAATCCTATTAAATCAAAATTTAATATGAAAAGATACCCCTAAAGCTTTCCAGTAAGATATTCTGCAGTAAAGGATTTCCTATTTTGAATTATTTCTTCAGGTGTACCTTCAGCAATTAGGTGTCCACCATTTTCACCACCTTCTGGACCTAGGTCAATAATGTAATCTGCACATTTAATGAGCTCTATATTATGCTCTATAACAATGATGGAGTGTCCCTTTGCAATAAGTTCATCAAAAGATTTTAATAGCTTTTTAATATCATGGAAATGAAGTCCCGTAGTGGGTTCATCAAAAATAAAGAGTGCTTTCTCTTTGGTATTTCCCTTCCCCAGAAATGAAGCCAGTTTTATTCGTTGCGCTTCACCACCGGAAAGGGTAGAGGAGGACTGACCCAAAGTAACGTAGCCTAGGCCAACGTCCTGCAATGGTTGTAATTTGGTTACAATTTTGTTTTGTGAATAGTTTTTAAAATGTTCAATAGCCTCATCTATGGTCAAGTTCAAGATGTCATCTATATTTTTTCCTTCAAATTGTACTTCTAGTACATCTTTTTTAAAACGTTTGCCGTTACATACATCGCATTCGAGATGGACATCGGCCATAAACTGCATTTCCACGGTTATCTCTCCTTCACCTTTACATTTTTCACAACGTCCCCCATCCACATTAAAGGAAAAATGTTTGGGTTGATACCCTCTTAGCTTGCTGAGTTTTTGCGATGAAAAAAGAGTTCGAATGTCATCGTAAGCCTTTATATAGGTAACCGGGTTTGACCTAGAGGAACGGCCTATAGGATTTTGGTCAACGAACTCCACATGTTTTATATGACTGTATTTGCCTTCTACTTTAGTAAACTGACCTGCTTTTTCTCCATAGCCACCCACTTCTTTAAGAATGGTTGGATATACTATTTTCTTGACCAAGGTACTTTTGCCACTGCCCGAAACTCCCGTGACTACGGTAAGTACATTTAAAGGAAACGTAACATCTATATTCTTCAAATTGTTTTCCCGAGCTCCTTTGATCTGTATGTAATATTTAGAATTTCTGCGTTCGCTTGGCACGGCAATTTCTTTGTTGCCATTTAGATAATCTGCCGTTAGGGAATTAGCTGTCAATATTTCTTCTAAACTTCCTGTAGCCACTACATGACCGCCCAATGTACCCGCTTCTGGTCCTATATCGATAACTTCATCCGCAGCTTTCATGATATCTTCATCATGTTCAACGACTATCACCGTGTTCCCTAAATCTCGAAGGGACAACAGGACATCAATCAAATTTTCGGTATCCTTTGGATGTAGTCCAATACTGGGCTCATCCAAAATATACATGGAACCTACCAAACTACTTCCCAATGAGGTAGCAAGATTGATGCGTTGACTTTCACCACCTGATAATGTATTGGATTTTCTATTTAAGGTCAAATAGCTTAAACCTACTTTGCTGAGGAAGTCAAGACGGGTCGTAATTTCTTTCAGCAATCTTTTTGCAATGGTGCTATCGTGCTCGGAAAGCTGTAAATCTTCAAAAAATGGAATAAGCTTTTTTATGGGCAATTCAATCAAATCTGATATGGAATGTCCTCCTACCTTAACATAGTCAGCTTCTGGCCTAAGTCGTTTCCCTTTACAGATAGGACATTTGGTCTTGCCCCTGTAGCGCGATAGCATTACCCTGTTCTGTATTTTATAACTTTTCTCTTCGAGCTGTTGAAAGAATTTATGGATACCTATAAAGTGTTCATTACCGTCCCAGACCAATTGTTTTTGCTTTTCAGAAAGTTCAAACCAAGGTTTATGGATAGGGAAATCAAACTTATAGGCTTCATTGACCAATTGGTCACGGTACCATCCCATACTTTCCCCACGCCACGGAAAAACAGCATTTTCAAAAATGGATAGCGCTGTGTTGGGAACGACCAAATCCTCATCTATTCCGATTACATCACCATACCCTTCACATTTTGGACAGGCGCCATAAGGATTATTGAAACTAAAAAGGTGTACATTGGGTTCAAGAAATTTCATTCCGTCCAATTCAAATTGATTGCTGAACGTTGTGGTTTCTTCATTTCTTAAGTTTTCAATGGTGCACTGTCCATTTCCTTCAAAAAATGCATTGTCCACTGCATTGCCCAAACGGTTATAAAAATCTTCATCGTCCTTGACAATAATTCTATCCACTACCAAATCAAAGTTTCTGCCAATATCCTCAGGAACATTGTCTATTCGTAAAACTTCTCCTTTATATTTAATACGTGCATAACCTTGTTGGGAAAAAAGCTGTAGCGATTTAAGCGGTTCCCTTTCTTCCTTTATAGTAATAGGTGCTAAGAGCAATAACTTACTATCTATTTCTAACGACTTGATAAAATCGATAACATCGGTTACTGTGTCCTTTTTCACTTCGTCTCCCGAGGCAGGTGATATTGTTTTTCCAATACGGGCATAGAGTAGTTTTAGATAATCATATATCTCCGTTGTTGTACCTACAGTGGATCTTGGATTAGTGGAATTTACTTTTTGCTCTATGGCTATGGCCGGTGCTATACCTTTTATATAGTCTACTTTGGGTTTATCCAGTTTCCCTAAAAATTGGCGGGCATAAGAAGAAAGACTCTCAACATAACGGCGCTGTCCTTCTGCATATAAGGTATCAAAAGCAAGGCTAGACTTACCGGAACCGGAGAGCCCGGTAATGACCACGAGCTTATTTCTTGGGATGACCACATCAATATTCTTTAGATTGTGTAGTTTGGCGCCTTTTATGATAATATTCTCTTTTGGATCAACGTTATTGATAATGGCCATATGTTAAAATTTGAGTTTCAAAGATACGCTACACCACACTTAATACGTATATTGTATCAGTTAACATCTAAAAATGCCCAGATCACAACATAGTTTTTTCACGGGCAGACTGTTTTTCTATATTTGATGTGTAATTAAAAAGCTGATAGGCCTATACAGAAATAATTACTTTTTTATAATTAACTAATAACTCTAAGTCCTTCTTTATTAAGGGAGAGACTGTGTGTTTAACCAAAAAAAGTAATTTGTATGGAACTACAGATTGATGACTCAATATTAGTAAAAAACTATATTTCTGGAGACGAGAAAGCTTTAGAAATCCTTATCAACCGCCATAACCAGAGAATCTCAAGTTTTATTTATTCTAAAGTAATGGACAGAGATGTTGCGGAAGACATCTTTCAAGATACTTTCATTAAGGTGATTAAAACACTTAAAAGAGGTTCTTACAGCGAAGAAGGCAAATTTTTACCTTGGGTCATGCGAATTGCACACAACCTTATCATAGACCATTTTCGTAAAAACAAAAGAATGCCCAAGTTCGAAGGAAGCGATGACTTCAACATTTTCTCGGTCATTCATGATGATAAGCTGAACGCGGAAAAGCAACTTATCAAAAATCAAATAGATAGTGACCTTTCACTATTGATAGATGAGCTGCCAGAAGATCAAAAAGAGGTTTTGGTCATGCGAATCTATAAAGACATGAGCTTTAAGGAAATCTCTGAAAACACAGGGGTAAGCATAAATACAGCTTTAGGGAGAATGAGATACGCTTTAATCAACCTTAGGAAGATAGTTGAACGCAATAATATCGTTTTAACGAATTAATCTGCATTAGGTCGAACATAGCAATATTTCCATTTTAGCGGCGTTATCTAATTGTAACATTAATGCTAGAATATGGAAAACATTTACTCTGAAGAACAAGAAACCGTTAAAACGGTAAAAGCTACAAGAGAAACCATCAATTTCTTGCTTAGCTATTCTAAATCAATTGATGTAGTCGATTGTAAAAATTACAAATTTGAGATTACGTTAAATTAGTACGTGATACTTAAACCAAAAAGAGCCGCAATTAGCGGCTCTTTTTGGTTTTATAGTATTCATTGAGCACCAATTTACGACCAATTGTCCGCGTGATGATATCCTTTTCCAGATTCCATCCCCTAGCTGGGGAATATTCACGACCATACCATATAATCTGTAAATGTAATCGATTCCACAACGCTTTTGGGAACAAGCGTTTTGCGTCTTTTTCAGTTTGTACCACATTTTTTCCATTGGTGAACCCCCAACGGTACATAAGTCTATGGATATGCGTATCCACAGGAAAAGCAGGAATCCCAAATGCTTGCGATACGACAACACTGGCAGTTTTGTGACCAACGGCAGGCAATTCTTCCAATAACGCAATCTCCTTAGGGACTTCTCCATTATACTTTTCTATCAAAATTTTGGAAAGTCCGTGAATACCTTTGGATTTCATAGGAGAGAGCCCTACAGGTCTTATAATATCTCTAATTTCATCAACCGAAAGACGAACCATTGCATACGGATTATCGGCCCTTTCAAAAAGTAATGGGGTTATCTTATTTACACGAATATCCGTGCTTTGGGCAGATAAGAGTACAGCGATCAATAAAGTATAGGGGTCTTTATGGTCTAGAGGTACTGGAATTGTGGGATAAAGTTCATTCAATGTATCAATTGTGAAATTTACTTTCTGTTGTTTAGTCATTTTTGTTTAATTTTATGAAAAATAAGTTAAACAATAAATTTAAAGTTGAATACATATGAATATGTTAAAAGTAGGGGATAAAGTACCTGAATTTTCTTCAAAAGACCAAGACGGGAACACGATAAGTCTTAGTGACTACAAAGGAAAGCGATTGGCCATTTTTTTCTATCCGCGCGCAAATACACCAGGATGTACCGCAGAAGCCTGTAACTTAAGGGATAACTATCAACTCTTACAAGAACAAGGATTGGAAATACTGGGTGTAAGCGAAGATTCAGAAAAAAAGCAAGCGAACTTCAAGAATAAATATGATTTCCCTTATCCATTATTGGCGGATGAAGACCATACCGTAATAAAAACGTTTGGTGTATGGGGACCGAAAAAATTTATGGGCAAAGAATATGATGGATTGCACAGAACAACTTTTGTGATCGATGGCGAAGGTGTTATCGAAAAAGTCATCGAAAAAGTAAAAACGAAAGATCACGCAGCACAGCTTTTGGACTAAACACTGCCAAATACGTAAAAACGGCACAACCTTTTTGGGAGTGCCGTTTTTTATTTTCAAATAAGATAGCTTTTAAGCTTCTTCTTTTTCCTTTAAAACTTTCCGTGTAAAGAGTCGTTTTTCTTTTATAATATCTGCAATACCTTCAGGAATCATTTCTTCCCAACCTTCTTCAGCATTTATAATTCGTTTTAGGACATCCCTAGAAAAGATATGCATAATATCTGGATCATAATCTATAATGTCCATTACCTTTCCATTGTACTTGAAGAATTTGTAGAGCTCTTTCATCCTTGGGTGTACCTTCACATTATTGCTAGTCATGACCTGTCCTGTATTAACGTCCTTCATAGGGTATAGATATACTTTAAGGTCTTTAAAGAACAATTTTCCAAATGCTTCAAGAATACCACCGCTCAAATCACGATAATATTTTTCATCAAAAACGTCGACCAAATTGTTGACTCCCATCGTTAGTCCAATCTTTGCCTTGGTGTAATTATTAAAGTATTCCACCAATTTATAATATTCCTGAAACTTGGAGATCATCACGGTATGACCAAGCGAACTCAACAGTTCTGCCCTGTCCATAAAATCTTGCTCGTCAATCTCTCCCGAAGCTTTTAGGTTGGAAAGGGTTATTTCAAAAATCACGATTGTATTTTCATATTCAACGGTCTGTTCCCGTATAAAAATATCATACGATTTTTGGAACATATCCATGTTCACCTTCGTAACCGGCCTAAAGCTCCCACGTAGCGCTAAGATATTTTTCTTGTAAAGTAGCGATGCAGGTAAAAGGTTATTTCCATCAGGGCCGAACATCACGGCATCCGTCATATCATTACGGATGAGCTGTAAACTCATAAGTCTGTTATCAACTTCTTTAAAATGTGGTCCCGTAAAGTTCACCATATCAATTTCAATGGTATCCTTGTCAATATGATCGTATAGGTATTTTAAGAGCTTCTTTGGTTTGTTGTATTTAAAAAATGCGCCATAAATTAAATTTACGCCTAAGGTACCTAAGGTTTCCTGCTGTAATCTTGCCTCGTTTTGTTTAAACCGAATGTGCAGGACGATTTCGTCATACTCCTTTTGCTTAGGGTCTAGTTGAAACCGAATACCAATCCATCCATGCCCTTTATAGCGTTTGGAAAAATCGATGGTAGCTACAGTATTGGCGAAAGAAAAGAACAAATAATCTGGATTGTTTTCCCGGCTAATACGCTCTTCCACAAGATGCATTTCGTGGGCCAACATTTTTTTTAGCCTAGACTGTGTAACATACCTTCCGTCTTCTTCAATACCGTAAACTGCATCACTAAAAGATTTGTCATATGCACTCATTGCCTTTGCAATGGTTCCAGAAGCTCCACCTGCCCTAAAGAACTGTCTGGCCGTTTCTTGGCCGGCACCAATTTCTGCAAAGGTTCCGTAGATATTGGAATTTAAATTGATCCTCAAGGTTTTTGCCTTTATGGAAGGAATATTTTCAAAGGCATATTGTTTACCAGTAGCTGTGGACATAAACACTATTTTATAAAAACAAAGTTACACTCTTCATCCAATCTATTAAATAAATAAGTTATAATTTTGGTTTTAATGGATGATATGATGACCATTACTTTTTTAGGAACGGGAACCTCGCAAGGAATTCCTATAATTGGCAGTAATCATCAAGTATGTCTCAGTAACGACCCAAGGGATAAACGACTACGGGTCTCTGTCCTCGTTTCGTATAACGGTTTTAATTATGTAGTGGATTGTGGTCCTGATTTTAGGCAACAAATGCTGACAAATCCCATAGAGAAGTTGGATGGCATTCTTTTTACCCACGAGCATGCGGACCATACAGCTGGTATTGATGATATTCGCCCCTTCTTTTTTAGACAAGGGGATATTCCAATTTATGCCCATAGCAGAGTTATAACTTCCTTAACCAGGCGGTTCGATTATATTTTTGCCGATGAAAACCGATACCCCGGAGCTCCGGCAGTACGGGTCAATGAAGTCGTAAATAACCAATCAATACAACTGGGAGGCTTAAAGGTGGTTCCTATTGAAGCGTATCATAATCGTTTGCAGGTTTTTGGCTATCGATTTAAGGATTTTGTTTACCTAACAGATGTAAAACATGTGGACGATCATGAAATTGAAAAAATTAAGGGTGCAAAGGTACTCGTTGTGAATGCACTTAGGGAAGAACCACACCATTCCCATTTTAATTTAGAGGAGGCACTGTCCTTTTCAAAATTGGTCGGAGCTGAAAGGACATATTTTACACATATTAGCCACTTACTAGGGTTTCATGAAGCAGTAGAAAAAAAACTTCCCAAAAATGTATTTTTGGCCTATGATAATTTACAACTGAAGATTTAAAATATGAAGAGTAAAATTTTTCTATACCTATTTATTTTTGCCGCATTGATTGCATTGTACCAATTTGTGAGTACGAACAATATGCAAAAGGCATTTTATTCCGATGCGGAAAGTTTGAAAACAGAGCTTTCGGATTTAAAGGATTCCTTACAACAAGCACAGCTCAAAATATTGGATGTTCAATACTTTTCCTTAGAGAACAATGATGATGCCCTTGCCTATTACGACCATCTCAAGCTTAAAGACCCCGCTCGTTATATTGAAGATAAGTTATTGGAAACAAACGAAAATAAAGGAGATAATCCTTTAATACCCTACGAAGGGATGGAAAGTGACTTCAAGATAAATAAAATAAAGATTATCAACCATAGATGGTTATTGGCCGATTTTTCTGATGGAAAATATTGGGGCGATTTAATCATTAAGTATGAACTCAAAGATGATTTAGGAGTTGACTTTACTTTGATGGACCACCTACTTTATACTAGGAGCAATTAGATATTTTTAATCAACCAGGCCCTAAAAGAGTGAAAATTTTGAGGAGATACACCATGTCCTATGGGAAACTCCTCATATTGGTGGTTGATGTTCAGCCCTTTTAAAAATTCTGGGATGCGTTGTGCCCATTCCACCGGGATGACCTGATCTACTTGCCCGTGCGAAGCATAAATATTCAGATGGCTGTAATTCTTTGTTTTATAGCTTTCCAAAAGAATCTCCTCATTGATGTAACCGCTTAGCGCAACTACATTTTTTATCTTTTCGGGAACAGATAAGGCCACAGAATAACTGAGGATGGTACCTTGACTAAAACCTAAAAGCGTAATGTTTTCTTCATCTAGATTATAGGCTTCGCATGCCTCGTCAATAAATGTGATTATTTTATCCCTAGATACTTTTGCCTGTTCATTATCGCTCCATTTTCCTTGTTCGGCATCAAAATTAATGGCATACCACGCATGGCCAAAAGGTTCAAGATTATAAGGGGCTCTAACAGATAATATTGTTAACTCTTCAGGTAGTTCAGAGGCAAAGGAGAATAAATCTTCTTCATTGCTTCCATAACCGTGAAACATAAAAACAGAAGGAGTTTTATCAGCCTTTACAACGGAAGAACGCAGTAAGTATTCTAAGGATAATGGGGTGGGGGACATTGTTATAAATTAAGGAATAAAGGTAAACCATTTTTGAAAATAGGGTCCCAGCAGTGGCAACAATTGTTTTTTTAGGTTCATCGCTCCAATAAAGCAATATAGAACCAGAATAAGATAAAAAATGTACAATCCTAATGAAGCCTCAACTATTTTTGTGAAGGTAAGCACAATGGCCAATGCATGATATACCAAATGGATTCCGAATGCTTGGCGAATATGGAAACGTGCAAACGAATTTTTGGGCTCCATATTCATGGTAAGTGCAATTAGACATCCAACTATGGTGATATAGCTTACAATTGCGATGGTTTTTCCCTTTTTTGCTTCTTTCAAAATGTTAGATTAAGATTTGATCATTGTTAATCGTTCCATAAACCTTTCCTTTAAGGGTGCTATCCAGAAACATACTGTTCTTAGAAGTGGAAAGTATATTTTCTTCTTCAAATGAATGCTCTATGTTCGGGTCAAAAAGTGTTAGACAGGCTTTTTCTCCTTCTCTTAATGTAGGTGTTTTTAATCCAAAACGTTCCCTGCCTTTAGTCAATAATATAATGGTTTGTTCCAAATCAAAAAGTTGGTTTAGACTACCAAATGCAGACTCCAAACCAATTGTTCCATCAACTGCGTTATCAAACTCAATCTTTTTTTCTTCAACGGCTATAGGATTGTGGTCAGATGTTACAACATCTATAACACCATCTTTAAGTCCCTTGATCAATGCTTTACAATCCGCTTTGCCTCTTAGCGGTGGGAAAACTTTATAGTTTGTATCAAAATCTTTTAAACTGTCATCTGTAAAAATCAGGTTATGGATAGCGACACTACAACTAACATCCAATCCTTTTTTCTTTGCATTTGCGATCAACTTGACGGAGTTTGCTGTCGAAATGGTGGGGATATGCAGCTTTCCCCCGGTATACTCCAAAATAAAGAGGTCCCGCGCAATCTGTAATTCTTCGGCCAAAGCAGGAATTCCTTTAAGTCCCAAAGAAGTGGAAACTTTGCCCTCATGCACAATTCCTTTTCCCTTTATTTGGCCATCCTGCGGATAGGAATATAATAACCCATCAAAGTTTTGGGCATATAATAGTGCTATTTTTAATAGGTTGGGATTGGCAACTTGTTTTTTAAAGTCGTAATATGCCACTGCACCGGCATTTTTCATATCAAAAAGTTCCGCCAAATCTCTTCCTTCGGAGCCCGTGGTCAAACAGCCTAAAGGATATAGATTACAAGTATTTCCTTTTGCCCTTTCTCTTAGAAAAACAATGTCTGAACTTGTATCCGGCACTGGGTTGCTGGTTGGATTCAACAAAATATCTGTAAAACCACTTTTGCCAGCTACGAACAGACCGTTCAAAATGGTTTCACGCTCTTCAAATCCTGGCTCTCCAAAACTGACACCGGTATCGAACCAACCTAATGAAACATGAAGATTTTTGTAATCGATAATGTTAGTTTTGGAAGGAACGTCCACAACTGTAGCAATTTTTTCAATGCTTCCGTTTTTTATAAAAATGTCCCGCTTTTTTAAATGTAAGGCCGCATTTTCTGGACATACTATTTTCACAGACTTTAGCAGAATGTTCATGTAACAAATTTTTGAATAATTACCTCAATAAGCGCCAGTAACAACGCTAAAATAACAAACCATTTCCAATACGCCGTAATGCTGCTCTCTGCCTCTAGAAACTCAAATAACGAAGCAATAGAATCTTGATTACGTGTATTGCCAATGCTTTCCAAATCCAAATAACTAAGTTTACTCTCTGTCCTAGGGTAATTGAAACTTATATTCTGTATGGATTGTCCCTGCCTGGTAATGCTGAAGATACCATCTACCGTGGGGTCACCATTAAAACTAAGCCTTACTTTATTCGGAAAACTTTGTTGAAACGGAATAAATTCATATCCTTCCTTTGAAACATTCAAGATGTCATCCGTCCCTAAATTCAAGGATATATCCACCGTAGTAGCTTGTCCGATATTATGGTATGGCTCGGATATTTTAAGCCCCAACGCTGCCATATTATAAAAAGTGGGAACGATTAAAGGAGAGTTTTTAAAGTTTGAATTATCAGTTTCCAACGCTGCAGAAAACAAATAAAAACCATCGATACCCGACAAAAATGCTTCGCCGCTCTCTAGAGAAAGAATTTTAGGTGCCCTTGTCCGTGTCTTATAATAGCGTTTCACATTTGGATACTGAAAATTGTAAACCTTTTTTTCAAATACATTTTGATACAGAGGATGCTCAAAAGATATCGTGGTTATTTTTTTACCGGTGTCGTTACTTTCAATTAGTTGAGTGGCAAAAAAGCTTGTAAGAAATTGATTGTAAGAGGTGAGGTCAATTTCAACAGAAGGAATAACGATGATAGTCCCTCCATTTTCTTTAAAAGTTCGGAGTACTTTTTGCAAGCTGTTGGGAATAGCCGGTAAATTATCCAGAACCACTACGTTTTGTTCGCCCAAAGTGCTGTAATCCAATTCTCTGAGCGTATATTTATTCAGTGTAAATTCCTTTTGGTTAAATAAGCGATTCAGGTAGTTACTGTTGGAATCGTGTACAACCAAAACTTTTATTTTGTCCTTTTTATTGATATTAAAGAAGAACTGGTTGTCATAGGACAACCCATTGTCGGTAATCTTTAGGGTACCGTTTAATTCTTCACCTTCGGGTATGGTAAAAGTTACTTCTGCTTTACCATTAGCGTTAAATTTTGCGGAGGTTTTCGCAATCAATACCTCGCCATCATAAAGTGATATGGGAACATTCTCTTCATCGGCACCTCCGGAAAGCAGTGCAGAAAGTGATGCCGGAGCAGCTTGATTTTCTGTTAGATATATCGAGTCCAACGAGATATTTCTGGTTTCCTTTGGACGAATAGGCACTAAATAATTCGTCGTAGCAGAATCCAGGGCACTATCCGTAGTATACATGCTCTCTTGAAAATCGGATAGCAGTATCAAATCTTTAATGGTGTTTGTGCTCTTGGAGAACAGGGTGTTTGCTTTGAGCTGAATTTCATTAAACCCCAGCTGCCTATGCGAATGGGGGAGCGAAAGTAAATTGTTCTGTATATCCCTAATGGTAACCTCTCTATATGTTTTTTCGTTCGTAAAAAGACTAAAAACACTTTCAGGATCACTGTTCTTGATTAATTCCTGTACGGCTTTTTCCAATAACGAAAGTCCGTTGCTTTTAGCTTGCATGCTGAACGAATCATCTAAATACACCACGGTTTCCTTTTGTTGCAATGCTGTTTTTTTTGAGGAAAAGGGTTGTGCAAATGCAATGATTATGGCAGCGATCAATAAAAGTCGTGTTAAAAGTAGGAGCCATTTTTTTAGCGTATTGCTTTTTCTGGACTCCGAAACCACTTGCTGTAGCATGGCTACATTCGTAAATGGTGTTTTTTTAAATCGCCGTAATTGAAAAAGATGAATTAAAATAGGAATGAGTAGAAGTACTAAGGCCCAAAGGATTTCTGGATGTTTAAATTGCATTCCCAATTTTGATTGAACAAATATAGGAATTTACATTAAGTTCTGAGTCTTGGGTGAAAGGTTTTGGGTGAAGGGTTTCAGGGTTTCAAAGTTGCAGAGTTTTAGGTTTTCAAGTTCTAAGTTCTTGGTTTTGAACGTTGGCGGATGACGGATGCGGGTTTTGGGTGAAGGGTAAAAGGTTTAAGGGTTTTGGGGTTTCAAGCTCTAAGCTCTTGGTTTTGACCATTGACCATTGACCATTGACCACTGACATTAGATATCAGACCTCTGACCCCCGTCATCTGTCAACTGTCAACGAACAACTAACTTCTGACCCTAAACCAAAAGACCACCGAAAAACGTAAAGCTCCCCAGTGGCCTATTGTATTAAAAGTTAAGTTTAATTACAAGGAACTACGATATTAAATATAATATTCCAGTTGGAGCCATCATCTGCATCTGTAAGGGTATAATAAGCGTCTATCGCTTCATCATTATCGCAGATGTTCACTTCGTCTGCACCCAATATTACACCTTCCTGTACCTGTTGATCTGCCCACCCAATAAGCGTATTGGAAAAGTTAACGGCGGACATCCCGGAATTGTTGAACATGCCTTCCATAGTTCCAACATTGCCTATGTTCCAATCTCCAAGATCTTGGTCGAACGCCGTGGCACCCTCGAACATATAATCCATATTGGTGATCTGGCTTACATCCCAACCGCTGATATCCTGATTGAACGAGGAGTTATAAGCAAAAGTACCTAACATATCGGTGACGTTGCCTACCTTCCAACCGTTAATGTCCTGTTTGAAATCTGCATGAGAGAAAGCGTATTGAAGAGATGTGCATTGGTCAAGGTTGGGGTTGTCCTCTGCATTTATGGCTACATAAACATCGTCATTACTCAAGAAAAACATATTTTGCATGCTCTTCCATGCCGTATAGCCCCATTGCTCCAAGGTTTGCAAAGCGGTCTGTTGAAAGAAGGTCAATCGGCCCACTTGCCCTTTTAGGGCCACGGTATAGGTGTCCGTAGCTTGATATTGATGGACCAAGTCTCCCGCAACGGTCACATGTTCCAATCCCTGTCCATCGCCCCAATCAATTTGAAAATTGATGTCTTCCCCTTCTCCGAATACTCCTATGTTGAATTCCTCATCGGCACCAGCGGTCTCCAAGGTAAAGATAAAGGATGCCGGGTCCTCGAACAGGTCTTCGATAACGTTCTTCACGGTTATCTGTATGCTGATCTGGTCCGTGCCCCCATTGCCATCGGAGACGGTCACGGTGATGCTGTGCTCGGTGGTGGTCTCGTAGTCAAGGGTTTTGCCCTCCGCCAAGGTAATCAGGCCGTTTTCATCTATGCTGAACAGCCCATCGCCGTTTCCGTCCGTGATCTCAAAGGTGAGCGTATCGTCCGCATCTGCATCGGTGGCCGTCACGGTAAAGATGGTGAATTCATTGTTTGCATCCTCGTCCACTTCTGTTGTTGTGGTCTGGTTGGTGATCACGGGGGCGGTGTTCTGTACTTCCGCTTCGGTCACGGTAAAGGTGCTCCCGGTCACGGTCTCACCACCTACGCCAACACTTACCGCCCCGGTAGACGCACCTTGGGGAACGGAAACGGTAAGCTTGGTGGCGGTGGCGGCACTTACCGTAGCCGTTGTGGCACCGATCTTTACGGTGTTCGATGCCGGCGTTGTACTAAAGTTGGTCCCGTTAATGGTCACCGCTGTACCAACAGGCCCAGAACTGGGTGTAAAACTACTTATGGTCGGCTTAGTCGGTGTTGGTGTCGTTGTACCATCATCACTGGAACAAGAGACGGCGAACATTGCAACGGACAGTGTCATCAGGATCAAAAAACGTATTTTTTTCATGAGTTGAATATTTTATATTACAGCATGCAAGAAAAGTGTAATATGAATAGGTCGCCCATGTCAATTGACGGATGCAGGGTTTGGGTTGACGGTTGAGGGGTTTTTGGTCTTGGGTGAAAGGTCTTGGGTGAAAGGTTTTGGGTGAAAGGTTTTGGGTGAAGGGTGAAAGGTTTATTTTTTAGACATCAGACATCGGACATCGGACATCGGACATCGGACATCGGACATCGGACATCGGACATCGGACATCGGACATCGGACATCGGACATCG
>NZ_JAHCMU010000005.1 GCF_018449435.1 Flagellimonas sp. 389 | reverse complement strand
AGAATTCTTCCCCCAAACGATGAACATTGATCATAATTTTATGAATTTAGCAACGTCCTAAAACAGGTAAGGCTACAATGGGTTTCATCACTTTCATAAACATCTAAAATGCATAGAATGTTGGGTTCTCCATTTTTCAGTTCTGGTAAATTTATTGGTTTATTTAATTCTCTATAATATTGAATTATTTTCTTTGACAATCTATCTGTAACATCTGATTCAATCAAAGAGTTAAGTACATTCGGTTCCATTTCAAATTCTATAATAGTAGAATATTTATAATCGGCAACATTCTCCAAGTCCTCCTGACTTTTAAGTTGCTCAACCCAAAATGATTTGTCTTCTGTAAACTCTAACCCCGAAACACTTTTCTCAAGTATCAGTAAAGGCAGTTCTTTTGTTTTTAGCACCTCACTGTATTGGCGAGCATTTAATGCTGTATATAATTTCCCCATTATTCTCTTTTAATATTTGCTAACTTTTAAGGATATGAATTCGTTTTAATAATTTATATCCGACAATACTGAAAGCTGACTATGCCGTTAGGCAGGCAAGTTCAGCACAAGTAGGTGAAGTTTGGGAAATTTTTAATGTAAGGCATAGCTGAATTGATAAACATGCCTTTTGGATTGATGCTTAGGGTTTTGACTAAATAACGTACCTTACCCTTTAAACACATTACAATGGCAAAAGTAGCGGTCGGTCTTGAAGTTCTTGCAAAGGATATCAACCTGCAAAAGCAGTTTATGGGCAACGTGGCCTTGCTTTGCCATAATGCTTCCATAGACAGTTCGTGCCATCATGCTTCTTACGTTTTCAAATCTATTTTTGGACATCGGTTTAAAAAACTTTTTGGCCCGCAGCACGGTTTTTCTACGGATGCTCAAGATAATATGATCGAGACGGACCATTCCATTCATCCGTATTTTAATATTCCCATTTACTCCCTCTACTCCGAAACCCGGGTACCAACCGATGAAATGTTGGAGGGAATAGATCATTTTTTTGTAGATCTTCAAGATATTGGCTGTCGCATGTATACCTATGTCTACACCTTGACATTGTTGTTGGAAAAGTGTGCGACTAAAGATATTGAAGTGATAATTTTAGATCGTCCCAATCCCATTAATGGCAATACGTTGGAAGGTAATATTTTGGATACTGAATTTGCCTCTTTCATAGGTAGGCACCCTATGCCGGTAAGACATGGACTCACCATTGGGGAACTTGGATTGCTTCATCAGAAATTATGGGCCAGAGCGGCGGCCAACGTTAGGGTGATACACATGAAAGCTTGGGAAAGAGAGATGTACTTTACAGATACCGGACTGCCATGGGCGTTGCCCTCACCAAATATCGCCCGCGCCGAAAGTTGTCTTGTTTTCCCATCAACGGTAATGTTCGAAGGTACCCATTTAAGCGAAGGACGAGGTACCACCCAACCGTTGGAGATTGTGGGGTATCCTAAAATTGAACCTTTTTCCCTGTTTTCAAATCATTTGGAAAAAACGATATCGAATTCTGGATTAAAAGGTTTTGCCATTAGACCGATACTTTTTCTGCCGACCTTCCATAAATTTAAGGATGAGGTCTGTGGTGGTTTTCAAATCCATGTTACAGATAGGGAAACGTTTCAACCTTGGAGAACAGGACAATTGCTGTTGCGGGAACTTTTTTGTCATATGGAAGCTGATTTTAAATGGTTGGAACCACCTTATGAATATATTCATCACTTGGAACCCATCGATATCCTTAATGGGACCCATAGACTAAGGCACTGGGTGGAAAAAAGAGGTACGCTCGAAGAACTTGAAGCCATGGAACAACTTGAAGCCTATAAAGAACAACAAAGGTCAATCGCTCTATATTGAAAATTATCTCACAAAGTGCACCCCCTTTCATCACGATGACTCAGCAAAATACAATTTCTTTAAGGTCTACTTTTCCTCAAACAAAAGCTTAAGATTTGGATCCAGGGTAATTGTGGTGGGGCGGGAATCAACATCCATTTCAAAGGAAGACTTTTTATCGTTTACTTGAACCGTAGAAATGAAAGATTTTCCCTTTTCCAGGATTTCGATTTCCAGCGGAAAGTCAAAAACATGATGGTTTTGGGTTTGCTCAAGACGTATTACAACTTTTCTATTTTTATAGGACCAATCCCATTTAATTGATGGATAACCTTCGGTGAAAATCCATTGTTGGAAGAATTCGTTAAGCTTGACACCAGATGCCTCTTCCATGATTTTCCTGAAATCTGAAGTCATGACATTGGAATTTCTATATGTTTTGTAATAGATTCGTATGCCTTTCCAAAAAACTTCGTCACCCAATTTATAGCGAAGCATATTGAGCACCCAACCTGCTTTTTGGTATGTATTGGTGCTTAATACCTTCATTGGGTCTTTAATACTGAGGTCTACAATTGGTGATGGATTCTCTTGATAGTAATCTATGATTTGCTTCCTGTCAAGAACAAGTTCTTCCTTCCTTTTGGTATCCCCATACACACTTTCCTGATAAAGAATGGCAAAATAGGTGGCAAAGCCCTCGCTAAGCCATACATGGTTCCAATCATTTTCAGTGGCTGAATTCCCGAACCATTGATGCGCAATTTCATGGGCAATCAGTCCTTCAACTTCGTTCTTTCCAGTGACCGAATTTTCAAAATAGGCAATGGTGCCCGCATTTTCCAATCCGCCCCACTGGGTCTTGGCCTGCATATTGGCCAACTTGGCGTAGGAATATGGGCCTATGTTGTTTATAAAATATTTTATAACATTTGTAGCCACACCATAATCTGAAAACCCATCCAGACGATTTTCTGGATATACCCAGGCAGATATGGGAACATCATCTACCTCGCCAAGTATTTTGCTTGCAAATTTGGTAACGCCAATGGTTACTACCTTCATAGCGACCGGTGCAGGTTCTTTGTAGGTGGTCAACTTGTATCCGTTGCCCAAATTGCTTTCTTCTATTTTTTCTCCTGTGGCCACTACATCATAATGGTCGGGTGCCGTAATCCTGAACTCAACGGATGCCTTATCGGATGGATGGTCAACACAAGGCAGCCAATGCCGGGCTAGATTTGGCCAGTTGTCACCAAAAAAGGAACGTTGTCCAAATTTTGTGGTGTCTATGACCAGACCCCGCTCTGGAATTCCCTGATACTGTACTTTGAACGTTCTTGTCTTAGGGCCTGAAGGCGTAGGCGTAATCGTAATTTTATTGTTTTTGAACGTATACTTCGCGGGAACATCACCTTCGAGAACGCCCTTCAGCTCCATGCCATAGCGACTTGCTTTTTTAATAAGGTCTATGCTAAATTCGTTGACTTCATTTTTAAAATCTACAGTAAACGCTGCCTCTCCAACAATGCTATTGCTCTTATCGTTTAACGTAAGATTGAAAATATACCCTTGAACATCGGCGGATGAATTTCTTTGGTACGTATCCTGTGCTTTTGTAAAAAAAGAAATTGTAAAAATCAGAACATACAGTAGCTGAAATGGTATTAAAGACGTACTTCTCATCTTAAAACTATAAATAAACGGAACTTGCCTCGAAGATATTTCTTATAAAGCTATTTGCGTTCGATTAATAAATATTATAGAATAGTGAAAATAAAGAATAGGGATATTTTTTATCATTGGTTTTTTCTTGGATTTCATCAAAACATAAATTTTCTAAACTATATCAATAGATATTGCAGGTGTTTTTTGGTTTGCAAAGCTTAGAAAAGATAGAAGGAACAATTTAAAGCTTGGATTGAAATTACATTTATTGTGTTGACTGAAAAGCGTTGTCATCTTCATAGGGTGGCAACGATTTTTTTTCATTTATATGGTGTCGTTGTTTTTTTCAGTTAGATAGTAAAATCTATTAATCGTTGACTTAGTAATCGTAGCTAAATGTCCAGCCAACTCTGTAGACTTTTTTGCATAGAAATGTATATTCTCGCCCAATTCATTTTCTAACTCATTATCTGAATTCAATTTTAATTCAAATATTATATTCCAAACTCTGTGAGCAAGTTCATTTGACCATTTAAGAGAATCAATTTTTGATTTATCATCTGTATTCTCATCACTCCATATCACTCGATTCATTGTAGTCAAATTAGAAAGAAGGAGTTCATTAAATAATATTTTATCCTTAATAGATTTTGTTGACAACCATTTAACTAACTCACTGAGCTTTAAATTTTCGTTAAAAATGTTTACGATAGATAATATTTTCTTTGATTCTTTAAGGTTATTTACTTCTTCATTATCCATACATTTTATCAACAGTCCAGTATTTATTTTTTCAGGATTAGTGTGCGTAATTCCTTCAACACTTGTTATTTCTCTTATTCGTAAATCATTGTTCAGTTTAAATTCTATCTTATTTCCAGTTGAAATTACTCCGTCAATAATCCTTCCTGCTAAAACAAGATCTCTTCCTTTTATTTCAAATATATCCTCAATTTGGAATTTACCAATTTTAATCACTGTAAGTTTTTCTTTATGCACACAACAAATAAAACATAATAAAGCAATTATTTTTTATCGATATTGAAACGTGCTTGTACTGTTAGGCAGATGAGTTTGTTAAAAGTAAGTGAAGTTCGGAAAACTTCAAATACCTGCCAAACACGATATCATGGACATGATTTTTTAATCGATAGCTTGTCAATCAAGCATTAAAAATGATATAAGTATTGATTAGTTAAGTGCATTTTCCATTTTAACCCTGATTTTATCCAAGCACAAATTCCCCAAACTACCTTCATGGGTATGGTGTATGTCTTTTTTGGGTTGAAAAGTTCCAGCCTCGATTTCGGCACCCATTTTTTTGTATGCA
This sequence comes from Flagellimonas sp. 389, assembly GCF_018449435.1. Taxonomy (GTDB): domain Bacteria; phylum Bacteroidota; class Bacteroidia; order Flavobacteriales; family Flavobacteriaceae; genus Flagellimonas. Next base: position 201,815 of record NZ_JAHCMU010000005.1, on the reverse strand, counting down.
TCTCTAAAGGGCATTCCAGTTTTCACTAATTCGTTCAAGGTGTCCACGCTAAAGAGGTAATTGTATTTTGGATCTTCTAAAATCTTTTCATTGACCTTGACCGCTTTTAGACTAAAGTGCATGAGCTCCAAACACGCTTTTATGTCTTGAATAGCAGGCACTATAACCTCTTTGACCAATTGAAGATCTCTGTGGTAGCCACTTGGTAGGTTATTCGTAATAAGAACAAGCTGATTGGGCACTGCCTGGATTTTGTTGCATTTGGCTCGGATCAGTTCAAAAACATCTGGATTCTTTTTGTGTGGCATAATGCTGCTCCCCGTGGTCAGTTCATCCGGAAATGAAATGAAATCAAAATTTTGGCTCATGTACAGGCAGATGTCCATGGCCAGTTTGGAAAGTGTTGAAGCGATACTTGAAATACCGAATCCTGTCGCTTTTTCCACTTTTCCACGACCCATTTGGGCAGCAACAACGTTATATTTCATGGTTGCAAACTCCATTTCCTTAGTGGTACTTGTTCTATCCACAGGAAAAGAACTGCCATAGCCCGCAGCGCTGCCCAATGGATTTTGGTCGGCTACTTTGTAAGCGGCGTTAACAAAATATAAATCGTCAATCAAGCTTTCGGCATACGCTGAAAACCAGAGCCCAAAAGAAGAGGGCATGGCAATTTGCAAGTGAGTATACCCTGGAAGTAAGATGGCTTTATGCTTATCAGCTAAACCTAACAAAAGCTCAAAAAGGTTTTTCACCTCTAACTTTATTTCTGCTAACTCATTTTTTAGATAGAGTTGCATGGCTACCAAAACCTGGTCGTTTCGCGATCTGGCGGTATGGATTTTTTTACCGGTATCTCCAAGTTTTTCGATGAGCAAAAACTCAATTTTAGAATGCATATCCTCAAAAGTGTCCTCTATGATAAAAGTGCCCTCCTCAATGGTTTTTGCGATACCATCCAATTCCCTGACCAAATCTTCTGATTCGTCTTTGTTGATCAAACCTACTTCACCTAACATTTTTGCGTGTGCCTTCGAGGCGATTACGTCATACTTTGTCAGTAGCAAATCCAATTCTCTATCATTGCCTACCGTAAAATGGTCTATTTTTTGGTCTGTACTGAATCCTTTGTCCCAGAGTTTCATATGTTAAGTTCAAGTTCAAGTTCAAGTTCAAACGTCAAATTCAAATAAAAATACAATCATCTTTGTTTTTGAGTTTGATACTTGTGTTTGAGTTTTATTTTTTTAAAAATCCTTCCAATATTTTAATGTACAAAGCTATGCCTTTCTCGATTTCATCTAGATAAATAAACTCATCTGCGGAATGTGAACGTGTACTATCACCAGGGCCCAGTTTAACAGATTGGCAACTTAAGGCAGCTTGATCTGAAAGTGTGGGTGAGCCATAGGTCTTTCTGCCAAGTGCAAGTCCGCTTTTTACCAAATCATGGTCTGGGTCAATTGCTGAAGAATTCAATCGTAACGAACGTGGGGTAATTTTACAAGGCGCTTCATTTTGAAGCATCTCCGCTATTTCCTCGTTGGAATAACAGTCATTTACCCGAACATCGATTACCAAATCCACCTGTGCGGGTACCACATTGTGCTGACTTCCGGCATTGATTTGCGTCACGGTCATTTTTACTTCGCCCAAAGCATCGGAAGTTTTATCGAATGTATATTTTTTGAACCACTCAAGCACCTCGATAGTATTGTAAATGGAATTGTTATCATTTGGATGCGCCGCATGTGATGGTGTTCCTTTCACAACGGCATCAAAAACTACCAATCCCTTTTCAGCTATGGCCAGGTCCATTAGGGTAGGCTCTCCAACAACGGCTACATCTATTTCTGGGAGCATGGGCAATAGGCCCCTTAAGCTTCGTTCCCCAGCATTTTCTTCTTCTGCAGTAGCTGCAATAATTATATTGTGACTTAGGTCTTCATGATTATAAAAATACGTAAAAGTGGCTAAAAGCGAGACCAAGCAACCTCCTGCATCATTGCTTCCCAAGCCAAACAGTTTTCCATCTTCAATGTGTGGGTCAAAGGGGTCCTTGTTATAGGCACTATTGGGTTTAACGGTGTCGTGATGGGAATTTAAAAGCAGTGTGGGTTTGTTTTCGTCAAAGTATTTGTTGAAGGCATACACGTTGTTGAACTGTCGCTCCGTTTTAATTCCGAAGTTGGCCAACCATTTTTGAATGACATCTGCTGTTTCATCCTCTTCTTCAGAAAATGAGCGAATGGCAATCAGCTCTTTCAGAAGTTGGATTGCCTTTTGGGTTAGTTCCGTTTGATGTACTTTCATAAGGTCAGCGTTGTAAAATTTGAATTTTCTTCTTGAAGCATATCACTGTTTCCTATACAAACTTGTTTTACATTTTGTTGCAATGCGTGGAAACAGTTGTGCATTTTTGGAAGCATTCCTTCCGCAATGATTCCTTCTGCCAAAAGGGATTTGTATTTTTTGGAATCGATATGTTGAATTACGGAATTTTCGTCATCAATGTTTTGCAGTACTCCTTTTTTCTCAAAACAATAATATAATGTGGTTTCAAATTCAGAAGACATGGCTATCGCCAGTTCCGCTGCAATAGTATCTGCATTGGTGTTTAGAAGTTGTCCTTTACCATTATGGGTCAATGCGCAAAAAGTAGGGGTAAGGCCAGCCTTTAAAAGCATCGAAACGGTATCGGAATTTGCTTTTTCCACATCGCCAACGAGCCCAAAATCAATATCGCCCACAGGTCTTTTCTTTGCAGTGATGGCATTTCCATCAGCGCCGCTCATCCCAATAGCATTGCAATTCAGGGCTTGAAGTTTGGCTACAATTTTTTTGTTCAATAATCCGGCATAAACCATGATGGCAATATCCAAACCTTCGGTATTGGTTATTCTTCTTCCGTTGACCATTTTAGCTATGACCCCAAGTTTTTTCCCAATCTCCGTGGCTTTTTTACCTCCTCCGTGAACCAAGATTTTGTTCCCATTAATTTTTGAGAATAGCTCCAAGAGATTAGATAACTCTTGGTCATCATTAATGATGTTACCTCCTATTTTTACTATGGATAATTTGGTTTTCATAGACTATCTCCTTTATTCCTTCCCTTTGGGCGAGGAAACGTTACTGTGTTCCAGTATTTTTTTTAGCACTATCTGTGCTGCAAAGGTTCTGTTGTTCGCTTGCTCCAAGACCAAAGACTGTCCTGCATCCAATACGGTATCTTCGACCACTACATTTCTGCGCACTGGAAGGCAATGCATGAATTTAGCGTTTCCTAATTTAGCTTTGGTCATCATCCAACTACTATCTTGCAATAGTACCTTTCCATAGTTTGAATAACTGCTCCAACTTTTTACATAGACAAAATCAGCACCTTCTAAAGCTTTATTTTGGTCATATTCAATATCACAACCTTTCGTAATTGACGGATTTAGTTCGTAACCTTTTGGGTGTGTAATGGTAAATTCGATATCCTGTTTTTGTATCATTTCAACAAACGAGTTTGCTACTGCATGTGGTAATGCTTTTGGGTGTGGAGCCCATGATAATACCACCTTGGGTTTTGGTTTGGTATTGTTTTCCGCTATGGTAATGGCATCAGCAAGAGCCTGCAATGGATGCGCAATGGAACTTTCCATATTTACAACTGGAATGGATGCATACTTGCTAAAACCATTGAGCACTTCTTCTGCTTCATCTTTTGCTCTGTCCTCAAGTTTGGCAAACGCCCTTATGGCGATAATATCACAGTATTGTGAAACCACTTTAGCGGCTTCTTTAATGTGTTCCGAATTTCCTTGGTCCATCACAGTTCCATCCTCATATTCCAAGGCCCAACCCTCACTTCCAAAATTCATTACCATCACTTCCATTCCCATATGCATGGCTGCTTTTTGAGTACTTAGCCGAGTGCGCAGACTATTGTTAAAAAATAAAAGACAGATAGTTTTGTGCTTCCCCATTTCTTTAAATTGATAGGGGTCTTTTTTTAATGCAATCGCTTCGTCTACCCAACTGGGAAGTGAATCGATATCGTTGATGGTCAAATAGTTTTTCATTTCAAGTGGTTATGCATCTCGACTGCGCTCGATGTGACAGGTTTTCTTATTGTTTTAATTCTTTTTGTAGTCCCTCAAAAAATAAATCGATATGGGTTTTGGTTATATTCAGAGCGGGTAAAAACCGTAGCAGTTTTTTGTTTTTGGCACTTCCCGTGAACATGTGTTGCTTATAAATGAGCCTTTTTCGTAAATCCGCCACTTCAAACTCAAATTCTAAACCTAGCATCAACCCCCTGCCTTTTATTTTTTTTATTTCTGAAAATGCTTTGGCTTTTTCTTTAAAATAGCTACCCAACTCGGTAGCATTTACCAGCAAATCTTCTTGTTCCAGAACTTCTAAGACGGCCAAGGTTGCTGTACAGGCCAAGTGATTGCCACCAAAAGTGGTTCCCAAGAGACCGTAAGAAGCTTTAAAGGATTCATGTACTAGAATACCACCGACGGGAAAACCGTTTCCCATGCCTTTGGCAATAGAAATAATATCGGGTTGTACACTTCGACTCCGCTCAGTGTCCATTTGGCTCTGCTCAGTGTCCAAATGATGTTGAAAGGCGAAAAACTTTCCACTTCGCCCAAATCCTGATTGTACTTCGTCCGCTATGAGGACAATCCCTTTCTTTTTACAATTTTCGGCAATGAATTGATAAAATTCAGTTGTGGGTTCATCCAGACCACCCACTCCTTGAATTGCTTCTAGGATAACAGCGCAGTACTCGTCCGAATTCACTGTTTTTTCAAAGGCTTCAAAATCGTTTAGAGGAAGAAAAGTAACCTCTTGCTGTTTGTTTATGGGTGCATTTATATTGGGATTGTCCGTAGTGGCAACTGCGGCCGAGGTTCTTCCATGAAAGCTGTTGTTAAAGGCGATTACCTTGGATTTTTGGGTATGAAAGGATGCCAGTTTTAAAGCATTTTCATTGGCTTCTGCTCCCGAATTGCACATAAAAAGGTTGTAAGCTTCACACTTTGAAGCTTTTCCCAAAACGGAAGCAAGCTCTTTTTGAATTGGATTTTGGATAGAGTTGCTGTAGAATCCAATCTTGTCCAATTGCTCTTTTAACCTATTCACATAGTGGGGATGGGAATGTCCAATGGAAATCACGGCATGGCCTCCATAGAAATCGAGATATTTTTTGTCCTTATCATCTGTTAGTTCAATACCCTTGGCAGATACTGGGGTGACATCATATAAAGGATATACATCAAATAGTTTCATCTAAAATTCAAGTTTAAGTATCAAGTGCAAATTCAAATTCAAGTATCAAATACAATTTCGTAGGCATAGGTTTGATTCTTGTGTTTGTGTTTTCATTCTAAAATTGGTTCGTTTCAAGTGTCAAGTGTCAAGTGTCAAGTGTCAAGTGTCAAGTGTCAAATTCAAATTCAAAGGTCAAATACAACTTTGTGGCTATGGATTTGAGTTTGATTCTTGTATTTGTGTTTTTTTATCCTTTTCTGATTTGACTTATTTTTTCAAAAGAAGTGACTATTCCCCGTATCAGTGAAGAACTTAGTCCTTGGTGCTCCATTTCGTTCAATCCGGAAATAGTACAGCCTTTCGGTGTCGTAACCCGATCTATCTCTTCTTCGGGATGGCTTCCAGATTCTATTAAGAGACTTGCGGCACCATTACAGGTGTGCATTGCCAGTTCTTGTGCCTCCTTTGCATCAAAACCCAACTGAATTGCTCCTTGGGTAGTTGCTCGAATCAGGCGCATCCAAAAGGCAATACCGCTTGCACAAATTACCGTTGCGGCCTGCATCTGTTCTTCGGGGATTTCCAATGTATGTCCCATTCGATTAAAAATGGCTTTGGAGAGATCAGTTCGTTTTTTTCCCAATTTGTTGCTGCAGAGGCATGTCATGGAACTCCCTACTGAAATAGCGGTATTGGGCATACTACGGATGATGTACTTATCTGCACCAATAATCTCCTCTATTTTGGAAATATTGAAACCTGTTATAGTACTGATTACCACATGTTTTTCTGTTAGTAAATCTTTTACTTGCTCAAGAATATCTGAAAAATGTCCAGGTTGTACTGCAAAAATCAAGATATCGGATTTTTTTACGGCCTCACGGTTGTCCCAGGTAACAGTGACGTTGCCGTATTTTTCATAATCCATAATTTCTGTAGTGTTCCTTTTGGTCAAGTACATGGTCGTGGCGCCATTGCTGTGCAAAACTCCCTTTGCAATGGCCAAACCCAAATTTCCCGCTCCTATGATCGCTATTTTCATAATTTTCTTTTTAAAAAACTCCTGCCTTTAGTTGTAGTCCCGTATTTTCAAAAAAACCGAACATTAAATTCATGTTCTGGATTGCTTGTCCAGAGGCTCCTTTGATTAAATTATCTATTGCCGAGGTCACCAATAAAATATCTTCGTGCTTGTGTAAGTGAACATGACATTGATTGGTGTTGACCACTTGCTTTAGATGAATGGGTTCTTCTGATAGTTGGGTGAAAATGGCATCGGTATAATAGGCTTTAAAAAGTTCCTTTGCTTCGCTCAACGAACCTTTGAACTTTGTATACGCCGTTGCCAGAATACCCCTTGTGAAATTACCTCGGTTAGGCAAAAAATGTAACTTTGCCGCCTTGTTTCCAAAGGAATTCAGGCTTTCTCCAATTTCCCCTAAGTGTTGATGGGTAAAAGGTTTGTACCAAGAAGCATTGTTGTTCCTCCAGCTAAAATGCGAAGTAGGTGATAGGCTAACACCTGCCCCTGTGCTCCCTGTTACCGCATTTATATGGATATCGTTCTGTAGCATATCCGCTTTGGCCAAAGGCAACAATGCCAATTGTATTGCAGTGGCAAAACAACCTGGATTAGCGATTGCCTTTGCTTTTATGATTTTTTCCTTGTTCAACTCAGGAAGACCATAAATAAACATTTTCCCGTCATATTCAGCATCTTGTTGCAATCGAAAATCATTGCTTAAATCAATAATTTTAGTATGTGCTTCAAAACTGTTTTCTACAAGAAATTTGGTTGAATTTCCATGGCCCAAGCAAAGAAAAACTACATCAACATCCGGTTTTACTTCTCCAGAAAATTTTAAATCCGTCAATCCCAATAAATCCTGATGGGTAGTGGTAATAGGTTGCCCTGCACGTGTTGTACTGTAAACAAAATCGATATCAGCTTGAGGATGATTCAATAAAAGCCGTACCAATTCACCGCCCGTGTACCCAGACCCACCAATAATTCCTGTTTTAATCATCTTTTTGGTTTACATGGTTAGCTATCTTCCCTGAGTTTGATAGGATTTTGATAAACCCTTTGGCATCATCGGCTGTCCAACCTTTGTTCATTTCACCATAACTGCCAAAAGAAGCATTCATTAAATCGTGTTTTGAGGAGATTCCATTGAGCTCAAATCGGTAAGGATGGAGTGTGATGTACACATCGCCCGATACTTTTTTCTGGGTGTCCGTTAGGAAAGCTTCAATATTCCGCATAACGTCGTCCAAATAATTTCCTTCGTGTAAAAGCATACCGTAAAAATTGCCCAATTGTTCCTTTTGGTACTGTTGCCATTTACTAAGAGTATGTTTTTCCAATAAATGGTGTGCTTTTATGATAATGAGCGAGGCAGCAGCTTCAAAACCTACTCTCCCCTTTATACCGATAATGGTATCGCCTACATGGATATCTCTTCCGATAGCATACTTGGAAGCGATATCTTCCAGTTTTTCAATATTCTCAATAGGTGAGCCTGATTCACCATCGATTGCCGTTAATTCCCCTTGTTCAAAACTTAGTTTAAGCTCTTTAGGGAGTTCTTTTTCCAATTGACTCGGGAATGCTGATTCTGGCAACGGTAGGTGTGAAGTCAGTGTTTCTTCACCGCCTATGGAAGTGCCCCATAATCCTTTGTTGATCGAGTATTTTGCCTTTTCCCAAGAATAATCGATTCCGTTTTTCTGTAAATAGTCAATCTCAGCTTCCCTTGATAGTTTATTATCCCGAATCGGTGTAATTATTTGAATTTCTGGAGCCAAAATCTGAAAGATCATATCGAACCTCACTTGATCATTACCTGCTCCCGTACTGCCATGGGCAATAGAAGTGGCTCCAATTTTTTTGGCATGATTTACAATCTCTATGGCCTGCACGATTCGTTCTGCACTTACGGATAGGGGATACGTATTATTTCGAAGTACATTTCCAAAGATGAGGTACTTTACTACTTTATTATAAAAGTTGGATACCGCATCAATCGATGTATAGGTTGTTGCTCCTAATTCTAGGGCTTTTTGTTGGATATTCTGAATTTCTTGTTCTGAAAACCCACCAGTATTCACGCTTACGGCATGGACTTCGTATCCTTCTTCTTTTGATAGGTATTTGGCGCAGTATGAAGTATCCAGACCACCACTATAAGCTAAAACTAATTTTTTCATTTGTTTATTTTGTTATTCCTGCGTAGGCAGGAATCTATTCTACATCTTAAATTCTACGCCCCTTTATGCTTCGACTTCGCTCAGCATCCAGGGAAATCATTATTTATTTTTCTTTTTAAGGAAAAGGTTCTGTTTCATTTCTTTTAACCGTTGAAAAGCTTTTCCGTTCAGTTTTCTTGATTTGTATTTGTTTGCATCAGGGTCATATAACATTCCTGTGCAAAGGCACATTTTACGCTCTGTTCTTGTAAGGATATCGAAGTTTTTACACGTTTGGCATCCTTTCCAGAACTCAGGGTCATCTGTCAATTCTGAAAAGGTTACGGGCTTATAGCCCAATTCATAATTCATTTTCATAACGGGTAAGCCCGTGGTTATTCCAAAGATTTTAGCATCTGGGAACTTCTCTTTGGATAGCTCGAACACCGCTTTTTTGATTTTCTTTGCGAGTCCTTGTTTTCTAAAGTCAGGATGTACTATTAATCCAGAATTCGCTACAAAGTTCTTGTTGCCCCATACTTCGATATAGCAAAACCCAGCGAATTTTTCACCTTCTAAAGCGATTACCGCATTGCCATTCTGTAGTCTTTTGATAATGTACTCGGGCGTACGTTGTGCAATACCGGTACCTCGAACTTTTGCAGATTCGGTAATGGTGTCACTTATGATTTGTGCGTATTTGTAATGAGATTCGTTAGCGATTACAATTTTCATTGCATGGCTTTTTAAAACTGATAAATAATTAAGATTTGTGTGGTTGTTGCGGAAATGGACTCACCTAATTCCATAAGTTATGTGCACCCTTACGGGCGACGGCGTGGAGCGAATGGACGTACTGGAGCAATGTAGCTCTGTGTAGATAGTATGTGGTTTTGTCCTTTCATTACGGGATAAATGTACAAATAAATTCCAACTGACCTAAAATGGTCTTAACTTTTTAAAGAAATATAACTTTTTGTCTTTTTTAACGGCTATTTCATAAATCAAAAAGCCAAAGACTAAAATATATTCAATGGCCAACAACCAAAGATTTTCTTGATACTCGGGATTGGAATAGGCATAATAGCTCAATATTACCACAAATGACCATAAGATAGGATACCGGTAGTTTGTAAGAACACAAAGGACCAGCAAGTACAGAATATACCAGGGGTGCAAGGTGCTTGATAAAAAGTAGTACCCAGAAAGCAATACCAGCATAGAAACAACCAATGTATCAAACTGTTGATTTTTTCTAAAGAATGTTAACAGGAGTGCTCCGATTATTGTGGAAAATGCAACTATTTTTCCATATACCTTAATCAATTCCCAAGGTTTGGCATCAAAATACGTAACTCCTATTTTTTTGACTAGGTTATACATACCAGCGTTAAACTCAAAATTGGAAAACCAAAGTCCAACCGTTTCCGAATAATTATTGATAAAAGTATTGTTGTAAAAAGGGAGCAGTAAAACAAGGCATGTTGCACTTGTCAAAATGTAAAATCCGATACTTTTCTTGAATCCAAAATATTTAAGAAACAGCGGCAAAAACAGAACGGGAACAAGTTTGACTAGAATCGATATTGCATATATGGGTGCTGCCCAATCCCATTTTTTGACACTAATTAGATAAAGCGACCAAACAAAGAAAAACAGCATTACTCCTTCAAAATGGAGATTTCCTGTCAGCTCAACAATGACCAACGGATTTAAAAAATACCAGAAAGCCAATTTTGATGGGCGGTCAAGATTTAGAAGTAGTTTTCTGCTAAAAAAAAGGATTCCGATATCCGCCAGAATAATGGTCAAGCGCATTATGACGACCGACCCCAATATTTTTCCGCCTCCCATTAGGACTGCAACTGTAAAAATGAGTTGGTTTATTGGTGGGTAGTTGCTAAAATGCTTTGCGCTCAACTCACCCATCCCTGTATATAGCTCTTCTGCATTGGCAATGGGGAGAGCGGTGTCTAAAATAAGCTCATTTGGCAAATGAACATATGGGTTTATTCCGTTTTTGATGAGTTCACCATCCCATATAAATCGGTAAAAATCTTGAGAAAGATTTGGCTCGGCAATTAAAAAAATCAAACGAAAAAGAACGCCAAAAACCAATAGTACTCTAAAATTCAGTTTTTTAGATTGAACGATGAAATAACAACAAAAAAAAAGACTACTGAAGAGTACAAGAAGTTTTGGAAAATTTTCTCGTTGCAAGTCGTAGGCAAAAATGTAATATAGGATTAAGCTAAGCACTACCAATAGTATTGGTGCACAATGAAGCTTCCAATATGTTGAAAATGGATTGAACATCTTTTGATTACCCTTGCTAGGTGCTAAAATAGGTCTTTTGAGGAGCATATATGTATTTCTACATTGCTTCTTAGTTTACAGTTGTAGTTATTCAGTATGTGCGATTTGATAAACTTCTTTTGCAATACCAATGGAAATACAAAAATCACCACAAATTGGATGATTTATTGTTTTTATGATTAGTTTGGCCTTATGGTTTATGAGCCGTTGCTACCAGAAGTAAAGAGACATATCGATCACTACTGGATTCTAAATGCTTCAGACGTTTTAACACTGAACAACACCCAAATGTTTGCTTACCCCGGTATTACCCCAGATATGATCATTGTGCTTGAAGGACATTATTCTCTTTCATATCAAGATAAAAAGTTCAGGTCGAACCGAAGCCTTCTATTTAGTTTTATATATGAAAGGGTACATATTGATTTTTCAACTTTGAAACGTTGCATTATAGTAAAGTTTAAGTCTAGGGCACTTTCATCATTAAAACCATTTATTCGGGCTGGTGCTGATACCATTATGAAGAACTCGGTAGCGTTTACAGAAGATGTTTTCGGTATAGGAATGCAAAGACTGAATGATTATCTGAAAACGTGTGACCCCAGATTATTGGTTTGCGGATTGGATAGCTGGTTTGCACAACGTTACCGAAAGGAAGATGAAGGATTTATTGTCGAAATGTCGCAAGAGGTAAGTACAGATTGTGATTTGAGCACTATTATGTATGTCACGGGCTACTCTTATTCAACCTTGGAACGCTATTTCAAAAAAGAAACTGGATTGCCCCCCAAAGCTTTTCAAACCTTACAACGTTTCAAAAAAGTCCTGCGCGAACTTTCAACAACAAAGAACCAAGATTGGCAGCATTATGTTTTACAATATGGATACTATGATCAGAGCCATTTTATCAAGGAAATGAAAAGGTTTACGGGGAATACTCCATCAGCCTTGGTTCAAATGCCCAGTTTCATAGAACTACGCCCTCATTATAGTTGACGAATTTTTACAATGTAGCTTTACCCCAAATACCAATCTTTGTGAAAAAAATATCAATGAAATACAGTTTGCTAGTTTTGATTTTGGCTACGTCAACCTTTGCGCCCTTAGATTGTGATGCCCAAGTCAAAGATCACAACATAGCTTTGCAGAAGATTTTGGACAAGGCCTGTAAGAAGAAAAACAATACCATTATTGGAGTTTCTTCGAGCGTAAAGTCTCCCGAACTCCAAATTGACTTTACCGGGAGCAGTGGTTTTGACAGCAAGGAAAAAACAATGCTTTTACATGCGAAACAACCTTTCCGAATTGCAAGTGTGACCAAGGTGTTTGTGGCCGCAGCTATCTTGCGCCTGCATGAACAGCAACGTATTTCAATTGAAGACCCCATTACTAAATATATCTCTGATGCCCACATCAAATTGTTGCAGGACGGTGACTATACACCCGCAAGTATTACGGTGCGCCATTGCCTGAATCATACGAGTGGACTTTATGATTATGCGGTAGGAGGGGAAGAGTATATTGCTGAGGCAAGAAAGGACTCGAAGAAGCGATGGACGCGCACCGAGCAAATCAAGTTTGCGATGGATCATGGAAAGCCACATGCTCCACCGGGACAGGAAGAGCACTATAGTGATACGGGATACGTTCTTTTGGGTGAAATTCTGGAACGACAAACCAATTCTGGTCTTGCTGAAAGTTTGCGAACGCTCTTAAAGTTTGACGCGTTGGGGATGTCAGCTACATATTTGGAAAGTCTTGAAGAACGTCCAGAAGGACTTTTGAACAATGTAAAACGATATATGGGCGAACTGGATGCTTCCAATTGGGATAACTCTGTTGATCTTTATGGCGGCGGCGGCTTGGTATCGACCACGGAAGATTTAACTCTTTTTCTTCAGGCCTTATTTAATGGTAGATTATTCGAAAAAGAAGGTACGCTAGAAGTCATGTTGTTAAAAAAGGGCTACCCGGCCAATGGAGAAGCACTTCCAAATCAACGATTAGGATTTACCAGTGTTGTTGGTGAAAAAACCGGCTTAACAGCATACCTACATACGGGCTTCTGGGGTACTGTTTTTATACATATTCCGGAATACAATTGCAGTATTGCAATAAACTATACGTATGACGGTGATAGTGATGCTATACAACAAACCGTGGATTATGTGCTGGAATTGGGAAAAAAGAAAGAGTAAAACCTTATCCAATTACCAAAATTTGCTTTCTTTCAAACGATATTTAGACTCGGCTTAGTCTCCACCAATGATACCAATGATTTTATCGATAAATTATCGCTTCCCTTGATTTTCAAGGTGATTTTTGGATAAAGTGTATGGAGAACCATCTTTTTTGCTTTAATCTAGTTGCTCGATACTCTTCCGGGCTTTGGTTTGTTCCGCCCCTGAGTTTATGTCCGACAGACGTGCGGTCTGCCAGACTGAAAAACTCGAACTGATGATTTTTACGGGTTTTGTTTTTCATGACTGTTCGTTTTCTGATGAGATGAATATTAGGTTGTGGCCACTAAGATTTCGGCTACACCATTGGTTGGGTCTACTGCTCTATCATCATAGACTTCAATATCGGCAGTGTACGTTCTTTTTAGGTCGGTATTCCATATTTCCATCCAGGTATTGATAACGGCATCTTTGGTCAGGTCTCCTTTAGCAGTGAATTGTGCGTAGTTGGATGCAGGAACCATTTTTACGGTAAAGTCTTCTGGAATATTATCCAAACTGTGAACATTACAACCTATGACTATGGTATAGGGCTGGGTATGGTCTCCTTCGTAATCCGTGTATATGGCATATATGGTGTTGTCCACTTTGTTTGGAACACGATTTATCACGTTTTCTGCCATAAACCTTCCCCACAATTGCGGAATATCCCTGTCTCCCTTTCCAGGTTTGTTTGAAGTTCTTACCGCTATACCAACAATGGTCAATGCGTCTTTTTTAGTGTTTGTCATGATGATTATTTTTAAGGTTTATACAAAATTAAAACCAGTTTATGACAAGGGTGTGTCAGGGGTAGTTGAAATTATTTAGCTCATAACACACATGTATCAATTTAGGAGTATTTTTTTAAGCCAAAATTCCCGAACTTCATATATCAGTACTGAACTTGTACTCAATATCTGACGATATACCTCATTGAAACGGAGCATATCCTAATCGATAAGTGCCATTAAAGTTTATTGATTCTTGTAGTCGGAATCATTTCCATTATATCTGTCATACGACTTATAATACTCTTCCAAACTCATATTGTGCGATTCAAATACTTCGTAAGTATTCGCGACTTTTTGGATATGGTCTATTCGAAATACCCTAAACGCCTTGCGAAGCCTACAATATGCAATGAGCAACCATTTTTCCTGGGTACTGTATAAAGCAAAGGGTTCTATATCTCGATTGGTGGATTTATTGCCCAAGGAGAGGTACTCAATATTTAAAACTTGGAAATTTGTCAATGCCGATTGAATCTGCATGAGATAACTACTGGTCGTTTGGCGCGAAAAATTATCGGTAAAATAGATTCGGTCTTTGAGAAGACTTGCCTTGTCTTTTTGCGAACCCTTTAGCAGCGCCTTTATCTTTAAAATTGCTTCGGAATAATTCTGGACAAAAGAAGCGTCCTTATTTTTAAGGATCAGCTGTTCTGCCGTGATCAATGCATTGGCTTCATCTTCCGTAAACATTACCGGTGGCAGTTGGTAGCCTTCCATCATACTATATCCCTTACCTTCTTCGGTAACGATAGGCACTCCAGATTTCTCTAAGGTTCGTATGTCCCTATAGATTGTTCTAATGCTAACGTTATGCTTGTCCGCAAGTGTTTTGGCCGTTACAATTCTTGAGGACTGTAACTGTGTTAATATGGCTGTCAATCTTGCTAAACGTGGTTTCTCTTCCATGTAGGTCAATTCGATGTTATACCATCAAACTATATAAGTTTTACGTGCCTAGAAAGGTACAAAGAAGAACGTATGTAATCGCATTGGTAAAGCTAGCCATGTCCTTTTTATTGGGATGGATGGACACAAATTACACGAATTGCCACGAATTTTTCAGAGAATCCTTACTTTGGAATTTGGTTCTTGGAGTTTAAATATCTCTTGGGACTTGCCTAGAGTGTATGTGCTATCGATTCGTTATCAAATAAAGTTGCTACGCTTTTGCCGTCAACGATTTAAAGAAGACGAAACCAAAACCTAGGAACAACATCAAATGAAAAGGAAAGAGTCCATAATCATTTAACGGCACCGCACTGTACATACCAAATAAGAAATAGATCATCAACGCAAATTCCAAAATCATGTTTGGTGATAGCTTCTTGGCCAAGTATTTGTTACCTTTCCAGCTATCTGTTAGGTTATTGATATTAAATTTTGGTGTTCGTACAAATTCACTTCGCTTCCCCATATGTCCTTCCAAAACAGCAACGGTATTGTGTAAAGAAAAGCCCAATGCCACGGAGAAAAACGTAAAAAAGAGTTTGATGTAATCTATAAAGTTATCAAATCCGCTGCCCTGTATGCTTTTATAGGTAAACCAGTAACAAATGAAGAGGATAATGGTACTTACAATAAAGAAACTGGTTACCTCAAAAACCCACCCTAAGTGACCATAGCTATTTTTGATATAGAGCATGGGAATACTTAAAAGAGCAACGATGAAAACACACAGGAACATAGAGCTGTTCAACAAGTGCATTACGCCGTGAAACTTTGTTTTAAAAGGAATGTTTTTGGCGGTAATTACACTCCAAACCGTTTTTCTAAAGTTTTCAGCACCACCTTTGTTCCAACGGAATTGTTGCGATCGTGCAGCACTAATGACCACGGGAAGCTCTGCCGGGGTTTCAACATCTTCTAAATACTTGAACTTCCAATTTTTTAACTGGGCACGATAGCTTAAATCTAAATCTTCCGTTAGCGTATCTCCTTCCCAGTTCCCAGCATCTAAAATGCAATCTTTTCTCCAGATTCCGGCAGTACCGTTAAAATTGATAAAGTGTCCTTTGGAATTACGTCCCACTTGTTCAAGCGTAAAATGTGCATCAAGTGCAAATGCCTGTATTCTTGTAAGTGTTGAGTAATCTCTATTAATGTGACCCCATCTGGTTTGAACAACGCCTATTTCTTCATCCTTAAAATAAGGTATTGTTTTTTTCAACCAGTCGCTTTCAGGAAGAAAATCAGCATCGAAAATAGCAACAAAATCACCTTTTGCAATCTCTAGGCCTTCTTTTAGCGCACCTGCTTTAAAGCCTTGTCGGTTCTCTCTGCGTATGTGCGTAATATCCAGCCCTGTCTTTTGGAGATTCTCAATTCTTCTTGCTGTTTCAATAACAGTATCATCCGTTGAGTCATCCAAAACCTGAATTTCCAATTTACTTTTTGGGTATTCTATTTTGGAAATGTTCTCAAGCAGTCGTTCCATCACATATTCTTCGTTGTAGATGGGAAGTTGAATGGTTACGAACGGAATTTCCTTTGGATCTAAGAGATTGAATTTTGGGGCCTCTTCGTTTTTTCTTTTGTTGCTTAGGTAGTTGACCAAAAGGTTTAACTGAGCCAAGCTATAGAAGAAAATTAAAATTAAGGCCGTACTGTAAATAGCGATGATGATAAAAGCGATGGTAAGTCCCATATTATTTTATACTGTATTTAAAAATCCAACCCAGAATTTTTATGCCTGCAAATATAGCACCTTTTATGGTTCCTGAAACTTTTGAGACACCTATTCTCTTTTTATAACGTACAGGTACTTCCGTGTATCTCAGTTTTTTACGTAAGGCCTTCAATTGCATTTCTACTGTCCAGCCGTACGTTTTGTCTTGCATTTGAAGTGCTTTGAGCTTTTCGTACTTGATGGCCCTGAAGGGTCCCAAATCAGTAAATTTTGCTCCGAAAAACAGGCGCATTAAGGATGTGGCCAGTTCATTACCAAATATTTGTGGAAATGTCATTGAGCCTGGTTCCCGTAGTTCCCTTTTTCGTGCACCGATTACTAAATCCATGTTTTCGTTTAAGATTGGAGCAACTACTTTATCCAGCTCTTCGGGATAGTCGGAATAGTCACCGTCAATAAATACGATGATATCCGGTGATTTGGATTGTTCGGCTATGTAATCCATTCCCTTTAAACAGGCAAAGCCATATCCGCGTTGGTTTTCTGTTATTACGGTCGCTCCAGCTTTTTCTGCATTAATAACGGTGTTATCGGTAGATCCATTGTCCACAACTATAATTTCTGAAACGGATTGTGGAAGTTCGGACACTACTTTCCCTATGGAATCCGCTTCATTTACGGCGGGAATGATGACTTTAATATCTGCCATTACTTTAAATCGGACAATTTATTTTCTTTTTTGAAGCCGCTAAAGCTAAACCATTCTTTTATTTTTTTTCCGTTTTTATATTTTTCGGCAGATTTTAATTTTTCATCAATGTATTTGAGACAATATCCGTTTTTGACTCCATTTTGTAATTGGCACTTATGGTCCACTTTTTCATTTTCATCATAAAAAAGCCACCATTTCACTTTTTTTCCCTTTTTGAAATGACCTTCCATTTCCAGTTTGCCATTTTCGTCGTGGAAATACCAGTAGCCTTCACGCGAATTCATTTTATAATGGCCTTGCTCCATGATTTTACCGTTGGAGAAGTAGTATTTCCAAAACGCTTCTTTTGAATCGCCGACTTTCCAACCTTGAGCCTTTAGGATACCATTGTTATGGTATTCACGATGGTACTTTCTATTCGTGTTGGTCGATACTATTAGAAGAAACAGAAAACTGAAACGTAGCATCTTAATTTTTGTTCACAAGTGTCATTAAATCAACGTCGTTACCCAGTAAAACTTGGTTACTGTCGATACGACCTTGTAATGGTCCGTTTTCTAATTTTAGTACGCCTCTTGGGCATACAGCAGAGCAAATGCCACAACCTACGCAGCTAGATCGAACAATGTTCTCTCCCTTTTGTGCATAAGCACGTACATCGATACCCATTTCGCAATAGGTAGAGCAGTTACCACAGGAAATACATTGCCCTCCATTTGTTGTAATTCGGAATTTAGAGAACAATCGTTGTTGAAAACCCATCATTGCTGCCATGGGGCAACCAAATCTGCACCAAACCCTATTCCCCAAAATTGGATAAAACCCTGTTCCGATTACACCAGAAAAAATACTTCCTATCAAAAATGAATAGGATTTGCGAAGTGTTTCTGATTTGAATAAGAAGACGTTACCATCTCCACTTAAGAAATGCATTCCAATGAGTGCCATGATAATAACAAAATACCCAATGGCACCGTACTGTGCATCCTTTTGAAGTTCTTTGCGCTTAAATACCATTACCAGTGTAAAAACAACGGTCAATAATACAGCTACACCAATCAGAAAAGTACTTTTGGTAAGCCAGTACTTGCTGGTATCTGTACCCAAGTAAGAATAAATTACCGCTGTTGTCATCAAGGTTACAAACACAACAACACTATGTACTACCCAGCGCTCTATGTTCCATGCTTTTACGGTTTTATCGCTTAATTGTCTAAAAGAATCCCCAGCTGTTTCGGCTAGACCGCCACAACCACAGACCCATGAGCAATACCATCGTTTGCCATATTTATAGGTAAGGATAGGTGTAATGACAAAAACGGAAAGTATACCGAAAATCAATAAGGCAAACCCGATATCACCAGAGCTTAAGAAGCTTTTTATGCGATACCCTTCAAAGTTGTAATAGTTTAAGGGCCAAACGTTTTTTAAATCGTAATACGGTAAACTTCCACCGTTTAGAATTTTGTCGCCGTTTAAACGTGCCATTAATTCGGGAATGATAAATGCGAAAGCAGTTTGAAAGAACATCACGCTCATGGTACGTATTCTTTCGTATCGGTTATGGCGATATTTCCACATGAACTTGATTCCGAAGGCTAAAATGGCTACGGTATATAGCGTTCCATAGACAAACCATTGGCTTGCTGGGTTTCCGCTGAGCATTCTACTTAGGGGGTCGAATAAAGCAATTACACCTTTATTTTCTCCATTCTTAACCAAACCCAAGTACTCTGGATAAAAATAAAGCACAATGTAAAACGTGGTCAGTGCAATTCCCGCTATCCATCCCCAGAATCCCTGGCTTGAGATTGATTTGAACCACACCCCATCATTTTTAATTCCAGGAAGTTTTTTTGAATAGGCTTCCCAAGAGAACCATATGGTTCCAGTAGTAATGGCCGCCATTGATATACTTAGCCAAAGCGCTTTATTGGGGAAACTTACATTGAAAGCTGCCAATAAAATGATTGCCAAACCCGACAAACCGATAAGTGTAGCTATTTTTTGGTTTCTGCTGATTTCCTTTGGTGGTTGACCTGTTAAGGCCATGCTTCTATCGTAAGTGCTCATATTTTTTAAGTTCAAGTTTCAAATTCAAGCTCAAATCTCAAATTCAAATCTGTTATTATCGTTTAGTTGTGTTGAGGTTTTAAGTTGAAAATACGTCTAATGCTCTTCTTTTTTGGTTTGATGGATTTTCCAAAATCCATATTGAATTTAGAGACGATTTCATGCTCATAATTCTTATAGAATTCTGGGTCAAAATTGACATCTTGTAAATGCTCAATGACGTAATCAATGTTTTTTTCCTCGGTCAACCATCTATCAAAAATCTCATGACGCATTCGTATGCCGAAGGTATTTATGCCCAGAAATTGATGACTGTCTTTATCAAAAGCTATAGTGACGCATAATTTCTCTGTCGCATGTCTCCAATGAAAGTGTTCTTCATGGTCTTTTTTATTCCTTTCAGAGAAAACCCATCCGTAGGTTTGGTATTCAATATCCAGAAACTTGGCTGAATTGAACCAATGTCCCGGTTTGTATTCAATCCTGTTTCCACAAATGGTCTGTGCAACGGTTTCTCCCATCATTCTACCGGTATACCAAACTGCTTCGATAGGTCTTCTATTACCGATAGCTTCATGCTGCTCTGCACAATCCCCAATAGCATAAACATCCGCTACGTTGGTTTCTAAAAATCGGTTCACTTTTACGCCACGACCTAATTCAATGCCTGAATCTTTTAGAAAATCAATATTGGGAGTCACTCCAGCTGTAAGACCGACCATATCGCATTGGAGTTCTTCTCCCGTTTCTGCAATAATCACCGATTTGACCTTACCGTTCTCGTCCGATACAATTTCTTTTAAGTTTGTCGCAAGTCGTAAGTCTATATGATGCTCTTCAATATGTTCATTGATAAGTTGTGATTCTCCTTTGGGTAGAACGCCGTTCCAAAAACTGTTTTCCCGTACCAAAAAAGTAACCGGGATATCTCGGCTTCGTAACATTTCTGCCAATTCAATTCCAATAAGGCCACCACCAACAATTACAGCTCTTTTGCAAGTTTCTTTGTTGGGCGCGTTCACTTCCAATAAATCCAAGTCTTGTTTGGAGTATAGCCCTTGTACACCATGTAAATCTTGGCCTGGCCAACCAAACTTATTTGGTTTGGATCCTGTGGCGATTATCAATTTATCATATTGAATCGCTCTTGAGCCATCGATTAATAATTGTTTTTCTTTTGTTTGCACATGGGTAACATAACCTCTAACCAACTCTATCCTGTTCTTTTCCCAGAACCAATTCTCGTAAGGTTGAATGTGCTCAAATTTCATGTGCCCCATATATACGTACATGAGCGCAGTTCTAGAAAAGAAATAATCCGTTTCAGCAGAAATTATAATGATTCTCTTATCGGAAAGTTTTCGAATATGTCTTGCAGCCGAAACGCCGGCAATTCCATTTCCGATGATTACAATATTTTCCATGGATGTATTGGTTGTTGTTTTGATGGGTCGTTCATAAATATAAGAACTTAACGGACAAACATAATTTAGAAGGAATTTAAATTAATGACCGGGCGTAAGGTTGTTTTTGAAAAATCGAACGTTCAAATCGTTGATTTACAATTTCTTAAATATTTCATAAAATACACCTTGGTTTTGTATGTTGATGGGAGTGCCTTCGACATAAGCCCCAGTCTAACCATTTAAAAGTTAAAAGATGAAATCACGAATAGCATTGCAAGCCTTCTTTATGATAACTATGGTTCATTTGGGCTTTGCACAAACTACCGACTCTTTTTTTGAGAAAACCAATATGTTTCTAAATACCTATGTCAAGGATGGCAAAGTTGCATATGCAGCTATAAAGTCAAATGCTGCCGATTTAAATGAACTCGTTGCAATGGCTGAAAGTATTTCTGTTTCAAAATCTGATGCCAATACCTATCAAGCATTTTGGATAAATGTCTACAATTTAGCTGTTATAAAAGGAATAGTGGACAACTACCCTTTAAAATCACCATTGGACAAAGCTGGATTTTTTGATAAAATCAAGTATAACATAGGAGGTGAGAACATAACGCTGAACGATATAGAGAATAAACTATTGCGAGCTAATTTTCCAGAGGAGGCCCGGTTTCATTTTGTATTGGTATGTGCTGGTTTGGGTTGTCCACCAATAATAAACAAAGCCTATTTACCCGATACTTTAGATGCCCAATTACAAAAGCAAACGGAACTGTCTTTGAACAATCCAAACTTCATAAGATTGAAAGGTAAAAAAGTAGGTGTTTCCCAGATATTTGAATGGTACAAAGGTGATTTTACCCAAGGCGGGAAGAGTTTAGTGGATTTTATAAATCGATATCGAAAAGAAAAAATAGAGGACAAAGCCAAAGTGACTTATTACCCTTATGATTGGACTTTGAACGAAACCAAATAAATTTTTAAAATAATATACCTAAAAATCATGAAAAATTTACAATACGTAACACTTGCAGTAGCACTGTGCCTAACCATTTTTAATGTAACAGCTCAAGATGACGGTGATCAAGGGCGAAGCAATATCCAAGAATATACGCCTTCAAAACTTATAGGTAAAGGACAATGGGATCTTAAATGGTTCAATAACCTGTATACAGAAACCGAAGATACATTTAGTGGCGATATCCCCAGAAATACCTTTTTTACATCCACACTGGAAGCATACACTGGAATCGGTGAGAACAAAAGATGGAATATTGGGGCAATTTTCGAATTCAGGTCCAATGTTGTTGGAGGTGGTGGAGCTCTAGATGTTTTTCAATTTAGTGGTGAAGAAGGTTCTGCACGTTCTGGCTTTACATCTATAGCTCCATCGGTAAAATTTGTTCCTTTTGTTTCTATCAGTAATTTTTCGATTCAGAGCTCATTTTTTATTCCGTTGGTCGATAATGAAACCGAGAATGGGGTTTTTCTTGACCAAAACGGGTTCATATGGCAAAACCGATTTTTTTACGATCATGTTTTCCCGGGTGACAAATGGCAGATTTTTTCTGAAATCAATTCTGAACTCAACTTTGGGGATGAGCTTAAAAGTTTTGCAAACAACAGTTTGCGGTTAACACCAGGGGTATTTTTAAGTTATTTCCCAAGTTCCAAGTTTACTGTACTCGTTTTGGCGCAGCACTCGCAACTTTTGGATTTGGGCGGCAATGAGTTTTCACAGGATTTCACCGCAGTGGGCGGAGGCCTTAAATATCAGTTGACGGATGCATTGAACATTGAAGGACTATACACCAATTTTGTCCGTGGAAATGATACGGGACTTGGCGAAACATTTAACATAGGTTTGAGGGCTATTTTTTAAACCTAAACCTTAAAAGGTTATTTTAGGAGTCTTAATTTTTAACTATGAAAAGATTAGGGCTCCTTTTTTTGTGCCTCTTGCAACTATCCTGTAACAGTCAAAAAGCCGAAAAAATAAATGGTTTAAGTTTTGTTGGATCTAGGGATGAAGTCACACAGAATCAAGTAAATCCATTACTTAACGTAAATGCGAACTACGCAGGCGTGATGCCATTTGGCTTTACTAGGGATTTACATTCTCCAAATGTAATTTTCAATACCGACAGACAATGGTTTGGTGAAACCAGAAAAGGTGCCAAACAATACATAGAACTCCTTCAGAAAAACAACGTAAAAATTATGCTGAAACCCCAAATTTGGGTTTGGAAAGGTGAGTTTACCGGAGATATTACCATGAAGTCAGAAAAAGATTGGGAGACACTTGAAGCATCTTACGGTGATTTTATTTTGACCTATGCGGAACTTGCTCAAGAAACCAAATGTGAAATCTATTGTATTGGAACGGAATTGGAGGAGTTTGTAAAGAACCGCCCCGAGTTTTGGCACAAGTTGATTGCTAAAGTTAGAAAGGTATATAAAGGGAAGCTCACCTATGCCGCTAACTGGGATGAATATGGTAGAACCCCATTTTGGAATAAACTCGATTTTATTGGGGTTGATGCTTATTTTCCTTTATCCGATGAAAAATTTCCAACCAAAGAGGAAATGGCCACCGGATGGGAAAAATGGAAAACTGACCTTACAGAGGTTTCCAGTAAACATGGTCACCCTATTCTTTTTACGGAATTTGGATATCGTAGCATGGACTACACTGCAAAAAAACCATGGTTGGTGGACGAATATGATATGACCGTAAACCTACAAGCACAAGCAGATGCAACGCAGGTTATTTTTGACGAATTTTGGAAAGAAGATTGGTTCGCAGGAGGGTTTGTTTGGAAATGGTTTATTCACCATTCTGACTCTGGAGGTGAAAAGGATAATCGCTTTACCCCACAAAATAAACCTGCGGAAAAAGTTATTCGTAATTTTTATGGTTCTTTATAGACAAAGAGAATAGCTAACCATTCCAAAGAACCTGTGATTCAGAAACTTTGTCTTTTTTTATTCATTACATTGACAGGTTTATCCGTTGCCGGACAAACTAAAAGGATAACAAAAATTGTTATTCAAGGGAATGAAAAGACCAAGTCTTCCTTTTTGGAAAAAGTGATTCAACTCAAGCTGGGCACGGAGCTGGATTCTGCTCAAATAGATGAGGATATATACAGATTGAAGAGGCTGCCTTCTATCGCACATGCCTATTTTCAAGTTGCAGACGACGAAATTGAAGGTTGTACAGTGACGTATGGGGTGGAAGAAAACTTCACTCTCATTCCTTTTGCAAATGTATACACTTCCAACAATGATGAGTTTGCTTACAGGATAGGCTTGCAAGAATTTAATGCGCTCGGACAAAATATTACGCTGGGAGGCTTCTATCAAAAAGATATTTTTGATTCATATGGCGCTAATATTAGGGCGCCCTACATTTTGGGACGTAAGTTGGGTCTTGCGTTTAGCTATCAAAATCTAACTACACAAGAACCTGTTTTTCTTGATAATGGCACTGCGGATTATCGCTACAATAACGAGTCTGTTGAATTATTGGCGCTGTATCAACTTAATTTTAAGAATAGATTTGAATTTGGTATCAATTTTTTTACTGAGGATTATCAATATCTTTTTGGAAGCACCGACCCTTCCGTTCCGCAAGATTTAAAAGTAAACAAACATCTGTTCAAATTGATTTATAACTATGATGGGCTTCGCTATCATTACCAATATTTGGAAGGTTTTCGAAGTGTTTTAAATCTTCAATATGTTGGAAGTACCAACACACAGTTGCCGCCATTTTGGATTGGATTCAATGATTTTTCCTATTTCAAACGAATAGGTTCCAAAGGAAACTGGGCTACAAGGCTCAGATTGGGAATTTCAAGTAACTTGGATACGCCATTCGCCCCATTTGCGGTCGATAATAATTTGAATATTAGGGGGGTGGGAAATCTTATAGATAGAGGTACCGCCGCAATTGTGCTCAATACCGAATACCGTCATACACTCTATGAAAAAGATTGGTTTGTTTTGCAGGGAAACGTTTTTATGGATGGCGGGAGCTGGAGGAATCCTGGAGGTGACTTTGGTGATTTTGGTGACAAACAGAATTTGAGAATTTATCCAGGTTTGGGAATTCGTTTTATTCACAAGAAAATATTCAATGCAATTTTTAGGATAGATTATGGACATGGTGTCACCAAAGAAGCCGCCAAAGGGGTTGTTTTTGGAATTGGCCAGTATTTTTGAATCCAACTTAACTGTTTCATTGTTTTTTCCCATATTTGTACTGCATCCCAGCAACAACACTGATTATGAAATCAATAAAAGTAATTTTGTTGTGGGTATGTATGTCCTCAATTGTCTTGGCGCAAGAAAACCAGACCGTGATAGCGGAACAAGGTGATGGTATTTTTTCCATTCTAAGAAAACAGGGCCTGAGTCCTGCAAAATACTACGAAGAATTTATTACGATCAATGCCCAGAATATCAAAGATGGGAGTATGTTGTATGTGGGTAGGGAATATAGGATTCCCGTAGCTTCCGATTCTTTTAAGAATACAGGTGTGAAAATGGAAGCTGGCAAAACGACCGAAGCTCCTATTTTTGATACGGAGCTTGCCAATATGTCACTTAAGAGCAGAGCGCTCAAAGATGCTGTTTACTATTTAATCGCGGAGAACCAAGATGAGGCAAAAAAAAGCTTTATAAGCGTTGTAGTGGAAAACTTGGCAAAAGAACTTATGGTACAGGGCGCTACAGTGTACATCATTGAACGGGACAATACACTTTCTGAAGGCAAAGCATTGACAGGTGCAGCCCAAATGGGTGGATATGTTGAAACCATAAATAAGCGCTATTTGCAAAATTCTGGAAAATACCAGCGATTGTTAATGATAAGGGCAAATGGTCTTATAGCAAATGGGAATATTGATGTAGCAGTCTATCATCACGAAAAAAGTAAAGAAGGTCATAGATTGGCCAATCATATTCAAAATGCTTTCAAGAAAAACAGTATTTCCAATCGCTCTTATAAAGATGCCGATATGATCTTTAAAGATGATACCAGCCTTTTCCTGGCCAAAAATACATTGCCTGCACTAAGTCTCATGGTGATAACCGATGCTTCTAAAAAATCAATGGAAGGCACTATACCTGTGCGTTCAGACAAGAAGTCGTTTACCAATTGGATTGCCAGTGGTATTCTAAAGGATTATGCGGATTTAAAGATTGAGGATTGATTTTACAATCCTTCGGTTACTTTGGCTTCATTTGGAACATTAAAATAATCGGATTCCAAATTTGGCTTAAACTCAGTATTGCTCAAAGTTATGTTGGTGATATGCTCGCCAGCAGTTTCATCTTCTTTCAACCAATGTGTCTTGTAAGTTTTTGGAAATGAAATGCCTTCAACGGTTTGTTCTCCATGTAAAGTCATGAATTTTTCCGGAAGATGTTTTCCTTTCTCAAAATAACCAGGGTAGGAAACAATATAACGGATAACGGTCAATTTATGTGTTTGTGCATCAAAATAAAGCACATAGTAGTCATCTGGTGCATCTCCTGTACCTGCATCAAAGGTAACTTTCACCACATCTTGAACACTATCGTTATGCTTTTTTTGAGGCAATAACTCCAAATTAACGCCTTTCCCATCCAAGACAAAAGGTTGTGCCATAAAAAAGTAAGGTGTTAATGCCCAGAACCTGGTATCGTAGGCAAAAGAGGTGCTGTCCTTTGCAATAATCCAAGAGTTTTCGCCATCCCAACCGCATTGTTGTGTGGAATCGCCTACTTGGTAATGCCGTGCCCTACTTCTCCAAGTATCTATCGATTGATAGGTATCTCTTGGTGTACTCCCATCCAAGGGTTGGTATTTGAACCTGAAGGAAATCGGACCATTGTCATACCATTTTTCAAGCCCTCCATGTGCTTCCATTGCATTCCATACCACTTTTCCTGCCTCTGATGCAGTTAATCTTGTTTTCGTGTTCTCAACTCTTTTTTTTACCCAGTTCTTGGGAACTGTAGCCAGTGCTACTGTTTTGCTTATTTCTTCTGAAGCTGACACTGTTTTCTTCTCGTTTTCCTTGCAACCAAATAGTGTAGTGATTGCGAATAGTCCGAACAAGATATTTTTTGTTTTCATGATAAGGAATTAAGTGAGTATGTTTTTGTGATAATAATTATAAAGTTCTTCAGGACCGGCACCCCTATAGTTTTTTAAATGAATCATTGCAAAATGAAACTGCACTTTCAGCCATCCTTTTTCCCGGTATTTTCTTGCTGATGTGATAACACTTTTTTGCAAAACCTTAAATCGGGTTTGTTGGTAAAGTCTTTGTATAAATTCTGAGTCTTCATAAATTAAATAGTCCTCGTTGAATCCTTTCGTCTTTTTAAACAGACTGTTCTTAATAAACAGGGATTGATCTCCACCCCGGCAAAGGGTATGGTTAATGCGAGATAGCCAGGCAAAAAATCGTAGCACCGGATTTTTTGTGTCGAATTTCATTCTGAAACATCCCGATTCATGTCCTTGTGCCACTGCCTGTATAATTGTGATGTCAAAATTAGCGGGAGGAAATGTATCGGCATGTAAAAAATAAAGAATTTCACCTTTCGCATTTTTTGCGCCTATATTCATTTGTTTGGCGCGCCCCCTTTCAGAACTTATTATTTTTGCTCCATGCGCTAGGGCAACTTCCTTTGTACTGTCTTTACTATGACCATCAACACAAATAACTTCGACCACATTTGTTGGCCCACTGGCGCACGCTATGTGTTTCAATAACTTTCCAAGATATTTTTCTTCATTGAGTACGGGAATAATTATACTGATTCCCATTTTGTTATTTTGCTTCATTTAAACCCCAATCGTAGTCCAGATAGTCAATTTTAGCCTTATTATTAGTTGGATTATCCAAATACGTATTAATGTATTTCAAAAGTGACGTCTTTTCCGTGAAATCGCTCTTGTACCATTTAAATATTTTGGAAAGACGTGCTTGTCCATTTTCAAAACGATTCCTTTTTTTATCGTTCACAAAATCTATAGCGGCCTTAGTGAGCAATCGTTCCATGTTTTGCGATGTGAAAGCGGTATTGAGCAGTTTTGGACAGGAATAGGATGCACAATTGATTGCAAAATGAATTCTTGGTTCGTCCATTTCACGAAGTACTTTGTGTTCAATATCATTGAGCGATGTGGTTTTCTTGCCTAAGGGAATCCACATCTCTTTCCATCTGTTTGGAATGTCCTTAATACTCTGAACAGGGTAATTGTCCAAAATCAATTTTACCGTGGCCGCATTATATAGATTGATATAAAATGCCAGTTTTTCGTTTTTACTCCAAGAAGACAAAGGCGGATTTTGCTCTAGATGTTTTAAATAGGCATCTAAATCGGCACTATTTTTTTGTAATCCAGCATAGTTTACGTTGCCATCATTGTCAACATACTCTTTTAGTATGGTGTTCCACGCGTCATGATCGGGCGGTATAACCATTGTTTCATTATTGGTTATGCTGGATGTTCTTGCGAATCCGTTACACGATAAAACAAGTAAACCGAAAAAAAGATTTAGGACTGCGTTCATGGTTTTATTGTCAATTTAAACTCTAAAACAATAGTCAGAAAAAAAGGGTTAACCTTTCAAGGAATCCTAAAAAAATCAGCAACAGCCTCCGCCATTGTAGTGCCAAGTGCTTTCGCTCACATGAATTTGGTCGGATACCTGTTTTAATGCAGCTGCTGTTTTGTCACAAACGGCCAATGGTTGGTTTTGTAATAAAACATGTCCTTTTCCATCATCAAAAGATGCTTCATCACCATAATAGATGGCTGTTTTTCCGGTAAACATACACGGTCCATCTTCTGGCATTGGATCTTTTATGGCAGCAATCTCAATAGATTCTATATAAATGAGCTCGTCGGTTGGATAATGGTTAGGGGAAAGCACCCTGTACGATTTTCTTGCCCTGATTTCTATAGTGCCAAAACCAGCGTCGGTCAAAACTTTTACATAATCTTTGATGGGAATACTTCCGCTAAGGCAAAGTGCTCTTAATCTGTCGTCGTTCCTAAGCTCCTCGTTCATATGCTGCTCGCATGTGGGATCGCTCATCACCAAGCGTCCATGAGGTTTTAGTACACGATACATTTCCGAAACCGCTTTTTTCAAATCTTCCATTTTAAAGATATTGAACAAACAGTTCTGGGCTGCTACGTCTACACTTTCATCTTCAACGGGAAGATTTAGGGCATCGCCTTTTACTAGATTTACAAATTCACTTTTGAACCAATCGTTTTCCTCCTCCGCAATTTTGAAGTTCTTCTGGGATGCCTCCAACATTTCATCTACGGAATCCACCCCGGTAACACCTCCCTTTTGTCTAGAGAAATAGGAGAATTGTAGTAATTCCATTCCGCCGCCAACTCCTACATAAAGTACCTTTGGGTCATTTACAAGGTCTTGTGCCGAAACTGTACTTCCGCATCCATAGTTCATTTCTTGCATGATTTTTGGAATGGAAAGCCCAGGGAACTGCCAAATAGGATTGGTAGTACAGCAAAGCCCAACATCTGGAGTTATTGCCGCTTCTTTATATAAATCTTGGGTTGCATCTAGATAGCTCATAATTCCTTTATTAATTCTTTAAACAATTGTATCATTTTAGGCTCTGTTTTCCCTGCAATTTCTATGATTTCTTGAATGTTAACAGGTTCCAGATTGTCTGGGTCGCATTCATCCGTTAAAACAGATACGGCTACAATGGGTAGTCGTAAATGATTGGCAACAATTACTTCTGGTACCGTACTCATTCCCACGGCGTCCGCTCCTAAAATTTTTAGCATTCGATATTCCGCCTTTGTTTCCAACTGTGGCCCCACCACAGATGCATAAACTCCTTTCTTTAAAGAAATACCTTCTTTTTGCGCGGTCGCTTCTATTTTATTGCGCATTTCCACATCATAAGGTTCGCTCATATCTACAAATCTGTCGCCAAACTCGGCAACATTTTTGAAAGCAAGTGGCGAACCACCCTGTAGGTTTATGTGATCTTCAATCAACATAATGTCACCTTTCTTAAAATTCAGGTTAATTGCTCCAGCAGCATTTGAAACAAATAACTTTTTAATTCCGAGCTGATGCATTACTCGAATGGGATATGTGATATCTAAAAAATCATACCCTTCATACAGATGAAAACGTCCTTGCATGACAACCACTTTTTTATTGGCTATCGTTCCAAAGATCAATTTCCCGGTATGAAACTCTACCGTTGCTAATGGAAAGTAGGGAATATGGTTGTAGTGTGCTTCGATAGGGCTTTCGATTTCGTCTACTAATTGTCCCAGTCCTGTACCCAATACAATGCCTATGTCCGGTGCATCGAACCCTTTCTTTTGTAAATAGGCTACGGATTCGCCTAGTTGCTTCTTGGTCATTCTTTAATGTGTTTTAAATAAGGACTAAATGCCTCAATGTCTTTTATGTCTTCGTAAAGGTCTATGTCGTTCTTTGTAGGGAGCATAAAAATATCTTCGCCCTCTAGATTGTTCATGGTTTCTGGCAAAACGGTTGCTGTGCCCCAATCTTTATTTTGAAAGAGTTCCACTTTTAAAGATGTCATTCCTAAAAGATAATACCCTCCATCTTTTGCTGGTCCAAGCACATAATCGTGTTTGTTAAGTTGTTCAAAGGCTTCTTCCAAATCACTTTGCGAAAGGTCGTACATGTCACTGCCAATTATAATGATTTTTTCAAAACCGGCATCAAAGCCATTTTTGAAGGCATTCTCCATTCGTTCTCCCAAATCTTTACCGTACTGAAGTTTTTTGTGGTAAAGTTTATTGCCCCAGATGTCATCTTTCCAAATAGCTTCGGAATAATGAACCTGTTTTTCCACTTTTAAATCTTTGGTGATGGTAACGGTATGTTCAAGTAAGAATTTGTAGATGCTCAGTGCTGCCTCATTACCAGTCTTGGCGGCAAGTCTGGTTTTACATTTTCCGAGTTCGGGATTACGTGTAAAAATCAGGAGTAGGTTACTGTTTTTCTGGTTCAATTTGTTTTAATTTGGTTCCATTTGCGTTTTGCATTGGTCACTAATTGGTTCTATTACTTACGAAATACCTTGGATTCTATGATACTTTAATAGTTGAAAAACCACGGTGTTTAAACATAACATTTTTGCAATAAAATGATTTTCAAAGATAGTGTTTTGCTAGTTTGAAATTTTATTATCATTATCTTAAGCTTTGAATTTTATGAATACAAAATGCTTAAAAAAACCTTCTCGCTTACAATACTGGTTCTATTTCTATCATGCAAATCTAAAACTGAAAAAAAAGTGGTTGAGGGTGAAGAACAAAATGTTTACAAGGAGCTATACCGTCCCCAATATCATTTTTCACCACCTCAAATGTGGATGAACGATCCTAATGGATTAGTTTATCATGAAGGGGTGTACCATCTTTTTTATCAATATTATCCAGAAGATATTGTTTGGGGGCCTATGCACTGGGGACATGCGATAAGCGATGATCTGTTACATTGGAAACACAGGCCCATAGCCCTTTATCCAGATGAGCATGG
Organism: Flagellimonas sp. 389; assembly: GCF_018449435.1. Taxonomy (GTDB): domain Bacteria; phylum Bacteroidota; class Bacteroidia; order Flavobacteriales; family Flavobacteriaceae; genus Flagellimonas. The sequence continues at coordinate 170,632 of NZ_JAHCMU010000005.1, read as the reverse complement.
GTTTATTTTTTCTGGTAGTGCCGTAGTGGACAAGAACAATACTTCTGGATTTGGAGTGGATGAAGAAATACCATTAGTTGCAATTTTCACGTATCACCTAATGGAAGGCGAAAAACAAGGAAGAAAAGATTTTCAAACCCAAGGTATAGCTTATAGTTTGGATAATGGGGAAACTTGGAAAAAATATTTGGGAAACCCAGTAATTGGCAATGAAGGAATCAAAGATTTTAGAGACCCTAAAGTGTTTTGGTATGAAGATACCCAGAGTTGGATTTTATCTTTGGTAGCCGGAGACCATGCCAAATTTTATACATCCAAGGATTTGAAGAATTGGAAATATTTAAGCGAATTTGGAAAGTATAATGGAGCTCATGGCGGTGTTTGGGAGTGCCCGGATTTATTTCCGTTGAAGGTTGAAGGGTCAGATGAGGAAAAGTGGGTTTTGATAATCAGTATTAATCCTGGAGCGCCAAATGGTGGAAGTGGCACACAGTACTTTATTGGTGATTTTGATGGAACTTCTTTTACTTCTGACCAAAAAGAGCCTAAATGGTTGGATTACGGAACCGATAATTATGCAGGTGTCACCTACAACAATACACCCAATGGAGATAGAATTTTTATAGGTTGGATGAGCAATTGGGATTATGCAAGGGATACCCCCACCAAAAAATGGCGAAGCGCCATGACTGTTCCTAGAAAATTAGCGCTCAAAAAAAATGAAGATGATTACTTGTTGACAAACATGCCCGTCAAACAAATAAATGGACTGGCAGCTTCAACTCTAAAAAAAGACATCAATGTTCCGCCTAAAACCTCAGACACCTTCAAAATAGATGATTTGAATCAATCGCAAATTGATTTTACTACGGCGTCCCGAAATTTTAAATTGATTTTTTCCAATGATTTAAACGAAACGCTGACCTTGACTATGGATTCAAAAAGCAAAGGTTTTATAATTGATAGAATGTATTCAGGAAAGATTGATTTTCAATCTGAATTTGGCAACAAAAAACATTTTATGCCATTTGAGAGAACCAATAGCAAGCCCTACGAAGTAATTATTCTGATGGATTGGTCTTCCATAGAAGTTTTCTTGGACAACGGAACCTATGTGATGACGGAACAAATCTTTCCTACCAAACCTTATAACATGTTGGTCATTGAAAATTTAGATGAACAAGCAACCATTGAGAATGGTCATATAAAACATCTAAAATCAATTTGGTGAAACTTGTTTTGGCCTTTATTTTAAAGTTAAATCTAAACATCTCTGATTTTTATCAGGTTTTTTATATCAATTGATTCAGAACTTTAGCGCACTAAATTTCTATACAAGGGCATGCCTTTTGAGCAACTAAATGAGATAGGTTCACAGATTGAAGCTTTAATAGCTAAAATTGAACAACAGGACATTGCCAACAGAAAAGCCCTTAAAGATATAAACCAAGAATATAAAGAAAGTGCTAGAAATCTTCTACACTACGGAACCTTTAGAAGTTTTGATGTACGGGAAGTTCAGGAAAAACTCAAGCACTTGGGTTTAACACGTTTGGCAAATGCAGAGGGCAATATTTTGGGAAGTCTAGTAAATGCCCGAACGGTGATAGATCGTTTGAACTTTTGTTCGGAAAAATCAAGTAGCAACGATTGTTTGCCCATAGGAGAAGGGAGTAATCGCTTAAAAAAGCACACGAATAATCTTTTTGGAGCTAGGTCAGAGGATAGAAGGGTGCGCATTATGGTAACCCAGCCCACAAAAGCGGCGCATGACTATAATATGGTTCTAGAAATGGTGAAGAGCGGAATGGATTGTGCACGAATTAACTGTGCCCATGACAATGCCGAGATTTGGAAGGACATTGTGCTGAACATAAAAAAAGCAGCTTTGGAGTGCGGTACTACGGTTAAAATTGCGATGGATCTGGCAGGACCCAAGATAAGAACAGGCAATCTTTTGGAGGGTTCCAAGGTAAAAAAATTCAAACCAAAGCGAACAGCGGTCGGAATTGTTGAAAGCCCAGCACATATCGAACTTGTTCCAGATACAAAAGGTGATTTAGGTCCAAATGAAATTCCTGTTTCCAATTCTTGGATGACACAGTTACAAGAAAGAGATTTTGTTGCTTTAAAAGATACCAGGGGCAAGTTTCGTAAGCTACAAGTCGTAAAGGTTAAAAAAGACAAGCTGTTGCTCAGTAGTGAAAAAACGGTGTACATAGGAACAGGGACCAAATTGTTTCCCATGCGTTCGGATTTAGATAAAGGTGTTGTAGGTGAACTTCCTGAGATAGCTAGGTACATTGTTTTGCGTAAAGGGGATTTGTTAATAGTTTCAGGAAAAGGTGAGGAAGGAAGCCTTTCTAGATTTGACGGAGAGGGACACTTGATACAGCCAGGTAAGATATCCTGTATACCCGGCTCTGTCGTTACAAAAGTAAGAGAGGGAGAACCTATTTTATTTGATGATGGGAAAATCAAAGGAATCGTAGAAGATGTAAGTGATGATTTTTTCACGGTACGTATAAAAAAAGCAAAAGAAAATGGGTCTAAATTAAAAGCTGAAAAGGGAATTAATTTTCCAACTCTGGATATGGGTATAAGTGGGCTAACGGCAAAGGATAAAAAAGATTTAGAATTTGTTGCCCAATATGCAGATATCGTAAACTACTCATACATCAACACTGAAGCTGACGTAGTCGAGTTATTGGAAGAAATGGAACGATTGAATATAAAGGATAAGATAAGTATAATCCTCAAAATAGAAACGCGCTTTGCTTTTAGGAATTTAGTGAAAATATTGCTTGAGGCAATGAAGACAAAGTATTTGGGAATCATGATAGCAAGGGGCGATTTGGCATTGGAAGTAGGGTGGAAAAATATGAGCAAAGTACAGGAAGAGATTTTGTCTTTTTGCGGTGCTGCACATATCCCGGTTGTTTGGGCCACTCAGGTTTTGGAAAGTTTGGCTAAAAATGGACTGCCATCGCGCTCCGAGATTACGGACACGGCATCTTCCGTTAGGGCAGAATGTGTAATGCTAAATAAAGGCCCTTACATCAATGAAGCTATTATGTTGTTAGATGAAATTCTACGTGATATGGAACGTTTTCACGAAAAAAAAGAAGGGATGTGGCCAAAAATAGAATGGCTTTGACGTTGTTAAGATAGTGAAAATTGAGCGGTTTAGAGGCATAGGTGCTACTGCAGGATGCAATAGGCTTAGGAAAAAAGGGATGGAAGAATCAATTAAAAAATGGGTGTCGGTTTGGCTGACACCCATTTTTTAGTTTACATAATAATAGAGGCTGGTAATAAAAGCACACATAGAACATGCAATGACAAAAAACCAGAATAGATAGCCTACTTTTTCTTCTATAGTGTTCATAATAAATTATTTATTTGGGGGTTGAGGTTTGATTTATATTCCGAAATTAAGGAATAGAATGCCTCAAAGTTTTAGCTTTTCGTCAGTTGTAGCTAAAAAGATGTAATTGGTAAAGATTTCTTTGTAAACTGCAAAACACCATTACAGGTCAGTAAAGCTTTCTACAAACCTATAATGAAGTATAATAGAAAAATCATGTAAAGCTATTCAGCTTTGCTATACATTGATTTTCTGAGGTTTACTTTTGTACAAAGTATAGCTGTATGGAATTACAACAAATAGATCAGAAGATTGCAAAAATAATGCGCAGATGGGGACTGTTGGCGGTTCGTATCTCCTTTGCCATAATTTTCTTTTGGTTCGGTATTCTAAGCCCTTTGGTTTATCTGCGGCAACAGAACTGTTATTGGCCACTGTAGCCTGGCTGCCCGTTGGAGAGCCACAAACCTGGCTTGTAATTATTGGATGGTGGGAAGTTGGTATTGGAATTACATTTCTTTTTAGGAGAACAACAAAAATTGCAATAGCACTATTGTTTCTACAAATGTTGGGCACTTTTATGCCACTGCTATTTTTACCAGAGATTACATTTCAGGACAAAAATTACCTCCTGCCCACATTAGAAGGGCAGTATATTATAAAAAATATATTGATTATATCTGCGGCATTAATTGTAGGAGGAACATTCTACAAGCCAAAAACAATCCCTGAAATTTCTAAAAATTCTTAAAGATAAAGTTCGTTATACTAGGGGGGTTCCCTTTAAACGCTTTTCTATCTTTTTCTTCTTTTCAGTGAGACGTTTCATGACATCCATTAAGTTTTCGTCCTTGGTCTCTTTATAAATTTCGTTAATGGAAAGTATAAGCTGTTTAGCTTCTCTTGAAGCAGCTACCCTGTCACTTGTGGACATATGACTCAAAGTTCTGTTTTCAAACTCCTTTGCCTTTTCTAATAAATCTTCGGTCATTTTTATTTAAAATTAATCTAGATGGGCTAAATATAAGAGTTAGTTTCATATTTTGTGCCTATAGGAGTATTCGATTTTTATATTTATGAATTTATTAAGAATTCGATTACAGGGCAAAAATCAAAAAAACCGGCAAAGTTGCCGGTTTTTTTGTGGTACCTCCAGGAATCGAACCAGGGACACACGGATTTTCAGTCCGTTGCTCTACCAACTGAGCTAAGGTACCTTTAATGCCTTTTGCTAAGGCGGGTGCAAATATAATTTCAAATTTAGGATATCCAAACAAAAACCAGAAAAAAGCCATCGGGTTTTTTTCAATTTGTCATCTTTGTAGTATGAACCTTGTTGTTGATATAGGTAACACACGTATAAAGTATGCGGTTTTTGAACATAGAACACTAAAATTCTATGAAAGCTCAGAATCTAGATTGTTTTTATCACGGGTGAAAGAGCTCTTTGAATTATATCCAAAAATTGATAGGGCACTAATTGCATCGGTTGGAAACTTAGAAGGCAAAGAGCTTGAGATTGTTTCGTTATTCTGTAAAGTACACCTGCTTTCCAGTGATTCCAAAGTGCCGTTCAAGAATAGCTATGCAACCCCTTCAACCTTGGGTATGGATCGTGTAGCGTTGGCTACAGCTGCTTTTTATCAAAACCCAAGGGGAAATACATTGGTTATCGATGCAGGGACATGTATAACGTATGACATGATGAACGATTCCGGTGAGTACGTTGGTGGAGCTATTTCGCCAGGTGTACAAATGCGATATAAGGCCATGCATGATCAAACAAACGCACTTCCGCTACTTCAACCAGAAGAAATCTTGGATTTTATCGGAAACTCTACTAAAACGAGTATGCACAGTGGTGTAATAAACGGCGTTTCTCAGGAAATTGATGGGGTGATTAACCAGTATAGATCTCGCTTTCAAGATTTAACAGTTATTTTAACAGGCGGCGACTCCCATTTTTTTGCTAACCGATTAAAAAATACCATATTTGCGAATTCTAAATTTCTCTTGGAGGGGCTAAATTACTTGCTGGATTACAACAAACGCTAGATGGTTAAGAAATTTTTGATTGCTTTTTTTTGCATAACTGCACACGGCATTTTTGCGCAAAATGGTACAGTATCACCATATTCATATTTTGGAATAGGTGAGTTAAGGAATAATGGAACAGTGGAAAACCAAATGATGGGGGGGATAAGTATGTATGCGGACAGTATACATATAAATTTGCGTAACCCAGCTGCATACTCCAAGCTAAAGCTTACTACCTATGCCGTGGGATTGTCCCATACAGAATTTCAACTTAAGGATTTTTCGCAAGAGCAGAGTACCTCTGTAACCAATTTAGACTATTTGTCAATTGGTTTTCCGTTGGCTAAAAACTTAGGTTTAGGGTTTGGAATAATGCCTTTTTCCTCCGTAGGATACAATTTGACGGATGAAGTTGAGATTACGGGCGAACCTACCATAACAAATGTTTTTGCGGGAGAAGGAGGATTAAACCGAGTATATATGTCCATAGGCTTTGCACCAATAAAGAACTTAAGTATTGGGGCTACTGCCAATTTTAATTTTGGAAGATTGGAATATCAACGTATTCAAAGCGTGGAAGATGTACAATTTGGAACCTTGGATAGGCGTGAATCCAGAATTAACGGCTATGACTTTAATTTTTCAGCGAATTATACACCCACTATTAAAGATAAATACACCTTATATACATCTTTAATGGTGAATACCCAGGGAAATCTGGTTTCGGAAAATACTGAGCGTTTAGGTTCCTTTTCTCTGGTCAATGGTCAAGAAATTGAAGTAATCGATGTGGATTTGGATGCAACAAACTTAAGAAATACAGAGATTAAGATTCCTTTTCGGACAACGGTTGGGTTGGGTTTTGGTGAAAATAAAAAATGGTTTCTGGGTGGAGAGTACAGTTTTCAGCAGTTCAGTGACTTTCAAAATGAATTCTTAGGATTGGACAACGTAATCTATAATGACGCTAGCAGTTTTGCGTTTGGTGGCTATTTTATACCTAATTATAGGTCACTTTCTAGCTATTTTAAAAGAATTACGTACAGGGCTGGAATGCGTTATGATGTTAGTGGTCTAGAGGTTAATAACAAAGAGATAAATAATCTTGGCATAACTTTTGGACTTGGATTACCGTTGTCCGGAACATCATTTGATGCCTTTTCAAATTTGAACTTGGGAGTTGAACTGGGAAGAAGAGGGACAACTGATCAAAATCTGATTGAGGAAAATTATATTAAAATAAATGTCGGTTTATCTTTAAACGCAAAATGGTTTGAGAAAAGAAGAATAAATTGATGAAGTTTTTTAAATGTCGATAAATAACCACCAATATATGTTTCATCAAGATGATTTTTTCATGAAAATTTGTACATTAACCACTTTAAAATTAGTAAAATGAAGAAGAAACACTACTTAACGATGTTAGCTGTCATTATGTCGATGGGATTAAGTATGGCTCAAGCACAAAATCCAGAGTGCATGACCAATCTTTCCATTTACGCAGAACATGCTAAGGTAAAAAATTATGATGCAGCTTACGAACCATGGAAAATGGTTTATGAAAGTTGCCCGGATATTAACAAGGCTAATTTTTCCTATGGAGAAAAAATCTTGTCCTATAAAATAAAGAATTCATCTGGTACTGATAAAGATGGGTATATTCAAGACTTAATGTCTCTATATGACAATAGCCTAAAGTATTTCCCAAATAAGTTTAGCAAAGCAGGAGTTGCCATAGATAAAGCGCTTTTGTCTTATGAGAACAAAATGGCCTCGGATGAAAAGCTTTATGACATGTTGAACGAAGCTTTTGAAGGAGATAGGGAAAACTTTAAAAACCCCAAGGCGCTTTATCTATATTTCTCAAGTTTAGTCGACTTGCACGGTTCTGGGAAAAAAGATTTGCAGGAAGTTTTTGATGCTTACGATGACGTAACTGAAAAAGTTGCAGAAGAAAATAAGAAACTTACAGCTGTAGTTACCAAGTTACTTCCAAAAGATTCTTTGGGAACGTTGACTTCGAAAGAAAAGAGACAATTGAAAGCGGCGACCATAAATTCAAAATCTTATGGTCAGATTGCTGGTAGTATTGATTCCAAATTGGGAGCACTTGCAGATTGCGGAAACCTTATTCCTCTCTACAAGAAAAGCCTTGACGCAAAGAAAGGTGATGTTGATTGGGTGAAAAGAGCAGTAGGGAGAATGTTCTCCAAAGAATGTACAGATGATCCATTGTTCAGTGAAATGGTGGAGATTCAGGCAAGTTTAGATCCATCTGCAGACGTATATGTTTATTTGGGAACTTTAAAATCCAAAAATGGAGATAGAAAAGGAGCTATCGCTGACTTTAATAAAGCAGTGGAGTTAGAATCTGATTCTTATAAAAAGTCCAATATTCTTTACAAGGTGGCAACTATTGTCAGGAAATCTAGCAAGTCACAAGCTAGAAGTTATGCACAAAAAGCAATTAACGCAAATTCCTCCAATGGAAAAGCATATCTTTTGATTGCCAACTTATATGCAACCAGTGCCAACGCATGTGGAACAACCCCATTTGAAAAAAGAGCTATTTATTGGAAGGCAGCAGATATGGCCAGCAAAGCGGGAAGAGTTGACCCATCATTGAGTTCAAGGGCGAATCAATCAGCAGCTAGTTACAGGGCAAAAGCTCCGGATAAGACAATGATCTTTAATTCGGGAATGGCCGGTAAAACAGTTACATTCAAATGCTGGGTAGGCGGTAGCGTAAAAGTACCGAATTTGTAATGTGAAACGGACAAAAAAAAATAAGCTTGAATATTTTGCCACGGTTCTTACCGTGGCAATCCTTTTTATATCCTGTGCTGATGACTATAAACGAGTAGGAGAGGAAGCGGTTAAACCCATTTTTCCACAAGGGGTAGCACAAAATTTCACACTTACCTACACAGAAACCATAGATGAAATGAGTACGGAAGACTTGTCCAACTCTAGGGTAATTGCTGTGCTAACGAGTCCAATAACAGAGGATTTCGACAACCAAGACTTTAAATATCGTACCTTTCCAGAAGGATTAAAAGTTGATTTTTTTGATGAAAAAAGTCAAAAAAGTGTTATTACGGCCGACTATGGGATAGTATATTCCCAGACCAATTTAATAGACCTTCAGGGTAACGTTGTCATTGAGAGCCACGATGGAAAAAAGTTGGAAACTCCCCAGCTCTTTTATGATAGGGCGAATAATTGGATTTTCACCGAGGAAAAGTTTACCTATACAAATCCGGAAGATGGAACGGTAATGGACGGAGAGGGTATGGATTTCAATAGGGACTTTAGTTTTTTTAATGCACACAAAACCTATGGTCTAATGACCTTGAAAGAAAAAGAATAGTATGATTAAATTTCTAAGATATACCGAATATTTATACTTGGCGGTGGCAATTGTTTCTATTTATAAAATAGCTACGCTTTGGAGTGTAGACCCCAGTAGCACCTATATTTTTATATTTTTTGCTGTGGTTTCAATTGGAATGTTCCTTTTTAGAAGAAGGTATCGTAAGCGTTTTGAGCAACGTAAAAAAGATAACCAGCAGTAGTATTGGATACGTCTTTACTTATCATAATTTTTTCTTTATTGTTTTCCGCTTTTTTCTCGGGGATGGAGATTGCGTTTATTTCTGCGAATAAAATCCATATAGAAATTGAGAAAAAGCAAGAAGGTTTTTTTGCTAAAGTACTTACCTGGTTGACTGAGAAACCTTCAAAATTCATTGCTACTATGCTGATTGGAAACAATATAGCATTGGTCATTTATGGTCTGTTCATGGGCGAAGTGCTTATGGAATGGTTTCAAAGTATATTGCCCTCTTCTTCTGGGTTTTTAAACGCATTGTTGACCGATTTTAGCCTACTTTCCCAAACAGTCATTTCTACGTTGGTGATTTTGGTTACCGCTGAATTTTTACCAAAAGTTCTTTTTCAAATATATTCGAACACGCTTCTAAAAATTTTTGCAATTCCAGCGTATTTCTTTTACCTGTTGTTTTCCTTTATCTCTTGGTTCGTAATAAAAGTATCGGATTTTATCCTAAGGGTCTTTTTTAAAACAGATGGTGACGAGGTGCAATTGGCCTTTACTAAAATAGAACTCGGTGACTACATTACGGAGCAAATGGAAACCGTGGAAGAAGAGGATGAGGTGGATTCAGAAATTCAGATTTTTCAAAATGCTTTGGAGTTCTCTACTGTTAAAGCTAGGGAGGTGATGGTCCCAAGGACTGAAATCACAGCGGTTGAGATAGACGAAACCCCAAAAAACCTTACCAAGTTATTCTCAGAAACGGGGCTTTCCAAAATTCTGGTCTACAAAGAAAGTATAGATGAAATTATAGGTTATGTTCATTCTTATGAACTTTTTAAAAAACCCAGGACCATCAAAAGTATTTTACTCCCGGTCGAGTTTGTGCCAGAAACGATGCTCATCCAGGATATTCTCAACGTATTGACCAAAAAACGGAAGAGCATTGCCGTAGTGCTGGATGAGTATGGTGGTACATCTGGTATCATGACCGTGGAGGACATCATAGAAGAATTGTTCGGGGAAATCGAGGATGAGCACGACACCACGGATCTACACGAAGAACAGGTAAGCGAGAACGTATACAAATTCTCTGCGCGTCTAGAAGTAGACTACATTAATGAAAACTATAAATTGGAACTTCCAAAGAGTGATGAGTACGAAACATTGGGTGGATTGATCATGAATGAAATTGGTGAGATTCCAGAACAAGACTCCGAAATAAAGATAGATGATTTCATATTTCATATTTTAGAAGTATCCAATACCAAAATAGATTTGGTCAGCGTTCACGTTCTGCCTGAAAATTAAGAATTTCCGACGGCTCTTTCACTTTCCTATTTGAAAAGAAAATGGTATTTTCGCCCACTGAAATTATAGAAAACAAGTAGTAAAATGGCAATATTAGAGAATATTAGAAAACGAACTACAGTACTGATTTTGATAATCGGTCTTGCTTTGTTCGCATTTGTAATATCAGGAGTCTTCTCAAGCAATGATTTGGGAGGTGGAAAAGTTGGTTCTGCAGTAGCTGAGGTGAATGGGGAAAGTATTTCTATTGATGATTTTAGGAGAGAAGTAGAGATTGCATCCAGAAGATTTGGCCCTAATCTATCTTCAACACAGCTGGTAAGCCGTGTGTACGATCAAGAAGTAAGAAAGGAAATCCTGGGTCAGCAGTTTGAAGACTTGGGCATCAATGTGGAGAGCGACCAAATCGTAGAGTTTGTAAAGACCTCGGGTTATGCGCAGATTCCCGATTTTCAAGATGAAAATGGAGTATTTAATGCTGAGGTGTTTAAAAGCGCCATTGCAGACTGGAAAGCAAACGACCCACTTCGTTACGATGCTTGGTTACAAGATGAGAAGTCCATTATACAATCTGCGAAGGAACGCCTATATTTTAATTTGATAAAAGGGGGCGTTGGTGCAACCTTGACCGAAGGTGCATTTGATTATAGGATGTCGAACGAGAAAGTCGATATCCAATACGTTCGAGTGCCATATACCTCGATTGCAGATAGTACCATTCAAGTTTCAAAAAAAGATATTGAGGCTTATGTAAATGAGCACAAGGAAGATTTTAAACAGGAAAAAGCTAGGGATATCAGATTTGTCTTTTTTGAGGAAAAGGCTTCCGTAGAAGATGAAAAAGCTGTTGAAGACGCAATGACTGCCCTTTTGGACGATACTGTTGAATACATTCAGGAAAGAAATACTACAGATACTATTCCAGGTTTTAGAAACGCTACAGATGTTGCCGCTTTTTTAGATAGAAATTCCGATAGTAAGTTCGATACCATTTTTAAAGCCAAAAAAGATTTACCTGCAGTTGTGGCCGATAGTTTAATGGATTTAGAAGTAGGGGGAATTTACGGACCTTATCGTGATGGCAACTTTTTCAAGGTTTCTAAAGTGATGAATAGAAAGCCCAATGGAACCGTAAAAGCAAGTCATATTTTATTTGCTTACGAAGGTGCCGAACGTGCCAACCCTAGTATTAAAAGAACAAAAGAAGAAGCGGAGGAAAAAGCAAAAGAGATTTTGGACGAAGCTAAAGAAGAAGGAGCTGTATTTACAACACTGGCAAGAGATAACTCTGATGGACCTTCAGCGCCAAGAGGTGGTGATTTAGGATATTTCCAAGAGGGTGTAATGGCAGATGAGTTCAATGACTTTGCTTTTGGAAACGATGTAGGTACTATAGGCTTGGTAGAGACCCAGTTTGGTTTTCATGTTATCAAAGTGGACGATAAACAAGATGTTGTGCAAGTAGCAACTTTCTCCAGGGAAATAGAACCTTCAGAAGAGACAATAAATACTTTGTTTACAGAAGCTACCAAATTTGAAATGTCTGCTACGGATGGCAAGGCAGATGACTTTGGGGATATTGCAAGAACTTCCGAACATACCGTAAGACCAGTTAATAAAATTAAGGAAATGGATGAAAACCTTCCTGGTCTTTCTGCACAAAGAGGTATTGTGCAATGGGCTTTTAACGAAGATACCGAGGTTGGTGACATCAAACGTTTTAATATCAATAACGGATATGCCGTGGTGCAATTGACCAAAAAGTATAAAGAAGGTTTAATGACTTCTGAGGATGCTTCGGCCACTGCATTGCCAAAGATTAGAAAAGAGCGTAAAGCAGAAAAAATCATGCTTGCCAATCAAGGCAAAGATATGGATGCTTTTGCAAAAGACAATAATGTCACCGTTTCCAATGCTTCTGCCTTGACCATGAAATCCCCAACCATACCAGGTGCTGGACGTGAATCTTTGGTCGTTGGTACAGCTTTTGCCATGGAACAGGACAAAGCTTCTGGTTTGATTAAGGGAGAAACAGGAGTGTTCAAGGTCAAGGTGACCAAAAAAGAGGAAGCTCCACAAATTGATAACTTTAGTACGTATGCAAATACGTTAAAGACCAGTGCTTCAAACAGAGTTAATGGAGATGTGTATAATGCATTAAAAGAAGGAGCTGAAATAGAAGATAAACGCGCTACGTTCTACTAGCGATAACGATATTTAAAATATATGAAGCCTCCTTTTGGGAGGCTTTTTTATTGAATTCTTAAAGTACCATATCAGCATAGGGTATAACCGTTTCAAACCCTTTTGCCTTAAAATAATCTGGAACATTTGTACTGCCAGTTGCCATAATAAAATCACCGCCCCATGCACCAAGGCTTTTTATAGCTCCTTGATAATCACGAAAAAGTTTGGATTTTACGGTTTCTAAGCCCAGTACTTTGGATAATATGTCTTCATGTTGCAGCATTAAGGATTCAAACTCTGAAAGTGCTGTGGTATTGACCATCTTTTTGGTAATCGTAGAAACATTAATAATTAAACTATGCATATCAAACTGTTCCTTTCTATAGGCTGTGATAGCATCTTTACTACTTTGCTTTTGGTTGAGGTAAACAAAATATATGGAATTAGAAAAAGAAGGTTGGAAGGTGACTTCTTCAACCTGTGTGGTTTTATTTTCTTTTTGATACAGAATGGGTTGGTTATGCCTTGCACAGGCTATATCGTATCCGCTACCGCCAAAGGCATTCCATAATAATTGATAAGCATCTACTTCTGCCCATTGGGCGATGTTATTAATTAGTGTGGAAGAGGTGCCCAGTCCCCATATTCGCGGAAAAGTAAGCTTGGTTTCCACTTTTAAACCTGATGAATTTTCTAAGAATCGGGAATTTTGTGATTTGGCCTCTGTCAATAATCCAATTAGTGTTTCGGAAATGGATTTATCGGTAGCGTCGATTGTCTTTAGGTTTTTTACATCAAAACATCCCTTAAACCACGTAGTGTTGTTTTCGTCAAAACTTTCCCATTCTAAAAAACCCGTATCCGTGGTGATTACTTTTAAGGATTGCCCATATCTTGTAGGTATCGCAAGACTCAAAGCGCCATCTAAAACAGCATATTCCCCAGATAGCAATAGTTTTCCGTTACTGTAAAATTCTTTTTGCATTATTTAGCCTGAATCTTTTCCAAAGCCTCCCTAACTGAAGCATTGGTTACGGTTTTGTCTTTAAAGTAATCAACAAGCTGTTGCTTTTCGTTTTCCGTTGCACCCATTTGGTTAAGCATATTGAGCAGATGCATTTTCATATGCCCTTTTTGTATGCCCGTGGTTACAAGAGACCGTACTGCTGCAAAATTTTGGGCCAATCCAGCTACGGCAATTATCTGCATCAACTCTTTAGCTGTCGGGTTTTGCAAAATCTGCATGGCTAATTTTACTAAGGGATGAAGCGAAGTAAGTCCGCCAACAGTACCTAAGGCCAAAGGGACTTCAATCCAAAATTTGAAAATGCCATCTTCAATACTGGCATGCGTTAAGCTAGAGTAACTCCCATCTTTCGCAGCATAAGCATGAATTCCTGCCTCAACGGCCCTAAAATCGTTTCCGGTAGCCAGAACAACTGAATCAATTCCGTTCATAATTCCCTTGTTATGGGTCACAGCTCTGTAAGGTTCCGCTTTTGCAATTTCTATAGCCCGAACCATTTTCTTTGCAAACTCATTGGGTGCAATGGTATCTCCGTCCAGCGCTTCAACTGGGCAACTCACTTCCGCTTTTACCAAACAATTGGGGACGTAGTTGGACAAAATGCTCATGACAACCTCGATGGCCTTTTCCTCATCGGTGAAATCAATATAAGAAGCTGCTCCCTCTTGCAATGTTTTGGCAAACTGTTCCAAGCAAGAGTTGATAAAGTTAGCACCCATAGCGTCCAACGTCTCGAAAGTGCAGTGCAATTGGTGGTACCCTTCAATTTTATCGCTAAGGTCCCTAAGTTGGATGTCGCTGATGCCTCCGCCACGTTTTTCCATACTTTTAGTAATAGAAGCAGTGTCCTTGTAAAAGTTAGGTTTTATGGTATTAAAAAATTGATGCAGTTTGGCTTTATCTCCCTTAAAGATAAAATGGACCTGCCCTACTTTTTCCGTACCTAGTACTTCAGATTTAAAACCACCTCGTTCCAACCAGAACTTGGCAGCTTTGCTAGCGGCAGCAACTACAGAACTTTCTTCAATTGCCATGGGGATGACATAGAGCTTTTCATTGATTAGAAAGTTTGGTGCAACTGCAAATGGGAGGTAGTAATTGGAAATGGTATTTTCTATGAACTCATCATGAAGCTTTTGAACAGAAGCGTCATTGTTCCAATACTGTTCCAATACTTTTTTTGACTCCTCAGGATTTTTGGTATAATTGGTTACTAACCAGTTAATTTTTTGATTTTTGGAAAGCTTGGAAAACCCTTCAACAGGAACGCTCATAATGTTTGGTTAAAGGCCTCAAATATAAGGATAATGCGATTTTTCATTGTACTAATGCGGTTTTTCATTCTATTTAAGTCATACTGTAATCGTATTGAAGGATAATTCTTGTTACAATTGTAACATCAAAGTTTATATTCTGAATAAATATTAGTAAACTTGATGGTTTTTAATCAATTTACGACTTCATGAGAAAACAGTTCTTTCTGTTCCTGTCCGTTTTCGGATTTTTAACCGTTACAATAGCCCAAAAGAAAAAAATAACCCTAGAGGATATCTGGGGAGGTACATTTAGAGCCGAATATATGGATGTGCTCCGTTCCATGAAAAATGGAGAACAATACACGATCCTAAATTTCAACCGTTCGCCACGTTCCAGTAGCTTGGATAAGTATGATTATGAATCATCGGAGAAAGTAGAAACCATTGTGACTTCTTCAGATGAAATTCCTTTCTTTAGTTCTTATACGTTCAGTGCCGATGAATCCAAAATAATACTCACCACGGAAACCGAAGCAATATTTAGACGATCAAAACTGGGAATTTATTATGTATATGATGTGGCCAGTAAAACCGTTGTGAAGATTTCAGATGAGAAAATCCAAGAACCATTACTTTCGCCAGATGGCTCAAAAGTAGCGTATGTAAAGGATAACAACCTGTATGTTTTTGAAATTGTAACAAACATCACAAAGCAGATTACTACCGATGGTAATAAAGGAACCATAATTAATGGGGTTACAGATTGGGTATACGAAGAGGAATTTGCCTTTGTACGTGCTTTTGACTGGAACAGCAACGGAACCAAGATTGCATTCCTCCGCTTTGACGAAACCAATGTACCTCATTTTTCAATGGACGTGTATGGTCAGGAATTGTATCCTTATCAGCATGAGTTTAAGTACCCCAAGGCTGGAGAGGAAAATGCCAAGGTAACGTTGCATATGTACGATATGGCGTCAGGAAATATTTCAGATATTGATTTAGGGGATGCCTATTACGTACCAAGAATAAAATGGATGAACAATCCTAATTATTTAAGTGTTCAGACCCTTAATCGCCATCAAGACCATTTAAAACTTCATGAGGTCAATGCAAAAGACAATTCAGTCTCAATATTGATAGAAGAGAAGGACAATGCGTATGTTGATGTTACCGATAACCTTACTTTTTTGGCGGATGATAGTTTTATCTGGACCAGCGAAAAAGATGGCTACAATCATATCTACCTTTATAATGAGGATGGAAAATTAATGAACCAGGTTACCCAAGGAGAATGGGAAGTGACCAACTACTACGGTTACGACCAAAATGAAGATAGAATCTATTATCAATCCACAGAAAATGGCTCTATAAACAGAGACGTATATAGCATTGGAACAAACGGCAAGAAAAAGAAAAGATTGACCACGAAAGAAGGGACCAATGCAGCGGATTTTAGTGCTAACTATACCTATTTCATCAATACATTTTCTGATGCCACTACACCATATCAATTCACATTGAACATAGCTTCAGACGGTGAAGAGGTAAAAGAAATCAAGAATAATTCGGTCTTGGACAATAAGCTAGAGGAATATGAATTAAGTCCAAAAGAATTCTCCACCATCAATATCAACGGGAACGATTTGAATATGTACATGATTAAGCCCGTAAATTTTGATGAAACCAAAAAGTATCCACTGTTTATGTTTCAATATAGTGGGCCAGGTTCGCAGCAGGTAGCCAACAGGTGGTTTGGTTCTAACGACTACTGGCACCAACTGTTGGTCTCAGAAGGTTATATCGTTGTGTGCGTTGATGGCCGTGGTACAGGATTAAAAGGTCGTGACTTTAAAAAAGTGACACAAAAAGAACTTGGTAAATATGAAGTTGAAGATCAAATCGCAGCTGCAAAGAAACTAAGCGAACTATCATATATCGATGAGAACAGAACCGGTATTTGGGGATGGAGCTATGGAGGTTTTATGTCCACAAATTGCTTGTTAAAAGGAAATGATGTTTTTGAAATGGCCATTGCTGTGGCCCCTGTAACCTCATGGAGATTCTATGATACCATTTATACGGAACGCTACATGCAGACCCCACAAGAGAATGCCAGTGGATATGATGATAATTCTCCGTTCAACTATCCAGAACTTTTAAAAGGCAAATATCTATTGGTGCACGGTTCTGGCGATGACAACGTACATGTGCAGAACACCATGCGTATGATCGAAGCATTGGTACAAGCAAACAAACAATTTGATTGGGCCATTTATCCAGATAGAAACCATGGAATCTATGGAGGAAATACACGATTGCACTTGTATACCAAGATGACCAATTTTATCAAAGCAAACCTGTAATCTAACACAATAAATATATGTCAGACCTTGTAAAACCTGCACACAAGAAAGAACTTTTTGGACATCCCGTTGGGCTATATGTGCTCTTTTTCACAGAAATGTGGGAGCGCTTTTCCTATTATGGAATGAGAGCCCTTCTAACGCTTTACATGACAGCACAAACATTGGAAAATAATCCTCAAAGCGGATTAGGTTGGACAGTGACGGAAGCGCTGGCACTTTATGGATGGTATACCATGTTGGTCTATGTAATGAGTATCCCAGGTGGTTTTTTGGCTGATAGGTATCTGGGACAGAAAAAAGCAGTAACGATAGGCGCTATACTATTGACCATAGGTCATGGTATTTTGGCCATAGACGATCTTTGGGCCTATTATACAGGTCTAGGTTTTGTGATTTTGGGTGTCGGAATGCTGAAACCGAATATATCTACTATGGTAGGAGGGTTGTATGGTAAAAAAGACATTAGAAGAGATAAGGGCTTTAGTATATTTTATGTAGGTATAAATTTAGGGTCTTTCCTAGCGTCTTTATCCGTAGGTCTGGTTGCCAAGGCTTATGGCTGGCACTACGGATTTGGTATGGCAGGTATAGGGATGCTCTTGGGGCTACTCGTCTATCTATATGGACAACGGTATTTAATTCATGTAGGGAATCCACCAACGGTCGAAGAAAAATCTTCCGATATAAGTCTTGGAGAACTTTTTTCACAACTATTTAAATCTCCACTGCAATTGGGAATCGTGGTCTTGCTTTTAGCCTACTCGATTTATGCCGGATTCACCTATGAAGGACCTGATAATTGGGGCTTTGGTATTCTGTTTGTTTTTCTTTCCCTTATCACTGGACTCATGATGATGATTTATAAAAACCTAAATGGAAAGGTTGAAAAGGACAGGTACGTCGTTTTGCTACTTTCTCTTTTAATGGTAATCGTATTCTGGGGATGTTTTGAGCAAATGGGCGGTTTAATGAACCTGTATGCACAAGAGAAAACAAACAGAATGTTACTGGGGTGGGAAGTTCCAGCTGCTTGGTTTCAATCTGCCAATCCAGGGTTCATAATTTTGTTCGCGGTAGCTGTTGCTAGTTTTTGGGCCAGAAGAAAACTAAAAGGAAAAGAGGCTACCTCCTTATTTAAAATGGCCGTTGGGGTAATTATTATGGGTGTGGGTTTTGCCTACATGGTATTCGCTTCTTTACAATATGAGAGTCAAGGAAGCTCGGCAATGTACTGGTTAGTGCTCGCTTATCTTTTCCATACACTTGGTGAACTCTGTTTATCACCGGTATCCTTATCATTTTTCACAAAATTGGCACCTGTACGTTATATGGCATTGATGATGGGGGTATACTGGGCCGCAACTGGATTGGGAAATAAAGTAGCTGGTGTCATCGGTGAGAGTTCGGTAAAAGCAGGTGAGCTTAAAGTATTTGGGGGGCTCTTTTTATTCGCTGTACTTTTTGGCATATTGGTCTTATTGCTGTTAAAACCATTAAAACGATTGACGCACGGTGCAGAGGACGAAGAAACTGTAGTCCATGACTAAGAACCAGTAGGGTTTAAATTAGTGGACCGCTAATCTTCCTCAAAATAAAAAGAATAACTTCCCTTTTCACGAGTGCTGTGGAAAGGGATTTTTCTTTTATTACAAGTGGCTTTCCAACGCGCTATATAGCTTTTAAAGTTACTTCCGTCTGCAATCACAATTTTGGGTTGGATGGAATCGATAATCCGATCCAGATTTATTTTTGGGGATTGGGTCAGCACTAAAAACTCTAGGTTTTTGTTTTGAGGATACATACTGGTACTGTCCATAATGTATATCTCTTTATTGCCAAGAATAAAGTTATATTTTAATGGTACAAAGTTTATAGAAGGATTCCGCTCCGCTATTGTATAGTTATTAATTACCGATGCCATACCAAGACTGTCCGTAGTATAGACTGTTAAAGAACCACCTTTCTGATGCAATAGCGAGGTATTCTTCGATTTATGGAGCAAAACAAAGGCCTCTTTATCCTGTAATCGGAATTGGTTCCAAATGTTCCATCCTTGGAACAAAATAATTCCAAAAAATAAGGGGAGGATAGCCTTGAATTTTGGTTTGGAAAGAAATAAAACGAAGGAAATTATAATGATATAACCCAAAATCATTTGGACACTATCAAATGGAATATTTTTAATGATAAAACCCTCTTGATGGGCAACCCAATCGATAATGGCGTTCATGACCGTAATGATTGCATCATAACTTTGAACCATGAAGTTGGGCAGGCGGTCCAATAACGATAATGCAATCACTAAAATTCCGAGTCCTAAAATCAATCCCAAAAAAGGAACTATTAGCAAATTGGAAACAAAGAACAAAGCAGGAAACTGATGAAAATAAAAAAGGCTTATGGGCAAGACGCCCAATTGTGCCGCTACACTTACCGATATCAATTGCCAAATCTTACGAGCAATATAGTTATGGGGAAACCAAAAACGTTGGAGTTTTGGATAGATCCATACAATCGCAAAAACCGCTGCATAACTCATCTGAAAACCTACTTGAAACAAAAACAGCGGTTTGAAGAGCAGAATAAAGAACATGGACAAGGCCACGATGTTGAATGAATTTGTTGGACGATTTAAATACATGGCATAAGCAAAAAAAGAGAACATGGTTACCGCTCGCACTATGGACGGGGAAAGGCCGGCTATAAAAGCGTAGCTCCAGAGTAAAACCACTATAAGTACCAACTTAAGTGTCTTTCCTTTTGGAATTCGCTCCAAAGGCGATAACAAGAACTGCAGTAACAACAATAGAATACCAACATGAAGTCCGGAAACGGCTAGAATGTGAACTGCCCCAGCATCGATATAACTGTTATAGGTTTCTTCTGAGATATCATTTCGTTGACCTAATAAAAGTGCTTGAATAACACCTAATTCATCTTTGCCAAAGTTCTCTTGCTTCAATTTTATGATGATGCGTTCCCTTAAATTTGCAGCTAAGCCCTTAAGCGTAGTTGATGCTTTATCTTTTAAAATAATTGCTTCAGGATAAACTTGGATTTGATGATATATTCCTTGCTTTTCCAGATACCTTTTATAATCAAATTGATGTGGATTTTGTGGAGCGGAAATTCGGTTGGACAATAAATTAACGAACAATTCATTGTCAACCTGAAGCTTTCGTATAGTAGAATCTACGAATAGATTCAAAATTATCTTCCCAGTGCTCTTTTTATTTTCAAGAGAAATGACTTTGGCTATATAACGCTCTGAATATTGATTTGGCTTAAGCTTTTCTTCAATCTTAAGTTCCCACAAGTTTGGCCTCTCAAGATTTTGTTTTGAATAATGTTTCGGTAAATCTTTGGATTTCGCCAAAGTAACAATGAAAACACCAAGGGCTAAGGTGATGAAAGTTGTTATTGATTCAAAAAATGGAAATCCTTCCCGGGGCTGTTTTTTATGAGCCCAATACAGAAAAGGCAATAAAACAATAGCGGTAACAAACGTTAAGGATAGTGCTATCTCAAAATAGAAGCCGATTACAATGCCCATAATAAGGCATAGGTTCAATTTTATAGAAACAAAATTAAAAAACCGCATTATAAAAACCGCGTAGCTTTCACGAAGGCATAGTTCCAGTAACCTTCACGTAAAGAAGAAACGATAACACCTCTAGATGTTGTGGAGTGAATGAATTTTATGTCATCTCCTTTTACGTCAACTACAAGTCCAACGTGATTGATGCGTTTTCCACTTTTTCCGGTCTTAAAAAAGAGAAGGTCCCCTTTTTGGACTTGAGGGATTTTTATTCGCTTCCCTTCTTCTGCCATTTGATACGAAGCTCTAGGAAATATGATATCATTTTCCTTAAGGGAAACATACAAAAGTCCGGAACAGTCCATTCCTTTATTTGTGGTGCCACCGTATTTATAGCGTGTTCCGGAAAACGTCATTGCGGTTGCAATGATATCTTCTGCTCTGGAGTTTTTTCTCTTCTCCTTTTTTGGAATTTCAAAAGGAGGGGGCTCTTCTTTTGATGCTTCAACAGAAACTGTTCGAGGGGTAGTGCTGTAGGTTCTTTTCTTTTTAGTTCCACAACTAAAAAAGAAGAAGATTGCGATAAGATAAAGGGCTTTTTTTAACATCCAAGAATAACTTTTTCTTCTTGGAAGCTAAATCTAAGCATTTTCTGCGATTAATTTAGCTGCTAATTGACTGGCGCCCTTTCCACCCAATTTCTTTCTTAACATATCGTAATCTTTCAATATGGTATCCCTTTCACCCCCATCAATTATTTTTGATAATTCATTTCTAAGGTTTTTAGTTGTCAATTCACTCTGAATCAGTTCTTTAACAACCTCTTTGTCCATTATTAAGTTGACCAAAGAAATGTAATCGAGCGTAATAATTCGTTTTGCAATCTGATAGGAAATCCAATTTCCTTTATAACATACGACTTGAGGGATGCCAAAAAGTGCCGTTTCTAAAGTTGCGGTGCCACTTGTGACCAGTGCTGCATGCGAATGCTTTAAGAGCGAGTAGGTTTGGTTAGAGACATAATTGATGTTTTTATCCTTTAAAAAGGAAGCATAAAAACTATCCGATAAACTTGGTGCACCCGCAATTACAAATTGGTATCCTGGAAAATCACCTCTCACAGAAAGCATGATTTCCAGCATTTTCTGTACCTCTTGCTTTCTACTTCCGGGCAGGAGTGCAATTATTGGCTTTTTTGGATCTAATCCATTTTCTTCTCTGAATAGATGCCCATCAACAATTTTGGTATTTTCTATGGCATCGATCAGGGGGTGACCCACAAAATGTACGGGGTAATCGTGCTTTTTCTCGTAAAAATCTTTCTCGAAGGGAAGTATCACGTACATGTTATCGATATCACGTTTTATCTTTTTAATTCTTCCTTCCCTAGACGCCCAGATTTGGGGGGATATGTAATAATTGGTCTTGAAATTATTTTTCTTTGCCCATTCAGCTATCCGAAGATTAAAGCCAGAAAAATCGATGAAAATAATTTGATCAGGATTAAACCTTGAGATATCTTCTTTACAAAAGGAAATATTCTTGAAAATAGTTGGAATATTCTTGAGGACTTCCAAAAAACCCATGAAAGCCATGTCTTTATAATGCTTGGCTAAATCACCCCCCGCTTTTTGCATTAAATCACCGCCCCAACAACGAATATTCGCATCGGCGTTTTGCTCTTTAAGTGCCTTGATGAGGTTAGACCCATGGAGATCTCCCGAGGCTTCGCCAGCTATGATGTAGTATTTCATTAGTTAAGTTCAAGTTTCAAATACAAGTTCAAACTCAAATATCAAGCTCAAATGTCAAGCTCAAATGTCAAATACAAATGTCAAATACAAATACAAATACAAATACAAATACAAAATTAAACTTTAAAATAAGTGCAAAGACCAAATTCAGTTTTAAACATTTTTTTCCTCTAACCTCTAACCTCTAACCTCTGACCTTTTCAAAAAATCTTATAATACAATATCACCAATGCAGTGAGCAAGGTTGCGATCATAACTCCTCTGGCCCTATAATCTCTTTTTAAACGCAAGAATCCAAAAAATGCAACTAAATTTAAGATAGCGCCCAATGCCAACAAACTTCCTATGTGTTCTTGGGCAACAGCAGCTTCAAATGTTTCGACAATACTTAAATCAGAAAAAATAAGGATGTAAAGTAGCGTTCCCAAAGTATTGGCGATGATTCCTACGGCAAATCCAATTAAAACTTCTTTTTTACTTTTCATTTAAACTCCAGTTGTTTACTTGTGGAATTACATGATGTGCGGTGAGGTCAAACTGTGTGGGTACAACGGAAACAAATCCTTGCGCCAAAGCCCATTCATCGGTATCTTCACCCTTGTCCAATAATTCAAATTCACCCGTGAGCCAATAATAGTCTTTGCCCGTGGGACTTATGCGCTTGTCGAATTTCTCTTTCCAATTGGCTCTAGCCTGTCTACAGATTTTAATTCCTGCAGGTTCATTGGTGCTTTTGGGAATATTCACGTTCAATACGGTTCCATTTGGGATGCCATGTTCCAGTGCTTCCAGTACTATTCTCTTTACGGATTTTAGCGCATGTTTAAAATTGGCATCCCAAGAATAATCACAAAGTGAAAATCCTATTGCGGGAACTCCTTCGATTCCAGCTTCTATTGCTGCGCTCATGGTTCCTGAGTAAATTACGTTTATCGAAGAATTAGAACCATGATTAATGCCACTAACACAGATATCCGGCTTTCTGTCCAATATTTCCTGTAGTGCCAATTTAACACAGTCCGCAGGTGTTCCACTACAACTATATTCACTGGGAGCGCCTTCATCTTGATCTATGACAACTTTCTTGGAATAGAGGGTGTTATCTATGGTTATGGCATGCCCCATGCCAGATTGAGGACTGTCAGGAGCTACAACGATAACCTCTCCTATCTGTTTCATTACCTTAATTAATGCCCTTAGTCCTGGAGCAGTAATTCCATCATCATTAGTCACTAAGATGAGTGGTTTTTTCATAAGATATAATTAAAGTCGTAAAAATACGTTTTTCATAAGGATATGAACCTCTAGGCGTTTAACAAAAAATTAAAAACCATGATTCATACTGGCACGGTTTTTTCTGTATCTTAGGGAATTCGTATGAAAAAGAAAGAAGGATGACGTAATGACAATTTGGCTTTGATATGTCAATTGATTTCGTTCCCAAATAAACACACCTCTTATGAAAAAGAATTTTGTTCTTGGCTTTTTAGTTATACTTATCGCAGTAGCCTCCTGCAGTTTCACAAATAAATCTTTTGAGAACGATGACAAGGATAAATTGTTGTTGGATTTGATTACCTACGTTTTGGAGCGTGGCCACTATGAACCAAAAGATTTAAATGACAATTTCTCTTCCAATGTCTTTGATGATTTTATCGAAATATTAGATCCGACCAAAAGATACTTTTTGGCCAGTGATATAAGAGAGTTTGAAAAGTATAGATTTCAAATTGACGATGAGATAAAAAATACAGATATCACATTCTTTAATATTGTTTACCAGCGTTTAATGAAACGTATGGATGAAGCAAAGGGCATCTATAAAGAAGTACTATCCCAACCGTTTGATTATACGCTCAAAGAGAGTATCAACATAGACTACAAAGACCAAGATTTTGCTTCGAACAAAAAGCAATTAAAAGAGCGTTGGAGACAACAATTAAAATACAATACCCTTGGTGTTTTTGACAACAAAGTAGAAAATAGAATTGCAGAAACCAATCAGTCACAGACAGCTACTGTTTCTACTACATTTAGCTTCAATGAAATTCCTGCATCGATAGATAAAGAAACTACAGAAAAAGAAGCTAGAGAGAACACTATGAATACGTTGGACGAATTCTTTGATTTTGTTGACGATTTAGAACGTAAGGATTGGTTTGTACAATACATCAATACCATTGTTGATGAATTTGATCCGCACACGTATTACTTTGCTCCGGACGACAAGGAAAAATTTGACATTGGAATGTCAGGTAAATTTGAAGGCATTGGCGCTAGGTTACAAAAAAAACCAGAAGGAGCCAGAATCATGGAAATTATATCTGGAGGTCCGGTCTGGAGAGCACAAAGTTTAGAGGTGGGCGACGAGATTTTGAAAGTAGGCCAAGATGGCGACGACCCTACCAATATAGTTGGTATGCGTTTAGACGATGCAATTAAATTGATTAAAGGTCCTAAAGGAACTGTAGTTGACTTAACGGTTAGAAGGGTCGATGGAACTATTGAAGAAGTATCCATTACCAGAGATGTTGTGCTGTTGGAAGAATCTTATGCGAAATCTGCCAAAGTAAAAGAGAAAGACCATAACTATGGTATTATCAATCTGCCAAAATTCTATGTTGACTTTGAAGATTATACCGAAAGAAACGCTGCTTCAGATGTAGCAAAGGAAGTAGAGCGATTAAAACAAGAAGGTGTAGAAGGAATTATTTTGGATTTAAGGGACAATGGTGGCGGTTCGTTAAAGACCGTAGTTGAAATGGCAGGACTTTTCATTAAAGACGGTCCTATTGTTCAAGTGCGATCTTCTGGTCAAAGAAAAGAAGTGCACGAAGATAAAGATGAACGCATTCAATGGGATGGACCATTGGTGATATTGGTCAACGAACTTTCAGCATCGGCTTCAGAGATTTTGGCTGCCGCTATGCAAGATTATAAACGTGCAGTTGTCATAGGAAGCAAACAGACCTTTGGAAAAGGAACCGTTCAGAATGTAATTCCTTTGGACAATATCGTTAGAAGTAATGAGCACGGGGATTTAGGAGCTATAAAATTGACCACGCAGAAGTTTTATAGAATCAATGGCGGATCTACGCAGTTGGAAGGTGTAAAAAGTGATATTGTTGTACCGGACAGGTATAGCTACATTGATCTTGGCGAAAGGGACCAACAAAATCCTTTAGGCTGGGATAAGATTACTCCGGCCGAATACAAAATTTGGGACGGTTATATCGATTTTGAAACTACTGTTGAAAACAGTAAAAAAAGAATGGCGAACAATCAACATATCAAATTGATCGAAGAAAATGCAAAATGGTTGAAGGAACAACAAGAAGAGACTGTAGTTTCTTTAAATTATGATGTGTATACAGATAAAGGTGAAGAGGCAAAAAAGAAATCAGAATACTTTAAATCCCTAAGGGATTATGATTCGCATTTGACTTTTGAGTCGTTGAAGTATGAAACAGAACTCTTTGTTCAGGATTCTGTATTGCGTGAGAAGAGGAATAGATGGCACCAAAATTTAGCAAAGGATATCTATGTCGAAGAAGCTGTGAACGTTCTTAAAGATTTGCAGATAAACAATATCAAAAACAACGAAAGAAAGTTGGCAAGTGTAAAGGGATAGTCTATTCACAAGTAAAGATATACGAAAGCTGCTTCATATGAAGCAGCTTTTTTTATATCCTTATGTTTACCCAAAATAAGTGGCAGTGCTGAAATTCTGATTTTCAAGACTGTCATAAATAAAGTATGTTTATAACAGAATGAAAAATAAAACAATTTATACCCTACTGTTTGTAGTATTTGTAGTTGGCTTTTGGCTATTTGAGAATTTTTATACTCCTGCAACCTATTCAGACCCAAATTTCAAAACGCATTCTTCTCCGTTTACAACAGAATTTTTGCCAAGCTCCACCACAGGAGCGATTATAAAGCACGATTATTTTATGCTCTCTTACAGTGAACCACACGAACAGGCAGAATGGGTGGCTTATGAGCTTAAGCAAAGCCATCTGACCTATGATGACAGGGAAAGACCTTATTTTATCGAAGACCCAAAAGTAAAAACTAAATCTGCAGATTGGAAGAATTATAGAGGTTCTGGTTATGATAGGGGACATCTTTGCCCCGCAGGAGATAGACGTTTTTCAGAATACGCATATAATGAAACCTTTTATACAAGTAACATCAGTCCTCAAAATCGAGAATTTAATGCTGGGATTTGGAATAGGTTAGAACAGAAAGTTCGTTTTTGGTGTAAAAAATACGGTGATTTAACTATAATAACAGGAGGTGTTCTGGAAAGAGGATTGAAAGAAATAGGAAGCGAGGATGTAGATGTTCCCAATACGTTCTATAAAGTTATTTTTAGAAAGAATGGAGATTCGGTAAAAGTACTTTGCTTTTTGATTCCAAATAAGGAGAGCAAGGAATCATTGGAAAGTTTTTTAGTCTCAATAGATAGTATTGAGGAAATAACCATTATCGATTTTTTCAAAAATAAATCCGAAACCTGGCAAGAAAAACTTGAAAGTACAGTAGATACTTCTGGTTGGACTTTTTAAATGCCGTCCTTTAAACGATTGGAGTCCAGCTTTAGAAAAATGAAAAGTAACATTGTAAAAAAGATAAGTCCAGAACCACCGTAACTAAAAAATGGTAAGGGAACCCCTATAGTGGGCAATAGCCCTATTACCATACCTATATTGATGAAATAATGGATAAGCAGTATAGAAATTACGCCATAGCCATACATTCGGCTAAAATCGTTTTTCTGTCTTTCCGCAATAAAAATCAGTCGTAAAAAGAAAAAAGTGAACAGTAGAATTACAGTTACCGTTCCCATAAACCCCCATTCTTCACCTACAGAACTAAAAATATAATCCGTATGTTGTTCTGGCACAAAATCTCCCTTGGTACGCGTGCCCTCTAGAAAGCCCTTTCCAAAGAACCCTCCAGACTCAATGGCTTTTTCTGATTGATAGGTATTGTAACCAATATTTTTTCTAATCTCCTCTAGCTTACCCTCATCTTTTTCCAAGCGTAACCACAGGGCAAAACGGTCACGATGCCGTTGTTCAAAAACATTTTCAAAAATAAAGTCAACCGAAAGCGAGAATAGAATCGACAGAATAACTATACCTCCAAGCGGTAACAAAGGTATCTTTGTTGATTTTTTCTTGAATACAAAAATGACGCCTGTCAATAGTCCCAAGGCAATTGCTATCCAAACAGTTCCGAACATTAGCGTTGCGGCAAAAAGTGTAACCATGACCAATATGATACCTAGATAATATAATGGGAATCCCTCCCTAAACAGAACGAAAAAAAGTGAAAAATAAATCAACGAACTTCCTGGATCTGGTTGGGGCAGTATTAAAATTGCTGGTATGAGGATAATCAATAAGGCATATAGTTGATGCTTTCGGTTCTTTATATCGGTCTGAATGTCACTTAAATACTTTGCCAAGGCAAGAGCGGTGGTTACTTTGGCAAGTTCAGAGGGTTGTAGGTTGAAAAAACCTAAGTCGTACCAAGATGTCGCCCCCGCAATCGTTTTTCCAAAGAGGAACAGTCCCAAAAGCAAGAATATTGAAATGATATAAAAAATCGAGGCAAAACGCTCAAAGAAATTGGTCTCGATAAAAAGCACGAATATAATACCGACACCAGCCACGCCTATAAAGAAAAGTTGTTTTCCGTATAGTGTCGAAAAATCAAAAATAGAAGCGTTTGGGTCGCTGAGCGTTGTAGAGTATATATTTATCCACCCAATGAAGACCAAAAAAGCATAAAGAAAAATGGTAAGCCAATCTATTCTTCCAAAAAGCCCTCTACCAGACATATTCATTTATCTTGAAAGGTTCGCCACTGTATGGTTTTGCATATTCGTGTTCCAGTGTTTTTTCAAGCATACGCTTCTCCAAATCCTTTCGGGTGATTTCGCCTTTCACATATTTTTCAATCAATAAAGAAGCAATGTGACCAGCATAGCGCGAACCATAATATCCGTTTTCAATGTAAACGGCTAAGGCTATTTTTGGATTATCAACAGGAGCAAATGCTATAAATACGGAATGATCTGTAAGTTGCATGCGCTCACCGTTGATTCTAACAAAATTTTCAACGGTTCCTGTTTTTCCTGCTATTTCAATATCGGGTACTTGAACCCATCTTCCGGTACCATATTTATAAACGTTCGCCATACCACCAATTACTGGCTCAAAATGCTCTTTATCAATAGTGGTTTCGCGTCGCTCTGTAAACCGCGAGTCAATTGCACCAGTTGAACCCACATTTTTGATGATATGGGGTGTATAAAAATAACCACGGTTAGCTATTGCAGCCGTCATGTTGGCAAGCTGCAACGGAGTAGCCGCAACTTCTCCTTGCCCAATAGCGTTTGAGATTATTGTTGAGGAGCCCCATCTTCCATCTCCATACCATTTATCATAAAAACCTTTTCCAGGTATTCTACCAGGGCGTCCGGTTGGAATATCGGTACCTAAATAGCTGCCAAGTCCAAAACTTTTCATATGTTTTTCCCAAACATCCATACCTTTATCCGTAGAGGAAAAATTTTCATAGATTTTTCTAAAAGTTCCGGCAAAGTAGGCGTTGCAGGATTGGTAGATTCCCGAATTCATGTCTCGTGTACCGCCACCACAATGGCATCCCTTCTTTTTACTGCCTACGTAGAATCCATTATAGCATCTAAACTTACTTTCAGGAGTTATTGCACCTTCCTGTAATGCCACCAAGGCGTTCATGATCTTAAAGGGTGAGCCTGGTGAAGGTTCCGCTAGGATTGACCGATCCCATGTGGGTTTTGAAATAGTATCGTAATGTAGTTTGCTGTAGTTTCTAGAACGTTTTCTGCCCACCAAAAGTGCTGGATCATAGGTTGGTCCGGAAATCATGGCCAATATTTCCCCGGATTTTGGTTCGATGGCTACGATGCCCCCTCTTTTTCCATGCATCAACCGTTCTCCATATTCTTGAAGCCTTTTGTCCAATGTAATATGGATTTCTTTTCCTTGCTCGGGCAAAGTATCCAGCTTTCCATTTTTATAAGGCCCGATATCCCGGTTAAAACGGTCTTTTTGAATAAATTTCACTCCTTTTCGTCCCCTTAGGATTTCTTCATATTGTTTTTCAATTCCAGTTCTGCCTTTTAGCTCACCCGCTACATAATAAGGATTGTTCTCTAAATCACGTTCATTGACCTCGCTAATGTAGCCTAGTACATTGGCAGCACTATTGGTGTCATAATAGCGCAGAGACCTTTTTTGGATGTAAAAACCAATAAAATGCCTCATTTTTTCTTGAAGCCTTGCATAATCTTCCTTGGATAATTGAGGAACCAGAACGGACGGCAATCTTGGTGAATAGATCTTTGCTTTTTTCATCTTATCAATAAAAGAAGCTTTGTCTATACCCAAAAGTCCACAAAACTCTAAAGTATCCAATGGTTTCACCTCCCGAGGAATCACCATTACATCATAAGCAGGTTGGTTTGCTACCATGAGCTCACCATTTCTATCGTATACATAACCTCTTTCCGGGTAATCATAAATGGCTTTAATTGCTGGGTCTTCCAAAGTTTGATTTGGAGAAAAGCTGAAAAGCTGCAAATAGGAGAGTCTGCCAATAAAGGTAAATCCTATGATGACAATGATAGAGGATAGTAACAGTTTTTTCATAAACGGCCAAGTTTTAATTACGCTACATATTATTTCAACGAAATTGTATGGGTTTTATTCGCTTTTTGGACTAAAAAGTGAACTAAATAGCGTACATACGAACAAAGTTACGATACCAGTGGCAAAAACCTTTTTCAAAATTAGAAGGATGTGGGATAAACTTAACATTTCAAAAGTAAAGAATACAATCTGATGCAGTAAAATTAAAAGCCCCAAAAAAGTGACACGCTGTACCTTGGTGGTATTTTTAAAACTGAAATTTTGAAATTCATAATTGACTCCAAAACAAAATCGCATAATGATGGGTCTTACAAAAGCAACGGTCAATGTGGCCATTGCATGAAGCGCCATGGTATCCGAAAAGACATCGATCATAAAACCAATAAGGAATGCCGACAGCATAAATACACCTCTGTCCCCCTTTATGGGATACCAGTATAAAAATATGACATAGACAAGGGGATTTATAAAGCCCAAAAAGTTTAAGGTGTTAAAAATCAGTACTTGTGTGAGCACCAGTAGAATAAACCTAAGAATATTTATTAATACGGTACTATTCATTCGTAATGTTTGCTTCCAGTTCTATAATTTCCTTTCGGTTCTTGTTTTTTATCAAATACACGTTTTTAACATTGGCCATATCATTGAACAGCTCAACATCGATATTATAAAAACTTTTTGAAGTATTTAAATCATATTTTTTAATTGTCCCTATAGGAATTCCTTCTGGAAAGATACTGGACATTGCACCAGTAACTATGGTGTCTCCAACAACCAACGGGACCAACCTTGGAATATCTATCAGTTGCACTACATTGTATTCCTGTGCATTCCAAATAAGTGATCCAAAATAATCGGTGTTCTTTATCTTGGCATTAATATTCGACTTGGTATTGAGAACACTCTGAACCGTTGAAAAGTTAGAAGATGTATTTTCAACGATACCTAAAATACCTTTGGGGGTAATAACACCCATGTCCTGCGCAACACCTTGCTTTTTACCCTTGTCCAGCGTAATATAATTTCTGGGAGAGGAAAAACTATTTTTAATAAGATTGGCACTGATTACCTCATAATCGATAGTTGTTGTATCTATTTGAACATTGGACTTTTCTTCAGAATTAAATAGCAATCTCCGTAATTCTTCGTTCTCCTGTACCAATCTATTGTTTTCATCCCTAAGCTGAAAATAAGAAGAAATGTTAGCGGCGTTGTTATAGACATTCCCTGTAATCCATTTGGACGAATTGAAAAATTTTGATTGATGGTACGAATGAGACCTAACGGTCATTATTAAAGATATCACTATAAGAAAGACATATAAAAATGTAATTCTGTAGCTTAAAATAAAATTGATGATGCGCTGCATGCAATCATATCATTAAGAAAGTACAACGACTTTCAGGTGACCAAAAATAATTGGGTAACCAAATTATTTTATCAATATACTTTTATAACGCTCTAAATTTTTAAGCGCTATGCCCGTACCACGAACAACTGCTCTTAAAGGGTCTTCTGCTATGTAAACGGGTAAATCCGTTTTTTGTGAAAGCCTTCTGTCCAATCCTCGTAACATGGATCCACCACCTGCTAAATAAATACCTGTATTGTATATGTCAGCGGCTAGTTCCGGAGGGGTCTGCGAAAGTGTCTCCATCACGGCATCCTCAACTCGCAATATACTTTTATCGAGCGCTTTGGCAATTTCCCTATAGGAAACCTGAACTTGTTTTGGCTTCCCTGTTAACAAATCCCTACCCTGTATGGATTTATCTTCTGGCGGTGACTTTAAATCTTCAGTTGCGGAACCAATTTCAATTTTTATGGCTTCGGCAGTACTTTCCCCAACATAGAGGTTATGTTGCGTTCGCATATAATATATGATGTCGTTCGTGAACACGTCACCTGCAATCTTTACCGATTTATCGCACACGATCCCACCTAGGGCTATCACAGCAATTTCAGTAGTTCCACCACCTATATCTACGATCATATTTCCTTTGGGCTGCATAATGTCCAAACCTATACCAATAGCGGCAGCCATGGGTTCATGAATCAAATAAACTTCTTTTCCGTTTACCCGCTCTGCCGATTCACGTACCGCACGCATTTCCACTTCGGTAATACCGGAAGGGATACAAATTACCATTCTTAGGGCGGGAGGGAACCATTTTTTCTTTAAGGCAGGAATGTTTTTGATGAACATATTGATCATCTTTTCAGATGCATCAAAGTCAGCGATTACCCCATCCTTTAATGGCCTAATGGTCTTAATATTTTCATGGGTTTTACCCTGCATCATATTGGCTTCTTTCCCTACGGCTATAATCTTTCCGGAAATACGGTCTCTAGCTACTATGGAAGGGCTGTCAACAACTACTTTGTCTAAATGAATGATTAGGGTGTTTGCAGTACCAAGGTCAATCGCAATTTCCTCGGTCATGAAATCAAAAAATCCCATAAAAAGTGTCGGTTTTTTGGATTAGAAATAAAATTAAAGACTAAAGTACTAAAATTAATGCTTAAAATGTCTAGTGCCAGTCATTACCATTGCTAACCCGTTCTCATTACAATAATCTATACTCAATTGATCTTTTATGGATCCGCCGGGTTGTATCACGCTTTTGATGCCTGCTTTATCGGCAATCTCTACACAGTCGGGAAACGGAAAGAATGCATCGCTTGCCATTACAGCTCCCTCCAATTCAAAATTGAAGGACTTTGCTTTATGAATGGCTTGGTTCAGGGCATCTACTCGTGAAGTTTGTCCCGTTCCACTTGCACATAGCTGTTTATTCTTTGCAAGGACTATGGTATTGCTCTTCGTGTGCTTGCAGAGTTTTGAAGCGAAAATCAAATCTTCGATTTCCTGTATGTTGGGTTCTTGTTTGGTAACCGTTGTAAGACTGTCCGATCTATCGGTCTTTGAATCCTTGTCTTGTACCAATACACCATTTAAGCAGGTTCTGACCAAAGTTTCTGGTAGTGCTACTTCATTTTGTACTAATATGATTCGGTTCTTTTTTCCTTTAAGTGTTTCCAAAGCTTCTTCTGAAAAACTAGGGGCAATTACCACTTCACAAAACAATTTGTGGATTTCTTCTGAAGTAGGGCCATCAATTTCCACATTGGAAATAAGAATACCCCCAAATGCTGAAACAGGATCACCAGCAAGTGCATCAACATAAGCTTCCTTAATAGAGCTTCTTGTTGCAAGCCCACAAGCATTGTTGTGCTTTAAAATGGCAAAGGTTGGAGCGTCGTTTTTAAACTCTCCCATTAAATTTACTGCTGCATCAACATCCAAAAGATTGTTATAGGATAGGGCTTTACCATGAAGTTTAGTAAACATAGCATCAAAATCCCCGTAAAAAAATCCTTTTTGATGTGGGTTTTCACCATAACGAAGCACTTGCCCGTTTAGCTCGCTTATTTTTAAAGCGGTTTCGGTTCCGTCTCCATTAAAATAATTGAAAATCGCAGAATCATAATGTGAGGAAACATTGAATGCCTTTGTTGCAAAACGTTTTCTGTCTTCAATCGTTGTTGCTCCGTTTCCTTCAGAAATTACATTTAAAAAATCTTCATAATCTTCCATGGAAGACACACAAAGTACATCTTTAAAGTTTTTTGCAGCAGCACGGATGAGAGATATACCACCTATATCTATTTTTTCAATAATATCTTGTTCTGATGCGCCACTGGAAACTGTCTTTTCAAAAGGATACAGATCAACAATGACAATATCCAATTGCGGGATTTCAAATTCTGTCATTTGAGCAACATCACTTTCGTTGTCCTGCCTGTTCAATATACCGCCAAAGACCTTGGGGTGAAGTGTTTTTACACGACCACCTAAAATAGAGGGGTAGCTTGTGACATCTTCCACGGGGACTACATTGATGCCTAAATCTTGAATGAATTTTTCCGTTCCGCCAGTTGAATACAGGGTTACGCCAAGTTCATCAAGTTTTTTTACAATAGGCTCTAGTCCGTCTTTATGAAAAACGGAAATTAACGCAGCAGCAGCTTTTTTGGTGGTGTTCATTTTGTGTCTTAAAAATCAAATTAGTAAGCACACAAAAGTAAATTTTTTTGTTGTTAAAAAGTTATAGGGGTTATCAACAAATTACATTAGTTTTAAAGAATCTGGGCTACTTTTTCATTTACAAATTCCAAAAAGCGCTCATCTTCTTCAGTAAATGGGTCGGGGGTGTTGGAATCTATATCTATTTGTCCAATATTAGCTCCATTCTTGAACAGTGGGACAACAATTTCAGCCTTTACGGTAATACTGCAGGCAATATAATTATCTTGGGCTGCAACATCGGGTACTACAAAGTTTTCATTGCTTACCGCTACTTGCCCACAGATTCCTTTTCCGAAGGGAATTATGGTGTGGTCCGTGGGTTCCCCAGCATAAGGACCAAGTTTTAATTCATTCTTATCCCCATTTTTAAAATAAAAGCCTACCCAATCATAGTAATCAATAGTAGACTTAAGTAATTGGCATAGTTTATCTAAACGATTTTCTGCACTTTTTTCGTTTTGAGATAGAATTTCAACAACTTTTGGTTTTAGGGATGCTAACATTAAAACAGTTTTTGCAAATATATTTTTTAATTAGTGATTTTGGTCGCAAGAAATATTGAAAATTACACTTTCCAATACTCTAAAAATTAGTTAACGTAATCCGTTTTAAATTCAAAAAGGTAGAGTTTTTGTAATTTTGCATTTGTGAAAAAGATTTTCCGGCATATTGCATCAGTATCCCTAGCCATTATGGTGTTGTTTTCTACCGTTTCTTGGACTGTGGATAAACACTTGTGTATGGGCAGGGTCATGGACATTGCGCTGTTCGTAAATGCCGATGATTGTGGTATGGAGGATGCTATGACCGCTATGGGAATAGAAAAAATGGAAAATCATTGTTGCGATGATGAATCCTTTACGCTCGAAGGTCAAGATGATCTAAAGTTGTCTTGGGATGATTTTGAACTGGACCACAAATTGTTTCTGGTAGTCTTTTCGCAATCTTACTTTAATTTATTTGTTCCGGTCGAAGAGCTTCCGGTTCCACACGAAAAATACCCACCTCCCAATTTGGTCAGGAACATCCAAGTTTTGGACCAAGTCTTTTTAATTTGATTCTATTGAACTTTTTTAAAGTCCCCTGATAAGGACTGAATGGCACATTCTTCTGTGCCAAGTACAAATGTTCAATACAAACAAATGAAATATATTTTAATACTTTTTTTATGGCTTCCCGTATCGATTACTGCACAAGATGCAATAAGAGGAATGGTGATGGAAGCTAATCCTGAAAACAAACATATTGGACTCGCAGGAGCTAATGTGTATTGGTTAAATTCCCAGATTGGAACAATGACCAAGAATGATGGTACATTCAGTATTCCCTACACAAAAGAGCACAACAAGCTGATTGTTAGTTTTGTTGGATTCAAGACGGATACGTTGACCATCAATGAACCAAAAAACATTCATCATTGGTTAAAACCTTCCAATCAACTGGATGAGGTAGTTTTGGAAGAGAAGAGAGATGCTGTTCAAAAAACGTTCTTTTCTGCTCAAAACGTAGTTACAGTGAATAGTGCAGAGCTCTTGAAAGCTGCATGCTGCAACCTATCTGAAAGTTTTGAGACCAATCCTGCTATTGATGTTAACTTTAACGATGCCCTTACAGGAACAAAGCAGATTCAGATGCTGGGGCTTACAAGTCCTTATTTATTGATTACACAGGAAAATATTCCTATGGTGCGGGGAGCATCGCAAGTCTACGGACTTACTTTTACCCCAGGTACTTGGGTGGAAAGCATTCAAATTACCAAAGGTGCCGGGAGTGTAGTCAATGGGTATGAAAGCATATCGGGGCAAATTAATACCGAACTCCAAAAACCGTCTACGGACTATCCCATTTTTGTGAACGGATATGCCAATTTGAATGGAAGATTGGAGCTGAATACACATATTAACAGAAAGCTATCGGATAAATGGAGCACGGGCTTTTATGTACACGGAAATCGCCGAGATGTCGAAATCGATAATAACGATGATGGTTTTTTGGATGCTCCTTTGGCCAATCAAATCAATATTGCGAACCGGTGGCAATATCAAGATGTCGAAAAAGGATGGGTCAGTTTTTTTAATGTCAGATTTCTGAACGATGAAAAGCAGGTAGGGCAGACGAGTTTTAATCCAGATACAGATAAATTCACTACAAATGCTTGGGGGAGTGAAATTGATACCAAACGGTTTGATAGTTCGCTCAAATTAGGATATGTTTTTCCCGAATCACCCTATCAAAGTTTTGGTTTCCAGGTTTCTTACAGTAATCATAAACAAGATTCTTTTTATGGATTCAATGTTTATGATATTGACCACGAAAGTCTGTACTCTAATTTCTTGTTCAATTCAATATTGGGAAATACAAAAAACAAGTTTAAGGCAGGCCTAACTTTTGCTTTTGATGGATACGATGAACTAGTGAACAATCAAGATTTTGCAAGAATCGACCGTTCAGCGGGAGCTTTTTTTGAATACAGTTACACCAATCTTGAAAAGCTGAGTTTAACAGCTGGTTTGCGTGTAGATACGCACAATCGTCTGAGTACTTTCATAACACCAAGATTGCATGTTCGTTATACGCCTTGGGAAAAGGGCAGTCTAAGGGGGGCTTTTGGGATTGGTAGAAGAGCGGCCAATATTTTTGCCGAAAATCAGCGGTTGTTCGCTTCTTCAAGAATGATTCGATTGGTGCAAAACGAGGGTAACGTCTATGGTTTTGATGCTGAAAAAGCATATAATTATGGCGTTAGTTTTATACAAGGGTTTACCTTGTTCGATAGGCCAGGAGATGTTTCAGTGGATTTTTATCGAACCGATTTTGAAAATCAAATCGTTGTGGATTGGGAAAATCCTAGAGAGGCGGTCTTTTCAAATCTAGATGGGAAGAGCTTTGCCAATAGTTTGCAAATTGAGCTGAACCATGAAATTTTGCCCAATGTAGAGCTGCGAACTGCATACAAATATTATGACGTACGTACCGATTATCAAACCGGACTTTTGCAAAAACCATTACAAGCCAGAAATCGGTACTTTGCAAATATCGGTTATAATTCTCCAGAGAACGAAAATGGAGCGCAATGGCGTTTTGATTATACCTTGCATGCTTTGGGAAAACAACGATTGCCCAATACCTCTGCAAATCCTGAAGCTT
This sequence comes from Flagellimonas sp. 389, assembly GCF_018449435.1. GTDB lineage: Bacteria > Bacteroidota > Bacteroidia > Flavobacteriales > Flavobacteriaceae > Flagellimonas. The sequence goes on along the minus strand of NZ_JAHCMU010000005.1, from coordinate 133,284 downwards.
TTCAATTAGGCGAATTTTCAGGAGCATATAGTTTGATGAACGCGCAAATAACCAAAGTTTTTTCAAAGAAATTTGAAATGTATGTTGGGGGTGAGAATTTGACCAATTTTAGACAAAATAATCCTGTTTTAGATGCCGATAATCCATTTGGGCCTAATTTTGATACTACCATAGTGTTCGGTCCTATTTTGGGTAGAATGGTGTATACAGGGTTTAGATTTAAATCATAACATAATTAAATAACATAAAAATGAAAAAAGTATTGATTTTTCTAGTATGTATCATGGGGATGCTCATGGGCAATGCGCAGGACAAAAAAAAGAAACTTGAATTTGAGGTAGACGGGAAATGTGAGATGTGCAAAATGCGTATCGAGAAAGCTGCGCTCAATGTTCCTGGTGTAAAATATGCGGTTTGGGATATTCCATCGCACCAGCTCTCTTTAATTGTGGATGAGCAAAAAACAGATGCGATGCAAATAAAAACCGCATTGGTTAAAGCAGGTCATGATACAAAGGAGTTGAAAGCTTCGCAAGAAGCATATGATAATATTCATCCGTGCTGCAAATACCGCGATGACAACACGGACGATAGCGAAAAGCATTAAATAAGGAAATGAAGCATACATATACCGTAACTGGAATGACCTGCGAAGGGTGCGTAGCATCTGTGCAGGAGAAACTTTCAGGACTTGATGGTGTTACCGATGTTAGTGTGGATTTAGAAACTTCTTCGGCACATATTACGATGGAACGGCATATTTCTTTAAGAGAGTTTAGTGCGGTGTTGCCTAATAAATATGCAATTCAAGAAAGCCAAAGTGAGGTTGTATCCGCTGTGGGAGAAATGATGGGAGAAAAATCCAAATGGGCGCAATTGCGCCCATTGTTTTTGATTTTTGCATATCTATTTGCTGCATCAATCTTATTGAACTTTAAAGATTGGAATTTAGGAGAGGCCATGCTCGACTTTATGGGGCTATTCTATATTGTTTTTAGCTTTTTCAAGTTTTTGGACTTAAAAGGTTTCCCAGAGAGTTTTAGAATGTACGACCCTTTGGCAAAGACAATTCCTGTATATGGTTGGATATACCCCTTTCTGGAATTGGGATTAGGCCTACTATTCTTAATGCGTGTTCAAGTGACGGCGGCCTTGATACTAACCGTAGTTATTTTAGGAGTTACAACAATTGGTGTGACCAAAACCCTGCTTGATAAAAAGAGCATAAGATGCGCATGTCTTGGAACTGCTCTAAAGTTGCCTATGACCGAGGCGACCTTTATTGAAAATGCCATTATGTTGGTCATGGCATTTTGGATGTTATTTTAAGCACCTTCCAATAAAAAATCCGCTCTTAACTTAAGAGCGGATTTTTAATATTTGTTGGTTCTCCAAGGAGACTACATCATACCTGGCATTCCGCCACCACCCATTGGAGGCATGGCTGGAGCATCTTCTTTAATATCGGTCAATGCACATTCTGTGGTCAATATCATTCCAGCAACAGAAGCGGCATTTTCCAAAGCAACACGAGTTACTTTAGTTGGATCTATGATACCTGCCTTCATCATTTCAACATATTTATCGGATTTGGCATCAAAACCAAAATCCCCTTTACCTTCCATAACTTTGGCAACAACAACCGAACCTTCGCCACCTGCATTTTCAACTATCGTACGCAATGGAGATTCAATAGCTCTGGCAACGATTTGTAATCCAGTTTCTTCGTCTGCATTAAGCGCATCAACTTTAGAAAGAACAGATTTTGCTCTTACCAATGCAACGCCACCACCAGCAACAATACCTTCTTCAACAGCAGCTCTTGTAGCATGCAATGCATCATCAACACGGTCTTTCTTTTCTTTCATTTCAACCTCTGAGGCAGCACCTACATAAAGCACCGCAACACCTCCAGCCAATTTGGCTAGACGCTCTTGTAGTTTTTCTTTGTCGTAATCTGAAGTGGTTGTTTCTATCTGTGCTTTAATTTGGTTAACACGAGTCTTAATATTTTTGGCAACACCCCCACCATTAACAATTGTAGTATTGTCTTTGTCGATTGTTACTCTTTCCGTAGTGCCCAACATATCTATTGTTGCGGTTTCCAAAGAGAATCCTCTTTCTTCCGAAATTACGGTACCATTTGTCAAGATAGCGATGTCCTCCAGCATTGCTTTTCTTCTGTCACCAAAACCAGGAGCTTTAACTGCAGCAATTTTTAAGGAACCTCTTAGTTTGTTCACAACCAAAGTTGCCAATGCTTCACCATCAACATCTTCGGCAATGATCAATAATGGCTTTCCAGACTGAGCTACAGGCTCCAATACTGGAAGTAAATCCTTCATCGCAGAAATCTTCTTGTCAAACAAAAGAATATAAGGGTTGTCCAAATCTGCAATCATTTTCTCGGAATCTGTCACGAAGTAGGGAGAAAGATACCCTCTGTCAAACTGCATTCCCTCAACAACATCAACGTATGTATCTGTTCCTTTTGCTTCTTCTACAGTAATTACCCCTTCTTTACCAACTTTTCCGAATGCTTGTGCAATTAAATCACCAATATTCTCATCATTGTTAGCAGAAATTGCGGCTACTTGTTTTATCTTTTCTGAAGAGTCTCCAACTTTCTTGGATTGCTTGGCAAGGTTTTCAACAATGGCTTCCACCGCCTTGTCTATACCTCTTTTCAAATCCATGGGGTTTGCACCTGCCGCAACATTTTTAAGACCTTCTTTTACGATTGCCTGTGCAAGAACTGTGGCTGTAGTTGTACCGTCACCGGCTAAATCGTTTGTTTTGGAAGCTACTTCTTTTACCATTTGCGCACCCATATTCTCAAGTGCATTTTCTAACTCTATTTCTTTTGCAACTGTTACACCATCTTTGGTAACTTGTGGAGCACCAAATGATTTACTAATGATAACATTCCTTCCCTTAGGGCCTAAGGTTACTTTTACAGCATTGGCCAAGGCATCTACACCTTTTTTTAGACCATCACGCGCATCTATGTCGAACTTAATATCTTTTGCCATTTTCTTTAGTTGATTTTTTTATTAAACAATTGCTAAAATGTCACTTTCACGCATCATCAAATAGTCAGAGCCATCCAATTTTAATTCTGTGCCGGCATATTTTCCATAAAGAACGGTATCGCCCACTTTTACAGTTATTGCTTCATCTTTGGTGCCTGGACCAACGGCGACTACTTTTCCTTTTTGTGGTTTTTCTTTTGCGGTATCAGGAATGATGATTCCCGAAGCTGTCTTTGTCTCAGCTTCAACAGGTTCTATAAGAACTCTGTCCGCTAATGGTTTGATATTGACTTTAGCCATCTTATTGATTTTTTGATTAATTTAAAAATTCTCAATTTTTTGGGCAGAAATTATGCCATTGGTTAAAAACTGACATTATTAGAAAATAAAAATGCCAGCTTGTCACTCAAGCCGGCATTTTTATAGATACTGTCATTGTTATTAGTTGATAGTGTCCGCTGGATTATCGTTTGTAGCAGGTGGAAGTTGTTCTGGAACTTCTTCTGGCACAGTCTCCGGAATTGTAGTTTCTACATCGTCACCTTGTAATAGTTTGGAATCTGCTTGACTATAGCTTCCTTTAAGGGAAACATTGGAAACAAGAATTAAGACAATTAAGAGAGATGCTAAAGTCCATGTGCTTTTATCCAGGAAATCCCCTGTTTTTTTTACACCCCCAACTACTTGGTTGCCTCCGCCCCCAAAAGAAGAGGATAATCCACCACCTTTAGGATTCTGCACCATAATTACCAATACCAATAAAAGGCACACTATGATAATTAGTATTAAAAATATTGTAAACGTACTCATGATTTTCTGTTATTCGTTTTCTTTTTGAAGCTTCTTTACTGTCCGAATTTGGTCTGCAAAGAAACCATTTTTTTCTGGATATTTCAAACTCAATATTTTAAAGGCTTGAATGGCTTTTTTATACTTTTTTTGTTCTAAATACACTTTGGCCAAAGTCTCTGTCATCAGCTCATTGGTATTCATCTTTGTGGACTCTTTTATCTTCACCTTTGCCTTTGAGTCTTCATTTGGAACAATCTTGGGTTTGTTCTCTATAAACTTGTCCAATAAATCGAACTTTTTCTTTTTTTCCAACGCTGCCGTTTCTTCAGATTCGGTTTCTTCGGAAGTGTTTTTGGAAGCCAATTGCAACCATTCCGTAAAAGAGTGTTTTTCTTTTTTTGTGAAGGGTATGGGTTTTCCAATGTTCAAATCAACATTAGGACTTTTTTTTTCTGATGGATCAGGTTCTTCTATTTCTGGTTTCTTCGATTTAAAAAGCGTTGGGTTCAGGATACGTTCCGCATCTTGAAGGTTCTGCGGCAAGGCACCCTCTTTAGATTCGCCAAGAATGGTCTCCATATCTGGATTGGGCTGAATTTCTTCAGAAACGGCCTTTTTATCTTCCAGTTTTTGGGTCCGTCCCATCATAGTGTCCGCAATATTGTTTTGGACAAATTCCTTGGATGTAACAAAATCAAAAAGGACATCCCTGTCCGCAGTATGGGCAGCAGTAACCTTTAATGCACTATTGTATTTATAGCTGTCCAGATTTTTAAGTCCTTTTAAATGTAATGCTCTTGCAGTCTGAAAATAAGGGTATTCATCAATAATATCCTCTAACGCCTTTGTCTGTTTTGGTGACAGAATGGTATCTGATTTTTGAATAATTTGTATGAAGTCGGATACATTCATGGGGTCTACCAATTTCCTAGCGAAGCATTAAAAATATCTTGGGTGATACGATCAAAAATTTCTTCATGGGCTTGGGCCTGCACCGAGGCTAATGTAGCTGTTGCGTCAAAATCAAAAAAGAAAGAGAAACGTTTTTCAAAATCCACTTCTTCTTTGGTTTTATTAAAAAACCTAACATTAACGCTCATGGTAAGGCGGTTTTGCGCTGTAAGTTGGTCTGCTGTTGCAGTCATGGGAACAACCCTATATTCTACAATTTCTCCTTCGTACAACAAATCTCCATTACTGCCCGTAAGCGCCAAACTTGTTAAGTTGGTAATCAATTCTTGCAAAGCATTGGTGAAATCCCTATCCAAACCAGGTTCAATGACAGAGCCCGGACTCTGGTCCGCGTAATTTTGGAAAAAATTCACCTGAAAACTTTTGGCCGTTCCAATATCCGCTCCTGAGAAATTATATGCTCCGCAACCGTAAAGACATAGCAGAAGGGAAAGGATTCCCAGTTTGTAGTTGCTTTTTCTCATCAGCTTTTGTTCTTGTGACATTTTCAAAAGATTTTGAAATCTAGAGATCATATTGTTTGATTTTTCTGTACAGGGTCCTTTCGGAGATACCCAATTCCGTAGCTGCTGCTTTCCGTTTCCCCCTATTTCGCTCCAATGACTTTTTGATCAGTTCAATTTCTTTTTCCTGTAGCGATAAGGTTTCTTCCTCTTCAATTTCTTCAGCAAAATGATAACGATCTTCCTGTGGTTGTGTTACTGTGGCACTGGTTGTTTCTACAATTGGCTCGGGTAAATGAAGCACTTCAGTTGTTCTGTTTTCTTGTTGTGGAATCTCATCCTCTTCATTTCCGTATATTTTTCTGATCAACGTCTCGTTTTCTTCCTGTACTTTCTCGGAATCATTGTTTTTTAGCAGCTCCAAGGTAAGTTTTTTTAAATCATTGAGGTCGCCCTTCATATCAAATAATACCTTATAAAGAATTTCCCTTTCATTGCTAAAGTCACTATCCTTTTTTGTTTGCCCTACAACAGCAGGGAGATTACTGGTGTTGGCATTGGGCAGGTAACTGTTGAGCGTGGACGCCGTTATGGCCCTATTTTCCTCTAGGACAGAAATTTGTTCTGCTATGTTTCGCAATTGGCGAATGTTACCGGGCCACCTATATTTTAGCAATAATTGAACCGCCTGTTCTTCTAAACGAATAGTGGGCATCTTGTATTTCTGGCCAAAATCCGAAGCAAACTTCCTAAATAACAAATGAATGTCTTCTTGGCGGTCACGGAGTGGAGGAATACTAATTTCTACTGTACTTAACCTATAATAGAGGTCTTCTCTGAACTTCTCTTTTTCAATGGCTTCGAACATATTTATGTTAGTGGCCGCTACAATCCGCACATCTGTTTTTTGCACTTGTGAAGAACCTACTTTTAAAAACTCGCCATTTTCTAGAACCCTGAGCAACCGTACTTGTGTGGTTAATGGTAGTTCACCAACTTCATCTAAAAATATGGTTCCGCCATCAGCTACTTCAAAATAACCGCTTCGGGTTTGTGTAGCTCCTGTAAAAGCCCCTTTTTCATGTCCAAAAAGTTCACTGTCTATGGTTCCTTCAGGAATGGCACCACAGTTTACTGCAATGTATTTTGCATGTTTTCTATGTGAAAGAGCGTGAATAATTTTTGGAATGGCCTCTTTACCAACACCGCTTTCCCCAGTTACCAGCACCGAAATGTCCGTTGGGGAAACTTGTATGGCCTTTTGCAAAGCGCGATTGAGCTTTACATTGTTGCCTATAAGTTCAAAACGTTGTTTTATGGATTGAACGTTTTCCATAGATTAATTGTTCTTTGAATGTGCAACGGCCTCCCCTATAAGGGTTGCAGAGGTACATTCATTAATTTTTACATTGACAAAATCTCCAACTTTGTAATTTTCCTTTGGAAAAACAACTACAATATTTTGGGAATTTCTGCCTTTCCAATGCGCATTGGATTTTTTTGAAGGCCCTTCAATCAAAACTTCTTCGGTTTTACCAAGATGTTGTTGAGTTCTGAAGAGGGAATGTCGTTGTTGAAGATTTATAATATCGTTCAAGCGTCTTTTCTTGATATCCTCCGGGACATCGTCATCCAACTTTCTTGCTGCCATGGTGCCAGGCCTTTCGGAATATGCAAACATAAAACCAAAGTCATATTTTACATATTCCATCAAGCTCAAGGTGTCTTGATGGTCTTCTTCGGTTTCCGTAGGAAAACCAGCGATCATATCTTGGCTTATGGCACAGTCTGGGATTATTTTTCGAATACTATCGATCATCTCAAAATATTCTTCTCTCGTATGAAGACGGTTCATTGCCTTCAAAATTCTATCACTGCCACTTTGAACGGGAAGGTGTATGTAATTGCAGATGTTTACATACTTGGCCATGGTCTCTATAACATCCAAGGTCATATCCTGTGGATTGGAAGTAGAAAAACGAATTCGCATTTTTGGCTGCGCCTTTGCCGTTAACTCCAAAAGCTTTGCAAAATTTACCGAAGTTGCCTTCTGCATTTCCGAAGCTTTTTCAAAATCTTTCTTCAATCCTCCACCATACCAAAGGTAACTGTCCACATTTTGTCCCAACAGCGTAATTTCCTTAAACCCTTTTTCCCAAAGATCGTTTACCTCTTCAAGAATGGACTGTGGATCACGACTTCTTTCACGTCCCCGGGTAAACGGAACTACACAAAAGGTGCACATATTGTCACAGCCGCGTGTAATGGAAACAAAAGCGCTTACCCCATTCGAATTTAATCGCACCGGAGCAACGTCACCATAGGTTTCGTCTTTGGACAGTATTACGTTAACAGCGTTTCTGCCCCCATCGATTTCTTGAATAAGGTTGGGCAGGTCCTTATAGGCATCTGGCCCTACGACCATGTCCACAATTTTTTCCTCTTCCAGAAATTTGCTTTTGAGACGTTCGGCCATACAGCCAAGCACGCCAACTTTCATTCCTGGATTTATCTTTTTGACCGCATTGAATTTTTCTAAGCGTTTGCGTACGGTCAGTTCCGCTTTTTCTCTAATGGAGCAAGTATTTACCAATACCAAATCTGCTTCCTCTAGTTGTTGGGTCGTATTAAAACCTTCTTTCGCCAAGATTGAAGCTACAATCTCGCTATCGGAAAAATTCATCTGGCAACCATAGCTCTCAATGTAGAGTTTCCGGCTGTTGTCTTTGTTCTTTTCCAATGCCAAGGGGTTTCCTTGTCGGCTTTCATCTATAACTTTCTCTATGTTTTCGTTCGCTGTCATTTCGTTATAATGGGATGCAAAGATAATGCATATTCTATGTTGGTGACAATTTGGCAGTATATTTTAATACTATATTTGGGTATTATTAAGTTATTGTTAGCTTCAATCTTAAATTGAACCAAAAGATATATGAATATTGACGGTCTGTCCCAAAAAATAAGCGAAAGCAAGCCATTGGATTTTGGAAGTATTTTCAATAATTCCCTAGAGCTATTTAAAAAAGTCTGGTTGGAAGGATTTGTAATCGTTCTTTTGACTGTTGTATCCATGTTGCCATTTTACGTATTGCTCTATGTACCCATGTTTGCTTTTGGTATCGCAGACCCCGAAGCTTTTCAGAATGATGAAATGCCACTGGCAGCTGCAATATTCATGCTGTTGCTCATGCCCATTTTTCTGTTGGGTGTAATGGTCTGCAGTTTATGTTTAAATGCAGCATTTTTAAGGATATGTTGGCTAAAGGATTTAAATCGACCTGTAGATGGCTACTTTTTTTACTTTAAAAAAGAATATTTGATCAAGGCCTTATTGCTTTCGTTGATTATTTTCGGACTTAGCATTTTAGGGTTTTTGGCCTGTGGATTGGGAATTTTTTATTTGATTGTACCTCTATCACTTTTTCCTGTATTCTTCACTTTTGATAAAGAGCTAAGTGCAATGGACATTGCAAAAGCAAGTTTTGCCCTTGGTAATAAAAATTGGGGAGTTATTTTTGGAGTACTCCTGCTAATGGGTATTATTGGCCAACTTGGAGTATTACTGTGCTTTATTGGTGTGTTCTTTACTGCAATGATGAGCAGGATTCCTGCCTATTTCATTTATAAAGAAGTAGTTGGTTCTCCATCGCAGTTATAATTTTTTAAGATTGCTACGCAACTTTGTTTAAGTTTTTTAATCTATAGGATACTATTCTAACAAAAAAACTAAACAAAAATGAAAAAGAAACTTTTACTGTCGTTGGGCATACTTGTATTGGTCTTTTCGTCTTGTGACGACAAGGATGATGATTATGCGGAATATTTGGTCGCACGCCCTTTAATTATGAGTAAAGCTGAATTTGCTACAAGCTTATCAATAGAGGTGCCTCGCCCTATAGATGAATCTGGAAAAGTGTATACATATCAAGATTATATTTTTATCAACGATAAAAGTCAAGGGATTCATGTGATAGACAACAGTAACCCCCAACAACCTCGAAAAGTTTCATTTATTAAGATTCCGGGTAACGTTGATATCTCTATAAAGGACAACTTTTTATATGCTGACAGTTTAATGGATTTGGTGGTTTTGGACATTTCGGATATCGATAATATTAAACCTGTAAATCGATTGGAAAATGTTCTCGGTAATTATGTTTTCTTTCCTTTTGGAGCTGATATTGTTGAGTATACCAATTTTGATTATGATACAGAGATAGTAATTGGATGGCAAACGGTTACAGAGCGCAGATTGATTGAAGAAGTTGAGCAAACTAGAATCGATTTTTTTAATGATGCCGCTCTGGCTGAATCGACCAATGGTGGGGATACAGGCCAGGGAGGCTCTTTGGCGCGTTTTAAAATTGTTGATGATTTCCTGTATGCAGTGGATAGCCATAACATTAATATATTCAATATTTCAGATTTGGAGAATCCCCAAGATTTAGAAGATGTGTATGCAGGATTCGATATTGAAACAATTTTTAACAGGGACAATCACTTATTTTTAGGGAGTATGCGCGGAATGTACATTTATGATATTTCCTCCCCGGCAACCCCGACCTTTGTTTCAGAATTTCAGCACGGTACCGCTTGCGACCCCGTGGTTGTGGATGGCGATTATGCTTACGTAACCCTACGTGGCGGAAATGAGTGTGGCGCTCTGGATAGTGGACTGTTCATTGTGGATATTTCAAATATAGAAAGTCCCGAGTTAGCTGTGGACTACCCAATGGATGAACCGTATGGACTAGGCATTAAAGATGAGAAGCTATTTATTTGTGATGGAGGTTCTGGATTGAAAGTTTACGATAAAACAGATGTGAATAATCTAATAAGCTTAAACCATTTTAAGAATATCGTGACCTTTGATGTAATTCCTTTGGAAAGCCATTTGATCATGGTAGGGGATGAGGTGCTTTATCAATATGAATATTTGGATGATGACATAAAACTGATCAGTCAGATAGGTCTGAACTAAAAAAATGCCCCTTATTTGAAGGGGCATTTTTAATTCTATTCTAAAACTTCAAAAACAGTTTAGGAATATTACTTTGAGGAAATCATCTTTATTTTGTTTTCGGAGACTTTGCTATTGATTTTTGAGATGTAGTTTTCCAATAAACTATCAAGTGCATTTATTTCTGTATCCAGTTCTTTTGTTACTTCTTTGAAAAATTCCAAAGACTGATCCGTTGGCGGATAATCGCCTCTTTGGGAATCTGCCATCAAAAAGGCGAGCCGATTGTTGATGCGAATTCCATAGTTCAAGGGATCTTGTCTACTTTGGTTTTTGGTCATGTGAATGTTGTTTTCCAATACGTCCAATTTGGATTGAAACTCTTGGACAAGGTTTTGAATCTCTTCGTTGCCTTCGGTTTTTTCTTTTAGATAATTTAAATCTTTTTCAACGGACCTAATCGCCGAGATGGCAGTATTTGCTCTACTTACCTGATCTCGAACTTTCATTAAAAAGTCGAACTGGTTCTGATAATCTTCGTCTGTGTTGGGTAATCTAGGATCCTTTGTAATTTTAAAGGGTTGTTCCATTTTTTCTCCATTGTAAGTCATTCTTACTTTGTATTCTCCCGGTACGGCTTTTGGTCCTACATTGGGCGAGGAGTAAAAAACCATACCCTCGAAGCTTTTAAACCCAGGGTATCTCATGTTCCAAACCAATCGATTGCCACCAGAGGCTACTTTAATGGGTTTTGTAGCTTCCGGATTCAATTTGTCCGCTTTTACAGTATTGGAAAATTCTTGAACCATCGTACCATCGGATTCTAAAATTGCAATACTAATGGAATCTTCTTCTTTTAAATCTTCAATATAAAAATTGATGATTGCACCATTGGGATGATTTTCCCCTACCAATTCCATGTTTGGTTTGGACCATCCGCCAGACTGTTGCATTCTATAGGCTTTATCCGGTTTGTAGAGAAAAAATGAATTATTGGCCATTTCTGAAGATAGTTGGTGTAAGGGAGTTAGGTCATCGATCATCCAGAAACTACGCCCGTGGGTGGCTGCAATCAAATCATTGTCCCGTACATGTAAATCCCGAATGGCCGTAATGGGTAGGTTGAGTTGAAATGGTGACCAACTAATCCCATCATCAAAAGAAACATACATGCCCCATTCTGTGCCGGCATAGAGCAGACCTTCCCTTACTTTATCAGAACGTATGGCCCTAGTGTAATGATTGCTTTTTATGCCAGTGGTTATTGTTGTCCATGATTTTCCATAATCATTGGTTTTATATAGATAAGGAGTGTAGTCCCCAAATTTATACGATGTTGCCGCTACATATGCAGTGCCTTTTTTGAACGGACTGGGGTCTATACAATTGATCATATTCAATTTAGGACTCATAGTTGAAGGCGGGGTAACATTTTCCCAGGTTTCACCATTATCTTTTGAAATATGGATAAGTCCATCATCACTACCTACCCAAATGACTCCCTCTTCCAAAGGAGATTCATTTATGGCAAAAAGATTTGAATAAAACTCAGCTCCTGTATTATCCTGTGTAATAGGGCCGCCAGATGATTCTATCGTCTCTGGGAGACCTCGGGTAAGGTCCGGGGAGATAGTTTTCCAGGTTTGTCCTTCATTTGTGGTTACATGTAAATAATTAGAGCCCGCATAAAGTTTCTTGGAGTCGTGAATGCTAAATTTTACGGGAAAGTTCCAATTAAAGCGATACTTCATAACCTCCGCTCCCGAGCCTGCCGGATTATCTGGCCATATATTCACAGATCTTGTTTGGTCCACAGAATGGTCTTTGCGCATCATATACCCTTTGTAGGTGCCTCCGTAGACAATGTTATTATTATTGGGGTCTGGTGCAAGATGTGCGCTTTCACCGCCAGATGTTGGTTCCCAATGCGCTTCATTTATGGAAGCTCCTGATGTTCGGTGATAGATACGAACTGTACTATTATCTTGCTGAGCACCATAAATACGATATGGGAAAGCATTGTCTGTTGTCACTCTATAAAACTGAGCGGTGGGTTGGTTATAATAGGTAGACCAATTTTCACCACCATCATTTGAGATTTGGGCTCCTCCGTCATCCGCGATGACCATTCTCTGATTGTTATGGGGGTCAATCCACAAATCATGATGATCTCCGTGTGGCGCATTTTTTAAAGTAAAGGTCTTGCCTCCATCTGTAGATACCCCGTAGCTAACGTTCATTACAAAAAGTTTGTCCACGTTTTGTGTATCGGCGTAGATACGGGTGTAGTACCAAGCTCTTTGGCGCAATGCCCTGTTTTCATTTATCTTCTTCCATGTTTTTCCGGCATCATCGGATCTGAACAGACCACCATCTTCTGCTTCTATTAAAGCCCAGACCCTATTGGAATCCAAAGGTGATACTGTAATGCCGACTATGCCCCAAGGACCAGCGGGTAGTCCTTTATACTTTGAAATGTCCGTCCATGAATCCCCTCCATCGGTACTTTTGTACATCTTGCTATCTGGCCCGCCACTATCCATACGATAGCCGTTTCGTTTCATTTGCCAGGTAGCTGCATACATGATTCTTGGATTATTTGGGTCTAGTAAAAGGTCTCCCGCACCAGCTTTATCACTCTCATACAATATCTTTTCCCAAGTTTTACCCCCATCTTTTGATCGGTATACTCCTCTAGTTTCATTGGGTATCCAAAGGTTGCCTATAGCGGCTACATAAACTAAATCTGGATTTGTAGGGTGAATTCGTATTCTCGAGATATGTTCAGACCCTTTGAGTCCGATAAACTCCCAAGTCTCACCCGCGTCCATGCTTTTCCAAAGACCATTTCCCGAAGAAACGTTGCCTCTAAGTGTCTGCTCTCCTTCTCCTACATATATAATATTGGGATCCGTTTCCGAGACTGCGATTGCTCCAATGGACCCTCCAAAATAACCGTCGGAAATACAGCTCCAACTGCTACCGGAATCTGTGGTTTTCCAAATCCCGCCACCTGCAGTACCCATGTAATAGAGGTTTGGGTTGCCGACAACTCCGGTTGCCGTTCCTGCTCTTCCTCCCCTAAAAGGACCAACAAGGCGCCATTGCATTCCGTTATAGAGATTTTCTGAAAAAGTGCTAGAGCTCTCCTTTTTATTTTTCTTGCGCTGAGCGTTTATATCGACTAAAGTAAATACTGTTGAAAAAGCAATGAGGAAAAGTGTGATTTTTTTCATGAGTGTTTGGTTGAAGTAGTCTCTAAAAATAATCATAAAATAGTGTCGGACGAATATTTTGTAATTGGTTTTTTAATGAATACTATTTCATCATTCATAAGTTCATTTTATGATGACCATTCATCTTCTTATATGTAGTATGTAGCACCAAATCGAAAATTTGATATATTTTTGTCACTTCAAAACCCATTCCATGCCAAAAAATTTAGTTATTGTTGAGTCCCCAGCAAAAGCAAAGACCATTGAACGCTTTTTAGGGAAAGACTACCAAGTTGAATCAAGTTTCGGCCATATTGCCGATCTTCCCTCTAAAGAGCTTGGTGTTGACGTGGAAAACGACTTTAAGCCCAAATACACTGTTGACAAGGAGAAAAAAGCCCTCGTGAAAAAATTGAAAGATTTGGCAAAGAAAGCAGATACCATCTGGCTGGCCAGTGATGAAGACCGAGAAGGAGAAGCAATTTCTTGGCATTTGGCAGAAGCGTTGGGGTTAGACAAGAGCAGAACCAAACGTATTGTCTTTAACTCTATAACCAAATCGGCAATCCAAAAGGCTATTGAAAATCCTAGGGAAATCAACTACAATTTGGTGAATGCTCAGCAGGCAAGAAGAGTGTTGGACAGATTAGTGGGATACGAATTATCCCCTGTGCTCTGGAAAAAAATAAAGCCAGGACTATCTGCCGGCAGGGTGCAATCCGTAGCCGTACGATTAATTGTTGAACGGGAAAGGGATATAGAAGCCTTTAAGCCAGAGGCATCCTATAAAATACAGGCAGAGTTCAAAACCAAAAAAGGGAATGTATTTGCTTCAAAATTGAATAAAACGTTTCCCACAAAACAAGCGGCCGAACAATTTTTAAAACAAAATATTGGAGCGGATTTCTCTGTTGCCAATCTAGATAAAAAACCTGCAAAGAAATCTCCGGCAGCTCCTTTTACTACTTCTACGTTACAACAAGAAGCTTCCAGAAAACTTTATTTTTCAGTAGGTAGGACTATGCAGGTAGCACAACGGTTGTATGAGGCAGGTCTTATCACATATATGAGAACAGATAGCGTGAACTTATCCAAAGAAGCCTTAAATGCTGCTAAGGACGCTATCATTCAGAATTATGGGGAATCTTACAGTAAGGTTAGAAATTATACCGGTAAATCAAAAGGTGCCCAAGAAGCACACGAGGCCATTCGTCCAACGGATATGAAATTGAACAATCCTTCCTTGGAGCGTGATCAGGCCAAACTATACGAATTGATTTGGAAACGGACTTTGGCTTCGCAAATGAGTGATGCAGCCCTGGAACGAACCAATGTGAAGATTAAGGCGAGTTCGCATAGTGAAGAATTTTCTGCAAATGGGGAAGTAGTAAAGTTTGATGGCTTCCTTAAAGTATATTTGGAAGGAACGGATGAAGAGGACAGGACAGAGGAGCAAGAAGGAATGCTTCCGGCTATGGGTGTTGGCGAAGCACTTCATAATAACTTTATTACAGCTACAGAACGTTTTTCAAGACCGCCGTATCGCTATACTGAAGCTTCTTTGGTAAAAAAATTAGAAGAACTCGGAATTGGAAGGCCCTCTACTTATGCGCCTACGATTTCAACAATTCAGAATAGAGGCTATGTTGAGAAAGGAACGGTAGAGGGAACAGAGCGTCACTATGCTCAATTGATTTTGGAGAGTGATAAGCTTCTTGAGAAAAAACTGTCTGAAATGATAGGTTCCGATAAAGGAAAATTGGTGCCCACTGATATAGGAATCATTGTTAATGATTTTTTGGTAGATCATTTCACGACGATTCTGGATTATAATTTCACGGCAAAAGTTGAAGAAGATTTTGATGAAATAGCTGCTGGAGACGAAGATTGGCAAAAAATGATGAAAGAGTTTTACTCAGATTTTCACCCCAATGTTCTGGAAGTTGAAGAAAATGCGGAACGTGCCAGTGGAGAACGTATTTTGGGAGAGGACCCAAAAACCGGAAGACCTGTACTGGTTCGCCTAGGTCGTTTTGGACCAATGGCACAGATTGGTGATGCAGAAGATGAAGAAAAAAGATTCGCAAGCCTTTTACCTGATCAATCCATAACCACCATTACATTTGAAGAAGCTTTAACACTATTTGAATTACCTAGAAAATTAGGAGTGTACGAGGGTGAAGAAGTGGAGGCAAACGTAGGTCGTTTTGGACCCTATGTTAAGTTTGGCAAAAAGTTTATTTCATTGGACAAGGGCGAAAGTGCTTTTGATGTGGATATGGATAGGGCCATCGTGTTAATAAGGGCAAAACAGAAAGCAGATGCGCCCATCGCACACTATGAGGATAAGGAAGTTACCAAAGGAGTAGGTCGTTTCGGTCCTTTTATAAAATGGGATGGAATGTTCATTAACGTAAATAAGAAATACGATTTTGATAACCTTTCCAAAACTAACATTGTTGAACTCATAGAAGCAAAAAGAATAAAAGAAGCGGAAAAGCTTATTCAAGAATGGCCAGATGAGAAAATTCGTATTGAAAAAGCAAGATGGGGCCGCCATAATATTATCAAGGGAAGAATCAAGGTTGAGCTGTCCAAGGATGTCGATCCAACAAAGATTTCTCTAGAAGAAGCGCAGTCTCTCATTGAAAAAAAATCACCTAAGAAAAAAACCAAGGCCAAACCAAAGGCAAAGAAATAGTATGGCATTCGATTTTTTGGTTCCAGTAAAGGATAAAGTTTTAGCATTCTCCGAGCTATTGCCTCCTCAAGCGTTAGGTAAAAATATCTTCAAGCATACCGAAAAAAAGGGATTGCCCGTATTTGCCAATGCGACAGTGGCGCTTTTTGGTGTTTTGGAATCAAGGAATGCTTTTGAGAAAAAACCGGAGAAGTTAAATGTGGATGAAATCCGTATTCAGCTATACCGTTTAATGACGGGCAACTGGAATTCCACTATTTTGGATATTGGAGACGTACAAGAAGGTGATACTGTCGAGGATACTTATTTTGTTGTAAAAGAAATTGTGGCGGGCCTCTTAGAAGAAAACATTATTCCCGTCGTTATAGGAGGTACTCAAGATATCACATTTCCTACTTACAGAGCTTTTGATAATATTAGGAATATGGTCAATTTGGTATCTATTGATAGCCGTTTTGACTTTGGTGAAGACGAGGAATTAATTTCGTCACACTCCTATATGAGTAAAATTATTACGGACAAACCCAACAATCTTTTCAATTTTTCCAATATTGGATATCAAAGTTATTTTAATGCTCAAGAGGAGATAGATCTAATGGAGCGTCTTTTTTTTGATGCTTACAGGCTCGGTGATATTGCCGCAAATATAGGATTGGCAGAACCAGTATTGCGAAGTGCCCATATTGTAAGTCTGGATTTGCGGGCAATTAGAGCTTGTGAAATGGGAATGCATAAAAACTTTTCTCCAAATGGTTTTACAGGTAGGGAGATTTGCGCTATCGCTAGGTATGCAGGAATAAGTGATAAGGTATCCCTATTCGGGATATATGAAGGAGAAAATTCTCTACAGGCATTTCAAATGATAGCCCAGGTCATATGGTATTTCCTGGAAGGTATAAGTTTTAGGATAAAAGAGTTTCCAAGCTCCAAGAGTGAGGACTTTACCAAGTTTACCGTTCCTACGGATACCGAAGAGCTCGTATTCTTCAAGAGCCATATTACAGAACGTTGGTGGGTAGAAGTCCCAACAATATTAACAGAACATACTAAAACAAATTCGGCGGCGTTATTACCTTGCACCGAAGAGGACTATCTGGATGCTTGCAACCAGAACATTCCAGAAAGGTGGTTCAAGGCCTATAGAAAAGGGCTTTGATTTAATAAATTAATTTTTAAGCATTAATTGTATTTGCACAATAATTTATTCAAAAATCAGTTTTGAGAATAGTGAATTTGTGTTACGCAGTTTAAAATCTTAAATCGAAAATTTAACCTAAAGTATGAGAAAGCTATTCTTTTCATCTATAGCACTTGTTTTTTTACTCACCAGTTGCGGTTCAAAATCAAGGTCAAAAGGTGAACTAGTCGGAGCCCAAGGTAAAAAGTGGTATCCAGAGAAACCTTACGGAATGGAACTTATTCCACGTGGCTCCTATGTAATGGGTAAGGCTGAAGAGGACCAGGCAAAAGTATTGAATGCTCCTACCAGAACAGTTACCGTACGTTCATTTTATATGGACGACACCGAAATCACAAATAGCGAGTATCGTCAATTTGTGGAATGGGTGAAAGATTCCATTGCCAGAACTAAATTGGCCATCCTTGCCGACGAACTGGGTATTAGTCCAGAAGATGATGGTATAGGAGAGTTTGCCTTTAAAGATACCGATACTACCAGACTTTCGGTTTATGACAAATATATGTTGGACAATTATGCAGGCTTAGGCGAAACTGGATATGAAGGCAGGGCCTTGAACAAAGATGCTGACTTAACTTGGGATACATCTGAATATCCAGATGAGTACTATGCCGAGGTAATGGACTCATTATACATACCAGAGGAAGAAAGCTACAACGGTCAACGAACTATTGATGTTACTCAATTGAAATACAAGTATAATTGGATGGATATTGAGGCTGCTGCAAGAGCCAAGACAGCCAGTAGAAAAGACTTTATTAAACAAGAAGAGTTGGAAATTTATCCCGATACTACCGTTTGGATTCGTGATTTTGAGTACTCTTATAACGAACCCATGCACAATGATTATTTTTGGCATGATGCTTACAGTGACTACCCTGTAGTTGGTGTAAATTGGCAACAGGCCAAAGCATTTTGTTCTTGGAGAACCAAGTTTAAAAATGATGATCAAAAAAGTAGGGGAAAACAGTTCGTTAACCAGTTTAGATTACCTACCGAAGCAGAATGGGAATATGCGGCACGAGGAGGTATCGAAGGAGGAACATACCCATGGGGCGGTCCTTATGTAATTAGTGATACTGGTTGTTTTATGGCCAACTTTAAGCCACAGCGAGGAGATTATGCTGCAGATGCTGCTCTTTATACTGTTGAGGCAAAATCGTATGAGCCTAATGAGTACAACCTATACAATATGGCAGGAAACGTTTCTGAGTGGACAAGCTCCAGTTTTGATCAAGGGGCATACGAGTATCTGTCTACAATGAATCCAAATATCGGGTCAAAACAAAACAAAAGAAAAGTTATTCGTGGAGGATCATGGAAAGATGTTGCTTACTTCTTACAAGTAAGTACCAGAGATTATGAATATCAGGATTCCGCCAGAAGTTATATCGGTTTCCGAACAGTTCAAGATTATATGGGCGAAGAAGATTCAACCAGAGGTCAAGGACTTCCAAACTAATTAGTAACAAGCAAAGGAGAGAACATTATATTAAATCAGTAACCAAATACTTATTTATATAACTTAATTAAAACTAGAATTATGGCACAGTCAAAATCAACAAAAAAACTGTTTAACATGGCCTACGGGCTTGGAGCATCAGTAGTAATTATTGGTGCACTATTTAAAATCCTTCACTGGGAATTTGGACCACTGACCGGTGGATTGCTTCTTGCGGTAGGACTTATTACTGAAGCATTAATTTTCGCGATCAGTGCATTTGAACCAGTAGACGATGAGTACGATTGGTCTTTGGTTTATCCAGAATTAAACAATGGTGAAGCTAAAGGAAACAAAAATGAAGCTAAGCAAGCCCAGGAAGCTGAAGGTCTTCTTTCCAAGAAATTGGATGATCTTCTTAAAGATGCAAATATTGATTCTCAACTTTTTACAAGTTTGGGTGATAGCATCAAGAATTTTGAAGGTGCTGCTAAAGGTATTGCACCTACTACAGATGCAATTCAGCATACTAAGAAATACTCTGAAGAATTATCACATGCTGCCGCTCAAATGGAATCTTTGAACAGTTTGTACAAAGTACAGTTGGAAAGTGCAAGCAGACAAGCTTCTATTAACGAAGAAGTCGTTCAGAATGCTGGTGCATTGAAAGATCAAATGGAGTCTTTGGCAACTAACCTTTCCTCTTTGAATGGAGTTTACGGTGGTATGCTATCTGCAATGAGCAAAAACTAATTAGGGATTTGATTAATATACCAAAACCCAGATCAAATTAATTATTAATTCTAATTAGAAAAAAACATGGCAGGAGGAAAACAAACACCACGTCAGAAGATGATCAATCTTATGTATTTGATCTTCATCGCGATGTTGGCCCTGAATATGAGTAAGGAAGTTCTTGCGGCGTTCGGTATCATGAACGAAAAGCTTGAGACTTCCAATATAAAGACTACCGAAAGTAATGATAACTTTTTGGCGAGTCTGGAAACTAAATCCGAAGAGGATGCCGCGAAATACGGTGTCTTGTTTCAAAACGCTCAAAAGATAAAAAGTTTATCGCAAGAGTATTTTGATTATTTGGAATCCCTTAAAAAGGGTATGACCGAAAAGCTTGAAGACCCCAAGGATTATGCAAGAATGGATAATTCGGATTATTTGGATCAGAAACTTTTTCAAGGAGACAATTTATCTAAGGAGGGTAAGGAATTCATGAAAAGAATTACTGATTACCAAACCCAAGTTGCCGCTATTGTACCAGAAGCTCTAAAGCAGTCCGTAAAGACCCGTTTTCAAACTGGTGATGAGAACGGTAAGGTTGAAAAAAGAGATGGGACGAAGCAAGACTGGATAAACTATCACTATGAAGGATATCCATTGGTAGCTTCTTTGGCTAAGTTAACTGCACTACAGGCAGATGTTAAGGCTACTGAAGAGAGTGCTTTAAAATCGATGTTGGAAGGTGAACTTACAAGTCAGGTTTCATTGACAAACTTTGCCACTTCATTGTTGGCTTCTAAGTCAGCTTTCTATAACGGCGATAAGTACGATGGTAAAATTATCATCAGTAAAACAGATAAAACATCTACACCTGTTAAAGCTGAATTGACTTTGGACGGTAGAAAATTGACCGAAGGTAAAGATTACAGATTGGAAGCTGGTGGAGTTCAAATGTTGATTGGTGCCGGTAGCCCGGGCGATCATGAAATTGTTGGTACTATGTACTTTATGCAAGATGGTGAAGAAATACCTGTTGAAGTAAAAAATACTTTTGCAACAATTTCTAAACCAAATGCTGCAGTAATCGCTGCTGACAAGATGAATGTGGTATACCGTGGGGTTGCTAACCCTATGACCATATCCATTCCTGGTATTCCTGATAACAAAGTTTCCGCATCTGCTCCTGGACTTTCCAAGAGAAGTGGTAGCAAGTATGTAATGAATCCTGGAAAAGGAAGAGAAGTTACAATTAGTGCTTCCGGTGTTTTGCCAGATGGTCAGCGTATCAGTACACCTGCAACGTTCCGTATCAAAGATATTCCAAGACCAGGAGGTACCGTAAGAGGTGAATCCGGTAGCGTTAAAATGCCAAGGAAGAACTTGGAAATATCTACGATAGGAGCTATGTTGGAAGACTTTGACTTTGATTTAAATCTTGGTGTAAGTGGATTTAAGTTCAAAGTACCGGGTCAACCTACTATAGTGATCAACGGAAACAAATTGAATGCCAGAGCCAAATCTGCCCTGCAAAGAGCTAAGAGAGGTGAGGCGGTTCAGATATTTGATATTAAAGCATACATTTCTAACAACAAGAGCTATAAGTTGAAAAAAGTTTCTCCTGTTGTTGTAGAGCTTACAAACTAAATAAAGTATACAGATTATCATGAATTGGAAAAATGTATTTTTAATTGGAGCTTTAAGTTTGGTACCGGTGTCTATGATGGCCCAGGCAAACATTCTGAATGCCAAATTGCCAGAAGATATCGGTAAGAAAACCGAGGCTCAAATAGAACAGGACAACGATGCCCCGTTGGAATATGGATACACAGATGATAGAGATATCCTTTGGTCCAAAACCGTATGGGAAGTAATTGACCTGGATGAGCGTGTTAATTTCCCGTTATACTATCCAACCGATACCATAGGTATTGGAGGGGACAGAAGGTCCTTGTACCACGTATTGATGAAAAATATCAAAAATGGTAAACTGACCGAAGTATACACGGATTCTTACTTTACCGAAAAGCGTAAGTTTGAAGATTTAAGCGCTACGCTGAGTAAAGTGGATACCACAGACCTTGGTTACGAACAAATCAATGCGGGTGAGCAAATTTCAGCTGAGTTTATCAATCAGAGAGATTTGACCGCTGCAGATATTGAAGAGTATCGCATCAAAGGCATCTGGTATTTTGATAAGCGTCAAGGGGAATTGAGATACCGCTTATTAGGTATTGCACCAGTTGCTCCAGACGTAAACTTTATCGACGATGAGTCTGTAGATCCTGGTGAGAATAAAGTAGAATTGTTTTGGGTCTGGTATCCAGCAGCAAGACAAGTTTTGCATGAAGCCAAAGTGTATAATCAACGTAATTCGGCACGACCAATTACTTATGATATGCTGTTGAACGCAAGACGTTTTAATGGCGTCATCTATAAAGAAGACAATGTTCACGGTGACCGTGAAATTGACGACTATGTTTTTGACAATGCACTTTTCCAACTATTGGAGTCCAAAAGAATCAAAGAGGTGATCCGAGATAGGGAGCAGGATATGTGGGCATATTAGCCCCAAGTATTAAATTTCCAATTCAATTCATACAGACGCCGCACGAAAGTGCGGCGTTTTTATTTTGGTACCTTTTGTGTAGATGTATTGTCTAATGCGGAGTTTTCCAATCTCATTTAATTTGGTAAAGTAGCAAATTCCAATGAAGAAGATTAGTTTTGCATTATGTTGGATTATCTGGTAGTTGGTCTTGGTTTAGCGGGAATTGCTTTTTGTGAAAAATTGGAAAAAGAAGGTATGTCCTTCAAAGTAATATCGGATGATTCCCAACAAGCATCGCTTGTAGCTGGAGGACTTTACAATCCGGTCATCCTAAAAAGATTTACTCTGGCCTGGAACGCTAGGGAACAAATGGATTTGGCTATTCCGTTTTATGCTGATTTAGAACAAAAACTCAGCATAACATTAGATCATAAGCTTCGAGTATTACGAAGGTTCGCATCCATAGAAGAACAGAATTCTTGGTTTCAGGCTGCAGACCGCCCTGGACTTGATTATTTTTTATCCACTACTATCCTCAAAAACAATAATGCAAATATTGATGCTCCTTTTGGTTTTGGAGAAGTTAACTATACGGGTAGAATAGACACAAAGGCATTACTGTTAGCCTATTCGAATAGTTTGATTCAAAAGAACCTGCTGATTAAAGAACCTTTTGAATATGGTAGTTTTGAGGTGCTTGAGGATTATGTTTCGTATAAACCTACAAAAGCAAAGTATATCGTTTTTGCTGACGGCTACGGACTCAAGAGCAACCCTTTTTTCGAGTATTTACCGTTAAATGGTACAAAAGGAGAGCTTTTGACCATAAGAGCACCTGAGTTGAAAGAAAACAGTGTCATTAAATCTTCTGTTTTTATTATCCCGTTGGGAGAAGACTTGTATCGTGTAGGCGCTACATACAAATGGAAGGACAAGACCAATGAACCTACGATTGATTCAAAAAATGAACTGCTAACAAAATTGAAGACATTTTTAAAATGTGATTTTGAGGTCGTGAAACATGTTGCAGGTATTAGACCAACTGTAGTGGACAGAAGACCATTGGTTGGACAGCATCCGGAATATAAAAGATTATATGTATTAAATGGTCTTGGTTCCAGGGGTGTACTAATAGCACCACAAGTTTCCAATCAATTGTTCAGTGCAATCGAAAAGAATATGGCACTGGATTCGGAAATTGATATTGATCGGTTTACAAGAAAGTATTATTCCAACTGACCCTTCAAACCTTTGGGTTCGTACTTAATAAAAAAGTTGATCCAAATATTTCTGGACAACCGAATGATTACCGGCATAAAAACAATCAATGTTAGTACAATAGCAATAAAAGTGTTTACAAGAGAAGCGCCAACTATCAAGAAAACGATAACAAAAGCCGCTACGGCAAATGCTATTCCAACCCCATAACTCACATACATAGAGCCGTAGAAGAAAGAAGGCTCGATTTTGTATTTAAGCCCACAATTTGAACAGCGTTCATGCATCTTAAAAATCTGTCCAATCGCATACGGATTATTGTTTGCATACATGTTCTCCTCGTGGCACCTAGGACAACTTCCTGTTAAAATGCTGTAGAGTTTGTTTCCTTTTTTTAACATTTGTAACAATTTTTTACAAAGGTACGGATTCAACTACTTTTGTTATGTAACACAGGTCACGTAAAATGCTGAACATTCATAATCTATCTGTAGCTTTTGGGGGTGATTACCTTTTTGAAGAAATTGCCTTTCGTTTAAATGGAGGTGACAGGGTAGGTCTCATTGGAAAAAACGGAGCTGGAAAATCCACTTTGTTAAAGTTGCTTGCCAAGGAAATGGCTCCAGATTCTGGAACGATTGCCATGGAAAAGGATATTAGGGTTGGATTTTTAAAACAAGACATCGATTTTGAATTAGGAAGAACGGTTTTAGAAGAATCCTATCAGGCATTTCACGAGATTAAATCATTAGAGCTGCAGCTTGATGAAATAAACCAAGGTCTTGCCGAGCGTACAGATTATGAAAGTGAGGCGTATAACCAACTCATGATAGACCTAACCGATGTTACCCACAGATACGAGATTTTGGGAGGCTACAATTACCAAGGAGATACAGAAAAAGTGCTCTTGGGATTAGGTTTTAAGAGAAATGATTTTGATAAAGTCACCGATACGTTCTCAGGAGGTTGGCGAATGCGAATAGAGCTTGCAAAACTTCTGCTTCAAAATAATGATGTGCTGCTATTGGATGAACCTACCAATCATTTGGATATTGAGTCCATTATCTGGTTAGAACAGTTCTTAAAGAATTATGCCGGGGCGGTAGTGATTGTTTCGCACGATAAAATGTTTTTGGACAATGTAACCAATAGGACCATAGAGATTTCGTTGGGGAGAATCTATGATTACAATAAACCGTATTCAAAGTTTTTGGAACAACGGAACGAAATAAAAGTCCAGCAGCTTAGTGCCCAAAAGAATCAAGAAAAACAGATACAGCAAACAGAAAAACTTATAGAAAAGTTTAGGGCAAAAGCCTCAAAAGCCTCAATGGCACAATCTCTAATTAAAAAGCTGGATAAGATTGAACGTATTGAGGTCGACGAAGATGACAATAGCGTAATGAACTTTAGGTTTCCTATATCCGTCACCCCTGGAAAAGTTGTTGCCGAGCTTGAAGCCCTTTCCAAGAGTTATGGCAAAAACCAAGTTTTGAATGGTGTTGACCTTTTAGTGGAACGCGAAAGCAAAACAGCCTTTGTTGGCCAGAACGGGCAGGGAAAGACAACACTGGCAAAGATAATGGTTGGCGAGCTAGACTATGAAGGTCAACTTAAAATGGGACACAATGTCCAGATCGGTTATTTTGCCCAGAACCAAGCTGAATATCTAGATGGCGGCAAAACTGTCCTAGATACAATGATAGATGCCGCTAATGAGAGTAATCGAAGTAAGGTAAGGGATATTTTGGGCTCTTTTTTGTTTCGGGGCGATGAGGTTGAAAAGTATGTAAAAGTGTTGTCCGGGGGCGAACGAAATCGATTGGCATTGGCCAAAATGTTATTGGAACCTTTCAACGTGCTGGTTATGGATGAACCCACGAACCACTTGGACATAAAATCGAAAAATGTATTAAAACGGGCATTACAGAATTTTGAAGGCACTTTGATCTTGGTCTCCCATGACAGGGATTTTCTTCAAGGCCTAACAAATAAAGTATATGAGTTCAAAGATGGAAGCATTAAAGAATATTTAGGAGATATCGATTTTTATTTGGAGCAACGCAAAGCGGATGATTTTAGAAAGATAGAAAAGAGAGAAAAAGTAAAGCCTGTTGAAAAAGTTGCGGTAAAAGAAAACGACTATCAAATTCAAAAGAAAATTAAATCCCTAAAAAATAAGCTTAGCGGAGTAGAAAAGAAAATCACTCATTTGGAACAAGAAATTGCATCCATTGACCATGACTTGCTAATGGATTATGATAGCACTATCGCCAAACAAGGTTTTTTTGACGAATATCAAGGTAAAAAGGATGTTCTAGAGTCCTTAATGGAGGATTGGGAAAACATGTCCAAAGACCTTGAAGCATTCCTTTAGCATCAAAAAAGATTTCTTCACCACATAATTCACTTCGTTTACAACATATTGCTCGTAGTTCACCCAATTAATTTGTAAGATTTTACTTTCATTGCCATATTTGCACCTATAACACGATACCTAAACGCATAACCCATGCTCAGAAAGACATTTTTTTGTTTGATAGTAGTATGTATTACTTCCCAATTATTTATTAATGCAGCGGTTTCCAAAAAGGAAAAAGACGCATTGGTAGATCTGTTCAAAAGCATGAATGGTGAAAAATGGACCACTCCTTGGAACCTAAAGGACCCCGTGGATACATGGAAAGGTATACAAGTGAAGGACAACCATGTTGTAAAGATTAACCTTTTTAGAAACAATTTGGAAGGAATTCTTCCTGAAAGTATAGGGAAACTGAAATACTTGACGCACTTAAACCTTGCTTTCAATAATATTACCGGCGTTTTGCCCGAGAATATTGTGAAACTTGAAAATTTACAAGTCTTGCGTTTAGAGATGAATAGAATCAAAGGATCTTTACCAGCAGATGTGAATCAATTGGAATCACTTCAGGTTTTTTCTATGTTCAATAATTTTTTGACGGGTGCCATACCCGCATCATTTGGGAAATTAAAAAATCTGAAAGAACTTAATCTCTCTAGCAATAACTTGAAGGGTATTATCCCTAATTCCATAGGAAACCTATCAAACTTAGAGGCACTAGGTCTTTTTGAAAACAATTTAGAGGGAACAATTCCCCAAGAAATAGGAAAACTAGGTCAGTTGAAGGAATTGGTATTGGCAAATAACCAATTAGGTGGCGAAATACCTCTAGAATTTGCACAATTGGCAAGTTTAAAAATTCTACAGATACAGAACAACAGATTTAATTCCTACAAAGGATTAAACGAAATGGATACAAAACAGTTTTTAGTTTTTGATTCTGACGAAAAAACATTGAATCCTAAATTCAATGAAATACAATTAAAACGTTCTAGAATGGCGGACACAAAATTCGAAGACGAAGACGATAATGAGTAGTTAGTTATACTTTAGTTTGTTTGGTTTGGGGATACAGGCGTGTATCCCCTTTTTTTTGTCAAAAATTAAAAGGATAAACATTTTATGAAATATTTAACCCTTCAAACTTATAGGAGGGGATAGTTTTGCAGGGACTAATTTATACGACACATGCGTAAGCTTATTATTTCTGCTGTTGTAGGCGGCCTAATTATTTTTGCATCATTATATTTCGCTGGATTGATTGCGGGAAGCAAAAAGGATAGAAGACCAAAGCCACAACAAGTTGTCAAGACTGTTTTTGTAGATACGGTGCTAAATAGCGTTATTCCAATAGTAGTTCCCGCTAATGGAAATTTAAGGGCAAAGCAACGTGTTGAACTGTTTTCTGAGGTTCAGGGCGTTTTCAGGTCTGGAAGTAAATTATTTAGGACAGGTCAGGAATATAGTACCGGACAGACTTTAATCAGAATCGATGCCAATGAGTATTATGCCAGCGTACAATCCGCCAAAAGCGATTTGTACAATCTGTTGACTTCCATTATGCCGGACTTACGATTGGATTATCCAGAAATCTATACCAAATGGCAAGAATATTTAAATAACTTCGATTTAAACAACAGTACTCCCAAATTACCTGAAATTACTACAGAGAAGGAAAAATTCTTTATTTCCGGTAGAGGTATTATATCCAACTATTATAATGTAAAGAACCTTGAACAGCGTCTCTCCAAGTATAATATTGCTGCACCTTTTAATGGTGTCCTGACCGAAGCTTTGGTGACAGAAGGAACCTTGATACGGGCAGGACAAAAATTAGGAGAGTTCATAAGCGTGGGAGCTTATGAATTAGAGGTGTCCGTTAGTAAAACGTACGGAGATTTTTTAAAATTGGGAAAAAAAGTACAACTTTCAAACCTGGAGAATACACAGGATTATATGGGTGAGGTAACTCGAATTAATGGACGTGTTGACCAAAGTTCGCAGACCATAACCGTATTTATAGAGGTTAGTGGCGAAAACTTGAAAGAAGGACAATATTTGGAGGCCAATGTAGAGGCAAAAGAAGAAGCCAATGCCATCGAAGTAGACCGTTCATTGTTACTTGAGAACAATCAAATTTTTGTGGTACGCGATTCAGTACTTGATTTAATAGACGTTAAGCCCGTATATTTCACGGATAAAAAAGTAGTGCTAAAAGATGTGCCGGACAGTGAAGTGATTGTTTCCAAATCGCTCACGGGTGCATATGCAGGAATGCTGGTGAAGGTATATGACGAAAATCAAGATAAAAAGGCGAAATCGTGAGAAAGGTAATATCTTATTTCATTAAGTATCACGTAGCGGTAAATGTAATCATTATTGCTTTTTTCATTTTTGGTATTGTTGGGGCACTTTCGCTAAAATCATCATTTTTCCCACTTGCAGAATCACGAAATGTTGTTATAGCAATTACATATCCTGGAGCATCCCCACAAGAAGTAGAGGAAGGTATTGTTCTAAAAATTGAGGATAACCTCAAAGGTTTGGAAGGAGTGGATAGGGTGACCTCGACCTCAAGTGAAAATAGCGGAACCATAAACGTAGAGATTGAAAAAGGCAGGGACATCGATTTCATGTTATTGGAAGTTAAAAACGCAGTCGATAGAGTCCCCACATTTCCTACAGGTATGGAACCTCTTGTGGTTTCAAAACTAGAAGCGGTAAGACCTACTATAAGTTTTGCGGTAAGTGGAAATAATATTCCGTTGGTAACCTTAAAACAGATAGGTCGCCAGATAGAAAATGATTTGCGTGCAATCGATGGGATATCACAAATAGAAATTGCAGGGTATCCAGATGAAGAAATAGAAATTGCTGTTGATGAGAATAGTCTTTTGGCCTACGATATTTCTTTTGCCGATGTAGCACAAGCCGTTTCAGGTGCCAATATTTTGGTGACGGGAGGGAATATAAAAACCAATTCGGAGGAATATCTGATAAGGGCAAACAACCGCTCCTATTATGGTGATGAACTTTCGAATCTGGTGGTACGGGCAGATGAATCCGGTAAAGTCATACGATTAAAGGACGTAGCAAAGATTCGTGATCGTTTTTCCGAAACACCAAATGTATCCTACTTCAATGGCGACTTATCGGTAAACGTGACAATAACAAGTACCAACACCGAAGATTTAATCGGTTCTGCGGAGAATGTAAAAGAGTATATAGAGGATTTCAATCAGAAATACACCAATGTTCAATTGGATGTTGTTAGGGATCTGTCCAAAACACTTACGCAACGTACAGACCTACTTACGGAAAATGCCATTGTAGGTATGGCCTTAGTGCTTCTTTTTCTATCTCTTTTCTTGAATACCAGATTGGCGTTTTGGGTGGCTTTTGGCCTACCGATAGCTTTTTTGGGGATGTTTGTTTTTGCTCCAATGCTCAATGTTACCATTAATGTACTGTCTTTATTTGGGATGATTATCGTTATTGGGATTTTGGTGGATGATGGTATCGTGATAGCCGAAAATATCTATCAACATTACGAAAAAGGAAAAACACCCGTTCAGGCGGCTATAGATGGTACCATGGAGGTTATTCCCCCTATTCTTTCCGCAATCATAACCACGATACTAGCATTTTCAATCTTTCTGTTTTTGGATGGAAGGATAGGTGATTTCTTTAGTGAGGTATCTGTAATCGTCATATTGACTTTGGTGGTTTCTTTGGTGGAAGCACTGATTATATTACCTGCACATTTGGCACATTCAAAAGCACTTCAACCACAAAAGCAGGGACCTAAGAATGGAGTTGCCCGTGTTTTTTCCAAATTGAGGGTTATCAATAAAATGGGTGACCAATCCATGGCTTGGATGCGTGACAAGTTATATAGTCCTACATTACGCTTTGCCCTAGACTATAAATTACTCACTTTTGCCATTTTTTTTATGGCACTTGTTTTGACCTTTGGGTCTATAGGGGGAGGCATCATAAGAACTGCGTTTTTTCCAAGAATTGCCAGTGATCAGATTGCAGTGGAATTGTCTATGCCGAATGGAACTAACGAAAAAATAACAGATTCCATTATCAGTTTAATACAGGACAAAGCACAAATAGTAAATCAAGAGCTAACGGATGAATATTTACAGGAAACGGATAAGATGTTGTTCGAAAACATGCTTAAAAATGTGGGCCCGGGCTCCTCATCAGCAAGATTGATCATTAATTTATTGCCTGGAGAAGAACGTCCAGATGCGATCAGGGCAGACTTGGTGACCACACGGCTTAGGGAATTGGTGGGTCCAGTTGTAGGTGTGGAAAGTCTTATCTATGGTTCTGGGGGCAATTTTGGGGGTGATCCAGTTTCTGTTTCACTTTTAGGAAATAATATAGAAGAACTCAAAGCAGCTAAGACAGAATTAAAAACAGCGATGCTGAACAATTCGCTTTTAAAGGATGTTACCGATAACGATCCAGCGGGAATCAAAGAAATACGACTGGAACTAAAAGAAAACGCTTATTTACTTGGATTGAATCTCCAAACCGTTATGAACCAAGTGCGATCGGGTTTTTTTGGTGCCCAAGCACAACGTTTTCAGAGAGGACAGGACGAGATTCGGGTTTGGGTCCGTTACGATAGAGATAATAGATCTTCCATTGCTGATTTGGACGAGATGCGGATTTCAGCGCCCAATGGAGAGCGGATACCACTTAAGGAAATTGCCACGTACTCCATTGAACGCGGCGATGTTGCTATCAATCACTTGGACGGGCTACGGGAAATTCAAGTTTCATCTGATTTAAAAGACCCGGAAACGACTAGTGGAACGGATGCAATGACTTGGATTCGTACAGATGTTATGCCAGAGATATTATCAAAATATCCCTCAATAACCCCATCTTACGAAGGACAGAACAGAGAGGCAAATAAACTTATAGGTTCCTTACGTTTTGCAGGCCTTACGGTACTTTTTCTGATCTTTGTGACCATAGCATTTACTTTTAGAAGTTTTAGTCAACCTTTATTGCTCATACTTTTGGTGCCCTTTAGTTTAACGGCTGTGGCATGGGGGCATTGGATACATGGCTTTCCAATTAATATCCTTTCCATGCTGGGCATTATTGCCCTTATAGGTATCATGGTCAATGACGGTCTGGTACTTATTGGTAAATTCAATATAAACCTTCGTAATGGTCTCAAATTCAACGAAGCTATATATGAAGCCGGTCGCTCTCGTTTTAGAGCTATATTTTTAACTTCTGTTACCACTATTGCTGGTTTGGCACCATTGCTATTGGAAAAAAGTAGACAGGCACAATTTCTTAAACCAATGGCCATCTCTATTGCATATGGTATTGGTTTTGCCACCGTTTTGACCTTGGTCATGTTGCCTTTGTTCCTTTCGTTCGGAAATAATATAAAAGTTTGGAGCAAGAGAATATGGACTGGTGAAAAAGTTTCCAAAGAAGAGGTGGAGCGCGCTATTAAAGAGCAAGGTGAAGAACAGTTTATGTTGGAAGGTACGCACAAGCTCAACGGAAGTACAAACCATATAGAATCCAACGAAGACGTTTCAGAAGTTTTAGAAGAAACAAGATGATGAGAAGTATATTATATACACTACCCTTTTTTTTACTGGTTCACATACATTCAATACAAGCTCAGGATAAAATACTGTCCAAAGAAGAAGCTATTGATTTGGCTTTAGAAAATAATTTGGACATTAGGGTCGCCAGAAACACAAAAAAAATCGATGATAATAATGCCAGCATCTTAAATTCTGGATATTTGCCAACGGTAACCGCAATAGGAGGCGGAAGTATAGATGTACAGAATACAGAAGGTCAGTTGGCAAGTGGCGATGTGCGTACAGCGGATGGCGCAGAAACAAGACGTTACAATGCATCCGTAGATGTAAACTATACCTTGTTCGATGGTCTCAACAGACGGTACACCTATAAAAGTTTTAAGGAACGCTCACAACAGTCGGAATTAGAAGTAAGACAAACCATAGAAAACACAATTCTTCAGTTGTTTACGGTGTATTACGAAGTAGCCAGATTGACCGAAAACACCAACAATCTTGGGCAGGCCTTAGAAATTTCAAAGGAGCGATTGAAACGTGCTGAATATCAATTTGAATATGGACAGAATACGGGCTTAGATGTGTTGAATGCCGAGGTGGATATAAATACGGATAGCATCAATCTTTTAAATTCCAGACAACAGTTACGCAATACAATGCGGGATTTAAACCTAGTCTTGAACCAAGAGCTTTCAAACCAGTTTTTAGCAGATACTACGGTCAACTTTGTTCCTGGGCTACAAATGGAGAACATGCACGAAGAAGCAAAATTGAACAATGTTCGTTTACAGATTGTGGATAAAGAAATGATTATCAACGAATATAATGTTAAGGCCGCTAAAAGCGTTTTTTTGCCCACCATTGGTTTGACGGGAACATACGGTTGGAATGAATCCAACAACAACAGTCCACTTGCTTTCTTAATTCAGAACACTTCAACAGGAGTAACGGGAGCGGTTAACTTAACATGGAACCTTTTTGATGGTGGAAGAGGGGTTACTGGTATAAAAAATGTAAAAATCGGATACGAAAATCAAGAACTGCTAAAAAAACAAATAGAGCTGGAAGTAGAGCGCGATATCCGAAATGCATGGGATAGTTACACTAACGCATTGTTCGTTTTGGAAGTGCAGGAAAAGAATTTGCAGACCAACCAAAACAACTTTAAACGAACAGACGAACGCTATAAGTTGGGCCAAGTCACCTCTATAGAATTTAGGCAGGCACAGTTAAATTTATTGAATGCGGAGTTAGCACAAAGTCAAGCCAAATACAGTGCTAAACTGGCCGAATTACAAATGTTGCAAATAAGCGGTCAATTGCTGAACGTAGACTTTTGATCGGCGAATTGATACGTTAAGCCATATCGAGCGCAGTCGAGATATTGAACTCGTAAGAATTGTTTTTGAATAAGATATGCACGAACATTTTTTTCAATGTCCCTATTGTTGGGAAGAGATTTCTTTTCTGCTGGATATGTCGGTATCCAACCAAACCTATGTTGAGGATTGCGAGGTATGTTGCAATCCTATTGAAGCAAATACGGCTTTTGAAAATCAAGAACTTGTTCGTTTTGAAGCTAGGGAATTGGGACAATAAAATCCGTATCTTTAAAAGGAACGGATTTTTAACTTTATATGAAGCTTCCCAAGCTCATTTCTCCTAAGATTTTTCCTATTTTATTGGTCAATTTCATTGGAATATTGGGCTATAGCATTGTAGTACCTATTCTTATTTTTATAGTAACGGATTTGGGAGGAAACGGTTTTATCTATGGAATCCTGGGAGCTATGTACCCCTTTTTTCAATTTATAGGTGCACCCATATTAGGGCGGCTTTCCGACAAAATTGGGCGAAAAAAAGTACTCGTCATAAGCCAGTTGGGAACCTTTGTTGCCTGGACACTTTTCTTGTTGGCCTTTATCCTTCCCGAAACCGAGTTATGGTCACAGAATACAAATATTACAGGAAGTTATGTGATGACCCTGCCCTTGGTCATTATTTTCCTGGCCAGAATTTTTGATGGTTTTACGGGCGGAAACATCTCTGTCGCCAACGCTTACCTATCCGATATCTCTACCGATGAGGACAGAAATTCAAATTTTGGAAAAATGGGTGCCGCGACCAGTCTGGGCTTTGTACTGGGGCCGGCTTTTGCAGGGGTTTTAGCATCAACTATTTTGGGTGAGGTCTTGCCTTTGATTTTGGCTGCCATAATCTCATTAGTGGCCATATTTGTAATCAACACACAATTAAAGGAAAGTGTTCCTTGCGTCGTTAATACCGGTAAAGTAGGTTTGCGTTCGCTACGTCGATTCTTTCAGGTCGAGCATAAAGACTGCTATCAAGAAGGTGAGCTGCAGGCGGGCCCACAAAAAACCAGTTTAAAGATGGTTTTGAAAGAACCTGGGATTCCTTTGCTGTACCTTGTCTATTTTCTCACCT
Source organism: Flagellimonas sp. 389 (assembly GCF_018449435.1). GTDB lineage: Bacteria > Bacteroidota > Bacteroidia > Flavobacteriales > Flavobacteriaceae > Flagellimonas. Next base: position 99,631 of record NZ_JAHCMU010000005.1, on the reverse strand, counting down.
TTTTAGGATTTAGCCTTTTCTATGCAGGATTGCCCATTTATGCGAATACCATTTTGGAGTGGTCCTCTACGAATTTGGGTGTTTTTTTGGCATACTCAAGTCTTATCATGATTATTGTCCAAGGTCCGGTACTTACTAAACTAGAGGGAAAAGTGAGCAATGAAAAGCTAATCCTGGTAGGTTCGTTTGTATTGGCGCTGTCATTTCTACTATTATCTTACCAGAGTTTATTGATTATCTATTTGGCAAATACACTGCTTTCCATAGGGAACGGATTAATGTGGCCAAGCTTTATGGCACTCTTGTCCAGAACAGGTAAATCAACTATGCAAGGAACTATTCAGGGCTATGGGAATAGCATGGGAAGTATCGCCAGTATGTTTGGGCTCATTCTAGGCGGAGTTTTGTTTGAGTTTTTAGCAACGAAAGTTTTCATAATCGGTGGAATGATTTTTTTAATTATCACTGTGTTAATGATCTTAAATTTCACACAAAGAAGAAAACCAATTTTGGAGGTAACATAAAATCTTCGAAAAGTATATTCTCTTTAGGAAGTACTATTGTTTTCAATCTATTTTTTATGAAACAAGCTTGTCGAAAGGCAAAAACGCCTTTGTATCTTCGTTTACCTAAAAACCAATAGGCATGATTTTAAACTATTATAAAAGTATAGGTGTCCTTCTTTTGATTTTGCTTTTTTCCTGTAATTCAAGAAAGCAAAAACCATCCGAAGAAAAACCAAAAGAAAGTTATTCCATACTAGATAGTCTTCTTGAAGGTGTAAAAGTACCGGAAGGAATGGTCTGGATTCCTGGAGGGAGTTTTGAACAAGGGGCTGTAGCTGGGGATCAATTAGCTATGGCGCACGAAAAACCCTCCCATACCGTTACAGTAGATGGATTTTTTATGGATGCTACGGAAGTCACCAATGCAGAATTTAAAAAGTTTATAGAAGCTACCGGTTACGTTACCGTTGCAGAGCGGGCATTGGATTGGGAGGAGATGAAGCAACAATTGCCTCCGGGAACTCCAAAGCCACACGATTCAATTTTTCAGCCAGGCTCATTGATATTTAGAAAAACGCCCGAACCCGTTACTAACTTTATGGACGTATCACAATGGTGGAAGTGGAAAGTAGGAGCTTCCTGGAAACATCCTAAAGGACCGGGAAGTGATTTAACCGGGAAAGAAAATCATCCCGTAGTTCACATATCTTTTGAAGATGCATTGGCGTACTGTGAATGGAAAGGGCATCGATTGCCAACAGAGGCAGAATGGGAGTACGCCGCTCGTGGGAATGCAGTTAAAGATGCTCCGTACCACTGGGGCGTACTTAAAGATGGTTTAGAAAATAGGGCAAACATCTGGACAGGAACTTTTCCAAATGAAAATAATGAAGCAGATGGATTTGAAGGTACCGCTCCAGTAAAAAGTTTTGAGGCGAATGCTTTTGGACTCTACGATACATCGGGGAATGTATGGGAATGGACTTCGGATTGGTACAATACCAAGTATTACAGAACATTGGCCAATTCAGAAGAGGTGATTATCAATCCTCAAGGTGCTAAGGAGGCCTTTAATGCCAACAACCCCTATGTACAGGAAAAAGTGATTAAAGGAGGTTCATTTCTTTGCCATGAATCGTATTGTGCAAGTTATCGCATTTCTTCAAGAATGGCGAATAGTACGGATTCTGCACAAGAGCATTTGGGTTTTAGAACGGTGAAATCTTTATCAAAAAGAGATTAACTATAATTTCTACAGTCTATTGTTTTCGTCGTCACCCGTGGACTTGCGTTGGTAGTTGGTTTTTGTCAACTTTCCAAAATTATAGGTAGCCATAAACCTAAAGTACCGGGTGTTATTGATCCTATCGAAAAAAATCAATGTATTTCCAAGGCGATAGTCGCCATCAGGCTTATTCGTTTGAAAGATATCATTGGCGACCACTTGGAGTTTTAAAGAGTTATTGAAGAAATCCTTCTCCAATCCCAACGTGATTTCAGCTTGATTTTTTCTAGAATAAATTCCATCATAGCGATTACTCAGGTACCAAGCTATTAATTGTAGCTTCATACCTTCGAACAAGGTGAATTTGTTATTGGTGTAGAGGTAAGCCTGTGGTCGAGTTTCTTTGAAACCAAAAGAGGATTGGGTGTCTATTAATTTATTGTAACTAACGGTCACGGAATTCATAGACGTCCACCAATCGATATTGAAAGGTAAGATTGCATTGGCAAAAACATCATGTTGTCTATTACTATTTAAGCGTTGTAGTATATAACTCTTTGGGTCCTCTCCTTGAACCGCTCCGCCTGTTATTGGATCTAAAGTGTAATTGTAACCAAGTTTTAAGGTTATTTTACGGAGATTTGCCCCGATTTCAAAAGCGTGGATTTTTTCCGGCACTATATTGGGGTTTCCCTGAATTGAGGTAAAGGCATCCTGGTAGATGATAGTGGGATTTAAGGATTCATATCTTGGGCGCGCTATTCTTGAAGCATAAGAGGCGAAAAAGGACTTGTTTTCATTCAAGACTAATCCTATTGAAGCATTTGGGAATAGATTTAAGTAATCATCCTTTATTGGAGCTTCTAGATTGTCCGTTGCAAGTTCATATTCGGTCAATTCACTCCGTAGTCCAAAATTGTAATTCACTTTTTCCGATACACTTTTACTGTAATTGATATAGGCTGCATAAATCTGTTCATTGTATTCAAATTCTCTTGAAAGGTCTTCATCTAGAGTAAAATCGGCTTCATTGGTCGAGACCAGAAAGTCAGAGTCTGAAGTATTCTGGACGTTCCCAAATTTAATTCCGGTCTCCAGCTGTCCTTTTTCTGAAAATACTTTGGTAAAGTCCAGTCTTGCGCTGTAAATGGGAATTTCCCTATCTACAAGATTTTTAAGTGTACGCCTTGATATTTGCCCTTCACTAACGGATTCTTCATCAATAATATCATCTATTGCGGTATTATTACGAGAATATTGACCCCCAAAATAAAATGAAGAACCTAGAGAGTCCAGTGATTGAAAATAGTTTAGAACATAAGCATTTTGGGTGGTGAGGTCGTCTTTGTTGACAATACTTTCAAATTGTTCCAATACACTATTGAAGTTAATGTCGTTGTTGCTGCTTTCGGTTCCTCCCAGAGCGTGGTTGAGGCCATTGTAACCGATGGACAAATAGCTTTCATCCGTGAAATTGTACTGTACTCCAACTCCGTAGTTGGCAAAATATTTTTGCTCTCTTTCCCAATCTGTTGTAATATCCGAATTAAAAGAATCTCCTTCTCCTGATCTGTTTCTGGTCGTATTCAATAAAAAACGATAAGCTCCTAACTGCATTCCATAGTTCCCTGTTATGGAAACACGATTTTTTCTATAATCAAAATTAAAATTGGTGTTTGTATTGGTTGGTGAAAAGTCCGAAACACTAACATTTTGGCTTAGCATTCCCTTTATCCCCTCCATTGTAGAAGTACTGGTAACAATATTGATTACTGCCTGTCCTTCAGCGTCGTATTTTGCGGAGGGATTGGATATAATTTCGATGTTCTTGATTTCGGAAGCTTGTACGTTTGCCAATTGCTCGCTAAAAATACGTTGACCGTTCAAATAGATGATGGCCGTACCCTTTCCAATAATTGAAATACCTTCATCTTCAACCAATACATTGGGCGACCTTGATAAAATCTCTTGAACGGAGTTACTTGTTGCTAATACTGTGTTCTCTACATTAACTTGTACTGTTCCATCATTTTTGGTTTCGAATAAGGGGAGGTTGGCTACCAGTACCACCTCTTCCAAGGCATTGCTTGCTTCGTCAACGATGATATCCCCCAAGTCGATATCCGAAATTCCTTTAAAATCTATAGTTATAAATGTGTCTTTAAATTCGAGCGAAGTAAGTTTTAGAAGTATTTTACGCTCGTTAAGATTTGTTAACTCAAACTTTCCTTCAAAAAAAGTTGTTCCCGTTATAATAGTGGAGTCTAATGGAGAGATGATAAGGGCGTTTCCCAATACAACCTCTTTTTTTGTATTTAGTACGTTGCCAGTAACCGATGTTATGGTTTGTCCGTATATATTAGCTTGTATGCTCAGGACCATAATTACAACAATAACTTTTAATATTTTACCCATTGTCACCTCTTATTTTTTTCAAAACTATCGCTGTGTACAGTCCTTTTTTGGAAAAGTAGACGAATGGCCTATCCTTGTCTGTAGAATAGCCAAAAGGCTTTTATTGTTCATTTTCAACTCTTCATAGCCCGTAATCACTGTTTCATGGACAAATGGTTTCTAGAAAGACTTTAAAGGTTATTTTTATGCCCTACGATGGATAAGTTACCGGCATATTTTCAGTCCCCTGTTTTTAGGCATGTACTGTTTTGGACAGTGGTGTACCTGTATTTTGTCTTGTCCGTGAACAATACGAGTATGTATGCCAGTTATCGGCATATCTTGGAATCCTTTGGGCTTATTGTATTGGCACAGATGGTAACCACCTATACATGTATCTATGTACTTATGCCCAAACTTTTGGATAAGAACAAAATTGGCCTCTTTGTTTTTTGGATGTTAGTTTTATTGATGTCCGTGTTTGCATTGTATCAGGCTGCTAAGACGTTTTATTTTGATGTTATCTATTTTGACTCTTACAACGAAATTCAAGTTAAATACGCGTTAGAACCCTATGGAAAGCGTTTGACTTATTTTTCCGTATTCTTGAGCAAGTGTATATTGTATCTTACGCCGACCGCTTTGTTATTGATGGCGCGATTTTACCAGAATCAGCAGAAGTTTTTAAAATTGAACGAGCAAAAAAAGATTGCCGAGCTTACTGCTTTACGCAATCAACTGAACCCACACTTTTTATTCAATACCCTTAACAACCTTTATTCGTTGGCGTTGGATAAATCGGATAAAACGCCAGAGGTTATTGAAAAACTTTCTGATATTTTGGATTATATACTTTACCGTTGTAAGAATAACTATGTGCCCGTTCAAAAAGAAATTGATTTAATAGAGAATTATTTAGCACTGGAAAAAATACGGTACGGTGAACGTATTGCAGTGAATTTCGATTATACTATTGACCCTGAAACCAAGATAGCTCCTCTTTTACTTTTGACCTTTATTGAAAATGCCTTTAAACATGGCGTAACACAAGAATTAAGAAAGGCTAAGATTGATATTTCCTTAACGATGGACAATACGGATTTGCTATTTTCAATATACAATTCCAAGCCAAACAATTCTACTGAGAGAAATTCAGAAAATGAAGGGCGATTGGGTCTTAAAAATGTAATGCAGCAGCTGGAACTACTTTATCCAAACTCACATGAACTAACACTTGCCAATGAGGTTGATAGTTATAAAGCAGTACTAAGATTGAAGAAAAAATGAAATACCGATGTGTCATTGTTGATGATGAAATACTAGCCAGAAGGCTCATTCAAAAACATTTAGCACAGTTAGATGATTTTGAACTGGTGGCATCTTGTGCCAGTGCTATCGAGGCTAGCAAAATCCTCAAGGCAGAAAAAGTAGACCTTCTCTTTTTGGATATAGAAATGCCGATTTTAAAGGGTACGGAGTTTTTTAAAAACCTGATAGAGAAGCCAAAAGTTATCTTCACGACCGCTTATCGTGATTTTGCTTTGGATGGCTTTGAATTGAATGCTGTGGATTATCTACTGAAACCTATATCATTTGCTCGTTTTTTTAAGTCAATAGAAAAGTTTTTGGAGTATCAAAAAGCTATGAATACCGAAGCTAAACTTTCTGAGGTTGTAAAGAGTGATTTTATTTTTATTAGGGAAGATAGAAAACAGGTGAAACTATTTTTTGATGATATTTTGTATGTTGAAAGTGTCAAGGATTACATCAAAATAGTAACGGAAAAAGGAAGTCACTTAATAAAACAAAGTCTTAAGTCCTTTGAAGAGACCCTTGATGCTAGATTTCTCAGAACACACCGCTCCTATATTGTAAATAGCCATAAAATAACTGCTTACACAAAGCAAGATGTAGAAATTGGAAAATTGGAACTCCCTATTGGTGATAGTTATAGGTCAATCGTATTAGAGTTCTTGGAAAACTAAAAAGACTTCCAAACTGGAAGCCTTTTTTCTAGTAGCAGGGACTGGACTCGAGCCATTGATTCTTGGATTATGAGGAATGACTAAAAATATACCTGCCCAATGGTGTTTATTTTTACAAAATCGAAAAGTTTAAATAGCTCCGGTATATATTTATAGCTTTGATTTTCTATAAAGTTTAAAAATAGCCTAATATATGCGTTTAACCTCTAAAAATATGCTGCTTGTATGCTGTATATTTTTTATGTCAATTACGATAAAATCTCAAAGTGTTAATGCTATAGATAGTTTAAAAAACGAACTGTCCCTTCATAAAGAAAATGATACCGTTAGAATAAATCTGTTAAACAATCTAGCTTTTTCGTGCCATCGAAAAGATATTGGTAAAACAATAAAGTATATAAAAGAATCAGAGGAACTTGCTGAAGCTATCGGGTTTAAAAAGGGAAAGGCAAAAGCCATTTATATTAAGGGTACTGTACAGGTAATTCTATCTGATTTTGACAAGGCACTGCAGTATTACGAAGAGGCCATGCAGCTTTACACAACTATCGATTTTAAAATAGGGGTATCTGAAAGCTTCAATGGTATGGGAACAGCATACTATTATAAGGGAAATTATAAAAAAGCTATAGAACTTTATAAAGAATCCTTACGGGTCGATGAAGAAATTGAAAACTGGAAAAATAGTGCTTCAAGTATCATGAATATAGGTAGCGCATATGCTGATTTAGGCAATTATACAGAAGCGATCGCATACTATAAAAAAGCCTTGAAAATCAATAGGGAATATAAGTATGAGGAAGGTATTTCAAAATGTTTGAACAATATAGGAATCGTATATGATGATCAAGGAAACCTTCCCTTGGCATTAGAGTATTACAACAAATCGCTATTTCTTTCCAAGAAAAATGGCGATACCCTGGGAATATCAAAATCTCTAAATAACATTGGGATTATTTACAAAAACCTTGAGAATTATGATAAGGCTTTGGAAAATTACAGACAATCTTTGGCTATCCAAGAGAAAAATGGAAATGTAAAAAACATAGGCAAGCTAAAGAATAATATCGGGATTATTTACAAACGGAAAAAGGAGTATTCGAAGGCCATGGTATTATTTAATGAAGCACTGAACATAAGTAGAGAAATTAATGATTTAGATAATATCTCTGTTTGTTTAAATAACATTGGGGACATTCATTTGCTAAATAAGAGCATGTCCAAGGCACATGCGTATTATGAAGAATCAAAAAATATCAATATTGAAATTGAAGATCAATACGGTCTCTGTAATTCTTATTTAGGGATTGCAAGTACCTATTACAGTGAAAAAAAGTACAAAAAAGCATTGCTGTTTGCGCTAAAGAGCATAGAGCTTTCGAATAAGCTCAAAATACTGAATTACCAGCGAGATACGTATCAATTACTTTTTAACATCCATAAGGATATTGGAGATTATAGGAAAGCGTTAAGTAATCATGAAATGTATAAAGTATTGGAAGACAGTCTTTTTAATAAGGAAAGTATTGAACGGGCCGCCCAATTGGAAAATGAGTACAAGTACAAACACGAACTGGAATTAGCGAATACAAGAGAAACAAAGCTTGCCAAAACAATAAAAACTACTTCTCAAGACCTCGAGGTATCGCAGCGAAACTCCTTTATTGCCATCATTGTGGTCCTATTGGTCTCAATTGTATTGGGGAGTATCATTTTTTTCTTAAAGCTTAGACATGTAAACGCAAAAAATCAAAATATCGTAATAGAACAAAAGCTATTGCGTTCACAGATGACCCCTCATTTTATATTCAATTCATTATCTATTTTACAAGGGATGATCTTAAGTAAGGACGATAAAAAATCAATTTCGTACATATCCAAATTCTCAAAATTGCTTCGAACCATATTGGAAAACTCCAGACAAAAGACAGTATCGCTCTCTAAAGAATTATCTGCAATCGAGAGTTATATTGCACTTCAAAATTTGGATACCAGCTCACCTTACAATTATAATCTCTCTATGGACCTAGCTTGCAACAATGACCTTCTTAAGATTCCGCCAATGCTCATTCAACCCTTTATAGAAAATGCAATAGAGCATGCATTTTGCACTAAAAAGAAAAATAGGGAAATCAATGTGCGAATAACACTAAATGAAGGGAGATTAAAATGTTCCATCTCTGATAATGGGATCGGTATCAATGCACATAAGCGGAAAACGAATAAAAACAAGAGTTCGTTGGCCACAACAATAACCTCGGAAAGATTGGCCACATTGTCCAAAGATTTTAAAGCTCGGGGCACAATTAGCGTAAAGGATAGGAGTTTATTTGGTGAACAGGGAACGTTGGTTATTTTAACCATTCCTTATAAAATGGATGAAGTGTAATGAAGGCATTGATTGTAGAAGATAAAGAACATATTAGAAAAGGCTTAATGCAGCTATTGGATGACGTAGGTAATGGAATCATGGTCATCGGCGAATGTGAATCTGTTAAAGAAGCCGTTATCGTAGCCAATTCCTGCAAACCAGATTTGGTTTTTCTGGATATTAATCTTGTGGACGGTACGGGTTTTGATTTTTTAGACCGCACTGGGGAACTACATTTCAAGGTCATATTCATTACGGCTTACGAAGAGTACGCTTTACGAGCATTAAAAATAGGTGCTGTGGACTATCTTTTAAAACCGGTTGATGCTCAGGAATTAAAGATCGCTATCGGTAAAGTGACCGAACAATCGGTAGAAGCACAACAACTAAAAATATCAACAGCAAGAAGCGTATTTGGCAATGATGATAAAGTTTTGATCTTATCACTTCAAGATTCCTTCCAGCTTATCGATTTAAAAGAATTGATGTTTTGTCAATCAGATAAGGGCTATACTACTTTTCATCTGGGTAACGGAAAACAATACTTGGCGTCAAAACCATTGAAAGAGTTTGAGGCACAACTCTTACGAAATACTTTTTCAAGACCGCACCAATCGTTCATAGTCAATTTGAAATACATAGATAGGTATGATAAGTCTGGTACAATTCATTTAAAAAACGGAGTGAGAATACCTGTTTCGTCACGCAAAAAGGATAGTTTTCTTACCCGTCTGTTTACATAAAGTCAAAGTAGAGGCCAAATCATCAACGCATCTCATTTTTGCGATATACGCTTATTGATTTAAACACATCGCTTATTCCTTCGCACCGTTCGGAAATGGATTCTCTATTTTTTCTTTTTTCATTCCCCAATAGTTTTGTTCTCAAAACAAATGTGGCTACATGGAAGATATTAAATCAAAACTAGGTAAAGGAGGATTGATTCTAGTTGTAATGGGAATTGCCTCCATGGTGCTCTCCATTTTTAATTATAACATAAGATTGCTCGCATGGGTAGATCTTTGGGGCATTACCATGGGGTGGATAATCAGAATTCTTTTAATAGCAGGTGGAGCTGCCTTATTCTTCTTTTTTGGAAGGGATGAGAGCGAAGACGAATAAATATGATATACTAAAATTGATAAATAAATGAAAAAAGTAAAGCGTTTGGCAGTTGCATTGGTATTGGTTTCAACACTACTATCATGTGGAGGAGGAAGTGGAAAACAGCCCGCAACCGCTGCTGGGTTTTCGGAGATAGAAAAAGAGATAAAAAATGAATTTGGAGAAGATGCTTATTTTACAGATATAGATGTGGTCTATGACAAGTCTTTAGGGAATATTATAGGTGTTACAGTGACCAAAGAACCTAATTCCTTAAAAATGGGACAATGGAATCAAACACAAGGTGTATGGAAACAAACTTCAGAAATAACATTGGAAGTGCCAGAGGGTAGCCAAGCTGCCGATTTTATGTTTCAATTAGATGATAAAATTAATCTCGTTATGCTTGGAGAGGTTATCGAAAAGTCCAAAAAACAATTACAAGATGAAAAAAATCTTGAAAATCCAATGTTGTCCATGGCATATATCTCATTTCCAGATGATGGTGATATTTCACAAGCGGAATATTTAGTAAACCTTAAGCCAGAAAATGGTGGGACCACTTTTCATTTTTACTATACGTTAAACGGAGAGCTTAGAAAAATGGATTATTAGAATGTACATGTCAAGTATAATAAAGCACCACTTTTGGTACGATATCAAATTTACCAAAAGTGATATTTTCTCATTATCTGTATAGTACAGGTTAGTGTAACATCCAAATAAGCAGCTTTTAAACAGTTTAAAGAAAATAGTAGTCGATGGTTGAATAGGCAAAGACAACACCAATACATTCAACTTATATTAGCTGTGTAGTATTGATAATAAAAAGGGCTTCCGTACAGGAAGCTTTTTTTGTAGTGGGAATAGAACTTGAATTGGTACTTTCGGTTTATGGAAGTATATAGTTTTAAATAGTGTTTTTATTTTTAACAAGAAAATACTATTTAAAAAGTATTTGAAAATTAGTAAAGGGTAAGAAAAAATGAAATCAGAATATTTTATAATGTAAAAAGACTTAAAGCTTCTTTCCGACTGTAAGGTTAAGTAGTATCTAGTGCACATTAACAAAGTTTTTACGCTATTTTGTTTAGCTTTGAGTTGTGGGCCAAAATACATCTCATAGCGTAAAAAGTATTTTACTTCTGCTAATCTTTATCTTTTTAAAGATAGGAGTAGCCCACTCACTTTCTCATGCTGTCTCACACGATGATAGTAGCGATTGTCAGCATTGTATCTTAGTCGTTGATTCGAACAAGACCAAAACATTTAATGGCCATTTGTATTCCTATTCAAGTAAGGTCTTTAAAAAAGCGATATTACCAAAGCCTTTTACCTTGCTTTACAAAAACCCTCTGTTTAGGGAGCACCATCATTTTTTCTACTTTAATAAACCACCACCATCGTTATAACTTGGATGACTCTGTTCTTTATGCTCAATGATGCATGGCCTAACATGTTTAGCTATCTATTTCATTAAGCCATTCTTATTTGGTATCTGCTTCAATGTAGCAATAAGTAAATTTCAAGAGCTCAATGTAACGAATTAAGTCACCATTGCATTCCAAAAATTCATTTAGAGAGCATTTTTGTTGTACACTGTCAGTACAATAACATACCTAATATCAATTAATACAAGAAGATATGATACATACCAATAACCTTACAAAATCCTATGGTGATTTAACCGCTTTGGATGCTCTTGATTTAGAAGTAAAAGAAGGAGAGATTTATTGTCTCTTAGGAGCAAATGGAGCAGGCAAAACAACTACTATAAATCTTTTACTTGGTTTTCTGAAACCAACCTCAGGGAGTGCCTCTATCAATCAATTAGACGTTGTTGAGCATTCCAAACAAACCAAGCAGTACTTGGCTTATATCCCCGAAAATTTAATGTTATACCCAAGTCTAAATGCAATTGAAAATCTGGATTATTTTTCAGGAATCGCAAACAAGAACTTCAATAAAAAGACCTTGGAATCCATATTGACCGAAGCTGGACTTCAGGAATCTGCCTTTTACAAGCCGGTATCAAAATACTCAAAAGGAATGCGTCAAAAAGTAGGTGTTGCGATTGCATTGGCAAAAGATGCTAAAGTCCTGCTCTTGGATGAACCTACCTCTGGATTGGACCCAAAAGCAAGTTTCGAGTTTGGTAGACTATTGCAAAAATTAAAACAAAAAGGTGTTGCAACACTCATGGCTACCCATGATTTATTTAGAGCCAAAGAAGTTGCAACAACCATTGGTATTATGAAAAATGGTCAATTAAAACAACAATGGTCCGTTGATGAAATTACACTGTCTGATTTAGAGAAAAATTATCTGGAGACCATGTCCTATAATACCATTGAACTATGATACTGACCACCCTTAAAAAAGAAAGTAAAGAACTGTTTAGGGATGGTCGTATTAGAATCGCATTCATCCTTGTCATCATTCTTACTATTGTAGCCGTTATTATAAGTGCATGGCACTATAAAGACATCAATGAAGAATATGTATTGGCAAAACAATCGGAACGAGAGGTGTGGGATAACCAAGGCGAAAAGAATCCTCATTCCGCTGCACATTACGGGACATACGCTTTTAAACCAAAATATCCATTGGCACTCATAGACCAAGGCGTGGATAAATATACGGGTACTTCTATTTTTTTAGAGGCTCACAAGCGAAATGAAGCCCAATTTGACGAAGCTTCTGACCAAACGGGGTTGGCAAGATTTGGAAATTTAACACCAGATTTCATTCTCATGTTTATTATTCCTTTGCTCATCATTTTTATCGCTTACAATAGCTTGACGAAAGAAAAGGAAATGGGAACTATCACATTGCTCAACAGTCAGGGTGTTATAGGTTTTAAACTCATTTTTGGCAAATGGCTCGCCGTATTTTCACCCTTATTTGCGTTGCTATTTGTTCTTTTTGTCGCAACTGGCATCATATTATCCAGCTTACCGGATTTTGGGATTTTTAGTTGGTCATCCTTAGCGACACTCTTCCTAGCTTACGTGGTCTACTATGCTATATTTATCAATTTAGTATTTATAATTTCTGGGTTGGTGAAAAAATCTGGAATTGCATTGGTACTATCATTGAGTATATGGATTTTAGTTTGTTTGATATTGCCAAAAACAGCTAGTAACATTGCTGAATACAAGTATCCTTACCCCTCAAAACAAGAGTTTGCAGAAAATATTACTAAGGATAAAAAAGAAGGATTAGATGGCCATAACCCATGGAGCGAAGCATCTAAAGCTCTTGAGAAGCAGGTCTTGAAAGAATATGGTGTGGATAGTTTAAGCCAATTGCCTTTTAATTATGATGGTTACAGAATGCAAAAAGGAGAAGAGCACCAAGCCGAAGTCTATTTTAAGCACTATAAGCAATTAAAGGCACAGTATTCAAACCAATCAAGAGTTTATAGTCAATTAGCGGTTGTTTCACCTTTTTTGCCCACTCGCTTTTTAAGTATGTCAATAGCCAACACAGATTATACCACGCATTGGGATTTTGCTGATGCTGCTGAAAATTACAGGATTGAAACCCAAAAATTTCTCAATGAACATTTCGCAGAAGAATCCGAATATGGCGATTGGTCTTGGAAAGCGGATGCAGACTTTTGGAAACAATTGCCAAAATTCAATTACGAGCCACCGACATTAACTGAGAACTTAAAGCACAATATTGGTAATATCCTGATACTATTGTGTTGGTTGCTCGGTTCGTTTGCAATACTATTTTTCACGACTAAATCGCTTAAAAATGTTAAAATATAATTTCAAATACGAATGGTTGCTTTTGATACGCAACCGATGGATTCAAGTGTTGACCATACTACTACTAATCCTCTTTGGCTTTGCTGTATATAATGGTATACAAAAGGTGGATGCGAGAACATCCAATATTGCTGAAGCCATAAATCAGTTCAAAACGGGAGAAAAAGAAATGTTGGCACAACTCGATTCTATTGACAAAGGTTTTGAAGTCAATGCATCGAGCTGGCTTGTTCCCACTCGACCAATCGTGATAGGGAATCTACATCCAAGAGTGGTTAATATGCCTGCCAAATCAACAGCTTTTGTGGCTACGGGACAATCTGATTTGTTTGCACATTACGTACAACCAATTGTTACTGGCGATGACTCAACACTGAGCTTTAAAGAAATGACCAGTCCAGTTCAGTTATTATTTGGAAGTTTTGACTTGGCTTTTGTCATTGTCTATCTTTTACCGCTTCTTATTATAGCATTTTCATTCAATATATTGGCATCCGAACGTGAAAGTGGCTCTTTAAAACTATTGGCATCACAACCTATTGATATTAGGATTTGGGTCTTACAAAAATTAGGGTTACGCTTTTTTTGGTTGGTAATCGCTATCATCATAACGCTCTCTATAGTGTTCATTGTTTTTGGCTTTGACTTCAAGACGGGCTTTATGTCTTTTGTGGCTTTATTGTCCATCGTTATTGCATATGCTTTATTCTGGTTTGTATTGGCTTTTGCAACTAATATTTGGATAAGGAGTTCTGCCAAAAATGCCATTACATTAATTGGGTTTTGGATTCTGTTTGTTTTGCTATCCCCCTCATTGATAAACCAAATGAGCAATACCCTGTATCCCATTCCATCAAGAACATTGATGCTAAATGAAATGCGTTCAATTAAAGCTGAAGCTACCAAGAAACAAGATGAAATTTTAGATAATTTTTTAAGAGACCATCCAGAATATGCAACAAATGACAGCACACAGGTAAGAGGGTTTTATCAAAAGTATATGGCCACACAAGAGTTGATTCAAGACGAATTGAAGCCATTACTATCAGAGTTTGAAGCACAAATAAGTAACCAACACAGATTGGTAAATGCTTCAAGTTGGTTGTCGCCTGCTTTGATTGTACAAAATACATTGAACAGCATTGCAGGGACTTCAACAGAAGATTATCAAGACTTTAAGCGCCAGAGCTTGGCATTTTCAAAAGAGTGGAGAAACTTCTTTAAGCCGATGCTATTTAAAGATTCAACCTTCGGCAAAAGTGACTATAAAAATCTACCAGAGTTTGAATTTAGCTATGCTATTGTCAATATGTACAGTAAAACTCTTGGACTGGTGTTTTTAAGCAGTTTGATTCTATTTTTAGTATTGGCGTTAAAACCAAGTAAACAACAAATCGAATTATTCGGTTAAACTATCAAGTGAGCTTAAACAAAGTCTATAAGTAAGACAATCCTTTTAGAATTATAGAACATAAAGAGGTTTATCTAACTTGTGCTGGCTATTTTTCTAGTAACGGTAACTGGATTTCCTTTGGCTATGCTCAGGATAAACTTCTCGTCTTGTTGTTCCAAAAAATCTTTAGGGATAAAAAAAGCCTTTCAATTTTTGAAAGGCTTTTTTCTTCTAGTAGCGGGAACTGGACTCGAACCAGTGACCTTCGGGTTATGAGCCCGACGAGCTACCTACTGCTCTATCCCGCGATGTGGACGGTAAATATACAACCGTTTCTGTGTTATATCCAAATTTAGCAAGACTTTGATTTGAAAAATATCTGTATGCACATCAATTCAATCAAACTAATCCTAGGAGAAACCGATGTGTCATTTCATTTTTTAAACCAATCTTTTGCGCCTTGATTTGAAAAACATACTGAATTCTATAGAAGTAAACAGAATTGTTTTAATGAAATAGCTACCTTCGAAACCTATGAAGCAGTTCAACGACTTTTTGATTAAGGCAATTTCAGGCACTGAATGGCCTATGTTTATCTTATTGATAGGTGGTGGCTTATTCTTGGTATTTTATTCTCGATTATTGCCCTATCGTTTTTTTGGGCATGCCATTGCCATAACCCGGGGCAAGTATGACGATAAAAATGCCAAAGGTGATGTGAGTTCACTGCAAGCCCTTTCGGCAGCAGTGGCTGCGACAGTAGGCTTAGGGAATATCTCAGGTGTGGCGATTGCCATTCACGATGGTGGGCCAGGGGTCGTTTTTTGGATTTGGATGACCGCCTTAATAGGTATGTGCATTAAGTTTTATTCGTGTAGTCTGTCCATTATGTATCGTGGCGAAGACTCAGATGGAAATTTGCAAGGAGGACCTATGTATTATATCACTAAAGGTTTGGGTAAAAAGGCAAAACCCTTGGCGATTTTTTTCAGTATAGCGGGCTTATTTGGTTTTCTTGGTGTTTTCACGGCAAATCAGTTTACGGAAACTTTCATGAGCGTTGTTGTACCGGAAGAGAACCTAATTGCAATGGGCGGCACTGAAGCGGACCCCTTGTTCAATTGGAAACTGACCATAGGTATCGTATTGGCCATAATTTCTTCTTTTGTAATTTTTGGTGGATTGAAAAATATTGCGAAAGTAGCTACTGCTATCGTCCCCTTTATGGTAATGGTCTATCTGGTGGCGGTCATTGTGGTCATGGTTTTGAATGCATCACAAGTAATACCATCATTAAAATTGATTGTTACCGAGGCTTGGAATTTTAAAACAGTGGTCACAGGCGGCTTCTGGGGACTGGTAATCATTGGGGTCAGGCGGGCCATGTTTTCAAATGAAGCAGGATTGGGGAGTGCGCCTATGTACCACGGCCAGTCAAAAAATGATGAGCCTATCCGGGAGGGACTTGTTGCCATGTTGGGCCCATTTATAGATACCATTTTGGTCTGTACGTTCACTGCGGTCGTAATCATACTTAGTGGTGCCTATTTAGAAGATTCCAGTGGAATTGTAATGACGCTTCAAGCATTTAGAACAACACTGTTTGGTGTAGGTGATGATTTGTTGATGGTCATCGTTTCGGCATTCGCATTGTCAACACTTTTTACCTATTCCTATTATGGCGTAAAGAGTTTATCGTACTTGACCAACGCTAAAATTGGAAAGCTGTACAATGTATATTTTGTGATCATGATAGTTTTTGCGGCGATAGCCTCATTGGATTTGGTAAAGAATCTGATTGATTTATCGTATGCCCTAATGGTAATCCCAAATATGATAGCAGTTTTACTATTGGCGCCAAAGGTGAACGAACGGGCAAAAGTGTACTTTAAAAAACTGAAGGATGAAAAAGCATAAAGCAGGTTTTGTAAATATTATTGGTAATCCCAATGTCGGTAAATCAACATTGATGAATGCTTTTGTTGGTGAAAAATTATCTATCATCACTTCGAAGGCACAGACTACAAGACATCGAATTCTAGGGATTGTCAATGGAGATGATTTTCAGGTCATTCTTTCGGATACTCCTGGAATTATAAAACCCGCATATCAACTACAAAACTCCATGATGGATTTTGTGAAATCTGCTTTTGAAGATGCGGATGTGCTCCTCTACATGGTCGAAATTGGGGAAAAAGCATTGAAAGATGAGGCCTTCTTCAAGAAAATCCAGAACAGCAGAATTCCCGTATTGTTGCTCCTGAATAAGATAGACACTTCGGAACAGCACATATTGGAAGAGCAGATACAACACTGGCAAGTGTTGCTCCCAACTGCGGAAATACATCCAATTTCTGCTTTGGAAAACTTTAATGTAAAAGAGGTTTTTGAACGAATTTTAGAATTATTGCCCGAAGCTCCACCATATTATCCTAAAGACCAGTTAACGGATAAACCAGAGCGTTTTTTTGTGAACGAAACCATTCGGGAGAAAATATTGATGCACTATAAAAAAGAAATTCCATATGCCGTTGAGGTAGAAACAGAAGAGTTTTTTGAAGATGACGATATCATTAGGATTCGTTCCATAATAATGGTGGAAAGAGATACCCAGAAAGGAATTATTATAGGGCACAAGGGCAGTGCCTTAAAACGAGTAGGCGTAGAAGCAAGAAAAGATTTGGAGAAATTCTTTAGCAAGCAAGTGCATATAGAACTCTATGTTAAGGTAAATAAAAACTGGCGAAGCAACTCGCGTCAGTTGAAACGTTTTGGTTACAATAACTAAATCATAATTTAGTATTCCTCTAACAATCACTTAATGTTTGGTTTAGAACTTCCAAGGAAATTTAAACCAAACGAAAATGAAAAATTACCTTAGACTTTTATTCCCCACGATTTTACTTTTTACCTTCTTTTCTTGTGATAAAATAGATGATTTTATTGGTGATGGTGGCAGTGACGATGACCCCGTTGACGACGAAATTCCAGTGACCCAAGTGGATTTTGGATTTTACGGTACCATTCAGGTTGGAGGCGAAGGTGCTTCCGAAATCTCTGCATTCGACCCTTCTACCAACAAATTGTTTATCGTGAACGTGGAGAGCACGGAAATTTCGGTTTTTGATATTTCAAACTTAAATAGCCCAATAAAACTAAATTCGATTACGTGTATTAATGCGGGTGCCCCAAACAGTGTTGCCGTAAGCGATGGCAAATTAGCTGTTGCAATCGAAGCGGAAGATAAGCAGGCCGATGGTTATATTGAACTGTTTGATACAACTACCCAAAAAGAAATCTGTAGCTTCAAAGTAGGTGCTTTGCCAGATATGGTTACGTTTACGCCAAACGGAGCGTATATTGTATGTGCCAACGAGGGCGAACCAAATGATGAATACACGAACGACCCTATGGGTTCAATTGGAATCATAAATGTAAAAACCAGAGAGGTATCCATTCTTGATTTTACAAGCTTTAACGGTGATGAAGCTTCCTTGGAAGAAAAAGGATTCCGTGTTTTTGGCCCTAACGCCACGCTGGCTATGGATGTTGAACCAGAATACGTGGCCGTTTCAGATGATTCTAAGAAAGCATGGGTTACTTTACAAGAGAATAATGGGGTTGCAGTGGTCAACTTAGAAACAAAACAGATTGAATCCATTCTTCCTTTAGGATTTAAAGACTATTCCGCTCCCGGTAACGAAATAGATCCCAGCAATAGAGACGACAAAAAAGAATTGCGGAGCGTTCCTGTATTTGGAATGTACCAGCCAGATGCAATAGCGTATTATTCTGTAAATGGGATGGATTACGTAGTTACTGCCAATGAAGGTGATGCACGCGATTATGACGGTTTTTCAGAAGAGGAACGTATGGCGGATTTAGTTTTTGATGAAACAGCTTTTCCAGATGCAGCTACCTTGCAATTGGATGAGAACTTAGGGCGTCTGCAATCCACCACGACGTTGGGCGATATTGATGATGATGGTGATTTTGATGAATTATACAACTATGGAGCAAGATCCTTCAGTATTTGGTCTGGAATGGGACAGTCGGTCTACGATAGTGGAAACGATATTGCTGAAAGAACTTTGGAACTTACACCAGCAGTATTTAATGGAGATGACAGCCGTAGTGATGATAAAGGTGCCGAACCAGAGGCAGTGACCATTCAGAAGATAGGGGATAGACAAATTCTTTTTGTTGGCCTGGAGCGAAATAACCAAATCATGGTATATGATATTTCCAATCCAAGTTTCCCGGAATTCTTACAGATTTTGGAGACCGCAGGTGACGTTGGCCCAGAAGGAGTTTTGGCAATAGATGCTGATGATAGCCCTACGGGCAAAGAAATTCTAGTAGTTAGCAACGAAGTAAGTGGAACGGTTACCTTTTATCAGAACGATTAGATATTTTTTGCTTCATAGTTTAAGTTGGTTAAGGGTATGGTCTACGGACTGTGCCTTTTACTTTTTATCAAAATCAGAAATCAACTCATACAGATAATTCTTTAGCTGCTTCATTTGTGGTCGCCCTTTAGCCTTTCCAAGTCTTCCAAATGCATATAGCGCAAACCATATCAACACTAAAAACACCATTCCAACCATCCAAAGCGTAATATCGTGGCCCAGGGAATAATTTGAATAGGCAAAAATTCCTAAAATGATGAAAAGCGTACCTATGCCAAAATGTAGAAACATAAAGAAGGTCCAAAGGGTGGGATTTGGTCCAAAAACCCCATGTATACTGCTCACTCCTTTTTCAAAAGAGGTCAGTTCTAAATGGAGTTGGGGAGACCAAAACGTGGTATCGTTCTTTTTAAATCGAATATAGATATGCTCATCCAACCGTTTTACCAATAATTGGTCTTGTTCGGTTTTATCAAAAACCTCTAGTAATGGCTCAAGGTCTGAATTTAAAAGTATGTCAAACCTGGGACGTAAGACGATTTCATTACCTATATCATTCATAACGTATTGAAATTGATTAAAAAAGATATCATTTTTTTCTTCATAATTAGTGGTATTTTTGCCAAAATTTAATGTTGATGGGTGCTATTGTTGCAATTGTAGGAAGACCGAACGTGGGTAAATCCACTTTTTTTAATCGACTCATTCAACGTCGAGAAGCTATTGTGGATGCCGTTAGCGGTGTAACACGTGACCGTCATTACGGAAAAAGTGATTGGAACGGAAAAGAATTTTCGCTTATTGATACAGGAGGTTATGTATTGGGAAGTGATGATATTTTTGAGCAGGAGATTGACAAACAAGTTGAGCTTGCCATAGACGAAGCTGATGCCATTATTTTTATGGTAGATGTTGAATCTGGGGTAACGGGAATGGATGAAGATGTTGCTAAACTATTGCGTAGGGTCAATAAACCTATTTTCCTCGCCATTAATAAAGTGGACAATGCCCAACGTGAAGCGGATGCTGTAGAGTTTTATGCTTTGGGTCTTGGTGACTATTTTACCTTATCGAGTATAAACGGAAGTGGGACAGGAGAGCTATTGGATGCACTGGTCAAAGAACTTCCGGAAGTTGTGGAAGAAGAAAGTGATTTGCCGCGATTTGCAGTAGTAGGTAGGCCGAACGCAGGTAAATCCTCTTTCATTAATGCGCTAATTGGTGAAGACCGTTACATTGTTACGGATATTGCTGGGACTACGCGTGATAGCATAGATACCAAATACAATAGGTTCGGATTTGAATTCAACCTAGTCGATACGGCTGGAATCCGAAGAAAGGCCAAGGTAAAGGAAGATTTGGAGTTTTACTCTGTAATGCGCTCTGTGAGAGCTATTGAACATTGCGATGTTTGTATTTTATTGGTAGATGCCACAAGAGGTTTTGACGGACAAGTGCAGAATATCTTTTGGTTGGCGCAGCGAAACAATAAAGGCGTTGTAATCTTGGTAAACAAATGGGATTTGGTGGAAAAAGAAACCAATTCCGTGAAAGAATATACCCAAAAGATAAAACAGGCAATAGAACCTTTTGATGATGTGCCAATTCTATTTATTTCGGTGCTGACCAAACAACGTATTTTTAAAGCAATTGAAACTGCCGTGGATGTCTTTAAAAATCGTTCAAAAAAGGTCGTGACCCGAAAATTGAACGACATTATGTTGCCCATAATTGAAAATACGCCACCGCCGGCCTACAAAGGAAAGTATGTAAAAATTAAGTTTTGTACCCAATTGCCCACACCATACCCACAGTTTGCTTTTTTCTGCAATCTACCACAATATGTGCGCGAACCTTATAAACGTTTTTTGGAAAACAAGCTTCGGGAAAACTTTGATTTTACTGGTGTTCCCATTACAATTTTCATGAGGAAGAAGTAAAAATTTATTTTTTTTGCTAGTTTGAAACTATAGGTAATCGTCGTTCTTAAGATTCCATAGTTATATATTTTTCATAATCCCAAAAAAGAAAAGAGTTGTGTCTTATGACTTTCTCCAATTGGTATTCTAATGTCATCGATTACAATTCGGTTTCTCTGGACACTCTGTATAAAATTTATATTGACCAGAAAAGATTTATGCACGCGTATAAATTGGTTTTGTGGCAATTTATCAAGCATTTCCTTGAAGTTTAACAATGTCAGGATAGTTTTATTGGATCCCGCTATATGGATTTTTAAATAATCCTTAAGACCTTGAACATATTGAATTTCATCCAGGTTTATCTTGACACTTTCATGCTCTGACTTTACAAAAATGAATTTTTGATTTTCGTTCTTTGCCCCATAGGAAGGAAATACATTGGCCTTGACAGGTTTTTCTTTTTTTGTCAATAGTTCTTTTGCTCGTGAAACAGCTTTTATAAAACGATGGTAAGGAATGGGCTTTACCAAATAATCAACGGCATTTAATTCAAAGCCTTCAACAGCATATTGTGAATATGCGGTCGTAAAGATAAATAGCGGACGGTTCTCCAAAGATCCTATAAAATCGACACCGCTTATTTGTGGTAGTTCGATATCGCAAAAAATGAGGTCAACATTACCTTCTTTTAATATGGAAATGGCATTGAGTGGATTGGTAAAAGTGCCAACTACTTCAACAAAGCCCATTTTGTTACAGTAGCCTTCCAAAAGATCTATTGCCAAAGGTTCATCATCGATAATTATACATTTCATAATTACAATTTTAAGGTAAGGTTTACTTCATAATTGACACCATCGTCTTGTACGGTCAAATCGTGCGAATTAGGATATAAAAGCGTTAGACGATTTTTTATGTTGACCAATCCAACGCCCGAGCTTTCTACTTTTTTTCGAAACGCTCCTATTTTGTTCATTACGTATAGGTGTATGGACTCTTTTTCAATGGAAAGGTTTATTTTAACGTTTGTCCTTCCCTTGAAATCAGTACCATATTTAAAGGCATTTTCGATAAAGGAAATAAACAATAAGGGCGGTATCGACTTTCCTTTATCTTCACCGGAAATTTTCAAGACTACGTTTTCGCTATCGGAAAGTCGAATTCGCTGTAATCTTACATAATTTTGAATGTATTCCAATTCTTTTCCCAACGGCACAAACTCCTTATCTGCTTCGTATAACATATAGCGCATGAGTTCAGATATATTGATGATGGCATCAGAGGTGTCGGGAGAATTTTTTACCGAAAGGGAATAGATGGCATTCAATGAGTTGAAGAGAAAGTGCGGGTTCAACTGGGTCTTTAGGAACTGAAGCTCTGAATTGATTTTCTCCTTTTCCACTATTTTGCGCAAATCGTCATTCCTTCGCCATTCAATGTAAATCCTTAATGCAGTACTGGTGACAAAAGGAACACTAAAAACAACGATGGACATAATAAATTGCCTTGACATGTAGAAAGCGTGGCGATCTTGTGGAAAGGGTGGAATATTTTCAGGGGGACGAAAAGGAAAATACCTTTCTTTTAAGAAAATAATCCCCAGAATTATAAAGAGAGAAACAATGATGTAAATAGCTGTACGATTTTTTAGCAAGAGTCTTGGAACCAGAAAAGAATAGTTGAAATAGAACAGTGAAATTACAACAACAAAACGTATGGGTACATCTGGAGGTATAGGCCTTGGCTCTGAAATAAAAGGGTAAAACAATAGGATGGATAGCACTAGCCATAAAAAAAAATGGAGTGAAAACTGATAGGTATGTTTTTTTGTAATGTCCACTGTCTTTATGCCACTATAGCTCAATATTGAGTTTGTCCATTTCTTCCTTATAAATTATTGGACTTTCGCCGTTTGAGAGTTTTTTCACGACCAAATCGGCAATCAGTTGGGCATCTTTGGCCAATACAAATGGTTTCTTTCCAGAAATAGCTGGAATAAAATTCTGTTCAATAATTAGCTTCTTTTTATTATAGATTTGATAACCAAAACCTCCATCTACTATAATGACCTTTGATTTTAAAACTTGTTCTTGGGTTTTCTCCTTTGGCCAAGAATCTATGGCCATCAAAAAAAACAATCCCATAGCGAATACAGCAGAAATTATAATAAGTTTTTTAGTTAATGATTTCATTTGTGTCTATTTTAACTTAAACGGGGCTGGCCGCCTCAGCGGAACAGCCCCGTTCATTCAATTAAAAAAAATCCAACCCTAAAACTTTAATCATCTTCATCATATTCTTCAAACGGGAAGAATTCGTCAAAATCATCTAAATATAGACTGCCGGTTCGGCCAAGGCCCACAAAAGCCATTGATGAATTTGAGAATGCGACCGGATCTTGTCTTGTAGTACCTTCAAAATTGGTCTTGTTTTCCCAAGTGTCCGTAGAAGGGTCGTATTCCCATACGGAGGACAAGGTACCACTGCTCTCGCCGCAGGCGATATAGCCGTAACCGTTTATAGCAAAACCTACGGCATTACTTCTTGTAATCGAGTAGTCGTCTTCCTCGTCCAAATCCAACTTTTTCGTCCAACTTTCCGTTGCGGCATCAAAAACCCAAAAATCTTCCAAATAACTTCCATTGGACACCCCTGTTCCCAAGTAGACTAAGTCGCCTATACGGAAAGTAGTAGCAGCTCTTCTTTTATTCCCACCAAACCCAACAAGTTCTGACCATGTATCGGTTGCGGGATCATATTTCCAAAAATCTTTGCGGTCGTTTTCGCCATCATACCCAGTTCCAAAGTAGCCATACCCATTAATACCAAAAGCTACAGCGCTCCTCCTTGTAGTTGAGGGTAATGCTGCAATCTCTGTCCATGTATTTGAACCTGGGTTATAGGAGTAAAAATCCCCTAACTCATCAAGTCCATCATAACCAGAGCCTACATAACCAGTTCCATTAATTTCAAAACCTACCGCTGCATTTCTTGCTACTCCTGGGAAATCGGCCTTCTGTGACCAGAAATCTCCGTCCATGTCATAGGACCAAACAGAATTAAGATAATCGTCTCCATCATATCCTACTGCTATATAACCAATATTGTCTATGGTAAAACTTGCTGAGCTACTACGTGGACTTCCATCAAATACCGAGCGGTTGGTCCAATTGCCCAAATCATCATCATCGTCGTCATCATTTGAACAACCTGTTAAGAAAATAAATGATAGACTTAAAAGAGATACTATTTTAAGTGACTGTCTTGATTTTTCCATATAGTTAAGATTAATTGATTGTCAAAACTATAAAGCTTATTTCCAGTTTAAAACCAAAATAGATAAAGTCGGCTTTTTAACCTATGAACCTGCCTATATAATCTACCAACATAAAGTTTGACTTTTGTATTGAAAATGAGCCCTTTTATCTTGTAAGATTTGGGTTTGGTCTATTCTGGTTTTAATGCTCGGGGTCTCCATTTACATTTACCCAAAACATTAGAATATGCTTAGAATTATAGGGATGTTGGGGATATTGCTATTGGTGCTTTTGGCTTGTAGTGAAGATAACCTGAACTCCGATTTTGTTGCTGGCGAAGCATTTACAGATAGTAATATACGGGTGTTGTTGGTGGATACTCTAACGGTTGAAACATCGACCATGAAATTTGATAGTATAATAACCGCAACGACAACACGAATGTTGATAGGAAAATATACTGATTCTGTATTTGGTACGGTGCAGAGTTCAAGCTACGCAGAATTACTCCCATCGACCTATACTATAGATACCGAGGCCGAATATGACAGTATTGTTTTTTACCTTAAATACGACGAGTATTACTACAACGATACATTACAGACCAATGGTATTCATATCAAGGAGCTCACTGAGCAAATGAAGCCTGAGGATGATGAAAACTTTTACAATTCCAGTACAATTGCCTACGCCGATGAAGACTTGGGCTATATCGACTTTTCACCGAGACCTTTGCAAACAGATTCGATTGAAATCAAGTTGAACGATGATTTTGGAGCCGCTTTATTTGAAGGTTTACAAGACAAAACACTTACAAACTCCGATGAATTTACGGAATACTTAAAAGGTGTCGCATTTATACCGGACGAAACCAACAACGGTTCGGTTTTAGGGTTTTTATTGGAATCAAGTATCATGAGGCTTTATTTTAGTATTTCGGAAGAAAACGATCAAGAACAGTATTTTATAGATTTTAGCATAAATACCTCTGATTCCCCAATTCCGTTTTTTAATCAGATTACCGCAGAAAATCCAAACGATTATCTAAATAGCCTTATAGATCAAGAAATAAATCTGAGCAGCTCCGAATCGGAAAATCAAAGCTATATACAATCGGGTATAGGCATTGCAACAAGGATACAGTTTCCCCACATTAAATCTATCTATGATATTCCGGGGCAAGGCACCATTTTGGATGCCGTTCTCAAAATAAAGCCAACAGAAGGTGCTTATAACGACGAATTAATATTGAGGGACAATCTATCGGTTTATATCGTCGATCAGAACAATGACTTAACAGAACAACTGTTGGTCGCAAGCACTACGCCCGTAGTGGCGGTACTTAATACCGATGGTCAAGAATTCAACGATATCTATTACGAAATATCATTGGGCAGTTATATAGAAGAACTGTTAAAGGCAGAAAGGGATACTGACGAAGCACTTATCCTTTTACCTGACAATTACAATACTACTGTTGATAGGTTTGTGTTGAACGGAAACACAAGTCCTGACTACCAAACCACATTGGAACTTACCTATGCCGTTTATGATGAAAATGAATAAAATAACCTTGTTTACGACTTTTGCAGGAATAGCACTGTCTGTAAATTGTACACTCGCCCAGTCGGAAGGATTGACCAGTTCCCCATATTCATTGTACGGTTTAGGGGTCATCAACCAGACCAGTATAGGAAGGTCCAATGGTATGGGCTATACGGGTATTGGATTAAAGACAGAAACCGAAATCAATAATTTAAACCCTTCCAACTACGCTTTGACTCCCAAAAATTCCTTTTTTTACGATGTGGGTGTCAGGGGGCAATATGACTACATCAGCAATGAAGTATCTGATGACGGCAAGACTACCTTGAACTTTTCCAACTTGGCGTTTGCATTTCGGATTACGGACGGGTTGGGAGCTGGAATCACTATGGTTCCCTATAGCGATGTAGGATACTCATTAGTAGGTTTACAGACCAATATCGAAGGTTCCAGTGAAACGTTTGAAAGCAGCGTAACAGGATTGGGGGGATTAAGTGACCTTAGACTGAATCTTGGTTATAGCATCATCGAAAAATTACGATTAGGGGTCAGTACTTCTTTTCTTTTTGGCAACATAGAGGAAAATGAAGCGTTCATAATCAATAATAGCGCTTTTCAATTGACCGAGACAACCAATTATAGTGGTATACGTTTGGGTCTTGGAATACAATACGATATTACCGATAAGTTTACTTTGGGCGGTACCGTTCAGTTTCCAACTAGTTTAAATGGAAATTTAAAACGTTCGGTGCTCAAAACCTTGGATGCTTCGGAGATTACCGTAGAAGATGAGGAACCAGACACAGCGGCAGACTTTAAAATGCCCTTGGAACTAGGTCTTGGAGTAAGCGGTACAATTTTTAACTCGTTTACCCTAAGCGCCGACTACAAGAAAAACTATTGGTCCAATACCGGACAGCAAGAGAACATAGGAGAATATGCAGACCAGGATATTTATGCATTTGGATTGGAATATGCTAAAAATACATCTAGTTACAAATATGTAGAGAGAATACGATTTAGGGCTGGTTTTAACTATGACAACGGTTACTTGGCTATAAACGATACAAAAATAGATGGTTACAGTATTACCGGTGGTATAGGACTTCCAATTGGGCGGGACAACAATTCTATACTGAACTTATCATATGGTTACGGCTCAAAAGGTCAGATTCAGAACATACTGGTAAAAGAAAACTATCATATTCTGACACTAAATATGAGTCTGGAAGACCTATGGTTCAGAAAACGTAAGATAAATTAATCTATCTATCATTGATATTGATAAAGGATTAATCGTTTCGATGTTGTTACCTGACCATAGTAACCTTTTTTGTTGATAGATCAATCTAGTGAGTTTTTCTTGAGATAGTCCAAAAAATGAGGCTTGTACTGCTCAGAGACCGTGATTCTTTTGTTGTTGATGATGATTTGACTTCGCTCGATCTCATCGATAACATCAAGGGCTACAATAAATGATCGGTGTACACGCATAAATTTATGGGATGGAAGCTGTTTTTCAAGGTGTTTCAAAGACATCAAAGTCAATACCGCCTTCGAATTATCCCTGAGCCAAATTTTGATGTAGTCCTTTAGACCTTCAAAATAGAGTACTTCGTCCAGATTGATTTTTAGTTGCTTGTATCCCGACTTTACGAACAAAAAGTTCTGTGCTTTTTCATCGGATTCTTCTTTGTGCGGTCCATGTACCAATCTAAACCACTCTTTTGCTTTCATTGCAGCGGCCAAAAACTCGGCATAATCAAAAGGTTTCAATAGATAGTCCAGTGCTTCTACCTTAAACCCTTCAATAGCGTATTCACTGAATGCGGTCGTGAATATGATCCGCGATGTTTTTGGCACTAATTTGGAAAATTCCAAACCGTTAAGGTCGGGCATTTGAATATCCAGAAAAAGCAGGTCCAAAGGTTCCTGTTCTATAAGTGTCAAAGCCTCAATGGCACTATCGCACTTTTGTCTGAGTTCTAAGAACGGGGTTTTTAGAACATAACTTTCGATAAGACTCAAGGCCATAGGCTCATCGTCTACGATCATACATGTTATCCTTGTCGTTTTCATTTTAGCAAAGCGCTGTCTTATATTTCCAAAGTCAAGATAACCATAAAGTTACCATTGGCTACAGTATTGGTAAAGGTGTGTTTGTTAGGGTACAAAAGTTTTAATCGTTTACTCAGATTTTCCAACCCTATTCCCGAACCGCTTTTATCGCTGACCTTCTTGGGAAAATTTTGGTTGATTGCTTTAAAAACCAATGTTTTTCCAATGATTTCCATACTAAAGGTAAGCGTTGCCTCTTTACTTGCAGGTATACCGTGCTTAAAAGCGTTTTCTATCAAGGTAATGAACAATAATGGAGTAATCTTTATTTTATCGGCATTTTTAGGAAACGTATAGGATATGGATATTTTTTCTGAAAACCGAAGCCGCATCAGTTCAATATACTGGATCATAAAATCGATTTCATCCTGTAGGCCTACCTTTTCGATATTCGTTTCATACAGCAAATAGCGCATCAATTTACCGAGTCGATGTATGGTTTTTTTTGCCCGTTCCTGGGAAATATCAACAAGAGAATAGATATTGTTCAGGGAGTTAAAGAAGAAATGTGGTTGTAACTGATATTTTAAATGTTGTATCTCGGATTGTAGTTTTATGTTTGCAGCTTCTTTTTTTTCGGCTTCCGTCCTTGTCCATCGCTGCATCGTTTTCAAAGCCACCGAAAAAGCGATTGGAACCGAAGATGCAATGACACTTAGATAGAACATGATTTCTTTGGGCCTACCTTTGGGAGCTCCGTTTTTTGATGCTAAAAACTCATCAAAATAATTGGTTTTGAGAGCTTCCCGCATCCAGATGGAAAGAGCGATCAACAATGCATTGATGAGAAAAAAGGCCACTGCATTTTTCTTAAACAAGTACCGATCAATAAGAAACAAAAAATTGATGTAAAAGATAATCGCATAGAAAAACAAATGTAACCACGAACGTTCAAGGGTTTTAAGAAAGACGTGGTCCGTCTCCTCGTCATAGTTTAGGGTCAGAAAATAAGGAATTAATAAAAGTACCGCCCAAGCCATTAGGTGTAGTATGGGCAATAAAATCTTGTTCTTTCTAGTCATTCCAATAGTAATGTTATTCATATCGCATGGCCTCAATGGGATCTAATGTAGCCGCTTTTCTTGCCGGATACCAGCCAAAAAAGATACCGGTGATTGCACATACCGCGAACGATATTACGATGGAATACCCTGTGACGCTTGTGGGCCATGAAAGCATTTTTTCTATAAAATAAGTAGTACTGAGTCCTAAAAATACACCAATTAAACCACCTGTGATACTGATCAGAATGGCTTCTATTAAAAACTGCATCAAGATATCACTACTTTTTGCACCAACTGCCAACCGTAAACCAATTTCGCGGGTTCGTTCCTTGACGGATACGTACATAATGTTCATAATTCCTATGCCACCTATGAGTAGGGATATACTGGCTATGGCCACCAATAGTATTGTCAGCATTTCACCGGTGGAGCTAAATGTGGAAATCAGTTCCTCCATGGAGCGAATCTCAAAATCCGCAGTTGCACCCTTTTGTATTTCGTGTGATTTGTTCATAAGTTCCGTTACTTCTTCGACTGCCTCCTCAGATTGCTCTTCACTGATGGCTGAAGCCGTAATGGATTGTAAATAATCGATGGCCAAGATTCTTTTTTGTACCGTTGTGTAAGGCGCCAATACTACATCATCTTGATCCTGCCCAAAGGTGTTCTCCCCTTTCTCTTCCAAAACCCCTATGACCTTGAAAGGAATATTGTTGAAGCGAATCATCCTTCCTACGGGATCTTCGCCGTTCGTGAATATGTTCTCTACCACGGTCTGGCCAATTACTGCAACTTTTGAAGCGGATTTTACTTCGACATCCGTGAACATGCTCCCACTCTGTATTTCCCACACGCGTATGGACAAATATTCGGGATTGACACCGTAGATGCTCGACGGCCAATTATCTGAACCATAGATGACCTGGCCATTGCCATCTACCTGAGGCGAAACATTTGTCAGTAATGAAGCTTCGGACTGTATCAACTCAAAATCATCCAAAGTCAACGATTGCATTTCATTTCGGCTCAAACGTACGCCCCCCTGTCTTTCGGCATAGGGCCTTATGGTAATCATATTAGATCCCATGCTAGAGATTTGCGCCTTAATGCTCTGTTTGGAACCTTCTCCTATGGCCAGCATGGCGATAACGGAGGCAACCCCGATAATGACTCCCAACATGGTCAAAAGTGCCCTGACCTTGTTCAGGACAATTGCTTTGAAGGATATTTTCAATAAGTTTAGCATTCTCATGTCAATCCTGTTTTGGTATTGCTCTTAAATCGTCGAGGGCTACGCGTACGTTAGTGTTCTTTTCATCCCTAATGATTTTACCATCCTTCAAAACGATGGTCCTCCCACTAAAACTGGCGATATCGGGTTCATGGGTCACAAAGACAATAGTTTTGCCCTGTCTGTTCAGTTCTTGAAAAAGGGCCATGATTTCATATGATGTTTTGGTGTCCAAGTTTCCTGTAGCTTCATCTGCCAAGATGACCACAGGGTCATTTACCAGGGATCTGGCAATGGCCACGCGTTGTTGTTGACCTCCTGATAATTGTGATGGGGTATGGTGCAATCGGTCAGATAAGCTTACTTTTTCCAAAGCCTCCAACGCCCTCTTTCTGCGCTCTTCCACGCCAATGGAATTGTTATACAGTAATGGCAGCTCCACATTTTCGAGGGCGGTCGTCCGGGGCAGAAGGTTGTAGGATTGAAAGATGAACCCTATTTTTTCATTACGAATTTGGGCAAGTTGATTTTTACCCAAATCTTTTATAGAAACACCATCTATTTTATATGTTCCCGAAGTGGGTCGGTCGAGGCACCCGATAAGATTTAACAAGGTGCTTTTACCAGAGCCACTGGAACCCATAATGGTCACAAACTCCCCCTCTTCGATACCGAAGGAAATCCCATCCAATGCATGAACCGTATCTTCCCCCATTTTAAAACTTCGTTTTAAATGTGCTAGGTGTATTGCTTTCTCTTTCATAGTCTTTCATTTTATTGGGGTCCCCGACCGCCACCTGGGGGTTTTGGCGGCATAAAAGGATTTTCACTTTCTTCGTCTCCAGAAGGGGCAGTTTTGGTATTTTCCATATACCGCATTTGGTATACCAGTTCTTCCCCTTCCTGTAAACCGCTTAGCACTTGTACATTTACACCATCACTGGTTCCTAGGATCACCTCTTTTGGTTTTAAGGTTCCATTGTCATCCATCCAGACCGTTGTGCTTTCATCGCTAAATATCCGCTCGCCTTTTCGGGGCTGTTGGTTTTCCTGTTTATTTTGTACTAGATAAGCCATCATCATGGTTCGATTGGGCCTAAAATTAACGGCCTTTGCCTCTATGGTCAATACATCTTTCAGTTCGACCGTATAGATGGATATTGTTGCCGTTAGTCCGGGTTTGAGTTTTAATTCGGGATTGTCCGCTTTGATGACTACGGTATAAGTGACCACGTTGGAGGTAGTAGTAGGGTTTAAGCGTACTTGGGTCACTGTACCCGAGAATTCTTCGTTCTGATAGGCATCTACGGTAAACGAAACGCGTTGTCCCGCTTTTACCTGCCCAATATCAGCCTCATCGACATCAGCCTCTACCTGCATTTGTTTCAAATCTTCGGCGATGGTAAATAGGGTGGGGGTACTATAGCTCGCCGCCACGGTTTGGCCTTCATCCACGTCGCGTGACAGTACAACACCGTCTATTGGGGAATAAATACTCGCATAGCTCAAGTTGGTCTTCGCACTTTTAAGATCGGCCATGGTTTCTGTTACCGAATTCTTTGCGACGTTGAGGTTATAGAGTGCTTCATCATAATCAGAATTGCTGATGACCTTATTATCGTGCAAAACTTTCTGTCTGTCATAAATGGTCTGTAGATAGTCCAAGTCGTTAACGGCCCTATCATAATTGGCCTGTTGCTTGGAAAGCGTTGAGTGCAAAATGGTCTTGTCCAGTTCCGCGAGCAATTGTCCCTTGGTGACCACACTGTTATAATCCACATAAATCTTTTCCACAACGCCCGACACTTGTGTGCCGACCTCTACTTGTTCAACAGGTTCTATGGTGCCAGTAGCCGTGACCATTGTAGTCACCTCCCCTTTTTTTGATTCTACGGTAAGGACTTCTATTTTAGAATTGCCATTATTGGCGAAAACAACATGGTATAGCCCAAGTGCAAGTACAATGACGCCAATTCCTGTCCAGATTAATGTTTTTTTATTCTTCATCTCTCGCTATGTTTTATATGACTACTGTATGTTACCCGATTTCCATAATTAGCTTCGTTTTGCTCTAAACACTAAATCTTAATCTTGTTTCCTTGATAAAATTCCAACAGCTGCGTATATAGGAGGTTCAAGTACTTAGCCTGAACATAATTTTGTTCAGCATTGGTATAGGTATTTTGGCTCAATATCAAATCTGCCGTGCTCAAGGCTCCAAGTTCATATTGTTTCTGAGCCAGTTTGTACGATTCTAAGGCCGCTGAACGTGCCACTTGGGAAGCCTCCAGTTGATTTTGGGCTGTATTGGCATTTTGCCATGCGGTTTCTATTTTTAGGTATAAATCTTTCTTTTCTTGTGTCAATTGTAGTTCTGCAATATCCTTATTTACTTTTGCTATCTGAACATCCGCTTTTGTTCTATTTCTATTGAAAATAGGGATGCTCAATGACAATCCTGCCCTTTGGTTGAAGTTAACATCGAACTGATCGCTGAAATCCAGTTCTTGGGTAGAGGTATAACCGGTCCCAATGGTTCCCGTAAACACCAAGGTGGGCAAATATTGGCCTTTGGCAATAGCTATTTGTTTATTAGAGAGGGATATGTTGGTCTCGCCAGCATTTATTTCGGGCAATATGTCCAGAGCTTTTGTATATACTTCGCTCAGATTCGGAATTTTATCGAAAATGAACTCAATGGAATCTGCTATCTCTAAGGGTTGACCTGATGGTAGTTCCAACAATTGTTTTAAGGTCACCAGTTGCAGCGCATAATCATTTTTTGCAGTGATTACATCATATCGATTGGTTGCTGTTTGCGATTGGGCATCCATATAATCACGTATAGCTATTGAACCAGCTTTGTATCTCGCCTTGGCAGTTTCTTCTTCTTTTCCCGAAGTTTCCAAATTGTTTTGAGCGATTTTGATAGCTTCTTTACTGTAGAGTAGTTGTATATATTGTTCTAAAATGCTTAAAGTAATATCGTTTTTGGCCTGTTCCTCAAAAAAGCCATTTTGGTCTACCAGTAACTTACTTTGTTTAATTTGATTATTGATTTGGTTACCTTGATATAAGGTCAATTGCGTATTTAGTCCCAACGCCGTTGAATTTATCTGCTGTGAAACAAAGTCACTTGTAATAGGGTCAATGGAATTACCATTGGTGAAATTTTGATTGGCATTACCAATCAAGTTGGGCAATCTGGAAGATTTTGAAGCACTATATTCTACTTCAGCATTATTTTTTGTCAGTGTGGCTTCCTTCACTGTAATACTATGATCAAGGGCATAAGATATACATGTTTCCAAGTCCCATATTTTTTCCTGAGTGGCTTCGACTTGCTGAGCGATAGAAAAGTTTATTCCAAGTATGGCGGTGACTATTATGTAAATATGTGCTCTCATAGGAATTTTCCAGTAATTCAACATATTGGAACAAACCTATTAGGTATTGGAAAAATGGGGAAACGAAATGGACAGTTTTGGGGATTGACTAGACGAACGCCCTTTTTTTATAGATGGTTTTTGAATATAATCATCCAGTTCGGTTAAAACTGTGATCCCATGAATGCAAAATTTTATGTAGCTCGGTTATATCGTATATAATTAAAGCTATTTCTATTTTTTGTAGGCTTTCCACATTCTTAATTTTTTGACTGCAAAAAATTAAGAATGGCCTTAAAGGTTGTTTTAGGAAGGGTAATTATTCTCCAGACGCCAATCGTATGGAAATTTGTTGTTCAATTCGATTGCCTTTATCATCTACGGCGGTAAGTGTATAGTTGTTGGGTTCTATATCCAATATAAGCTCATGAAAACTCGTGGTCATACCAACATAGCGCTCATTCAAATACCAGTAGACAATACTTTCGTTTTGTTGGTGTGCCAACTTAAAGATTACTTCCGTAGTTTTTTTGCCCAGATCTTTGGGAAGAAGTACCGTTTCATTTCGTTTTGGAAATATAAATTCCATGAGCCTTGCTTCTGAAATCGAGCATCCCTGTAGAAAATTTGGTAACGGTTTGTAATTCGGATTTGAAGCGGTATAGTAATACTCGATTACCGGAGGAAGCGTAAACCAATTTTTGGCTATCATGTTTTCCAAAGGATAGCATTCAGAATTGACTCTATACGCTTCTGAGTTGTCCAAAAAAACCTGATGGTGATAAGGACATTGTATACTTTTCTTTCCATGTATTGGTAAAAGTTCTTTTTTGGTGATATCACAAAAAGCAGAAGCACGATATCCACTTTGAGAACAAGTTTCAAGTGCTGACAAATCATCAAAAGGTTGCTGAAACCAACCACTATTTGGAAGTACATCCAAAATATCGAATAAAATAGGTGCGGCTGCAGTAATACCTGTCAATCCGGGTCTTCCTTCGCCATCAGCATTTCCTGCCCAAACCCCAATGGCATATTTTGGAGTTACGCCAACGGCCCAAGCATCCTTAAAACCAAAACTTGTACCCGTTTTCCAGGCGATACGCTGCGAAGAATCAAAAAATTGCCAGTTTTCATTTCCTTCTGGGCGATTGACTTCTTGTAATGATTTAAACGTATGGTACAACGACCCGGCATTTAGAACGGACGGATTAAATTGCTGTTCGCCAAAGTCGTTTTCACTTTCAAAAAGATAGCTGGGTTCTAAAAATTCGCCTGTACGATATGTGCTGGAATTCGATATAAAGTAATTTAAGGTCGATGCAGCTGAGGCATAGGTTTTGGTAACGTCCCATAATGTGCTTTCAGCTCCACCTAAAATCAATGATAGCCCATAATGCCCCGCAGGTTTGTTCAAAGAGTGCATATTCATTTTGCGGAGCTTGTTGTAGAATTTTTGAAGTCCGTATTCTCGTAACAATCTAACTGCAGGAACATTGAGCGATCGTGATAAAGCCCTACTTGCGGGTACGGCACCAGAGTGCTTCTTATTGAAGTTTTTTGGATTATAACCGTTGATTACTGTTGGAACATCTTTGACCAAAGTATTTGGCAACAATTGTCCTTCGTGCATGAGCGATGCGAAAAGGAAAGGTTTTAAAGTACTGCCCGTGCTTCGATTTTTTGTGATGATATCCACATAGCTGCCATGTTGTTCGCCCGATTGTGAATTACCTACATAGCTTAGTACTTTCCGAGTTTCAACATCCAATACTAAAATGGCAAGATTATGAATTTCATTACTTTTTAGTCGTTGGTAATGGCGTTCTGCAACAATATTTGCTTGATTTTGTAAATACCTGTCGATAGACGTTTGTATACGTTCGCCCTTATGCTCCTTTTTAACGCGTTCTGTTAAATGTGGCGCATTGTTTGGAAGAGGTATTGGTTGTTGCGGCAAGGGTTCGGAAATGGCAAGTTCGTAGGTGGTTTGGTCAAAACATTTTTCATCCAATAGTTTTTTGAGCAACCTATTTCGTTTTTTCAATAATGATTCATCATTCCTCCCTGGAAATATCAATGATGGAGTATTTGGAAGCACGGCCAAAGTAGCCGATTGTCCCCAACTTAGCTCGTGTGCAGGTATTCCAAAATAACGCCAAGATGCGGTTTCAAGCCCAACCACATTACCTCCGTAAGGTGTATATGTGGCATATAGTTTTAGAATTTCCTCTTTGGAATGGCGAAACTCCAATCGTGTGGCCATGAAGATTTCGATACATTTTTCAAAATAAGTACGCCTTTTGTTTTTTCTGCTCAGACGAATAACCTGTTGGGTGATTGTACTGCCTCCTCGGCGTGTATTTTTTGTTAGGTTGTATATTATAGCGTTGAAAATAGAAATTGGATTAAACCCTGGATGTCTATAGAAATATTCATCTTCAAACAGTAAGACACTTTGCTTAAAGCGTTCTGGAATAGAATCAATTTGAGGAAAACGCCATTGACCATCATCCGCAATCCGTGCTCCTATCAATACATTATCTGAACTTGTCACCACCGTTGAAGTAGGCTCTTTAAAAAGCTCCTTGGGCAAACAGAACAACCATAACAAGAATACTATCAGAAAAACCGAAACTTTAATTTTATGTTTCGGTAAAAACCTTTTTAAAACTGATAAAAAATCGGTCATCCCATTATTGTGACACTTTTATCCATTGCCCCTTATTACGGGCATATCTATTATCATCGTACATAGCTTCGACCTGTGATCCAGGTAGATAATAATCTCCCAAAAAGGAAGCATTTAGCTTTACCGTAAAGGTTTTGGATTTTTTTGAACCAAGGTCAAAATAGAAATTGGTTCGATCATCTCGCGTATCAATATACTCCGCTTTACTCGAATTTGAATCTCCTCCGCCCGCATAGGAAGTATTCACGATTTCCCAGCCACTTGGAACAATTTGTGTTAATGCTAGATTATCAATATAGTCATTTGAACTATTAAAAACAGTGAGCTGAGCTTGCAACTCTGTACCTTGGCGAAGGTTGGATACATCAATGGAATTTCCAATGGCATCTAGATATCTTACCGACAAGGAGAGGTTTCGTTGTTGTGCCAACTCTTCACCTACAGGTAATTTGCCTGTTTGGGTAAGGGTGGCATAGATAACATTCCCTTGTTTATTATTAACGGTGATTTCACTTTGTGCCGATGTAATTGAAAGTCCTCGTTGTGCAATAGCTCTATCTGTTTTTACGGATATTTCCTTTCCATTATTGGTAAAAGTTAAATTAATGGATTTACCGCCATTTTTTGCTACCATCTTTGCCATGGCCAAAAGGGCAAAAGATGTTTCTTGGGTACTGTACCAACTTTGGGAAGATAATTTTTTCGCCAATGAAATGGCCAACTCCCGTTGTTGGTCATCTCCAATGATTACCATGGTCTCCAATGCCATCGCCATATTCCTAAAAACGGAGCCATAAGTTCTATAATTATAGGAGTTAGGCTGAAAATTGATGTTTGCCTTCTGTATCAATTGCTCGGCTACTTCTTTCTTGCCTACCAATGCGTAAGCTGCAGCTAAACGCCATTTGGCTTCGTTACTTAAATTTTTAGCTTCCCGCAATCGGTTCATGGCGGCAAGCTCTGGTTGTTGTGCCAAGGCAAGGGTGTATAGCCTATAAGCTTGTGCAATATCTGTATTGTAACTTGTACGTTGATTGCTCCATTGGCGTGCAGTATTCTTTTGGTAGCGTAACCAATTGCTCAAAAATGTCAATGGCAATTGATACCCTTTCTGTTTGGCCTCCAACATAAAATGTCCAGCATATGAAGTTCCCCAATCGTCAGCATAGCCGTAACCGGGCCAATAACTTAATCCGCCACTAGGCGCTTGGAAATCGTTGAGCTTCTTAATGGCGGCTTTGATGTTTTTCTCGATTTCCTTTTTTCTGTCAAAAGTAATATCCAGTATCTCTGTCAAAAATAATTGAGGAAAAGCAGCAGAAGTGGTTTGCTCCACACAGCCATGAGGATACTGTAATAAATAGTTCATCCGTTTTGAAAAATCCATAGGAGGCAATGTTGAGAACTCTATAAATGCCGTATTTGTTCCGGACGTTCCAAAAGTTTCAAAAGAAATGCTCTGTGATTGATTCTCCGTTACGGTGTACAAGGTGCTTTTTGTGGTAATTGGGTTAGGGTTTTCTACATCGACCTCGGTTTCATTACTAGCACGCTCTCCGTTACCAGAAGCCGTTACTTTTATGGTCTGAAATGATTTGCTCGGATTTACCTTAAAATCAAAATTCACGATTTGTTCTCCAACCGAATTGAAAGTGATGTTTTTCGTAGTGGCCCCTATAGGTTCAAGCGCTTTTCCTGCATCAATGGAAACCTTTACATTTTTCACCTTTTTCTCCATGGCAAATACAGTAACGGGAATAGTAACTGTTTCCCCAGGCGATAGTTTTCTGGGTATCGAAGTCAATACCATTAAAGGCTTCCGCACAGGAGTAGCCTTTTCGGTTTTTCCATAAGCACTGTTTTTGTTCCCCGCAACCACCATGGTACGAACGGAACCAACATAATTGGGCATATCAATGGTGTGCGTTGTTTTTTCACCAGCTTTTAAAGTAAACGGCCCTAGATATGTTACTACGGGTTTAAAACGTTGTGCTTTCCTGTTTTTAGCACCCTCACCAATTCCACCACCACCAATGGCATAGATATTATCCACACTTATGGAGTAGGCGCCCATGACATCATCAAAGATGTCAAAGGTCTTTACGCCCAATGCTTGTCTGGCATAAAAGGAGGAATGTATTTCTGGGGTTTTAAAACGTGTAAGGTCCAATAGTCCTTCATCCACAACTGCAAGTGAATACGTCATCGGTTTTTTGTTGCTTTCTGAAATGGTCACTTTATATGACTTCTCGGGTTCTAAAACTTCGGGCATTTTTAGCTCAGGTTTTAGAAAGGTAGCGGGATTTTCAACTAGTAGGGGCACAATACCGTACAATCGAATGGGCAGGTCGTTCGCTACCTGACCATGGGGCTGCAACAGCGATATGTTGATATAGGCATTCGGAGCCATATCTGCTGTTATGGGAATGGTGGCCGTGGTCTCCTTTGCAGAAGTTTCGATCCATTGTTGTGATAAAACTTCAGAGCCATTTTCGATACTCAATAATGCTCTTCCTCCTACATCCGAAGGAAATGTGACCACTGCCTGATCGCCAAGTGTATATTTTTCCTTATCAGCGGAAAAAATCAGAATCTTTGAGCTTTCCGTATCGCCAGATGCAGGTCTTCTCCACCAATTTCTGTAGAAGTATGCAGTTCGTCCCGTAGCATGACCAGATACTTCATCGATAACGCGAATTAAATAGCGACCCCCTTCATCGTCGGGAATGTTCACCCTAAAATTGGCTTTTCCGTCTGCACCGGTAGTTACGGTCATTTCTTTAAAGGGTTTATGAACGGTAGCGTTTTCATAGCGAGAGAGATTGTCGTAGCCTCTGTTCCACCACCAACGCCATGCTATCTCAAAGATTTTTACTTTCAGTTTGCGATTGGCTGCTTTTTTGCCATCTGCGTCCACGGAGATGACATCAAAAGTGGTATCCTCATCTGTTAAAAACGAACCATATCGTTTTGCTTTTGGAGAGCGTAATCCCACAAAGTGTGAAAAAGGAGCAAGTTTCTTGGAGAAAACATCTATGGAGAAATCACCACCGCCTTCAAATACCTTAGTTGTGAAGGTGGCTTGTAACATCCCGGGGGCATTGGTGTTGGCCGTAATTTTTTGGTCAATGTTCAATGTTCCCTCTCCATTTAATTTTGAGGTTACAAATTGAAGTTCCGTTTCATTATATGTGCGAACCGGATCTTGAAAAATGTATCCTTTATGTTTTGGGAATGCATTGGAAACCTGTTGCAGTTTGGCGTTGACATCAATTTTTAAATTACGGGCAGGCGCACCGTGCAACCATTTTACTTCAACTTTTCCCTTGTTGTTTCTATTTGCTTTTAAAACTTCATCTTCAAAGTCAAAACTTACCTTTAAGCGATTGGGTTTAATGGTAGCTATTTTTAAACTTTTATTGAATTGCGCTCCGCCTACAATAATCTTGGCATTCCAAGTTCCTGTAGGTGATGTACTCTTTGTCGTGATGGGGAAATAGTAAAAGTTTCCTTCTTTTTTTGCATACAGTCCATCAGAAACGGGAACGGTTCCCTCTTTAAGCACATTTCTTTGAACCAGTTTTCCTCTGGAATCGGTAACTTCTATAGCTACGGGATGTTTTGCTGGTAATGGATTGGCCTTATCATCCAATACAAAGGTGAGATGAATTGGATCGCCCGGTCTATGCACGCCTCTTTCGGTATACATGAATCCTTGAAGGCCACTTTGTAGTTTTTGTCCCGAAACATCGAATTTGCTTAATGATAGTGCATTGCCATCAGCAAGTTTGGCGTAGGCGAAATTGTTGTTTTTTTCGGCAATGGCGAAAGCAACATTAGCATCTCCATCATAAATACCAAACCCGGAAGCATCTGTTTTTACTTCGGTAAGTAACTGCTGCTGATAATTATATAGTTTTATGGTTGCACCAGCTTCGGGATTAGTGGTCACGAGATTCGTTGCCGCAAAATGGTAAGAACGATTATTACCTTTTTTGACGATAAGCCCTAAGTCGCTACCTAAAAGATTAGTGAATGCAATTCTATCTGAATTGTAAAAAGCATTATGACATGGATTATCCCGCTCTTCCCAATTATAACTGTTGTCTCTCCAATAATAGAGTTCATTGTCCCAATAACGTTCTTCTCTGGCTTCTTCACTAAGGTTTTGCGCTTCGGCTATGGAATTGGTTGCTTCATCGCTTTCTGAATTTCCAGAACCTTCGCATCCGTAAGTAGTATGTTCTTTTTTAAAACTGAATTCTATTCGGTATAAAGAACTGGGATTCACTTTTATAAGCTTTGATAGGTCTAGGGCATGAGCTTTCCAAGAACTGGTGTCGTCATCCTTATTTTCAACTAACGGAATTACCTTGTAAGCTACCCTACGACCAACAGTTCTAATATCCGAGTTGTATCGCTGGGTTAGATCATTGTGTTGAAGGTACTGCAACATATTGTTTTCAAAGACCTGGATTACCCTTACTTCGACTGCTGAAAGGTTTACCGTCTCAAAATATATTGGCGTGGAAGCGGCATTAGGGAGAATAGTACCTTTAGAGATTAAGCGTACGGAAGGTTTTAACTGTTCAAAGGAAACCAATTCAGAAAATGGTTTTTTGAGTGAGTAGCCGTATTCGCTTTTTATGCCTTCAAAAACATTGACACGTACCTGCCCTAAAATTCGGTTGGCTGGATATACTTGTAAAACGTTGCCATTGATTTCATATCGTAAACTTTGGGCGCCTTCAATAGTGACAAGCCCGTTAAGGTTTTGATTTTGTTTTAAGGGATCGGAAAAGTTAAGCGTTAATGCAGCATTTGGGGCAGTTGATGTTTTGGCATCAACAACAATAAATTTGTTTAGGCCAGGTATGGTGTAATTTTCCGAGCCTTTATTTTCTGTTCCCAACGCTTCTCCGTTCCAGCTAATTGCCAATTCGCTATCATCCGTTTTGCGCGGAATGCTATCAATCTTAAAAGTGAAATAGCGAGCATCTTCTTTTGTATTTTCCCATTTTACAGAAATCTTTTTATCGCCTTGTGCTACAGAAAGAACGCTGTTTATTTTGGAAGCATTTAAAATATCCGAAGCTTCTAGGGTTCCTGTTAGATATTGCCAATTTTTACTGTAGGATTGTAGGTTGCCAAGGTTGATCTTAAAATTTGGGGTTATGGTCTTAAAGCTGAAGGTGTATTCCTTAAAGTCGCGGTCAATGGCATCAAAAAGTTTGTTTAGCGCTACACTCACGGCATATTCCGTATCAGGCTCTAGATATTCCGAAGGTTGAAAAACAAGTTCCCTTCCGTTTTCGATGGCCAGTTTACCTTCTATTTTTGGTGAGATCTTAAAATATTCCGAGGGCAGTTCCTGTGTCAATTCAAATTGATCAAGCTGTTTTGCAAGTACAACTTTAATGGGGGTCGATATACTTTGTGTCCCATTGGTATGGTAACTTATATAATCCTTGAATTTGAAGAGATTATCGGTATCCAAGGAGCTATCGGTTTTCTTTTTGCAAGAACCAATAAGTACCAACATTGAAATTAAAAATAATCTGAAATAACGTCCCATTTGAAAACCTTTAGAGTTAAATGTATATTAAGCACAGCCAAAATACTTTAAAAAAGAGATATGAAATACACGGTAAATGGGGTTATTGAGCTTGCACTCCATTTATTTAAGCTGCTCTATTTGTAACGGATTCTTTTTAAGAATATTTTGGGAGAGATTTTTTTAAAAATGTATTAGTTTGATTTTATTATAAAGGCACAATTTTTTTGAAAATCACCAACCTCCTGAAGCGCCTCCGCCTCCGAATCCGCCTCCACCGAATCCACCGCCAAATCCACCGCCAGACCCGAATCCACCACTACCAAACCCTCCACCCGATGAGCCACGGTAACCTCCACGTCCCATATTGCTGAGAATTATGATGTCCCAAAGGTCCAATCCTTTTTTCTTGTTTCCAGGTCCACCCCTGTTGTTACGACCTTTTCGAGATAGAATAATGAGAATTATGATGAAAATAATAAAGGGTAACACTGCCTTTAATGAAAACCCTTGATCATTTCCAAAAGTTCGATCTTCTTTAAATTCTCCGTTCAGTACTTGAAAAATTGCATCGGACCCTTTATTGAGTCCGCCAAAATAATCTTCTTTTTTAAACTCGGGGATAATTACGGATTCAATAATTCTTTTTGACATAAAATCCGTAAGATTACCTTCCACACCATAACCGGTATTGATGGCTATTTTGCGATCTTCCTTCGCTAAAAGCACAAGCACCCCGTTGTCTTTGTCAGCTTGGCCAATGCCCCATTTTTGTCCCCATTGTGCTCCTAAATAGTTGATATCCTCACCTTCGGTAGAGTTGATAATGGCAATAACGATTTGGGTGGATGTACTATCTGAATACCGAATCAGTTTTTGCTCTAAAGTTTTGTTTTGGGCGGCAGACAAAAGGTTTATATAATCATAAACACTTGTTTGTTCTTTGGGTTTTTCCGGAATGGCGAATTGTCCATTTATGAAATTAGAAGCAAAAAGTGCTAAAAAGAAAGTAGTTAATAGAATTCCTCTAGACGAAAAAACAATATTCCCCTCATCTGGAGGGGCCATGGGAGGCCTACCCTTTGGATACCGCATCGCTGAGTTCATTGGTGTCGTTATGGTCCCAAGGAAAGTGTTCTTCCAATTCCTTTCCGGCCCTTAGTATGCCTTCTACTACACCTTGTTTAAAAGCTCCTTTTTTAAAATGTTCGGCAATAATGTCCTTGGTCGAGTTCCAGAAGTCTTTAGATACGGCACGGTCAATGCCTCTATCACCATAAATAACAAACTTTCTATCATCTACTGCAACGTATAGCAATACTCCGTTTTCTTCTTTGGTATTGTCCATTTTAAGAAAGTGGAACACTTGCTGGGCTCTACTAAAATGGTCGATTTTAGCAGATGCTTCGAGGTGGACTCGTATTTCTCCAGATGTGTTTTTCTCGGCTTCCTGTATGGCCGCGATGATTTCCTGTTCCTCTTCTGCGGTTAAAAACTCCTCTACGTGCGACATGCTCAATCGAATTCGAAGTTTACATCAGGAGCATTTTCTGCACCTGGATTGGAACTGAACAAGGCAAGACGGTCGAAATTGGCAATGCCCGCAATAATATTGGTCGGTATTTGTTCGATGGTTATATTGTACTCTCCGGCAAGATTATTAAATCTATTGCGCTCTACGTTGATACGGTTTTCCGTGCCCTCCAGTTGGGATTGTAGTTCCAGAAAATTTTGGTTCGATTTTAGATCGGGATAACGCTCTACGGTGACCAAAAGTCGGGAAAGTGCCGAGGAAAGACCTGTTTGTGCCTGTTGGAACTGGGCCAGTTGTTCTGGTGTAATATTATTGGCATCAATGGTGGTAGAAGTAGCTTTTGCTCTAGCTTCAATAACGTCTTTTAAAGTTCCCCTCTCAAAATCTG
The DNA here is from genome assembly GCF_018449435.1 of Flagellimonas sp. 389. GTDB lineage: Bacteria > Bacteroidota > Bacteroidia > Flavobacteriales > Flavobacteriaceae > Flagellimonas. Next base: position 55,834 of record NZ_JAHCMU010000005.1, on the reverse strand, counting down.
CCGCTCCCTGTACGGTCTTAACGAGGTTGCCAATTAAGTCACTCCTTCGTTGATACGAACTTTCCACATTGGCCCATTGTTTTGTAGCTTGTCCTTTCATATCTACAAGCATATTGTTCGTTCTTACGTACCATCCGCCAAGGATTACTGCCAGTACAACGAGTACGATTACAGCAATGATGCCTTTTTTCATTTTTTTGGTTTATTTAGTGTTAGTAGATAGGTGTGTTATTGGTTTTTTTTGTTACGCTTTTACTTGAATTTTTAACTTCTGACTTCTGACTTCTGACTTCTGACTTCTGACTTCTGACTTCTGACTTCTGACTTCTGACTTCTGACTTCTGACCTCGTTCGTATTTCTACCTTTTCAAAGTTGTTCCTTAATTTTTAAAAGCTCGGCTCTTACTTTTTGTAATTTTTGTACGACCTCAAAATTAGAAAGTGTTTTTTGTTTTTCTTCCTTTAAATGAATTTTTGCACCTTCAAGGGTAAAGCCTCGTTCTTTGACCAAGTGATAGATCAACTGTAAATTTTTGATGTCCTGTGGAGTGAATTTTCTATTGCCCTTGGCATTTTTTTTTGGTTGGAGTACATCAAACTCTTTTTCCCAAAACCGAATCAACGAAGTATTTACATTGAATGCTTTTGCCACTTCGCCAATGCCGTAATATCGTTTTTCGGGAAGGTCTATATGCATTAATCCAGGGATTGGTTTTCTTGGTTGGCGAATTTGAGCATGTTTTCAAACTCTTCCGCCGTTAAACTTCCATAGTAGAAATTAATGGGATTGATGCGCTCTCCGTCCTTAAAGACCTCGTAATGTAAGTGGGGGGCTTCAGAGCGTCCTGTATTTCCAACAAAACCTATCAAATCGCCACGTTTTACCTTTTGGCCTTTACTAACATTGTATTTGCTCAAATGCGCATACAGTGACATATAGCCATATCCATGATCTATCCTAATGTGTTTTCCGTATCCGGACGAGCCATTGTCGGCACGTTTGATCGTTCCATCTCCAGTTGCATAGATGGGAACGCCCCTGGGAGCGGTAAAATCCATGCCCCAATGCATTTTTCTTGCCTTGGTGAAAGGGTCGGAACGCCATCCGTAACCAGAAGCCATTCGAGTTAAGTCTTCATTACGTACAGGTTGAATGGCAGGTATGGATGCCAATAACTTTTCTTTTTCTTCGGCAAGTTTGGCAATTTCATCCAAAGATTTGGACTGAATTACCATCTGTTTTTGAATGATATCCAACCGCTCGGTAGCATTGATTATAATTTCGGAATTATTGAAGCCTTCCAAGGATTTGTACCGATTGATACCACCAAAACCTGCTTTTCGTTGTTCTTCCGGTATAGGGTTAGCTTCAAAATACAATCGATATATATTGTTGTCCCTATCCTCAATATTGGCGAGCACTTGCTCCATTTGCTCCATCTTCTTCATCAGGATTTCATACTGAAGCTCATAATTGTTCACCTCACGTTCCAGAGAAAGCTCTTTAGGCGTGTTCAAAAGACTAGTGTTCAGTAGTATGACAAGCCCTAAAAATCCAAATAAAGCCGCTCCTACTATGAAAAGAAACAAATTGCGATACTTCTTGGACTTTTTAGGTTCAATCTTTCTATATGAAAGTGTATCTGGATCGTAATAGTATTTAACTTTAGACATGAAGGGATTTTATCCTATTTTTGCGCTTTCTTTCTAATGAAAACAAGCAAATATAAAAATTGTTTTGCTTAAACTGTTAAATTTAATAAAACCCTAGCAATTCCGATGACATCCCAAGAAGTTAGAACTCAATTTTTAGACTTTTTTAAAGGGAAAAACCATAAAATAGTTCCTTCCGCACCAATGGTTATGAAAGATGACCCAACATTAATGTTCACCAATGCGGGAATGAACCAGTTTAAGGAGTATTTTTTAGGGAATTCCGTTCCTAAATCCAAGCGTGTTTCTGACAGTCAAAAATGCCTGCGGGTCAGTGGTAAGCATAACGATTTAGAGGAAGTGGGAAAAGATACCTATCACCACACCATGTTCGAGATGTTGGGGAATTGGAGTTTTGGCGATTATTTTAAAAAAGAGGCGATTCAGTGGGCTTGGGAACTGTTGACAGAAGTCTACGGTATAGACAAAGATAGTTTATATGTTTCCGTCTTTGAAGGCAGTGACGATGCCGATAATTTGGAGATGGACAAAGACGCTTTTGCGTTATGGAAAGCCATTGTTCCCGAGGATAGAATAATCATGGGGAACAAAAAAGATAATTTCTGGGAAATGGGTGACCAAGGTCCTTGTGGCCCTTGTTCGGAGATTCATGTGGACATTCGCCCCAAAGAAGAAAAAGCAAAAGTTTCTGGTGCTTCGTTAGTGAATCAAGATCATCCACAAGTTGTGGAAATCTGGAACTTGGTCTTTATGCAGTATAACAGAAAGGCCGATGGAAATTTGGAAAGCCTTCCAGAAAAACATGTGGATACGGGAATGGGCTTTGAAAGACTTTGTATGGTTTTACAAGGGGTCACATCCAATTACGACACCGATGTTTTTACCCCATTGATTCATGAGATAGAAACCATAACAGGGCGTAAATATGGCAAGGATGAAGAAACGGATATTGCCATACGAGTTGTGGCGGATCATGTTAGGGCCGTAGCATTTTCAATAGCGGATGGACAATTGCCGAGTAATTCCGGTGCGGGCTATGTTATCCGCAGGATTTTAAGGAGGGCCATTCGATATGGTTTCACATTTTTGGGTACAAACAAACCCTTCATTTACCGATTGGTGAAGGTGTTGTCCGAAATTATGGGCAAAGCATTTCCAGAACTTCGCGAACAATATCAATTGATCGAGAATGTGGTGAAGGAAGAAGAAAATTCTTTTTTAAGTACGTTGGAGCAGGGATTGGTGCTATTGGATTCGGTCATAAAATCTTCTAAAGCAAAGATCATAGATGGCCACAAGGCCTTTGAACTTTATGATACGTTTGGATTTCCAATTGATTTAACTGCTTTGATTCTTGATGAGAAAGGATACCAACTGGATAAGACAGGTTTCGAAAAAGCCTTAAAAGCCCAAAAAGATCGATCAAGGGCTGCTTCTGAAGTGTCCAAGGAAGATTGGACCGTTCTAATGGAGGATTCGGAGCAAGAGTTTATCGGTTATGATCGTTTAGAAGCGGATGTCAAGCTCGTAAAGCATAGAAAGGTCAATAGTAAAAAAGACGGTGATCAATTTCAATTGGTATTTAACCTAACTCCATTTTATCCGGAAGGAGGGGGGCAGGTAGGTGATAAGGGGTATTTGGAAGTTCCAAATGGTGATGTTGTCTATATTGTCGATACCAAAAAAGAAAATAACGAAATCGTACATTTCGCTAAAAATTTACCAAAGGATACCTCGGGAACTTTTAAGGCAATTGTCGATAAAAAACAGCGATGGCGTACCGCAAGCAATCACACGGCCACGCACTTGTTGCACCAAGCTTTGAGAGAAGTTCTGGGAACGCATGTGGAACAAAAGGGTTCGGCCGTACATTCCAAATATTTACGATTCGATTTTTCACATTTCTCAAAACTGAAGGTAGATGAACTACGCGCAGTAGAAAATTTTGTAAATGCCCGTATTGAAGGACAATTACCGTTCGAAGAAAATAGAAATATTCCATTGAAGGAAGCTATGGAGCAGGGGGCAATGGCACTGTTTGGGGAAAAGTACGGGGACACGGTACGTACCGTTAAGTTTGGTCAGTCCATTGAACTATGTGGTGGTACACATGTAAAAAATACAGGTGATATCTGGCACTTTAAAATAGTATCCGAAGGTGCTGTTGCAGCGGGAATTCGAAGGATTGAGGCGATTACCTCGGATGCTGTCAAAGAGTTCTACTTTAAGAACAATAGAATGCTTTTTGAAATTAAGGATTTACTGAACAATGCCCAAGACCCGGTCAAGGCTGTCAACGTCCTGCAAGAAGAGAATGCTAGTCTAAAGAAACAAGTGGAGCAACTTTTGAAGGATAAGGCAAAAGGACTTAAAAATGATTTAATTTCAGAATTGGAGGATGTGGATGGCGTTCGATTTTTAGCTAAAAAAGTTGATTTGGACGCAGCGGGAATCAAAGACCTTGCCTTTGAAATTGGCGGGCAGTTGGATAACCTGTTTTTATTGCTCGCAGCTGAAAATGATGGAAAAGCGTTGTTGTCCTGTTACATTTCCAAAGAATTAGTGACCAATAGAAAAATACATGCAGGGAACATTGTCCGTGAACTTGGAAAACATATTCAAGGGGGAGGTGGTGGACAACCGTTTTTTGCTACCGCTGGAGGTAAGAATCCGGCCGGAATTAAAGACGCACTTAAAAGCGTCAGGGAAATGATTTAGGAAATTCTATGGGTTATGCGGTTTTTCAAAGTAAAGACGATTAACTGGAAATATATCTTGGGTGAGATATTCTTGATTTTTGTGGGAATCAATCTTGCAATTTGGTTTAACGATTGGAATGCTTCAAAAACAATTCAGAATGATAAAGAGATAGCATTGACCAAGATAAAAGGAGAGTTGGAGGCTAATTTGGAAGAGTTAGTTGTTAATAGAAACCTTAATCAAAAAATACCTTCTTTTTTTGCCGAAATGGACAGCTTGAAGATGGATAACAAAAATCTACTTCTTGTTCCTTCCGTAATGTACGAATTAAGAAAAAGGTATCCATCACAGATCAGAGGTGTTGATTCTGTTAAGACAGATGATGAACTTTACGAGTATCACGTAGATGCTTTTATAAATCTCGAGATTACGGATTTGAGCAGTATAGCATGGGATGTTGCAAAATCCACAGGTATATTCCATGAGTTTGGATACGATTGTCTTTATGGTCTTCAAGGATTGTACAATACACAGGACTTGGTAAAAATTGAACTGGAGAACGCTACAAATGCTTTACGAAGCGGTTCCATGCAAGAATTTTTAAGAGTGCTCGAATTTATGGTGCAAATAGAGAATCAGCTTGAAGATCAATATCAAAAAATGATAGAAAGCATAGATAATTGCAAGTAACCTATCTAAATGAAATTACAGACTATAGTTCCATTAAAAAAGGAGGAAGCCCAAATTGATTATCAAAGTAAGATATTGCTACTAGGCTCCTGTTTTGTGGAAAATATAGGTCAAAAACTTAACCATTATAAATTCCAACAAGTTCAAAACCCCTTCGGAATTTTATTTCATCCGCTTTCTATTGAAAATTTGATAGAGCGTGCTTTACATGATGAAATGTATCACGAGAACGAGGTTTTTGAGCATCAAGAAATCTGGAAGTGTTTTGATGCGCATTCCGATTGCAGTGCTACATCGAAAACAGCATTGCTTCAGAATCTAAATGACGGACTTCATCAAACCAAAAATCAGTTAAAAGAAGCTAGTCACATCATTATTACCTTAGGGACTGCTTGGGTATATCGGAATACTGAAAGCGATAGCATTGTTGCCAATTGCCATAAAGTACCGCAAAAACAATTTTCAAAAGAATTATTGTCGGTGAAGACTATTCAAGATTGTTTGGAACGATTGATTGATTTGATTCAATCCGTCAATGAGAAAGCAACATTAATTTTCACGATTTCCCCTGTCCGCCATCTAAAAGATGGTTTTATTGAAAACCAAAGAAGTAAAGCAAATCTGATAAATGCACTCCATCACGTAAAAGAAAAGCAAACTATTTCCTATTTCCCTTCTTATGAAATCATGATGGACGAACTAAGGGATTATCGCTTTTATGAAAAGGATATGGTGCACCCCAATCAACTTGCTATAGATTATATATGGGAGAAATTCAAATGGGTATGGATTGCTGAAGAAGCATATTCCAGCATGGGGGAAGTGGAAACCATTCAAAAAGGATTATTGCACAGACCTTTTAACCCCGATTCAAATGCACATCAAAAGTTCACGGCTTCACTTCAAGCCAAAATTGCCTATCTTCAAAAAAAGTATCCCTTCATTCAATTCTAAAACATGAAAAAAGTACTGTTTGGGGCATTGATCGCACTGGCATCGGTATTGATTTACAAGTCCTGTACGGACGATAAGGAGGAAAAGGCGGTCTTAAAAGAAAGTTCGTTGCTCATTCAAGAAGAATTGAAAAATGTTTCCAAGCTTATTGTTACCGAGGGCCATTTCGCCGAAGTTTACAATTACAAGGATTCGAAAGAGCTATTTGGCTCACTCATTTCCGCCGACAAAAAAGCTTTGGTCGTAGTGAATGCTGAGGTTGCTATTGCATATGACCTTTCCCAAGTGGATTATGAAATAGAAGAGACAGAAAAGACGATTTACATTAAGTCCATTCCAGAACCTGAGATAAAAATAAATCCTGATTTTGAATACTACGATGTATCTGCAGATTACCTGAACCCTTTTAGTGCCAGTGATTACAACAAAATTAAAAATACGGTCAAATCTTCATTGCTAAAAAAGATTGAAGCATCGTCGTTAAAATCCAACGCCGAAAACAGGCTGGTCAGCGAACTTTCAAAACTCTATGTGCTTACAAATTCCTTGGGCTGGAAGTTGGTATACAATCAAAAACAAATTGATTCTTCAACTCAATTAGATGCTATGGGAAAAACTATGGTCGACTAAGCTCAGTCCGTCATCAATCAAATGACCCACTTTAGGATTATGTTGTTTTACGGTTTCCAAGTGCTCTATAATCTCTTTCTGGAAATCTTCATCACTACTTTTTTTGGCCAACTCATAAAGTTCCGTAGGTAATAACCAATCGTTAGGATGCTCTTTTTTTATTTCCTGAAACACCTTGTGACGGGAAATGGTGGTATTTTTACCTTCTCTAAATTCTCTTATCTGTTTGTAATAAACTTCCAATTGTGCTCTTTCTTTACTCTTTTTGGACTTGATCGTAGTTTCTGTAAGTTCGTGCGTGATGAGATTAAAGCTGTTTAAATCTGCAGGACCGTTAAATGCAGAAACCACTTCTTGGCCAATAGCCATATGGTACAATCCCCAATCTGGCAAGAACAGTAGCGTTCCATCATGCATTACCCTGCAATCCTTGAACGTTATTAAAATTATTTTTCCTTGAAGGTTACGTGTACCTGTAACTATGGTGCCCTCAACGGTAACTCCCCCTTCAAATTCCAACGATACCTGTTCTCCTTCATATATTTTATAGGCTTTTAAGTCGCGCGGACTCATATCTTCTATGGCAAGATTGATGCCTTTTAGCTTTCCGACAGGGGAGCCAAAGCCTTCAGGATGTTGTTCCGTACCGTGCCCTACTAATTCTTTTTCTCGATAAGATAGTGCTGTTGGGCCAACGGTTCGTAGGTAAATAGGTTTTCCATTGTGGTCAATAACAGAGTTGAACTGTCCGGATATTTGTATTCCCGTGCTTAGTTCTATGCTTCCGAGCGCTTTGGAGTCAATCAGTTTTTGTACTCCAGAAAGACCACCGGTGCGTAGAGCCATCGTATTGGCAAAGTCTTCCAAAACTTGACTTAAATGCGCAAAATTAGGAGTTGCAAAAAGTTGGGGCTGTGGTTTTGTAATATCAAAAGCTATATTGGCGGCCTCCAAGGTATAGGGCTCTTTTATTACATCACTCTGCATGCACCATTTGCTTTCTCCAATAGACGATAGCAATCCGGCTCCATAAATTTTTGCATTTTCTGGTGAGCCAATCAATCCATACTCTACAGTCCACCAGTGTAAGTTGCGTATGAGGGCCATTTCACTGGGTTTGCCCATGTTCTCTTGAAGTTCCTCAATATGTTTTTCAGCGGTATCAATTTCATCTTGTGGTGTTCCGGCAGCTTCTTTTATGATAGAAAGATGTCTCACCGCTTGGTAGAGTTCATAATCCTTGGCACTAGATATTGCTTTACTGCCAATTTCCCCAAAACGCCTTAAATATTCCGCATATTCTGGGTTGGCGATAATAGGTGCATGTCCGGCCCCTTCGTGGATAATGTCTGGCGCTGGAGTGTATTCAATATGTTCCAATTGTCGTATATCCGAGGCAATGACAAGCACATTATAAGCCTGGAATTCCATAAATGCTGAGGGTGGTATAAAACCGTCAACAGCAACCGCCGCCCATCCAATTTCTTTTAGAATACGGTTCATCCCATACATATTGGGGATATGGTCAATGGATATACCGGTCTTTAACAAGCCGTCTACATAAGATTTGTGGGCTACTTTGCTTAAATAGTCTACGTTTTTCCGCATTACATAGCGCCAGACCGCTTGATCAATGGCAGAGTAATCCTCATAATTCTGTGGTTTTATGAACTGTTTTAGATGTTTTGGTAACTTATCTAGTATGGGATTGGACTCGTAACTCATGTTTCGTTTTTACTATCCCCTAAAGATACAAAATCAAGGTGTTTTTGCATAAACGATGAGTGTGGACACAAAAAAACCGCCAGTTAGGCGGTTTATCTATTTTAATTAGCTGCTATCTCATTTGATGGCGGGTATTTTTTTAGAATATTTGCCACAAATTCCCGAATACGCTGTTCTTTTTTCTCAATGTTCTTTGTGTTGTTCAAAGTGCCAACACCCCGGCCTTGCCAAACAAGCCCTTTATTTTTATTGTCGATTAGGTCAATATACAAAGAGCCTTCCGTTCTCGTTGAAACATCAGGGCCAAAACCGCCGCCCCATCCTGGACCCCAACCCCATCCTGGACCCCAGCCGAGACCGCCCCAGCCAAAGCCACCCCAGCCCCAACCAAAGTTGTTATTATAAACATCGACTTGCTCACGTTCCTTAGTGAAAATATTTACTAAAAGATCAGGTTGTTGTGACTTGACAAAACCTCGGGAACTCATCTCTGCGTCTATAGCTTTTAGAATCCGTTTTTTGTCCAAATCCGAGATTTGGGCTCTATCGATGCCTGTTTTGTAGAAGGCATACGTCTTATAAGTTTGAAAATTGGCTTTTTCGTCATAGTCCGCAATGACCTTTACGGAACTACAGGACGCCAAGAAGCTAATGGCTAAAATAGCTAGGGAAAACAGTTTTAAATTCTTCATATCAATTTTTTTTGGGTTAATACAAGTCACTTTAAACTAATCACAAATATTATGCCGAATCTCTGAAAACTAGGCTCTTCTATTGGTTTTTTTGTCAAAGCCATACGGACAGTGCCTACAACCGCTTTCGCAACAATAACCACGTTTAAGGTGATATTTCTCTGTAAATACCTTGTAGCCTTCTTTGGATAGGTAAAAATCACCTTCTTCCAAAGGAATCAGTTTTTTCATTCTAGAAAACTCATTGATACTATAAAATTAATCTATTATAAATAAATGACCAGTACTTTGCCATTTGTGGATTTTTTACGTAGTTCACCGAAATAGTCAAGCTTATTATCGATTGCATCCAATTTTATGGATTTTTGACAGTTACCTTTGTAGGAATCTTTTGATATTGTAAAGTTTGATTTTAGTTTTTAAACATTTCTTTTATCGAAATTATGTTGGTCTTTCACTTTGGCCATTTATCATCTTAAAAGAGGGCTCCCTCAAAACGGATGAAGTGCTTATCAATCATGAAAGGATACATTTAAAGCAACAGCGAGAGCTCTTCATCCTGCCATTTTATCTTCTCTATTTTACGGAATGGCTATTGCGGACATTACTTTATTTGAACAGTTATAGGGCCTATCAGAACATTAGTTTTGAACGTGAAGCGTATGCCAATGAAGATGATAAAGAGTATCTTGCACGTAGAAAACCATATAGTTTTTTAAATTATTTGGTGCGTTAACCATATACCTTGTCAATTCCAAATCAGAACGTAGATTTACCCATTCTCAAAGAAAAAGGCGTAACCCTTCACATTAAAAGGGAAGATACTATCCATCCTTTTATTTCTGGAAACAAATACAGAAAGTTAAAGTATAACCTTATTGAAGCTAAAAAGTTGGGGTATGGTACTTTGCTCACGTTTGGTGGCGCATTTTCCAATCATATAGCCGCTGCTGCTTACGCTGGAAACACATCGGGCATAAAAACCATTGGTGTTGTTCGCGGTGAAGAGTTGGCGGAACAATGGCAAGAAAATCCAACTTTACAACTAGCCAAAGAACATGGGATGCATTTTCATTTTGTATCTAGAAGTACATATCGGAAAAAGAATACCATTGGTTTCTTAAATGATTTGAAAGAAAGCTTTGGGGAATGCTATATTCTTCCGGAAGGTGGAACAAATGAATTGGCGGTAAAAGGATGTGAGGAAATTTTGACGAGTGAAGATGCGCAATTTGATATTGTGAGCTGCTGCGTGGGAACTGGTGGTACACTTGCCGGACTCATCAATTCTGCACAATCGCACCAAACAGTTTTGGGATTTCCGGCGTTAAAGGGTGATTTTCTAAAAGAAGATATTCTTAAATTTGTCCAGAATGAGAATTGGAACTTAATTTCTGATTATCATTTTGGTGGATATGCCAAGGTTGATGAACGCTTGATTGAATTCATCAATGCCTTTAAAAAAGAGACTGAGATTCCATTGGATCCCATTTATACAGGAAAGATGCTTTTTGGTATTCTGGATATGATAAAAAAGGGAGTCTTTGAACAGGGAACACGTATTTTGGCAATTCATACGGGAGGATTACAAGGTATAGAAGGAATGAACCTTGTTTTGAAAAAGAAAAATTTACCGTTATTGGATTTATGATCAGGAGAATAGCATTTGTTTTGGTAACGGCATTGTTGTTGGCAAGCTGTGGAGCAAAAAAAAGAACGACAAACAGAGAAAGAAAAACTTCGGTTGCCAAAACCAAAGAAACCAGAGGCCAAAACACCAAGATTTCCGATAGCAATAGTGAAGCTTCAGGATTGTATGTGTTGCCCGAAGATTCCGGAAAGTTTGTGAAGTTTCCAATTGCAAATACCCAGGAATATATCGAGACCTTTGCAGAAATCGCACAATTTGAAATGCGAGCCTATGGTATTCCTGCCAGTATTACCCTTGCACAAGGTATTTTGGAGAGTGGCTCGGGTAAAGGAGCGCTGACCCTCAAAACAAATAATCACTTTGGGATTAAATGCCACACAGGATGGGAAGGAGAGTTCGATTTTCATGACGACGACGAACGCGGTGAGTGCTTTAGAAAGTACAACCACCCTATGTATTCCTTTAGGGACCATAGTATTTTCCTCTCCTCACGCTCCCGCTATAAGTTTCTGTTCAATTACAGAAGGGATGATTACAAAAAATGGGCGTATGGGCTAAGGCAAGCAGGATATGCTACAGACCGTAAATATCCGCAAAAGCTCATTGCACTCATTGAGCGTTATGATTTGGACCAGTACGATGATGAGGTAGTAGATGCTGGCTTGGACACCGTGCGCAAACCAAAAAAATATAATGTTTTTACCCATACTGTAGAAAGAGGGGATACATTATATGCCATCTCCAGAAAATATGAAATATCCGTAGACGAACTTATGCGAATCAACCGACTTCGTTCCACGAACTTATCTATTGGACAGGTTTTGAACATCAGAAAAGAAAAATCAAAATAGCACGTGGCTTTACATCAAAGTGCAACCATTATAATCCTTTATACATGATTTACCAAAGAAGCAGTGCCTTGTTTCAAGAAGCAAAAAAATATATTCCAGGAGGGGTAAATTCACCAGTTAGGGCGTTTAAGGCGGTAGGGGGCGACCCAATTTTTGTAAAAGAAGCCAAAGGTGCCTATTTATATGATGAGGACGATAACCGGTTGATAGATTATATAGCTTCATGGGGGCCACTGATTTTGGGCCATGCCTATGAACCCGTAATCAATGCCGTGGTCGAAAAAGCTCAAAAAGGTACTTCGTTTGGAATGCCAACTGAGATTGAAACCGAATTGGCGAAACTGGCCGTTTCCATGGTACCTAATATTGATAAGATACGTTTTGTAAATAGCGGTACAGAAGCCTGTATGAGTGCGGTGCGGTTAGCACGTGGATATACCGGAAAAGATAAAATCATCAAATTCGCTGGGTGCTATCATGGCCATTCCGATTCATTTTTGATTCAGGCTGGGAGCGGAGCCGTTACTTTTGGAAGTCCAAATAGCCCAGGTGTAACTCAAGGAACGGCAAAGGATACGTTACTTGCGGATTACAATGATTTGGAGGGCGTAAAAGCACTGGCCAAAGCCAATAAAGGAGAAATAGCGGCAATCATCATAGAACCTGTAGCAGGGAATATGGGATGTATTGTACCTACGGAAGAATTTATCCATGGGTTACGAAAGTTATGTACTAAAGAAGGTATTTTGTTGCTTTTTGATGAGGTAATGACTGGGTTTCGATTAGCAACAGGAGGTGCCCAAGAGGCATTGGGAGTCGATGCCGATATCCTTATGTTCGGCAAAGTAATTGGAGGCGGGCTTCCCGTTGGTGCATTTGCTGCAAAAGCCGAAATCATGTCGCATTTAGCGCCAGAGGGACCTGTTTACCAAGCCGGAACCTTGAGCGGAAACCCATTGGCAATGAGCGCTGGGTTGGCCATGCTTACATCCCTGAACAACAAACCAGAAGTTTTTACAAACTTGGACGAGAAAACTGAATACCTGCATAAAGGTATTGCCAACGTTTTGACAGAAAAAGGCGTTGCCCACCAAATTAACCGCTTTGGTAGTATGGTCTCCGTTCATTTTACTGAAGAACCCGTTGTTGATTTTACTTCTTCAGCAAAAGGAAATAACGATATGTTTAAAAAGTACTTTCACGGTATGCTGGAGCAGGGGGTTTATTTACCACCCTCGGCTTTTGAAAGTTATTTTTTAAACGATGCCATTAGTTATGCCGATTTGGATTTCACTATAGAGGCGGTCAAAAAAGTTTTTTGATCAAACATTTTGGTTTTTGTTTATTTTGAAGTTTCTTCCATAATTTCTTGGACGGAAAATGTTGCCTTTAGTAAATCACGCTCTGCTGAAGAACTACCCACATAAACTTCATAGTCCATAGCTTCAATTTGCCATGCTTTTGCTTCAGGGTTGTACCAGGCCATATCATCTACGTTTACTTCCAGCATGATTTTTTTGGTTTCCATGGGGGCAAATGTTACTTTTTTAAAATCCCTCAATAATTTTACAGGTCGGTCTATCTTGGAGTTATTGAAACCAATATATAGTTGCACGACCTCTTTTGCAGTCATGTTCCCTTTATTTGTTACATTGACTTCCACTTGCAAAACATCGCTTTTGGATAGCTTTGGTTGGATGACCTTTAAGGAATCATAAACGAAATTTGTATAGCCCATACCAAATCCAAAGGCATAAGCTGGCTGAATACTCTTTTTGTCGAATAAGGTATACCCATGGTAGTACTCATATTCTATTTCCTTTGTGTAGGGCGTAAAGTATGGATAGTCTTTGGTATCCTTCGCAATGGTAAAGGGTAATTTCCCACTGGGACTCACTTTTCCGTATAAAATGTTCGCCAATGCGGTACCACCTTCCATGCCGCTATACCATGAAAATAGGATGGTTGGTACTTTGTCTTCCCAAGAAGTCATATCTATGGCACTTCCCCCAACATATACCAGAGCTAAATTTTTGTTTTCAGGAGCAATAGCTTCAATGAGGTTTTCGTCTGAATTGGAAAGGCGAAGGTCCGTTCGGTCACCCCCAATAATCATCCCTTCAGGAGCTTTGCCATTATTTGCAGACTCAACCATTTTTTCACGGTCTAATATAATGTACTCTCCTTCGTCCTCATGGGTAAAACCTACTATCATAATAACTTCATCCGCTTTTTTTGCAAGTTCTTTGGCGCTGTTTAAATCATTGCCATCATTTAGAACTACGGTATTGCCCAATTTTTCATGATGTTTTTTGATGCCTTCATAAGGAGTTTCAACGTATATAGGCGTGGAATCACTGCTGCCATGGTCACCTGTATTTTCCAAATCTGCCAATCTGCCTATGACCGCTATGGTTTTGCCCTGCTTTTGTTGAAAAGGCAGTATGCCATCATTTTTTAATAATACCATACTCTCTTCCGCTACTTTTCGTGCAAGGTCCAAACTCGATTGTTTGCCGATACTTTCATGGGTATAATTGTTGTCATTTTCACCTAGAGCGTATTTGAGCCGTGTCCTTAACGATTCCACCACAAGTTTATCAATATCCGTTTCGGTAATCTCACCCTTTTCAATTGCTTCTTTTAATAGTTCTGGCTTATAGGCCTGTTTAAATGGCATCTCAACATTTAGACCAGCTTTTACACCTTTAACACCATCGTAGAGTCCCATAAGCCAATCTGTAGATACAAAACCTTCAAACCCCCAGTCATTTCTAAGAATGTCCGTTAATAGATATTTGTTTTCACCACAAAATTCACCATTTACCGAATTGTAGGCACTCATTATGGATGCAGGTTTTCCATCTTGTATTGTTTTCTTCCAATGTGGCAAATAGACTTCTCGTAATGTTCGTTCATCTACTTTTACATCAACGACCCAACGAGAATTTTCGATACTATTTAAGGCGAAGTGCTTAGGGCAGGCCATTATGTTGTTATCCTCTAAACCTTTGACAGCGGCAACACCGAACTCCCCCAATAACCATGAATCTTCTCCATAGGTTTCCTGGGCTCTTCCCCAACCGGGATGGCGTAACAGATTAATACACGGAGTAGCGCCATAATTGACTTTGTTTGCTCGCATTTCTGATGAGATTACCTTATGTATTTCGTATTCCAGTTCGGGATTCCATGAGGCGCCCCTTGCCATTCCTACGGGAAATGTGGTTACCCCGTTAACGTCCTTGTCCAATACCCTTGCTCCTCGGGGACCATCGGAAAGTACCCAGGGTGGGATGCCCAGCCTATCATTTTTACCTACATAAATATGGGCGAACCGCTCGTTGAACAGCATATTGATGGCCAATTTGGTAAGGCCGCTACCATAATTCTCACCATACATTTGCGAAACTTTTTCCTCAAAGTCCATTTGGGAAACCAACTGCTTCGCTACATTTTCAAGATTGCCTTTAGAAAGTTCAGTTTTTAGGTCTACGTTGTTTACGAACAGGGAATGCATCTTGTAATCCGTATTCCTGAAATACAAAAATCCTCCTATGATTAAAAATATACCAACCAAAAGGGCAATCCCTTTTAGTGTTCGCCAACCCCATTTCTTTAGTTTTTTACTGCCCATTTGTGTCGCTTTGCCACAAATATAATTAAAATGTGGCGGAACGACACAAATTATTATCTTTGTCTAATGGACATCACTCAGTTTTTAAAAGATGGAGCTAGTTTTTTCTTGCCAAATATTTCTGTTGACATCGTGATTTTAGGCTTTAAAGATGGTGAGTTGAAGGTTCTGTTACAGGAGTTTGATGGTAAATGGTGCTTGCCCGGTGGTTATGTCTTTAAAGAAGAGGCTGTTAATGATGCGGCAGTACGTGTACTCGAAGAAAGAACAGGGTTACAACAACCTTTTCTAAGACTTTTTCAGGTTTTTGGGGATAGTAATCGAAGTTTTACCGAAGAGTTTAAAGGGTTGATGAAGAAAATAGGTCAAGATTGGGATTCCGATTTATGGATTAACCAACGTTTTGTGACAATGGCCCATTATGCATTGGTCAATATTGAGGAAGTGAAGCCAACAGGGGGGATTTTTTCCATGCATTATGATTGGTTCGAGGTAGATAGTCTACCCGATATGTTAATGGACCATGCTGAAATCATTACAGTATCAAAAAGCCAATTGCGACGTGATATTACTTTGGAACATATTTCGTTCAATCTGCTTCCGGAAGAATTCACCATGCCCGAATTACAACGAATCCATGAAGCGATTTTGGGCAGAAAATTAGAACGTAGCCGTTTTCAAAAGAAAATGTTGTCACTCGATGTTTTGGAGCGATTGCCTAAACCAAAAGAAGATGCGCCACGCCGAAAACCTTTTTTGTACAAGGTCAAGGAAGAGAATCCGTAGAGAATCAAACCGTATAAAATTGTGTTTAGCTTTGGTTTTGGAAGAGTGTCAGTTTTTTCAGATAACTCTCTTTTTGACCAATGCCATCAATCCTAAAACGGGGCCAATAGCCAACAGCATGTATGCACTATGTGCTGGCAGAACATTTTCCAGAGCTGCAATCACTTGAATACTGATAATGGTGATACTGAATCCAATACAGTTTACAATGGTTAGGGCAGTTCCTTTGATTTCTGGAGTGGCACGTTGCGCTACCAAAGTTGAAAAAAGTGGAGAATCCGCTATGACCACCATACCCCAAAAAAGCAAGAAGCCAACAAAGAGTAGTTCTGAGGATGCAGTAAAAAATAAAGGTGAAACCAAACAGCATACACACGAAAGCGCCAGTGCGAATGAAGCAGTTTTTTTTAGGCCCATACTTTGGGATAGGTAACCGCCCAGCACACACGCTAATCCCCCAATGGCGATAATTGCAAACGATAGTGTTGACACGGGCAAGTCAGTGTTTTGATGTATGGCGTTATAAGATTGAAGCATTACCGGTACAAATGCCCAAAATGTATATAGTTCCCACATATGCCCAAAATAGCCAAAAGCGGCAGCACGGAAATCTGGATTTTTAAAAACACTTAGAAAAGCCGTTAGCTGTACCTGCTGACTACTTTTTCTGTAGGGACCATCGGGAACTAAACGTATCATTAGTATTCCGCCCAACGTGGCTAGGGCAGAGGTGGATAACACTACCGAGGTCCATGAAAACAAGGTATTCAATCCCTTTAATAAATGTGGAAGGGCTGTGCCTAGAACTAAAGCTCCTACTAAAAAACCTAGCGACTTGCCAAGTCCTTTGTCAAAATAATCTGCTGCTATCTTCATACCCACTGGGTAGATGCCTGCTAGAAAAAATCCAGTGAAGTATCGAAATACCAATAAGGTGGACAAGGTATTGGCTTCCCATAAAATGCATATATTAAACACAGCGCCCAGCAATGCACTGATCATAAAAACCTTGGAAGGAGAAAAACGATCTGTTATCGTTAGTATGGCAAAAAGTAATGTGCCTGAAATAAACCCAAATTGAACCGCTGACGTTAAATGGCCTAAAGCACTGGATGCAAGATTGAAGTTGGTCACCAAGTCTCCCATAACCCCGTTTCCTGCAAACCACAAAGATGTGCAAAAAAATTGCGCAATTACAATAATATGCAAGATGTGTTTGGGCGGTTTCACGTATAGCGTACAATATAGGCTTTGTCGTTGGCTTTTAGCTCGGTTTACAGCAACAATAAAAAATGGATTTGTAACAGTTCACTTTTTAACCTGTTTCATCTTAGACCTCGGTTTCAAAAATGTCCGATAAACTTCCAATAGCTTCGGATATGGCTTGGGGGTTTAAACTAAAAACAGAGGCTCCCAAGGTCACAATTGCAGTTGCTATGCCGATAGCTTTTTGTACGTTGATAAGGGAGGCATACGATTTTTCCATCTGTTCGGTAATAGCAGTTAATTTGGATAAAGCCTCTTCCGCATCGTTCATGACCAGTTTGGCCGACATGGTAAACAGGTCATCCGAGTAATCCAATGTCCGTTTATGGTACTCCCGTAACCGCTTGTTCTGTGCCCTGGTCAACGAGGCGTAGTTTTTATAGCGGTAATCACCTATTGCCTGCGCATATGCCAAGAAGATTTTGGCAAGCTCGTTGGTTTGTTTTGAATTGAGTCTAGCCATTAGTCCGTATTTTTTTGAATTCGATTACAATGGTTTTAATGTCACTCGCATATCTAAAAAGTTCTTCTTGGATTTCCCGCACGCTCAATTTATCGGCATTTTCGGTGAGTGTTTGGTGTCCTTCGGAGATTTCGGTCAAGGTTTCGGAGTATAGGGCGAATTTTTGCTGAAGGTTTTCAATGGTTTCTATGCCGTTGAAGTAATCCGTGGCAATTTCCCTTTTCTCTTGGGCTGAAAGCTCGGTGTTCTGCAAGAACTCAAAGTAGTCCGATTTTAGCTGCTCTTTTTTAACGTCCAGTTTACCGCTAAGATTTGACGAAAGATTAAAATCCAGAAAGGACAACAAGGTTTTAACGGGTTCGTTGCCCTCTTTTATGTACTCCCTGATTTTATTTTTTCGGTAGGCGTTTGTAAATGCACCTAGTACTACCGTAGAGATTCTGGAATATGATGCTGCCTGTTTCTGATTGATTTGAATGGGCCCAAAATCGCCGCTGCTCAGCGCGTTTTCTAAAGCTTCTGTATTGTAGGTGGTCAAATCATTACTGGAAAGCTTGGTCAATCCATCAAAATAAGCGTAGACCGAAGTGTATATTTTAAGGCTGATGCTATCGGCCTGTTGTTCTCCCGAACAATCGCAGCTATCATTAAGAATATTTAGGTTTTTGATGTTTTCCAGCCTACATCCATCCAAGCAACTTTGCTCAAAATTATACGGTATGGTTTCAAACGCTGTGACAGCCTCCAAGGAGGTGGTTGAAAATTCACTCACATGTTTTAAGTCCGCGCAACTGGCTAGCCCTATTGCGAAGAGCAAAATAGTCGAAGCCTTGATAAGGTATTTGTTCATTGGTTTTGGGGTTATATTTTATGAACGTTTTTGATAGTATAACTGCTGGTAAAACAGTAAAGAATCTGGTAGGTTGATTCAGGATTACTTTTGTCTTAGAATATCCAGTAATCTTTTAGGATTCTGTCTGTTGTCCCAAAAGGCATAAATTATTATTGATTTATCTGTTATTTTATAAAATATGCTAAAGTTGCCCAACGATGCTACTCTAATATCATTAAAATCCGTTGACTTAAAAATCAGAGGTGATTTGGCGATTTCCTTGGTACGCTCAGCAACTAATCGAACCAATTTTTTGGAATATATGGTAGACTTGTTTCTCTTTACCCAATATTCAAGAATTCCAACAAATTGAATATCTGCAGTTTTAGTCCAGATTACATTGCGTTCAACCATTCAAGATTTCGTTTGTCCATCTCATCCTGTGAAATCAAGCTCCCGTTTTGAATATCTTCTTCGCTCATTTTTAGCATCTGTTTTTGCTCGTCAGAAAGTTCAACGATTTCATTTTCTGAAGCACTTGAGGTAATCAATTGGTCAATTGCCTCCAGAAATTGCTTATTTCGGATAGTTAAAATCTTGTCTATCAATCCATTTCGTATTTTATCTACAGTTGCCATTGTTGATTCTCTTTTATGTAAATATCTTAAAAAATGATGAGTTTGGCTAACGCTGTATGATAGGACCTTTCGAAACGTGGTAGGTGACAAGATTATATTTTCGGACAGGCACTGGAATCATTGATTAAAATGCATTATGGTAATAAAAAAGTAAGAATGTAAAAGTGCTTTTATGAAGTACTATTTTCCCTTACCGCGTAAATAACCACATTCTCTTTTTTCCCTTTAAGTGGAATACTTCCCATAGGAGTATAGGTGAAATTGGTGGATGCCAGTTCTTTTTTCAGTTTTTCCGAAAGCAATAGCTCGCTTTTTAATGCATTACATTGCCCCTGAATACGCGCAGCCGTATTGATGGTATCACCATGATAGGCGATTTCTTTTTTGTATTTTCCAACTTCGGTAACGGTTACAATGCCCGAATGGAGTCCTGCTTTAAAAATAGGTTTGCAGTTATATTTTTTCTGATATAGGTCACCGTTTTTCTCCAATAAGGCTGTAAAATTGTAGTAGGCTCTAAGGCAGTTTTCGTTCTGTAGTCCTTCGTTTAAATTCCATGTGAGTACCGCCTCATCACCCACATATTGATAGATTTCGGCTTCATTTTTCAATGCTATGCCCAAATCATTAAAGCAATCTTGTAGGAGCATACTATAGTTTACATGGCCCAAGCGTTCTGCCAGTTCCGTGGAGGCCTGTAGATCTAAAAACATGAAAATACGTTTCTCTTCACGGGGGGTATAAAACTTACCACGCAATAATCCGCCTAATTTTCCCTCGCCCAACATTAGATTGACCTGTCGTAACGTAGCTAACAATAAATCGACCACAATGACATAAAAATAAATGGCGAAACTACCTCTATCAAAAGCAAAGGACGTAATGTTGATATTTAAATCAAGATATAAGGTAAAGATGCCATAAGAAATTAATACGACAACCATGATGAACAAGTAGAAATACAAAAGATTGATGAGCAACAATCTTCGTATGGATACATGTTTATAGATTCGCTCTTCTGTTAAAATTTGGGCTCCTCCAGAAATGAAACCTACTATGGGACCCATGGTGAAGGCAATGAGCAGGCTGATTTCAAAGCTTAATTGTATATTTCCCAATTCCACTGTGCCAACGCCCCGTACAATACTTAAAAAAATAAAGGCCAAGGTCCACCCGATACAATAAAAACGAATAATTCGTGATCGGCGTTTGTTTATGAATCCAAATAGTGGGAAGGTCATGGGTTTAAAGGTATCGGTTTTGGATAAATTCCCCTTGGTCATTCGCATAAAAAAAGTGGGGTTTTACCCCACTTTCTCAAATAAACTAACTCAAACTTAACTCGAATTAAATCGGTTTGATCCATAATAGGTGTTTCCACTTCGCCCGTTCTTTTAGGACAAGCGCAATATTGATAGCGAACAATGCTCCGGTTTGCAATAGCTCCGATATTTCGTCGGATTCCAGAAATACATGGAACAAAAAGATGTGCAGGGTAATGGGCAGTAAAAAGATAGCTCCCACAAAACTTGTTCCTTGCAATAACAACAATAGACCAAATAATAGTTCGCAAACCCCCAGTACATGCCAAAAGTATCCGGTCTGTTTTGCCCCACTGATGTACAAAATCTTTTGAAGCGTATTCTCTTTTTCGGGAGCTTTGAATTTCTCTGCCTTTTCCACTACTTCAATAGGGGTAGGAATTGGTTTCTGAAATTTTTGGATACCTCCATAGATCATAAAACCACCTAGAAACAGACGAAGGACTATGAAAAGAATATTGATGGCTTTCATCTTAGTTTGCTAAAGATGTTTCTCCTTCGTTTGGGTTGTACACGTAATTGAAGGTGTAGTATCTAAAATCATTTTCTGCTACTTCTTGTGTTATATCAGAAGGTGCGTCTTTGTAGTAGCTCAAGATTTCAATTTTTGCAAATTTTCCGTCATGAGTACGGAATATCAATATTTTACCTGGAATTGGAGTAACGGTGGTTGTCATGAAATTGTAGTTGTACCAACCGTTGTTGCTTCCAGTGGGAATGGCAAGTTCTCCGTTGGCATCTTGAGCAAATTCGATTCCGCTAGTATCTGTGATTTCGGAAAAGATACCTTCCTCTATTGCTGCACCTGAATTTCCGTTTCGTTCTGGTTCATCGTTTGTTCCAGTAGTAGTTCCGCCATTGACTATAATGGTCAACCCGCGAAAAGCAATGTCCCACTCTGTATCGCTATCCGTAACGGCACCAGTAGCAAAACTAAACTTGGTAAATGGACCAGATGCTTCCTCTTGTGTGCCCTGACCGCCAGTTTGAGGTGCAAAAATGTTTTCAGCCCTTGCAGATACCAAATCAGAGAGTACGGTAAAATCGGTAGTCACGTTTTTGGTTACACCATCAACGACTACTGTTACGGAACCCGTTGTTGCTCCAGATGGAACCGTAGTTACGATTTGCGTGCTGGTTACAGAAGTTATGGTTGCATTTGCACCACCAAAAGTTAAGTTGATGTCCGAAGTATTGCTAGGAAAGTTTGTGCCGGTAATGGTAATTTCTGTACCAACCGCTCCCGATTCTGCGGAAATCGCGGTTACTGTGAATTCAGCTGTTGTGTTTTCGTCGTCATCGCTACAACTAACAAAGGCAATGAAAAATAATAAAAGGCTTGATAATTTAATTAAGTTTTTCATAGTAATCTAGAGTTTAAAATTGAATGTTAAGTCTTGTGAATAATTGTATTCCTGGATTTATAAGTACTTCGCTGTCTTGTGCTGCAAGGGGGTTAGTGCCCTTAAAATCCAAAAGGTTGTTAACCCCCAGTTGCAGGCTGTAATGTTCAAGAAAAGTTTTTCCAAAAGCTAAATTGACCAAAGCATAGCCATCAACGAAGCTATTGTCCAATTCATCCAATAGGTTATTGCCATTACGATCGGCAAGACCAAATCTGGAGCGGTATACTACTCTTAGATTGGCATTTATGTCCCATTCCGGTATTTCGTAAAAGGCCTTGAAATTTAGGGTATGACGAGAACGGTTTTCCAGCCCAAAATAATCTTCGCGCTGTAGCCGTACCGTTTCTAAAGTTTCTTGGTTTCTACCGAATACATCGCCATTTTCAAAGGCTTCTTCTTTTTCTTTATCAAAAGCATATAATAATTGGTAACCAGCAGAAAGATTCAGGTTTTTGGATATTGTATATTTTATATCGATTTCGGCGCCTTGGGTATAAACACTTTCACGGTTGATGTAGCCAAATACATTCTGACCATTGGTCTTTGCAGCTAAAATTCGAGTATCGATAAGGTTTTCAAAATCGTTTCTAAAAAAATTAACTTCTGAGGAAAGCGCTCCTTTTTTATACGTAAAACCAAGGTTATAGCCTATAGAGCTTTCTGCATCCAACGATTGCCCTAGTTGAGAAGGGTCAACTTGCAAGGTCGCGATTTCATCATTTTCTTGTAGCCGTTGTATGCCAGTTGCTTCGACCTCTTTTCCGAAAACCGAGTATCCACCACCTGCAGCATTGGTAAAGTCCAAGTATAACTGCCGGAAATCTGGGGCTTTAAATCCGCTGCCAACCGAGCCTTTTATAGAAAAATTGGAAGTGACATCATATTTAGCTGAAATCTTTGGGCTTAACTGTGAATTGTATTCACTGTGATTGTCAAAACGTGCGCCAGCAATGATATTGAGTTTTTCCAAAGGTTTAAAATCATACTGGGCAAAGACGTACTGCGAATTAAATGTGATAGTCTCTGAGAAAAGAGAGCGGTTCAGATTTTCGAAATTATAACCAGCACCTATGGTCAAGGTATTATTGGGGTTAAAGGAATGATTGAACCGTATTTCTGGTCTAAATAGTTTTTGGTCAAAATCATTGGCGATAAGCAGTTGGTCATCAATAGGGTCTATTACCTGTTCATCCGTTGTGTAATTGGTATAGTAAAACTCGTATTGAAGATTGGTCTTTTTTGAAGCGTCATGATTGATGCGCAATAGGACATTGGCATCTTTTTCTTCACTAGTACTTGGCTGTACGTCAAACTCTTGGAAAAAATACCTGCCTGAAACAAAAACATCTAGATTTTCCGTAATATCTGCAAAAAATCTACCATTAAATGTGTAGTTATAGAATGGATTAACCGTTTGTCCCTCATCAGAAGGGGCAAGATCAAAACCATCCGTGCTTAAACGGTCCGCAAAGACGGAGTATCCAATTTTATCAAAACGTTGGTTAAGGCTCAAGTTGGTATTTTGATCGTTGAAGGTGGCAGCTCGATGTGAAACTTGTCCACTAATGTTCTCAGAAGTAGGTTTCTCCGTGATAATATTAATGACCCCACCAAGCGCTTCGGACCCAAATAAACTGGACGATGGACCTTTAACTATCTCTATTTGTTTGATGTTACCTATTGCAAAACGACTTAAATCCAGATTGCCAGAACTTCGCCCCACAACGGGTACGCCATCAATTAATATTAATACATAGTCTGATGCTATACCCTGGATTTGTACACCTTCCCCACCACCAATCGTAGCATCTGGCGTCATGATAATTCCAGTTTGCTCATTCAATATTTGGTCTAGTCGTGTGACGCCTGTCTGTTGCAATTGCTCTTTTCCAATTAAGGTTACGGGAAGTGGAAGTGATGAAAGTTGGCGTATGGTACGTGTGGCCGTAACGACGACCTCGTCCAAGTTTTCAGTAAGAATGGAGTCTTTCTCTTCTTTTCTGCCTTCCTGAGCGCAGACTGAAATACTGACATAAATCAGAAAATAAAAGAGAATATTATTTTTATTTAGACTCATTCTGTTTAAATTTGTGACAAATATATATTTTATTTTAAATCAATCTAAATAAGAATAGTTATAATTTTCAATTTTTTTAATTCAAAAAAACAACACTTCAAAATGAAACGTGTAACATTTTTTAGCATTTTCAGCTTTGTTTTTGCATTTGTGTCAATAGCCCAGGATAAAAAGGAACAGGACAAAAAAGCCATAAAGGATATGTGCGGTTGTTATGATATCACCTTTAAGTACACTGAAACTTTCGCCCCAGAAATTGACTATGAGAAGAAAATGGACTATACCGCCAGTGCTTTGGAATTAGCATTACCGATTGTTGATGAGGACGACAGGATTTCGATTCAGCATCTTTTGGTGGTCAATGATACTATGGTCATCAAACATTGGAGGCAAGATTGGGAGTATGAAAACCAGAAAGTTTTCTATTACGACAAAGAAAATAATTGGGTATTCAAAACATTGCCTGCAGATGATGTAAAAGGTCAATGGACACAGAAAGTATTCCAAGTAGATGACAGCCCTAGATATTCAGGCTCTGCAACTTGGATTCACGCAGACGGAAAACATTATTGGGAAAACAAGACAGATTCCCCTTTACCAAGACGTGAGTATACAAAAAGAAGCGATTACAACGTAATGCTTCGGGGCAATCGACAAGAAATCACTGATTATGGATGGGTACACGAACAAGATAATGACAAAGTTATTCGTGAAGATGGTAAGGAAGATGTGTTGTTGGCACAGGAAAAAGGATGGAACACTTATACCAAAGTTGCCGATGAAAAGTGTCAGCTTGCTATGGATTGGTGGAAAGAACACAGTCCTTTTTGGGCGAACGTAAGAACATCTTGGGATGTTATATATAATCGACAAGGAGACCTCACCTTGGTTAAGGCCATTGACAAAAAACCATTGTTCATGCACTTATATCCGTTGGAAAAAATGAACGCTGACCCTGAGAAGATTACAGCGGTACTTTCAAAGTTTGTCGCAGACCCAAAAACTGCAAAAAGTGAAACTGGAAAGTAATTCGAAATTGATAGTAATGGCCATGTTCTGCATGGCCTTTTTGTTTTTAGGATTTTCACCCAAAAAGATTTCCCCCAGGCTTCAGGAAAAACTGAACAATGCGGTACAATCCACATTTGAAGTTGAGGGTTTTGAGTTACAATGGATACAGGTTGAAGAAGCTATAAATGCCAAGACCAAAGTAGAATTGGGCCATGAAAATCTATTCAAGGTAGAAAAGTCTGGTAAGCTCATTGGGTACGCTTATCTTGGGGAAGCGCCCAGTATGAAAAATATATTTGATTATGTAGTACTTTTTAATCCTGACCTCAGCATAAAAAAATCCAAGGTTTTGATTTACAGGGAAGACTACGGGAGGCAGATTGGAAGCCAGCGTTGGTTAAAACAGTTTATCGGGAAAAAATCTGGGGATACGATCATTTATGGTGAAGATGTGGATGCCATCTCGGGGGCCACTATTTCTGCAAAATCAATGACCGTTGCCGTAAATGCCGTTTTATCCAGTGTTGAAGTATTGAAAAAGTCCAAAATATTATAAGAATAAATAAGTATGGAAATCATTCAGTTGTATCACAATTCAGTTGGAACCACATATCAATGGAAAAGCAATGATGCGATTGACATAAAGCAACTACAGCTTATTTTTAGGGATACAGGACTTTTGTTTACCCATAAGGAGTTGACCGTCCTTTTCAAATTAATATGCACAACAACGGGCAATACCAAACTCTGTAAAAAGTGCAGTGAGGATAATGCGTGCAAGGCAATACACCTAAAAACCCCAATTCCCCAAGTTTCCTTTGCAGTAAGTGCAAAAGAGTTGAAGGGCCTTAGCGAACTTGTAGAAGGAACAATTTTTCAACTAGGGCTGAATAAACTGCTACACAAATTATAGAAGGTTTCCTATCCATGGTAGTTTTTAGTATTTTCCATGGGTGATATCATTATTATGACTATAGTTGGGAGCATTCAAAATTTTTCAAAGGAAATCAAAGCACTTATCGTGCTGTTCTTGCTAGTGGTAAGTACAGGTTTTATTTCTGCTTTGCAATTTGTGGACTTGACCACCAGTGGAAATCCCAAAGGAATAGAAGAAAATTATCTGGGCAACGAAGATGACCTTGAAGCAACAGAGATGAAGTTTGCCAAAAGTGAAAAGCAGATACTGAACATTGTCCACACGCATGTTTTGGCCATGGGAATGCTTTTTTTCATTTTGGCTTTGTTGGTAGCTACTACCCCCTTGCGTGATTTTTGGCGCAGCTTCTTGCTGATGGAACCTTTAGTTTCTGTGTTGTTAACTTTTGGGGGAATCTATCTTCTTTTTAAAGGAATACTTTGGATGCGATACGTCATTATGGTATCAGGTATATTGATGACCTTTTCTTTTATTGCTTCTGTTGCAGTAATTCTATTCTGGCTTTTTAAAAAATCAAATCAACAATCTTAGATTAAGGTCACCAGATAATTATAGAACATCCCTGCTAAAATCGCCAAGCCAAAGCTTAGCAGTGTACCAATGAGTACATACTCGGTCAACTTTCTGTTTTTTCCTTTGTTGAGGTCCCCAAATCGGAAAACAGATTTAGCGGTAATCAAAAATCCAATCGACGCCCATTGATTGAACAAGATAAAACCAAACACAAATAGGCGTTCCAACATGCCTATGTAACGTCCGGCGTTTTTTAATGATTCTCCTTCAGACTTGCTCTCTTTTTCTAGTTCTTTAATATAATGAGCCATCATTAGTTTGATCAGTATCGCCGAAACATAGGTGACAAAAGCAATCATAATCAATAAGAATATGGTTTTTGTAGAAAGCCATGTTGCCAAATGAATGGAAAACGGTTCATAAATATAGATGACCAATGCAATAACCAATAGATGGAGCAGCTGGTCAACAACAAAAAGCCAACGGTGATTTTTTTTAGTGGTCAGCACCAGTTTGGTCAAATCTATTAGGTAATGAGAGACGATTACTACTGCAATGATCCATAGGTATTGAAACTGTAGTAATACCAAAAGGGCCAAAAGATGTATGCCCATATGCCAATACAGATATTTCGATTTCCACTTTTTTTTCAATTTGTCATCCACCCACTTACTGGGTTGTAACACAAAGTCACCTAAAAAATGGGCCAGTAGAAGCTTTAAGGTCAGTAAGATCATAGTTTTGCAAGTTGGGATTTATAAAAATAGATAAGCTTTTGCACTTCGTCAAATCCAGCCCGTAATAGTGCTTCGCTTATGTTGCTCTGGGTTGTTTCCAATAGGGATGCCAATTCTTTTTGATTGGCTTTGGGATTTTCCATGGCAGTTTTTACCACTCTAGCGGTTGCAGGTAGCCAATTGTTCATGGTCAGTGTTGCAAGCTCCAGCATAAGATTCAGGGTAGTATCAAAAGACGTTACATTTGACTTTAATGCTAAAGTCTGTTTTTTTAGATTTTCAAAACATTCTCCTGAATATACGAATGCAGAGCCATTGGATTCGGTTATCTTATCCGAATCATAGTCCTTTTTGCCAAGACCAATCCCCAATCTAACATCCAATTCTTTGTTTTGCTTCAGGCTTGCTTTTATGTGGATGGCCGCTTCCAATGCTTTTTCTGATGGGATTTCCAATTGAAAACTGTCCCCACGATAGATTTCCCAGTGTGCAGGTTCTTTGCCATACGTACTCAATGCCTTTTTTAAATAGGGTAACCAAGTTTCTGGTTTTACCTTACGAGAATCGATGATATCTCCGGTTATAATTGCAATTGTAGTATTCATAGGTGCAAATATCGGTAAAATAGCCGATAATGAAGAATATCGGTAAAATAGCCGATAATCGAGAATATCGGTAAAATAGCAGATAAACGGAATATGCTTAAATAGCAGTATATCAAAATAAGAACCTGTTGAAACTTAGTATTGATTATAGTCGAATAAAATATTTCGACAGGCTCAATATGACAATAAGAAATCTAAATTATCTAATTTGAGATTTTCTCCCTAAAATCCGGAACTAGTTTTCCGTCTGTCCAACTAAGTTCCCTAATCTCTGAAGAAGATTTTGACCAGTTGGAATCTTCCTCATATATCACATGGCTTTCATTTCTGTAAACGATTTTTCCGGGAACCCCTCCTTCATCATAGGGAAAGACAAATGTTTCGGAGTAACTGAATTGCCCAGCTTCCGATATTGCGGAAAGTTCAGCAACTTTTGACAGTCCCTTGTCGTGGGCGAAAAAATAAACGCTACCACCCTCCATTCCACAGGCTTCCGATATATAATCGATATAAAGGATGTCGTTCAAATTTTCCAGACCCTGATTTCCTATTGCTTTGACCATGATATTCGGATTTGCCAATTGTACCTTGTTCTCAACATAATCACCATCCTTTATGTTACGGATATTCAAAAATAGGATATCGTCTTCTCTAGAGTAGGCAAAGAAATAGTTCGTGTTGTTCATGGTTTTCTTCTCCAAAGAAAGTAAGCCGCCAATAATGTAGCCGGTCATGTCATCGTATTTTACTTTATAAAATGGAGAATCAAAACCTTTATAGGGCCAAGATGATGAGGTCTTTTCAATGATTTCTACCCATTCCCCAATTTTCAACAGTTCCAAGACCTTGGATTTTGTGTCTGGTGCAGTTCGTAATTTTACATCATTGCCAAATAGATACACCTTGTCGCCAGGTTTAAAACCGCATGAATCCCAAGGACAATGAAAGTTTTCCTGGGCCATGCCAAAAGAGAAAATGAATAGTGAGGTTAGGGTCAATATTATAGATCGTGTCTTCATAGTTTTATGTATTAATGTTATAACAGTCCACACAGAATGTTAGTATATATACGCCTTAAAATGTTAAAATAGTTTTCGTTGGTTTTCTATGGAATTTTCCTTCTAGTTAACACAAACGCAATATGGGCCCAATAATTTTAATTTTCTGGTAATATTTGGCTAACCCAAAAGGTACTTGCATGATTTAGTTTTAGGGAAACCTGAGAACACAAAAAAATGCAACGTAAAACAGAAACAAGAAGAGCTTTCTTGGCCAAATCCATTTTGGCTTCAGGAGGTGTTATTTTAAGCTCCCAACTGGTAGCTTGTGAAAAATTGGATGATTTTTTAAGCGATGATGGCCCAAGTGATGGCGTGCCTAGATTTTTACACGGCGTAGGAAGTTTTGACCCTATTGCAGACGCTGTTATCATCTGGACCAGATTCACTCCTACAGCAGATGAGGTTGGAAAATCTATTAAAATCAATTGGCAAATGGCTACGGATAAAGACTTCCACCATGTAGTCAAGGAAGGTATGCAATATGCTTCTTCCGCAAATGATTTTACCATAGTCCAGGATGTTACCGGACTACAGGCGAATGGTAAATTTTATTATCGGTTTATACAATCCGATTTAAAAGAGACTTCGCCAGTGGGTGAGACCATTACATTGCCAGTAGCTGGAGCTTCTGTTGACAGTCTTAAGGTAGCCACGTGCTCGTGCAGTAACTTTCCAACAGGACTTTTTAACGTATATGATGCTATTGCCAACAGTGATGCCGATGTAGTGCTTCATCTTGGGGATTACATCTACGAATATCAAATAGGGGGCTACGGCACAAATGAGAATACGGAACGTCTGAACCGAGAACATGATCCCGCCAATGAGATTTTGACCTTGGAAGACTATAGACTTCGCTATCGCCAATATCGTACAGACGAAGGATTGCAATTGGCGCATCAGAAAAAACCATTTATAGTGGTTTGGGATGACCATGAAATAACAAACGATGCCTATAAAGATGGTGCTGAAAACCACGATGCATCAGAAGGGGACTACCAAGCTCGTTTGCAACGTGCCATTCAAGTACATAGTGAGTATTTACCGGTTCGTACAGATACACAAGGGGTTATCTATAGAAATTTTGAATTTGGAAACTTGGCAAACTTGGTCATGTTGGATACCCGAATTATTGGAAGAGATAGACAGTTGAGTTTTGGAGGATATTTTAATGTTGATGGAAGTTTTGATTTTGCAGGGTTTTCAACAGCATTGAACGACCCTTCGCGCAGACTTATGGGACAAGAGCAATTAGATTGGTCTGCGGGGGCCATTGGTGGTAGCAATGCCAAATGGCAAGTTTTGGGACAACAAGTTTTAATTGGGAAAATGACTGTGCCAGCAGAGCTTTTAATATTAATTGGTCAGGTAGCTGGTGGCGATACATCTCCAGAAACTTTGGGAGCTTTACAAAGTGCTATTGTTGAATTGTCCACGCTTAAAGGTAGGGCATTGGCAGGTGACCCAACCTTAACGCAGGAAGAATTGGCGCGCTTGGCAGCTGAGGTACCTTATAACTTGGATGCTTGGGATGGTTATGCAGTGGAGCGCGAACAACTGTTCAGCCTATTGAAAGGAAAAAACACCGTAGTATTTGCTGGTGACACGCACAATGCTTGGCATAACATACTTAAAGATAATGATGGAAATAAAATTGGCGAGGAATTTGCCTGTCCATCTGTTACTTCTCCCGGTTTCGAAGGAATATTTGGAAAGAATCCCAATACAATAGCTGGAATTCAGCAAGCGTTTACGCTGCTCATCGATGGTTTAAAGTATTTTGATGCATCGCAGCGTGGTTATGTATTAACAGAATTCACACATTCTGGAGCCACTGCATCCTACAGGTTTGTAGATACCATAGCTTCCTCGGCCTACACGGAAACTGAGGGGTCAAGTATTACTGTTGCCTGTTAACATAAAACAAAAAAGAAGCCACGCCCATGGCAGGCGTGGCCTCTAAAATCAACAAAAAACATTATCCTCTTCTTCCTTTCTCCCGCATTTTCTTTTTGCCATTCATTGTCTTTTTCAATGCCATTTTTTTCCATGTGTCGTATTGCTCGTCTGTCAATATCTCTTTCATTTTTTGATGATGGACTATTTGGTTGTCCAATCTTTCATTTTCTAATGCATACCGTTCTTCAGTAGTGGGTCTTGTTGATTCACCACTTTCTTTTTTTGACTTGCGTTCCTCACGCTTGGCCTTACGTGTTTTTGCTTGTTCTAGATTTATCTCCATAACTCGTTGCTGCTGCCTTTCGGTTAAATCTAGTGCTAAAGTCATTTTCTTTGTGTGCAGCGTTGCCATTTGTTCTACGGTCAAATCTGCTTTAAATCCTTCACGTTGCTTAGCGCCATCATGCCTTTGTGAAAAGACACTAACTGTAGCTAGCAATACCAATACTGTTACTAATCGTCTCATAAGTTTAAATTTTAATGATTTGATAGTAGGACACAGAATATGCCCTATGGTTTAAATGTCAAACATCACATTTATGAAACTCTTAAGAATAGTAGGGGTAATTTGTATTACTGGGGTAGGTTTGATACCTCGTCCTGAAGTTTTCCAGATTTTTGATCGTCTTCAAATTCATTTCCTGCCATTTGTTCAGTGGAAATTTTATCTTGAAACGCTTCTTCCTGTTCCATGTCGTAGTAAAGAATAGCGACAATTATAAAACAGGACAAATAGATAAGACTTTTGATTCTGTAGGTCATAATACTAAAATTTGGGATTACTAAAGTACAGAAATCATTCCTTGGTATTGGTGATATGTTGTAAAACCACCCTTTTAAGATGTCTACAAATTGAAAAACATGGTGTATCCGACAAAATACACAGTCTCCCCAAAAAGTCAGGTTTAACGATAATTTGGGATGGAATCAGTGTATATAAATGATGAATCAGCCCCACTTTTTAAGTGGGGCTGATTCATGTATTTTAAGAAACGGATACTTATTACACCCAGAACTTTTGGGTCAAGGATTTCTATTTTGGGTCCAAGATTAAGTCGATGCGTTCCAAAGCATCCTGAAGATGATATCTACTCATTCTATCTGAGATTTGGTTTAGACCATTTCTGATATCCCTTTTTAGGTTATTGAGTTCAGCACGTGAAACAGAGCGTATATCAGATTGGCTTGTGTTGACGGCCGTAGATTTACGATACCCCCCAAAATCCGATAGCTTCTTTTGGTTTTCTGCTGTCATTAAATAGTGTAAGCGGTCAATATGAGCTTTTTGTAAGTTTCTTCTATACGTGTCAATGGATTTTCCGTTTCTGGTTTCTGACCAGATACCTTTTCGTAGATCGCCCATCATGTCCAACAGGGTATATGCTTCATTACCGTTTATAGCTTCGTTTTCTATAAGGCGTGCCATTTTGCCCAGATGGAGCACAGTGTTTAAGTAACGTTCCTGTACCGAGCGAATTCTTTCGATAGAGCCTGAATATTGAATCTTGTTAAAAATCTCTTGGTCAATCAACCACTCAGGAGTCGCAAAGAGTTCTTCCTGAAGAAAATCCATACAATTCTTTTGATGCTCTTTAGCTACATGTGTATATACTGCACCTTCTTGATCAGCGGTTTTATGATATTCATAAACACCACCAATATTATTGGACACATGTCCCATATATCTTCTGTACTGTCCAACTACCTGACCATACAAAGTCTCCAAATCATCGTAGTTCTTTCCGTCTTCCGTTGTCCATTCTTTTAATTTTGGTACAATACGTTTAAGGTTTGCTATCCCGTAAAGACTTGCCTTTATAGCATCATCACCTAAATCTTCCGTTTGGGAGCTAGGATCATGGATATCTCCTACTTGTTGATGGCCAAAACGATACATTGGGTCATTTTCGTGCGCTCTTATCCATTGGTTCAATATTGGTTTCTCATCTACCGCCGAAACATCTAGAATAGGTTTGTAACCCCAACGAATAGCGTATTTGTCATAAATACCAATATTGGGCATCAGTGCTACACCTTCATCGCCCGGTTGCGCCACGTAGTTGAACCTTGCATAGTCCATAATAGATGGTGCCGTACCATATTTCTGGGTAAATTCTTTAGAACGTAAAGAATCCACAGAATAGGCAACACTACTTCCCATGTTGTGCGGAAGTCCTAAAGTATGACCTACTTCGTGGGCAGATACAAAACGAATCAGTCTTCCCATGATTTCATCTTTAAAAGCTACTTTTTGTGCTTCGGGATTAATGGCCGCAGTCTGAACAAAGTACCAGTTGCGCAATAGCGTCATTACGTTATGGTACCAATTAATGTCAGACTCTAAAATTTCACCGCTTCGTGGGTCGCTAACATGCGGGCCATTGGCATTTGGTATTGGTGAAGCCAAATATCGCACAACGGAATACCGTACATCTTCAGGAGACCATTCTGGGTCTTCCTCTAAGGTTGGTGGGTCTTTGGCAAGAATGGCATTTTTAAATCCAGCAGCTTCAAAAGCTACTTGCCAATCTTCTATACCTTGTTTAATAAATGGAATCCATTTTTTTGGCGTGGCACGGTCTACATAATATATAATAGGCTTTTTTGGCTCGACCAACTCACCAGCTTTGTACTTTTCTATGTCCTCTTCTTTAACCTCTAATCGCCATCGGTCTAGATAACGAACAGTTTTACTCTCCTGTGCATCCAATCCATAATCCACTTGTCCTCTGGCGAACCACCCTACACGTTCATCAAAATACCTTCGCTTCATTGGCTCTTCTGGCAATAAAATCATAGAATTATTGATTTCTATGGAAATGGAACCCATGCTCTGGTTGCTGGGCGGTTCTTTGGCAACATATGTTTTTACGTGCCGAGCTTCAATATTTAATGGATAACTCTTTAGGGACTCAATATAGCTACGGTCACTATCCAAACGACTTACCTTATATCTTTTTCGAATACCGTCGGGCATACCGAGGGCGTTGACATCTTTGGTGAATAATGGGTCAACTTCGATTACGGTAGCTGGATTTAAGGAATCTTTCTTAAAGGCCTTAATATCGAAAGCGAACAGTACAGGTTCAAAATTGGAATTTACAACCGCTTCGTGCACGGGCAAGGAGTCCGCAGCATAGTTTTCGTAAGACACAACTCTTAGCAGTACCTTTTTTGGTTTTTTTTCCCATCGAAGCACTTTGGTATTTATTTTTCCACCACCAAAACCGATTCCAGTTGCCGTTTTTGAGATACGGCTTACCATAAGCATTTCTCTATTTAGAAGCGAATCCGGAATCTCGTAATAATGTTTGTCCTCAACTTGATGTACCTTAAAAAGGCCTTCGTCAGTTTTTGCATCTTTGGTGATTACCTTATTATAAGGTTGAATAGCTCCCTTTTTTGGTTTGTCCTCTGCTTTTTTCTCTGTTTTTTTCTGTTTCTTTTTAAAAAGTTGGGCTTCTACAGTTTGAAAAGAACCCATTAAGAAAATAAGAAGTAAGACTTTTGGAAGTAGTTTTTGAATCATTTTGGTGTTAGTTTGATATGATGAATGCATCCAAAGAACTTAAAAAAGGATAAAAAAGAGTGTTAAATAAATATTAACTCTCTTTTTTTTTGTCACATACGCCAACCTTTGGGAGTATTGGATTTTACTGCTAGTTTTCGTTGAAAGTGTACCTATAGCTGGGTTCGTGGGGAATCATAATTTTTGAAAAAAAATAAAAAAGCTGTAACAATTTAAAATTTGCACAGTCTTATAAGCATATTACATCAATCAAAAAATTCAATCAAAAATGAACAAGTTATTAATGATTTACGGATGTGCACTATTAGGTAGTCCCACCGTAGCAGAAGACCAACAAAGTACGGCAGCAACTGTTGTAGAAACTAAAACTGAAACTGTTGGTACGTTTGAGAACAATTTTACGGTATTGACCATCAATGCTGAGGCAAACAGTGAAACTTCCAGATTTTATAGTGCTATAAATGAGGAATCCTTTCAATTAAATTTAAACGAAATTGAGTTTGTAGAAGAAGAATCGGATTTGGATTTAGGTTTTAATACCTCCGATTATCTTCCCGAGGGCTTTGACCCCTACGAAACTTATTTTGATTTGAATTCCCTTATATACATCGAAGACGAAAACGAATTACATCTGGATTTCTCGACCAGTGCGTATTTACCAGAAGGATTTGATGCTTATACAGCGGTAGTGGACGTACATTCCATCAACTACATCGAAGACGAGGATTTAGAGTTAGGTTTTGATACTGCAAATTATCTTCCTGCAAGATTCTCACCGTACGAAGCGTATGTGGACTTGAGCACTATTGAATACATAGAGGATGAAGTTGATCTAGAACTAGGTTTGGACAGCTATTATTCTTTACCAGAGGGATTTAATGCCTATACGGATACGATTGGAATTGCATCCATCAATTTTATAGAGGATGAGGCAATTGATCTGGGTTTTGATACTACTGCGTATCTACCAAAAAACTTTGATCCCCACATGGAGGTCAACTAAGTAAGATGTTAGATTTCATTTTACGAACTTTTGATTTAGTCAGTCAAAGAAAAAGCCCTCTTCGGAGGGCTTTTTATATGGGGCTTATTTTTTATTTCTATAAATGTATCGACGAGTTGCAGTTAACAAAATAATAACAATAAAATCGACCAAGTGTAAATGGCAAGAAAACCAACTTAAAGCTGATTATTTGGTAGGCTTCAAGACGTTAAATTAACACTTTGTCAATGATTTGAAATAAGTACTGATAATACTCTTCTAACCTGTTTTATTAGCATTAGTTAATGAAAATCTAAATATAATAATCTTGAATTTTAGGGGTTTTATCTTTGCTATATATTTAAAAACAGCAGTTATGAAATACCAGACTTTTACATTGACCGCAGTAATGATCGTCTTTATGTCAATCTCGCTTCAAGCCATGAAATCGAATGCATTGGTTGAAGAATTTGATATAAACAAAGTTGTATTTATAGAAGAAGATCAGGACTATGATTTAGGTTTTGATACTTCTATATATCTACCTGAAGGATTCGATGCCTACAGTAATGAATATTCAATAGAAACAGTTAATTATATCGATGATTGTGATGAAATTGAATTAGGTTTTGAAACCCTTATTTTTTTACCGGAAGATTTTGATGCCTATACAAAATAAGTTAGTTTTTTATTTTTTGAGTTAGTTAGTTTGATGAGCCCTCCAATTAGGAGGGCTTGTTCGTTAAAAAAGGAACGGAACCACAAATTGAAATACTAAAATCAACAAGCCAACGGCAATAAGGTTCAAAACGATACCAACTCTCGCCATTTGCGGTACTTTTACGTAACCGCTGGCAAAAACTATTGCATTGGGCGGGGTGGCCATAGGCAGCATAAATGCGCAGCTACTTGCTATAGTTACCGGAATGAGCAAATAAAGTATGGGAATTTCCAATCCAATGGCTATACCTGCAACAACGGGAGCCAACACGGCTACAAGTGCCACATTGCTCATAAGTTCGGTCATAAACAACATTAGCAGAATTAATAAAGATGCGGTTAGGATTATACTTATTTCGCTATTTGCAATAGCAACCGCCACCATATCAACTATTCCACTTGATGACATCCCCTTTGCCAACGCCAGTCCACCGCCGAATAGGATTAAAATGCCCCATGCTAATTTTGAAGTGTCTTTCCACTGAATCAAAAAGTCACCCTTCCTTAAGTTGTATGGAATTGCAAACAGGGAAATTGCCGCAAAAATACTGATCATAGTATCGGTAAGTCCCAAATTTGGAAAAATACTATTGATTAAGGTTCTAAAAATCCAAAGGGAAACCGTTACCGCAAAAATGGCTAGTACTAACTTCTCTTTCCCAGAGGTAGGCCCTAACTTTTGGAGCTCAATATGAATGACTTCTTTTGATGCACTAAACTTTAAATCCCTGTTGGGGAACATCCATTTTACCAGTACAAGGTAGCTTATGCCAATCATTACTATGGAAAATGGAAGTCCAAGAGTCATCCATTTTAAGAAAGAGATTTCGGTATTGTATTCATTTTCCAATAATCCTATCAAGACCGAATTTGGTGGTGTACCGATAACAGTTGCGATACCACCTGCATTTGCAGAAAAAGCAATGCCCAACATCACACTTAGGGCAAAATTTTGGTCATTTTTTGTAAACCCGTCTTCATCGTTGATCAACAAGTTGATTACAGAAATTGCGATAGGGAGCATGACCACAGTACTTGCTGTATTACTGATCCACATACTCAGAGAGGCTGTGGCTATCATAAATCCCAAAATAACTTTGTTTGGAGTTGTTCCGGTCAGTTTTATGATGTTCAGAGCAATTCGCTTGTGAAGATTTACCTTTTCCAATGCCAATGCCATTACAAATCCACCAAAAAATAGAAAAACAATAGGGCTTCCGTAGTTGGCACCTACTTCAGCAATCGGCAGGATTTTTAGCAAAGGGAAAAGCAATAACGGTAGAAGTGCCGTTACGGATATGGAAACTGCTTCGGTAATCCACCAAATCAACATCCAGACTGCTACCGAGATAACGGGGTCGCCTTGTTCGGAAACAAGATGAAAAGGCAGATTATTTAAAGCGAGAAATACAATTGGGCCAAGAATGAGCCCGGCAATTTTTGATTTTTCCATGTTGGTCTTTAGTATTCAAAGTTCTAAAGATAATGAAGACTTAAAAATAGTTGCGCAATCGATTGCATAAATTTTCATTAAAGACGGATTCAAAAGTATTTACAGCAAAAAACTATATGATTGAAATTATGATGATGAACTCATTTAAACTTTTAATGAATGCCCATTTTTTGTCATGATATAGTTTTGTCGTCATGCTGAAATTGTTTCAGCATCACATAACAGTTGCAGATCAATATTTTGTGATGGGACCCTGAAATGAATTCAGGGTGACGATTAATTTTATGAATGATTACGGACGATCAGAAACTTTTTTGCCAATGGAAAAAGTTTAAATGAGTTCGATGCAATAATTCTTTATAAGGTGGCGGAGTTAATCTGTTTTAACTCAACTTTTTTGCAAAAAGCCCATCATCGCGTTTTTCAACGGCAAAAACACCAAGTTTTGATAGGTTTTTGGTGCTCTTGTCCCATTTTTTGCCACTGAGCCCAGCTTTTTGTTTCAATTCAGCTAAAGGCATTTCTTCAACTTGCTTCAACAAGTCCATGATTACCTTTTCTTCATCACTAAGAGCAATTGCTTTTTTCTCTGGGCGCATTTGCGGGAAGAACAGTACTTCCTGAATGGAGGAATTATTGGTCATTAGCATTACCAAGCGGTCAATGCCGATACCTATTCCCGAGGTTGGTGGCATACCATATTCCAGAGCTCTTATAAAATCTTGGTCAATGAACATCGCTTCATCATCACCCTTTTCAGAAAGGCGTAATTGTTCTTCAAAACGTTCTCTTTGATCAATGGGGTCATTGAGCTCCGAGTAGCAATTTGCCAATTCTTTACCGTTGACCATGAGTTCAAAACGTTCGGTCAACGCTGGGTTATCGCGATGTTCCTTGGTGAGCGGACTCATTTCTTTTGGATAGTCGGTAATAAAAGTGGGCTGCACATAGCGGTGTTCGCACTTTTCTCCAAATATTTCATCAATAAGCTTGCCCACACCCATTGTCTCATCAACTTCAATGGACAGTTTTTTAGCGACTTCGCGAAGCTCTTCCTCGCCCATCCCTGCAACATCATACCCTGTATGTATCTTGATAGCCTCTAAAATAGGAACTCTGGCATAAGGTGCCTTAAATTCTATTTCATTATCGCCTACGGTGAGTTTTGTGCTTCCGTTTGCATCCAATGCAATTTTTTCCAAAAGCTGTTCCGTAGTATCCATCATCCAATTGTAGTCTTTATAAGCTACGTAGAGTTCCATTACGGTAAACTCTGGATTGTGGGTGCGGTCCATTCCTTCATTCCTAAAGTCCTTGGAAAACTCATAGACTCCATCAAATCCACCTACGATCAAACGTTTTAGGTATAGCTCATTGGCAATACGCAGGTACAAAGGGATGTTCAGTGCGTTATGGTGCGTTAAAAAAGGTCTTGCGGCAGCTCCACCAGGAATGGGCTGTAATATAGGCGTCTCTACTTCAAGATACCCTCTATCGTTATAAAACTCACGGATACTGTTGGTAATTTTCGTTCGCTTGATGAAAGTTTCCTTTACGGACGGATTTACCACTAAATCAACATAGCGTTGGCGATAGCGCAATTCTGGGTCATTGAATTCATCGTACACATTTCCATCAGCATCAACCTTAGGAAGGGGCAATGGGCGTAACGCCTTGCTGAGCAGACTAAAGGCTTTTACCATTACCGTTTTTTCGCCTACCTGGGTGGTGAACAATTCTCCTTCAATACCTATGATATCTCCAATATCCAGCAGTTTTTTGTAGACCTCGTTGTATTGCGTTTTATCTTCGCCCGTGCAAATTTCATCTCTGTTGAAATAAACCTGTATGCGACCTTCACTATCCTGAAGCTCTGCAAAAGAAGCTTTTCCTTGTATTCTTCTAGACATTAACCTACCGGAAATCACTACTTTTTTTCCTTCTTCATAAGCATCTTTGATACTTTTGGAAGTGGCATCAACTGGATATAATGCTGCGGGGTAAGGGTTTATTCCTAGTTCCCTGAGTTTGGATAATTTCTCCCTTCGAACGATTTCCTGTTCCGATAGTTGCATAGTCTATAAAAAATTAAAGCGCAAAATTACACTTTTGCGCTTTAATTCCTTAGTTGGAAGTACTTAATGTAGCGTAATTTGGTACGTAAGGTTTTTTCTTTACGATTTGCACCATATCCTCTTCTAAAGATTCGATAGGACTTTCTACAATTCTATTGACCTCTTTTCCACCTTTAAAGAAAATCATGGTGGGTACTTTTATAATGCCAAGCCCTTTTTCCTCGCCAGTCGGGCTTTTCTTGTAGTGTTCTTTTCGTCTATCCAATGCGACAATTTCCAATTTTTCCATAGGGAATTTAGCGGTCTTTAAGATTTTGATGATTCTCGGCACTTCTCTTTTACTATCACCGCACCATGTTCCCAGAAATAATTTAATCTCATGCTTTGCAAGTGGTTTTTTGAACATGTTGACCAAGTCCTTATCTACGGTATAGGAATCATAACCTTGATTGAACCACGCCTGGTATGGTTGGGAATCCAATCCTTCTAAATTAATTTTTCCAACCAAAAACTTTTTGCCTTTTTCTGTAGTGATTTCCTTATTGAATTCTTGAGAATAGGAAAACGAGATAGAAATAAAGAGCAATGTAAAAAAAGATGATTTCATGATTTTTCTGTTTAAAATTCGAAAGCGAAAATTGCATAAAATCAAAAGCGGAAGACGGTCTAGCAGTTGGAAATAAGGACTAGACCCTAGGTGGAAATTTTATTTTTTGAAGAGTACCACAATCTCGTGGCGTGAAGAAACTTCCAATTTTTTGTACAGATTATTGATATGAGTTTTAATGGTACTATGGCTTACGAAAAGTTCTGCAGCAATTTCTTTGTTGCTCTTATCCTGTAAAATCTGTTGTACTATTTTTTCCTCTTGCGGGGTTAGTTTTTCCACTAGCATTTTGGCCTTTGTCTTGGCCTTTGTCTTTTTTGAAATCAATAAATACAAATTTAGGCACAAGGATAAGGCGAATAGTATTGAAAGTATCCATGTCCAGTTCCAAGTTTTGGGGTTATTAAAACTTGCCAATTGTTCATCTGTAGTTATTTCAGCTTCATATTGTTGTGTAAAACTTGTGTTGGGGTACGCTGCTTTTAACCGTTCCGACAAATTTTTGTAGTAATCGTTTTTTAAAATATCCCGCAAGTAGTAGGAATAGGTTTCGTTTTTTTTGTCTGAAAGAAAATCATAAATGTAAAGCTCTACCAAAGGTTCTTTAACCTCTGCTCCAAAGTCATGGAGTACCTGAAACCATTTTTTTAAGTTAAGTTTTTTGTTGGTTTCACTGACGTAATTCGTAAAATCAAAAATCATTTCTTCTTTTAGATTTTCCACTTCTAAAAGCATCGATGCTTTAGGGTTGGTGGCCATAATTGTACAAAGCGCTTGGTCCTCAAAAGACGTTGGGAATTCCACGGTATCACTATTATTGGCCACAAAAAGAACGCTTTCCGAGCTGCTACACTGCCCTAAATAATGGTGTGAATCTGTATTGTCCAAACAATCATCAAAGTGAATTCTATAGATACGGTTGCTATCAAGTAGATTATTTCCCTTAAACTGAAAAAAACCAGTTGAATCGATAGTGGCTTTCCGAACTATCTGCTCCAAATAGATTCGGGAAGACTTTCTGTAATCTTCAACTAGTGAAAGATAGATTGTTTTTCCAGTATTTTCTTTTGA
This sequence comes from Flagellimonas sp. 389, assembly GCF_018449435.1. Lineage (GTDB taxonomy): Bacteria > Bacteroidota > Bacteroidia > Flavobacteriales > Flavobacteriaceae > Flagellimonas. Next base: position 14,580 of record NZ_JAHCMU010000005.1, on the reverse strand, counting down.
CACGGTTCCCGAAAAGTTATACTGTCCCGTTAATGAATACGAAGTCAGAACAATTAAGAAAAGGATGGAAATCCGCATAATACTGTTTGTAGGGTTTAAATTTAATGGTTTTTATGTAACAAATCCCGTAATTGAGCTACCTATAAGTATCATCAATCAAAATCAAACCAATGAGTTTCTGGAGAGTTTTATTAGCCATTATTTTCCCACCCTTGTCAGTCATCGGAAAAGGTTGTGGTTCTTTTGTTATTGTATTACTTTTAACCCTTTGCGGTTGGGTTCCCGGCATTATCGGAGCTCTTGTCATACTTAATAACACGAACTAAATACAATCACATGAAAAAAATCCAAATTCTAGGTTGGGCCATAACTATTGCCCTAGTTTCGTCATGCAATTTTACGGAGGAAATCCATCTTAAAGAAGATGGGTCTGGAAAGTTGTCCATTAATTTTGATGGGTCGGAACTTATGGAAATGGCAGGGGAAGAAATGATGAAGAGCAAAGAAAAAGCTGTAGATTCCACATTTTCGTTCAAGGATTTTTTAAAGGAAAAAAGAGATAGCATAGCAACATTATCCCCCGAAGAACAAGCAAAACTGAAAAAACTGGAACCTTTTAGTATGCACATGGTCATGAATGCTGAGGAAAAGTTGATGAAGTTTGATTTATTCAGTGAGTTCAAGGATGTAAGCGAGGTAAATGATGCCTTCAACGCCTTTCAGGGTGCAAGTGCACTTGGACCTAACCCTGGACAAGAAAAAACTTCTCCCATGGGTGGGCAGGAAGCTACTACCGAGGTAAACTATACATTTTCGAAGAACACTTTTTCGCGAAAGGCCAAAATTATAGATGAGGAGCTTTTTCAAAAAAGTGTGGATAGTCTTCAAAGTGCCGAAATGTTTTTATCGGGTTCTACCTACACGTTAAAATACCATTTTCCACGAAAAGTAAAATCTACAAATGTGGAAAGTGCTACTTTCAGTGCAGATGGGAAGACCATGTTTTACGAAGTTGGCTTTATGGACCTCATGAAAGACCCTTCGGTTTTGGATGTAGAGGTCGAGTTAGAAAACTAGTTTACAGATAAAGGTCTTTGTATCTTTGCAAGATGAATAAGAACGTAATTCTTCGGGATTTAGGATTTAAGGATTACAAAGAAACTTGGGATTATCAAGAAGAACTGTTTCAAAACATAGTAGACCTTAAGATTAAGAACAGAAGAACGGGGACACAAGATGAGACTCCAAATCACTTCCTTTTTGTGGAGCACCCGCATGTATATACGCTTGGTAAAAGTGGAGATATGTCCAATTTGCTTATTGATGAAGAGCAATTAAAAGAAAAAGGCGCTACTTTTTATAAAATCAATAGGGGAGGGGACATTACATATCATGGTCCCGGACAAATAGTAGGATACCCCATTCTGGATTTAGATAATTTCTTCACCGATATCCACAAGTATTTACGATTATTGGAAGAAATGGTTGTTTTGACCTTGGCTGAATATGGTCTAAAGGCGGAACGTTCTGAAGGAGAAACAGGGGTTTGGTTGGATGTTGGAACGCCATTTGCCCGAAAAATATGTGCTATGGGCGTACGTGCCAGTAGATGGGTCACCATGCACGGTTTTGCCTTGAACGTTAATGCGGATTTAGGATATTTTGATATGATGATACCCTGCGGAATAAAAGACAAGGCGGTCACATCCTTAAATGTGGAGTTGGGAATGCCTCAAGTTGATATGGAAGAAGTGCAACAAAAATTACTGCGTCACTTTGAAGTTCTTTTTGAAGCTAACCTCCTAAAAGAGAAAACCCCGGCGTAAACCGAGGTTTTCATATAGCTACACTTTTTAGGCTACTTGGAATATTTGATCAATTCCATTCTACTTAAGAGCTTTCCATTTTTACCGTAAGATTCTTGTTTTACCATTCCTACCCCTTCAGCCAACCATATTTTATTGTCCATTTCTTGGTTAGCCATCATTACTTTTGATTTTCCCTTCTCGGTAATAAGGAAACAATCAAAACTGCCAGCAGAGGTGGTAACGGATTCTTTTGCCTCGACCTTTCTATCCGTCATTTCAACATTGATTTTCATTTTCATACCGCCCATATCCATACTAACATTTACGTTCGAATCCTCTAAGGTCTGACCTACTGCAAGATTGTTCGGTATCTGCACGTCTGTTCCCGTGATATCCATTTCCATTCCCATATCCTTGTATTGTTGTTGTAATTGTGAAGGAAAAAGACTCTCATAATCGATTCGTACCCCATCACCCGTACAGGTAATGTTGTAATCTGATTCGAATACATTTTTGCCCTTATTGTCCTCGAATCTAAGTTGCATTGTTGCATAGGTCTCATCGCCCGAGGTACTAACTTTAGAAACCGTGTAATCCGTTGTGCCTTCAATCTTGTCTTTCTTATTGTAAATGGTATATTGGTACGATGTCCCTTCTTCCATAGGGTAGAACGTACTGCAATTGTTCTGAGCTATAAGGAAATAACAGCTACAAAACGCTAAAGCGCTTAAAATGGTCTTGATTCTCATGCTTTTTGGTTCAGGTTATTGTTTTATGAATTCTACGCGTCTGTTCTGTGCCTTTCCATCAACGGTATTGTTATCGCCAACGGGTTCAGATTCTCCTTTGCCTTCAAAAAGTAGTCTGTTCGAAGAAATTCCATAAACGGACACAAGTGCATTTTTAACGGCTTCTGCCCTTTTTCTGGATAGTGAGAGGTTGTTTTCATCTGAACCATCGGAATCGGTATGCCCCACTATTTTTAAGGTCATACCTTCCTCTTGTTGCAGCACTTGGGATACTTGTCGGATGATACCCATAGACTGCGGCTGGATATTTGCCGAACCAGATTCGAACAATATTCCGTTGGTAGAGATTTTTCCTTCGGATATTAACTTTCTTCTAAGGTCCATTCCACCTTCTGCTACTTTTAAATTTGAAATGAACAGGCGTTCTTTGCCATCTTTGAATCCCCTGGGCTCAAACTTTAATGTGGTTATCTTTCCTTCGGATACCAATCTTGGAACATCGATATATTTATTTTCATTCACCCAAAGCCTGAAGCGTTTTCCATTTACTGCTACGGATATATGGACTTTCTGTAAGACATCTTTTCTGATATCTGCAGTAACTGTATTGTTCACGGTGTTTTTGCCATCAATATTGTTCCAAATTCGTATGCCTATAGGAACGTATTGGCAAAATGGGAGATAGGCATAAATAGCGTTCCTGCCGTAACCGAATTTGTCGCTCTCATCCAAAATAAAGTGTAATATGGCCTGGGACGAAGTTTGTTTGTCGAGGCCATTGGCCAAAAGATCAAATTCTATAGTATAATCTTGCGGTAATGTGGGAACATCGGGAATATAGTATGAACTGGGTTTCATTTCGAACCATTTTCCATCCTCAGTGCTTATTTTTACAACCTCTCCACTGCCATCGGTATTCCATTTTGAAGGGAAATCGCCAATAAAGTCATTGGCAAAATCATCAAAAAACAGTTGCTTGTCCCCAGGAACAAAATCAAACTTGCTATATACCTCTATTGTTTTTGGCCCTCCACTGGAAGATTCTATTGATGTATTCGTTGAGTTTTGATTGTTGCCAGAGGTCGAAGTAGGGTTCTCTTGGTTATCCTGTGGTGTTCTAGGGGCTTTCTGATTTCCTGACCCATCGCCCAAAACACTGTCCAATGCTTGGTCGGTTTTTTTAGCGCTTTCTTGTTCTACCCGTCTTTCAACAGTTCGTTCAGCAGCTCTTTCGGCTTTTTTTGCCAGTTTTTTAAAAAATTGAGCATTTGCATTAAGGCATAACGTCATGGCAAAAGCCATAACGATTTTGCTTAAAAAGGAGGTTTTCATTTTTAAAAGTGTTTAGATATTTTGTTATCAAGGTATTGTAATTCCTAGAAAACTACAAAATTGGGTAATTAAAGCATCTTAAGATGTATATCTTGTTTTAATAAATGTACAAGTTGCAGTAAATGAACTCGCCTTGAGTTAAATGTTTGGAACCGAGATTTTTGGCTTTAGTGGTCTAATGAAAGCTTTTTTGAGCAGCATAGCCTTAGCTACGGTGGGAGAAAAAGATAAGATTAGACCATAAAATGTAAAAATAGCAGGTAAAAGATTAACTCAAGGCGAGTTCAATATGCGGTTAATTCATTCCATAGACAATGATAGAATTCTCCTGATCTTTAGCAACGATTTCCAGTTTCTTGTCATTGTCCATATCTGTTAAATCGATAAGGGAGCTTCCATAAACGGGAAAATTGGGAATGGACACTGCTTGGCTATCGAATAGGTATATTTTCTGGTTCTGGATATCGGTAACACCAACATAAATCTTATCGTAGATATAAAAGATTTTTGGTTTGGTGTATACGCCAAGTTCCAGTTCCACTTTTTTGCCCCTAATGCTCAAAACATTATCATCCATGAAAACCAACGTATTGCTTGTAGCATACATTCCATGGTCTTTGTTAAGATTAAAATCAGTACTGGTCAACTTTCCTTTGGTATCTATTTGATGGAGCACGCCCTTTTTATTGGTTATGGAAAACTTGTTTTTGTACAAAAAGGTCTCGTTATCGGAAAAATCTATTTTTTGAGATATTTTTAGGCGTTCCCCACCAGCTCGGTGCAGAATTTTGAGACTTTTATCTTCTAATTGAAAAACCAAATAATCTCTATTGGAAATCCTAAAATGTTTGGGAGCTTTGATTATAGGGCTTTGGGCTTTTGTATACGTAAAACCATCGACTATATTGGCTTTATTATTGTACATGAACACTTTTTCTCCTTGTGTAACCACAAATCTGTAATCCTTTTTTCCTTCATAGTCAAAGACAGCAAGTTCGTTTAAATTACCTCCTTCAAAAGTTTTGTTGAAAGGAGGAACGATTTCACCATTACGGTCTAGGATGAAGAATTGGTTACTTGTACAAAAGGCCAATTGCAAACGACCGTTTTTATAGATGTCCACTTGTTTAATGTCACCTTGAATCCTACCATCTAGTTGTTTTTTCCACAATACCTTTCCATCTGTGGAGATGAGATACAGAAAATTATTTTGGTCTTGTACTACAATTTCCTGTTTGTTGGTTCTGTGGTTTTTCACAAATTGAGGGATATTTGCCAAATCGGTTTCCAGTTCCAGCGTAAATAAAGGACTTACTGTTTTAGCAGCTTTGGTTTTTCCCACTTTGGAAGCCAGAAGATTAATGTGTGCAAAATTGTTGTCGGAAACCACTTGAGTTGCAAAAGAGTAGTTTTCAAACGAAGCTTTGTCGATGGCCTTGGCAATATCGGGATTCAAATCATTTTTGGCCAAGTCGTTAATTCCCGAATCGTTGGATACGAACAGTATTGTGGATTCGCTCGCCAATGTTGAAACTGCTGTCTTGTAGAACGGTGCATCATTAAAGGAAGACGAACTCTTATAGCTACTGATAACAGCTTGCATTGCTCCCTTTTCCTCGGCGAAGAGAAACGTATTTTCCAAGATTGCACAGAAATTGGATGTAAATCCAGGCAATAACGGATTAAACCCCTCTTCCAGAAAGCTGGTATTTCGTAATGCCATAATTTCGCTACCTTGATATGTAGAAGAAGATGTTTTATTTGTGCTTAGGAACTCGGAAAGACTTTCTGCCCCAAAAGAATTCAACAACACAATTTTTTTACCGCTCAAATAGATAATTCCAACTTCCTCTATGGTATTGAAAAGAGAATCTACACGTTTTGTCCTATCCAAATAGGTGTTTTGGTTCTTTGCAAAAACTTGATAATCATCAAAACTATAAGAAAGGATTGCCTTGGCATTCAGCGGAGCTATTAAAGGAGTCTTATTGGTCAAGGGCTTTGTGCCCTTAAACAGATTGATGAAGCTTTTTGTTGAATCTGAAGAAATTCCGATGCCATTAAGATGAATGTTATCGGAATTTGCGGAAAAATCCAATGACATCCAATCTGAGAAAGGAGGTTTTTTCTTGTCCTCTTCCTTTTTAAAAGTTGTAATAAAGGAAGAGGTTCCGTTTAAGTTGAGAAACACACTTGCCGATTTTTCTGGGCTGGAGGTCTCGTATAACTTTGTCAGAGTATCGTCAATGGTGTAGTCAAATCCAGCACGCACCATATTTTCAGCAAGCATTTTTGAAGAACTGAGTATGGTAAGGCCATTTTCTTCCGTTCCAAACACCTTGGAATCTTCAAAACTATATTCGATGATGGTTCTTCCTTCGTAGTTTAAGGTTTCGATAGTCTTATTGGCTACACCTTCCAAATTGAAGAGATTTTCACGCTTTTTTGAAATCAATACAAACTCATAATTTTCTTTTCCTATTTCATAGAAAGCAAGCACACAAGTCTCATCTGTTGTAACGTGGGTTAATTGATTCAATTTGTCCTTAATCTTTTCATGTATGGGAAAACCACTTGTTTCTTTTAAAAAGGTACTGTTTTTGAGTTCGCTTTTAAAGTTGGAAAGGTTATTGATTTTTAGAATTAATTGTGAATCGGAAGGGAGATAGCTCAATAAAGAATCTGAAGTTTTTACTTCGGTTTTACAGGAAATGAAAAATAGCGTTACTATAAGGAAGAGTAATTGGGGTTTCATTTTCAAAGTTTCAAACAAATTTAGGATTTTTAAATGTCCAATGTAAATTGTTCGGGAAGTTGCCTGAAGCTTTTTCTATGATATTTGGTCAATCCATACTTTCGTATAGCATCTCTATGCTCTTTTGTAGGATAGCCTTTATTTTTTTTCCAATTATACATTGGGTATTCCTCATGAATAGTGTTCATATATTTATCCCGATATGTTTTTGCTAATATAGATGCTGCTGCAATGCTCATAAACTTACTGTCCCCTTTAATAACACATTCATGTCCAACAGAGCGATATGGTTTAAAACGATTGCCATCTACTAAAATAAAGCTCGGGGTCTGTGAAAGTCCATCTATTGCTTTATGCATAGCGAGTATGGAAGCGTTCAAGATGTTTATCTTGTCTATTTCATCTTCAAAAACATGGGATACCGAAAAAGTAACGGCTTCTTTTTCTAAAACTGATTTTAAATAATCCCTTTTTATTGCGGATACTTGTTTCGAATCATTAAGAATATCGTTCACAAAGTCTTTTGGTAATATGATTGCACCTGCTGTGACAGGTCCGGCCAAGCACCCCCTACCAGCCTCATCAGTACCAGCTTCATTCTCGAATTTTAGTAAACTTTGGAGCATGATTTCTAGCGGTATTGCATTTTATTCATAAAAATTGATGTGTAATTAGGTAAAATGGTTAAAATGGTAACTTTTTTTCAAAGAAAATACCTACGAAAAAAAAATATCGTAATTTTTGGTACAATTTTAACATTTAACCCCTTCAACCCAATGTATTTTTTGGAATATTAAGTTTTTATTAAGATTTTTACCGCTGACTAATTCAAAAATTCAATTAAATGAGATCAAAGTTAACTTTGATGCTGACACCATTATTGGTGCTATGCATGAGTTTCTCTTTCGGACAAGAGAAAGCAATTACCGGTAACGTATCCGATGAAAACGGCTTGCCTCTTCCAGGTGTATCGGTTGTCGTGGTGGGTACAACTTCCGGTACACAAACCGATTTTGACGGTAACTACACAATTTCTGCAAGTGAGGGCCAGGTACTTCGTTTTACTTACTTGGGACAAAGGACCGTGAACAGAACGGTTGGTTCTTCTTCTAGTATCAATATTCAGATGGAGGAAGACGCTCAGGCTCTGGATGAAGTTGTCGTTGTGGGTTATGGTACTACAACCAAAAAATCGTTCGTCGGTACGGCAGCGGTTGTGGAAGCTGAAAATCTTGATGCAAAATCTAATCCGAATATTGCTCAGGCTTTAACTGGTGAGGTGGCTGGTTTATCAGTTGTCAATACCTCTGGACAGCCTGGTAATGCGTCTACGATTCGTATTCGTGGTTATGGGTCGGTCAATGGAAATAGAAATCCACTTTATGTTGTGGATGGTGTTCCATTTACAGTTCCACGTGTTCCTAATAGTGATATAGGTAACGATAACGATGAGCAAGACTTTGCAAATACAATAAGCCCGTTGAATTCCATAAACCCTCAAGACATTGCAAGTGTTACCGTTCTTAAGGATGCTACAGCAACTGCTATTTACGGGTCAAGAGGTGCTAATGGAGTTATTGTGATTACTACCAAAAAAGGTAGGTCGGGGGATGCAACTATTGAAGTTGACTTCAAAACTGGTTTTAATACACAGCTTATTCCCCGTTATGATGTGATACAGTCTCCAGAAGAATATATTGTATACGCTTGGGAGGGTTTGTTTGGTGAGGGGTTAGGTGACCCTAGTATTGATGATCCTCTAGCTTATGCCAATGCTAACCTTTTTGATGCTGGAGCTGGAATTGATCCTGGCTACAATTTATGGAATGTGAATTCAACATCTGAATTGATAGATCCAGATACTAGAGCAGTACGCCCTGGCGTAACTAGAAGGTATACACCAGAAAGATTTGCGGATTTAAGTTTTCAAGCTGCTATTAGAACGGAAGGAAATATTCGTATGAGCGGTGGAAACGAGAAAACGAGCTACTATGTGTCAGCTGGTTTTTTGGATGACAATGGATATGCGCTTAATACAGGTTTTGAACGTTATAATACGCGTTTAAACTTGACATCCCAAATTAAGGATTGGTTGAAAGTAGGGTCAAATATCACATATTCTTACTCTGAAAATCAGAATAATGGTCAAACGGTCGGTTCGGAGAATCTCTTTGAATTCGCCGATAAAAATCCACCTATATTTCCGGTATTTTTACGTGATAATGATTTCAACCTAGTTCCCGATCCAATTTTTGGAGGTTTCCAATATGATTTTGGTTCTCCATCGGGTTTCAGAAGTAGAAACAACGCAAACTTATTGAATCCGATTGCATCTGCTCGCTACGATTTTTTAGGAAGTACCAGGCATGATATTATAGGTAATTTCTCCGCGGAGATTCAAATTGCAGAAGGGTTGGTATTTGAAACGCGTTATGGATTACAATTCGCAAACGATATTCAAAAGAGCTATGGAAATCCATTTTATGGAACTGCAGTTCAACAGGGAGGAACATTGTTTCAGAGGGAGCAGCAGGACATAACGACTAACTTTTTACAATTGCTTCGTTATAATAAAAGCTTTGGAAACCATAATTTCGATGCATTGATAGCGCATGAGAGTAATGATTACAACCGCGACAGAAGCAGTGGTAATAAGCGAGATGTAGCAGTGCCAGGCTTATTAGAGTTGGATAACTTTGCGGTAACTCAAGGACAACCTGGGGGATTTAGTGAAGGTGCTACATTAGAGTCTTACTTTTCTCAGTTTAACTATAATTACAATGGTACGTACTTCTTTTCGGGTTCTGTGAGAACCGATGGTTCTTCAAGATTCCTTAATGATAAGTGGGGCGTTTTTTGGTCTTTAGGTGGTTCTTGGATAGCTAGTAATGAAAGCTTTTTGGAAAATAGCAACTTGTTTTCTTATTTAAAGCTAAAAGCGTCCTATGGGGTTTTGGGCGATCAGGAAGGTATCGATTTCTTCCAATCTTCAGATACTTTTAATGTAAATAATTTGAACGATGGTTTGTCTATCTCGGAAAGGCTTAATGGAAATCCAGATTTGACTTGGGAAGAATCGCAAATGTTTCAGACGGGTGTAGAACTTTCTTTGAATAGATTTGTTGATGTTAATGTCGATTACTATATAAAAAATACGGAGAATCTCTTCTTTAACAGAAGGGTAGGCTCTTCACAGGGGATATCTTCAATTACGGTTAATGATGGTGTTCTGCGAAATACAGGTCTGGAATTCAGCGTTATAGGGCACTTGATAAAAACAGAGAATGCAAGTTTGGATTTGACCATAAATGGTGAACATGTAAATAACGAGATTACTACCATGCCTATTGAGCCATCAACTGGTGAGCCTCGAATCATTGATACCTCCGCCCCATTTTTTGGGTATTCTCAAGGAAGATCTATATTCGATTTCTTCTTGAGAGAGTATGCTGGAGTTGATCCTGACACTGGTGTCAGTTTATGGAATCAGTACTTTAATGACGGTAATGGTAACGGAAGTTTAGATGATGGAGAGGAATCTATTGATAACTTGGCTCAATATTTAAATGATAATCCTGATGCAAATGTTGCTAGTCAAACAACTAGTGAGTTTGCACAGGCCACTCTTAAGTATGTTGATAAATCTGCTATTCCTACATTAAGAGGTGCATTTAGGTTGGCAGGTACCTACAAGAACTTTAGCCTTGCAGCACAATTTACATATCAGTTTGGTGGTTATGCATATGATGCTCAATATTCCGAACTAATGAATGACCGTTTTGGGATAGCGGCCAATAATTTTCATACAGACATACGTAGAAGGTGGCAACGACCAGGCGATATCACCGATGTGCCTCGTCTTTCTAATGGATTCGACCCACAACAGGGCGGTCAATCTACAAGATGGTTGATAAAGTCTGATTTTATAGCTCTGAACAACGTTCGATTAGGATATCAAGTGCCTTCACAGCTCTTAAGTAATACTGGTGTAAAGAATATTAATGTATGGGTTTCTGGAGACAACCTCTTTATTGGAAGTAAGCGAGATGGTTTCAACCCTACGACTTCTGAAACGGGTAATACAGGACGACGTTTATACGCGCCATTGAGTACAGTGACAATGGGTGTTAATGTTAAATTTTAAAAAAAATGAAAATGAAAAACAAGTTTCACATAAGTACGATCATAGCCGTGATTTTATTAACATTTGGCTGTGAAGATGACTTCTTAGATCGAGAGCCCTCTGAATTTATAACTCAGAACCAGATAAATGATGCAGCAGTCACCAACCCAGGTATAGTTGCTGGTACAATAGCAGGTATTTATTCTTTGATGATTCAGATAGAAACAGGCGGTACAACCGGGGATGATGATTTTGGACAGAAAGGGAACGATATATTTGGTGATATGTTGTCTGGTGATATGGCTTTGTCCCAAAGTGTGTTTGGATGGTATAGGGCAAGTATAACACAGTTTCAAGGTCCTCAGGATTTTACTTTTGCTGATAACAGACAGGTTTGGAGATATTATTTTCGGATTGTACGTTCTGCTAATTCTGCTATTAGTGCCCTTGGTGGTAGTGACGCTGTTCCAGAATTAGAAGATAATAGATTTCAGTTAGGTCAAGCATTGGCTATCAGAGCGCACTCTTATTTTTATTTGACCCAGTACTTTGCCAATGATTACAATCCTTCTGCGGAAATTTTACCACTCTATGATGATGTAGAGGATATAAATGGGCCAAAGGTTGCAACAAGTGTAATTTATGATTTAATGGAGAATGATTTGACTTCTGCCATTTCTTTGCTTGAAGGATTCGGTCGTAGTGCCAAAAATGAGATTAATCAAGACGTTGCACGAGGTTTATTAGCTTATGTCTTAGGATCCAAAAGAGATAGTTGGACTGAAGTTGCTTCACTTACAGGGGCAGTTATTGATGGTGGTGCCTTTCCTTTGATGACTGCTGAGGAAGTTGTTGGAGGATTTAATAATGTCAATACACCTGGATGGATGTGGGGTATTGATTTAACCTCTGAAATTGGTCTCAATCTAGTTTCATGGTGGGGACAAATGGATTCTTTTACGTTTAGTTATGCATGGGCAGGAGATTATAAGGCGATTGATCAAGATTTATATGATGCTATTCCCGCTGATGATGCGCGAAAAGCTCAATTTAATGATGATCCTGAAGATCGTTTTTTGCTTCCGCTTAATAAGTTTTATGACCCTAACAGAGTAATTGGTGGGCAGCGTTTTATTGAAACAGATTACATATACATGCGAGTTGCTGAAATGTATCTGTTAAATGCTGAAGCATTGGCAAAATCAGGTAACGAAGCAGGTGCACGTGAAAGATTAAAAGAGTTGTTGAATTTACGTATCCCCGATACTTCATATGTAGATGGTTTAGCAGGGCAAGATTTGTTGGATGAAATCTATTTGCAAACCAGAATAGAGCTATGGGGAGAAGGTAAGAGTTATTTGGCGATGAAAAGAAATCAGGCTACAATAGTTAGAGGTCCTAACCACTTGTCTTTTGTGGGTATTCCAATCGAGCATAACGATGAAAGATTAACTTTTGAAATACCACAATTGGAGATTCAAAATAATCCATTTATCAATACTCAGAATGAGTAGTAATTTTATATAATAATATTTTTAAAGAGCCGTCTATCAAGATGGCTCTTTATTTTTTGAAAGTTTTTGTTTTCAAAAACTTTCACATTTCTTTAAAAACAAAAAATATACCTTTGCCTTACCAATAACAGGTAATGAGATTTTTATATTTATTCCTTCTATTCTTAGTTGGTCCTTCCATTTTTGCACAACAAGATTCTTTGCCTCCCATCAAGAACACAGATTCAATAGCGCCACCTAAGCCCAAGACGCTAAATAGTAAAGAGGAAAAAAAGGTTGATTCCATTTCAATTTTAGATTACAAAATAATCTCATATGCAAGAGATACTACCTCTTTAGATACAACGTTAACCATCAAAAAAGAGTATAAATACAATTATCTCCGAAAAGATGATTTTGAATTAATGCCTTTTGCCAATATAGGTCAACCGTATAATGCTTTGGGAAGAATTTTTTCAAACAATTCATTTTATCCCCAATTAGGTGCATTGGCAAAGCATTGTAATTACATGGAGGTTGAGGACATTGCGTATTACAATGTTCCAACACCAATGACAGAACTTATGTTCAAGACGACTTTGGAGCAAGGTCAACTGTTGGATGCATTATTGGCATTCAATATCAATAAAAGATTCAATGCTTCAATTGCATATAAAGGATTCAGGTCTACCGGTAAATATCTTTTTAGTCAGACCCAATCAGGTAATTTTAGAACAACTGTTAATTATGCCACAAAGGATAATGTATATAACTTGCGAGGGCATATTACAATGCAGGACATTGAGGCGGAAGAAAATGGGGGATTAGAAAATCGTTCACAGTTTGAAGGTGGTACTCCGGACTTTCAGGATAGATTTAGAATAGATGTTTTATACACAAATGCGAATAATAGAGTTCTGGGAAGGCGTTATTATTTGGACCATCAACTAAGATTGTTCAATATAAAGAAAGATTCCTTGGATAATAATCCCACAAGTCTTTTAATAGGACATGAATTCAATTATGAGTCTAAATTATATCAGTTCACACAAACCGAACAAACAGATGCTTTTGGTCAAAATCCTTTTTCAGTGCCAATTGATGATAGGGCAAGATTAAAAACAATGTTCAATAAAGTGTCAGCAGAGTTTTCCAATAATATCTTAGGGAATTTAACAGGGAGTCTTAGCCTCTATAATTATAACTATTTCTTCAATAGTATATTGGTTACGGACTCTGGTACTATACCAAATCAACTTCAAGGAGAGGAAATAGCGGTAGGAGGTGAATATTTTAAAAGTTTTGGGCCTCTAAAATTAAGAGGTGATATAAATTATAATATTTCAGGAGTGCTTGGAGGTAATTCTTTCAATGCCTCTGTGGATTATGAATTAAATGAGCATAATTTGCTTTTTGGCTCCATTAATGTGTCTTCACGAATGCCCAATTTTAATTATTTGCTTTACCAAAGCGATTATGAAAACTTTAATTGGCAGAATGTGGATAATTTTGAAAAACAACAAATACAGAGTATAAGCTTTGGGTTTGATTCAAATCTATTTGGGAAAATACAAGCCGAATATAGTGCGATAGATAATCTTGCTTATTTTGAGTCTATAGCTACTCAAGAACAGTTTGATAATAATCAAGAAACAGCTTTTGTAAGGCCATTTCAAGAAAGTTCTACAATAAATCATTTGCGCGTAAAATATTTCAAGGAATTTAAGTGGAGAGGCTGGGCGCTTGCCAATACCATTTTATATCAAGATGTAACCCAAGACGAACAGATTCTTAATGTACCGCAGGTTGTAACCAGAAATACACTTTACTTTTCTACAGACGCATTTAAAAAAGCAATGTTTTTACAGACAGGAGTTACATTAAAATACTTTACATCCTATAATATGAATGCTTATAACCCTTTGTTGGGTGAGTTTTACATACAGAATAGAGAGGAGTTTGGTGGATTCCCTATGTTGGACTTTTTCATAAATGCCAAAGTTAGACAGACAAGGATTTATCTTAAAGCTGAACATTTCAATTCCTCGTTCTCAGAGCCTAATTTTTATGCTGCGCCCAACTATCCATATCGTGACTTCGTTATACGATTTGGACTGGTTTGGAATTTCTTTTCTTAAAGTTTTTGTAACATCAAAATAATTTAATGCTGAAAAACAGCATGTTATATTTTCATCATGTTTTTTTATTGAAAATTAAACGAAATCTACTTGCGGAGATAAAATAACCTTTCTATATTTGCACCCGCTTAGCTGATAAGGCAGGCGTTTGAGAGAGGGATTGTATAGTTCTTATGCGGGGT
>NZ_JAHCMU010000046.1 GCF_018449435.1 Flagellimonas sp. 389 | reverse complement strand
TGCCAACGGGTGCCGTATAGGTCACCACTGCCGTTGATTGCCCGGCATCCACGTTCTGGGTAATATCCGCCGGACAGCTAATGGTAGGGTCCGTCGTGTCGTCAACGATGATATTTTGGGTCACGGTGATCCCGTTCCCGGCCTCGTCGGTCACGCTATAGGTCCTTGTTATCGTTCCAGGGTTGCTCCCCGTAAGGGCACTGTCGCTCA
>NZ_JAHCMU010000045.1 GCF_018449435.1 Flagellimonas sp. 389 | reverse complement strand
GCTCGCCGTAGGGTCCGTCGTGTCGTCAACGATGATATTTTGGGTCACGGTGATGCTGTTCCCGGCCTCGTCCGTAACGCTATAGGTCCTTGTAATCGTTCCAGGGTTGCTCCCCGTAAGTCCGCTGTCGCTCACGAACGCCACCGTGATGTCGCCGCTCGCGCTGCAGTTGTCCGATCCGTCCGTTACAACGCTCACGTTGGGCAGCGGTACGTCACCGATAC
>NZ_JAHCMU010000044.1 GCF_018449435.1 Flagellimonas sp. 389 | reverse complement strand
CTCAGGCTCAGGATGTTCCCTGTAATGCTAAGGTCTTGCAACTCGTTCGTATCGTTGTTGACGTATGTGCTCAAGTCGATTGGCACTGCGGTTGGGTCGTCGCTCAGGCTCAGGATGTTCCCTGTAATGCTAAGGTCTTGCAACTCGTTCGTATCGTTGTTGACGTATGTGCTCAAGTCAATTGGCACTGCGGTTGGGTCGTCGCTCAGGCTCAGGATGTTCCCTGTAATGCT
>NZ_JAHCMU010000043.1 GCF_018449435.1 Flagellimonas sp. 389 | reverse complement strand
TGTATCGGCGACGTACCGCTGCCCAACGTGAGCGTTGTAACGGACGGATCGGACAACTGCAGCGCGAGCGGCGACATCGTCGTGGCCTTCGTGAGCGACAGTGCGCTTGTCGGCAGCAACCCTGGCACGATTACACGGACCTATAGCGTGACCGACGAGGCCGGGAACAGCATCACCGTGACCCAAAATATCATCGTTGACGACACGACGGACCCTACCATTAGCTGTCCGGCGGATATTACCCAGAA
>NZ_JAHCMU010000042.1 GCF_018449435.1 Flagellimonas sp. 389 | reverse complement strand
CGATACCGATGCTACCGATGACTTTGACGGTGAATGGACATCTTTGAACAATATTCCAGCGGATATCGCGGACGGTGACCAGGATACGCAGCTGACCGATGCACAGGTGGCTACTGCCGTGAACGCGGAGTTCCCAAACCTCGATACCGATGCTACCGATGACTTTGACGGTGAATGGACATCTTTGAACAATATTCCAGCGGATATCGCGGACGGTGACCAGGATACGCAGCTGACCGATGCACAGGTTGCAACTGCAGTGAACGCGGAGTTCCCAAACCTCGATACCGATGCTACCGATGACTTTGACGGTGAATGGACATCTTTGAACAATATTCCAGCGGATATCGCGGACGGTGACCAGGA
>NZ_JAHCMU010000041.1 GCF_018449435.1 Flagellimonas sp. 389 | reverse complement strand
TGGGTGTGTCCGGATACCATCCCGCTGTCGACGCACAGGGCGAATACCTTGTTGAACAACTTCTCGAAAAGGGATGCCGGATAAAGTTGCCTCGTCCTACTGATGGTCGAGTGCCATGGCAGTTCTTCGTCCAGGTCATAGCCCAGAAAGTAGAGCACGTCCAACCGCATGCTGCAGTGTTCGACCAGTTTTCGGTCCGATGTGATATTCTCAAGGTATCCGGTGATCAACAGCTTGAAGAAGACCACTGGGTCAATGGACGGGTTGCCGGTCCTACCATAAAGTTCCTTCGTGTCCCTGTAAAGAAAACGTAGGTCTAGCGTTTCACGGAGCCTTCTGTAAAGATTTTCTTTTGGAATCCGGTCTGATAACCGGAAACTGAGGAACAGTTTTTCGGTGTAGTTTTTTCTGCCTTGCATAACTATAAGTTACCAATTTCCGCACATTGGTTAAAGCAAAAATTGACAATTATAGGAGTTCTGCAACAGCCACCAACGTTTTTCGGGACAAT
>NZ_JAHCMU010000040.1 GCF_018449435.1 Flagellimonas sp. 389 | reverse complement strand
CTGTCCGGCGGATATTACCCAGAACGTGGATGCCGGGCAATCAACGGCAGTGGTGACCTATACGGCACCCGTTGGCACGGACAATTGTGGAACGGCAACGACGGTACAGATAGCGGGACTCGCTTCGGGAGCGGCATTCCCAACGGGAACGACTACGAACACCTTCGAGGTAACGGACGGTGCGGGCAACACGTTCACCTGTAGCTTTGATGTGACGGTGGTGGACAGCGAGGCACCGGTGATCAACTGTCCCTCGGATATCGTACAGGATACGGATGCGGGCGTATGCGAGGCTGTGGTCACGTATACTGTACCTGTGGGCACGGACAACAATCCGGGAGCGGTCACGGTACAGATAGCGGGCCTTCCCTCGGGTTCTACCTTTCCGATAGGGACGACTACGAACACCTTTGAGGTAACGGATTCATCGGGACTTACTGCGACCTGTAGTTTTGATGTGACGATAGTCGACAATGAGGACCCCACTGCGAGCGACCCATCTGCGATCACGGTGGA
>NZ_JAHCMU010000004.1 GCF_018449435.1 Flagellimonas sp. 389 | reverse complement strand
CAACACGGTCACCATGACCGTAACGGATCCAAGTGGGAACAGCGATACCGCAACAGCAACCGTTACCGTTCGGGATACGATCTCCCCAACTGCCGTAGCACAGGACATTACGGTACAATTGGATGCTACGGGAAATGCATCAATAACCGCCGCAGATATGGACAACGGTTCAACGGACAACTGTAGCATCGCATCCTATGGATTGGATGCTACGGCCTTCACATGTTCCGATGTAGGCAACAACACGGTCACCATGACCGTAACGGATCCAAGTGGGAACAGCGATACCGCAACAGCAACCGTTACCGTTCGGGATATGATATCACCGACCGTGGTAACCCAAGACCTTACCTTACCCTTAGATGCAAATGGTTCCCTTAGTATTACAGCAAAGGATTTTATAGATGAAAGTTCCGACAATTGCGGTATAGCTGCAATCGATGTTGATCGCATCAATTTCAACTGTGGTGATTTGGGTGATTACATCATTACTTTAACAATAACGGATTCAAACAGTAATGTCACGATAGAAACTGCCATTCTTAAACTAACAGGAGAAGACAATGACGGCGATTTCATCGCAGATTCTTGTGACGACGACGACGACAATGACGGCACGCCCGATGTGGATGACGACTTCCCGTTGGACGCCAGTGAGGACACCGATACCGATGGCGACGGCATCGGCGACAACGCGGACACTGACGACGACAACGACGGCACACCCGATACAGAGGACGACTTTCCTCTGGATGCCAGTGAGGATACCGATACCGATGGCGATGGCATCGGCGACAATGCGGACACTGACGACGACAACGACGGGGTACCGGATACAGAGGACGCCTTTCCAAAGGACCCCGCAGAAAGTTCAGATAATGACAATGACGGAGTGGGCGACAATGCCGACATGGATGATGACAACGACGGTGTTTCGGATGGGAATGATGATTTCCCCACGGACTCAGAACCTTTGTTGATTCCTGCTGAAGCATTTACCCCTAATGGCGATGGTATGAACGAGGCTTGGGTGATTCCTGGAATTGACAACTATCCCAACAATACCGTCAAAGTGTTCAATCGATGGGGACATGTTGTCTTCTCAACAAAAAGCTACCGAAACAACTGGGAAGGATTCTATAAGGACAACAACGAGAAGCTTCCAGCAGGTTCTTACATGTATATAATTGACCTTGGGGATGGATCAGCTCCGATTCAAGGTTGGATCTATATCAACTATTAAAAAAACAAAAAACAAAAACAACAATGAAACATTTAATATTGGTTTTAGGTCTGGCCATAACTTTAGGAACAAAGTCCATCTTTGCCCAACAAGACCCACAATACACATTTTACAGGTATAGTATGAACTTGATAAACCCAGCTTTTGCCGGAAGCAGTGAAGGTGCGGAGCTTACCCTAGGCCTTCGGAGTCAATGGGCAGGGGTGCAAGGAGCCCCTGAAAGCCAGAGCGCACTCTTTTCCATGCCGGTCGGTGCAAATGTAGGTTTGGGCGTATCCATCTTAAACGACCAGACTTTTATTGAAAACCAGACTTGGGTTGCAATAGACTTTTCATATCGGGTGAAACTGAATGAAGATTATATGCTTTATTTCGGATTAAAGGCAAGCGGCAATTCATACAGTGCAAACACTACAGGTTTGGTTACATATGGAGTGGGGCAAGATGGCACCCTTATGGATTTTGAAAACAGGTTTACACCAAATATAGGGGCGGGTGTCTATTTAAAGAACAAAGACTTTTTCCTTTCCATTTCCGCTCCGAAATTAATGACCCCAGATCGTCTGGAGGAACGCAACGGTAACGCCTTTTCTAGCACGGACCGCAGGCATGTCTATCTATCGGGCGGGTACGATTTTAAACTGGGAAAGAACATGAACCTACAGGCCAGTAGCATGTTGCGATATGTGGATGCATCCCCCATATCCGTGGATCTGACCTCGATATTGGATTTTGGACAACGGTTCAAAGTGGGTGCCTCGTACAGATTGGATGAGGCTTTGAGTGGAATGTTCATGTTCGATATCAGTTCGGGGCTGCAGATAGGTTATGCCTATGAAGCAGCAATGGAAAATGATATTAACAACATCGATAATAGCTCTCATGAGTTGTTCATGCGACTGACCATGTAGTATAATAATCAAAACAAAAAGGTGTGAGGCATGATTCAAATATCCCACACCTTTTTCTTTAGGTCCATAAGGTTCTTCATGTCCTCTCCTACTTTTCTCTCCAACACTCTTGCATAAATTTGGGTAGTGTTAAGTTTAGTGTGCCCTAGCATTTTGGAAACGGTTTCAATGGGCACTCCATGGGACAATGTTATTATCGTGGAAAAGCTGTATATGGTACGTATTTTCCGCAAAATATCAGGTCTCGTATGTTTATTGTATTTTGTAATAATTTCTTTTTCTTTCGGCAATAATGGAATTTTTATAGTTTCATTGGTCTTTTCCCTTTTGGTGTTTCCATCCATTCCAAGAACCAAGTGATACGATTTCAATTTTTTGACATCGATGTAGGAACGTACTCTATAGCATGAAAATAAAAAACACTGTCAATCAGTCAATTGACAATGTTTTGATACCCACTGGAAAGTGGTTCGTAGGGGTAACAGGATTCTAACTTTTTGATTATATTTTATTGATAATCAAAAATTAAATATAGGTCGCCTACCAAAAAAAGTGGATTTTAGATACAAATTGATGGGTTTTGAGCTAAAATGACAAACATAGCAAAGCTATCGTTGATGACTTCCTGACTACAATTTTCTATGAGTAGTTCCACAAAAAGAGATTGATTGGTTTGATGGGGTAACTCGTTTAGGAAGGGACTTAGTCGGTGTTCTCAAAAATTGAAACATTGTAAAAGGCCATGTAAGGTTCCCTGTAAATAGTATCGTTTCGTTATGGTGAGGTTCAACAGTATAGTACAGGATACTAATTATCTAAAACTCTAGTATACTTGTTTCTAAAATAATTGGTTTTCAGCGAGGTATTTACACTCATTATTTTTCCAAATACCAAGTATCTTTTCATTGGTGTTTTAGATTATTGATGATTAACAACAGACTAGATAATACGTGAGAATCATAAACCTATTAAGAAGTTTTTAATGTATGGTGAGAAAAGTAACTTTTGTATTTTGGACTATAGTACTCAGCCTGTTCCTCTGTTTTGTAAGTTGCAAGGAAAACAACGGGAATTTACCTGCTTTTGCATTAACAGTAAACGAAGGTTTTAAAAATCCTATCGGATTCTACAGTAATGAACCTTCATTTTCTTGGAAACTTCCGCAAACTACTCAATCACAAAGCGCTTATAGTATTGTAGCTGCGTCCAGTCCAGACTTTCTACCGGATAACCCTGATCTATGGGAAAGTGGCAAGATAGAATCGGACCAGTCCTTATTTGTGGTATACGAGGGTCCAAAATTAGATTCTAGGCAAAAAGTTTATTGGCAGGTCAAGTACTGGGATTCAAATGATGAACCATCAAAATGGAGTGAAATAGCTCATTTGGAGTTAGGGCTTTTAAAGAATAAAGATTGGAAAGGCAAATGGGTAGGATTACCTACCAGAAATGATAGCCTTGTAGGAGCTAAAAAAACGATTATCCACACTCCCCAGCACCTCAGAAAAAGTTTTGAAATACCCTCGGATGTAGTATCTGCAAGGCTCTATGTAACGGCTAAAGGGGTTTTCAGCGGACAAATTAACGGTAAAAAGATAAGCGATGCTGTCATGTCGCCGGGATGGACTCCTTATGATAAGCGTATTGAAGCTTTAACGTATGACGTTACTGATTTGGTGGACGCCGGTGAGAATACAATTGGATTTCAAGTAGCTTCCGGATGGCACTTTGGCCGTATGTTATGGAACAAGCTGATTTGGGGACAATCTGGCTCTCCAAAAGTTTTATGCCAACTGGAAATAACATTTCAGGACGGGTCAAAAAAAATCATTGTTTCCGACGATAGCTGGGTCGGTACCACAAACGGACCTATTCGGTTTGCTGAAATTTATGATGGTGAAATCTATGATGCAAATTTTGAAATGCCAAACTGGAGCAGCAATACCTTTGATGCCACGAAATGGAAAACGGTTGAAGTAGCAAATATTGAGGACAGCATAAAAATTCAACCAAAAAGACACCATTCGGTCAAAGAAAAGGTAGCACTTTCTGCTAAGAAAATCATCAAACCAATTGACGGTAGTATCATATTTGATTTAAAACAGAACATGGTAGGCGTTCCCAAAGTAAAAGTTCCAATGAAAAAAGGTGATACTTTAAAAATCCGCTTTTCAGAAATGCTGGCTCCTGACGGTAGTTTTTATACAGACAATTATCGTTCTGCACGCTCTACGGACTATTATATTTCGGCAACGGATGGAACTATTACATGGACACCAAAGTTTACGTTTCATGGGTTTCGATATGTAGAGCTTAGCGGATTTGACAAATCACAAGAACCCAAAAAAGATTGGGTCACAGGGATTGTACAGTATTCAGATTTTGAATCGAATGGAACGTTTGCTTCATCGCATGAAAAACTTGACCAACTTCAAAACAATATTGTTTGGGGGTTACGGGGTAATTTTTTCGATATTCCTACCGATTGTCCGCAACGGGACGAACGCCTTGGCTGGACGGGGGATGCACAAGTATTTGCATCAACTTCGATATTCAATGCCGATGTACATTCTTTTTGGAAAAGTTGGTTACAAACTTTGCAAGAATCTCAATTTGAGAATGGCGGTATTCCATTTGTGGCTCCCGATGTTTTAAAAGATAACAGGGTAAGTTCGGGTTGGGGAGATGCGGCTGTAATAATACCCTGGGATATCTATTACAGAACCGGTGACATCGAAGTGCTCCGAAAGAATTATGACATGATGAAAAAATGGTTGGCCCACCATCAAAATGAAGCAGAAGATTATATATCCGGCATGAATTCTTTTGGTGATTGGCTACAACCCTATCAAGCCAAAGAGAGCAGAAAAAGAGGGGATACTTCAAAGAGCCTTATAGGCACAGCCTTTTTTGCACACGCCGCGCATCTCACTTCAAAAGCTGCCGATGTATTAAATCAGGCGGAAGACAAAGAAAAATATCAAAATCTATACGAGACGGTAGCAAATGCTTTCGAAAATGAATTTTTTGATGAAAATGGCAGCGTCAAGAACGACCACGGGACCCAAACGGCTTATTTGCTAGCATTAAACTTTGAGTTGTTATCAAACAAAAAAGAGCAAAAAGCAAAAGAACATTTGATCGATAAAATAAAAGAAGCGGACAATCACCTCCGCACCGGATTTTTAGGCACCCCGCTGTTACCAAAAGTGCTGGATGAAATGGGTGAAATAGACCTTATGTATGAAATATTGTTCAAGGAAACCTATCCTTCTTGGTTCTATTCCATTAATCAAGGTGCAACAACGATGTGGGAGCGTTGGAACAGCTATAGTAAGGACGAGGGATACAATGCTGAATCGATGAACAGTTTAAATCACTATGCTTATGGTGCTGTTGGGGAATGGATGTATGAGCGCATTGCTGGTATTAAACCACTACAACCTGGATATAAGGAAATACGTATTGCGCCAATTCCCGGAGGTGGGCTCAACTCTGCAGAGGCCAGCTACGAATCACCCTACGGTAAAATTGAATCATCTTGGAAAATTGATGGTGGCAATTTTGAATTAAAAGCTACGGTACCACCAAATACAACAGCTAAAATTCATATTCCAATACAAAATCCTAAAGAGATGCTGGTCGATGGAAAGCAAATATCAGCAAATTCAAGTCTTTCTTTAATTAATGAGAATCCTGATTCAATTGAATTAACGGCCCTACCAGGCACTTATATTTTTACTGCTCCTTATAAATAAATCGATATGTTTATGAAAATCACCTTTAGAATCATATTGATAATCGTTTTTTTAATAGGGGTCAATTCCTGTAAAGAATCAAAGCAGAAAACAACGGAAGAAGTTGTAGAAGAAAAATTACCCAATATCGTATTTATCCTTTCTGATGACCAAGCTTGGACAGATTATGGCTTTATGGGCCATAAACATATAGAAACTCCAAACCTTGACAAATTGGCCCAAGAAAGCCTAACTTTTGAAAAGGGCTATGTGCCCACTTCGCTTTGTTCTCCCTCATTAGCTTCTATCATAACTGGGGTATATCCTAGAAAACATATGGTTTTGGGGAATGATAGAGTGTTGCCAGGTGAAGTAAGAGAATCAAAAAGACAATGGAGATCTACTAAGAGACCGAAGAATTATGAAACGGTTATTGAAAACTTCAAAAAGTTGAATACGTTGCCCAAACTATTAAAAGAGAAGGGCTACCTCTCCTTCCAAACCGGTAAATGGTGGTTGGGCAATTACATAAACGGAGGTTTCGATTATGGTATGACGCATGGTGACCCTAATCGTGGAGGCAGGCACGGTGATTATGGCTTGGAAATTGGTCGAAACGGAATGGATACACTTTACAATTATATTGATTTGGCATTAGAAAAAAAGAAACCCTTTTTTATGTGGTATGCACCATTTTTGCCACACGCACCCCACAATCCTCCAGATAGCCTTTTACAAAAATACTTACCCAAAGCACCAACAGCATATGTAGCCAAATATTGGGCGATGTGCGAATGGTTTGATCAAACTTGTGGTGACCTTATGGATTATATCGATGAAAAAGGAGAAACTGAAAATACCCTATTCGTTTATGTGTGCGATAATGGATGGGTACAAAATGAAAATGATTCTAGATACAACAAAATATCCAAGCGCTCACCTTACGATTATGGTTTACGAACGCCCATTATGTATAAATGGAAAGATAAAATCGATCCCAAACAAGATAGTTTAACATTGACCAGTAGTCTGGACATGATGCCGACGGTCTTAAGTTTAATCGGGATTGACGAGCCCAAAAACTTAGACGGAATTGACATCCTCAATAAATCTAAAGTAAAAAAGCGAGATGCTATTTATGGAGAAATCTATAGTCATGATTTTAATACTATTGAAGGGAGTCTTTATTACCAGATGGCCATGACCTATCCTTATAAAATTATCGTACCAGATTCAACAAACAAACCCGAAGAAGAAGTCAAGCTCTTTAATATTTACGAAGATCCTACCGAACGTCATAATCTGGCAGCCGAACTGCCAGAAATTGTTGACAGATTAAAGGAAAAAATAGAAACTTCTTGGAATGAATAACTAAAAATCAAACATGGAAGGTAAAATTCAAGTGTTTTTTGTAGTGTTCACTTTATTATTTAGCGCTTGGCAAGAAGCACCTAAAGAAGAAGATACCGATAAACACAATCCCCCTAACGTTCTTTTCATAGCAGTAGATGATCTGAATACGATGCTAGGTAGCTTAAACGGACCTGCAAAAACGCCAAATATGGACAAACTTGCATCCATGGGCGTTTTATTTTCAGATGCGCACTGCCAAGCACCGTTATGCGGTCCTTCTAGGGCTTCAATAATGACCGGCCTTCGACCTTCCACTACGGGGATGTACGGGATGATTCCCGATAATAAAATTATTTCTGAAAACCCTGCGACAAGAGACATTGTTTTGCTCCCGGAATATTTCAAGCAGAATGGTTACCATACCATGGGTATCGGAAAATTATTTCATATTCACGCTCCGGATAGTCTTTTTGATGAGTCTGGCGGAAGGGTCAAGGGCTTTGGCCCCTACCCCGAGGAAAGATTTGTGTGGGACGGTTTTGGTACTTCAGACAGAAAAAACTATGGTAGAACAAGTACTGATTGGGGAGCATTTCCAGAAGCCGATTCATTAATGCCCGACCACCAATCTGTAAACTGGGCAATAGAACGTTTGGAACGTAAGCATAACAAACCTTTTTTTATGGGTGTTGGCTTTCTTAGGGTTCATGTACCCCTGTACGTTCCACAAAAATGGTTTGATATGTATCCTTTAGAAAGTATTGAAACGATGCCATATAAAGCAGATGATCTGAATGATGTACCCGAAGTGGCTCTTAAAATCAACGACCTTCCAATGATGCCATCTACGGACTGGGCCATTGAGAGTGGGGAGTGGCCAAAAATCATTCAAGCCTATCTAGCATGTATAAGTTATGTAGATTATGAAATTGGTCGCTTGTTAGAAGCGCTTGAGAATAGCGAATATGCAGATAATACAGTTATTGTACTATGGTCCGACCATGGTTATCGCCTGGGCGAAAAAGGCACGTTCGCCAAACATGCTTTGTGGAACACGGCTACACGAGTACCCCTTATATTTGCCGGTTCTACAGTACCAAAGAATAAAATAATTGACGAGCCGGCTGAGTTACTCTCCATGTACCCCACATTGCTTGAACTATGCGGGCTTCCCGTTTATGACAGAAATGAAGGAAAAAGCTTGGTTTCCGCAATGCATGGTAAAAATGATGAAGCATCCGTTGCCATAACCACCTTTGGAATGAATAACCATGCCGTAAAATCCTCTCGTTACCGTTATATCCGATATGAGGATGGTGGAGAAGAGTTTTATGATCTTGAGAACGATCCAAATGAATTTATCAATCTTGCCAGTAGTCCATCTTATATAGATGAAATGAATAAGTTAAAATCAGTTTTGCCAAAGGAAAATTCGATTTGGGATTCAAATTCGTCTTACACTTTTCAACCCTATTTTGTGGAACAGAAAGCACGTGTTAACGGTTCAGAAAAATAGCAGATAAAGTAATGGGAATAATTGGCAAGTATCTTTTATGCTGAATCTTCTAAAGGATTTGTCCTTTGGCAACCTCTCTGATGAACAAGAGAAGAACAATCGGTCAAGTTACAATTGAAAAGATATTTGACCGCTGTTTTTTTATTATTCATATGATTTCATTCAGTTCTTTGAAAACAGAAAACGGAACTTTAAATACCTTTTATCTCATCTGTTTCACTTGGCTTAAATCCAATTCTGTGTGCTTTTACAAGTAAGCCACTACCCTCTTCAATTTTAAATGGTCTTTGGTAGACGTTCCACGATTTTGGTTCCTTATCCTCTTCTCCAATAATTTTATAACCTATCGAAGCACCTTCGGTACCGCATTCAATTGTGACTTTGCCATTTGAAAGCACAACCGTTGGCGCTAAAGTCACTGGTTGGGTTTTTTGTCCATTCCATAACTGGTTAATGAGTTCTATTTCAGGTAAATTGGGTTGATCACCAATACGCACCAACCATCTATCCATCTCTTGACGAAGCTCATTTAATTTATTGGCATATTTTAAATCTTCTGCCAGATTATGTAACTCATGTGGGTCTGACTGGCAATCATACAATTCTTCTACAGGTTTGCTTTCTTTAAACCATAACGATTGAATGGAATCCAATTTCCCTTTAGCGCTTAGACTTAGCAGTTCTTGCATTGTAGGTATCCGTTCCCGATATTCAATAGGCAGGTAATACCCTTGTTCCGGCCTATAATTTCTAATGTACTTGAATCTTTTGTCACGAACAGCACGAATTGCATCGGTAAATGCATCAAAACGGTCTGCGGCCGCATGAATATAGCTTCTTTCCTTTTCAACTTTATGTTCTCCCAAAAAAGCTTGACCTTGAAGATGTTCAGGAGGGTTGGTTCCAGTAAGTGAAAGAAGCGTTGGTGCAAAATCAACAAAACTCACTAGTCGATTATCCTTGGTTCCTGCGTGTATCTTATTCGGAAAACGTACAATCATCGGTGTATTCAATCCTGAATCATAAATTAAACGTTTCTGTCTGGGCAATGGCCCTCCATGATCACCATAGAAAAAAATAATCGTGTTTTCCAGAAGTCCATCGTCTTCTAGCTGTTTTAAGATAGCTCCAACCTGGTTATCCATTTCAGCAATGTTGTTGTACAATTTCCAAATGTCCCGTTTTACAACATCCGTATTGGGCAGATATGGAGGAATCGAAAATTTGGTATCCTTTGGTAAATGCACTTTGGTTTCTGCTTCCGTCATTCGGTCGGGTTTCCATTTATAGTTGGTATCCCCAGATTTATAATGTCTGGTTTCAACATTTCTATGCCCATAAGGTTCAAACAATCCGGATTCATGGGTCTCAGTAAAATTAAAGACGGAAAAAAATGGTTGATCCTTTCCGCGATTGCGCCAATGTGCGTAAGGGCTACTCTCATCCCATGCAGTTACAGGCGCTTTAAATTGATAATCTGTTTTATAGTTATTTGTACAGTAATAACCATCCATGCGCAAGAGTTCGCTGACCATACGTACTTCGGTTGGAGGAACTGCACCGTATTTAGGAAGGCCTGTAGCCTCAGTATATGAAGTGGTCCGCATATGATCGGCACCAATACCTGAAGGATACATGCCCGTTGCAATGGCCGCTCTACTTGGTGCACAGACGCCAGAGGTAGAATACAGACTGGGGTAGACCACGCCTTCTCTTGCCAATCGACTTAAATTGGGGGTAACAATAGTTGAATCTCCAAACGAGGGAAGATAAGCACCCATATCTTCGGTAACCAACCATAAAATGTTAGGTCGCTTTGGCAACTCGTTTTTCATCTCGGTTGACAGTGTATTTTTATCTTGTTTGATCTTATCCTGACAACTTACAACTACGAGTACCAAAAATAATACAATCAAGAACTGTCTTATTACGTAGATGAAAGAATCCATAACTATCATTTTTGTTGTATTTTATGGTTTGTTACAATAATAACAGGATTTATAACCAAACGCACCCTGTACTATGCTGAAAACATACGAAAACAAACATTTTATATGGAATCAACTATGTCCTAAACAAGCGGTACCATGGATACTTTGCATGTACTTGCTTCAAGCTGTCTCTGTTTATGGTCAAGTAGAGCTGCCCTCTTTTTTTGCGGACAACATGGTATTGCAACAAAGTGATTCTGTTCCAATTTGGGGAACGGATATACCGAATACCGATATCCAAATAACCACAAATTGGGATGTGAATCTTTTTACCAAAACAGATACCGAAGGAAACTGGAAAGTAAAACTGAATACCCCCAAAGCATCTTTTGAAACATATCAATTACAAATTAGTGGCACCACCACCGTAACGTTGGAAAATATTCTGATCGGGGAAGTTTGGTTCTGTTCGGGTCAATCCAATATGGAGATGCCAATGAAGGGTTTAGGTAAATCCCCGGTAAACGGTTCAGCTGAATTTATTAAAGATGCCGAAAACAAATTCATACGCTTGTTCAATACGGAACGGGCGGGAAGCTTAAATCCTGAAAAAAATGTGGTAGGAAGCTGGAAAGCGGCAGATAGCACATCGGTTTATAATTTTAGTGCCATTGGATATCTTTTCGGAAAGAAGCTTTTTAACAAATTGAATGTTCCCATCGGTATTATTGAATCAGCCTGGGGCGGCACCCGTATCGAAGCTTGGATACCGAAAGATTCGCTCACAGCCTATGGCGATGTGGTAATTTCCACCAACTTGGCAAAGGACCCAAATCAACGTAAAAAACCCACACAAATCTTTAATGGTATGATTCACCCTTTTCAAGATTTCACCATCAAAGGTTTTTTATGGTACCAAGGAGAAACGAATCGAACCAATCCTGAACCGTATAAGTCCTATCTACACACACTGGTGAACACATGGCGAACACAATGGAGCAATACCGAGTTGCCTTTTTATATCGTACAGATTGCACCTTATGCCTATGAACAATACAGAAAAACACCGGCCATTAATGCTGCATTGATTAGAGAAGCGCAGCTACAGGCTTCTTTTGAAATTCCAAATTCCGGCCTGGTGGTAACCTCAGATGTAGGTCATTGTTCCGATATTCATCCACCCGACAAAGAACCTATCGCAGAAAGACTTAGCTTTTGGGCATTGGCAAAACAATATAACTACACTGATATTGTATATTCAAGTCCAGTTTTACAAGAAATGGAAGTTGAAAAAAACATCGCTACACTATCGTTTGGAAACAAAGAACGTAATTCAATGGTACCCGTTTCCAGTTTTGGGGAACAGCTCAATGGTTTTACTATCGCCGGAAAGGACAGAATTTTCTATCCTGCCGTAGGCAAAATCAATGAAAACGGAACAATTTCAGTAAGTAATGAAAAGGTTGCAGCCCCAGTATCAGTGCGCTATGGTTTTGAGGATTGCTTTGAAGGAATACTCTTCAATTCGGCAAAACTTCCTGTTTCACCTTTTCGAACCGATACGTGGTAATCTATCAATTCTATTATTTGTTCAGGACAGAACAGGATGGATAATACACTCTTGAAATTTAAGTTTGATTGGCATAACATAGCCAGCAATCCTTTGTTGTATAATATCCAAAACGCAAATAATTTTGAAGAAAATGAGATTTGTTATACTTATCCTTTTTTGTTTGACAACTAGCATCACAAAAGCCCAAAAAACAAAACAAGGAACCCAAAAACCCAATATCATTTTCATATTGACGGATGACCAACGGTTTGATGCCATTGGTTATGCAGGCAACAAATTAGTTACTACACCAGAAATGGACCGATTGGCGGAGGAAGGCACTTTCTTTGACAAAGCCATGGTCACCACACCAATATGTGCTGCCAGTAGGGCCAGCATTTTGACAGGCCTCTATGAAAGAACCCATAGTTTCAACTTTAAAACCGGTAATATAAGGGAATCCTATATGGAGAATTCATACCCTAAAATCTTAAGGAAGAATGGATATACTACAGCTTTTTACGGGAAATATGGAGTACGCTATGATGGTTTGGAAAAGCAATTTGACCAATACGAATCCTATGACCGTAACAATAGTTTTGATGACAGACGAGGCTATTATTATAAAAAACTAGGTAAGGACACCGTACATTTAACCCGATATACAGGTCAAAAAGCGTTGGATTTTATATCAAATTCCGATGCTGGAAAACCCTTTTGTCTTTCATTGAGTTTCAGCGCGCCACACGCACACGATAAGGCTGAAAAACAATACTTTTGGCAAGAAGAATCAGATAACTTATTACAGAATACGACCATTCCCAAAGCAGCAATAAGTTCAGATGCCTATTTTGAGGCACAGCCCAAATTTGTTCAAGATGGTTTCAACAGGCTCCGATGGACTTGGCGCTATGATACCCCAGAAAAGTACCAACATAGCGTAAAGGGCTACTACCGCATGATTTCTGGAGTTGACCGTGAAATCACCAAAATCAGGAAAAAATTAAAAGAAAAAGGTATTGATAAAAATACGGTCATCATTTTAATGGGCGATAACGGCTATTTTCTTGGAGAGCGGCAATTGGCTGGTAAATGGTTATTATATGACAACTCCGTTAGAGTGCCCCTTATCATTTTTGACCCTAGGGTAGAAAATCAACAAGATAGTGATGCCCTTGCACTGAACGTTGATGTACCATCGACCATGTTGGATTTAGCGGGCATTGACCAACCACAAAACTGGCACGGTAAAAGTCTAATGCCAATTGCTAAAAATAAGACCGAAAATCTTCAACGTGATACTGTACTGATCGAACATATTTGGGAATTTGAAAGCATCCCCCCTAGCGAAGGAGTACGAACCAAAGATTGGAAGTATTTTCGGTATGTAAATGATCAGTCATTCGAAGAATTGTACGATTTAAAAAAAGACCCAAAAGAGACAAAAAACCTAGCTAAGAATAAGCGATATGCAGAAAAACTGAAGGCGTTTAGGAATAAAACCAATGAATTGATTCTTGAACATTCGGACGCATATTCCGAGGGACCGAAAGACTTGATTGTTGAATTTATCAGAAATACTTCCAATGTCGAAATCATTGATACAAAACCAGAATATGGTTGGGTCGTACCAGAAGGAGCGGTTTTACAATCCGCGTATCAGATTTTGGTTTCATCATCCAAGGAAAATAACGTAAATAATATAGGCGATATATGGGACAGTGGTCAAATAAGAAGTAGCAACTCATCTCAAATTGAACATGATGGAAAGAAACTGGAGGTTGGCAAAACCTATTATTGGAAGGTGAGAATTTGGGATATTGACAACAGACTCTCTAGATACTCAAAATCTCAAGGTTTTGTTATGGGCAAGCCTAAAGCAACATTGACTACGCCCAATAGTTTTCAGGTGGACCGCATCACACCCAAAGTATTTGAAAAAAGAGGTGATGTCCATTTTATTGATTTTGGTAAAGCTGCGTTTGCTACGATGGATTTTACATATGATGCAAAAACAGAACATACCCTTGTTTTTCACGTAGGGGAACAACTTGATGGCAATAGGGTAAACAGAAACCCTCCAAAAAGGAGCCATATCAGATATCAAAGAATTGAAGTCCCTGTCAAACCGAGCCAATTAAAATACCAGCTCCCTATACATATCGATAAAAGAAATACATTGCCCGGCAAGGCCCTGCCCCTTCCCGAAGGCTTTCCTATATTGGTTCCGTTCAGATATGTGGAGGTAGAAGGAGCAAAAGAAACCCTACAACCAGAAAACTTCGAACAATTGGCGCACAATAGTTACTGGGAAAATGACACCAGTGATTTTAAGAGCGATAACGACATCTTGAATCAAGTTTGGGATTTGTGTAAATATTCCATCAAAGCCACCACGTTTAATGGACTGTATGTAGATGGTGACCGAGAGCGGATTCCATATGAAGCCGATGCATATTTGAACCAATTAAGTCATTACACCACCGATCGTGAATATGCCATTGCCAGACAGACCATTGAATATTTCATGGAACACCCTACATGGCCTACAGAATGGCAACAACATGTAGCATTGATGTTCCATGCCGATTATATGTATACCGGCAATACAGAGCTGATTGAGAAGTATTATGAGCCCTTGAAGCATAAGACCTTATATGAACTATCCAATGAAGATGGACTCATAACATCTACAAAAGTTACTCCCGAGTTTATGTATAAGCTTGGTTTTAAGGAAGGGTACAGCAAACCATTGACCGATATTGTGGATTGGCCCTCAGCAGGTTGGGGCGGTGATCCCAATAATAAGGGAGAACGAGATGGCTACGTCTTTACGGACTACAATACCGTAATCAACGCTTTCTACTATAAAAACATGAAAATAATGGCTGAGTTTGCAACTATTTTAGGCAAAACAGAGGAAGCCATTGCATTTGAATTAAGGGCCATAAAAGCAAAGAAAGCGCTCAACAAACAAATGTTCGATTTTGAAAGAGGGATTTACAAAGATGGTATTGGAACCGACCACGCTTCCCTTCATGCCAACATGTTACCGCTAGCATTTAATATGGTTCCAAAAGAACATATTCCTACGGTAGTGGAATTTATAAAATCAAGAAAAATGGCCTGTAGCGTCTATGGATCCCAGTATTTAATGGACGCACTGTACAATGCAGGTGAAGAAGATTATGCATTGGCGCTATTGACAGACACCAGTGATAGAAGTTGGTATAACATGATTCGCCTAGGGTCCACAATCACGCTGGAAGCATGGGACAATAAATACAAAAACAATCTAGATTGGAACCATGCTTGGGGTGCCGTACCAGCAAATGCCATCCCTAGAGGGCTTTGGGGCATTCAACCCAAAACCCCCGGTTTCGGTATTGCCACTATAAAACCACAAATGGGTAATTTAAAAGATAGTTATATTGAAGTCCCGACCATTCGTGGAACCATAAAAGCTACCTATAGCTACAAGACTAAAAGACTTCAGGTATACACCATTGAAATACCTGCCAATATGGTAGCTGAATTCCAGATAACCCCATCCCAGGATAAAGAATTGATGCACAATGGCAAAAAAGTTGTTCCTGCTTTTGGCACGGTACGTTTAGAACCCGGAAAACACGAAATAAAATTGGTCATCAACTCATTCTAAAGTAGCCATTGGGTCTTTGATTGAGTTCTATTTTTAATCTGTAAGAACGTAAACATGGTACAGAAATTTTTACTCCTCTTAATACTGGCATGCATTTCTTGTTCAAAACAACCACAACCTAAATTTGATGGGGAATTGAAGAAATGGCATAAAATTACACTTTCGTTTGAAGGCCCTGATACCGATGAACTTGCAGAGACAAACCCATATCTGGAGTATCGATTGGATGTTACTTTTACCAACGGAAACAAAAGCTATGTGGTACCTGGGTTTTACGCAGCGGACGGTAATGCAGCCGAAACAAGCGCTTCCTCCGGTAATATTTGGCAAGTGAGATTCACACCTGATGCTATTGGGGAATGGATGTATACCGCCTCTTTCAAAAAAGGAAATGAAATTGCAGTGGCAGAAACCGCTGAAGAAGGAGTGTCTGCGGGGTTTATGGATGGACAATCCGGTAGTTTTGAAATTACAGAAACCGATAAAACGGGAAAGGACAATAGAGCCAAAGGCCGCTTGAATTACATTGGAGAGTCGTATTTACAGTTTGAGGAAACTGGAGACTATTTTATTAAACTGGGTGTAGACGCTCCAGAAAATTTGTTGGGCTATGAAGATTTTGATGCCGCTACCAACGCGTTGGACTTCTTAAAAAAATGGGAACCACATGCCAAAGACTTCGAAACCTCAGCCGAACCTTTTGTATGGAAAGAAACTAAAGGGAAAAACCTGTTAGGCGCCATTAATTACTTGGCCTCCGAAGAATTGAATGTCTTTTCATTTCTCACCTTTAACGTAGATGGAGATGATCGTAATATTTTTCCGTACCTTTTAAAAAAGCCCATTGCTGAATATGATGTTTATGCCAGTGACAAAAAGAACAAAGAGGCGTGGGAAAACTTTTTCCATAAAACACGATTGGACGTTTCCAAGCTAGACCAGTGGGAACGTATCTTTGAATATGCTGAGACAAAAGGTATGTTCCTTCACTTTAAAACACATGAGACAGAAACTGACCATTTAATGGATGGAGGCGTTTTTGGCACAGAGACAAAACTATATTATCGAGAACTTATAGCTCGTTTTGGACATCATTTGGTCATGAACTGGAATGTAGGGGAAGAAAATGACCAACCTACGGAGGAGGTGCTGAAAGTGGCCAATTATATTCATAAACTTGACCCCTACCAAAACCATTTGGTCATGCATACGTTTCCAAATAAGGATGACCGCTATGAAGAATTCATTGGTGACCAATCGCCCTTAACCGGGGCATCATTACAATTAAGTGATGCTGAATTCAAAGACGTACATCCAAGGGTTCTAAAGTGGAGAAATAAATCGAATGCTACAGGCAGAAAATGGGCGCTTTCCGTTGATGAACCTGGCAAGGCGAATATTGCACTACTGCCAGATGACGAGGACATGGAGCATAACTTGGCACGTGCGAATGCACTATGGGGAACGCTTATGGCAGGAGGATTTGGTGTGGAATGGTATTTTGGCTACGCTAGTCCAAACTCTGATCTTACCTGTGAAGATTTTAGGAGCCGCGATTTGTTTTGGGATCAAAACAGACATGCGCTTAACTTTTTTGAAACCCATATTCCGTTTTGGGAAATGGAACCAGCAAATAGACTCACGACAGATGATACAAGTTTTTGCTTCGCTAAAGAAAATGAACTGTATCTTATCTATCTTCCTATGGAACTTGAAACTACATCCTTAGATTTAGGTGATTCAGATAAAGATTTCACTATAAAATGGTACAATCCTAGAGATGGTGGTGACCTTAAAGATGGTTCGGTAACTCTTACCAAAGCAAGTGGCTCAGTTGATTTAGGCCTCCCTCCTATTGAACCTAATAAAGATTGGGTGGCTTTGGTTACTGTAAAAAAATAAATCATCAAAAGCGTTTTTACTATACCACTTAATTGATTAGAGTAAAAATTTACTTTTCCACGATTCTTCATAAGGTTTTCCCCAATGTTTCATCGCTTCTTGGTTGAACATTGTTCCGTTTTTGCTATCAATCTCAAAGTTTTCATTGATTCTTGATGAGACGTTTGCATAATGAACCATGGACATAGATATGTTGGCATCGTCAATTGGGGCATTTAAAGTTGCCTTGCCTCTAACCGTGTCAAAAAAGTTCATGACATGTGTGGTAGACATATTACCGCCGCCGCCCAACGCTATACCAGATTCACCTGTTTTGCCCTTACTTTCCTCAACAAGCTCTCCTTTTCTATTGTACAGCTTATGATGGCTCCGGTTCACAAAAACTGTTCCTTCGGTACCATAAATAATAACACCTCGACCACTACCATAAGTGTTGTAGGCATTTCTACTTTTGCCATCCCATTCAATTTGCTTGTTATCCTCAAAAGTAAATCTAGCTAACATGGTATCATACATTTCCCAACCATCGTCTACAAAATGCCTTTTCGCAGCGTTAACCTCTACCATTTGTGGATAGTTGACATTTAATGCCCATCTAGCAACATCCAATTCATGTGTAGCATTATTGCCCATTTCGGCGGTGGCATAGTTCCATCCGTACCAGTGCCAGTTGTAGTTCCAGGTTTCTGAAGTATACTCGCGATGTACTGCAGGACCTTGCCAAAGATTCCAATCCAAGCCCTCAGGAACCGCTGCCTTTTTCTGAAGCGGTACCGCCCCTCTTCCATTACTATAAAAAGCGACGGCTTTGTAGGCATCACCGATAGCCTTATCATGGATTTTTTTAATAATTTCTTGGGTTTGGCCAGAAGAACGTTGCTGATTACCCATCTGTACCACTTTATCATACTTTTTTGCGGCTTCAACCAGAAGTTCATTCTCCTCCATGGTACAACTACTGGGTTTTTCGACATATACATGCTTCCCCGACTTCAAGGCCATAATAGAACCGGGAGTGTGCCAATGGTCGGGGGTGGAATTGATTAGAACATCGACTTTGTCATCATCCAATACCTTGAAAATATCTTTCTCAAGTTTTAGCGCATAATCAATATGCTCTTTAAACTTGGTGGCTGCCTTTGCCATTTGACTTTCCATGGGGTCACATAGATATAATAAGCGGACGTTACTTTTTTTATGTGCAATAGGATCATAAAAAGCACCCAACCTTCGGCCTAAACCGGCAATGGCAACATGAAGTCGGTCGTTGGCACCTATAATATTTCGATAGCTTTTGGCACTCATAGACATGGAGGAAGCGCTTACTAGACCTAGTCCGCCCAATGCGGATTTTTTTACAAAATCCCTTCTATTCTGCTTGCTCATACGTTTTTATTTTGATGTTTTTGAAAGAAACCCGATCACCGTGATCTTGAAGAAGGATATTGCCCTTTTCCAAAAGTCCAAAATTGGGCCAATCCTTATACTTACTTTCACTTACCAACTTTAAAAAGTCTTCGCTGCCACGCTCGTATTCAAGTACCTTTATACCATTGAGCCAATGTTCAACATTGTTCTCTTTAGAAACGATATGGGCGGTATTCCATTCCCCGATAGCGTTCATATGTTTATTGGTGTCCGCTTGGATCAAATCATATAGCGAACCTACAGTCCTGCTTCCTTCGTGGTTTCCCAATTTAGCATCGGGATGCCGTTCATCGTCCAAGATTTGAAACTCCAATCCAATAGAGGAGCCTTCTCCTTTATTCAGTTCGGTATCCACATAATATTTAATACCACTATTGGCACCTTCGGTAATCTTAAAATCGGTCTTCATTTCAAAATCTCCATAAAGCTTTTTGGTCACAATATCCCCAACAGCTTCAGATTCACCGCCGCCACTTGCTAGAACGGTCAACACACCATCCTCAATTTCCCAGCCAGTTTCAGGAAATTCCTCTAATTTAGCTCCTCTCCAACCATTGGTTGTTTTACCGTCCCATAGCATTTGCCACCCATCTTTCTTCTCTTGAAAAGTCAATTGATTTTTGGTAATTATAGGTGCTAAGGATATTGATTTACTATAACTTGATACATCTTTAGTGATAAATTCAAGGTTTTTCCAGCGTATATCAACGCCTGGTTTTCCTCTCTTTCCAATACTGTGTACTTGAAGGGCAATGAAACCTTCATTGGTCATGTTATCAATCAAATGTGCGGCGGGAATTCCATTGATCCAAGTTTTAATGGTATCGCCTATGGCCTCTATGCGGTAATGGTTCCAGTCGTTTGGTTTATATGCTTGCTGAGCTTCTGGATTTCCTTCAAGCGGATGCAGCCATTTTCTTCTTTTTTCATCATAGATGCCTCCGCTCCAAGCTCTTTTTGAGGGGTCTATCTCTACTTGATATCCATGGACAATACCATTACGGTACCAAGGAAAGCTATTACTCCTGATTTGAACCCCGGAGTTAGATACGGAATCAGTCTTAAAATCCAATTCCAAGATAAAATCAGTATACAGCGAATCAGTAGCCAGAAAAGTGTTTGGTGTATTGGCAACGGTAGTACCCACAATTTCACCATTCTCTACTCTATAGGTTGCCTCTCCTCCTAAGGTATGCCAGCCTTGCAATGTTTCCCCATCAAAGATGGGAGTAAGATGGTTGTCTTGTTTGCTATCATTACAGCTTGCCATCAAAATAAAAATCGATACCAGAGAAAAGTATCGAAAACCAATGTTTAGGTTGTTAAAAATCATTTTCATTTATAAAAATTTAAGTCTTAAAGGTACCCAATATCCATCATAAACTATCCTGTGGTTACATGCATATTTGCGTAAACTTTTCATGTAAATCAACATAAATATACTTTTAGAGAAGAAGTTTAAATGGCATGATTCACTACCATGGGGACAGTATACCACAGGATACCCTAATTGAGGTAAAATGTTAGCTTGCTAAATAAATAATCGTTTTAGTTCATTGGAATTTTATACCATGAGCAAAAGTATTGTTGGCTTACTTTTACCTTTCATCTTGCTCTTTTCTTGCCAATTGCAGCAGAAAGAAGCTTCAACTCTAGAACCATTCTTTATGAAATTGCGAATACGTTTAAAAGAAAGTTTACTTTCATTATTTCTACTTTTTCTTTCAGTATCACAGGGCTTTTCACAACGTACCGAAACCAACTTTAATCAAGATTGGCGATTTATTCTAGAGGACAACCCTACCTTTTCAGAGGAAAACCTAAATGATTCCATTTGGACGACTCTAGACGTTCCTCACGATTGGTCTTTCGAAAAAGGTGTTAGGGAAGGTGGTGACCAAGGTCAAGGTGGCGGTTATCACGATGGTGGAATCGGTTGGTATCATAAATCTTTCGAACTGAATAAAGAAAGGCTTTCAAACACTACATATATTGAATTTGAAGGAGTCTACATGAACAGCGAAGTATGGGTCAACGGGGTGTATTTGGGCAAACGACCTTATGGGTATATCAGTTTCAGGTATGATATTACCGAACATTTAAAAGAAGGGCAAAATACCATTGCTGTCCGTGTGGACAACAGTTTGGAACCATCTGCGCGCTGGTATCATCCTTGCGGTATCTACGCCCCTGTACATTTGATAGAAGTACAACCTACACACATTGCGCCAAATGGCATTTTTATAACCACCCCTAATATTACTGATTCAAAAGCCACAGTAGTTGCAAAAATCAACATGATTAAAGTAAAAAAAGGCTTGGTTTTAAAGGCAAGCGTACTTTCTCCTAAAGGAAAAATTCTTGTAACTACTTCAAAAAATATCAAAAACATCGAAGATGACTTCCAAGTTGAACTTGAGGTGGCAAACCCCTCGTTTTGGAGTCCAGAAACACCGGAAGTATACCAGCTCATCACCCAAATAGAGAGCAAAGGAACAGTACTTGACGAAGTCAAGACCAATTTTGGTTTTAGAACGATTGAATGGAAGACAGAAACCGGGTTTTGGCTCAATGGTGAGAATATCAAATTAAAAGGTGTCTGCGAGCATTGGGAAGGTGGCCCTGTCGGCGGTGCTTGGACCAAACCTATGCTGCGTTGGAAACTTCAATTACTAAAAGACATGGGCATTAATGCCATTCGTCCATCACACAACCCTACTCCACCGATGTTCTATGATCTTTGTGATGAAATTGGCTTGTTGGTGATGGACGAAATTTTTGATGGTTGGCATAAAAAAGCAGCACAGGATTATGGAAAACAAGCATTTGATGCCTGGTGGCAGCGTGATGTCAAAGAATGGATTACCAGAGACCGTAATCATCCCAGCATTTTTGTTTGGAGTTTGGGTAATGAAACCTATAGTACTATTGCTCCAGAACTAGTGAAATTCGGAAAGAGTTTGGATGCTACACGCTTGTTCACCTCTGGAGCGGGGAATAGTGAGGACATGGAAATTATTGGCGTTAATGGGGGTTCTGAAACAAAAAGATTCATTGAAAGTAAAACCTTTGATAAGCCGTTCATTTCTACTGAAGCACCCCATACATGGCAAACGCGTGGCTATTACAGAACACAAACGTGGTGGCGCGACAATGAGTTGCCTGGCACATATCCATTACCAAATTTAACGGAAAAGGAAATTTTCTTTTATGAAGGTATCAACCCTAAAAATTGGAAAAATAGAAAGCAAAGTTTCAATTCATCATACGATAATGCTACGGTTAGAGTATCTGCAAGAAAATATTGGGAAGTAGTACGCGATTTACCTTGGCATAGCGGCCATTTCCGCTGGACAGGTTTTGATT
Organism: Flagellimonas sp. 389; assembly: GCF_018449435.1. Lineage (GTDB taxonomy): Bacteria > Bacteroidota > Bacteroidia > Flavobacteriales > Flavobacteriaceae > Flagellimonas. The sequence continues at coordinate 229,549 of NZ_JAHCMU010000004.1, read as the reverse complement.
ATTATGGAGAAGCTGGTCTGGCACACGGAGGTTTACCGTTTAATTTATTCATGGGCGGTGCTTTGGATGTAGCAGGATTCAAAAAGGATTTGTTCTATTTCTACCAAAGCCAATGGACCAAAGAAACTATGCTCCATGTGTTTCCAAGCTGGACACACCCAAGAATGAAAAAAGGAACCGTAATCCCTGTTTGGGTCTATTCCAATGCCGATGAGGTAGAATTGTTCCTTAACGGAAAGTCCTTAGGAAAAGATAGACCAGGCAAAGTTTGGAACGAAATGCAGTGCGAATGGATGGTGCACTACCAAGAAGGAACATTGGAAGCCATAGCGTACAATAAAGGAAAAGAGGTGAAGCGCATAACTTTAAACACAAGCGGGCAACCTTCAAAATTAAAAACTACAATACATAAATTAGATGCTGAAGGTGGTTTTAATTCTAGTTATATAGTAACCTCAGAAGGTTTGGATGCCAACGGCAATTTATTTCCATATGCAGAAAACAAAGTGTATTATAATGTATTGGGCAATTTAGAAAAAGTATCGATTGAAAACGGAAACCCTATAGATCCAACAAGTCGTACCAAAGCAGATTATAGGAGTATGTTTTTTGGAAAAGTAAGATTGTTTCTAGAAGAAAAACAAAATGCTCAAGAAGGTTCACTTATTACCGGAGCCATTTTAGGCGACAAAGCTTTGTATGTATCCAATAAAATAACAATCGATGCAAAACAGATACGTGTATTCGGCAAATCACGTTTCCCTCAATTAGAAATTTTGTACACTACAAATGGTGATAACCCAGAAACTAACGGAATAGCCTATAAAGGAGTTTTCGAAGTTACAGATGGCACTACCGTTAAGGCTGTTGTAAAACAAAATGGGAAAGTCGTTTTGAATATGATTGAGAAATTTGAAAAAAATGAAGGCCTATTTTGGGGTGATGAACATTCAGAAGATATGTGGATCGGGAGAGGAATCAATATTGCCGCAGAAGAGGGTATCATGGAAGGTGGAGCAAAATCGAGTAAAAATGCGCATCGATTTAAAGGTAGTGGGTTTGTAAAATTCGATGGAAAAGAAGGTGCAATAACGTGGTATCAAGAAAACGATGGTGAGGCCGGTGATTATAGCATTCGGTTCAGATATATGCACAACAATACAGATCAACTGCATCCGATGGAATTATACGTAAACGATGAATACATCAGAACGCTAGAGTTTCATCCAACGGGGGGTTGGGAAAAAGAATGGAAATTTGTGCCAACCATTATTACCCTTAACACTGGAGCAAATAACATTCAATTAAAGACTACTGGCAAAAGCGGACCTTTTATTGATGAATTGTACATTGATTAAATACCGATAATACACTACAGATACATTCTGGATTTTGGATTTCTAAATAGTATAACTTGAACTTTTAACACCATACAGTACAGGATACTTCAACAAGGGCAATAAAGTATTTTAGTTGACCAGGATTTTGTAGTATGCGAAACTTCATAGCTAGTTTTATTTTACCGTTCATCTTACTCCTTTCTTGCCAAACGGAGAAAAAGGAAACATCCAACCTAGAAGATGAATTCAAAAATCCTCCAGAGGCATCTAGACCTAGAACATGGATGCATGCCATGAGCGGAAATATGACCAAAGCCGGGATTACGAAAGATTTAGAAGCAATGGCAGAAGTTGGCCTCGGAGGCTTGTTGTTGTTCAATATCACACAGGGTATACCCAATGGCCCTATCAAATACAATTCTCCCGAACATCATGAGATGATTTCACATGCCGCCAAGGAAGCTCAGCGATTGGGACTCACTTTTGGGGTACACAATTGTGATGGATGGTCAGCCAGTGGTGGACCTTGGATTACCCCTGAGGAATCCATGAAAATGGTAGTTTGGAGTGAAACGCAAGTATCTGGTGGAGACATTGAATTGGTACTTGAAAAACCAACGGAACGAGAAGGTTTTTATAGAGACATTGCCGTAATCGCCTATCCAGCTTTGGAATCCGAACTGGATGATGCCACCAACACGCCCACCCTAACCTCTTCAGATAAACGCCTTGATATTTCAATAGTTTCTGATGGTAAAGTCGATGATGTATCCGAATTAGGTGCCAAAAACAATAAGAATCCTTGGCTACAATTCAACTACCAGTATCCAAAGACCATACGCTCGGTCAAGATCGTCTTCAATGACAGGCATGCAAAAGCAATTTTGCAGACCAGTGAAGATGGTACAAATTTCAAGGACGTAAGAGATTTATTTAAAGTCCGAACCGGAAAAGGGGAATGGGCCATTAACGACCATTTTGAAGGTATCACATCAAAATACTTTAGATTACAGTTCAACCAATCAATCAAACTAAAAGAGGCGCAGCTCACTAGCACCTATTTCATAAACAACCCTTTAGGCAGGACTTCGATTGCCCGAACAGAAGACCATCAATTGGATGCGATTGGCAATGCAAATGATGGAATGATTATCGCCAAAGAAGACATTAAAGATTTAAGTAAAAACATGACCGAAGCCGGAATATTGAAAGCAACTCTACCTAGAGGAAGCTGGACTATCTTACGTTTCGGGTATACCTCTACAGGTGCCTTTAACAATCCTGCATCTGACGAGGGTCGTGGATTGGAGGTAGATAAATTAAGTCGGGCGCCTTTTAAAAAACACTACGACGCCTTTATCAAGAAAGTGGTTGAAAATGCTGAAGGGTTAGCACCTAATGCTTTAAAGTATGCTGAAATCGACAGCTATGAAATGGGAGGGCAAAACTGGACAGAGGGTTTTGCTGAAATATTTTCAAATGAAAAAGGATATGACTTCATCTCCAAACTACCTCTAGTTGCAGGGCGTTTCATAGAAAGTCCAGAAGCCTCTGAAGCCGTTCTTTATGACTATCGTCAAGTCATAACTAACTTAATGACCAAAAACTATTTTCAATACTTTACCGAACTCTGTAATGCTGATGGTCTGGAAAGCTACATTGAACCTTATGGATTTGGCCCTTTAAATGATTTGGACGTTGGTGGAGTAACCGATATCCCCATGGGCGAATTTTGGATGAATAGACCCATTACCCAGACCGCATCTGCGGTTTCTTCGGCACATATTTATGGGAAACCTGTCATTTCTGCAGAATCCTTTACCTCAAGGCCAGAAATCAACTGGAAAGGTCACCCGGCAATGGCAAAAACATCCGGTGATTTAGCCTGGACCTATGGTATCAATGAGTTTATGTTTCATCGTTTTGCGCATCAAGCCAACACTCATGCCGAACCCGGCATGACCATGAACCGTTGGGGCTTTCATTTTGACCGTACCCAAACCTGGTGGAAAAACGCAGGAGCTGCTTGGTTCGATTATATCGCTCGTGGTTCTCATATGCTTCGGCAAGGCGTACCAGTTTCCGATATGTTGGTCTATGTGGGTGAAGGAACCCCAAATTCTTCCTATTACAGAACAGATTTTAATCCCGTGATTCCAAAACAAATCAATTTTGACAATGTCAACACCGATGTACTTCGCAACCGATTAAAAATTGAAAATGGCGAATTAAAACTTCCGGAGGGAACCACCTACAAAATATTGGTGTTGAAAAATAGTGAGACACTTTCTCTGCCAACACTAAAGCGAATCCTTGAAATTGCAAAAAGCGGGGTTCCCATTTTCGGTGATAGACCGAAAAAGTTATCCGGATATCAAGCATCAGCAGAATCAAAAAAGCAGTTTGAGCAGTTGGCCAAGGAATTGGCACCTTTGATAGGTGATATAGATGATTGGAAAAAGGTAATGAACACCGCTAAATTGGTGCCCGATATGGACATTCTCAATGGTGATGCGGTAGATTACGTCCATAGAAAAACAAATGAAGAGGATATTTACTTCTTTTTTAATGCCGATACCATTGGCACCAAAACGTTCAGGACCTCTTTTAGGGTAGCAAATAAAATTCCTGAACTATGGAATCCCATGGATGGTAGCATTACCAAAATGGCACAGTTCAAAAATGAAGGAAATAATACAGTTACAGATATTGAGTTGAATACAGGCGAATCGGTATTCGTAGTTTTCCGTGAAGAAGCTTCCGATATTGAATCGATACATACACCTGTAGATGATGTATTATTTAAGTTATCCAAGGAAAATAAACTACAAGCCACTACAGCTACAATCGGTAATTACGACGTGCAATTATCATCAGGAAAAACATGGGAAGTTTCAATAAAAGATATTCCTGAACCTGTTGATATTTCAAAAGATTGGGAAGTTTCGTTCCAAGAAGGCCATGGTTATGGCGGTATTGTGCAATTTGAATCCTTAGTGGATTGGAGCAAACATGAAATAGACTCCATCAACTATTATAGCGGTACCGCTACGTATGTGAAAGATTTCAATTTGACCAAAGACCATATTGAAGCGAATACTAACGTAACCTTAGATTTGGGAACGGTCCATATCGCTGCAGAAGTTATCATCAATGGAAAAAAAGTTGCTGTTTCGTGGATGCCACCTTTCCAGTTGGATGTAACCGATTTTGTTCATCTTGGAAACAATACCTTAGAAATTCAACTTACCAATCTATGGAGCAACCGTTTGATTGGTGATGAACGCTATCCCCCAAATGATGGTGGGTATCAACTAGGGCAGCATAGAGCTACATCCTTGACGATGCCAGAATGGTACACCAACAATGAACCTAGGCCCCCGGGAAAAAGAACAACTTTCACCACAGCGCCCTTTTATAAGAAAGATGATCCATTAGTTCCTTCAGGATTGATAGGGCCCGTACAAATTCATTTCTCAAAGACAATAACGAAATCTTCAAACTAAGCAAATGAATTACTTGCACTTTAAATTATGGGTTATGTTAATCTTCATAGCTTCTTGTAATGAAAAAGAGCAAGAAGAACCGGAAAATGCAGCAAATCATAGCCCTACCGTTGATCAACTGACCTATGTGGAAAAAGACGGTATTGTCAGTGTCGAATTCGAAACTGTTGAAGGAACGATTGAGTGGGAACGAGGAGCAACCCTGGAAGGCTTTGATGGTGAAGGCTATCTGATTTGGAACAAGGAAGATAACTTCACGACACCAGGTATCGGAACATTGACCTATAAAATAAATATCACTACCCCTGGAACGTATCAGTTTGTCTGGCGTTCAAGAATTTCTGAGGGCAATAGTATTTCAGAAGCCAATGATTCTTGGCTTCGATTTGGGGATGCAGCAGATTTTTTTGGGCAAAGGGAGGGTAGCACGGTATATCCCAAGGGTACTGGTAAAACTCCTAATCCCGAAGGAAATAGTGCAGATGGTTGGTTCAAAATTTATATGAACAGAGTTGGTAAATGGTTTTGGCGTTCCAATACCAGTGATAACGACCCGCATGATATTTTTGTTACGTTTGAAACTGCGGGCATATATACGATGGAGGTTTCCGGAAGGTCAAGATTCCATGGATTGGACAGGTTTGTGCTGTTTATAGAAGGAAAGACATTATCGGAAGCTCAAAATGCGGAAAGAAGTGAAATTGTTAGACCTTAAGTGGTAGAATCGATATGCAAAACAAAAAAAGTACATTACTTTTTTCATTATTCCTGATGGGCTTAATCGCTACAGGGCAAAATCCTATCGTCCCAAATAAAGGGCTTAACGACCCGCATATACACATATTTAAAGATACCGCTTACGTGTATGCTTCCCATGACAAATCTATAGAAAACAAGAGATTTATCATGGAAGATTGGTGGGTGTGGTCCTCCCCTGACCTGGTCAATTGGACGCACAGAAGTACCCTAAAACCAGAAGAAACCTATATTAGAAAACCTTTTGAGGGCTGTTGGGCAACCGACGTCGGATACAGAAACGGAAAATACTATTGGTATTTTTCAGAACGTAATCAACAAACTGGGGTTATGGTTGCCGATTCACCAACGGGCCCGTGGTCAGACCCCCTTGGAGAACCATTGTTGAAAGAAGACCTTACCCCTACAGATGAATATGATATGGCCATTTTTGAAGAAGATGGTGAACATTACATCATCTTTGGTGTTTGGGACTATTACATCGCCAAGCTCAACTACGATATGATAAGCTTGGCTGAAATACCCAAGAAAATTGAAATCAATAATCCGAGGGGACCTTATAACCAAGACGGCAAGAACACTGAAAAACCAACCGACGACAAACCTTTTGTTCACAAGTATAAAGACAAGTATTACCTATCATGGGGCTGTTTTTATGCCATATCCGATAATCTATATGGCCCATATAACTATATAGACACCGTTATAAAAAAAGAAAGCTTTGTCAAGGGTTACGAAGCCCCTACTTGGCCAAATGGATTTCTTCAAGGCAGGCATGGTTCATTCTTTGAGTGGCACAACCAATGGTATTATACGTATTGCGATATAAGCCAAACTGGTAACCGATGGTTTAGGGACACTTTCATTAGCTATGTACATTATAAAGACAATGGCAAAATCGCTACAATCCGTGTAGATGGCATTGGTGTCGCAAATTATAACGCCGATCAACCTGTAATTGAAGCTGAGGATTACTTTAAAATGGAAGGTATGGTAAAAAAAGAATATGGAGAAAATGGATTTATCGTTGCTACAAATACTAAAAAGAGCTATTTGAATTTTCCGAACATCAAAGAGATTAAAGGATATTCAGGAATTACGTTTACGATTGATTCGATTGAAGAAAGCCAATTTTCTATTGAAATTCGAAGGAATCAACTGGATGGTGAGGTGCTGGCATCCAAAGAAATCCAGATTGCACCGTTAGACAAAGATTTCACATCAGTTTCAATACCTATCACCAGCGGATTTGAAGAAACCGAGAACCTATACTTTTTGATTCATCAGAAAAGTGGTGAAGCACTCGAAATTGACAATTTTAAATTTTATAAATAACGATAATACGCATGAAATACCGTTTTCTATTTTATCTATTGCTTTTGGCTATTGGCACAAGTGCCCAAAAGAACAAAATGCCTTATCAAAACACGTCTCTTTCTATTGAAGAACGTGTTGAAGATTTGTTGCCTAGAATGTCATTGGAAGAAAAAGTAGCACAGATGCGCATTTTTCATGCTAATATTGGTGTGAAATCAGATGAAAAAGGGAAACTGGAATTATCTGAAAAGGTTATTGAAAAATTAAAACTCGGTATAGCCGGAATTAAAAATCCTGGAGAACATATTTCGCCATTGGCAGCGGCCAAACTGAACAATGAGCTTCAGAAATACATCATTAAAAGCAATCGATGGGGCATCCCAGCGTTGTTCGTAACCGAATCCTACAATGGTGTAGATGCAGCGGGTTGCACCAAATTTGGTCGTCCGATAACCTCAGCGGCTTCCTTTAATCCAGAACTCGTTAATCGAATTTGGGATGTAGTCGGTAAAGAAGCCCGTTTGCGCGGCATGCATATGTGCCACTCCCCCGAAGCCGATATCGTAAGAGACCCAAGGTTTGGCCGTATGTCGGAAGCGTTTGGGGAGGACACCTATTTGACCACTCAAATGGTTGTCAATGCCATAAAAGGTGTTCAAGGCGACTATGAAGGCCTTGGTAATGGAACCCATATTGGAGCGGTTGCAAAGCACTTTGCTGGTTACGGACAAGTACTTGGCGGATCCAATTTCGCAGCAGTAGAAATTTCGCCAAGGACCCTTATCGATGAAATCTACCCGCCATTTGAAGCAGCTGTAAAAGAAGCACGCACTTTGGGAATCATGGCCTCACACGGTGATTTGAACGGTGTTGCCAGTCACGGTAACCCAGAACTATTGACAGGCGTTTTGAGAGACCAATGGGGCTTTGATGGTTATGTCGTATCCGATTCCAATGACATTGCCAGGCTCTACTATTTTATGAAAGTTGCTGAAAGTCCAGAAGCCGCAGCCTTAATGGGATTAGTCGCTGGAATAGATATTGACCTGTATGCGGAAGATTCCTATGCTTATCTACCGGAAATGACCAAAAAAAAACCCAGTATTGAAAAAATGATAGACCGTTCCGTTAGGCGTGTGCTTCGGACCAAAATGATACTGGGATTATTTGACAATCCATATATCGACATCAAAAAAGTTGAAAAAGAAGTACGTTCCGAAGCTTCTTTAGCGTTAGCACAAGAGGCCGATTTGGAATCTATCATCCTTTTAAAAAATGAAGGCAGTATACTGCCACTTAAAAAGGAAAACCAAAAAATAGCCTTGTTGGGTCCGTTATTTTACGAAGGTACTAAGGCTGCTTTTGAAGAGGTAGCAGAAAGCACTGTTACTTTTGTTGCCGAACAGGGTTTTGAATTGACCGATGGGAATACAAGTGTACCAAAAATACGTTCTACCACACCTGAAGAACTGGACAAGCTTTTGGATATAGCAAAACAGTCAGACGTGGTAATCCTGTTTCTAGGTGGGGATGAATTCACATCTAAAGAAGCTTACTTTAATAATGCATTGGGTGATCGTGCCACAATTGAGCCTGTTGGTGCTCAAGACGAATTGGTAAAACGGGTAAAAGCATTGGGCAAACCAGTTATTGTTGTTTTAAAACACCGAAGGACCCTTTCAATCAATACAATTTCAGAAAAAGCCGATGCTATTTTAGACGGTTGGGATTTAAGTGAATTTGGAGATTCATCTATGGCCAAAATCATTTTTGGGGAAGTTTCCCCATCTGGTAAATCACCTGTAACCGTGCCGCGTTCTATCGGTCAACTTCCCTTTCATTACAGCATGAAGGAAATCAATAATAAAAAAGGCTATTTGTTTTTGGAAGATGGGCCATTGTATCCTTTTGGTTTTGGTTTGAGCTATGGAAAATTTGCTTACAGTAACCTTAGTCTTTCTTCGGAAACAATGACATCAACTTCAGAAATTACGGTTAACGTTCAAGTGACCAATATAGGTAAAATGAAAGCCAAGGAGGTGGTACAACTCTATCTTAAAGATGAGATAGGTTCCGTAACACGACCTGACAAAGAGTTAAAAGGATTTGAGAAAATTGAGCTCAATCCAGGTGAATCAAAAACAGTGACCTTTACCATCGTACCCAAAATGCTGGAATTCACAGGGCTAAAAATGAAGAAAATTTTAGAACCAGGTGACTACAGCGTCATGACGGGAACTTCTTCAAAAGAAAATCTAACTGCAAAATTTAGATTGGAAAAATGAGTATGGGTCGACAACTAAAAATAGGGAATTGTAAGTTAAAGGTTTTGACTTTGATCATTGTCATTAACTGTATGCTTATAGTAAACAATAAGCTATTTGCCCAGTCAACAGAGCGTCCATTAATTTGGGTAAAACCAGCCGACAGAGCTGGAATTCTAAAAAAAATCAAAGATTACCATGAAGTAAAACAATACTATCAAAAATTTCAGAAAAGGGTCGAAAAAGATATCGCACAGTATCAAAAAGATAAAGAACGTTACCTATTCCAACTACCATGGAATTTGGATTTAAATAAAGCCAAAAACTACCCTCCCTTTAAAACATACATCTCTTTTAATGGAAAGGACAGACAGGAACAAGACATAATGATGCATTATTTGCAAACTGCTGTAGATTGTGGTGTACTTTATTTTTTGACGGAAGAAGAATCGTATGCAGAATATGCCGCTACCATACTTCATACGTTTGTCAATGGCCTGCTTCAACTCCCCATCAAAAAAGAATATCACAATGCAGGTTGGATCTACACCAAGGACCATCTTCGCGAGGCAAGGGAAATAGGAGCACAATTGCCCATTATTTATGATTTTGTGCATTCGTACTTAAAACCAGGTGGGAAAGTGTATGATTTAGCAGCGTCTGAAATGGTACTTTTTGATTTTTCAAATGGCCAAAAGGTATTTCGAACTTATGTTGACCTTGCACTTGAACGAGGGATTATAAACTGTAATTGGCCTATATTGGAATCTCCAAGTTTGGTAGGCAATATTCTGGCTTTGGATGACGAACAAGAACGTGAAGAACTACTGCCCTATTTTTTAACAAAGAATACCAAGCGCCAAGACGCCTTTGAAAAAATTAGTGCCCATTATCTAGATTATGGTGGGGATTGGCCCGAGAGCATCAATTATTCAAACGGAGTAAATCGATTTTTGACGTATTTGATGACAATCATGGTCAAATATCGACCTTCATTACAATTGGGCAAGAACAATTCCCATATTTTAGAGGCACTGCCCAAAGATTATTTTCTGACTTATCCCAATAAAACAGAAACGCTCAGCTTTGGTGACGGCCATCGCCAATATCGTCCCAATCATCATGCCTATGAAACTGCTTATCATCTAGCTAAACTTGAAAAACTAGAAATATTACAAGATAAATTTGGCTCACTTATCAATAGTGCTGTTGCCAATAAAAAGTATAAGAGATTTCAATTAAAGGAGCGAAGTTATAGTGCCACATATTATGGTGAACCCACTAAGTTACTTTGGTTTGAACCTAGCATTGAGGGTAGCGTTAAAGACTATCCCTTGCCTTCAACAGATGAGTTACCTTTTGCCGGTATTGTTTTGCAACGAAATCTGAGTGAAACCAATAATCCCAAAGATGGCCTAATGAGTTTTGTTGGTGGTGGTCATTATGTTCATGGGCATGCTACAGGAATGTTCATGGAATTATATGGCAAAGGTTTCGTACTAGGTAATAAATCGGGCCGTAGCACATACCGAACCGAAATCCATGAAAATTACTATCGGATTTTTGCTTCTAACAATACCGTGGTGGTCAATGGTGCTTCTGAAGGTAAAGGTGGCTGGGCCGGATTGGAAATTAATACAGTAGCACAAATTGCCGTTGAACCTAGACCAGAAAAAAAACCTGTATCACCATTTCATTCATTCTCAATGACAAGTTTTAAAGATGATAAAGGCGATAATGCAGAAGCAATACAGGAACGGACTATGGGTATTGTGAGAACTTCACCCACTACCGGATATTATATCGATGTGTTCCGTTCCAAATCTGAGTTACCTAATGAATTCCATGATTACATTTACCACAACATTGGGGAATCTCTTCAATTAAAACATAGCAAAGGAGAACTAACCTTAACTTCTGACCCCAATCGATATTCAAATTCCAAAAACAAACCCTGGACAAATAACAAAGAAGCTCGCCACCCTGGTTGGCATTATTTCAAAGAAATTAAGTCTAGTGATACATTTAAAGAAAATGTTACTGCGGTATTCAAAGCGGAAAAACTTGCCAAAACATCTATTGGTATGAAGGCTTTCATCATGGGTAATGAAAATAGAACCTACACCAAAACCATGGCACCACCCACTTTAGAAGGTCCTAAAGTGTATCGTGATGCAAAGACCCCTACTCTGGTCGTTCGGCAAAATGGTGAGGCATGGCATAATCCATTTGCAGTAATCTATGAGCCCATCAGCAACAATCAGAGCCATCTTACATCGGTAATTAAAATAGAGCGTGATGGTATATTCAAAGGTTTTCAAGTTACAAGTGAATCTTCCAGGGGACCCTTAAAACAATACATTATCATTCAAGAATCTCCATTGGATATGTATATGGATTCAAAGCAAAAACTATCGTTTACCGGGCGCTATGCTGTTATCACCCTAGATGAACGTAACAACTTATTTTCAACTTATATAGGTGATGGCAGTGCTTTGAATTATGGGAATTTAAGCGTCAAAGTTGAAAAAGAAGAAACAGCCGCAGTGTTTATCTCTTTTGAAGATGGTGAACCCAAGGTCAGTACAACCAAAAAAATCATACTTAAGTCAGGAGCAAATCATATGAAGTCATATACTCCAACACACCATAACTAATACTATTTTAACACAGCACAATGAAAAGCAAACTATTACAAAGCAAGGGCACAGCACTAATTTTATTTTTAGCCTGTTCGACACTCTTGGCACAAAACACCTTGGATAAGGTGCAAATTGAAAAAGCCATGGTAAAAGCCTTAGAATGGCAAGAAGCACATCCAATTTTTGCATTGGCGCCAACAGACTGGACCAACGGAGCATATTATGTTGGGGTAAGTAAAGCCCATCAAGCAACAAAGAATCCCATTTTTTTAGCTGCTTTAAAAACGATGGGGTATTACAATGAATGGAAACCACTATACCGCACATATCATGCTGATGATGTCGCCATTTCGTATATGTACCTCTATGCCAATTCTACAAGGAAGAACTTAGTCGACCTTGGACCAACAAAAGTATTTTTGGACACTCACCTCTACGAACCAAACCCATGGAAAGACGGAACGGACAAGAAAAAAGAGAAAAAAATTCTTTGGTGGTGGTGCGATGCGCTCTTTATGGCACCACCGGTACTAACCGTTTATGCAAAACAAACAGGTGAACAAAAATACTTGGATGCCATGCACAAGTACTATATGGAAACCTATAATCTTTTGTACGATAAAGAGGAAAAACTTTTTGCCAGGGATACTCGTTTTCAATGGGGTGTAAATGATGAGGATTTAAAAGAACCAAATGGCAAGAAAATATTCTGGGCCCGAGGAAATGGATGGGTACTTGGTGGCCTAGCTTTAATACTAACCGATTTACCAAAAGAGTATGAGCATTATGATTTCTACCTGAATCTTTACAAGGAAATGGCAGCCCGAATTGCATCATTACAACAAGAAGATGGATTATGGCGAACCAGTCTTTTATCACCGGAATCGTTTGATCATGGTGAAGTAAGTGCAAGTGGATTTTACACCTATGCTTTGGCATGGGGGGTGAACAATGGCATTCTTGATGAAACCAAATATACCCCGAAGGTAAAAAAAGCATGGAAGGCTTTGGTAGCATGTCAGCATGAAAATGGCATGGTTGGTTGGGTGCAGGATATCGGTGCAAGTCCAGAACCTGCAACCAAGGATAGCTGGCAAAACTACGGTACTGGAGCTTTTTTATTGGCAGGAAGTGAGTTATTAAAATTAGAATAGACCATATGTATATCAACTCATTTAAATCAGTGGTTTTAGCGATCTTTTTTGTAACAGCCCATACTTTTGGGCAGGATTATACAGCAGAAAATAAAAATGATTCCAAAGAAACCAGTATCCTGGAAACAAATACCATACCTGTTATAAGCAATACATTGACCAACCACAACTATAACAAGTTATTATTGGTGAAACAAGTAATTAGAAATGAATCGGAAACGTATCTGCCAGCCTACAAAAAATTGCTTGAAGCTGCGGATAATGCATTAGAAGAAGGCCCGTTTTCTGTAATGCAAAAGAAGAAAGTGGCAGCCAGTGGCGATAAGCATGATTATTTGAGCTTGGCACCATATTGGTGGCCAGATCCAGAAAAAACGGACGGACTTCCATGGATCAGAAAAGACGGTGAAGTCAACCCGGTCACTACAGGGGAGAATGTAGATAAAACTGCCAAGAACAAAATGTTCAATAACGTAAGTAGCCTTTCATTAGCATACTTCTTTTCTGATGATGAAAAATATGCCGATAAAATTAAAGAACTGCTAAAGGTCTGGTTTGTGGATGAGGCCACTAGAATGAATCCCAATTTAAATCACGCCCAAGGCATACCTGGCGAGAATACGGGAAGGGGGTTTGGCATTATAGAATTTTCAGGTATCGTTAATATCCTGACTGCCATAGAAATTTTAGAACTAAATCAATTGCTAGAACCTGATTTGGACAGTGCTCTTAAAAAATGGATGGATGAGTATCTCAAGTGGCTACAGACCAGCGAATTTGGACTTTTTGAAAAATCTAGAACCAATAATCACGGTACATTATACGACGTGCAAGAAGTAGCGCTGTTGCTATTCTTCGATAAAACAGCTGAAGCAAGGACTGTTTTGGAAAGTGTTTTTGAAAAAAGAATTGTCGAGCATATCGAAGCTGATGGGAGTCAACCTAATGAGCTTAAGCGAACAAAGGCGCTTACTTATAGCATTCTAAATCTATCAGGACTTACAAAGCTTGCATTTTATGGAAGAAAAGAGGGGGTCAATGTAGATTTATGGAACCAAAAATCACCTGATGGAGATATGCAAAAAGCCTATGACTATCTTTATCCGTACCTAAACAAAAAAAACAGTTGGCCTTACGAACAGCTAGGAGATATGGATAAAGCCATAGAACGATTACAAAGAATGTTTGTAACTTCAGGGAGTATGTTGAGTATTGAAAAATACTGCCAAATAGCTTCTGAACTTAAAGGAAGTGATAACTTACAACAACTTACACATCCTTGTTTACCGTAATGGACTAAGATATATATTGGACAAAATCAAAAAACTCAAACATGAAAAAACAGGAGAAAACCAATAGCAATACCAAGGCATCAATCTCCAGGAGAAAATTCATCAGAAATACTGCGTTGACCGCAGGTTTAATCTCTATTGTGCCAAGGCATGTTTTAGGTAGAGGTTTTACGGCCCCAAACGATAAAATCAATTTGGGATACATTGGCCTCGGGAAACAAGGCGGAATTCTCGCAAATAAATTTCTGAGCAATACCCAAGCACAAATTGTCGCTGGTACAGACGTGTGGATACCAAAACAAGAATGGTTTAAAGGCCTGGTCGAGGGCTATTATGCAGAAAAAAGAAATGTTTCAGGCTATAAAGGAGTGACCACTTATTTGAACTATGAAGAGCTTTTGCAGCAAAAGGGTTTGGATGCGGTAGTTATTTCCACTCCTGACCATTGGCATGCCAAACAAACCGTTGATTCCATGAAATTAGGGAAAGATGTGTATTGTGAAAAACCCATGACCAATACCATTAAAGATGGAAGGGACATGGTGAATGCACTACAAAAATATGATAGTGTACTACAGGTTGGCAGTATGCAACGATCATGGGCAAAATTTAAAAAAGCCCATGAAATAGTATCCTCTGGAAAACTGGGAGAAATCAAAAAAGTATTGGTTAATGTTGGGGATCCCTATCGTAGTTATGACTTGCCGGCAGAACCAACACCAGAAGGGATAGATTGGAATTTATGGTGTGGGCCTGCACCACTGCTAACCTACCATCATACTATTGCACCAAAAGTCGTGAAGTCCTACCCTGATTGGCGCGAGTTTAAAGAGATTGGCGGTGGAAGACTAGCAGATTGGGGCACACATATGTTCGATATTGCCCAATGGTGTTTAGGCATGGACAACACGGGTCCCGTATCTTTTATTCCTCCTAAAGACCCTAATGCTGTAAGGGGTTTGCAAATGTTCTATGAAAATGGTGTAGAACTGGTGCATGAAGATTTTGGCAGAAGCTGGGCCGTTCGTTTTATAGGTAGCGAAGGAACTTTGGATGTGAGCAGAAGCTTTATCGAAACTACGCCTAAGAACATACTAATGCCCAATGGAGGTGACCCTAAAGGCTTGTTCAATGACCAAGGCAATCATTATCAAAACTGGTTGGATGCCATAAAAAGCAGAAAGCAACCTATATGTGACGTGGAAACAGGACATCGTTCTGCATCCATTTGCCATATTGCCAATATCGCTTATGAACTCAATAGACCGTTACAATGGAATCCATACAAAGAGAAGTTTATTGGAGACTCTGAAGCGAATAAAATGAGAAAACGTAAAAAAAGAAAATATTGATTCAATATGAAGTTTTTAAGTGGATGTAGTGTTGTATTTCTTTTATTGTGCCTTTTTGGCTGCAATGAGCAGAAACCCACTGCAAAAAAAAATGATGAAAAACAAGAAAGTAGTGAAAGGGCCGTAATGGTAAACGACACCTATTACCATTACAGTATTTGGTGGGCTTTTGTCAATAAGGTTTTTGATGCGGACCTTTCTGTGGCAACCTTAAAAACCAAGGGTGACACAGGACTTGGCTCCTTTAACCTACTTGATGGTGAAATGGTGATGATTGATGGAATCGCTTATCGTGTTCGAGAAGATGGCACCATTAGTGAAGGAGCGGATTCGGATACCATCGTATATGCAAACGCAGCTTTTTTTAATAAAGAAATCACGGTTGAATTAAAAAATCAACCGATTACTGACATCGAGCTTTTAAAATCAAAACTTTTAGAAGCCCTTCCCTCTAAGAATTTCTTCTACGTATTCAAAATTAATGGAGTTTTTGACTACATGAAATGTGGTGGACTCAAAAAACAAAAACCTCCCTTTGACGAAGGACTTGATGTGCTTATCCCCAATAGGCCCATTTTTGAAGGCAATGACGTTTCTGGAACCATTGTTGGTTTTTATTGCCCTGATTTCATCGGAAATATCAATGTAAAAGGATTTCATTTTCATTTTATTTCTGGCGATAAAAAGCTTGGTGGCCATGTTATGGATTTTGAATCCTCCAATATCCTAAACGTTGGTATTGATAAAAAGACCGATTACCATTTTGTGCTTCCGGATAATACTGAGTTTGAAAATGTGAGTTTGGAAAAAGAATTCCAATACAAGAAGAGCTAAAAACTGCTGCTGAATAAGCTGACAAAATCCACGAAATGCAACGACTAGCCTTTAAAATGAAATTAAATCCTGGTCAAAAGGATGTTTATATAAAAAGACACAATGAATTGTGGCCAGAGTTAAAAAAAATTCTTAAGGATTCAGGAGTAAGTGAGTATTCTATTTTTTTGGATGAAGAAACTCATACGCTCTTTGCCTTTCAAAAGGTTTCAGGTCAAGAGGGATCACAAGAACTTTCAAACAATCCCATCGTGAAAAAATGGTGGGCCTTTATGGCGGACATTATGGAAACCAATCCGGATAACTCACCAATTTCATATTCGTTAGAAGAGGTTTTCTATATGAAGTGAAACACATATTGCCATCAAATCATTATCAAAAGTACTAAAGATAAAGTATTGTTTTACAGGATGGTGCAGGATGCTTGTTCAGTTAATATTCCATTAATTGTAGTATTAAACCTATAAAACCCCATGTCATGAAAAGAATTACTTTCCGTTGTGCGGCTTGGTCCGTACTCGCTTTTTTATGTGTAGAGATGTCTATGGCTCAAGTACTTTGGTACGGTGACCCAAATGAAGATGTACGAACCGTGTTTAGAAGATTAGATCCCAATGGAAATAGCAATCCATCCGGAAGCCAATGCGTTGATGACCCAAACAATCCCCCTACCGTATCCACTCCCACCGATTCCGATTTTGGTAAATACTGGCGGATTACAAAGCCAACATCTAGAAAGAGGGCTGAATTTGCACGTACCAACGGTTTTATACCCCAAGAAGGCCAGACATACTATATCGGATGGCGATGGAGAATTAATTCAACCCCAAATTTGAATGATGGGATAGCCGTATTTCAATGGAAAACCGACCCAGGAGGAAATACAAACTCCAATAAACAAAACTACGCGTTCAATATGGGCTATGATGGCAATGAACTTACCATTAATGCTTATGGGCCTGCAGAACCCAATTGGGATCAGCCAGGGTCTATAAACCAAAGAAAAACTACGATTTGGAAAAAAAACGTATCCGAAAATAGTTGGGTAAGTTTGGTATTCAGGGTCAAAGTAGATCGGGATTTTGATAGCTCCAACAATAGATACAACGGCTTTATAGAATTCTGGTTCAACGGTTCAAAGCAAACCTTGATGAACTCAGATTTCGATGAATATCAAGTAGTATTGGCAAATAATAACAAAAGGGCATATCACAGAACCAATGATGGGTCTGAAGTCTACATGAAGTGGGGCTCTTACAATGAAAATGCTTGTGACTATGGCATTCTGACCGATTTTGATGACATGCGGGTGGCAGAAACATACAGTGAGGCCAGACCAGAGCCCGCCGGTAATACTGGTGGTTCTTCAATAGAGGGCACCTATCGGTTTAAAAATGTGGCCACTGGACAATATATGGACTCGAATGGGGCAACTGTGGCTTCAAGCAGCTCTCCCAGCGGGAGTGATAGGCTTTGGAGAGTGGTAGAATCGGCGCCAGGCTTGTACAATATAGATTCAGAATTTTCAGGGGGTAGAGGAGTTTTGGATACAAATGGAAATGGTGCTGTTGTAGGTAGCAACATAGAACCGGTGGTTACTACGGATGATAAAGAATGGAGTGTTGAATCAGTTAGTGGAAATATATACAGGTTTAAAAACAATTTTATTGGAAGAGGTTATTTAGCAGTAGATACTTCAACAGGTATTGTCGAGTATACTACTACATGGAATGGTCCTAGAGCACAATGGACTTTGGAGCCGGTAAGTACTAATCTTACAACACAACTTTTAATACCGGATAGCTTAGAGGAAGTGCCATCTAATTTTAAGTTATATCCAAATCCTGTGAGTTACTCGTTACGGATTGATGATGCCCTAGAGGGCATGAATACAATCAATGTGTATGATTTATCCGGTAGTAAGGTTATGTCAGAGCATGTTGAAGGCAATGGCACATATTCCCAACTTGATGTAAGCGTATTATCAAAAGGAATATATATTTTGGAAATCATAGGCAAGAACGAAACAGTGAAGAAAAAATTTGTGAAAGAATAGTTTGTAGAACAAGCACGTTACTGTTGATGCACCTATGTTAATTCATAGGTGCATTTTTTATCTGAAAAACAGTATGGGTCCTTTGCTTTGAAAAAAATCCAGTATAGTACAGGATGACAGATTTCTAAAAAGATGGTAACATTAAACTTATCATTGTAAAGTGTCCTATTTTGAAAATTATAGAAACAAAATCTAAATCTTATCTGAAGAACACGTTTTATCACAGTATGTACTTTTTTTAAGGTTTAATGTTTTTTATTGGATGTTCACCAAAAAATGATATGAATGCTAAAAATGACTTTTAAATAAAATTCAATGGAACGACGGGACTTCACACAACTCTCCGCTCTAGCTAGTATGGGATTGTTATTACCCCTACAAGCCTGCAGGAACAAAGTTAATTTAGAGCATCAAGAAAGTGGTGGGTCAATACCATTTGAAGCATTAACTTTTCAACTTTTGACCACGTGGAGCGATGCCATGGTTGACACTCAAATTGATGACCCTGAAAAACCGGAAGTACACGGAGCTTTGTATTGCAAAGCTTGTAACCGAATTCATGGTCGCTGTATGGATGCCGTGTATCCTTTTTTATATATGGCAGATAAAACTGGAGAGCAAAAATACTTGGATGCGGCAATCAATGTGATGAAATGGTCTAAAAACGTCTCCATGCCAGATGGCAGTTGGACAGTAGTTCCCGACCCTAAGTCTTGGAGAGGCATTACCGTTTTTGGAGCAATCGCCTTAGGCGAAGCCTTACATCATCACGGACACGTTTTACCAAAGGAAATTCGTGATGACTGGACACAACGTTTACAGAAAGCAGCAAAGTTTATCCATGAAAATTTCACTATAGATTACAGTCACATAAATTATGCCTTCACAGCTGTATATGGTCTTAATTTTTTGGGTCGTATGTTCAAAAATGAAGCATATATAGATCATAGTCGACAGTTGGCAGATGAAGTTCCTAATTGGCTGACAAAACCGAACAAACTCATTTTCGGGGAAAACAAACCTTCCGATGAACCAAGTGCAAAAGGGCTGTTGCCAGTAGACCTCGGTTACAATGTTGAAGAAACCTTGAACGGATTGGTGCAATATGCCATCCTAGAAAAAGATGAACAATTGCTACAGCTGCTAACAGAGTCAATGAATGGACATCTGGAGTTTATGTTACCCGATGGTGCATGGGACAATAGCTGGGGTACGCGTCAAAACAAATGGAGCTATTGGGGCAGTCGAACTACAGATGGTTGCCAACCCGCATTTGCTTTGATGGCAGATAGAAACCCCGCATTCGGCACCGCTGCATTCTTAAGCACGGAGCTTTTGAAACGTTGTACCATAAACGGCTTGTTGGCCGGAGGTCTTCATTACGAATCCCATGGCATAAAACCTTGCCTGCACCACACCTTTGCACACGCAAAATCTTTGGCATTTATCTTAGATAATACTGATAGGTTACCTGAGATTTCAAAAAAAATAGCCCTGCCCAGAAGTAAAGCCGAAGGAATAAAACATTTTCCCGAACTAGATGTATGGTTGGCCGCAAAGGGACCATGGAGAGCTACAGTGTCCTCCAACGATGTTATTTTTAAAAAACCGCATTCGCAAGGGGCGACCGGAGGCTCGCTTGCAGTTCTTTGGCACAATAAAGTAGGACCTATTTTCACAGCAAGTATGGCCGAATATATATTGGTAGAGCGTTACAACCAACAACCCCAACCAAATGGAGAGGATTTTCCCTTGACCCCAAGAATTGAGTCCAATAGAGATGGGAAATGGTATAGCAATCTGTTCGATTTAAAAGCAAAGGTTAAAACAAACGAAAAAAACAACACGCTTAACTTTGAAGTAGTAACCCAATTGACTGATAGGGAAAGAGCAATTTTACCTGATTCCAATTATCAGTTAAATTACAGCTTCAGCATAGAAAAGACGATTATTGTGGCCAAGAAAGTAAATGATACTCCGTTGGATAAAGAAGCGTCATTGGTACTTCCAATAATTTCCCCGCAACACGAACAAGTTGTCCAGGTATCAGAAAACCTTATTGAGATTCAAAAAAAAGAAGGTAAGATTTCGGTTATGGCCAATGTTCCCTTTATCATTGTTAAAACAAAAAAGAAACGGGTTTTCAATATGGTACCTGGCATGGAAGCCATCCTTGTAAAAGCGGTCTTTGAAGAGGGTACAAATGAAATTAAGTGTGAGATAACTGTTGGGTGAGTACTATCAAAGTACAAATTTGCCAGAGAGTGCAGGACAGTTTACTGTTCTGATATTTGTATTATTGGTAATATCGTATAATTACACTTATTCCAATAAATATGAAGCGCTGTCTCTATCATTTTTTACTAGTTATTTTGTTGTCGATTTCATGTAAAGGCCAACAAAAAGAGATTCAAAAAAATGAGTCTAAGCCGTTGAATATCTTAATGATAGCGGTTGATGATTTACGGCCCGAACTCAATATTTATGGGGCCAACCATATTAAGTCCCCAAATTTGGACAAGCTTGGTTCTGAAAGTGTGGTATTCGAGCGTGCCTATTGTAATATTCCCGTATGTGGAGCTTCAAGAGCTAGTATATTGACTGGGGCTCGCCCCACTAGAAATCGTTTCATTGTAGCACAAACAAAGAAAGATGAAGATTATCCCGAAGCTGTTTCCTTACCGATGCTATTAAAACAAAATGGGTATCGAACAATTTCAAACGGTAAAATTTACCATCATAAAACCGATGATGCCGATGCTTGGGACGAAATCTGGCAAGCTGACCGATTATGGGATTATGCTCTTGAAGTAAGTCAAGAAATTCGAAGAAATACGCACAGGGGGCTCCCATTTGAATCAGCTGATGTGCATGATTCGGTTTATCGCGATGGTAAATTGGCTTTGAAAGTCATCGAAGATTTAAAAAAGTTTAAACGTTCGGAAGAACCTTTTTTTCTGACCATGGGCGTGGCAAAACCCCACCTTCCTTTCACAGCTCCAACAAAATATTGGAATTTATACGACCGTGAAGAAATTAAATTGCCCGAAAGTTATATCCAACCAACATCCACACCCAAAAACGCCTTTCATAAGTTTGGTGAATTACGCAATTACGAAGGAATCCCAAAAGAAGGGCATCTCCCTGAGGCTTTAGCCAAAGAATTAATTCATGGGTATTATGCCGCAGTGAGCTATATCGATGCCCAAATAGGACTGGTGTTGGATGAACTGGATAAGCTAGGATTGGCAGAGAACACCATTGTAGTGCTCTGGGGAGACCACGGGTGGAATCTAGGCGACCATCAGCTATGGTGCAAGCATTCAACATTTGAAAAGGCCTTGCGAACCCCATTATTTATAAAAGTGCCAGGAAAAACAAACGGTCAGAAAACAAAAGTAATAACCGAATACGTTGATGTATACCCTACACTATGTGAACTTATCGGCATAGCTATTCCAAATACTGTTGAAGGGCGTAGTGTTGTTTCCATAATTAATGGTGAGGAAAGCAATAAGAACTGGGCTGTCAGTAAATTTAAAGATGCCGTCACCTTGATCAAAGGAGATTTATTCTATACGGAATGGACGGATGACAAGGGTATTGCTTACGAGCGCATGCTATTTGATCATAGCAAAGACCCTTTGGAGCTTGATAATTTAGCAGAAAAAGTAGCATACCAAGAAACAGTTGCCAAACTTGCAAAAGAATTACGGGAAAAATGGGGTAAGGATTTTTTAGCAGGTACAGCTGAATCAGAAAAAAATTGATACAGTGGTTTTCCTTTTTTAGTCTAGCCAATCCAATGTTTCTCAAACATATCTAAAATACCATTTTATAAAATGTAGATTTAACTTATTATTTACTCTCCATAAGTTCGCATTTGCAAACTTGAAGGATTTTTGATAGCTAACTCTTTTTGCAGTTTTGACAATCTACCTGTTTCACTATGTCTTTTAAAAACGACCACATTGTTGGTAAATTGGTTGGCCACCAACAAAAAATTACCAGACGGGTCAAGGCAAAAATTTCGAGGATGTTCGCCATAAGTCGATTCGTGTCCCACCAGTGTAAGCCTACCTGTATTCTCGTCTATTGAAAAAATGGAAATGCTATCCTCTTCCGGACCACGATTAGAGGCGTAAAGAAATTTTCCATCTGGTGAAATATGAATATCAGCGGCGCGATAAAGGTCTTGTTTTTTACTGTATGACAGGTAATCTTCGATGTACTCAAGCTTTCCATCTGTATAGGAATATGCTGTTATCGTGCCGCTTAATTCCGCCACGCCATAACTAAAGTTGCCATTGGGATGAAACGTGAAATGTCTTGGACCGCTACCTGGTTTTACTGCTACATAGCCAGATTCTTTGAGTCGTAATGTATCCTCTGCGGGATAGATCACTTTGAAAACCCTTATTTTATCTGCTCCCAAATCCTGTCCGAACAAAAAATCCCCATCTGGTGAAAAATTAGTGGAATGTAAATGTGCTTCATCTTGTCTGCCCCTTACAATACTACTATCCTGAAAAGTAATGAGTTGGTGATTTTTTTGTAAACTACCGTTGGCATTTATTTTAAAGACCGATATACCAGCATCGGTATAATTTGAATTTATCAAATAATTTCCAGTAGGATGTACAGCCAAGTGGGCAGGGTTTCTACCCCCAGAATCTTGCAAATTCAATAGCTCTAGCTTACCCGTTAAGGAATCTATAGCGAATGCAGCTACTTTTCCATTGGATTGCAATTGACTTTCTAAAACGGAGTACAAATGGCGACCGTTAGACGAAATCTTCAGAAATGAGGGGTTGATGGTATTTTCTTCCTCATGTACAAGTTGTAACGCCCCAGAATTGGTATCAAACTCATAAACATGAATTCCTTTTACTGGTTTTCCCTCTGTAAAACTCCCTACGAACAAAAAAGTCTTTGCGGTCTTATTTGAGCAATTCAGCAATAAGCCAAGTAGGGGCAAAAGAATAACAATTCTATAATTCATAAGTTAACATATTGAACTTTGCAATTCATTTGACGTAGCCTAATTTAACCAAATCAATGGATAGCGTATAGGCATATTGCGTATTACCTCCGGATTATCAAAATCGGCATCTAGCTGGTTCCATACATCAAGGTATTCCATATTGTCCAGTGACCTGCCTGTAAACAATAAAAATGGATGGCGTACCGGCCAATCATCCCAATGAAGCACATCCTGTTCATAGGGCCAATCTTCTTTGTTCTTTACATAAGGATATAAAAATTCAACTCCCTTTCTTATACTTCTACCTTCGTAATCATACAAAAACATGTTGTCATTTGCGTTGGAGATTACCTGGGCAATGCCTGTCATGATATCCAAATTGAACAAAGAGTATCCATAAGGCTTGGTCCTATTCAACTCTTTTGGAAATGAACCGTCTTCAGCCATTTGGCATGGCAACAAAATTTCTTTAAACTTTTGTTTTACATAAGCCTGCATGGTTTCATTCTCTGTAAATTCAGAAAAAACAGCCGCCTGTAGAAACCAACAGGCTCCGTGGTTGTTATCCTTAGCCTGCTCCGAAACTCCATAAGGGTGGGTATCCATCCATCTTAAATAATCTGCAAACCAAATCTTCAACTTGGTGATTTCTTCACCAGAAAGCAAATTAGCATCCTGTATCGCGATGATTGCCTTTACCACATCCAATAATTGAATCGTATCAATGATGCCTATGCCTCTACCCGATACCTTACCTTTTATTGCCTGTGCATATTTTAGGTTAGGGTTCATCAATGTTGCCTCATCAATAAACCATGCTTTTAAATGTGGAACCAACTGCTTTACATAGAATGTATCATCAGTAATTAGATAGGCGGACGCCAAAACACCACATATTTGGCTAAGCCGTATCATAGCATAGCGGTGTGCCGTAAAATTATTCGGATTGGTCATTCCATCTTTTCGAATGTAAGGTCCTTCAGGATTTTCAGGGTCGGGCCACCAATAATCACCTTCAGAATAAAAATCATGTATTCCCCCGGCACTACGTTCACAAGATTCAGCTGTTACCGTTACTGGTGTTGCATCGATATATTTTTCAGCTAATTTTAATATCCTTGCTTTTTCTTTATCGAAAATAGGGTCATCAAATATTTTTGGCTCTTGCTTACATCCGAGAAGGAAAAGGCATAGTAATACGATTATATTTTTCATATCGTCTTGTTATTAAAACCTCGCACCCTATTTTTCAATGGTTAGATAAGTACCCTTAAAATTTTGATTTAGGACCATTACAGTTAAATCAATCTCGGTATTATCTGGAATAATTTCTATGGATGCCTGCCCGTTTGCCATGCCAATGACCTCACTACCAGTAGGTGTTCCTTGGTTTTTAAGGGCCTTACCGCCTTCAAGGCATTGAAAATATACCTTGTCCTCATAGTCCAGACATCGTAACCCATTTTCATCGACAGCCATGGCGGTTAACAAGAAATTTCCATTTTTTAGTTTAGATGAAGAGAGCAACAGTTCTTTGGCCGAACCGTTTTTAGTATACCTGTAAGAGATATTCAGCGTATCACTTATAGTGTTACCAGCCATTTCAGAAACAGCAATCAATTGGTTGTCACCCTCTTCAAAATCAACTTCCCAAACAAGACCTGAAGCCGGAAACTTGGTGATGTCTTTCATTTTTTTCCCCAGTTCTTTACCATTATGGATGAGATTGACTTCATCACAGTTACTAAAAACATTGATGCTTCTTGGTTTGCCTTTTGGTCCTTGGCGCTCGGTCCAAGTTTCAGATTCTATGTAAATAAAAGGGTCTTCGGACCAATAACTTTTAAAAACATAGTATGCATCCTTTGGCTTTCCGTTTCGGTCAACCAAACCTTTTTGGTTCATGTAGGGAATATCGTTTTCTGGCCGCAAAGGTGTTCCAAAGTCCTTGAATGCCCATTGTGCATTGCCTACAAAAGTCGAGTCCGTTTCGGTTATGCGCAGGTGCCAGTCAAATAAGTCAACAATATAGTTTTCGCTCCAGTCACCTATTTTGGCAATGTTGGCAACCTTGGTCTGAACTATGGCTTCTTCCCATCCTTCCGACTTTATGATTCCTTCGCCAGTAATGGGATTTTCGGAATGCCTGCCCACATGGCTAGACCCGCCATATTCGGCATGTAAAAAATGATTGTATTGTGGTTTATACGTCTCTATTGCTTTTTGATAGCTCTTATAGCTCCCAGAGTACCAACCCGACCAAATGGACGGTGAGAAAACATCTACGATATCTGCACCTTCATAGTACTTTCTTATCGCTGTTTTACGTGTAGGATCTAATTTATGGGCAAGCGTATTCAGCTCATTTAAAAATGTATTCATTTTCTTGATATCTCCCCCGCCCTCAAAATCGGGCAACCAATACATTTCATTGCCCAATGACCAAATAATGATACTTGGATGGTTGAAATTCTGGTCAATGATTTCCGTTAGCATATTCTTGGTATTCTCTTGCCATTTTTCTTCACCTAGACCCCCTCTGCACCAAGGAAGTTCGTCCCAAACCAAAAGACCTAGTTCATCACAAGCTTTATAAACTTCTGGGTCTTGGGGATAATGCGCCAAACGAACAAAGTTTGCACCCATCTCCTTAATTTGTTCCATATCCTTTCGGTGCTGTTGATTTGACATTGCTGCTCCAACACCCGCATGTTCTTCATGACGATGGGTGCCGCGGAGCAATACACGT
Source organism: Flagellimonas sp. 389 (assembly GCF_018449435.1). Taxonomy (GTDB): domain Bacteria; phylum Bacteroidota; class Bacteroidia; order Flavobacteriales; family Flavobacteriaceae; genus Flagellimonas. The sequence continues at coordinate 203,303 of NZ_JAHCMU010000004.1, read as the reverse complement.
TTACCGTTAAGATAGAATGGCCCGTTTTTCTTAAACTCAAACCAACGAAAACCTACTTTTTCCAAAACCTCATCGATAATTTCTTCATTATTTGACAATGAAACGGTTACTTCATAAAGATTTGGGTCTGATATATCCCATAGTTGGGGGTCTTGAATATCGTTGATTGCTATTGTTGTAGTTCCGCTGGTCACATTTTCCGACTTAGACATGACAACTTCTCCTTCTTGATTTTTCAATACTGCTGTAAGCTTCAAATCCGATGCTTGCTCCATTCCTTCCAAGAGAATTTCAATTTGTAATGAAGCTCTTTCTTGGGATACATCTGGGGTGGTCAATTTTACGTTCCCAATTGAAATTTTAGGTTTGGTAATCAGCCAAACATCCCTTGTAATACCTCCGTAGATGAAAAAGTCGCTTTTTTGGGAAGGAATAATATCTCTATTGTAACTATTGTCCACACGCACATAAACATTATTCTTGCCTTTTTTCAAGTGTTCTGAAAGATCAATTTCAAAACCAATATAACCACCAATGTGTCCACCAACTTCGCTACCATTCACGTAAACCTTTGTGGTTATGTTTGCTCCCTCAAAATAGAGGAGATATCGTTTATCTGGGTTTATTCCATCGAGTTCAAGCTCTTTTTTGTACCAGCTACCACTTCTTCGGTAGCCTGCCACATTATCTGTTGGGTCTTCGTTGTTCCAGGTATGGGGTAAATCAATGGTAACCCAATCTACATTGTTTTCAACATCTGTAATTTCATGGGTAGGATTCTCTAAGTAAGACCACTCCTTATTTATATTCTCTTTTGTTCTAAGTGCGCCTTCCTCAGGTTTCTGTGCACAATTCAAAAGAAATAAAGCAACACAGAAAATGATACATTTTAATTTCATTATAAACCTATTAAAAATGATGAGAGTCTCCCATTGCGCTTAAAAGTAGGGTGGTCAAGTTTTGGTTTCATCCTGTACTATCCTTGTACTCGGGTATTAAACGCTACTGTTCTTTGCCTATATCGTATTTGTTTTGATTTGGGATATGAACTTTCCTAAATCGGTTATTGACTTTCTTTTCTCAGAAGTGCTTCCAAGTAGTAATAATCTCCATAAACAATCGATTCATCCATTTCGTCTTTCCTTGGCCAATTACCGGTACTATGTTTTAAAATAAATGGTGCTTGAACTTCTGGTCCTAGAATGTATTCCTCAGTTTTTAAAGTCTCCATGACCTTATTTGCATATTCCAAATACCGAGAATCATTATCATATTGTGAAAGCTCATAAAACGCTGAGGCAACAATTGTTGCAGCAGAGACATCCCTCACTGCATCAGGAATATTAGGGTCATTAAAATCCCAGTACGGAATACCATCATCTCGCATATTTGGATGTTGCATATAAAATGAAGCGCTAGATTTTGCCTGTGCCAGATATTCAGCATCTTTGGTATATCTATATGCCATTGTATAGCCATAAATACCCCAAGCTTGGCCCCTAGCCCATGCTGAGGAAGCATTGAAACCTTGATGGGTAACCTTATCTTTCACCTTGCCATTTATGGTGTCATAAACAACTACATGGTAGCTACTTGCATCTTCCCTAAAGTGATTCTTGAGTGTAGTATTGGCATGGGAAACGGCAATATTGTGATACGTGCTGTCACCTGAAATTTTCGTGGCTTCGAACAACAATTCCAAATTCATCATATTGTCAACGATTACCGGAAATTCCCAAACATCTTGATTAAAATCCCACGATCTAAGGCATCCTACATTTTTATTAAAACGGGTAGATAAGGTTTTGGCACTTTCTACGATAATGCTCTTATAATCCTCATTTCCACTAATTCTTAACCCTTCACCAAAACTGCAGAATACTTTAAAGCCCATGTCGTGGGTGCCTGTATTGAATTTTTCTTTTTCAATAAAACTTGTCCATTCCTGTGCACGATTTTTAAATGCTTTGTTACCCGTAAGCTGATACAAATGCCAAAGATTACCTGGGAAAAATCCACTGGTCCAATCCCTAGAAGGAACTTTTCTTATTTCATCTGTTGATAGGTTATAGCTTCTGGGAAATCCTACGGAATCCAAAGGATACTCCAATAATTTTTGATACCGTGTTTGTACTAATGAGTCTATCGATACAGAACTTGTAACATTTTCGTCTTTACCATCGGTTTTACAAGACAGAAAAAATAAAGTAAAACCAATAGTCAAGACAAAGTAACTAACTCTATTCATTAAATGGATTTTTAAAACTCTTCCAAGGCTACTTTTCTAAAGACAAAAGACAACCCTGGAAGAATTTGATTTTAATAACCGGGATTATTGGGAGCTAAATTGGGGTTCCTATCCAACTCATCGAAGGGCAGAGGAAATAAGTAATCTCGACTTGGATCAAAATTAGGTTGTGGTTCTAAACTTCCGGGCCCAAAAACCTCGGGGCCCAGTTGTCTTCTTTTGATGTCGTACCACCTTTTGAATTCGAAGGCAAGTTCCCATTTACGTTCCTCAAGCACCATATCCCTGAAATCATCTTGCGACATTCCTCCTGCTACATCCGCTGGGAAAGCTGAACCGTTGCCTCCCCTTGCTCTTGCTCTTACGCGATTGACATAACCGGCCGCTTCTCCAGAACCCGGGCTCAATTCGTTTAAAGCTTCTGCAGCTATTAACAAGACCTCTGCATAACGCATTAATCCATAATTTAAACTTGACGCCCGACCATTTCCTGTTCCTGTAGGCCCAATGGCTCTTGTATACTTTGCGATATAGGCACTTTGGATGTTTCTTGAATCAAAATCAGGGAAAGCAGTAAAGGGTTCTTCTACGCCATCGAATATTCCTGTGGTGTCCAAACTTACCGCTTTTCTGTAGTCACGACCATCCCATGAATTATATACATTAATAGTAGGTACAGCAACAGACCAACCACCTCCAATGTTGCCGCGTTCATTTGCTCGTATTCCAGTTAGGGCAGGTGTATAATCCCTTCCTGTATCCCCATCACTGAAACCATTAAAATCCAGACTTAAAAGAAATTCGTTCGTACTTGTTTGGGCGGCATGGTCAAACAAATCTTGAAAATCCACGGCAAGCCCCAAATTAAAAGTTCCTTCGTTATCTATAACAAATTTTGCTTCATCATAAGCAAGTTGGTATTCGCCCCTAGTAAGGTATACCGAAGCAAGAAAAGCTGCTGCCGTTGCTCTCGATGGTAATGCACTGATAGTTTGCGTATCTGGAAGCTGTGATTTGGCAAGCTCTAAATCAGCAATGATATTGTTGTATACCGCATCTACGGAGCTCTTGGCTATTTGACTAGCTTCTTCGACATTGACTACTGGCGCATCAATGTATGGGATTTCGCCAAACAATCGAACCAAATGATAATACGTATATGCCCTGAAAAAGTGTGCTTGAGCTGTTACCGGATCAATTTGTTCCGGTGGAAACCCCGTCAGGGTAGCTGCCGCTGCAATGGCTTCATTCGTTGCCGCTATGACTTGATATGCCCTTGGCCATAATGCCGTGACCATACCATTATCATCGGACATTGAAAATCTATCGACATCTTGCCGCCGGCCCGGTGTACCGACATCTCCTATGGAAACCATATCACTTCTCAACATAATTGGCAACGACAGTTTTCGACCCCAATACGCTTCCGTAGCCATATTGCCGATGGCACCGTTGATCAAAGTTTGAACATCTGCGGGAGATTGTACCAAACCATCCGGAGAAAGTCTGCCAACTGGTACTTCTTCTAAATCCGAGCACCCCACTACCGTAGCGAATGCCAGAAGAATTCCTAAAGTTTTAAAATTTTTCATAGTGCTATTTTTTAGAATTTTAGATTTATTGATAATGTGTACGACCTTATATTAGGGTAACTTCCGTAGTCGAATCCTCTGTTTACGTTACTATCTTGACTATCCTGGCTATTGGCCGTAGCTTGGTATTGTGCCTCGGGGTCGGTACCGGGGAAATCGGTAAAAGTCAATAAATTTTGACCACTCAAACTAAGACGTACTCCCTGCATTCCCATTTTATTCACAATGTCAGTAGGAAGGTTATATCCCAAGGACAAGTTTTTTAATCGAACGTAGCTACCATCGTATACGAAGCGATTCGTAATACGCTTTTCACGAACGGCGGCAGAAGGCACATTGGTATTTGTATTACTTGGCGTCCAAGCGTTCAACACCTCTGGTGTCGCATTGGATTCACCCGAAGCCAACTCAAGAAAGGTGTAGCTATAGATGTCACCACCCACCGAGGCTTGAAAAAAAACATTCATGTCAAAATTCTTATATCTAAAATTATTGTTCAGACCAGCGATCCAATCTGGGTTAGGATCACCAATAATTTTACGATCTTCTCCGGTAATTACACCATCATCATTCAAATCGGTAAACAGTTCGTCCCCGGCTCCAGTTTCGTCATAACCAGCTGTACCAGGTTCTGGTGTGCCCTGATTTACCCCTCGATATTCATAGCCCCAGAAAACTCCAACAGGTTCGCCTTCCCTTAAAATATGGGTTTCATCCTGTAAAAACGAACCAGGTGAAGAATCCAAAAATATATCCTCTCCATCTATAAGTTTTACTACTTCAACCTTATTGGTCGACCAATTCAAATCTGTGGTCCATGAAAAGTTTTCAGTAGTTACATTTTTTGTGGAAAGAGTCACCTCAAATCCAGTATTGTTGATTTCACCAACGTTCTGGAATGGATCACTCAACAGACCGGCATACTCTATTAGACCGGTATTTCGTAAAATCAAGTCCTTTGTATCAATCGTATAATAATCCAACGTAGCGCTGATTCGGTTGTCAAAAAGACCAAAATCAAGACCTATATTGGTTTGATACGAAGATTCCCATTTTAAGTCGGGATTTTCCAATAGATCTGGGACAACAGCTCCAACTTGTTGATCTCCTACATTGGAATAAATAGGTTGAAAATTTGCCAAAGACTGGTATGGAGTCAGAGAAGGATTTCCGGTTACACCATAACTAGCCCGCAGTTTTAAATTGGAGAGTGTTTTATTGTCCTTTAGAAATTCTTCATTGGAAATTCTCCATCCAATTGCTCCGGAAGGGAAAAAAGCGTACTTATTATTTTTGGCAAAATTGGAAGCTCCATCCCTTCTTGCCGTAAAAGTCAATAGGTAACGATCATCGTACTCATAATTAAGTCTCCCAAATAAAGAAACAATTTCCCTTTCGGTGAGCGATGAAGAAGGTGTCTGAATATCAGAACCGGCATCGAGGGCAAAATAGGATAAACTATTGCTAAGAAACCCCTGCGATGCTGCACTAAATCTTTCCGTTCTATCTTTTTGGTATGAGTAACCTGCCAAAGCGGTTAAATTACCTTTACCAATTTCGGTAGTATAGGTCAAATAATTTTCAGAAAGAATATTGGTCCCTTTAACAGATTCCACGCTGGCAATACCGCCTTGAATACTGGCTTGGCCTATTAACGTTGAAGGTTGAAACCTACCACGGGTTCTATTTTCCGTACTAAATCCAAATGTAGTTTTAAACGATAATCCTTTTATTATTTCATAATCAGCATAAAAATTGGCTCTGTAATCATCTGTTGTGGTTTCATCAACCGATTCCGTAGCAATAGCAAATGGATTATCAAATTGATCTCCGACCGGGTTTGTAGTGTTCACGCCATTTTCATCTTGTATCGGAGTATCAGGTGCAAAACGATATGCAGTGGAAATCACATCTCCTTCCCCACTTCCACCACTTCCTGCTTGGCTTTGTATACCATCTTTATTGCCGCGGTTGGCAAATGCATTAAAGCCAAGTTTTAATTTATCCGTTGCCTGGACCTCAATGTTGCTCAAAAATGAAAACCGTTCAAAAGCTGAATTGATTACTACTCCGTTTTGCTTAAAATAGTTGCCGGATACATAGTAGTTAATTTTATCAGATCCCCCTGAAAAAGAAAGTTGATGATTGGAAATGTTCCCTGTCCTATAAATTAGGTCTTGCCAATCTGTTGAAGCTGGTCCTTGTTCATAGCTGGGGTTAATGGCTTGTCTGTAGGATGCAAACTGGTTTGCATTTAACAGGTCGATTCTTTCTGTAACTGCTTGGGAAGAATATGTGGAGTTAATTTCGACAACCATTCTACCCTTTGTTCCTTTTTTAGTAGTTACCATAATCACCCCATTAGCTCCCCTAGAACCATAAATGGCAGTGGCGGAAGCATCTTTGAGTATTTCTATGGATTCGATATCAGCAGGTTGTGGTAAAGCACCACCAACAAAACCATCGACTACCACCAATGCAGCACTACTGGACCCTATTGAAGTATTACCACGAATACTGATTGCTATTGGTGCACCAGGTTCACCACCATTGTTGGATTGTACAGCAACGCCTGCCGCACGTCCCTGAAGTGCCTGCTCTGCACTCAGCACCGGAAAAGCTGCTAATTCTTCCGATTTAACCGAAGAAACTGAACCTGTAATATCAGATTTTTTTGCGGTTCCATAACCGACCACTACGACTTCGTCCAACGCACTAACATCTTCATCGAGACTTATATTAATGGCAGTGCTACCAGAAACGTTTTGTTCTTGCGAGACAAAGCCAATATAGCTGAAAACCAAAGTCGCATCCTGACTTGACACCGTAATTACGTAATTTCCATCAAAATCAGTAGTGACACCGTTGGTCGTTCCTTTCTCAACCACATTGACACCAGGTATACCTATACCATCCGTACTGGCGACTACGGTACCTGTAATACTTTTTTGCTGACCATAAGTCAGTGTACCGGTAAGAATAAAAACACCAAAAGTAAGTGCCCTTATCCATTTACAAATTCTTGTTCTTAACATAAGTTTAGTTGTTTTTGAGTTAATTTCAGATAATGAGAATGAGCAATACCAAATTCATCGAAAGATTGACTGCGTCAAAAGAACTTTTTGTTGTTGTTCTTTGAATCGACGTTTGCAAAATCGCATTATCCCAAAGTTATGTTAAAAGCGAGCGTTAAAAGTCCAGAAATAGGGGTTCAAAAATCCTGTAAAATAATTTTAACACTCTATTTTACAGTAGTTTAATTTAAATCGAAGAACTCTTGGGAGAATTTTTTCAAGTAAGCGGAGGGACTTAAACCAAATTTTTTCAGAAAGCATTTACTGAAGTATTTTGGATTTTTAAACCCTACTTGATATCCAATTTCGGCGATTGTGAGGTTTCCTTGCTCTAGCAATTGAACCGCTCGTTTCATTCTGATTTCCTGAATGAACTCATTTGGTGTGAAATTGGTCCAGGCTTTAATTTTGGTAAAGAGTAAAGTTCGACTAACGCCAAGCTCGGTACCGAAGGTTATGATATCAAATTGATCATTGGAAATATTATCTTCCACAATTTTGAGTGCTTTCTTCAATAACTTTTCATCTATTGATGAGATTACAATTTCATTGGGCGTAAGGCCTTTATCGTCAGAAAACTTGCTTTTAAGTCTATTTGTGGAATCTATCAAATTTTTAATTCGGAGCTTGAATTCTTTAATATCAAAAGGTTTGCTTATGTAATCATCCGCACCACTTTCCAAACCTTCAAACTTATACAGTAAAGACGTTCTAGAGGTAAGCAATATTACAGGAATATGACTGGTTTGGATATTTTCCTTAATCTTTGCGCAAAGCTCTGTACCCACCATTACAGGCATTATCACATCAGAAACAATTAAAGAGGGAATATATTTCAAAGCCTTTTCCAGTGCTTCTTTCCCATCACCTGCTTCCACTACATTGTATGTATCCTGTAATATATCTTTAATGAAGTTTCTTAAGGGTACATTGTCCTCAACTATTAGAACTACTTCCCGTTCCTCGTTCATCAAAAGTTCATTTGACTTTATCGAAAGATCCGACAACTTTTGTTTTAATTGCGAGGTATATAGGCCCAGATCATCACTAAATTTAAAATCCTTGATTATTTCATCATCCGTAATATGGTGTCTTCCTAATTTCAATGTTACCCTAAACGTACTTCCAGGTATATTTTGGTCAATAATGGAAATATCCCCTTTATGAAGTTCTACAATGCTTTTGGCTATAGATAGCCCAATTCCTGTTCCAGTACCTTGAGTATTTTCATCTTTGGCAAAATCAGGTATTTCAAAAAATCGATCAAACACCTTATGCCTATATTGTTCAGGTATCCCACGTCCTGAATCTTTAATATCTATTAGCACGGATTCTCCATCCTTTTTTATCTGAATGGTAATCTTTCCTCCATATGGGGTATATTTAAATGCATTGGAAATTAGGTTATAAAACACTTGCTCTAGCTTTGAACGATCATAATAGACCAGAATTTTAGACTGTTCTGTTTCAAATGTGTATTCGTAGCCATTACCTTTTGCGAACTCCGAAAAAGAGAGGTAGATTTCTTTCAGAAATTTAACGATATTGCCTTCCGCAGTTTCAAGCTTGTATTTTTGGTGTTCCAGTTTTCTGAAGTCCATGAGTCTATTTATCAACTGTAACAGATGTTTGGCACTACTTTCTATTACCAATAACTTTTGGTAGACCACTCTACTGCCTTTATAATCCGTCAGCAATTGTTGCAATGGTCCCGTAATAAGGGTCAAAGGTGTTCTAAATTCATGGGAGATGTTGGTAAAGAAACGTAGCTTGGCGTCATTAAGTTCTTTATTACGTTCATGTTCCAAATGTTCCAATTCCAATTTATGTTTGAGCTTTGTTTTGGAACGTATAATACTGATCAAACCAAAAAGTGCTGCTAAAACCAAAAGACCATATAGCATTTTTGCCCAAATGCTTAGCCAAGGAGCTGGAAGTACTTGAATTTTTATGATCGTAGGTTCAGTATTCCAATATCCATCATTATTGGCTCCCTTCACTTGAAACACATAATCTCCAGGTCTTTGTATGGTATAGTTCGCTTTGGATTGATTCGTAAGTGTCCAATTTTCATCCAGTCCTACCATGCGATATTGGTACCGATTGCTATTTGGATTAATAAAATTGGGAATTGTAAAATCTATTGAAAAATTAGCCTTATTATAATCAAGTGTTATTTCTTTGGTAAAAGGCATACTTTGATTCAGGATACCATCTTCATTAGTGACCGAAACAGTTTCGTTCTTAACCTTTAAGTCAGTTAGAATTACTTGCGGAACATAGGAATTTTGTGCAATTGTTTTGGAATCAAAATAAGATACTCCTTCTGGGCCTCCAAAATAAAACTTTGAAGGTTCTGGTCTTAGCGCTGCACCTGTACTGAACTCATTTCCTACTAGACCATCTTTTTCGCTATAGAGAACAAACGAATCTTCATACGTATTATATTTTAATAGCCCTTGGTTACTACTCATCCATAAGGTATTGTCAACATCCTCCAAAATGGCGTAAATAGAGGTTACCTGAACATCGGTCTTTAAAGGTATTTCTTGAAATTGTTTACCATCAAAACGAAATAGGCCTTTAGCTCTTATCCCAACCCAGACAACACCACTTGTATCTTGAAAAATCGTAAGAATGTCATCACCGGAACCCGTTTCCCGATCATAAAAAAATCTAGTTATCCTGTTCGAAGTATATCCTCCGTTGGAGAAAGGCAATAAATTAAGACCACTCTGCGTACCAACCCATACATTTGCACCTTTATCGATCATTAAGCTGCGAATTCTATTACTTGAAATGGATTTATCGACTTCCGGTTCATGGTCAAACACCTCATGTGTTTTTTTCTGCAAATCGTAACGGACGAGTCCCTGACCAAATGTGCCAAACCAGTAATCGTCATATAATCCTTTTTTAATGGTATAGACACCGGTCGTATTTAAAATCTCATCCAATACTGTTGATAGGATATTAGTTTCAAACCGATTGCGTTCAATATTGAAAATCTCCACTCCGCCATTAAAAGTTCCTGCCCAAAGGAGATTATCATCAATAAACAGCGATTTTATATTATCACTTTGTAGAATATCGGTATTTGATGTATTGATGTAACGCGGTGCTTTTCCTTGTTTATCAAAAACTGTTATCCCACCACCTTCCGTCCCAAAATATAGATTCCCTTTAGTGTCGCTCACTATAGAACTTACCACCTTATGACCCAATCTATGCCTGCCCGAAGATTCTTTATAATTTATAAAGTTGGTATTTGAAACGTCCCAGATATCTATGCCCCCGTAATAAGATCCTATCCAAACAGATCCTTTCCTATCTTTAAAAATAGATTTGATATAGTTGTGACTTAAACCGTTTTGTTTTTCGGGTTCGTAAGCAATGTTTTTTAAGATTCCATTGGTATTCAATAAAAGAATTCCTTTAGAAGTGCCTACCCACAACAAACCTTCTTCCGCAGAGATAACGGCCCTTACATCTTTATGTTCAATGGTATAGGAATTGGTAAGAAATCGTTCAGAGATCAAATCAAAATTGAGTAACCCCATATTTTTGGTACCTACACAAATACTATTTTCCCCACAATCCGAAATAGTCTGCACAAAAGGTTGTTCAAGATAATCGGTTGGGTTGAATTGTTGAAAACCAATAGTGAGTGCCTCATCTTTTATCACTTTACAAAAACCTTTGGATGTACCTACCCAAATAGTCCCATTATTGGCCGCCTTTATGCTGAGAACATAATTAGAAGGTATTCCGTTATCAGAAATTGAATCACTTTCATTATATATGCTAGTGAATACATCAGTTTCTTTGTTGTAGATGGACAGTCCATTCGAAGTACCAATCCAAATATCCCCATTAGCGACCTCCTCTATTGCCCAAACGGTATTGTTGCTAAGCGAATTCTTGTCCTTAAAATGATAAAAACGCTCAAAGGTATCCTTAATAGGGTCATATTTGTTTAATCCGTTATAAGTGCCTATCCATATAAAACCCTCACTATCTTCCATTATTGAAAGAATGTCGCTGTTACTAATGGATGTGCTATCGTTCAAAACTGTACGATACACCTTAAATTTAGTGCCATCATACACATTGAGGCCATCACGAGTACCCAACCACATCCTCCCTAGCCGATCTTGCTCCATTGCAATAACAGAACTTTGAGAAAGTCCATCACTGGTGTTTAAGTGCTTAAATTGATAAGTCTTTTCCAGACTTTGACCGAAGCAGAAAACACTTAAAAAAGTAAAACAAACTATACACAGATTTTTCATAAAATCGAATGAGCAACATGGCACTCACGAATTAAGTTTAGTCCTAATATATAAAATAACCTAGGTTATTGCCGAAGCCTTGCTTTCAGTTGATAATCATACAACGAAGGTATACGCTCCAGGTCTTGGTTTATAAATTCCATGTAAGCACTTGGGCCATAGGTCACCTTAACTGGATGATTTCCATGGATTCCTACCAAGTGTGCGAAAGGTCCATCCTCCATTCCATTCAATACAATAGGTTCATTATTTTCAAAACCATTTAAAAAATGAACGTTAATGTTCCAGAATGTGCTAAAAGCGCCATGGGACGGTTTCCAATAACCAGCTCCGCCTCCTTCAAACAAAGGGTAACTATGATCATCTTTAGGTTCAACATAAACGGTGATGTTATCGAAAAGGTTTTGGTGATTTGCACCAGAGTGCTGGTCAAGAATGGCTTTTACGAAAACCTCGCAGTTCTTATAGACATTTTTTGTAGAAAACGTATTAAAGCTCAATGGGTGTTCCGCGTGGTTGAAAACCTTTAGATTATCTACCAACACATTATGTACTCCTGCCATGGCAACGGTATAATGTGCTTTATTTTCTCCTGTTGTACGTATGTTGGCAATGGTAGTATTTGCAATTTCTTCGCTCAATATACCACTATCCGCATTATGTATGGTTACATCTTTGACCCAACTGTTAAAAACCCTCGTTAAAAAAATACCATTAAAACCTCTTTCAACATGATGTGCGATGTATGAAGCACCCGGGAACACAATGCTAAAATGTTCTATTCCTACTTCCTTCAAATGTTTCCATTTAACCAAACGAGCCTTGTAACTTGGCTTTATAGTTACCGTTAATGGTGTCTTTATCGTTATTTCATTTCCTGAAATTTTAGTGATAAGTACTTCCTGACGAACAATAGGAAGCGTAGGAAACGACCAATGATGAGAACCAATTTCAACCTTGGCGCTTTTATAAAGATCATTTACCAAATCAGAATTTACGGTACCCGTCTTATTAAAAAGCTGGAGTTGTACCACATCACCAACCTTCAAGCCTTCAATAGTTGTAGCATTCAGTTGATGCCCACCACGTTTACCATTTGATATTTCGGCCACAACTGTTTCTGGAACATCGTATTTGCCCAGGTATGATTTCACCCGCTCTCCTGGAACCTGGGTCCATATCATTCCGCCAGACCAAGCGTACTGAGAAAAAGGAAGGTCGATGTTGTTCTCCGGCTCCTTCTGCCGTTTATCAAATTTGAGCAAATACTCCCGTAGCTCTTTCAAAATTTCTGGGTCTTTTAAGTACATCATAGGCCTTGGGCAATAAATCTCTGTACCGTTGGGTCCAGACCCTGCGCCTCGTAATACAAAATCACTTCGCTCTATGTAAAGAATATCACTTAATATGAGTCTTCCTTTAGGCAGTTGTAAAACAGTATTTCCTTTCATTTCTTTAATTGCTCCCATGGCCTTCAATAAAGCTTTGGAATCATCAAGACCGTCATTTGCCACCACCCCATAATCTGTTGCCAAAACTATCTTTTTAGCATGCACAGGCATTTCTTTTTCACCAAATCCATAACCGGCATAGCTGAAATCAGGCAAATATGCTACATCTGATTCGTTCGAGAACTGTAAAATTTTTGGAAGCTCTTGGGAAAGAAGTAACAAGGGAAAGAAGTAAAAAACAAGATGGGGGAAAAACTGATGGTTAACATTAGAGAATGATATCATATAACTGAGTTTGGTTTAGAAAAGAACCTTTAAAATGAATTAAAAACAAGATACCACAGGATAGCTACATTTTCCCTATTTAGTACTTTTAGAAATAATAAATTGGACTTATTTACCCCCTATTTTGCACTATTGGACAGGTGACTCATTAGTTCTTTTCAATTAAAAGCTTGAAATTTGAGTAAGAGGTACAATCAAGTCTAATAAGTATCTGATTTTAGAAAACTACATTAACCAATGAATAAAAAAGTAGTCGTTTTAACAGGCGCTGGAGGCGTTTTGTGCAGTACATTGGCCAAAGCATTGGCCAGTAAAGGACATAAAATTGCGGTTTTGGATTTAAAAAAAGACGCCGCTGATAAAGTAGCAGGTGAAATCAATAATGCAGGTGGAGAAGCTTTAGGTGTGGAAGCCAATGTATTGGAAAAGGAATCACTGGAAAGGGCAAAAAATGAAATCAATTCAAAATTGGGGACATGTGATATATTAGTAAATGGTGCCGGTGGCAACCACCCTTTAGGAACCACCAGTAATCCTTATCTGGAAACCAAGGACCTAAAAAATACTACGAAAGGCTTCAAGACCTTTTTTGATCTTGATACCGAGGGCATACAATTCACCTTCAATTTGAACTTTATAGGTACGCTTTTACCTACCCAGGTATTTGCACAAGATATGATTGCGAGGGAAGGATGTAGCATCTTGAATATCTCCTCGATGAATGCTTTTACTCCTTTGACCAAAATTCCTGCCTATAGTGGCGCCAAAGCAGCTGTTTCTAACTTCACGCAATGGTTGGCCGTGCATTTTTCCAAAGTAGGGATTCGGGTAAACGCACTGGCACCGGGCTTCTTTCTCACGGAACAAAACCGAACACTGTTAACGGAGGCTGATGGCTCTTTAACGGCACGAGGAAATACGATTATAGACCAGACCCCGATGGGTCGCTTTGGGGAACCCGAAGATCTTATCAGCACCACCCTTTGGCTTTGTGGAGATGGAGCCTCTTTTGTAACTGGTGTAGTTATACCGGTAGACGGTGGTTTTAGTGCCTTTAGCGGTGTATAAAAATAGTAGTGAACGCAAAATGAATATAACATTAGAACAGACATGGCGATGGTACGGACCCAACGACCCTGTTTCATTGGCAGATATTAGACAAGCTGGGGCCACTGGTATTGTATCTGCCTTGCATCACATTCCAAACGGACAAATATGGCCCATTGCCGAAATCCAAAAAAGAAAACAAGAAATTGAGGCTGTCGGTCTCACTTGGTCAGTTGTTGAAAGTGTACCTATCCATGAGGCCATTAAAACTCAGGCTGATGGGTATATGGTCTACATTGAAAACTATAAACAAACACTGTTAAATCTAGGGGAATGTGGTATTGACATTGTTTGCTACAACTTTATGCCAGTTCTTGATTGGACACGTACGAACCTTGATTATCAAGTTGAAGATGGTTCAACAGCGCTTCGTTTCGAAGCAGCGGCATTTGCCGCGTTTGAGTTATTCCTGCTAAAACGTCCAGGCGCGGATACATCCTACACAGACGATGAAAAAAATTCTGCAAAAATATACTTCGAAACACTATCCGAAGAAAAACAACAACAACTTAGCAACAATATCATTGCTGGTCTTCCTGGTGCTGAAGAAGGTTATTCTTTGGAAGATTTCAATACTGTTCTTGCTACATACGATGAAATTGGCCCAAGAGAACTCAAAAAACATTTGTTTGAGTTTTTAGAGCATATTATCCCAGCAGTCGAAAAGGCAGGAGTTTTAATGTGTATTCATCCTGATGACCCACCTTACCCTATTTTGGGTTTACCCAGAGTCGTCAGTACAGAACAGGATATTGTTGACCTTTATAATGCTGTAGACAGTCCAAACAACGGTTTGACTTTTTGTACTGGTTCTTTTGGGGTACGTGAGGACAATGATTTGGCAGGAATGATAGAACGTTTGGGCAGCCGTATTCATTTCATCCACTTAAGAAGCACTAAACGTGACTCAGAAGGCAATTTTCATGAGGCCAATCATTTGGAAGGTGATGTTGATATGTACAGTGTCATGAAAGCACTGATCAATGAGCATGAAAAACGGAAATCAACTGGAAGAAAAGATTTGAGAATGCCAATGCGTCCGGACCATGGTCATAAAATGCTCGATGACCTTCACAAGAAAACAAATCCCGGATATTCTGGAATAGGCAGGCTCAGAGGCCTAGCGGAATTACGTGGTCTTGAACTAGGAATCAGAAAATCAATAGCTAACGAATAAAACAAATACATATTATGTCAATATCCTACGAAACCAGATATGCCTCAAGTCCAAAGGCCGTAAAAAAATACGATACTACCGAACTACGGGATGAGTTCCTGATAGACAATCTTATGCAAAAAGGGAAAATTAATTTGACCTATACCCACTATGATCGCTATATCGCTGGTTCTGCAGTCCCAGAAAGTCCGCTTAAGCTAGACACGATCGACCCATTAAAGGCAGAGTATTTTCTGGAAAGACGTGAGCTAGGGGTTATAAATGTGGGCGGGGCAGGTTCGGTCGAAGTGGACGGCACTTCCTTTGAACTGGGCCATAAGGATGCTCTATACATTGGTATGGGCAATAAAGAAGTTGTTTTCAAGAGTGACAATAATGACAAGCCTGCCATGTTCTACATAAACTCAGCACCCGCACATACAACCTACCCAACTAAAAAGGTGAGTCTTGCGGAGGCTAATAAATTAGAGCTTGGTTCACTGGAAACGGCAAATGATCGTACTGTAAGCCAAATGATCATCGGGGGGATAGTAACAACTTGCCAATTGCAGATGGGAATGACCGAGTTGAGCACAGGAAGTGTTTGGAACACTATGCCGGCACATGTGCATGACCGAAGGATGGAGGTTTATTTTTATTTGGATGTTCCCGAAGGACAATCCGTATGTCATTTTATGGGACAACCCCAAGAAACACGTCATATCTGGATGCAAAACCATGAAGCCGTTATTTCACCACCATGGTCCATCCATTGTGGTTCAGGAACTTCGAACTACACTTTTATATGGGGTATGGCTGGGGAAAATATGGATTATGGTGATATGGACGCTGCCAAGATAACAGATTTAAGATAACGCAATGAGCACAGAATTATTCAACCTAACCGGGAAAACCGTATTGGTTACTGGCAGCACACATGGATTGGGCATGGCCATGGCCAAAGGACTCGGTAAAGCAGGCGCCACCATTGTCGTTAATGGTAATTCATCACAACAAAAAATCGATGATGCCGTAAAGCTTTATGAAAGGGAAGGCATTAAGGCTGTGGGATACAAGTTCAACGTAACCGATGAACGACAAGTAATAGATGCCGTTAGCAAGATTCAAAGTAAGGTTGGACCTATCGATATTTTGGTGAACAATGCGGGTATCATCAAAAGGACCCCTTTGGAAAAGATGGAAGTCGCCGATTTCAAAGAGGTAATCGATGTCGATTTGGTCAGTCCCTTTATCGTTTCCAAACATGTGGTCAAGACCATGATGGCCCGCAAGCAAGGAAAAATCATCAACATTTGTTCCATGATGAGCGAATTGGGGCGAAATACGGTTGGAGCCTATGCCGCTGCTAAAGGTGGCTTAAAAATGCTAACGCAGAATATGGCAACGGAATGGGCCAAACATAATATTCAGGTAAACGGAATTGGACCGGGCTATTTTGCAACTTCCCAAACGGCCCCAATTAGAGTTGATGGCCATCCATTCAATGAGTTTATTGTAAACCGTACACCTGCTGCAAAATGGGGGGATCCAGATGATTTGGCGGGAGCGGCGATATTCTTGGCCTCAAGGGCAAGTGATTTTGTCAATGGGCATATCCTGTATGTTGATGGAGGCATTCTGGCTACGATAGGAAAACCTTCCAATGAAAATTAAATAGCACTTATTATGAGAAAAAATAACCTTTTACTAATAGCGCTTTTTTCAATTATTGCGTTCTCATGCCAAGAAAAGTCAAAAAACAACCAGCAGATCGTTGTAAACAACACTACGGATATAGACCGTTCTTTAGAAACAGTTTCGGTAGACATGGCTTCCCTCCATGTTGATGGGGCAAAAGGTACTATTGTTCTTTTCGACACCGAAAACAAGACTGAGGTCACCTCGCAACTAATGGACACAGATGGTGATGGAGAGATGGATGTGCTCTTGTTTCAACCTGAAATTGCTGCCAATAGTGAAAAAGTATATGAAGTCACATTTTCTGAAACAACGAAGCAAAAAGACAGTATTCCCGCTTGCTATTCCAGATTTGTGCCTGAACGGACGGACGACTATGCTTGGGAGAACAACCGGGTTGCTTTTAGAACTTATGGGCCAACAGCTCAAAAAATGATTGAAGATGGGGTAAAAGGGGGAACATTGTCCAGCGGTATTGATGCTTGGTTAAAACGTGTTGATTACCCTATCATCAATAAATGGTATAAAAAGGAGCTGGAAACGGATGGCAGTTACCATAAAGATGACGGTGAAGGGCTGGATAACTTCCACGTTGGTATAAGCCGCGGGGTTGGCGGAATTGCAAAAAAGGTAGACACCACCTACTATATTTCAAAAAATTTCACTTCATGGAAAACGCTGATTACAGGGCCTATACGGACAAGTTTTATACTTTCCTATGCTGATTGGGATGCAGCAGGCAACAAAATATCCGAAGAAAAAAAGATATCCCTTGATTACGGCAGTAACCTATCCAAGTTCGAGATTAGCCTTAAAGGGATCGATACCATTTCAGCGGGGCTAACACTACACGAAAAAGATGGGGAAGTTGGAATAAATCTAGAAAATGGATGGGTAAGCTATTGGGAACCCCATGAAGGTTCAGAACTAGGTACGGCCATTGTTGTTCCCGAAAAAGGGATGGTAGGTCACGAACACTTCGAAACCGATAGAAAAGATGAAAGTAATCTTTTTGCACATATCAAGGTCAATGATGGCAAAGCTATTTATTATGCAGGTTTTGGATGGAAAAAAAGTGGCCAATACGCAAATAAAGCAGAATGGGATGCTTATATCGATGAATTTGCAAAAAAAGTAAACAACCCTTTAGAAGTTACCGTTAAGTAAAATGTTATGAATCTAAAAAGCCTTTTAGTCCTTATTATATTTTTGGCCTTGACCAATTCTTGTGCTGAAGTCGAAGGTTCCAAAACTTTGAGATTGGGACATGGATTGGATGTAAGCCACTCGGTACACAAGGCAATGGTGAAAATGGGAGAAGATTTGGAACGGTTGTCCAACGGGAAATTAAAACTTGAAATCTATCCAAGTCAGCAATTGGGAACCGAAAGGCAATGTTTGGAACTTTTGCAAATAGGCAGTTTGGACATGACAAAGGTGTCCGTAGGCGTTCTTGAAAACTTTGCTCCCAAAATGAAAGTGCTGGGGCTACCATTTCTTTTTAGGGACAGGGAACATGCTTTCAAAGTATTGGATGGGCCTATTGGCCAACAACTACTAAATGATGGGGAACAATACTGGCTTAAAGGTCTTGGCTATTATGATGCGGGAAGCCGCAGTTTCTATACAAAAGACAAACCGGTTCATAAGCCAGAAGATTTAAAAGGTCAAAAAATAAGGGTCATGGAAAGCGTAACCGCAATGGACATGGTTCGTGGTCTTGGCGGATCGCCCACACCAATTTCTTGGGGAGAACTCTATACAGCACTTCAACAAGGCGTTGTGGACGGAGCAGAAAACAATCCCCCCAGTTTTTACCTTTCCCGTCACTATGAAGTCTGTAAATATTACACCTTGAACGAGCATACCGTTCTACCCGATGTTTTGTTGGCAAGTACGGCATTATGGGAAAAACTTTCAATCGAAGAACAAGGTTGGCTAAAACACGCAGTGGAAACCTCCGTAGTATATCAAAGAAAGCTTTGGTTAGAAGCGGAAAATGAAGCTTTGGAAGCTGTTGAAAAGGCCGGGGTACAAATCATAAGACCCGACAAAGGCCTCTTTTCGGAAAAGATCAAGGATTCTTTCGATAAGTATAAGGACGATGAGGCCTTTTACAGACTTATCGAGGAAATAAAGGCCACGGAATAGACATAACCAAAAACCAAAAAAATGCAAATACGAAAAACCATTGATAAGATACTTGCCAATTTCTTGGTCATTATCATGACCGTTATGGTAATCAATGTGCTTTGGCAAGTCGCGAGCCGCTTTATAGTGGGTACACCAAGCTCGTTTACAGATGAGCTGGCCCGTTATCTGATGATATGGATAGGTATTCTGGGAGCCGCTTATGTTTCTGGAAGAAATATGCACGTTGCCATTGATGTATTGCCCCGGAGATTAAATCAACCTGTTCAAAAACGCTTGATGCTGGTCGTACGCTTGTTGATCATTGTTTTCTGTTTGGTGGCCATGGTAATCGGTGGATCAAGATTGGTTTATATCACTTACGTATTGGGTCAGAACTCGCCAGCACTCCAGGTACCATTGGCAGTGGTCTACATGGTCATTCCCATTAGCGGAATATTGATTATCTATTATAAAACTTCTGATATCTTAAAAAAACAATAACACATGGAATACATTCCCATACTCGTTCTGGTACTTAGTTTTGTATGGCTATTGGCTATTGGAACACCAGTGGCATGGAGCATCGCGATATCATCGCTTTTGACCCTATTGGTCAGCATACCTGTTCTACCGGCCGCAACTACGGTCTCGCAACGGATCGGTACGGGTCTGGACAGCTTTGCACTTCTTGCCATACCCCTTTTCATACTTTCAGGGGAATTGATGAACAAGGGCGGTATTGCCCATAGGCTCATCGCTTTCGCCAAAACTCTAGTAGGTGCACTTCCAGGAGGATTGGCATTGATCAATATCATCTCTGCAATGTTGATGGGTGCAATTGCTGGGTCTGCCATGGCTGCAGCATCTGCAATGGGAAGCATTTTAGGTCCAGAAATGGAAAAAGAGGGCTACTCAAGAGAATTTGGGGCAGCTGTAAACATTACAGCTGCTACTACCGGCTTGGTCATTCCTCCAAGTAACGTTTTAATTGTTTATTCCTTGGCAAGTGGAGGGGCATCTATCGCAGCCTTGTTTTTAGCAGGATATATACCTGGTATTCTTACGGGGCTCTTCTTAATGATCGTGGCTTCGGTTTGGGCAAAGAAAAAGGGATATAAAGTTGGAAAAAGAAGTAGTTTAAAACAAGTTTTCAAAACATTTATCGATGCCTTACCCAGTCTTTTCATGCTTGTGGTGGTAATTGGTGGTATTGTAACAGGAATTTTTACAGCAACGGAGGCATCGGCCATAGCCGTACTTTATAGTTTTCTATTGGGACTTATCTACAGAGAGATCTCTTTACCGAAAATGCCACAGATTCTGTTGGATTCATCTGCGACAACTGCCATTGTCATGTTATTGATCGGAGCATCGATGAGTATGTCATGGGCGTTGAGTTATGAAAATATTCCACAAGAAATCAGTACTGGTCTTTTGGCACTTAGTGATAACCCGATAGTCATTCTTTTGATCATCAACCTTCTTCTCCTTTTTGTGGGCATCTTTATGGACATGACCCCGGCGGTTTTGATCTTCACCCCCATATTTCTGCCTGTGATAACAGTATTAGGATTGGACCCTGTCCACTTTGGGATTATCATGGTACTCAATCTTTGTATTGGTCTTTGTACGCCACCAGTGGGTTCCGTGCTTTTTGTTGGGGTCGGTATTGCCAAAACATCGATCGAAAAAGTGGTAAAACCTTTGTTGCCATTGTTCATCGCAATGATCATCGCTTTGTTCCTTGTCACTTATTTCCCGGGGTTGAGCCTGTGGCTGCCTAGACAATTTGGGCTTTAGAAAAAATATCGGTTTTTTAAATACGCTAGACCTTTTCTTGAAGAAACTCAATATTCATTCCTATCTATTCTAGAGTCCGAAGAAGGATTTTGCGTTGTAATAACATACATCGCTTACAATTTTACCAAGCCATTTTTCATCCGCGGGCAACTCTCCATTCTCTACATCCTTTCCAATAAGGTTACAAAGAATTCTCCTAAAATATTCGTGCCTAGGAAAGGATAAAAAGCTTCTCGAATCTGTTAGCATACCCACAAAACAGCTCAACAACCCCATGTTGGATAACGTGTTCAGTTGCTTTTCCATACCGTCCTTTTGGTCCAAAAACCACCATGCAGAGCCGTACTGCACTTTACCTTGAATACTGCCATCATTAAAATTACCGGCCATTGTAGCGAACACTTCGTTATCCGATGGATTCAGATTATAAAGAATCGTCTTTGCCAATTCATTCGTGCTGTCCAAATCATTTAAAAAGCCACTCAATGCCCTAGCCTGTGAAAAATCTCCCATGGAATCAAATCCAGTATCAGGGCCAAGTTTTTTTAGAAGTCTTTTATTATTATTTCTGATAGCTCCTAAGTGAAATTGTTGTGTCCATCCTTTTTTATGGTAGCCTTTACACAGAAAAAGTAAGGTTTTTGACTTGAAATAAGATATCTCTTCGATTGAAAGCTCTTTCTGTTCTCTGGTTTTTTGAAATATGACATTACAGTCGAAATCATCATTTTCAAAATGGTAAAGCTGCTCCAAACCATGGTCCGCCAATCTGCACCCTGTTTCATGAAAAAAATCGATTCTTTTTTCCAACGCTGATAGCAAAGCATCATACGAGCTAATTCTAGTATTTGTAACCGATTCCAGATGTTCCAAAAACGCTATATAGGTTGTTGCATTTTCCAATGCAAACGCTTTATCCGGTCTAAAAGTCGGATAAACCTTTGGTGAAATTTCTTGTTGAGCAATGTGCTTATGGTGTTCCAAATTATCCGTAGGGTTATCGGTAGTGCACAAGAAATCTACTTTCTTCTGTTGAAGCAATCCCAGCGTATAATGGGATTGTTCCTGTAATTTTTCAGAAGTGATGGCATATAATTCTTTAGCATTGTCGGGACTTAACAACTCATCCACGTCAAAATAACGTTTCAATTCGAGGTGTGTCCAATGATATAATGGATTTCTAACGGTATAGGGTACAGTTTTTGCCCATTTTAAGAATTTTTCCTCATCAGAGGCTTCGCCGGTTATGTAAGCTTCATCAATGCCTAAAGCGCGCATGGCCCGCCATTTATAATGATCGCCTGCAAGCCATACCTGACTTATATTTTCAAAAACACGATTTCCCGCTATTTCGTTAGGTGGAAGGTGGTTGTGATAATCTATAATCGGTAAATCGGCCGCAACCCCATGGTACAACTTTTTGGCAAATGTATTTTGTAAAAGGAAGTCATCCGTAATAAACGTTTTCATACTTGAGATTTAAGAACGTAATCTTTTTATCAATGTCAGGGTTTCAGAGACGCTTTTTCGTAACCCTTCAAAATCTTTGTTTGCCAAGATGTCTTTACTTATTAGTTTAGATCCCATGCCCACACAGGTAACTCCAGCCTCGAACCAAGCCCTTAAATTTGATTCTTCTGTACTTACACCGCCAGTGGGCATAATACTGGTCCAAGGTTGTGGACCGCGAATTGCCTTTACAAAGCCCGGACCATAAGTGGAACCTGGGAACAACTTGATGATTTCACAACCCATCTCCTCTGCTCGGTTGATTTCTGTTAAGGAACCACAGCCAGGTGACCATAATACCTTTCGGCGATTGCAAACAATAGCAATATCTTCCCTAAGAGATGGCGTTACGATAAAGTTGGCACCCATTTGCATGAAGGTACTCGCTGCCGCAGCATCGGTTATCGAACCAACTCCCATTATCATTCCGGGAAGTGCTGCAATTGCAAATTTATTAAGCTCTAAAAACACTTCAAAAGCAAAATCACCACGTGCCGTGAATTCCATTAAACGGGATCCACCATCGTAACAGGCTTTCAGCACCTTTTTGCCTAGTTCTATATCTGGATGGTAGAACAAGGGCACCATACCGTTTTCCTTCATGACGGATGCAACTTCTATCCTTGAATATTGTGCCATACGTAAACTTTTTAAAAACTTGATTCGATTAACTCTATTATCTCGCTACTCTTCCGGAAGCATCACCTCCCATGAGTTTTTCCACTTCACTGACCGTAACCAGATTTGCATCGCCTTTGATCGTGTGCTTTAAACAAGATGCGGCAACTGCAAAGTTCAATGCATTCTGATCATCCTCGGGGTATTTTAATAAACCGTAAATCAGACCGCCCATAAAAGAATCACCGCCACCGACACGATCAACAATGTGGGTAATTTGATATTCGGGTGATGTAAACATCGTTTTACCGTCATAGAGAACTCCCGCCCAGGTGTTATGGGAAGCAGAAATTGAACCCCTTAGCGTTGTGATCACTTTTTTCGCACGGGGAAATTTTTTCATCATCTGCTCACAGACCGATAGGAACGCTTCAGCTTTTACATGCTCCCCCTGTGTTGTGATGTCCAGACCTTCGGGTTTAATACCAAAATGTTTTTCAGCATCTTCTTCGTTTCCTAAAATAATATCGCAATACGAGGTAAGTTCCGTCATTATGGCTTCTCTATCCCCACCATAATTCCACAATTTTGCGCGATAATTTAAATCCGTGGAAACGGTAACACCCATTTTACTTGCCATCTCCACCGCTTCTAAACAGGCATCTGCGGCACCTTGGGATATGGCCGGGGTTATGCCCGTCCAATGGAACCACTCGACGCCCTCAAAAACTTTTTTCCAATCGATCATTCCCGCTTCAACTTCTGCAATAGCGGAATGTGCCCTATCATAGACCACTTTACTTCCCCGGCTTACCGCACCGGTTTCAAGAAAATAGATTCCCAAACGGTCACCACCGTAAACGATATGATCGGTGCCTACGTTTCTCTTACGCATTTCCATAAGCGCGCATTCGCCAATATCGTTTTTGGGCAATCGGGTCACAAATTCCACGGGAACACCATAATTGGCCAAAGAAACAGCTACGTTGGACTCACCACCACCATAGACCGCATCAAAAGTATTTGTTTGTGAAAACCTCAAAAATCCCGGTGGGGACAAGCGTAGCATGATTTCGCCAAAAGTCACTACCTTTTTCATCTACTTCTAGTTTTATTATTGGTGTTTATTATAATTCATTATGTAAAAACCACTACAAAATTAGCTGTTCTTCTTTAGCTTAAGATTCATTTATAGTAATCAAATCGTACAATTAATTCGCATGGATTACAATTACAAGAAATTCTCTTTTAGCTCCTTGATTTGATCCTCATTAATTGGATTGAGATTGCCTAAAGAAGCACCCATCACCAAGGATTTTGCGCTAAATTCCGCAACTTCCAACCTATCAAAAGTTTGTAACAGATCATCTCCAGTCACCAAAACAGAATCGTTTTGAATTATGAGCGCAGGCTTTGCATTTGAAAGTAGTTCCTCGTTGATATTTGGCAAAAAATGATGCCCGTACGGATAAGCCGCCAAATCTTGTAGAAAAATCCAGCTTTCAGGAATGGTGCGAACATCCATATGGGTTTTTGTAATTCCAAACGCCATTAAATAGGGGGATTGGGTCATTATAATTGAATTGACCGAAGGATTACGCTTGTAAATTTCATGATGGATTTTGGTTGCCCTACTCGGTAACTTGCCTTTTTCTCGTTTTCCATCTTTTATTTGTACGATGTCTTCCAGCTGCATTTCCCATCTCGAAAAATCCCTTGGGGTAATCAAAAAGTCATTTTCTTGCCATCGTACCGAAACCGTGCCATAGGAACTTATCATTAAGCCTTGTTCACATGCTCGATGCACAATTGAACATATTTCCGACCTCTTTTCCCTCTCCTTAGATGGATGAAAAGCATCTTGTTCTTGTTCAGGTATTTCGGCTACCTGTTCATAAAACGAAACTATTTGGTCATCTTCCAGATATGAGGGTTCCCCAAGCATTTGGCCATATAAAATAGTACAGGCGCAAAACTCTAAAGTCTCAAAGCGTTCATAGGCATCATCCATATTGACTCCACCCAAAACAATCCCATGATTTTCCATGATAACAGCCTTGAACCCCTTCTCAAACTCTTTGGCTATGACCGTTCCCAATTTATCGCTCCCAGGTAGTTCGTACGAAGCATAACCGATCGGGCCACAAACATTTTTGGCCTGCGGTATGATATTCGTATTAGGTATTTTGTGCACAATGCTGAACGATACCAACGCTGGTGGGTGTGCATGTATAATTGAATTGATATCCGGTCGGATGTCATAGATAGCCTTATGGAAAGGAAATTCTGAAGAAGGTTTGTGCTTCCCTACTATATCGCCGTTTGTTTTTACACAAACAATATCCGTAGGTTGTAAAGTGCCCTTATCAACTGCGGAAGGAGTTATCCAAACATTTCCATCTTCATCCTTTATTGAAATGTTTCCGCCGGATGTAGTGGTCATACCTCTTTTATAAATGCGGTCTATTATTTTGATTATTTGATCTCTAGGATGAAGCAGTTCATGTATTTTCATACGTTAAATGAATATTATGTTTTTTGTTGATATTTCTTGCTTAAGATTAAAAATAAGATGCCACACAACAACCATGCAGGCAGTGTGACAAAAGATAAAAAGACATCAAATTTGATCGATATAAAATAGAACAGGCCAAAACTTATGCCCCATGCTAAAAAAACCGAATTATTAAACTTTATGTTCGCAACCTCCGCATAGTTTTTTACTATTCCCGCCTTATCGTGAAAAAAGTGTTCAAATACGATTATAGCCCCAAATGGCGAAAGAATAAAACCGTAAAGAGCAACAAAACCTAATAGTTTCATTGCAAATGCCGGAAAGAGACCCGCAATAGTGGCTACCGTACCCGCAATAATAGTTACCCAAAATGTAGAAACCTTTGGTATGATTGCCTGAAAAGCAAGTCCTGCACGGTATATGGTAGGGTTGGCGGTTGTCCAGCCCGCCAACACAACGGCGATAATACCGAATATACCTATGGCATTGTTCGCCAAAGGACCTGGTGCAACCGGAGGTGCTTCGCCATTAGATAAAAAACCTTGTGCTTCAGGGGATTTAAGATATACTGCATAAAGCAAGGCTGCGGCTATCCAGGCCATATAATGACCTACATACATTCCAGCTGCCGTTGTCCAACCAGCACTAGGCTTTTTTGCGAATCTAAAAACAGATAAATCCGACATACCAATGTGCATTGCTGCATTTGCAAACCAAGACCAGATGACAACGTGCCAAAATGTGTATTTAATCTGTCCTGGAAAAGGTTCTGACCCTTCTCCCCAAATATTCCAGAAATCCGTAAAGCTTTTGACTCCCAATTGATTTAAAGCTACCACACCACATGCTACAAAGGCAAGTACTATAACAGGGGACATCCAATTCGCAGCTTTGGAAACCGTATCATATCCTTTTGAAGCAATCAAGGAAATAACGGTACCAAGAATAAGAACGATGATCACCCAAGTCATTCCATTGGGCATGGTGTCCGTCAATTTAGGCATTTCCATGTTAAAAGGGATACCAACGGCCGTTGCAGAGACCGTGATCATAGAACCTGCCAGGAAACAAAAAAGTATCCCATTGGCCAGATTATAGCCAATCACCAGTTTTTTTCCGCAGATTTTTTCTAACTGATAATATAAAGTCAATCGGTTCTCAACTGCGATTTTTGCGGTTAAAAAACGCCAACTTAAAACTGCCAATAGATTTCCCAGCAGTAGCCCAATAATCAAATCAAAAGCACTAACGCCTGCCGTAAGAAACAATGGACCGATCATGAATTCAGTTCCTGCCGCATGCTCGCCTGCATACATGCCCAAAAAACTTTTCCATCCTTTTAATTTAGATTGTGGAACAGGTTCTCTTTCAAACTCTCCCCCTGCTTTATGTCCTACTTCTTCATCAATATCATATTGGTTCATAAAAAGGTTGTATTTAGTTGGTTATAAGATGTTTTGGCAAATCTTCTACACGTTCACAGCAAAGCTGGTCCATTACTTGTTTAAACTGTGTTTTCAACATGCTTATGGTATGGTCACCTCCATTATTGCCCAAAGCGGCACATCCATATAAAAAAGACCTGCCCATAAAGGTAAACTTAGCACCTGTTGCGATTGCCCTGGCAATATCCGGTCCTGAGCGCAGACCGCTGTCCATCATCACCTCTATTTGGTCTCCATAGTTAGTTGCAATTTCGGCTAGCGAATTAATGGTGGATTCGGCGGCATCCAATTGTCGGCCACCGTGATTGGATACAATGATACCGTCAAAACCTAATTTAATGGCATCTTCGGTATCCTGTGCGGATGCCACTCCTTTTAATACCAGTTTTCCTTTCCATTTATCGCGAATTGGTTTTATCCGTTCCTCGTTCAAGCGACCGGAAAAGGTCTTATTCATGAACTGTCCCAACTGTTTTAGGTTCAAACCTTCGGGGGTATAAGGTTTCAGTACATCAAAAGTGGGCTGGCCATATTTTAGCGTATTGATTGCCCATGTAGGTTTTCCTAAAATCTGGAGAATATTGGCAAATGACATTTTAGGCGGTAATGCTAGACCGTTTCTTATATCTCTGGGGCGATAGCCAAAAGTTGGCACATCACAGAGCAAAACTAAAACCGGGCAGTCGGCAGCAGCGGCTCTATTAATTATATCATCCCTTAACTCATTTTCAGCTGGATTGTAAAGTTGAAACCAGGCCTTACCTTCAGTAAGTTCGCTTGCTCTTTCAATATCCATAGTGGTCACCGTACTAAGTATAAAAGGAATATTATGCTTAAGAGCCGATTTAGCAAGAATCTCTGGTGAATTTGGCCACATGAGCCCTTGAAGTCCAACTGGGGCAATGCCAAAAGGGGCATCAAACTCCATACCCATCACCGTTGTTTTTGCAGAACTAATACCTCGATTTCTAAGATATCGTGGCTGCAACTGTACTTTACGAATATCCGCAGTATTTCTTGTGATACTAACATCTTCATTGCAACCTCCGTCCAAATATTCAAAAGCAAACTTTGGAATCCGTTTTTTAGCCTTTCTTCTTAAATCCTCAATAGAGGGGTAATTTGAATTGAATTCATTGGCCATACTATACTATTTTAAAATGAAGGGAACATGCTTTTTTAGCGCATAATTCTTTCTTAAAAATTTGGAGTTCAACTTTGAACCGGATATTGCGATGGCCGCACCCAGTGCTGACCCCAAAGAAGAGTCCGTAGTTCGCAGTTCCATATTTCTAAGGTAATGCGACACCAATTTTATATAAACATCATTATCGCTAAAACCGCCATCAATATAAAGCTGTTCAATATCATCATCTCCCATGGCTATTTTTATACTTTCTACTTGAAGCAGTACCAATTCCACCATTAACTGATGGTATGCGTGCTCAAACTTGTCATAACTGTAATTTGTCTCAGGTGGCATGTTTACATTGTTGATTCCTTCCCATCTAAAACAATGTGTAAAGTCCTTTATAATGGCAAAAAAAGTATCGTAATCGAATTCCACTGTTTTATGATAATCATCGGAGACACCAAATTGTTTGGAAAGAAGCTTGGTTTGAATAATATATTCATTACCCAAAAACATACGGCTGGCCTTTACGGGTTTACCATTGATCCGCATATAGTTGATACAGTCTTTTTGGATATCTTCTTCAGCTAAAAGTTTTTCGGAAAACGGGTTTAAAGCTATGCTCCAGGTTCCTGTCGAGACCAAAATAAACTTACTTCCAATACTCCTAACATAAGGCAATAATGCTGCTGAGCTATCGTGAATTCCGATACCAAGTTTGATATGTTTACCATTGTAGTTCATGTTGATACTGGTCGCTGCGGAAACTATGGGAGGAAGAATTCTATTTATTCCCTCTGCATACACCCAATCATGATAGTCCTTCTTGGAATAATCCCAAAGCCCTGTATGGCAACCAATACTCGTGTATTCGCTCAAGGGGATTCCGGTAAAAATGTAACTGATGTATTGTGGAAGGTGCAGTGAATATGCAATTTGTTTAAAGATTTCAGGCCTTGAATGTTTTAACCAATATAATTGCATTCCCGAATTGAGCATCCCTGCATCCGATGAGCCCGTAGCTTTAGCAAATTCAGGTTGCGGTCCGTATTTCTTGTAAAAACCCTCCAACAATTTCCCATCTAGGGGTTTTGTATAGTTGTACAATGGTGTCAATACTTTACCGTCCTCATCCAAATGAACAAAACTCGCACCATAGGTTGAAAAGTTTGTCGCCGTTATGTTATGTTTTTTGTTCTGGAGAATTCTATCAAAAACCTCTTTTAACCAAGCTTGAAGTGCATTCAGGTCCTCTGTTGGATGTCCGTCTTCATCTTCAATAAGGTCAAACTTTTTGTATTCCCGATAAACCTCTTGATAATCTTCATCAAATAAGAACAATTTCTTGTTGGTCTTTCCAATATCGAATACTGCAGTTAAGTCAGTTTTCATAGTTCATTTTTATAAGCCCGAAGCTACCGAATCCTCACCCCTTTCCTGTATCAACTGGTGGCGTACAGCCAAAGAACGATAAGCCTCTATCGGTCGTAAGGCTCCTCCCCTATTGATTCTTGCTTTTTCGAGCAAAGGTCTAACATCGGTGCGATATGCATCTTGGAGAATTTCCTGACATTTCACCACATCATGCTGCTGTTGCGCCTCTAACAATTGTTTTTGGTCAACCAATAACGCTTTTGCATATGCTTCTTGAATCGCCTCAAGCGACTGTATCAAATCTTCTAAGGGGTCTTTGATATTGTGACTTGCATCTATCATCCATGCGGGGTACGGGTTTTGTGGATTGTTTTCCATCCCATAGACCAGCGCATTAAAAATTAAAAAGAGGGCATAAGGTTTTACGCTACCTACGGTTAAATCGTCATCTCCGTATTTACTATCGTTAAAATGAAAGCCACCGAGTTTTCCTTTCATCATCAAAGTAGAAACAATTTGCTCTATATTGGTGTTGGGTAAATGATGGCCTAAATCGACCAAGCTATAAGCCTTATCACCACAAGCATTTGCAAGCATAAAGGAAGTGCCCCAATCTTGAATAACAGTGCTGTAAAAGTTGGGTTCGTAAGGTTTGTATTCTATAAAAAGCTTCCAATCGTTGGGTAACTCTTTGTAGATTTCCTTTAAACTGTCTTCTGTATGCTGAAGTACAGTTTGGAAATTACTCTGCCCGGGAAAATTTGAACCATCCGCCAACCATACCGTTAGGCTTTTGGAGCCCAGTTTGTTTCCAATTTCCATGACCTCAATATTATGCGCTATAGCTTGGTCACGAACTACGCTACTTGTATTGGAAAGTGATCCAAATTTGTAACTTTCTTTCGCTACTTTTTGATCTTGAAAGGTATTGGAGTTCACTGCATCGAACAGAATGTTATGAGAGGAAGCCAATTCCTTTATCGCAACATAATCCTCAGGAACGTCCCAAGGGATATGGAGCGATATTGCACCCGCAGTTTGTGTCAACTTGTGAAGCAACCCAACGTCATCGATTTTTTCTTCCAACCGGCTAGGCTCTCCTTTAAAACCAAAGCGACCAAACCTTGTGCCACCTGCACCTAGTGCCCAACTTGGAACCGCAACTTGAAAATCTTCAAGCTTTTGGACAATGGCGTTCACATCTTTTCCTTGTTTCGATAAAACAGCACCCAATGCATTTAATCTGTTCTCATGTGCCAAGAGATGTTGGGTATTGACTTCTTTAATTTGACTCTCTTTTATCCTCATAAGTGATTTCTTTCCTTTTTTTGTTTAAAATAAGCTTCTACAGGCATTCACCCATAGAAGCTTGAAAAAAAATAACTAAACAAACTATCTTACGAATGCGTTGGCCATTCCACCATCCACATTTATTATATTTCCGGTAGTCTTATCTAAAATAGCTACACAGGCGAAAACGCCATTTGCAATATCTTCAGGATAAATTATTTCGTTAAGTAAATTTCTTTTTGCGTAGTGGTCCGGCAGTTCATCAACTGAGATTCCATAGGCCTTTGCACGACCTTCTGCCCAATCACCTTCCCAAATTTTGCTCCCCACAATAACCCCATCTGGATTGACGACATTTACTCTTATTTTATCTTTACCAAGTTCTGCGGCAAGTAAGCGCGCCATATGCTGTTGTGCCGCTTTCGATGTCCCGTAGCCTACATTATTTGGCCCAGAGACCAATCCATTTTTGCTTGCAATACTAATAAAATTACCGCCAAGACCTTGACTTCGCATGATGGCAACACCTTGTTTGGCCAATTCAAATTGCCCTTTGACCAAAACATCTTGAAGGATATCCCAATCCTTCTCAGTGGTCTCTTCCAAAGGTTTCGAAATTGCCAAGCCTGCACTGTGGACAACAATGTCAACACCACCAAAATCCAGACAGGCTTTTTCAAAGGCATCAGAAATAGAGTTTTTGTCAGTAACATCACATACGGCGTAACTTGCCGTATCTCTTCCATAAGTTTCCACCGCTTCTTTCAGTCTATCTTCTGCAATATCGGTCAGGACCACATTGGCACCTTCTTCAGCTAATTTATCGGCAATAGCCTTACCAATACCACCGCCCGCTCCGGTTACAATAGCCACTTTTCTGGATAATGGTTTTTCTTTTGGCATTCTTTGTAGTTTGGCTTCTTCCAAAAGCCAATACTCAATATCAAATGCTTCTTGTCGCGGTAAGGATGTGTACTCGGTTATTGCTTCCGCACCTCGCATTACATTAATCGCATTTATGTAAAACTCACTTGCTACTCTCGTGGTCTGCTTATTTTTGGCAAAGCTGAACATTCCAACACCCGGATAAATAATAATAACCGGATTTGGGTCTCTCATTGCTGGGCTGTTATCATGTTTACAGCTTTCATAATATTCTTTATATTCTTGTCTATATTTAGTAAACGCGGGCGCTAAGCTTTTAAGGACTTCTTTGGAATCTGATAAGTCGGCTTTCCTATCTAGGTCCAAAACTAGAGGTTGAATCTTGGTTCGCAGAAAATGATCGGGACACGAAGTTCCCATAGGAGCCAATCGTTCCAAATCATTACTATTGATGTATTCCAAAACAATATCGCTATCCGTAAAATGACCTATCATACGGTTTTCCGATGAACACAACCCTCTCAATAAAGGAAGAAGTTGCGCTGCTTTTTGGGAACGCTCTTCCTTAGGAAGGCTTTCTATTTTTTGACCGCCAAACACGCTACCGTTCTCTTTTATTTTTTTATCAATATATTCAGAGGCCATTTCAATTACTTCAAGACTATTAAGATAACACTCGTATGAAGTATCCCCCCATGTAAACAAACCATGACTTCCCAGAACAATTCCGCGTATATCAGGGTTTTTATTCAAACATTTCTCCAATTGTAGACCTAAATCGAAACCTGGTCTCTGCCATGGAACCCAGCCCATAGTATCGCCCCATATTTCTTTGGTAACTTTCTCGCTATCCTTCGCAGCAGCTACTGCGATAAGTGCATCCGGATGAAGATGGTCTATATGTTTAAAGGGCAACAAACCGTGCAATGGTGTATCAATGGAAGGTGCTTTACTCTTTAAATCATAGATACAATGGTTAAAGAGACCTACCATACGGTCTTCATCGGAGAGGCCTCCGTAAACACTTTTTAAATCCCGTAATCTCTCCGTATATAAACCTGCAATCCCTGCCTTGGTAAGCGTTCCTATATCTCCTCCTGAACCTTTTATCCACATTACCTCAACCTCTGCGTTGGTCAGGGGATCTCTTTCAATGGTTTTGCAGCTTGTATTACCACCTCCATAGTTAGTGATTCGTAAATCTGCTCCAAGAATATTAGATCTATAAAGAAATAATTGCACTTGGTCATCACCTAGATTTGCCGCATGTGCATCATCCCAGAGATAGTCTACATGCTTATATGTTTTAACCTGCATTGGTATTGATTTTAAATGTACCGATAACGAAAATATACCATGGGAAAAGACAAAGCATCCTGTACTATGCTGATAGCTAATTTTACAAAAACAAAATTATGTTTTGTCCATTTCTAAATTTTTAGAATATATTCGAACAACATTTTATAATCTACAAATAAATACCTTGGAAAGATTGGAATACATAAAAATAGACACCAACTCGAGAATTCCAAAATACAAACAAGTAATGGATTCGATACTGAAGAGTATTCACAAAGGTAGTCTAGGTATGGGGGAAAAAATACCTTCCATCAATGAGCTAAGTGAGGAGTATTTGTTGTCGAGAGATACTGTTGAAAAAGCCTATGGCCTTTTAAAAAAACAAAATATTATTGTATCCGTAAAAGGCAAAGGATACTATATCGCGAAAACTGACTTATCCATTCAGGCAAATGTTCTTTTTCTCATCAACAAATTGAGTACTTATAAGATGCGTATTTTCAATTCTTTTGTTAATACGTTAGGTGCGAATGCAAAGGTGGATCTTGACATTTACCATTGCGAACCGATAGTCTTCAGCGATATTCTTGAGAAGAAAAAGAATTTATATGACTACTATGTAATAATGCCTCATTTTAAAAATGAAAATTTACAGCATATGGGCTGTACCGATGACATCCTAAAAGCTATTCATGCAATTCCCAATGGAAAACTTATCATTATGGACCGTAATCTTAAAAGTTTATCCAAGGAGGCGGGTAGAATCTATCAAGATTTTACTGAAGATATCTTTAATGCATTAACTACCGGTTTTGAAAAATTAAAAAATTATAAAAAAATTATACTCGTATACCCAAATAAGGCCATTTACCCCTACCCAAAAGGAATAGTAACTGGTTTTAAAAGATTTTGTATTCAGCATGACATAGATTACGAAATTCTTTATGAGATATATGACGGTATGGAACTGCAGTTGAAAGATCTTTATATTATCATTGAGGAATCAGATCTTGTTAATCTGGTAAAGCAGATTAGGGATAGGCATTATAAACTAGGTGAGGATATCGGTATTATTTCATACAATGACACACCATTAAAAGAGTTATTGGGGATTACGGTCATAAGTACAAACTTTAAAAAAATGGGTGAGGAAGCTGCCAACATGATTCTGAAAAACAAATCAATTAACGTTAAAAATGAATTCAACTTCATTGACAGGTTTTCGGTTTAGTACAAGAGAAGAAGTTTTGGAACTAGCAAACGTTTTTTAGAATATTCAAAGACTACCTTTTTTTTGTGATGAATCCCTAATAATTAAATTGGGTTTTAGAATTATAGTTTTATTTTCCGATTCATTATCCTTAACCTGAATTTTATCCAACAATAAACTGCAAGATATTTTACCTATTTCAAAACCTAATTGATCTAACGTTGTTAATGAAGGTTCAATCATTTCAGAAACAGGTTCATTACTAAAGCCTACTATAGCGATATCTTCTGGTATTTTCTTGTCAATACTCTTTAAATATTTCATGGCTCCAATTGCAGCTAAATCATTTGCAGCAAAAATAGCATCTATAGCAGACTCAGTTTTTATAAGTTTTCCTGCCATCCTTTTCCCATCCTCTTGCATTAAGTTCGACGTAATTACAAGTTTGGGGTCAAAAGGGATACCATAACTTTCTAACGCTTTTTTATACCCAGCCAATCTATTTTTATAAATCTCTAAGGTTTGTGGGCCAGAAAAATGAACGATTCTTTTACAGTTATTTCGAATAAGATGACTCACAGCCTCATAAGCACCTGCAAAGTCATCTATCAAAACCTTGTTACTGTTCCTCATATCGGAACAATGGCGGTCAAAAAAAACAAAGGGTACACCAGCTCGTTCTAAAATTTCTAAATGGGAACTTGTTTCGGTTTCCATAGAAACTGAGATTAAAATTCCATCTACTCTATTTGAGAAAAGGTTATTTACTATTTTTTGTTCACGTTTATGTTTCTCCAAGGATTGAGAAATAACTACATTAAAATCGGCATTATGTGCCATTTCTTCTATCCCTGCAATTGCTGATGAGAAAAAACTTCTAGAAATTCTGGGTACTACAACCCCAATGGTATTACTCTTGTTCTGTCTTAGGTTGGATGCTAATAAATTAGGTCTGTATCCCAATTCTTCAGCTTTCTTCAGAACTTTTTTCTTAGTTTTTGAATTTACCCTATCACTATCATTTAAAGCTCTAGACACAGTAGAACTATCTATATTTAAGATTTCTGCTATTTCGTGTATTGTAACTTTTTTCATTTGAAAATTTTAATACAAACGATTGTATAAATACAAATTTATTAGCTAATTCCCGATAATTCAAACTTAAATCTGCTTTTGATTAATCCTAGTAATAATAATTTTTTCCACTATCGGGAAAACATTTAAAACTATAATTTCAGCAATTTTTGCTGCTAAGAATTATGATATAATAAAAATCAAGAAGAGATTAGCTATAAAATATCAAAAAAACAGGATGGTACAGGATAGTAAAAGATAGATGTTATTCTATTTTGGACGAGGTAATTTTTATTAAAATCAATAATACAATCGATTGTATTTTATCAACTCTAAGTAATAATGGCGTTTAGTCATTAAACCAAAAATGTATTAAACAATAACAAAACTAAACTTGAAATGAAAAAAAAGTCTAACAAACGATTCCGGTTTGCTGGTTCGGCATTTATGGTGACGATGGTATTATGTATATTTTCCATCTCATCTTCATTTGCTCAGATACAGGCCGTAACGGGAACGGTGACGGATGTCAACGGAGAACCTCTTCCAGGGGTAAACGTAGTTCAAAAAGGAACGACAAATGGAGTATCTTCCGATTTTGATGGTAATTACTCCATAAGAATAGGGCAAGGCTCCAGGGTTTTGGTCTTTTCTTACATCGGATTCAATGCCAAAGAGGTCACGGTCAATGCCACTACCATGAACATAACTCTTGAGGAAGACACCCAGAACCTTGACGAGGTCGTGGTAATTGGTTATGCTGCCGTATCCCGCGAAAAAGTACTTGGTGCTTTATCTACCGTTAAATCTGAAAAGATTGCCGAAGTGACTCCAACAAATGCTTTTGAAGGAATACAAGGTCGTTTGGCAGGGGTGCAAATTGCAACAAACGGTGGGCCTGGGGGTGGTTTTGATATACGAGTGCGAGGTACTTCTACCTTTAGCGCTGGTGGTACGGGACCATTGTATGTGGTAGATGGACAACAGTTGGATAATATAGACAACATTGACCCTAATGATATTGCCTCATTAGAAGTTTTAAAAGATGGTGCTACAACTGCCATTTATGGAACTCGAGGAGCCAATGGTGTTGTGCTGATCACTACTAAATCCGGTAAGGCCGGGGATGTAAGTATCGATGTAAATGTTGTAACTGGTATTAACACCTTAAATGGAGCGATTCCAGTAGCCAATACGAGACAGCGATTGTTTTACGAAGATGTGCGTAGAACGGAGTCGCAAAGAGAAAATCCTACAGGTAACCAGAGGGATTCCTTAAGTCTATTGCTTAGAAATTCATTCGACCTACAAGATTTGATTACCAGAGCTGGTACAAGGAACCAGGTGAACGTTGCTGTGAGTGCAGGTAGTGATAAAGTACGTGCTTATTGGAATACGGGCTTTTTAAACGAAGATGGAATTGTCGTCAATAGTAACTTTAGAAGAATAAACACACGTTTAAAACTTGACTTTCAACCGAATGAAAAGTTAGCACTTAGTTCAAATTTTAACGCTTCATTTGAAGAGTTCAGTGGACTTAGTGAAGGTCAGGTATTCCAACAGTTGGTAGAACGAATCGCCTACTTTCCAATCTTTGAGCCCAATGGTGATTTGACGCCGGAAATTGCAGGTCGTCAAAATCCCGTAGCAGAGGCGCGTTTACGTCAACTTAAGTTAAGAACCTGGAGAGGTCAAAGTTTCAATTCTGCCCAATATAAAATAACTCCTTCATTTTCCATCAAATCTACCTTGGGTATTAACTTTCGATTAAGGAGAAACAACGATTTTCAACCCTTGTTGGTGTTAAACCCCAGAAATACCAATCCACTGGCAAGTTTCAGAGATCGCATCGATTATGATATTCAACAAGAGAACTTTGTGAATTACACGAATAAGTTTGGAAGACACAGCGTCTCATCGTTTGCAGGTATGCAAATACTAAAGCGGTATCAAGAGGAATTTGGTATATCAAACGCGCTCTTTGTTTCTGAAGATATTCAAACCTTCAATAACGTAGATCCAGATGGACTAGGTATTGATGCTAATCAAACCTTTAATACGCGAAGTAATCTTTTTTCACTTTTTGCAGGCTTTAATTATGATTTTGATAATAGGTATTTAATCAGTGCCACGTTAAGACGAGATGGATCTTCCCGATTCGGTGATAATCAAGAATTTGGTTATTTTCCATCAGGTTCCATTGGTTGGCGTGTAAGCAATGAACCTTTTTTGCAAGGAAACAATACTTTAAATAACCTATTATTGCGTGCCAGTTATGGTGAAACAGGTAATGACAGAATTGGCGATTATGAATTTACTTCAGCCTTTGAACCAGGAGCGGTCTATGATGGTATAAGTGGTGTAGCACCAACTCGATTGGGAAATCCTAATCTTAGCTGGGAAAGTACCAATGCCACTAATCTTGGATTTGATTTGGGTATGTTTAGAAACAGACTGACCATCAACTTCGATGTTTGGAGAAAAGACACGGAAGATTTGTTAGCAAGTGTTCCACTACCCGAAGAATCTGGTTTTGATGGAATCCGTCAGAATGTCGGCGCTGTACGTAATCAAGGTATTGATATTAATATTGGTGGCGGTATCATACAATCACCAACCTTTAGTTGGAACACGAATTTCAATATAAGCTTTCAAGAAAATGAGGTAACTAGACTGTTTGAAGGTACTTCATTTCAATCAGGGAATTATTTAATTGAAGAGGGGCAGCCTATTGGTAATATTTTTGGCTTCAAAAATCTTGGTGTCTATCAATACGATGAATCCAATGCCTATACCGATGATGGTGTGCAACTCACCCCCAACTTTAACGGTACAGGGGATTTTGTGAATTATACTCTGAACGGTTCTGAATTTACGGGTAATGTCAATCAGATCAGAAATGATGGGCGGATAGCCGAAGGTGGCGATATTATCTGGGACGATTTGGATGGTGATTTTGTCATCACCACCGAGGATAGACAGATAATAGGTAATGGATTGCCAACAGCTTTTGGTGGTTTTTCAAATGATTTTAGGTATAAGGATATCAGCTTGAGCTTCCTTTTTGATTTTACCTTGGGTAACGATCTTTGGAGAAGATGGGATGAATTACGTAATGATTTGAATTCTTCAAACGAAACCCCTGGCCCAAACCGTATTGAAGGTGCTTGGCAAAACCCAGGTGATGTTACAGTATACCCTAGGTTAACCAGGGTACCACAAAATAGAGATACGCCCAACAGCTTTTTTGTTACCGACGGTAGTTTTATAAAACTACGTTTTGTTCGATTAGGCTATGATTTGCCACAAAAGATATTGGATAGAATAAGCTTTCTTAAAAAATGTTCATTTTTTATATCTGGCAACAATTTATTGACTTGGACAAATTATACAGGTTTTAATCCAGAATTGGGTACTCGGGGCAATCCATTGGAACCCGGGGTGGACAACTTAAGGTTTCCCAATGATCGTGAGGTAATTTTAGGTCTTAATCTTAAATTTTAAAATAACAACGATGAAAATTCAAAATATAAAAAAATATATCGCATTAATGTTGCCGGTTGTTATGGTCTTCATAGGTACGATATCATGTAATGAATTGGTG
Organism: Flagellimonas sp. 389; assembly: GCF_018449435.1. GTDB lineage: Bacteria > Bacteroidota > Bacteroidia > Flavobacteriales > Flavobacteriaceae > Flagellimonas. Next base: position 164,512 of record NZ_JAHCMU010000004.1, on the reverse strand, counting down.
GATGAGTCACCAATAAGTGAAATAGATCCAAATAATTTTTTTAGAAATAATAACGATGCTCTTGTGGCTATCATAGGAATGTATGATGCCATGCAACCCACATTTAGACTAAAGCACTATTACTGGGGAGAGTTTCGAGGAGATAGCTATATCAACGGAAATGATGGTGCCAATGCCGATAACATAGAATTGACTACAAATGATATTACTTCGGGCAATCAAAATGTTATACGGTGGAACGACTTTTATGATATGATCAATAGGGCAAACTATGCTATAGCCAATATCCCAACTATTGATGGCTTTGACCCAAATCTTCTGGCAGAGGCCCAAGCGATGAGAGCATACGCTTATTTTCAAGCTGTTAGGGTTTGGGGAGCGGTACCTCTTTTCACAGAACCCGTAGTTGCTGCCGGACCAGAGCTACAAAGAGCGCGAACAGATGCACAAACCATTATCAATGAAATTATAATACCAGATATGTTGGCAGCTGAGCAAAATATGAACCTGCTCACAGCTCAATATCGATTTTCTTTAACCAGTATTTGGGGGCTGCAAGCAGAAGTCTATGGCTTTTTGGGCGATGATGTAAACGCTCGGGAAGCATTGTTAAAAATTGTTGATAGTAATGAGTTTAGTTTGGTAACGTCTGCCGAAGCATGGCAGAACCTTTTCCTTAATGATGATATCGATGTTTTTGACCCTACCTCTGAAAGTAATGGACCCCTGAAAGTACAGGAAGGTCCAGAGCTAATAATGTCAATAGGATTCAGTTTAAATGAAGACGCAGGCCAAGGCAATAGAAATAGAGCTGGTATTTATTCTTTGTTTTTTGCAGGTATACCCTCTTACACTATTTCACCTGCTCTAGAAAATAAATGGAGGGAAAAATTCCCTATCGACTCTTTAGGTTGGGTGACCAAATACCCGGATACCGATCCAGTGTTAACAACCGTAAACGAAGAAGGTGAAGAAGAATTCGTCTATGGTGATTTTCGCTATTACCTCTCTAGAGAGAATTATATAAACCTTGAATCAAAAGGTTTAGGTAATGCGAGAGTGGCCAAATACAACAAAGCAAATTATAACGCAAGCTTAGATGATAGCGATATAGTGCTGTACCGCTATGCCAATATAATCTTGTACTTAGCAGAAGTGGAGAACCGCTTAGGAAATTTTACCAGAGCATTGGAGTTGGTCAACGAGCTTAGAACGGCCAGGCAACTTCCTTTAGTAGATACTATTGAATTTGGAGCTACGGAAGATGAACGCGAGCTCTTTATCCTTGATGAGCGTCAATTGGAACTCTTGGGCGAAGCCCAAAGATGGTGGGACCTTAGAAGAACCAATAGAGCAATTGAGCTAATGAACCCTATACTTGACACACTCACTGGAGGTATACCTTTAACCCAAGAAAGGCTTTTGTTTCCAATTTTTGATGATCATTTAATAGAAAATCCGTTGTTGGACCAAACGCCAGGTTACTAAATCACAACATAAACAAAACTAATAACAATGAAAAAAATAGAAATTATAAAATTTTTGGCATTTGCGAGCTTTACCATGTTTTTGTTTGGCTGCGATTTAGATTTGCAAGAAAGGTTCGTTTTTGAGCCAGATGTTGACCTTTCCGACCCATATGCGGACATAACCGCTTGGGAATTTTTAAACTCGGAACCAGCAAGAAGGCTTAACTCTGAAGGTGAACTCAGTGGGGATGGATTCAACTATTTGATTGCTGCCATAGAAGCTGCCGGCATGGTAGAGGAATACAATAGTACTAATTCGGACAGGACCTATTTAATGCTTAATAACAATGCTTTTTTAGGTAATGGTAATGTTATCGATTTGGTAACCGGTTTAGGAGAAGATGACCTTCCCGAGGGAGAAACACCAGCCCAAATAATGGCACGGGCAGATGTGGAAGTACTACGTCTAATCTTGCAGTACCATATTATCACTACCTATATCACCCAAAATGACCCCTTGATTGAATTTAACGTAAACTATGAATTTCAAACCTTGATTCCTGGTGAAGCTGGCAAAATAATTTTGAGGAGAGACGACCGCTTGCGTATTGATGTCAATACATCTCCCGCACCATTACCATCTACTGCGACAGGCAACAATAATAACGAAAGATTACGAAATTATAATTACGTGTTTAGTAACGGTATCGGGCACAGCATTAACGACCCAGTTAGAAATGAACCTTATCCGGCACCAAACGTGAATTAATAAAATGAGTTGAATTAGTTTTTTGAGTTAGCATTAAATCCTCTATAGCTTGTAAATGTACTATGGAGGATTTTGTCGTGAGTGCATACTTAGGTTATATTTTTGGAGAGTACTTTTGCATTAAGGGAAAGTAACCTATTCAGTGCGCATATTCAAAACTCTCTCAAAACTATTGTTTAAGGGTTGTTTAATGGGTAAGTTATAGTCTTCCATAGAACTTTACATAATCCTAACAACTTTACTTAAGGTGTCTTTCTTATTGTTACCAAGCAGAGTTCATACTATGAAACGCTATCGAAAAATCCGATTATTATAAACTAGATGAAAAGATATAATTTTCGATAAAATCCTTTACTCCTGTTTTTCACCCCATCTTTTTTTCCTTAAACGATTGCTTTATGATACTATTCGAAGCATCAACAACTTTGCAGTAAATAAAACCCCAATGAGAATACTGCTAAAAAATATCAAGAAAGAATTTACTCCCGATAATATGACCGCTGCCATTAGCTGTTTCATCATCTCTGTCACAATTTTCTTTATCATGGCCGTCTTGAATAGGGAAACGCTTTTGTAATCAAAATCATGTAAGACAAATTGGTTTGAGATAAAACCGACCAATCCCAGCACTATTATTTTAAGCTACCGTTTGGTGGCTTTTTACATTATCCATAAATTCAATCAAGAATTGTATTAAGGATTTGTATACCATAATTGACATAGAAACCACCGGAAACGGTATTAGGGGAAATAAGATAACCGAGATTTCCATTTTCAAATTTGATGGTGAAGAAGTCGTGGACGAATTCACATCGCTTGTAAACCCTCAATCCCCCATACCCTATTTTATTACGGGACTTACTGGGATTGATGACCAAATGATTAGAGATGCCCCAACATTTGCAACGATTGCAGAAAAGGTTCAACAAATTACCAAAGACTGCATTTTTGTAGCACATTCCGTAAACTTTGACTATGGTGTCATTAAAGAAGAATTTAGGCAAACTGGCGTAGATTTTATTCGCAAAAAGCTTTGTACGGTTCGCTTGTCTAGAAATCTGATTCCAGGCTTACATTCTTATAGCTTGGGCAAGTTATGTTCGGCCATAAATATTCCTTTGGCAGATAGGCACAGGGCAAGAGGGGATGCACACGCTACAGTTTTGCTTTTTAAAAAACTGATAAATGCCCCGAATGCTCAAGATATCTTTAAAAAATTCTTGAATTCGAGAAGTCAAGAAGCAACATTACCACCGCATTTACCAAAAGTCGTTTTTAATAATATTCCCCAAAAGCCTGGAATCTATCACTTCAAAAATCGACAGGAAGAGATTATTTACGTGGGCAAAGCAAAAAACCTAAAGAAAAGGGTTTTGAGCCATTTTTATGACAAGAGCAACAGAGAAATCAAAATGTGCAGTGAAACCGCAAATATCGATTTTAAACTTTCGGGAAGTGAGTTGGTTGCCCTTCTCATGGAATCAACCGATATAAAGACCCACTATCCCATATACAACAGAGCTCAAAAAAGAAATGTAAAACAATACGCCATCTTTACTTATGAAGATCGTAAAGGAGTTTTGCACCTGGCCTACAACAGTAGTAAAGTTGTACCCAGACCGCTAAAGGTTTTTTATAACCAAACAGATTGTAGGGCTTATTTGGAAGAACTATGTAAAGTATTTGCATTATGTCCCAAATATTGCCATTTACAAGAGACCCATTCATCTTGTTCACACCACACTTTGAACTCTTGCGAAGGTATTTGTGCTTCCAAAGAAGCTGTGACCGACTATAATGCAAAAGTGGAAGCTGCTATTTCCAGCATTAAAGCTTCACAATCCGAAGTGCGCATTATTAAGGAGAAAGGTAGGAATATTGAAGAAAATGCAGTTGTGCTTATTGACTCTGGAGTCTATAAGGGTTATGGATTTATAGATAACCAGTTAGAAGTTTCGTCTATTGCTGATATTGAGGCTTTTATAATTCCTCAAAAGAATACGGTTGAAACAGATAGGATATTAAATTCTTATTTATTGAAAAAAAGTAGTGCAATCGAAAAACTTACCGTTTTCTCCGTTTGAAAAAACAACGTGCGGTCAATCTTTGATTTTCTTGTACATGCGCACAACAAAAAGCAGCCAAATCAGAAAGATTATGGCGACAATAATGGAATAAATAAGAACAAAATCCATTACTTTTTGTATTTCAAGTAATTCATAAAACCAAGTATGGTCGGTGCCCAAAATGCAATAAAAATTGCATCCAGTTTTTTTCCTTGAAGGAAAAGTGTTTCAGAGACGATAATTATCGAAACTACCACTAGGAGCATGATACAGTTCATAACCCCTACTCTCTCAATAAATTTTCGGAACATGTAAGCGTATTTCGTAAAATTACTCCTACTAAGATACTTATTATAACGGCTAGAAGCATGGAAAAATTGTGATTTCTTTAACAATTAAGATTTAGCATCAAAAAAATGCCCCAAAAAGGGGCATTTTATCAACCAACTAACAAAGAATACCTCAGAATTGGGCAGTCTCGGTACTTCCTTTCATAGCAACTGTACTTGATTTCCCCGAAGTAATAACATCTTGAACTTCGTCAAAATAACTGGTGCCAACAAAACCTTGATGTTTAACAGCCTTAAAACCATATTTCTGTAAAGCAAATTCTCGCTCTTGCAACTCAGAATACCCCGCCATTCCTTTTTCTTTATAGGCTTTGCTCAGCTCGAACATACTTGTGTTCAATGCATGAAAGCCTGCCAAGGTTATAAATTGGAATTTATAGCCCATCCCTGCTAATTCTTCCCTAAAAGTCTCCATCTCCTTTTTAGATAGCTTGGAAGCCCAGTTAAAAGAAGGCGAACAATTGTAAGCCAACATTTTATCGGGATATTTTGCATGAATGCCCTCAGCAAATTTTCTTGCCTGTTCCAAATCGGGTGTAGAGGTTTCCAACCAGATCAAATCTGCGAACGGTGTATAGCTCAATCCTCTATTAATGCCCTGTTCCAAGCCATTTTTTACATAGAAGAAACCTTCTGGGGAACGTTCCCCTGTAATGAATTCGTGGTCTCTTTCATCGATATCGCTTGTAAGCAGGTTAGCGGCATCCGCATCTGTTCGAGCTATTATCAATGTGGGAACTCCCATTACATCGGCAGCCAATCTTGCTGCAATTAATTTATTGATTGCTTCTTGGGTAGGCACCAGCACTTTGCCTCCAAGATGCCCACATTTTTTTGCAGAACTTAACTGATCTTCAAAATGAACACCTGCCGCCCCACTTTCAATCATGGATTTCATCAATTCAAAAGCGTTTAGATTTCCACCAAAACCGGCTTCGGCATCTGCGATTATGGGTACTAGATAATCCTTTTTATCCTCGGTTTCGTTTACCGTTTGAATCTGATCTGCCCGCAAAAGTGCATTATTGATTCTTTTAACCACCATTGGAACACTATTGGCAGGATACAATGATTGATCCGGGTACATTTCACCGGCCAAATTCGCATCTGCAGCCACTTGCCAACCGCTTAAATAAATTGCTTCTAACCCAGCCTCTACTTCTTGTATGGCCTGGTTACCTGTAAGAGCTCCCAAACCAGCGACAAAATCCTTACTGTTGAGTTGCTTCCAGAATTTTTCAGCTCCTATTCTAGCGATAGAATAATCAATTTCATAAGAACCCCTTAATTTAATGACTTCTTCAGCCGTATAAGGTCTTTCAACACCTTTCCACCTTGGGTTTACCATCCAATCCGTAAGTAATGCTTGGACTTTCTCCTTTTTTTCCATAATTTTAATTTTTCAATTTTGAACTTGAATCCCAGGTAATGTTCGCCCATTCTTGGGATTTTTTTATTTCTATTTTGATTACTCTATTTCCTGATAGGCCTTAAGCGTTAAAAATTCTTCAAACTCTCTGGCTTTAACTAGTTTATCAAACAACTTGAAAGCTTTTTCAAACTTGGTGGCACCTAAATTAGCTTCCCCTACCACATGAATAATTTTATCCATTTCTTCCCTAAAAATCTTGGCATACAGCTTGTCCGTAAACTTGCGCCCGTCTTCCAATAGCACATTAAACTTGCGCCACTGCCATATTTGGGTTCGTGAAATTTCTGCTGTTGCCGCATCTTCCATTAAATTGTAGAGTGCCACACATCCATTTCCCCTAAGCCATGCTTCTAGATACAATATGCCAACATTGATATTTTTTCGAATTCCTTTCTCGGTAATCGTTCCTTTTGGCACGGCTATCAAATCTTCTTCGGATATTTTATCTCCTTCTCTCAATACGTGTAGTTGATTGGCTCTTTTCATATGAGTATCAAATTCATCCTTAGCTATTTTTACCAATCCGGGATGGGCCACCCATGTACCATCATGGCCATTTTTGACCTCACGTTCTTTATCTGCACGTACTTTTTCCAAAGCAATTTTATTTGCTACAGGATTGCCCTTAATTGGAATTTGAGCTGCCATTCCACCAATTGCCAGAATACCTCTTTTGTGACAACGCTGAATCACTAATTTTGAATAAGCATCCATAAAAGGCACGGTCATCGTTACCTGATCACGATCGGGAAGGATAAATTCAGGATGGTTCCTAAACTTTTTTATATATGAAAAAATATAATCCCAACGCCCACAATTTAACCCAACAATATGATTTTTAAGCTCATAGATAATCTCGTCCAACTGAAAACTTGCTGTTATGGTTTCGACCAATACCGTAGCTTTAAATGTACCTACCGGAACACTTAGGTATTCTTCTGAAAACGAAAAGACCTCATCCCACCATCGTGCCTCTAGATAATGCTCTAGTTTTGGCAGATAAAAATAGGGAGCCGACCCACGTTCCATTAAGGTTCTGGTATTATGGAAGACATAGAGTGCAAAATCAAACAAACTTCCAGATACCTCTTCACCGTTGATCAAAATATGGCGTTCGTTCAAATGAAGTCCTCTAGGTCTTACCAAAAGCACAGCCACTTCATCATTAAGTTGATATGATTTATCTTTTTTGGAATCGTAAAACGATATTGTTCTTTTGTTCGCATCAATCAGGTTTTGCTGACCTTGCAAGCAATTATCCCAAGTAGGTGAATTGCTATCCTCAAAATCCGCCATAAACGTTTTTGCACCAGAGTTCAAGGCATTTATGACCATTTTTCGTTCCACTGGACCTGTAATCTCCACCCTACGGTCTTGTAAATCTTCGGGTATATACTTTACGCACCAATCCGTTTTCCTTGTTTCTTCTGTTTCTTTTGGAAATGATGGCATGACCCCTTCATCAAATAGCACCTGTTGTTTTAAACGTTCCTGTAATAACTGTAGCCGTTCCTTATTGAACTTTTGATGCAACTCTATCAAGAATTCCAATGCTCCGTCCATTAGCAATTCAGGATAATAGTTCGTCACCGTTTTTGAGAATTGTAAATCCGCTGGGGTAATCAATGCTTTTTCCATAACTAACTATTTTAGACATACAAGGATACTACAAAGTTTTTTCAAAAACAAGCGAACGTTCGCTAAATATAATATAATCGCTATTTTTATAATATTCGCAAAATATACTATCTTTGATTGCGAAAAATGGAAGAAGAATACATCAAACTAATTTTTGGGCTAAAACTCAAACAAATACGCGGAAAGAAAAACCTATCACTATTCGGGCTTTCTAAGCTTACCGGACTTTCCAAATCCTACCTGAACGAAATCGAGAAAGGAAAAAAGTATCCAAAAACCGATAAAATTGTCCTGCTTGCAGAGAAGCTAGAGGTGCCTTACGATAAAATGGTATCCTTAAAGCTGGATAAAAACCTAGCTCCCGTCGGGGAAATATTGCAATCCAAAGTATTAAAGGAGTTGCCACTGCACTTATTTGGGATTAAGGAAAGTGACCTTATCGATATTGTTGCCAATGCGCCGACCAAGGTAAATGCCTTTATCAGCACCATTATTGAAATTGCAAAACACTATGATTTTGGTAAGGAAAGCTTTTATCTTGCTTCCCTACGTTCGTACCAAGAAGCAAATCAAAACTTTTTTCCAGATTTGGAAAGTGCTGTTATTGATTTTGCAAAAGCATACCATATCAATATGGAAAAGTCCGTCTCTTCATCTGAGCTGGAAGAGATCCTAGTTGAAGAATACGGCTACACAATAAATAATGAAGACTTGATCACCTATAGGGAGTTGGATAATCTACGTTCTATTTTTGTTCCTAAAACAAAGACACTTTTAGTTGCCGACCATGTAGATGAGGCACAACGTACTTTTATTTACGCTAAAGAAATCGGTTATAATTATTTAAAAATCACAGAACGTTTGTATACGTTTACCTGGATCAAGTTTGAAAATTTTGACCAAGTACTCAACAATCTGTATGCCTCTTACTTTGCGGGTGCACTGATCATCCCCAGGCAATTGCTCAAACGTAATCTGGACGATTTTTTGGCAAAGCCAAAGTTCGACAAGACGTTTTTGGCTAAAATGACAAAGCGCTTCAATGCGTCTCCTGAGTCTTTATATCAACGATTGACAAACCTATTGCCTGCCGATTATCAGATGGAGAATATATTTTTCCTGCGATTTGCATATCTAAAAGGGAGTCAACACTTCGATATCACCAAAGAACTTCATCTTACCCATCAACACTCGCCCCACGGCAATGAGACCAATGAAAAGTACTGTCGCAGATGGGCTTCGGTTCGCGTACTACAAAAAATTGAAAAAACAGATGCTGAGCATGATATTGAAGTACAGATTTCCCACTATCCAGATGATAAATTCTCATATTTAATTTTTTCTTCTGCCACCAAAGATCCATTTAAAAAAGACATGTACCGAAGCGTGGGCATTGGATTGCTCATTAACGACCAACTGAAGCGAAAAGTAAGTTTTCTGGACGACAAAGCAATCAAAACCTATAATGTGGGTGTTACCTGCGAAAGATGCGCTATTGCGGATTGTGCCGAGCGAATGGCACCTGCATCAATCTTGCTCGAACAAGAAAAAAATGCCATGACCGAAGCTGCTGTAGATGAATTACAACAAAAATTCAGTTGACCTTCAAAGTTACTTTGAATCGGGCTGAATCCTTCAAATATTGAAATCCTTCGTGCAGCTTACTTTGTTCAACCGCATAGGGATAAAAAGTAATGGGTTCAATACAGACCATGTTGTTTACCTCCGTCCAACACATAAAATGTTCAAAGCCTTCGGTTTCAATGGTAATGGATTTTTTGTCTTTTAATATGATGGATTTACAATTGGCAACCTGCAAAGCTCTATTCCCAACCGCCAGAACCTCATCCAATGTGATTTCCTTTTCACCGGCAACTATTATCGGATTATCCGTATGAAGTTTGAATGCCGGGTGGTACCCTAACATAAAAGGCATATCACGTTCGCCTGTAATAATAAATGTGACTTCCAGTACTTCTCTGTTCAGGTTGAATGACTTTTCAAAACCAAAAGAGAAAGGCCACATCAACCATTGCTTATTCGATTTTTCAGGATACTTGGAATTTTTAATGGGCGTTCCAGCTTTATACTCTTTTTTATAGACTGCCGAAGTTTCTGTATTGGAAACAAGTTTGTACTCCAATTCCCGTAAAATACCGTGCTGATCTTGTGTAGCATTTCCTTTGGAGACCTGTACGTTAAAGTTTGCTTCATTTACCGGTCCAATGATAGGAAACATCTCCGTATCCGAACTTCTCCAACCCGGGCTTCCTTTTTGATGGATGAATTCGTGACCATTAACAACGTAGCTAACCAATTCCCCGTCATCAATACCGACCGTACTATTTTCGCTTTTTAGAGTTATCATTAGTTTGTATTGATAAGTCTGTAGATTAAGATTGCCGTACGTTTAGTTAAAGCTTCTATTGTATTTAGATTTACGGTTTCTTCAGGGGTGTGCGCCCCAGTGCCCATAGCTCCCAAACCATCTAGACAATCTACATATTCGGCAACGAAGGATGTATCTGCCGCACCGCGTTTCCCCGGATCATACGCCAAAACTTCGCCCTGTTCCAAATCGAGACTTACTTTATTTAAAACATTCAAAAGCGCCTTGTTTCCTTCTGTTGGCCCCATTGCTGGATAGCTATCTGTAAAGGTTATTTCAGCAGAAGTGTGTGGAAGATTATTGGATATGATATTTCGCATTTTTTCTCGTGCCCTTTCTTTTTGTTCTTCCGAAATAAAACGCAATCCTCCCCGTACTATAGCTTTTTGGGCAACTACATTGGTCTTCCCAAAAACATCGCCTTTACTTGTTGCACCATCAAAATTGACAAAAGTTCCTCCTAAAAGAGTACCGGGATTAAACGTGAGCAAATCTTCACCTTTGACATCGGTATAAAATTGATGTAAGATGCGCGACATCTCAAATATGGCTCCCGCTCCTACTCGCTCATTAAAGATTCCAGAGGAATGTGCTCGTTTACCTTTAACCTCGACCGCCCAACCCGAAGAACCCCGTCTGGCGACCGTGGCGTAATTAAAACCTGTAGAAGTTTCAAAACCCAAAGCAATATCACTGCGTTTTGCTGCATCGATCAAATCTTTCCTACTAACTTCTAAAGGCTTTCCGGTACTTTCTTCATCTCCGGTAAAGGCTGCGATAATCTGTGCCTTCTTTAACAATCCATTTTCGTGCAGCGCCTTTAATGCATAAAGCACGATAACGTTCCCTCCCTTCATATCATTGCCACCAGGTGCATGTGCAATGCTATCATTTACCATCTTAAAAGCTTGAAAAGGACTATCCTCTTCAAAAACAGTATCCAAATGCCCTATAAGCAATAATTTCTTTCCTTTTTTACCTGTAGTCTCTGCAAACAGATGTCCAGCACGGTTCATTTCCTGTGGCATATCAATCCAATTCGTCTGAAAGTTGATGTCTTCAAAAGCATCCTTAAAGACCATACCTACCTCTTTTACACCTTTGGCATTTAGTGTACCGCTATTGATATTGACTACCTTTTCTAGAAAGGATATAGCTTCGGAATTATTTTTCTCAACGGAAGTTATAATCTTCTTCTCGGTTTTTGAAAGATTTTGTGCAACTAGTGAGACAGTCAGCAAAAAACAGCTAACAGTTAGAAGATTCTTTAGTGACATAAGTTTGGATTTTAGCTCTAAAGTATAGAAAATTAATCTATATATCCTTTCTCGCGCATCCAATCATCATTAAACATTTTGCCAACATAACGACTGCCATGGTCATGGAAAAGTACTACGACAACATCATCTTTAGAGAAGTGTTCCTTTAATTGAAGTAAACCCTTAATGGCGGCTCCCGCCGAGTTCCCTAAAAACATGCCTTCTTCTTTTGCCAAACGTTGCGTATACACCGCTGCATCTTTATCGGTCACCTTTGTAAAGCCATCAATAATTCCAAAGTTTACATTCTTGGGCAATATGTCCTCCCCTATCCCCTCGGTCACATATGGATATATTTCATTTTCATCAAAAATACCCGTCTCATGATATTTTTTAAAGACAGAACCGTAGGTATCGATTCCCCATACCTTTACATTGGGATTTTGCTGTTTAAGATAACTGCCCACGCCAGAAATAGTTCCACCGGTACCTACACCAACTACAAAATGGGTTACTTTACCGTCGGTCTGTTCCCAAATCTCTGGACCTGTGCTTAAGTAGTGCGCTTTACAGTTGGATGGATTATCGTATTGGTTCACATACCAAGAATTGGGAATCTCCTTAGAAAGTCGTTTTGCTGTTGAATAATAACTACGTGGATCTTCTGGAGCTACATCTGTAGGGCAAACATGCACTTCGCTACCAACCGCCTTTAATATATCTATCTTTTCTTTTGATTGCTTATCGCTGATAACGCAAATCATTTTATAGCCTTTTACCACTGCTGCCAAGGCCAATCCCATCCCAGTGTTCCCAGATGTGCCCTCTATAATCGTTCCACCTGGCTTAAGAATTCCAGCAACTTCAGCATCTTCGACCATTTGCAAGGCCATCCTATCCTTAACGGAATTTCCCGGATTGAACGTTTCATATTTCGCCAACACCAAACAAGGTAATTCAGCGGTCAATGAATTCAATTTTACCAAGGGTGTTTTCCCAATGGTTTCAAGTATATTATTAGCGTATTCCATAATCGGCGCAAAGATAATCAAACGAGATTGAGTTCGTTGTTCGTTGTTCGTTGTTGGTTGTTGGTTGTTGGTTTAGAAAAAACATTTTTCACATTTGAACTTGCTTTTTGAACTTGTACTTGTACTTGTACTTGGGGTTTAGGGTTTAGGGTTTAGGGTTTAGGGTTTAGGGTTTAGGGTTTAGGAAAAAATAAAAATTAGAACTTGTACTTGAATTTTGAGTTTGTATTTGCACTTGTATTTGAATTTTTAGCTTGCGCTTGAACTTGAGATTTGAACTTGAACCTCACTCAAACTTAATGGCCTTTACCGGAGTTATTTTAGTGATGATGTACGAAGGCAATAAAAGCATTAACAAACACAAGAGCATAACACCTAGGTTCAAAAACAGAACCATAGGCACATCGATATGAACAGGAATGTATTCGATATAATATTCTTCAGGATTGGGGAATTTAAATAATCGATACTTGTTTTGAAGGTACAACAATCCCAAACCAATACCATTGCCCCAAAGTAGTCCTATAGCAATCAGATAGGTGGCATTGTACAAAAACACCTTTCGAATGCTCCAATTCTCTGACCCCAATGCTTTTAAAACCCCAATCATCTGCGTACGCTCTAAAATAAGTACCAACAAGGCAGTGATCATATTGATTCCTCCAACAATGATCATGATGCCTATGATCAGAGCTATATTAAAGTCGAATAATCCTATCCACTCAAAAATCCTGAAGTATTTCGTCTTTATATTTTGTGTGTCGAGATTAGAGAGCGTTTTTCCGTAGATTTCATTGCTTTTTTCTTCCAACTGATTGAAATCTTCCAGAAAAACCTCAAAGTTCCCAATTTCATCAGCTTTCCATTTGTTCATACGTTGAATGTGACGGATATCAACAAAAACATAGGTGCCATCAAACTCCTCAAAACCGCTATCATAAATGCCAACTATGTTAAACTTTCTATTATTGGGGACTTTTGAAGCATCTCCATCTTTTAGAAAAAAAGAGAAAAAAGTATCGTTAACTTTAAGTTGCAACCGATTTGCCATGATTCTGGAAATCAAAACCTCATCATTTAGCTTACCACCATAATCGGGCAATCGACCATCTACTACAAATTCTTCAAAAGCATTCCAATTGTAATCCCGCCCTACACCCTTGGCCAGCATTCCTTCAAAAGTATCTTCGGTTCTAATGATACCGCCTTTTGTAGCTACAGCTTGCACATGGGCAATACCATCAACATCACTAAACTTTGGATAAAAATCTTGATTTAAGGAGATAGGTTCTACAGAAACATCCGAAGTATTATTATCGTAATTCGAAATTTGGATATGCCCGTTAAAAGCAGCAACTTTTTCACGGATCTTTTGTTTAAGGCCCACACCAGTTGCAATAGCGATCAGCATCATTACGATTCCAATGGCAATTGCTGCAATGGCAATTTTTATTATAGGAGCGGATATACTAATTTTATGCTCCTTCCCTGTAATAAGGCGCTTGGCAATAAACAATTCTAAATTCAACGAATGTCCATTTTATCTGTTTTCAAAAGTACTGTTTTATTGTTGTTTTTACTGATTTCTTCATGTAGAGGACAGGAAAAGCAACCAAAAAATACATCAGTTCATATAGCAAAGGACACTTTACCAGAAGTCCAGGTGGCAGCTAACAGGACAGCTGCTTATGTTCATTTGCTATATGACAAAGCTATTGGAGTAGTGGCCAATCAAACCAGTGTTATTTTCAAAAAAGCGGGCAACACGCATTTAGTGGATTCTTTGATCTCCCTCAATGTCAATATTAAAACAGTCTTCGCGCCAGAACATGGATTTCGCGGAAAAGCAGATGCTGGTGAAGTGGTCAAGGACGGCATCGATACTAAAACCGGACTTCCCATTGTTTCCTTATATGGAAAAAACAAAAAACCTTCCAAGGAACAATTACAGGACTTGGATATTGTTGTTTTTGACATTCAAGATGTGGGGGTGCGGTTCTATACGTATATCGCAACATTGCAATTAGTGATGGAAGCTTGTGCTGAAAATAACATTCCCATAATTGTGTTGGACAGACCCAATCCCAATGCAAGTTATGTTGATGGACCGACAATGAAAAAAGAACATACAAGCTTTTTGGGAATGACCACGATTCCTCTAGTTTATGGAATGACCATTGGGGAATATGCAAAAATGATCAATACGGAAGGGTGGCTCACTGATGGAGTTATTGCTGATTTGACCATCATTCCTATTGAGAATTATACCCGAAATACCGATTATAGCTTATCGATTAGACCATCGCCCAACTTACCCAACGATACTTCCATACATCTATATCCCAGCTTAGGGCTTTTTGAGGGAACCAATGTAAATGCCGGGAGAGGTACCGAGTTTCAATTTCAACGCTATGGAGCATCGTTTTTGGACAGTACCCAATATGATTTCAGTTATGTACCTCAACCAAATTTTGGGTCCAAGTATCCAAAAGAAGAAGGCAAAACATGTTTTGGAAGGGATCTATCTAAAGAAAAACGCATGAATACCATGTCCTTAAAGTGGTTGATTGATGCATATACAAACACCTCGGATAAGTCAAAATTCTTCAAGACCGAATCCTTCACCAAACATTCGGGCACCCCTGAGTTACAAAAACAAATTGAAGCTGGACTTTCAGAAGATGGGATAAAAGCTACTTGGCAAGAAGAATTGGAGACCTTTAAAGCTATCCGAAAAAAATATCTGATTTACGACTAATCACTTGTGGTCGGCTTGCGGTATTTGTGAAAAGGCTGCTTTAACAAACCAATAATGCTACTGTTCTCTTTCTCATCAGGAAAAGTATCAACTCCATAGACTATTTTATCCACATCCATTTTCATGTATGTCCCAAAAAGCCTGTCCCAAATCGAAAAGATGTTTCCGTAATTGGAATCGGTATAGGGAAGTTGGTAATGATGGTGCACTTTATGCATATCCGGACTTATAATAATCCAACTTATGGCATCATCAACCTTTTTTGGCAAGCGTATATTGGCGTGATTGAACTGTGAAAGCACCACAGACAGACTTTGGTAGAGCATAATGATACCTATTGGCGCTCCAACAATGAAAACGCCTATCAAGGTAAATGTATAACGAATCAGGCTTTCTAAAGGATGATGTCTATTGGCTGTTGTGGTATCTACATTATGGTCGGAATGATGTACCAAATGCACCATCCAAAGGGGTTTTACCTTGTGTTCCACCAAATGTGCAGTATAGGCTCCTATCAAATCCAATAGCATGACACCCAACAAAACGTATAACCATAACGGCATTTCCGGAAGCCAATTAATAATTCCAAACTCATTTTCCACTGACCAATCCGCTGTTTTCAATAGTAAAAACGCCAAAGGAAAATTGACAATTATTGTTGTAAGCGTAAAGAAAAAATTAGGAACGGAATGACGCCACTTTTTGTAATCAACACTAAAGAGCGGTACTATGCCTTCCAAAACCCAAAAAAAGGTAATTCCACCGATTAGAATTAGGCTTCGGTGCAATGCGGGTATATTTTCGAAATAGGTGATTATCTGCTCCATACCTTCAAATATAAGAAATCGTCAAAACTTGATTTTACGCTTCATTTCTTCGACAATATTAAAGGCGGCGGGGCAAATAGCAACGTTCTTTAAAGTAAGGTTAGTAATCTGTTGAAACTTTTTTCGGTCTGTATGGGGAAACTCACGGCATGCTTTAGGACGCACCGAATAAATGGAACAGTAATTATCATCTCCCAAGAATGTACAAGGGACTTCTTTTAGTACATAGTCGTTGTCTTCATCGACCCGAAGGTATTCATCAATGAACTGCGAAGGTTTCTTTCTAAAGTACTTAGCTATTCGCTCAACATCGGCATTGGTGAAAAGAGGCCCTGTTGTCTTACAGCAATTGGCACAAGTGAGGCAATCCGTGCGTTGAAATTCTGCATCATGAAGGTCCTGCATAACATAATCCAAATCTTTTGGAGGACGTTTTCTGAGCTTCGCAAAAAATCTTTTATTCTCTGCATGCTTTTCTTTTGCTTTTTTAGGCAATTGCTCAAATTCCTTCTTCATCATGAAGCAAACTTAAAAAATGGATTTCATTTAAACCCTTATCTTCGATTAAAGTCCCATTTTTGCAGTATTCGATTTTAATGTATGGAAGATATTTTTGGTACAGCTTTACTGGATTATCAGAATAAAAACTATTCAGAAGATATAAAAACCTATTCTTCACTTGATGAGGAAGATGTTATCCCGCTACCCTACCTGTTCCGCAGCTATAATGAAATGCCACTCTTGGAGCAAAAAGCGTTACGTTTGGCAAAGGGAAAAGTATTGGATATAGGCTGTGGTGCAGGAAGTCATGCACTATACCTTCAAAATAAAGGATTGGAAGTTACCGCTTTGGACACCTCAAAAGGAGCGATAGAAGTTTGCAAAGAAAGGGGTGTAAAAACAACCGTACAAAATACCATACTCAACTATAACGAATCAAAATTTGATACTTTATTATTACTTATGAACGGCATTGGTTTGGCAGGAAAGTTGATAGACTTAGCTAAGTTTATGAGTCATTTAAAATCATTGTTATTGCCAAACGGGCAAATTCTATTGGATTCAAGCGATATCATCTACATGTTCGACCAAGATGAAGATGGTGGGTTTTGGGTTCCCAACAATTTAGAGTATTATGGAGAGGTATGTTTTACATTGGAATATAAAGGACATAAAGGACCACCGTTAAATTGGCTCTATGTTGATTTTAATACGTTAAAAAACGCATGTGAAACCAATGGATTTAATTGCGAGCTTGTAAGCCAAGGGAAACATTACGACTATTTGGCAAGACTTTCGTTACCTGTATAATAGAATTCGCCCATTGGCGTTTTCATTACATATCATTTTGCTATGAAAAAGAAAAATCTGATTCTTCTATTAATTGTTTTGGCATTTGCCAGTAGCTGTTCCAATGATTCGGACGATGACTCCAATTCCTCAGCAACTGTAAACAAAACACCTAACTTACAAGCTACAGGGTCTTCTGCGAACGATATTTTATCTAATGTGAATTTTGATAAACTATTGATTGAAATTACCTATGTTCGCGGATTTCGCCCTACAGAAACCTCAATTGATAATTTTGTGGGCTATCTATCCGATAGGACTTTTAAAACGGATATTGAAGTTACATATAGGGAATTACCCTCTCCAAATGAGGAAACACTGATTTTGGACGAAATTGCGGATTTAGAGGAAGAAAATAGAACAGCATACAACGACGGTAGCACTTTGGCCATCTACATTTATTTTGCAGATGCACCATCAGATGGTGATGATTTGGACGAAGGCTTGGTTACTTTAGGAGCTGTATACAGAAATACTTCCATGATAATTTACGAATCCACCATAAGGAGTTTGGCAAGTAGGAGCTCGGCAATAACTGTTACAGATGTTGAGACGGCCACGTTAAATCATGAATTTGGACATTTATTCGGATTGGTAAACTTAGGTACTGAAGCCATTAATGAACATGAAGACATTCAAAGGGACGAGAATGGCAATCCCGTCCTGGATGATAATGGCAACCCTATTGGTAATGATCATTGTAACGTTGAAGGTTGCCTAATGCGCGCTGAATTGGTATTTGGAAGTTCCGCAGCAAGAATGCTGAGTTTAGCCGGAAAGACTTCAGGGTTGCGTTCGGCATGTAACTTAAATGGGAATACAATCCTAAAAATGCTGGAAAGCAATGTCGCTAGAGGGTCTGCTGCAGTTCCACGTCTTGATGCCGAATGTATTTTGGATTTACAAAACAACGGCGGACGCTAATTTAACCTCCTAGGGGATATTCAAGTATTTATGGGTTTGTAAGGATACTTTCCACTTTGGATGCTCCATAACGTAATCCACAATTAGTGGAACCATTTTTTCACGCACACTCCACTCTGGCTGTAAATACAAAATACAATCTCCATTAACTTTTGCAGCTTGCTCCTCAGCGAATATAAAATCGTGCTTATTGAAAATTATAACCTTCAATTCGTGGGCAACGCTATAAACTTCATCAACAGGGAGCTTATTCTTTTTAGGTGAAAGACAAATCCAGTCCCAAATACCTGTTAGCGGATATGCCCCAGAAGTTTCAATATGGGTTTTTAGGTTCATGTTCTTCAATCCAGAGGTCAATGGCCCCATATCCCAAGTGAGCGGCTCACCACCTGTAACAACAATAGTATCTGAATATTTGGCAGCATTCTCAACAATACTTCCAATTTGAGTAGGTGGATGTGTATCGGCATTCCAGCTTTCTTTTACATCGCACCAATGGCAACCTACATCGCAGCCACCAACACGTATAAAATAAGCAGCCGTACCTTTATGAAACCCCTCTCCTTGGATAGTGTAGAACTCTTCCATTAAAGGAAGCATCAACCCTTTTTCCACCAAATCCATAACCTGTTCTGAAACCATTTTGCAAAGATAGGTTGGATGGTTGGATTTTCCGATTAGTAGGTTTCTGGAATCAGTATTCCTAAAAAAGGGATTTTAGAACAATCTGTCTGTAATCATCGGTTATCTGACAGCGACAACCTCAATCTCAATTTTGGCGTTTCTTGCCAATCCACTAGCTGCAAAAGTGGTTCTTGCAGGCTTTTTTGTAAAAAACTTGGAGTACACTTCGTTAAACGCACCAAAATCATCCATAGTACTTAAGATAACGGTACATTTTACAACATTTTCCAATTTCATATCATGTTGTGCCAATACAGCTTCAATATTTTTGATCACCTGTACGGTCTCACCTTTTATGCCACCTTCGACCATGGTTCTGGTAGAATGGTCCATTCCTATTTGTCCTGCCAAAAAGAAAAGGTTTCCTGCTTGCACCACATCACTAAAAGGAGCTTTTTGTTTTTTTACTTCATGCGATTTGTGAAAAACAATTTCCGTGGTTTCCTGAGCATATGACGTAGCAAATATTCCAAGCATGAGAACAGAAAGAAAAAAACGTTGAACCAGTTTCATAATCGTGTTTTTAGATTTGTTTAAAATTACCCTATTTTTATCAGAAATTGAAGTCCATGGAAGGCAAAGAAAAATTCTTTGAACATATTGAAAAAGGCTACACGACCAAAGGTGATTTTATAACCATGGGCGCAGGAATCCTTAATGGTGAAACTGTCACCAATGCCTTAGTAAAGATTCCGTTGAAAACTCTTAACCGCCATGGGTTGATTGCTGGAGCAACAGGTACGGGAAAGACCAAGACACTCCAAGTGATTGCCGAGAATTTATCGGACAAGGGAATTCCAGTATTGTTAATGGACCTAAAGGGTGATCTAAGTGGTATAGCACAACCCAGTCCTGGCCATCCCAAAATAGATGAGCGTCATGAAAAAATTGGAATCCCTTTTAATGCGACCGCATTTCCTGTAGAAATTTTATCCCTTTCAGAACAAAATGGGGTTCGTTTACGTGCCACGGTCTCAGAATTTGGTCCTGTATTGCTTTCAAGAATTTTGGACCTAACGGTCACACAAGAAGGTATTGTCGCGGTTGTTTTTAAATATTGCGACGATAACAAACTTCCATTATTGGATTTAAAGGATTTTAAAAAAGTATTGCAATATGCCACTGGCGAAGGGAAGAAAGAATTTCAGGAATCCTATGGAAGAATCTCAACCAGCTCTACGGGAACTATTTTAAGGAAAATCATAGAGCTGGAGCAACAAGGGGCAGATTTGTTCTTTGGTGAAAAATCATTCGAAGTGGACGACCTGGTTCGGATAGATGAAAATGGTAGAGGTTTTATCAACATCATTAGATTGACCGACATTCAAGATAAGCCCAAACTTTTTTCAACCTTTATGTTGAGTCTTTTGGCTGAAATTTACAGTACATTCCCAGAACAAGGTGATAGTGACAGACCAGAACTGATTCTTTTTATAGATGAAGCCCATCTGATTTTCAAGGAAGCGTCAAAGGCGTTATTGGACCAGATTGAAAGTATCGTAAAACTAATCCGTTCCAAGGGTATTGGGCTCTATTTTGTAACACAGAACCCAACCGATGTCCCAGATGCAGTTTTGTCACAGTTGGGGCTTAAAGTACAGCATGCGCTTAGAGCCTTCACGGCGAAGGATAGAAAAGCCATTAAACTTACTGCCGAAAATTATCCAGATTCTGAATTTTATGATACCAAAGAGGTCTTGACATCATTAGGAATTGGTGAAGCCTTAATTTCTGCTTTGGATGAAAAGGGAAGACCTACGCCACTTGCGGCCACTATGCTACGCGCGCCCATGAGCAGAATGGACGTTTTAACGAATACTGAGCTAAAAGATGTTTTGGGCAAGTCCAAACTCATTAAAAAATACAATGAGGATATTGATAGGGAAAGTGCCTATGAAATTCTCAATGAAAAAATAGAAGTAGCCGAGAAAGAGGCCGAAAAAGAGAAAGAAAAAAAAGCTACATCCAGAAGAAGTACCTCTGCCAGAAAGAGCACCCGAATGAATCCTGTTGTAAAGGTGTTGACCAGTGCTACTTTTATTCGCGGTGTACTTGGAGTCTTAAAAAAAGTTATCCGTTAGTTGTTAGTTGTTAGTTGTTAGTTGTTAGTTGAATGAAAAAATTAATATTGGTATTTGGTGTTTTGAATTTGTTGGTTTTTCTTGGATGCCAAGAAAAAGATACTACATTCTTAATTTCAGAAAATAGTGTCGGTATGCTTTTGAATACGACACCTATAAATGATTTAGAAACTGTTTTTGTGCAAGATTCTATTGTAAAAGACACTTTGAATCTTAAAATTGGAACAAGAACAAGAAAAGTGAAGGTATTTGAAAAAGGTGGGAAACATCTATTGACACTGACACCTAGTTTGGATAGCATACCGACCGTAGAGAATGTGCGAATCTTTGATATACGGTATGAAACCGAAAAAGGTATTGGGCTGGCCAGTACTTTTGGAGAAATTCAGCAAAAATATCCCATCAAAAAAATTGTGACCACTATAAAAAGCATTGTGGTTTTCCCGAAGGGCAGCAATATTTATTTTACCATCGACAAGGAGGAATTGCCCGCTAATCTTCGATACGGCACTTCAACTATTGAGGCGGTTCAAATACCCGATGATGCCAAAATAAAATACATGATGTTGGGATGGGATTAAGCTAGCATCATAGCAATCCATATTTTTCTCGATTGGCCAAAACTTTTGGGCTATTGGCTTGCATCCATTCGGTTAGCTCCAATAATTTTTCCACATAGGATTGACCAAATTCCGTCAAACTATATTCAACTCTAATGGGCACTTCGGCATAAGCTTTTCTGGAGATGTACCCATCAGCTTCCAAAACTTTCAAGCGTTGGCTTAATACCTTATTCGATATACCGTAGACAAACTTTTTAAGCTTATTGAATCGCAATATAGGAAAATAACCCAACCAAAGAATAATCAACGTACTCCATTGGTCAGATGCTACGGACATTACATCTCGCACAGGGCATAATTCTGGCGGATGTTTGTAGTCAATATGTCCAAACATTTTTTCTAATTTTTTTGCAGTTCTAACTTTTTGATTATCAGCAATAGTTTCCATAATTACACCTGATTTGATTCTAGTAACCCCAAGTATTTTAAAAAGTAATCTGTATTTTTAATCTCTTTTATAGAGTAAGTTACAAAAAGTAACCATATGAAAAAACTTATAGCTGTAATACTTCCAAGAATCTATGGCACGTATTTTAATATACTTTCTCTTTTTACACCCAAGAAGACCGCCAGTAAAGCTTTCACTTTATTTTGTACCGTAAGAAAAGGAAGGGTGCTACCACAACAAAAGGATTATTTGGATAGTGCAAAGAACGAAACAGAATTGGTGGCTGGCCATAAGTTACAATCGTACCGTTGGCCGGGAACCAAAGAAACTGTTTTACTGGTTCATGGTTGGGAAAGCAATACGTTTCGTTGGCGTAACCTTATCAAAAAATTGACCAAAGCCAATTTTGATGTTATAGCATTTGATGCACCTTCCCATGGATATTCTACTGGCAAGCTTTTGTATGTTCCTTTATATGAAGAGGCGGTGCACCATATAATCAAAAAGTACAATCCTAAATATCTAGTTGGGCATTCTGTAGGTGGAATGACGCTTATGTACAATGAATTTAAAAATCCGAATCCTTCAGTGGAAAAATTGGTCATCATAGGGGCTCCATCCGAGTTTCATGAAATTATGGACCATTACCAGGACTTATTACGATTCAGTAATCGTGTCATGACAGCATTGGACAATTATATTTTTAACCGGTTTGGATTTCGAATCCCTGATTTTTCCGCTTCAAAATTTGCCAAGTCGAATACAAAGAAAGGGTTGTTGTTCCATGACAGATTTGACCTTATTGCTCCATATCATGCTTCAGAAAAAGTACATAAAAATTGGAAGGGAAGTGAATTGATCACAACGGAAGGTTTGGGGCATTCCATGCACCAAGAGGAAGTGAACGACCAAATTGTTAATTTCTTGGAGACTTAGGCATGATGTCCTAATTTTACTAAAAGTCTCCAATATGAAAAATGTAACACCTTTCCATGTAGCAATTCCCGTTCACAATTTAGATGAGTGCAGAACCTTTTACAAAGATGTTTTAGGGTGTGAAGAAGGTCGTAGTAGCGACCATTGGGTAGATTTTAATTTGTTCGGTCATCAAGTAGTGATTCATTACAAAGCTAAATCTGAAGAGGAAGTACATACCAATACGGTCGATGGAAAAAATGTACCTGTTCCGCATTACGGAGTTGTATTGCCATGGGATACTTTTCAGTCTTTTTCCAGTACCCTCAAATCCAAAAATGTAAAATTTGTTATTGAGCCCTACATACGATTTGAAGGAGAAACCGGGGAACAGGCTACAATGTTTTTCCTAGATCCTGCTGGCAATGCTCTGGAGTTTAAGGCCTTTAAGGATATGGAACAACTGTTCGCCAAATAAAAATGGTCCATTATTAGTTCTTAAGAAAGTCCAGTCCTGTTAGCAATACGGTATCGTTTTTTGATTTTATATCATCAAATGTATTAAGTGCTTCAACATCTACTGGTGTTCCTTGTCCTTCATAATTGTTTTTATCTATATCTAAGTAACGTTGGTTACTCAATGAAATTTCCCATCGATTTGGAAGCCTCCTTTCATACATATCAGAATAAGAACCATTTGAAGGTTCGCCAATAAGAGTAACATTGGGCATTGGTGCCATCATTATGCACAGAACATCTGCTGCACTTACGGTTCTATCATTTGTAAGCATTATAACAGGTTTGGTAAACGGATTTTTTCCGGCAGGTTCAATATACTTCGTTTGTAATACTCCGAATTCTTTGTTTTTTCTGGTCTGTTTGTAAAAACCTATCGTCTTTTTGCTCACAAACCGACCTGCAACTGTTTGAGAAAAAGCATCATCACCTCCAATATTAAAGCGAACATCTAAAATGATTCCCTCCAAACCTTCAAAAGAAGAAAAAATGATATCAAGCTCTTTCTCCAAGGTAGGACCTTTCATTTTGGAAAGTTTACTAAAACTTCTCATAAAACGTAGATATCCTATTTTTCCGTTATTACCATAAGTAAAAAGTCGTTCTCCCCTAAACTCTGGACCTATTTCGTTTAAATTTTCAAACCCACTTACTTTCAAGGTTTCTTCTGTCATTTCTCTAAACTTAACCCTTCTATCCGCTTTGGGAATTGAACTTAGTGCATCTGTTATTCTTGATGGTCTTCTTGCCTTAAAAGAAGAATCAATACTCTTTGCCTTTAACGTTACATGTGAATCGTTAAGTGGTGCAAGCATTTCCTTAAAAATCGTAAAAAGCTCATTATCAGAAGTGTTTTTATTTATTTTTACGCTATACGTTCTTCTTACCCCGTCCCAATCAATTCCCTTTTCTTCAAAGGAGGCATAGTTTTGATCAAAAAGATTCCATAAAGCTTCAAAATTCTTAATTGGTGCATTTTGGGCCAGTGCAAGGTTTGTATTTAAAAAAATAATGAGAATTGGGGTGTAGTAATAAGCTTTCATTTAGTCGTTTTCCAGTTTAGTGACTTGTTCGTTTTCTAAGTGTGCTACCAAAAAATCTGCATGTTCCATTGATGTTCATACATGCATTTTAATGATATTTCTGGGGTAAGACGACTCAATTGAAAATACGTTACAGAAATTTTAAACTAAAACAATACCTTTTTTCCGTATCCAGAAGAAAGCGAATATTATATTTGGAATCCAACAAAGCCAAGCCACAATTTTGTAGGCTGGCAAGAATGCTCCAAATACAATGGTTAAAAGAGGTAACCATATACGCAGTGTGACCGCGGCAAAACATGCAGCGTAGCTGTAAATCATCATCCCTTGGTGCAGGGTCAAATCCTTTGATCGTATAGCCGTATAAGCTCTTAGCGTAGTATACAACCAAACTACGCCTAAACAGAAAAATCCTAACGATGTTATAAACCCACCAGTGGCAAAAAAAGCGATGTATACGCCACAAAGTCCACTTATCAATACAGTAAAGACGTAAAATTTACCAAGATTCCTGTGTAGTTTTAAGTTCTTGGAACGAATTTTTTCACTAAACTGTGACCATCCTGTCATCAATGCCAGGCCTCCAAATGTAATGTGCCCATAGAAACCAATGTTCCAAACTGTATTCGATAGAAGCTCGGCGTTCTTTGAGAGCAATATGCCAAATTGTCTCCCAAAATATGCATAGACCAATGGATACAGACCTACTCCTATGGCCAAAAAGGCAAATACTACCCAAGCTATCTTGTTTGTTGGATTCTTCATGATTTATTTATACCGCCAGCTTGTTAAGTCCGCATCTTTTGGGGCACTTTCCGCTATACGTTTCATAATTTTAGGCACATACATGGTATTGTAGCGCATACGGGTTATGTGATTTGGTAATTCTGGATCTCCGTTCCAACAATGCTCGGCCCTATCGCCATATAATACCTCACCGTCATAATGCGGGTCAGTGGTATTTTCCAAAAAGTCTTCCATTAAGTAAACTGCATTGTTGAGATAATAGTTGTCCATATCCCCACAATAGATATGAATTTTACCTTTTAAATTTTCGCCCAATTTATCCCAATCCCGTTCCAAAATATGCCTAAGGTCAAAATTTTCCCGCCAATAATCGGCGACCTTTGGATTGATTTCTCCCGTCATTTTATCCCAGATACGCTCTGGATACCCATCTTTACCTTGAGGAGAATAGGTGGCTTCCCAAATATCCCATTGTTGTCCCGATCTTGATTTTGTACCCAAGACCAATTCCAAATGGTTGTACTCTTTGGTGGTAGTCTGAATTTGCCCCAGATAGTCCCGGTGTGCAGGAACTTCCAATTGTTTGTGTTCGCTTTCATAATAGTAAGCATTTGTGTCCTCGTAAATATTGGTGAGACAATACGCCCTAAAATCAATAGGGTCTGGGCAAGCAGCAAAACAACCGTTGTATTCTTCCGGATATTTTACTTGTACTGCCAAAGCTTCCCAACCACCTGTAGAGCCACCATACAAGAACCGAGACCATCCTTCTCCCATACCCCTAAACTCTTTTTCTATGTACGGAATCAATTCATGCGTGATCGCATCACCATAAGGGCCTTGGCTAGCTGAATTGACCGCATAGGAATCGTCATAGTATGGTGTTGGATGCTGAATTTCAATGATTAGAAACCTTGGAAAATCAGGTTCGTTCCAGCGTTGATAAAAATCATACGCTTCTTGCTGCTGTACAATATTGTAACTCTCAACATTAAAACGTGCCGAGTACTCAGGCTTTGTATTTGGGTCTGGCGGTGTTGTTCTAAAGCCGCCAAAATCACTGGGAAAATGACCATGAAAAATCATCAATGGATATTTTGCTTCTGGATGCGCATCAAAACCTTTTGGAAGTAGCACATGAGCTCCCAAGTACATGTCCTTTCCCCAAAATTCAGAAAGCTTTTCAGATTTAATCTTTATATGTTTTATCCATTCGGTGTCTTTTGCCTCTTCAATGGGTGGAATTACTTTATCCATGACCACATTAACATTCTTAATTCCATTTTCGTCGATTTTAATCTTAAAAGGCTCGCTATATAGGTTTCCCGGAGACCTGTTCCATTTCTGGCCTTCTCCATTATCCATTGGCAATTTAACCGTATGTCCAGTAGCTAAATTGAAGGTTTCATAGGTGTGAAGAAGTGCTTGCACATTGTACTCTCCCGGAGGTACTTTATTTAGACTGGCATAAGGGAATCCAAAAACAGTATCATCAAAGACAAACTCTTCTGTTGGGTTCATATTTTCCACATCCACACCAAAAATCAATTGTGTATTCAACGCTCCATTTATTTGAAAACGGGGTTCTTTTTCATCGTTTGTAGAAAGCATTAGCAGTAAACGCCCATCTAAAGCTTTTTCGCTTGCTTCATTAGAAAATGACACAGAAATACGGCTTGTAGCTTCTTCTTTTTTAGTGCAAGAACTTAGCACCAATAAAAAGGATAAAAGAAAATATTTTCGAATTTTCATGGATGGTTGAATTTGAATTAAAAGATACTGAATTTAAACCTTGC
Organism: Flagellimonas sp. 389; assembly: GCF_018449435.1. Classification (GTDB taxonomy): domain Bacteria; phylum Bacteroidota; class Bacteroidia; order Flavobacteriales; family Flavobacteriaceae; genus Flagellimonas. The sequence continues at coordinate 137,457 of NZ_JAHCMU010000004.1, read as the reverse complement.
TTCAAACCAATTCTTTTTTCAACCATTTCTAGATACTATTTGGGTAGGACTTAGCGTTATCTAATTAGAAATCATACAGGTATAACGCCTACTAAATTACCAGATGATGAAGACAATTTTACTTTTAATTACTTTAGTATTTTCCACAATGGCCGTTACAAGTTGTACCAATGACGAAGGCGACCAAGATTTGGAAATATTGACCCCAGACGAAGAAACCCAATTAAAGGAAAACGAATAATTATTTTTTCATTCTATGGCGTTCTCTTGCCAATAAGGTGTTTTTTAACAACATGGCTATTGTCATTGGACCTACGCCCCCTGGAACCGGAGTAATATAAGAAGCCTTCTTGCTAACGTTTTCAAAATCCACATCTCCTGTAATATAATATCCTCTTTCACGAGAATCATCGGGGACACGGGTTATGCCCACATCTATTATTACTGCATCGTCCTTTACCATTTCCGCTTTAAGAAATTTAGGTACCCCAAGTGCTGAGATAACAATGTCTGCTTGAGAAATAATCTGGGTGATATTTTTGGTATGACTATGGGTAAGGGTAACCGTGGAATTTCCGGGCCATCCTTTTCTGCCCATTAAAATACTCATTGGCCTACCAACAATATGGCTGCGACCGATTACGACCGTATGCTTGCCTTTGGTATCAACATTGTAACGTTCAAGAAGTTCAAGAATTCCAAAGGGTGTAGCAGGAATGAATGTACTCATATCCAACGCCATTTTACCAAAATTCGTTGGATGAAAGCCATCAACATCTTTATCTGGATGAATGGCCATAATAACTTCTTGTGTATCTATTTGCTCTGGAAGTGGAAGTTGGACTATAAAACCATCTATATTTTCATCTTCGTTGAGCTCATGTATTTTTTTAAGTAGTTCTTGTTCCGATGTTGTACTTGGCATACGGATGAGCGTAGACTCAAAACCGATACGTTCGCAGGATCGCACCTTACTTCCTACATAGGTAAGACTTGCTCCATCGTTACCGACGATTATTGCCGCAAGATGAGGAACTTTTTCTCCTTTTTCCTTCATTTTGACAACCTCGGCCGCGATTTCATTTTTAATGTCGTTGGATACTTTTTTCCCGTCTAGGATTTCCATCTATACACTTATTTTAGATAACAAATTATTGACTATTGACTACTGACTACTGACTACTGACTACTGACTACTGACTACTGACTACTGACTACTGACTACTGACTACTGACTAAAATCAACGCATATTCTGCATCATTTGCATCATTTTTTTACCTCCACCGCCTTGCATCATCTTCATCATCTTGCTCATCTGCTCAAACTGTTTCAGCAACTGATTTACTTCTTGCACCGTTCGCCCACTACCATTAGCGATGCGCTTTTTCCGACTTGCATTCAACTTTGAGGGTGTTGAGCGTTCTTCGGGCGTCATGGAATGTATAATAGCTTCAATATGCTTAAAGGCATCATCATCGATATCCAATCCCTTTAATGCTTTTCCCGCGCCTGGGATCATTCCCATGAGGTCCTTCATATTCCCCATCTTCTTGATCTGCTGTATCTGGCTCAAGAAATCATCAAACCCAAATTTGTTCTTGGCGATTTTCTTTTGGATTTTACGTGCCTGTTCTTCATCAAATTGTTCCTGGGCACGCTCTACCAAAGAGACCACATCTCCCATTCCTAAAATCCTATCTGCCATTCTGGAAGGATAAAAGACATCGATTGCCTCCATTTTCTCTCCAGTACCGATAAATTTGATAGGCTTATCCACCACGGATTTTATGGAAATGGCCGCACCACCACGGGTATCACCATCCAGCTTTGTAAGTATGACACCATCAAAGTTTAGGATATCATTGAAGGCTTTTGCGGTATTCACAGCATCTTGTCCTGTCATGGAATCTACCACGAACAGTGTTTCTTGTGGTGCTATTGCTTTGTGGATATTGGCAATTTCTGTCATCATCTGCTCGTCAACCGCCAAACGACCCGCAGTATCGATAATAACTACATTGCAACCCAAAGTTTTTGCGTGATTTATACCTGCTTTGGCAATTGCAACGGGATCGTTGTTATCCCTATCCGAAAATACTTCTGCCCCAATTTGTTCCCCAACTACGTGCAACTGGTCTATAGCCGCTGGACGATATACATCACAAGCAACCAAAAGTGGTTTCTTATTTTTTTTGTTCTTCAGGTAATTCGCCAGTTTCCCTGAAAACGTAGTTTTACCTGAACCTTGCAGACCAGACATTAAAATGACCGAAGGGTTTCCTGAAAGGTCAATTTCTTCGGCATCTCCCCCCATTAAAGCAGTCAGTTCATCCTTTACGATCTTGACCATAAGCTGGCCAGGCTGTAAATTGGTCAGTACATTCTGACCAAGAGCTTTTTCTTTGACTTTATTTGTAAACTCTTTGGCTATCTTAAAATTGACATCGGCATCGAGCAATGCCCGTCTTATTTCTTTTAGGGTTTCCGCTACATTGATTTCCGTTATCTGACCATGCCCTTTAAGGACATGTAACGCCTTATCTAACTTATCGCTTAAATTATCAAACATCTTGTTACCTAATTTTTTAAGAAGGACAAATTTAAGAATAAGCAATGGGAAGCCCACATTTTGTTAATGAAAATGCACAAATGAAAAAGGAGCGGTAAAATAACTGCTCCTTATCCATACTATCTCAAATTATAATCTCCTATTAGATTCGCTCAAAAGTTAAAAAATCATCGTCGTCGTCGTCGTCGTCATCGTCATCATCGTCATCCAAATCATCATCTTCAGCTAAACGAATACGATTTACGCTGTATTCGAGAACATACCAATCATCGTCCAAATCATCCAGAATATCGTTTGATGTTGAAAAGGATATTTCAAGCTCCAAATCATCTGACTTGTCATCGTCATCGTCATCATATTCAATTTTCCAAGAACCTGTTACCGTTTCAGAGCCATTATCCGCAACAATACTTCCATCTTCATTAAAAATAAAGGCATATGTTGCAAAGTCATCGGTCTCATCAACACCATCGTCAATAAATTTTGCAACTCTCCAGCTACCAGTTTCGGCAATATTCTCCATTGCCATTACATCGGTACTGTCAAAAAAATCGTTGCTGTTGAAATCATCATTCCCATCCTCGTTATTATCGCATGATACGGTAAGGATTAATACACTACTTAAAAAAATTTGCTTTAAATACTTCATGATCATTTTGTTTATGTTACTATTTTATCTGTTACATTGATAGAACAGGCTAAACAAAATATACCCCACCCCCCTTCTTAAAAAATAATTGAGAGATCTTAATTTAAAACACTATTTGGCCAGAAAAAGAAAAGGACGGTTTTAGGGATAGCCGTCCTTTTCTAAAAAAATGGGGAAATCTTCTTTTTCTAAAAAGCTTTAATCATTTAATATACCATAATCATCTTATAGCATCTGTATACATCCAGTCTCTGCTAGTGTGTAATTGCCCCGGTTTCGTCCATGCAGCTTTGCTCAAGTATTATTTTGTTTTCGTTGCTGAAATTGAACCTTATGGTAATTTGTGCTATTTCAGACACCGACCATTCAAGGTTAAATTCAATAAATTCTTCGAGCTGTATCGTCACTAATGCACCTTGGGTTGTAAAGTTTGAACTCCAAGTGCCATTAAAAGTGTTTCCGTTCATATCTTTTAACAGCAAAATGTTTTCTTCCAAAAACGCCAATGTATACCCAACATATTGTTCTACTTGACTATTACCTTCACTGACCATTTCCGTGATCTCCCATTCACATAGTCCTAGATAGGCATCAAATTGTTGTTCATCAAAATCGTCATCATTAAAATCGTTATCGTCATCTTCATCACATTCGTCTTTTGCCGTTTCCAATGCAGTAATAAGTTCACTATTGGTGTTTATGACAATCTCCGTAGCATCAAATTTTTGTAAAGTCAATGGGAATTCCACACCTACAAGATCAGTATCGTTTAATCCTTTAAAGAACATTCTTAGTTCCCTATCGCTAGTTACTGTAATTTCTCCCGTGCGCTGGTTGTTTGGGTTAAATGAAAAAAGAGTCAAAGGGTATATAAAATCAACACATTCGATATTGTCATCATTTCCCCCCTCAACACAACTTGCAGCCAATTCCAGTAGCTCTTCCTTAGTATTAATTACTTTCTCATCGTAATTGGCTAAAATTATCGTAATTGGGAAAAAAATATCCAAATTATTATTGTCCACATCACTCTCATCAAAAATCCGTTCTATGGCTTGAAAATCTTTTCTTGAATTTATAGTAAGTTGAACCCCATTTGCCTCTACTGTATACGGAAATTGTACTTCGATACAACTGGCCCTGTCCACTATATTATCAAAAGAGCCATCGTTAGAAGAAGTTTTTTTAATCAACATACCAATATTTGAATTGGATGTTATCGTCTCTTGAGCAGCGTCCTCAATTATTTCCTCTGGTCCTTCTTGACAGGCCGTAAAATTGAGTGCCATGATAAAAACACCTAGAAAAATTAAACTAGCAATACGTTTTTTCATAATGATTTGACATAGAGAATCATACTACAATGTTAAAACAACTCTCGGTTAAAAAACCCTACTCAAGCTCAATTTTTTAAAATATCTTTGGACAAATGACAAACCTTTTTAAATGAAAAATGTTTGCGAAGAACAACTATTCAGTTCTATATTCAAGACTAATTCCAAAACGGTATTCAATTACATATATTATAAATTTGGGAATGAAGAGAAAGCACACGATGCAGTGCAAGAAGCTTTTGTAAAGCTATGGGAGAACTGTGCAAAAGTACTGCCCGAAAAGGCAAAATCGTATCTGTACACCGTTGCAAACAATACCTATTTAAATGTAATAAAGGCAGAAAAGGTACGGTTGAAGTACGCACAACCAACGCTTGAGCACTCCAATGAGTCCCCCGAATTTTTGTTGGAAGAAAAAGAATACAAGGAGAAATTGGATAAGGCATTGAACAATTTACCCGAAAACCAAAGAACTACATTCTTACTCAATAGAATAGATGGGAAGAAATATGCTGAAATTGCTGAAATAGAAGGTGTAGGCTTAAAGGCTATAGAAAAAAGAATGCACTTGGCTTTAAAAAGCCTACGCGAGGAGATAGATGGGATTTGATGGTTGATAAGATTTAGCCTAAAAAATACAAGTACATTGACAATAAAAGGATATAATCATTTATGAGCTATCTTTAAAAGCACTTTTCTGAAATCTGAAATCTGAAATCTGAAATCTGAAATCCGAGAACTGAGAACTGAGAACTGAGAACTGAGAACTGAGAACCAAAAAGTAGGGTTTTTAACTCTCAAATTGTTACAAACTATAAAGCATAGCACCCATGCAAGAAAATTATCTGGCAAAATGGCTTAACGGAGAACTTTCCGAAGATGAGCTTGCGGAATTTAAGCAATCCGATGCGTATGCCTCTTTTATAAAGCTAAAAGAGGTTTCGGGTACGTTAGTAGCCCCTGAATTCGATGTTGACAAATCTTTAATGGAGCTACAAAATGAACGAATTGGGAATGCTCCAAAAGTTATCACCCTAAATCCATTTAAAAAATTCCTGCGTGTTGCTGCTGTTATTGTTGTTTTGCTGACGGGTTCTTACTTTTTTGTCAATTCAATGGATCAAACAGTTACCACCCAATTGGCAGAACGCTCAGAGCTGTTGTTACCGGACAGTTCAAAAATTATCCTAAACGCAGATTCAAAAGTTTCTTACAGTGAAAAAAAATGGAATGAAAAACGTAATGTCAAACTAAAGGGAGAGGCTTTTTTTAAGGTTGCTAAAGGAAAAAAGTTTACTGTCTCAACCGATCATGGAACTGTTTCTGTATTGGGAACCCAGTTTAACGTTGAAAATAGAGAAGGTTTTTTCGAGGTTACTTGTTATGAAGGCTTAGTAAGCGTCTCGCACAAGAATCTAGATACCAAATTACCTGCAGGTACTTCTTTTTTAGTACTTGAGGGAGAGGTAATGGAGGTTTCCAAACCAAAAGGCATACAACCTTCATGGATAAATAACGAAAGTAATTTTGCCAGTATCCCATTATCCTATGTTTTTAAAGAACTGGAACGACAGTATGATATCAAGGTAAATTCCAAGGATGTTGATACAAGTTTATTATTTACAGGAACTTTTAGCAACACAGACCTAAATATGGCGTTAAAAAGTATAAGCACCCCATCTCGCATTACATACAAAATTGAGGGTAACAACGTACTTTTCTATGCCAAGAACACTCCGTAGCAAGTGTTTTAAACTCTTCTTAGGGTTCCTGTTATTTCTGTATTGCGCCCATATCAATGCTCAGGAAGAACAGGATAAACCTGTTGTGCTCACTAATTATATAAAAAATCTGGAAGAACGTTTCAATATCAAGTTTTCATACCTTGATAAGGATTTGGACAACTTGACCATTTCCATACCTGAAAATGTGGTTTCATTAAATGACATTCTAAATTTTCTTGAACAACATTTACAGCTAAAAACCGAGAAAATAGATGACCGATATTACGCATTGACCAAAAATGCAGTTGTTAACATATGCGGAAAAGTATTGGACAATTTTGCAAAAAATAACGTTTCAGGGGCTACAGTAGAGATTATTGGAACCAAAATAGCCGTAACTACAGATACGGAAGGTTCATTTACCTTTGATACTATCCCAAGGAACGCTTCGCTTAAAATTAGATATCTAGGTTATACTACACAATACCTAAGTGTTGAAGATATTGTAAAGGAGAACGGATGTGCCAAAATTCTTATGGCCCAACATTATGAAGAACTCAATGAAGTTGTGGTATATCAATTTCTCACCTCGGGTATTATAAAGGAAATGGATGCCAGCATTACTTTAAACACCTCGGATTTTGGAATTTTACCCGGACTTATAGAACCAGATATCCTCCAAACGGTCCAAGCGCTGCCCGGAATAAAAAGCATTGATGAGACAGTATCCGATATTAACGTAAGAGGTGGCACCAATGATCAAAATCTATTGCTTTGGAATGGAATCAAAATGTATCAATCCGGACATTTCTTTGGATTGATTTCTGCTTTTAATCCGTATTTGACAGATAAAGTCACCGTAATAAAGAACGGAACACCTTCTACATATGGCGATGGCGTAAGCAGTGTTATACAAATGGAAACCAGGAACGAACTTTCCAATACTATTTTAGGCGGTGCAGGTTTTAACTTTATAAGTGGAGATATCTATGGCCAAATCCCTTTGAGCGATAAAGTGGGAATACAACTTTCCGCCAGACGTTCTTCAACAGACTTTTTAAATACGCCCACGTATGCAAAATTTTTTGATAGAGCATTTCAGGATAGCGAGGTAACCAATCAAAATAATGTCACCATAGATGAAGATATCATCAGGGATGAAAATTTCTTTTTTTATGATTTTACGGGAAAACTACTTTATGATATCAATGACAAGCACAAGTTTAGGGTAAACCTTATCAGCATAACAAACAATCTTGAATACTCGGAGACCAATTTGACCGAGCCAGAAACCACAAATAGTGTCTTAACACAAAATAATTTGTCGATCGGTGTACAACTGCAAAGCAATTGGACAAACAAGTTCAGTTCCAACCTAAACGTCTATTATTCGCGCTACACGTTAGATTCACAAAGTTTTTTTGGAAATCGGATTCAGTTTTTACTACAAAATAATGAGGTGAGTGAAAATGCCATCAAATTAGATACGGATTATGCCATATCGAATAGTTTTACATGGAAAAATGGATATCAATATATAGAGACAGGTATCGTAAACACTACAAATTTGACCCAGCCACCTTTCGACAGTGAAGTGAAAGGTGTGATAAGAATTCACGCGCCACATACAGAAATCCGCTTTAGCACTCCAGAGAACCGATTTATTGCAAAAGGAGGCTTGCGGTTTAATTATATCGAGAATGTGGATACGTTCTCCAAGTTTATTATAGAGCCCCGCCTCAACCTCAACTTTAGGCTTGCAAAACATATACGGGGAGAAGTTTTAGGAGAGTTCAAGAGTCAAACCGTTAACCAAATTATAGACTTGGAACAAAATTTCTTGGGCATTGAAAAGCGCAGGTGGGTCTTATCCGATGATGATACGCTACCGATAACCAGAAGTAGACAAGGTTCGATCGGCATAAATTATGACAATAACAATTTTTATCTTGGAGTCGAAGGGTTCTACAAAGAAGTAGATGGAATAAGTACCAATACCCAAGGCTTTCAGAACCAAAATCAATTTAATGGGGAAATAGGAAGTTATACTATTAAAGGACTTGAGTTTTTGATAAACAAAAAAGGGGAAAAATACAGTACGTGGTTAAGCTATACCTTCAACGATAACAATTATAATTTTGATGCCATAGTCCCAAATGGCTTTCCCAATAATTTGGACATAAGGCATACGATTTCTGTGGCTGGTACGTATACCTATAAAAACCTGAAATTAGGATTGGGGATCAATTATCGTACTGGAAAACCGTTTACAGAACCAGAGGATGGTGACATTGCCCTAAATACTTCTGTTTTACCAACAAGAATCAATTACAAGTCACCCAATAGCAGTAGACTTCCGCAGTACATTAGGGCAGATGCCTCTGCCATCTATAAATTTAAGTTGAGTCAAGGCATTAACGCCAATGCTGGAGTTTCAATATTGAACATTACCAACCGAAAAAACACGCTTGACAAATACTACCGCGTAACTGAGGACAACCAAATTGAAACAGTGGAAAACGTTTCACTGGGAATTACACCAAACGTAAGCTTTAGGGTTAATTTTTAGTTATTTTTCAAGTCTTGACATAACAATAACGTGCGGAAATGTAATAGCAGCCAAAAAGTACAGTAAAATCGAAGTGAAGAACTGGTTGTTGTCGCGAAGGAGAAAATACAGTCCAAAAAGTCCTACCAAAGAAATCACCCAATACATCCATGATGATTTCAAATACTTTATAAAAGTCAACTTATTAGACGTTCCATAGAGATAGTTCATTTGATCCACCAAGGAAGGTATACTATGCCAAACCACAAAGTATATACAAAAACCCCAAAGTAAAGAGGCGGTTTGGAATATGATAAAAAAGACCAATAAAAAGAATAGCTCTTCCCAGATATTTGCTTTCAACAGATTGAAATAAAAATACAAGCCCAATTGTAGCAAAAAAAGTATACCAATGACTACCGTAGCGATGAGATAACTATTTTTTTCTAGAGCTAAACCAGAAATATCCTGGATAATGAGAGATGCCTGTTCATGTTTTACATAAAAAATGATAAACAAAATAAATAATCCGTAAAATGTAAATAACAATACGTCCCATTTGGTTTTCTTAATCAGGTTTTTATTCCAATGCTGCTCTCCAAAATGGAATCCACTTATAAGAAGGAAGAAAATCAATGCCAACGCCGGGAAGAATGAAAAAATTAACAGTATCAGTAAAACAGTCATTACATACAACCCAAAAACCTTCATTTTATGGACTTTACCTTTACTTCTTTCTGCACTCACCTGAATTAGCCTGATGTCATTTGAACCATGTAGGATGCCAAAAGTAAATATGAAAAAATAAGAAACAAAACCCTCAACCTCATCATTTGAAAATACGGAAAACCACAATGCAAAGATGGTAACCACTATCATAGCACTTCTCAATTTGACAAAATTTAACTCTTTTTGTTGAATCATTGATAAAAAATAATAAACAAAAATATGAATTTATTGTTTAATTTTTATTAGATTTGGTTAAACAAAATTAATTAACACCAAAATAACATGGAAAATTTATTTACATCACTGCCCATGGTAGCGCAACTTGCTACCGATGATTATGTGGGCTTCACGTTCTTTGTAGGATGCATGGCCATGATGGCCGCTTCCGCATTTTTCTTTTTATCGATGAACAGTTTTGACAGAAAATGGAGAACATCCATTTTAGTTTCAGGATTGATTACATTTATTGCCGCAGTACACTATTGGTACATGAGAGATTATTGGTCTGGATTTGAAGAATCACCAACGTTTTTCAGATATGTAGATTGGGTATTAACGGTACCATTAATGTGCGTTGAATTCTTTTTAATTCTACGCGTAGCAGGTGCTAAAACATCTTTAATGTGGAGGTTGATATTCCTTTCAGTTGTGATGTTGGTCACTGGGTACATAGGAGAAGCTGTAGACAGAGACAATGCTTGGTTATGGGGTCTTGTATCCGGTATTGCTTACTTTGTTATTGTCTACGACATTTGGTTGGGCAAAGCGAAAAAATTGGCTGTCGAAGCAGGAGGTTCGGTCTTGCAAGCACACAAAACCTTATGTTGGTTCGTATTGGTTGGATGGGCAATATATCCTATAGGGTATATGGCAGGTACGCCAGGATGGTATGAAGGAATCTTTGGAGGTCTGGATTTAAATGTGATTTACAACATTGGTGATGCCATTAACAAAATTGGGTTTGGATTGGTAATTTATGGTCTTGCCGTATCACAAACCAGCAAAACTGCTGAAGCATAAATCTTTCAAACGAAAATGAGGTCTTTCTGAGCTCATTTATTTAGTTGGTTAAGGAAACACCGCTCTAAAGGGCGGTGTTTTTTATGTATTAAGAAACCACACCTTTCAATGTGATTTGGAAAAATGATAATTCAGCATCTGTTTTACGATGCGATAAACTTCTGGGGATTTTTCTTTAAAGTGAACCGGGGTCTCCATAAAGTTTTCACATAACACGGAAAAAAGCTCAAACACATTCGTGTTTCCGTACTTTCTAAAATAATTCAATCCTAATGCTTCTTTATTTAATTCAGGAGTACCGTATAGTTTTTTTAGTTTCTTAAAGCCCCATTGCAATCGTAGTGCTTCCCACGTATTTTTACCTTTTGTTTCGAAAAAAAGTGCATGCCCAAACTCATGTATGGCTAAATTTACGTTATCGGTACTGCTTTCAAACCCATGCACCAAAGTATCCGCAGAAAAAACCAAAGTTTTGAGACCTACGTTATATTCTCCTAAATGATGTTTTTTATTAATGATAGAATAATACTCCGATGGATAAATAACAATCTGCTGTACCGACTTAATGTATTTATAATTTTTCATACCCAAGGTCAACAAGGCACCTGCACCACTGATCAAAAGTTTTAGTTCTTCCTTGTTCTCTACAGGTCCTTTAAAAGAAAACGTCTTTTTAGACCTAAACCAAGAGACCCTTTTAAAAAACGTTGCTCTTTTTTCTTCATCCAAAAGGCCAAGAAAACCAATTAGCCCAATTAATCGATTTTCTTCTCTTGTAGTTAAGGGACTGGGTTTTAAAAATGGATTTATGCCATATAGACCAAAAGCATAGTATATGATGTAACCAAGATAGCTTAGGATAAATAAAATGCAACAAAATCCAAATATGTCCACGCCTGTAATTCCCAAATCACATTCGTTCAGGAACTTCAATTCCTAAAAGTTGAAATGCAGATTGGATAATAGCTCCCACTTTTTTGGACAAGAGCACCCTAAACTGTCTTTTATGTACATCAGATTCCCCTAAAATAGAAACCTGTTGATAAAAGGAATTGAACTCTTTTACCAAATCATAAGTATAGTTGGCTATTAAAGCTGGGCTATAACTTTCGGCCGCCAATTGAATGGTCTCGGGAAATAACTGAATGTGTTTCAATAGTTCTTTTTCCTTTTCGTGCAAGACCAGTTTTGTATCAAGCGTAGCTAAAGTTTCAAAATCAGCTTTTCTAAGAATAGATTGAATCCTTGCATAGGTATACTGAATAAAAGGCCCGGTATTCCCTTGAAAATCCACGGATTCTTCAGGGTTAAAAAGAATACGTTTTTTGGGATCCACCTTAAGGATATAATATTTTAAAGCCCCAAGACCAATAATGCTATAGAGTTCTTGCTTCTCTTCTTTGGAATATCCTTCCAATTTACCAAGTTCCTCAGAAATCTCCTCGGCGGTACGGGTCATATTATCGATAAGATCATCGGCATCCACAACGGTTCCTTCTCTACTCTTCATTTTACCGCTGGGCAGATCGACCATTCCGTAACTTAAATGATGAAGTTGTTTTGCCCAAGCAAACCCAAGCTTTTTCAGGATTAAGAAAAGTACCTTAAAATGGTAATCCTGTTCATTGCCAACAGTGTATACCATTCCATTGATATCTGTAAAGTCCGTTACCCGTTGAATGGCCGTTCCAATATCTTGGGTCATATAAACTGCCGTACCATCTGAACGTAATACGATTTTTTCATCAAGACCTTCATCCGTTAAGTCTATCCAAACACTACCATCTTCTTTTTTAAAGAAAACGCCTTTTTCAAGACCATCTTTTACAACATCCCTTCCTAAAAGATAGGTATCACTTTCATAATAGAGTGTATCAAAATCAACTCCAAGGTTTTTGTAGGTAGTATCGAACCCTTCGTACACCCAACCGTTCATCATTTTCCAAAGGGCAACAACTTCCGCATCCCCAGCTTCCCATTTCCGAAGCATCTCTTGTGCTTCCAATAGTATGGGCGCCTCCTTTTCAGCTTTTTCTTTTTCTATGCCCTCGGAAGTGATTTTAACAATTTCTTCTTTATATACCTTATCAAAAGCCACATAATATTTCCCCACCAAATGGTCGCCTTTCAATCCAGTCGATTCAGGAGTCTCACCCTCACCAAATTTCTGCCAGGCCAACATACTTTTACAGATATGGATTCCCCGGTCATTGATAATTTGGGTTTTATAGACCTTCTTTCCCGAAGCTTTTAAGATTTCCGCTACGGAGTAGCCCAATAAATTGTTTCGGATATGGCCTAAATGCAAAGGCTTGTTCGTGTTTGGCGAAGAATATTCCACCATGACCGCATCTTTGGTCGCAGTTTTTACAAATCCGTAATCTTTCTCATTAACGATCGAGTTAAAGAAATCGATATAAAATACATCATGAATCACCAGATTTAAAAAGCCTTTCACCACATTGAATTTCTCAATCGCTGCAACGTTTTCCACTAAATATTCCCCAATCTTAGTGCCGATTTCAACAGGGTTTCCTTTTACCACCCGTAACATAGGAAAAACTACCACCGTAATATCTCCTTCAAAGTCTTTGCGAGTAGGTTGAAACTCTACAGATGGTAATTCCGCACCGTATAGTTCGGTTATCGCAGTGACAACATTTTTGGACAATTCATTTTGTAAACTCATCTAGAAAGCCTTTTTCAGCCAGCAAAACTACATATTTTTTACCCTTTTCTAAGTAGATATAAGTGGCTAAACCTCTTATTATGATTATTTTTATGGAAAACAATGCTATGGAACGTTTGCAAGGCAATATCCTTGTATTGGTCTATTTTGCTATCCACAAAACTATTGCCCGCATTAGGAAGATTAAAGTTGATACGCATGTGGTGATGGTCGTAACCAAGTAGACCTCTTTTTTTGATAGTGGAGTAATAAAATCTATTAGGAACATACAGACTACCATATTTATTTAGATAATCCAGAAACATTGTTTTAAAATTGAAAAAAAACGGTTTGCTATGCTTTTAAATGTTTCTTACAACGACAAAACGATCACCAAAAAAATTGACGAGGCGGTCGGTAAACCGTTTACCCTAAAAGAACGCTTTGCCTTAAAAGGAATAGGTTCTCCAAAACTTTTTATTACGGAAACCAGCATAGAAATCCAGAATCTATTGATTCTGGACAACAACCTGAATGCATGTAATATTGAAATGCGTCCAAAAGGCATCATCGTGCGTTTTAGGTCATTATTGGAAACTTATGGCCTGATTATCCCCTATTATAAACTCACTATCTATAAAGGTGACTTTGCAATTTATTCCATCTACCGTGATAGTTATTTTATAAAGGTAAGGTCCGACACCAAAGCGATACAAAAGTTTTTTAAAAAGCTATTGGATTATAAAGCTGACAATGCCCCCACTTCAATTGAGGATTTATGAAAATTCTTCTAACCGGTGCCAACGGCTATATTGGAATGCGCTTATTACCACGTTTGTTGGAACTTGGCCACGAAGTCATCTGTGCCGTTCGGGATGAAAAACGTTTGTCCATCGATAAAAAGACACGGGGAAGGATTCAGGTAGTTGAAATTGATTTTCTGGAAGAAGTCGATTCAACTAAAATCCCTAAAGATATTGATGCCGCCTATTACCTTATCCATTCCATGACCTCATCTATTGATGATTTTGATGAAAAGGAGGCCATAACAGCTAAAAGTTTCAATGAATATGTATCGGAAACATCGATACAGCAGGTTATTTATCTAAGCGGCATCGTAAATGACGAAAAACTTTCCAAACATTTGAGCTCCAGAAAAAACGTAGAGGATATTTTATACCAAGGAAGGTTCAATTTAACAGTTTTAAGAGCCGGCATCATTGTAGGATCCGGAAGTTCTTCTTTTGAAATTATTCGAGACCTGTGCGAAAAACTTCCCTTTATGATTACTCCAAAATGGGTATTGACAAAATCCCAGCCCATTGCCATAAGAGACGTTATCAATTTTCTTACTGGTGTATTGGGCAATAAAGACACCTACAACGAGTCTTTTGACATTGGTGGGCCAGATGTTCTTACTTATAAAGAAATGCTCCATAAATATGCTGAAGTGAGAGGGTTTAAAAACTGGATACTTACCGTGCCCATTATGACACCAAAGCTGTCTTCCTATTGGCTCTATTTTGTCACCTCAACCTCATACAAACTAGCCGTTAACCTGGTAGATAGCATGAAGATGGAAGTCGTTGCCAAAGATGATAAGTTACAGCAACTATTGGGCATTAAAACCCATACCTATCCACAAGCCATTGAAATGGCCTTTAAAAAAATTGAGCAAAACCTGGTCTTGAGCAGTTGGAAGGATAGTATTGCCAGCGGCCGAACAAGTGATGATCTAGAAAAATACATACAGGTACCAAAATATGGGGTTCTGAAAGATGTAAAGAAGATGTCCATTACAGATGAAGATGAGGTTCTGGAAAATATATGGCGAATTGGTGGCAAACAAGGATGGTACTATGGTGATTGGCTTTGGAAAATACGCGGATTTTTGGATAAACTCAATGGAGGGCCAGGTTTACGACGTGGGCGCACCAATCCTGATAAAATATTCCCTGGAGATGCCCTTGATTTCTGGCGCGTACTTCTTGCAGATAAAAAATCCAAACGTCTTTTGCTTTTTTCCGAAATGCGCATGCCGGGAGAAGCTTGGCTGGAGTTTAAGATAGATAACAACAATACCCTTCACCAAGTAGCAACATTTAGGCCAAAAGGACTTAGGGGAAGGTTGTACTGGTATAGTGTTTTACCCTTTCACTATTTTATTTTTGGAGGTATGATCAGAAATATTTCCAAAACCTAGCATTCTGGCCTAAACTTTGAGAAACTTACTTGAATAAATTCAAAAATTTAGAGCTATAAGCAACCTTTTACCATAAAAAGGTGTCTTTTCTTTAAACGACCATGAAAAATATAACTATGCAATACATCAAGTTTGTCGCATTCACCTTTAGTTTCTTTTTTTTTCAATTAAACATATCCGCACAGACCATCACCTCAAAAATAATAGACAGTAAGACCAAGCAACCTATTCCCTATGCAACAGTTCAGTATGGCGAAAACCAAGGTGTTATTACCAATGAAGAAGGCCGCTTTAGTTTTGAACTGAACGAATCCGAACAACAACTGGATTCCATTTATGTGTCGAGCATGGGATATGCCAAAACTGGAATTTCTTTTGAGCGGATTTTGGATAGCGTGATTGCCGTTACCCCAAAAGCCATTGAACTTAGTGGTGTCTATCTTTTTAATAAGGAACTTAGTGTAGATGACATTATGGAAAAAGTGGAGGAACGTCTTCCAGCAAACTATAATAAAGCGCCCTTAAAACAACGTTTTTTTTTGAGACAATCCAGTTTCAATACTTTGCAAAGACTTGATATCGAATTTAAAAAATCCACTATAGAAGAGCTTGATAAAAAACTCATTGACAGTGTCATCACGATTCTTCCGCGTAACTCACAATACTATACAGAAACCCTTGGCGATTTTTACCGTTCCGATGAACAGAACAAATTAGAGGTCATTAAAGCAGCGGAACTGTACGATAAAAGCAACGAAGGTTCTATGGAGGCACTTTCGGAGAAGCTTGAAACTATTTTTAAGGCCAACGTAAAACCTGACTCATATTTGAAAATAAAGTCTGGAATATTTGGGCAAAAAGTTCAGGTAGATTCCATTCTGGATGCGGAGGAAGATACGGATGAACTTGAAGCTGAACTCAAAGAACCAAAAAAGAGCGATTTTCTTGGAAACCGAAAGTATGTGCTAAACGAAATACATAACCAGCTCTTTGGGAAAAAATCAAAGCTGGATGTTGTCAAAAAACTGAATCGGTATGACTTTGAGCTTCTTGGGTATTCAGAACTGGAAAATCAAGGTGTATATATTATTGGCTATGAACCATCGGGACGTGCGGATTTTAAGGGAAAGCTTTTTGTAAACATAGAGGATTTTGCCATTATGCGGATAGATTATGAAAATGTAAAACCCATTAAGAGTGTTAAACTATTAGGGTTTAGCTACAGGGAACAGAAGTATAACGGGAGTACGGTTTTTTCCAAATTTGGAAAGGACAAATACAACATTAAGTTTATGGCCTTGACTTTTGGACGTAAAATGGGTGTGGACAGGCCTTTAAAAGTGATTGAAAAGAACAAACATGTAAAAGGGCGTAGAAAACAGAATGAACTGTCCCTAGCCCTAGATGTCATTAACTACAACACCGAAAAGTTTGAAATGGTCGTTTTTGATTCCAATACAATCCCTAAATCTGGTTTAGATGGAATTACAGAGGACGAAACCGTAAAAGCAACTTATTTATCGGCCTATAATCCTGAGTTTTGGAAAGGTTATAATATTATGGAACCCAATCAGGCAATACGGGAGTTTACGGTAACTGAATAGATTTTAGATTGCAGATTTCAGATAGAGGTACTTCTAAGGCTTCACTAATACGGAACAATGTATGAATGGTCGCGTTAGTTCTACCTTTTTCTATTCTGGAAATATTTGTGGTGTCAATTCTGGCTTCAATTCTTCCCACTAAATCTACCTGTGTAAGCCCTTTTTTCAAACGGACATTTTTCACATTTTCACCGATTTTCCTTAAAACTTCATCTTTTTTCATACTTGCCATATTTGACAAGTGAATAAAAGATTTATATTTACGGTTATAAATGTCATATATGACAAGTTCAAAGTGAAATGAAACAAGGTGAATATTTAATTCAATGGATTGAAGACACTTATGGCAGTCCTGAAGAATTAGGAAAAGTATTGGATTATGGTATAGAAATGCTATTCTATTTAGAACCCGATTCTTTCGACCCCATAGAAGTGCGAGAAGTGGTTTCAGCAATACGAGGATTAATAGTTGGGTTGAGAAGTTGAAGTCCAAACTCAAATTCAAAAATCAAGTTCAAGTGACAAACTCAAGCTCAACTACAAAGGAAAACCGTCAACCGTCAACCGTCAACCTTCACCTGTCACCTGTCACCTGTCACCTGTCACCTGTCACCTGTCACCTAAATTAAGCCTTCGGTAAAAACACTTCGGCCATCATACAACGTGCGCTGCCCCCACCACAGGTCTCAATGGTATCCAAGGGGCTATGGATGATTTCACAGTGCTTTTCGATAGCTTCAATTTGGGATTGTTTCAAGCTTTTATATGCTGCCGAACTCATTACCATAAAACGTTGGTCGTTGGCACCAATGACCTGAAGCATGTTTCCCGCAAATTGGTACATCTGTTCTTCTGTAATGGTAATTATCTCCCTACCATCTTTTTTAAGGTGCTCGATTACATTTTTGCGTTCTTTTTTATCGTCAATGGTATCTGAACAGATTACGGCAAAGGTCTCGCCCATGGCCATCATTACATTGGTATGATAGATTGGCAGCCTTTTGCCATCAACTGTTTGGTTGGCCGTGAAAATAACGGGAAAACAGTCAAAATCTTCACAAAACTCTATAAAGAGCCCCTCATCTGCTCGTTCCCCTAGGGCACAATAGGCTTTTTGGTTGACCCTATCTTTTAGAATACTGCCCGTTCCTTCTAAAAAAACACCTTCCTCTTCCGCAGCGGTATAATCAACAATGTTGTCTATATGAAAACCATGTTCTTCGAGCACGTCAAAGATATCTTCCCTTCGTTCTTTTCGTCGGTTTGGTGCAAACATTGGATATACGCAGATGATACCACTATCATGAAACGAAATCCAATTATTGGGAAAGATAGAATCTGGAGTATCTGTTTCTTTTTTATCATCAACAACAATCACATTGACCCCATGATTTCTAAGTTTATCTACAAAATCATCAAACTCTTTCTGGGCTTTTTTGTTTATTTCATTGTTTTTTAAGCTCAATTCTTCTTGAAAGTAATTGTTGACCGCTGTCTGTTCGTTCATACGAAAATTGACGGGCCTAATCATTAAAATGCTATTGGTAATCTGCATCAAAAACTAAATTTATTCTCTTATTAATGGTAATGTGCTGCATCTAAGCAGCCCTTCTTGTTTTGCAATTTCCGCATACGGTATTTCTTCTACGGTAAAACCTTTTTCTCGTAGCCAATCGTTCAACCGCGTAAAATTTTGCTCCGAAACGACTATTTCAGTCGAAATGGAAAACACATTACTGAACATCTGGTACATTTCGTCCTTTGTAATTTCGAAAATGTTCTCTTTACCAAAAAAGTTTACCAACCATTGGTATTCTTCTTCTACCAAAAACCCATTTTTATGGAGAATGGCCTTATCCTTGCCCACAGGTTGAAAGCAGCAATCCAAGTGCAGTGCATTTTCTTTTGCATTTGTATTGGATTTTCTTAGCTCAAAAGATTTTACCGTTTTATGCGGAAACTGTTCCGCTAGATATGCTACAGCGGCCTTGTTGGTCCGTGCGGTTATGTAATCGGGATAATCATCAGCAGTATATGTGCCTACAAAGATGTATTCGTTCCAAGGCATTACATCGCCTCCTTCTATGTGAACTTCTTCGGGTGGACGAACAATTTTAATAGGGTCTACTTTTTCCAAAACCTTATGAATAGCTTCAAACTCGCGTTCTCTATCTGGAAGAATATTGGCATGGAACAGTTTATCCTCGATCACAAAGGCTATATCACGCGAAAAAATCTGATTGCAGTCTTTTAGCACTTCAGGCCTAATGACCTCAACACTGTATTTTTCAAAAACTTGTGCAAAAGCCTTCATCTCCTTTACCATATCCTCTTCTTTTGGATAGGTTCCCGCCAAAATATGTTCCAACGACTTTGGATCATAAGCTTCTTCTGGAGTTGGTATTGGCCCACAGTTTTCTGCCGTTCCCAAAATCACGGCCTTCAATAGATCTGTTTCATTTTGAATATGCAACTGCATCATAAAAGTATACTTGAATAATTAAGTGACTTCCTTTTTATATAGGACATAATCCTTAAAAATTGTATGGCAAAACTAGTGCTTTACTAACGATTTCCCTTTGACAAAAAAAGAAAAAAAATCAGTATGTCTAAGGCTTTATACCAGACTTGCCATATTAAATTAGTTATTTCACAACTATTTGATTTTCAATGATATAAAACTAATATTTATCATGATTTTTCTTCTTTAAAAGTGCAAAAAAATCATCATAATTACTACATTTAAACAACAAAGAACTTTAGCTATGAAAAAAGTTGTTTTCTCTTTTTGTTTTGTGACCACGGTCTGCATTGGTTTATTGTCCATGGATTCTTTACCTGATGGCATTTCATTTTCCCATACTTTCAATTCTAAGAACAATAAGCTTTCAGAATATGACACAAAATATTCCGATTGTCTTCACGAAACCGATCTATCCCAATTTTCATCCGTAGATGTAAACCAATTATTAAAGGAGCAACCCATTTTGCTCAAGGAAATGAATAGATGTTTGGATCAATATAAAAACACATTGAACAATACGATAAAAAATCTGAACACTTTGGATTCGCATGAATTCATACATAATG
The DNA here is from genome assembly GCF_018449435.1 of Flagellimonas sp. 389. Lineage (GTDB taxonomy): Bacteria > Bacteroidota > Bacteroidia > Flavobacteriales > Flavobacteriaceae > Flagellimonas. The sequence continues at coordinate 117,318 of NZ_JAHCMU010000004.1, read as the reverse complement.
AATACCGAAGAAGTAAAGATAAAATCAGTACCAACGCATTATCGGAAATAAAAACATACTATCATTTTGGTATTATGCGCATATGCTATGAAAAAGACAAAGATTTGAATCTAATTTCTGGTGATAGCATTGTAAAAGTATTAAACAAAAAAGACGGCAATTCTGTTGAAATGCCGTCCTTCCTAAATTTTCAACGTTAAGTATAAATTACCTGTTTTCTACCTTGACAAAAGACCTATGGTTTTCACCAACATATACTTGTCTAGGTCTTCCTATAGGTTCTCCTTTTAAGCGCATTTCTCTCCATTGTGCAATCCAACCTGGCAATCTTCCCAATGCAAACATCACTGTGAACATTTCGGTAGGGATTCCCAATGCACGATAGATAATTCCAGAATAGAAATCTACATTTGGATATAGTTTTCTCTTTACAAAGTACTCATCTTCCAAAGCTTCTTTTTCCAACCCTTTGGCAATATCCAAAATAGGGTCTTGTATGCCTAGATTCCCCAAAACTTCATCTGCAGATTTTTTAATAATCTTAGCTCTAGGATCAAAGTTTTTGTACACTCTGTGACCAAAGCCCATTAGCCTAAAAGGGTCGTCTTTGTCCTTGGCCTTGGCCATATATTTTTTAGTATCACCGCCATCTGCCTGAATCGCTTCCAACATTTCTAAAACCGCTTGGTTGGCACCACCGTGAAGCGGACCCCATAATGCTGATATTCCCGCAGAAAGAGACGCAAACAGACCAGCATGGGATGAACCTACAATACGTACCGTCGAAGTGGAACAATTTTGCTCGTGGTCCGCATGCAAAATCAATAATTTATCCAATGCATCTATGGCTATGGAGTCTCTTTTATATTCTTGATTGGGCTTTTTAAACATCATTTTGTGGATGTTTTCCACATACCCCAGACTATCATCACCATAATCCAATGGCAATCCTTTCTTTTTTCGCTGTGCCCATGCTACCAATACCGGGAACTTGGCCAAAATACGAACGATCGAGTTATACATAGCTGTTTCAGAAGAGACATCTACAGAAGTGGGATTGAAAGCGACCAGAGCACTTGTCAATGATGATAGTACTCCCATAGGATGAGCTGACTTTGGAAAACCATCCAAAATCTTTTTCATTTCCTCGTCTACTTGGGACTCTTCTTTTATATCGTTATGAAAATTGGTAAGCTGTTCTTTATTAGGCAGTTCACCAAAAATCAAGAGATAGGCCACCTCTAGAAAATCCGCTTTTTCGGCTAATTCCTCTATAGAATACCCTCTATAGCGCAATATGCCCTTTTCCCCATCCAAGAAAGTAATGGCACTTTCGCAAGAGCCTGTATTCTTATACCCAGGATCAATGGTCACCATGTTACTAACGGACCGTAACGTTTTAATATCTATGGCCAGTTCGTCCTCAGTACCTTTTATAACTGGGAATTCATATCTTTTACCTTCATATTCGAGTATAGCTTTATCCGACATTGTATAATTTAAGAGTTTAATAAAATAGAAAGCGGAAATTACGAAAAAGCACAGCCATTAACAATTTCTGCTGTTTATTTCTACCAGTACAAAAACACAAATAAATGTTAAGTGACAGCTTAATTAGCTCTTGTCAAAATTGTAGAGGTACATATAGTAATTATCTACGGATTTTGCCCACGTAAAACGTTTTTTCTTGGCTGCAGCCTGTATTTTTTTCCAAGTGGACCTATCGTTCGCATAAACATCCAAAGCCAAGTCAAAGGAATCCAACATACTTTTGATTTTCTCTTCATAGGTATCCCCGTCAAAGCTAAATCCTGTCTTTAAATGGGAAACAGTATCTTTTAGTCCTCCTGTATGATGAACTAAACATGGGTTTCCATTGCGCATGGCCAACATCTGACTGATCCCACAAGGTTCAAAAAGACTAGGCATAAAATAAAGGTCCGATTCTAAATAAATGGAATCTATAAGATTTTCTGATTGGCCGTTTGTGAAAATAAAATTCTTATGCTCGTAACTTAGTTTCCTAAAAAGCTCTTCATATTCGGGCGCACCTGTTCCCAAGAGCATAAAAATACCATCTACTTTTTTTAATTTTTTTAGAATGGAGACAAAGGCTTCTGGTGAACGTCTAAAAAAATAAAACTTCTGCTCCGTTAGCCTAGCCACACTGGATACAATGAATTTGGGCCTCTCATCCACAAACTCCATTATCTTTTCACCGGTATGCGCCAAAAAATCCGCTTTGTATTTTTTAGATTCCTCTTGCAGCCATCTAAAAAGTGCTTTGACGGTGTTTCTATAAATCAGTCCCTTTTCTTCTTTGTTGATGTTTTTATAGTTACATCCATTTAAAATACCAAACAACCTACCTTCTTCATCCGCTTTGAGCAAATCTTTTTCAAGACCTTCTCCTCCAATAAATTCTGGTGGAGAACTTGGCAAAAGCACATCTTCTTTGTACGATGGGGAAACCGTGTGCACCGCATCCGCAAAACGGATTCCCACTGCCATTAAATTGATACAATCTTGGTATCGATAATCCATCAAGGACATGTAATCAAAATCCACATGGGGAAACCAATTTTTTACAGAAGAGTAATTATCCGCAAATGGTCGAATTCCTTGAATAGCCAGATTATGGATGCTATATACCGTTCGGATATCCTTGAGGTTTTTATAGTTTTCATGGTATTCCCTTAAAAATAAAAGCAAACTTGAATGCCAATCATGTAGATGAATAATATCCAGTTGCCCAAAAGCCCCTTGTTTAACGGCTTCGGCCACTGCAGTACAAAAAATGAAGTACTTTATGGCATCTGTGTAAAAAGGTTCCTCTGGATCGTTATGATAGATATGTGCTATATCACCGGCTTCAATCTCTGGATGGTGAAGCACGTAATGGACAATGTTGGAAAACTCTTTTTTGGGCTTTACTTCATAAAGTTCTGCATTATAGGTAAGGCCTCTTAGACTAAATTTTAGGTCTGTTTTAAAAAGACCATCTTTATGAAGTCTACTATAAGAAGGGACTATTACATGCACCTTATCGCCGCGTTCGGAAATCTGTCTTGGAACATCTCTGACCACATCTCCCATTCCTCCTGCTTTACAATTGGCCAACGCATCATTCTCAGCCGCGACAAAAAGAAAATTGTTCATTAAGTTAGTTTTGATAAGTTACATTTAGTTTACTCTATTAAGTTAACCAAAGTTTATTACGAAGACAAAAAAAAGCCTTTCTTGGATAAGAAAGGCTTAATTGTATGCTAAAAAATCTTTATGAATTACTTTACCTTGAAAGCTTTCTCTTTAGGATAGTATGCCGTGCTTCCCAACTCTTCTTCAATTCGTAACAATTGGTTGTATTTTGCCATTCTATCGCTTCTGGAAGCTGAACCAGTTTTAATCTGACCCGTATTCAAGGCAACTGCCAAATCGGCAATGGTATTGTCTTCTGTTTCTCCCGAACGATGTGACATTACAGAGGTGTATCCTGCATTTTTTGCCATATTTACCGCCGCAATAGTTTCACTCAGTGTTCCTATTTGGTTTACCTTGATCAGGATTGAATTGGCTATTCCGTTTTCAATTCCTCTAGATAACCTTTCTACGTTTGTAACGAATAAATCATCTCCTACCAATTGTACCTTGTCACCAACTTTATCGGTTAACATTTTCCAACCGTCCCAATCGTTTTCGTCCATTCCGTCCTCAATGGATATGATCGGGTATTTGTCACATAAATCGGCAAGATATTGTGCTTGTTCTTCAGACGTTCTAATAACCCCTTTATCGCCTTCAAACTTGGTATAATCATATTTGCCATCCACATAAAATTCGGCAGAAGCACAATCCAAAGCAATCATAACATCATCACCCAATTTGTATCCAGCTTTTTCAACAGCTTTTCCAATAGTGTCCAAAGCGTCTTCTGTTCCTCCTTCTAAGGTTGGAGCAAATCCACCTTCATCTCCTACGGCAGTGCTCAATCCTCTATCGTGCAATACCTTCTTTAGGTTATGGAAAATTTCGGTACCCATTTGCATGGAATGGCTAAAGTCATTTGCTTTAACAGGCATGATCATAAATTCCTGAAAAGCGATGGGAGCATCAGAATGCGAACCTCCATTAATGATATTCATCATAGGAACCGGCAATGTGTTGGCACTAACGCCACCTACATATCTGTATAAAGGCATTCCCAATTCGTTCGCAGCTGCTTTTGCCGCTGCAAGAGACACCCCTAAAATTGCATTTGCACCTAACTTGGATTTATTTGGAGTTCCGTCCAAAGCAATCATGGTCTCATCTATATAATTTTGCTCAAAAACAGATGTTCCCACCAATTCTTCCGCAATAATTGTATTGACATTGTTTACGGCGTTACCAACACCTTTTCCCATAAACGAATCTCCTCCATCCCTTAACTCAACGGCCTCGTGCTCTCCAGTAGATGCACCGGACGGCACTGCAGCTCTTCCCAAAATACCGTTCTCGGTAACTACGTCCACTTCTACTGTAGGGTTACCTCTAGAGTCTAAAATCTGTCTTGCGTGTATGTTAATAATAATACTCATGTGTACTTGTTGTTTATGGTTGAAATTAATTCAGCGAAGATACAAAAGGAGACGCTGTATGCTTCATGACAAGAGTCATAAAAATGCATATAATAACCTAAAAATAAACTATAACGTTTTAGTTACGACCAGTTTTTATAGCATCAAAAAATTGGTCGAACAAATAGTCGGCATCATGCGGTCCCGGGCTTGCTTCTGGATGATACTGAACAGAAAACACCTCTTTATCTTTCATTTTTATTCCTGCAACGGTATCATCGTTTAAGTGCAGATGGGTTATTTCTAAGGCCGAATTTGCCTCAGTCTCTTCCCTATTTACGGCAAAACCATGATTTTGAGAGGTTATCTCTCCTTTTCCCGTAACCAGGTTAAGAATTGGATGGTTGATACCTCTATGCCCATTGTGCATTTTGTATGTTGAAACGCCATTGGCCAGTGCCAGTACCTGATGCCCCAAACATATTCCAAACAATGGCTTATTGGATGCTATCATTTTCTTCGTTGTAGAAATAGCATCCGTCAATGGTTCAGGGTCTCCTGGTCCATTGGATATAAAATAACCATCTGGATTCCATTTTTCCATTTCTTCAAATGGTGTGTTGTATGGAAATACTTTTATGTAAGCGCCTCTTTTGGCCAAATTCCTTAATATGTTCTTTTTGATTCCAATATCCAATGCTGATATCTTGTACTCGGAGTTTTCATCACCAAAGTAGTATGGTTCAGTAGTGGATACTTTAGAGGAGAGTTCCAGCCCTTCCATGCTGGGCACTTCTGTCAACTCCTTTTTCAACTCATCGATTTCGTCAACACGAGTGGAGATCAAAGCGTTCATGGCGCCATTATCACGAATGTAGCTTACCAAAGCCCTTGTATCCACATCTGAAATTGCAAAAAGATTGTTCTGGTCCAAGAATTCCAATAAGCTCATGTTGGCATTAGGCCTTGAATACTCGTAGCTAAAGTTTTTACAGATAAGTCCGGCTATTTTAACGGAATCGGATTCCACTTCATCTGCATTGGTTCCATAATTTCCAATATGTGCATTGGTGGTCACCATTAATTGTCCAAAATAGGATGGGTCGGTGAAGATTTCTTGATATCCTGTCATTCCAGTATTGAAACATACTTCCCCTACGGCGGTACCTTCTTTGTTTCCTATGGCCTTACCATAAAAAATAGTACCATCTGCCAATAATATTAGTGCTCTTTTCTTTGAGTGATACTTCATTTGGTTTTGTATTTCGATTTGACAAAAAAACATAAAAAAAGGATAAGTTTTCACTTATCCTTTTTTTACTAATACAATAGTTAATAACATCTTTTATTCTTCTGAATCATCAGTAGTTTTTGTATCCGCTACTGGAGCAACAGCTTCAACTTTCTTACCTCCGCCCCTTCTACTTCTTCTTGTAGTTTTCTTGGCAGGTTTTCCAGCGTTATAGATTTCATTAAAGTCTACCAACTCAATCATTGCCATGTCGGCATTATCCCCAAGACGGTTACCAAGTTTTATAATTCTTGTATATCCTCCCGGCCTATCGCCAACTTTCTCTGCAACTGTTCCAAAAAGTTCGGTAACCGCTTCTTTGCTTCTAAGGTTGCTAAATACAACCCTTCTGTTGTGCGTACCTTTTTCCGTGGTTTGATTGTTATCGATTTTAGACTTGGTAATCAACGGTTCTACAAATTGCTTCAACGCTTTTGCTTTGGCAATTGTTGTGTTGATTCTTTTATGCTCTATTAGGGAACATGCCATATTGGCCAACATTGCTTTTCTGTGCGCTGCCGTTCTCCCTAAATGATTAAACTTTTTCCCGTGTCTCATGTTTTTGTTTTATCATCTTGCTTCCAAATCCCGATAATTATCGGGAGAGCAAAATATGATTATTTAATCTTTGTCCAATTTATATTTAGATAAGTCCATTCCAAATTGAAGGCCTTTGTTGATAACCAACTCTTCTAATTCGGTCAATGATTTCTTTCCAAAGTTTCTAAACTTCATTAAGTCATTCTTATTGAAGGAAACCAAATCTCCCAAAGTATCCACTTCGGCAGCTTTAAGACAGTTCAATGCCCTTACGGACAAATCCATATCTACCAATTTGGTCTTCAACAATTGACGCATATGCAATGATTCCTCATCGTAAGTTTCTGTTTGCGCAATTTCATCGGCTTCCAATGTAATACGCTCATCAGAGAACAACATAAAGTGGTGAATCAAAACCTTAGCAGCTTCGGTCAATGCATCTTTAGGGTGAATAGAACCATCCGTTACGATTTCGAAAACCAATTTTTCGTAATCCGTCTTTTGTTCGACCCTAAAGTTTTCTATACTATATTTTACATTCTTAACGGGAGTGTAAACAGAATCTACGGCAATGCTACCTATAGGCGCATTGGATTTCTTATTCTCCTCGGCAGGAACGTAACCTCTTCCTTTTTCAATAATAACCTCTAGGTTGATATTTACTTTGGAATTCATGTTACAGATAACCAAATCTGGATTGAGTACTTGATAACCAGAGATGAATTTTTGGAAATCACCAGCGGTCAATTGTTCTTTCCCGCTTACTGAAACAGAAACTGTTTCGCTCTCAACATCATCTATCTGTCTTTTGAAGCGAACTTGTTTAAGGTTCAAAATCATTTCTGTAACGTCTTCTACAACGCCAGGAATGACAGAGAATTCATGTTCAACTCCATCGATACGCACAGAAGTAATTGCAAAACCTTCCAAAGAGGAAAGTAAAACTCTTCTTAGCGCATTTCCAACTGTTAATCCATAACCAGGTTCCAAAGGGCGAAATTCAAATTTCCCTTCGAAATCTGTAGAATCAATCATTATAACTTTATCGGGCTTCTGAAAATTTAGTAATGCCATATTGGATTAATGTTGATTTTATTTAGAGTATAACTCGACGATTAATTGTTCCTTGATATTTTCAGGAATCTGCATTCTTTCTGGAATAGCTACGAAAGCACCTTCCTTCTTTTCAGAATTCCAGGTAATCCATTCGTAAACACTGCTATTATTATCCAAGGAATCCTGTATTGCTTGAACGGACTTGGATTTTTCTCTTACTCCAACAACATCACCTGGCTTTAATGAGTAAGACGGGATATTTACAATCTCGCCATTAACAGTGATGTGTCTGTGAGAAACCAATTGTCTAGCACCACTTCGTGAAGGAGAAAGTCCCATTCTGTAAACAACATTGTCCAGACGTGACTCGCACAACTGAAGTAAAACTTCACCTGTTACTCCTTTACTACGGTTAGCTTTCTTAAATAGATTTCTGAATTGTTTTTCCAAAATACCGTAGGTATACTTGGCTTTTTGCTTCTCCATTAACTGGATTGCATATTCAGATTTCTTGCCACGGCGTCTGTTGTTACCGTGTTGTCCTGGAGGGTAACTTTTCTTTTCGAAGGCCTTATCGTCCCCGAAAATCGCTTCTCCAAATTTTCTAGCGATTTTTGATTTTGGTCCTGTGTATCTTGCCATCTTCCTTTAAGTTGAAAAGTGCGACTATGAATTAAGGCTTATCCTTCGATAATCTATACTGCACTTTCGTGAAGACCCTATAATGGGCCGATTTATAAATGATTATTAAACTCTTCTTCTTTTTGGTGGTCTACAACCGTTGTGTGGAAGTGGGGTAACATCAACTATTTCCGTTACTTCTATTCCAGCATTGTGAATAGAACGAATAGCAGACTCTCTACCATTCCCCGGTCCCTTTACGTAAACTTTTACTTTTCTTAGACCCGCTTCATGTGCAACTTTTGCACAATCCTCTGCAGCTACCTGAGCTGCGTAAGGAGTGTTCTTTTTAGAGCCTCTAAAGCCCATCTTTCCTGCAGACGACCAAGAAATAACATCTCCCTTTTTATTGGTCAAAGAAATGATAATGTTATTAAAGGATGCCACTACGTGAGCCTCACCAGTAGATTCTACAACTACTTTGCGTTTTTTGGCTGTTTTAGTATTTGCTTTTGCCATATCTTTTAGTTTCTAGCTGTTAGTTTTTAGTTATTGGAATCCTAGACTTTTACATTTCAAACAGATTCTTCTAACTTCTAAATACTAATGACTACTATCTTATTTATTATTTAGTTGCTTTTTTCTTGTTAGCAACCGTTTTTCTTTTTCCTTTTCTTGTCCTAGAGTTGTTCTTGGTACGCTGACCTCTAAGCGGCAAGCCTGATCTATGACGAATTCCACGGTAGCAACCAATATCCATCAATCGTTTGATGTTCAATTGCGTTTCCGAACGAAGTTCACCTTCTATGGTATAAGATGAAACTGCTTCCCTTATTCTTCCTATTTCGTCATCATTCCAATCAGAAACTTTGGTATCCACACTTACTTGGGCTTTTTCCAAAATTTCTTCTGCCCTACTTTTACCAATTCCGTAAATGTAGGTAAGTGAAATAACTCCACGCTTTTGTTTAGGTATATCTACACCTGCGATTCTTGCCATAATTACCCTTGTCTTTGTTTAAATCTAGGATTCTTTTTGTTGATTACGTATAATCTGCCTTTTCTGCGAACTATCTTGCATTCGGCACTTCTCTTTTTTATTGATGCTCTTACTTTCATCCGTATTAGTATCTGTAAGTAATTCTTGCTTTTGTTAAATCGTATGGGCTCATTTCTAGCTTGACCTTATCTCCTGGAAGCAATTTTATATAGTGCATACGCATTTTTCCAGAGATATGTGCGGTAACCACATGCCCATTTTCTAATTCCACTCGAAACATAGCATTTGATAATGCTTCTATAATTGTTCCGTCTTGTTCTATTGCTGGCTGCTTTGCCATATTATTTAGTTGTTTGTTGTTCGTTTTTCGTTGCTGATTTCACTAGCAACTATCAACCATTAACTAACTACGCTACTTTTCTGTTTTTTCCGGTTTTCATTAAACCGTCATAATGTCTATTCAACAAATAAGAATTTACTTGTTGTACCGTATCGATTGCAACACCGACCATAATCAACAGTGATGTACCTCCGTAAAAAAGCGCCCAACCTGCTTGCACATCCATTAATTTTACAACTACCGCAGGTAAAACTGCCAACAGTGCAAGAAAAACAGAACCAGGTAGAGTTATCAAAGACATGATTTTATCCAAATAATCCCCTGTTTCTTTTCCAGGTCGTATTCCCGGAATAAAACCACCACTTCGCTTTAAATCGTCTGCCATTTTATTCGTAGGAACTGTAATCGCCGTGTAGAAATATGTAAAAATGATAATCAACACAGCGAAGAGAATGTTGTACGCTAACCCAAAAATATCAGCAAATTGTACTTCCATCCATTGGCCAACGGCAGTATTATTAAATGTCTTTCCAAGTAAACTTGGTGCAAACATTATAGCTTGTGCAAAAATAATAGGCATTACACCCGATGCATTCAATTTTAAAGGGATATATTGTCTAGACCCCATGATATTTTTCTCATAGCCACCAGAAGCTGTTCTTCTCGCATATTGAACTGGAATCTGTCTTACTGCCATTACCAAAAGTACACTAGCTAAAATAACCAAGAACCAAATGATTACTTCGATAAGTATAAACATGATACCTCCTGTATTATTGGTAGTTCTTGAAATAAATTCCTGAACAAATGATTGCGGCATGGTAGCAATGATACCTATCATGATCAATAAAGAGATACCGTTTCCGATACCTTTATCCGTAATCTTTTCACCTAACCACATGGCAAAAACACATCCTGTCACCAAAATAATTACTGCCGGTACAATAAAGTCAAGTCCTTTACCTAAAACGAAAGCACTGTCGGGAACACCCAGTGCTCCTAAACCAAACAAATATGCCGGAGCCTGAACAATACATATGGCTATTGTCAACCAACGCGTAATTTGATTAATAGTCTTTCTACCACTTTCTCCCTCTTTCTGTAGTTTTTGAAGATAAGGAATAGCAATACCCATTAACTGTACTACAATCGAAGCTGAAATGTAAGGCATAATACCTAAAGCAAATACAGAAGCATTAGCAAAAGCACCTCCTGTAAACGCATTAAGAATACCTAAAATACCTTGCTCTGTATTTGAGGTCAATTGCGCCAATTGGGAAGTATCAATACCTGGAAGTACAACTTGTGCACCAAAGCGATATACCAATAACAAGCCTAATGTTATAAGGATACGCTGCCTTAGCTCTTCTATCTTCCAAATGTTTGATATGGTCTCGACTACTTTCTTCATGCTATATTCTTATAAACTTATTGCTTCTCCTCCTGCGGCTTCAATAGCTGCTTTAGCAGAAGCTGTAAATTTATGTGCTGAAACTTTTAGGGATGCTTTTAACTCACCATTACCCAAAATTTTCACTAAATCATTCTTACCTGCCAATCTATTTTCAACAAGTGTTTCCAAGGTAATTTCTTTTTTTACTACACCGTTGTCCACCAACTCCTGCAGTTTATTAAGATTGATACCCTGATATTCTTTCCTATTGATATTTTTAAAACCAAATTTGGGAACTCTTCGTTGTAAAGGCATTTGCCCCCCTTCGAAACCAATCTTTTTTGAGTATCCAGATCTAGACTTGGCACCTTTATGTCCTCTTGCAGAAGTGCCCCCTTTTCCAGAACCTTCTCCTCTACCCAATCGTTTTCCGTCTCTGTTTACAGCGCCTTCTGCTGGTTTAAGATTATGTAAATCCATTTACCGTTATATTTTAAGCTTCCTCAGTGGAAACCAAGTGTTTTACCTTATTTATCATTCCAAGGATATTAGGCGTTGCATCATGCTCAACAACATGCCCAATTTTACGCAGACCCAAAGCTTCCAAAGTTCTTTTCTGATTTTGGGTTCTTTTGATAGCGCTCTTTACTTGTTTAACTTTAATTTTCGACATAATATCCTCTTATTTATCCCTTAAAGACTTTTTCCAAAGAAATACCTCTTTGATTTGCTACGGTTTGAGCACCTCTTAATTGTAAAAGGGCATCGAAAGTTGCTTTAACAACGTTATGTGGATTAGAAGAACCTTGGGATTTTGATAAAACATCATGTACACCAACTGCTTCCAATACGGCTCTAACCGCTCCACCTGCGATAACCCCTGTACCAGTTGATGCCGGCTGAATATAAACGCGGGCACCACCGTACTTACCTTTTTGTTCGTGGGGAAGCGTTGCTTTATTAAGCGGAATTCTAATCAAATTCTTTTTTGCATCCTCAATAGCCTTGGCAATTGCGGTTGCAACTTCTTTTGATTTTCCTAAACCATGACCTACTACTCCATTCTCATCACCAACAACTACAATTGCTGAAAACCCGAATGCTCTACCACCTTTTGTAACTTTAGTAACCCTTTGGACTCCTACCAAACGATCTTTCAACTCCAGTCCACCTGGCTTAACTGTTTCTACGTTTTTGTATTTCTGGTACATAGTATATTAGAATTTAAGTCCGGCTTCCCTTGCTCCTTCAGCCAATGATTTTACTCTACCGTGGTAAAGGTTTCCACCTCTATCAAAAGCTACAACTTCAATACCTAGCTTTTGTGCTTTTTCAGCTATTGCTTTACCCACTTGGGCAGCAACCTCAGTCTTTGTTCCTTTTGTTTCGACCCCTTTGTCACGTGATGATGCTGCGGCTAATGTAACCCCATTCTCGTCATTGATCAATTGAGCATATATCTCTTTATTACTTCTGAAAACAGACAGTCTTGGTCTTGCTTCAGTACCAGCAGAAACTTTTCGTATTCTTCTTCTGATTCGTAATTTTCTTTCCGTTTTAGATAATCCCATCGTACTGTTAATTATGCTGATTTACCTGCTTTTCTTCTTAATTGCTCACCAACAAACTTGATTCCTTTTCCTTTGTAAGGTTCAGGCTTACGGAAAGCTCTGATTTTGGCGGCAACTTGACCAACCAACTGCTTGTCATGTGAAGTCAATTTTACAATAGGGTTCTTCCCTTTTTCAGAAATTGTCTCAATTTTCACCTCAGGTGCAACATTCAAAACAATATTGTGTGAAAAACCTAAAGCCAAATCCAATTTTTGTCCTTGGTTACTGGCTCTGTATCCGACCCCAACCAATTCCAATTCTTTCGTCCATCCTTTAGACACACCATCTACCATATTGTTTACTAAAGAACGATATAGCCCATGCATTGCTTTGTGTTCCTTTGAATCCGAAGGGCGAGCTATATGAACGTTTCCTTCCTCAACTTTTATAGCAACTCCTGAGAATTCTTGGGAAAGCTCTCCCAGTTTACCTTTTACGGTAACCACATTTTCGTTCACATCTACAGTGACACCTTCTGGTATTGCAACTGGATTGTTACCTATTCTAGACATTTCTTTTCTCTTTACTCAATTAATAAACGTAGCACAATACTTCGCCACCTACGTTATCTTGCTTTGCTTGTTTGCTTGTCATAACACCATGTGATGTTGAAACAATAGCAACACCCAATCCGTTAAGCACTCGTGGCAATTCATCTGAACCTGCATACTTACGCAGTCCAGGTTTACTTACCCTTTGTAATTTCTTTATTACAGGTTCCTTGGTAAACTTGTCGTATTTCAAGGCAATCTTAATGTTTCCTTGGACTTTGTTATCCTCGAACTTGTAGCTCAAAATATATCCTTGATCGAACAATATTTTGGTAATCTGTCTTTTAAGATTGGAAGCAGGAATATCTACCACCCTATGACCGGCGCTACTAGCGTTTCTAATTCTGGTCAAATAATCTGAAATTGGATCTGTAAGCATTTCTTTTCTTTATCTGTTTACCAACTCGCTTTTTTAACACCTGGAATCAAGCCTTGGTTGGCCATTTCCCTAAAAGTAACCCTGGATATACCAAATGTTCTCATATATCCTCTTGGTCTACCGGTCAGTTTGCAACGATTGCGCATACGTACCGGAGATGCATTTTTAGGAAGTTTTTGCAAAGCTTCATAATCGCCAGCTTCTTTTAAAGCTTTCCTCTTTTCAGCATACTTAGCAACCGTTTTAGCCCTTTTCACCTCACGGGCCTTCATTGATTCTTTAGCCATATTAGTTCTTTTTAAAGGGTAGTCCCAATTGGGTTAATAATGATTTTGCTTCTTTATCTGTGTCAGCAGAAGTAACAAATGTGATATCCATTCCGTTAATCCTGTTGATTTTGTCAATATTTATCTCTGGGAAGATAATCTGTTCGGTAACTCCAAGATTGTAATTACCTCTACCATCAAAACCAGTAGCTCTTATACCTTGAAAATCACGTACCCTTGGAAGTGCAGAAGTAATCAATCTATCAAGAAACTCATACATGCGTTCTCCTCTTAGCGTGACTTTGGCACCAATAGGCATACCCTTTCTTAATTTGAAGGTAGCAACATCCTTTTTAGAAATGGTAGCAACTGCTTTCTGTCCGGTTATATTAGTCAACTCATCGACCGCATGGTCGATAAGCTTTTTGTCAGAAACTGCGGCACCGACTCCACGGCTAACTACAATTTTTTCCAATTTAGGAACCTGCATTACATTTTTGTAACCGAATTCTTCCGATAGCGCTTTAATAACACGCTCCTTATATTCTGATTTTAATCTTGGAATGTAACTCATAACTAAATTACTTCATTGGATTTTTTAGAAAACCTAACTTTTTTTCCATCTCTCACTTCAAAACCTACTCTTGTAGTCTCTCCTGATTTAGAATCGATCAAAGAAAGATTGGAAATATGAATAAAAGCTTCCTTTTTTACAATTCCTCCCTGAGGATTATTTGCACTTGGCTTTTCGTGTTTGGAAACCATATTGACTCCTTCTACGATAGCTTTGTTTTTTTCACGGTCAACCTTAAGTACTTTACCTTCGGTTCCTTTATGGTCACCTGCAGTTATCTTTACGGTATCTCCTGTTTTAATTTTCAACTTCATCTTGATATTTCTTTTAAAGTACCTCTGGAGCTAATGAAACTATCTTCATAAACTGCTTATCCCTAAGTTCTCTTGCCACAGGCCCAAAAACCCTAGTTCCCCTCATTTCACCTGTAGGATTCAATAACACACATGCATTATCGTCAAAACGAATATAGGAACCATCAGGTCTCCTTACTTCTTTTTTCGTGCGTACTACAACAGCTGTTGAAACAGAACCTTTTTTGACCGTTCCATTTGGTGAAGCCTCCTTAACGGTGACAACAATTTTATCACCCAACGAAGCATATCTTCTTTTTGTTCCCCCAAGAACACGGATAGTCAAAACTTCCTTTGCCCCTGTATTGTCCGCTACCTTTAATCTAGATTCTTGCTGTAACATAATTATTTAGCTCTTTCAAGGATTTCAACCAGTCTCCAACATTTAGTCTTACTCAATGGCCTGGTTTCCATTATTTTAACGGTATCACCTTCGTTGCAATCATTCTTTTCATCATGGGCAACATATTTCTTGGTCTTAAGAACGAACTTCCCGTACATTGGGTGTTTTACACGCTTTACCTCAGAAACCACTATAGATTTCTCCATTTTGTTGCTGGTAACAACGCCAATTCTTTCTTTTCTTAAATTTCTTTTTTCTTCCATAAGGCAGAACCAATTATTGTAATTCCCTTTTTGTTAATTCTGTTGCA
This sequence comes from Flagellimonas sp. 389, assembly GCF_018449435.1. Classification (GTDB taxonomy): domain Bacteria; phylum Bacteroidota; class Bacteroidia; order Flavobacteriales; family Flavobacteriaceae; genus Flagellimonas. Next base: position 102,132 of record NZ_JAHCMU010000004.1, on the reverse strand, counting down.
AGTCTTGCCACCGTCTTTCTTGTCTTTCTTATCTGTAAAGGATTTTCCAATGGCGTAACCGAGTGTGCAATTTTTAAATCTGCATGCTGCTTTTTAAACTCAGTTAACCTTTCCTTTAGCTCTTCAATTGAAAGTTCTTTTATTTCTGCTTGTTTCATCTTCTTTTCAATTAAAAATTAAGCGGAATAATCCCTAGCTACAATAAACTTAGTTTTCACTGGTAACTTCTGCGCAGCAAGCCTTAAGGCTTCCTTTGCAATGTCCATAGGGACACCTGCTACCTCAAACATGATTCTCCCTGGCTTAACTACAGCTACCCAATATTCAGGAGCACCTTTACCTTTACCCATACGTACTTCCAAAGGTTTTTTAGTGATAGGCTTGTCCGGGAATATCTTGATCCACAACTGACCTTGCCTTTTCATATACCTTGTCGCAGCAATACGTGCAGCCTCTATCTGACGGGAAGTAATGAAATGTGAATCCAAGGACTTGATGCCGAACATTCCATTGGAAAGTTGGTGTCCTCTTTGGGAATTCCCTTTCATACGCCCCTTCTGGGCTTTACGAAATTTTGTTCTTTTTGGCTGTAACATTTTACCTTTACTTTATCTTATTACTTTCTACGACGTTGTGGCTTCTTACCATCTCGTTTGTCGCCTTTTCCTTGACCTTTGGACAATCCTACTAATGGGGAAAGCTCTCTCTTACCATAAACCTCGCCCTTCATGATCCAAACCTTGATTCCCAGCCTTCCATATGTAGTATGCGCTTCATGCAAAGCATAATCTACATCCGCTCGGAACGTTGATAATGGAATCCTTCCTTCTTTGTAAGACTCGGAACGTGCCATTTCAGCACCGTTCAAACGTCCAGAAATCTGAATTTTTATTCCCTCAGCATTCATACGTATTGCAGCTGCAATGGCCATCTTAATAGCTCTTCTGTATGAAATTCTGCTTTCAATTTGTCTTGCAACGCTTGCAGCAACCAAATTGGCATCAAGCTCAGGTCTCTTTATTTCATGAATATTGATTTGAACCTCTTTATTGGTGATTTTCTTAAGCTCTTCCTTAAGTTTATCAACCTCTTGTCCCCCTTTACCAATAATAATACCAGGTCTAGCCGTAGTAATGGTAATGGTGATCAATTTTAAGGTTCTCTCAATAATTACCCTAGACACACTGGCTTTTGCCAAACGTGCATGGATATATTTTCTTATTTTATCATCCTCAGCCAGCTTATCGCCGTAATCGTTACCGCCGTACCAGTTAGATTCCCATCCTCTGATGATTCCTAAGCGATTTCCTATCGGATTGGTCTTTTGTCCCATATTATACTCTAGCTTTGAACGTTGTTATTAGCTTCCAAGATCATGGTAACATGGTTGGAACGTTTTCTAATTCTATGTGCTCTTCCTTGTGGTGCAGGACGTAGTCTTTTCAACATGGTTCCTCCGTCCACTCGGATTTCTTTAATGATAAGGTCAGCATCTTCAATGCTAGCTTCTTCATTTTTAGCTTCCCAGTTAGCAATTGCAGAAAGTAATAATTTCTCTAACTTTCTTGAGGCTTCCTTAGGGTTGAACCTTAAAATTGCAAGTGCCATTTCTACCTGCTTTCCCCTTACCAAGTCAGCGACCAAACGCATTTTTCTTGGTGACGTTGGGCAGTTGTTCAACTTTGCAATAGCAAGCTGTTTTTTCTCTTCTTTCAACCTTTCGGCCATTTGTCTTTTACGAACTCCCATAGCTTACTTACTTTTTACCTTTGTTTTTAGCTCCTGCGTGACCTCTAAAAGATCGTGTAGGTGAAAATTCTCCAAGTTTGTGACCTACCATGTTTTCTGTTACATATACAGGAACAAATTGTCTCCCGTTGTGCACCGCTATGGTTTGCCCTACGAAATCTGGTGTTATCATTGAGGCCCTAGACCATGTTTTGATAACTGATTTCTTACCTGAATCTATGTTGTTCTGGACTTTCTTTTCCAGACTATGATGAACGTAAGGTCCTTTTTTTAATGAACGTGCCATTTACTTTTTCTTTTATTTCTTTCTACGTTCTATGATATATCTATTGGTGTCTTTAGTCTTGGAACGTGTTCTAAATCCTTTAGCAGGAATACCGTTCTTAGATCTTGGATGACCTCCGGAAGCCCTTCCTTCACCACCACCCATTGGGTGATCAACAGGGTTCATAGCAACTGGTCTAGTTCTTGGTCTTCTACCCAACCATCTGCTTCTACCTGCTTTACCAGATACCAACAATTGGTGATCAGAATTGGAAACAGCTCCAATAGTAGCCAAACAATTGGCTAAAATCATACGAGTTTCTCCAGAAGGCAATTTAATGGTAACAAACTTTCCGTCCTTCGCCATTAACTGCGCAAACGTACCTGCACTTCTCGCCATTACAGCTCCTTGACCAGGTCTTAATTCGATACATGAAATAATAGTACCCAATGGAATCTCACTTAAAGGAAGTGCATTTCCAATTTCCGGAGCCGCTTTGGAACCAGAAGATATCCTCTGACCTACTTGCATTCCGTTCTGGGCAACCACATATCTCTTTTCACCATCTTTGTATTCAACCAAAGCGATAAATGCAGTTCTGTTGGGATCGTACTGGATTGATACAATAGTAGCATCTACTCCTTGTTTATCTCTTTTGAAATCGATAACACGATACCTTCTTTTATGCCCACCACCTCTATGGCGAATGGTCATTTTTCCTTGACTGTTCCTACCACCTGACTTTTTTAACGGAGCAAGCAAGCTTTTCTCCGGCTTATCAGTAGTGATGGCGTCAAATCCGTTCACTACTCTAAAACGCTGTCCAGGGGTTATCGGTTTTAATTTTCTAACTGACATTTCTCGTCTTTATAGATTACTGTAAAAATCAATAATATCACCTTCCGCTACGTCAACAATTGCTTTCTTCAAAGAATTTGTCTTTCCGTGTTGGATTCCTGTTTTTGTATAACGACTCTTACGATTTGGACCATAATTCATGGTTCTCACCTTTTCCACAGAAACTCCATAAGCAGTCTCAACAGCTTCCTTAATTTGAAGCTTGTTGGCCGTTGGGTCAACGTAGAAACCATAACGATTGAAAAGCTCGCTATCAGCGGTCATTTTTTCCGTAATGATTGGTTTTATCAACACACTCATGATTTTCTTATTTCTTTAGGTTCGATTCTATTCCCTCCAAAGCACTTTCGGTCAATACTACATTTCCAGCGTTAACTATCTTGTAAGTACTTAATTCTGAGCTAGTTATGACTTTGGAACGTTTCAAATTACGCGACGACAAATATACATTATTATTTGAATCGCCCAACACTATGAGAGACTTTTTATTTTCTATTCCAAGAGAGGCTAAAAATGCTTTAAAATCCTTTGTTTTTGGAGCTTCAAAATTGAAATCCTCAACAACAAGCAAAGCTTTGTCTTTTGACTTCAATGTTAAGGCTGATTTACGAGCCAAACGCTTAACATTTTTGTTCAATTTTTGGGTGTAATCTTTTGGTCTTGGGCCAAAAATTCTACCACCACCTCTAAAAATAGGAGATTTAATACTACCTGCTCTTGCAGTACCAGTTCCTTTTTGTTTCTTAATTTTCCTTGTACTACCTGCAATCTCAGCTCTCTCCTTTGCCTTGTGAGTACCTTGTCTTTGGTGCGCTAAATATTGCTTAACATCTAAATAGATGGCATGCTCATTAGGTTCTATAGCGAAAACATCTTTAGAAAGGTCAACCTTTCTTCCTGTTTCTTTTCCTTTAATATCTAAAACTGCAACCTTCATTACTTCTCAATTGTTACGTAAGCATTCTTATGGCCTGGAACCGCACCTTTTACTACGATAAGGTTTTTCTCAGGAACCACTTTCAATACTCTCAAGTTTTGAACTGTTACTCTCTCACCACCCATTCTACCGGCCATTTTCATTCCTTTGAAAACTCTAGCAGGATACGAAGCAGCACCAATAGAACCAGGGGCTCTTAATCTGTTGTGCTGACCGTGGGTTGCTTGACCAACACCGGCAAAGCCGTGTCTTTTCACAACACCCTGGAAACCTTTACCTTTTGATGTACCAATAACATCAACAAACTCTCCTTCTGTGAAAAGCTCTACATTTAAAGTATCTCCTAGTTTAAATTCACCTTCAAAATCTCGGAACTCAACGACTTTCTTTTTAGGAGAAGCACCTGCTTTTTTAGCATGGCCTAATTCGGCCTTGTTTGCACGTTTTTCTGCCTTGTCATCGAAACCAAGCTGAAGGGCACTGTACCCGTCGACCTCTTCGGTTCTGACTTGGGTAACCACGCATGGTCCAGCTTCAAGAACGGTACATGGAATATTCTTTCCATTCTCGTCGAAGATGCTGGTCATACCGATTTTTCTTCCTATTAACCCAGACATAAATATTTAATTATTAATTGTTTACTTTCTAGTGCGCCAATTTACTGGCAAAAAAATTGGGTCAAGAAAATTGGTTGACCCAGATTTTTTCTTTCACCGTTTTTCCAAGGCCGTCACCTTGGACATGTCCCCATCTTTTCAGATGGACTTACGTAATGTACTTACACTTTTATCTCAACCTCAACACCACTGGGAAGCTCTAGCTTCATAAGGGCATCAATGGTTTTTGATGAAGAGCTATAAATATCCAATAATCTCTTGTAGGAGCTCAATTGAAATTGCTCTCTTGATTTTTTGTTCACGTGTGGTGAACGCAAAACCGTAAATATCTTCTTGTGCGTTGGCAGTGGAATTGGACCCGTAACCACAGCACCTGTTGTCTTAACAGTCTTTACAATCTTCTCAGCAGACTTATCCACCAAATTGTGATCGTAAGATTTAAGTTTTATTCTAATTTTTTGACTCATCTTGCTGAAAAATTAAGCGGTTACTCCTTTTACTGATTTAATAACTTCCTCTGCAATATTGGCTGGAGTTTCCGCGTAATGTGAAAATTCCATGGTTGAGGTTGCCCTACCGGAAGATAATGTTCTTAATGATGTAACATAACCGAACATTTCAGATAATGGCACTTCACCCTTAACCACTTTAGAACCAGCTCTATCGCTCATATCGCTAATAGTACCTCTACGTCTGTTAAGGTCACCAACAATATCACCCATGTTTTCTTCAGGTGTTAACACCTCAATCTTCATGATAGGCTCCATCAACACAGATCTTGCAGCTTTTGCAGCAACTTTGTATCCCATTTTTGCAGCCAGCTCAAAGGACAATGAATCCGAATCCACTGGGTGGAAAGAACCATCCTTCAAAGTAACCTTCATACTATCCATCTCAAATCCGGCCAAAGGACCATTCTTCATAGCCTCCTTGAATCCTTTTTCTACAGATGGGATATATTCTTTAGGAATATTACCACCTTTAATCACGTTCACAAATTCCAATCCTACTACATCGTCGCCTGCAGGCTCCATAGTAAATACGATATCCGCAAACTTACCACGACCACCGGACTGCTTCTTGTAGACTTCTCTATGATCGGCCGATTGCGTAATCGCTTCCTTGTATTCCACTTGAGGTTGACCTTGATTTACTTCAACTTTAAATTCGCGACGTAAACGGTCAACAATAATATCTAAGTGAAGCTCACCCATACCAGAAATAATAGTCTGACCGGAAGCTTCATCTGTTTTTACTTGGAATGTAGGATCTTCTTCAGCCAATTTTGCCAAAGACATCCCCAATTTATCCACATCCGCTTTTGTTTTGGGCTCAACTGCAATACCGATTACAGGGTCAGGGAAATCCATACTTTCCAATACAATTGGATGTTTTTCCGCAGACATGGTATCACCAGTTTTGATATCCTTAAATCCTACAGCAGCACCAATATCACCAGCCTCAATGTAATCAATAGCATTTTGCTTATTGGAATGCATTTGGTAAATACGGGAAATACGTTCTTTTTTACCTGAACGGTTATTCAATATATAAGAACCTGCATCCAAACGGCCAGAATATGCTCTAAAGAATGCCAAACGGCCCACAAAAGGATCCGTAGCAATTTTAAACGCCAAAGCTGAAAATGGCTCTTTTGGATCTGGTTTTCTAGTAACCTCATTACCAGTATTTGGATCGGTACCTACAATATCATCCTTATCTACGGGAGATGGCAAGTAACGACAAACAGCATCCAATAAGAATTGAACTCCTTTGTTTTTGAATGAAGAACCACATACCATAGGAATGATAGCCCTATCCATAACAGCAGCCCTAAGTGCAGCATGTACTTCTTCTTCGGTGATAGAATCTTCATCTTCGAAGAATTTTTCCATCAACTCCTCATCATATTCTGCAACAGCTTCAATCAAGGCAGCTCTATACTCCTTAACTTCAGCCTTCATTTCTTCAGGGATATCGATAACATCGAATGTAGAACCGAAATTCTCATCATGCCATACAATAGCTCTGTTTTTTGCCAAGTCAACAATTCCTCTAAAATCGGCCTCGTCCCCTATCGGCAATACAATTGGAACTGCATTAGAACCAAGCATTGTTTTCACCTGATTACAAACCATTAAGAAATTAGATCCTTGACGGTCCATTTTATTCACGAAACCAATACGTGGAACTTTATAGTTATCAGCCAGCCTCCAGTTTGTTTCTGATTGTGGTTCAACACCATCAACAGCACTGAACAAGAAGACCAATCCATCCAATACACGTAGTGAACGATTCACCTCTACGGTAAAATCAACGTGTCCGGGAGTATCTATTATATTAAAGTGGTATCCTTTTGTATCTTCTGTCGGCTTTCCATTTTCTATAGGAAATTCCCATGTACAAGTAGTTGCGGCAGAGGTAATGGTAATACCACGCTCCTGCTCCTGCTCCATCCAGTCCATAGTGGCAGCGCCATCATGTACTTCACCTATTTTGTGACTTACACCGGTATAAAAAAGAATACGCTCTGTAGTCGTGGTTTTTCCAGCATCAATATGCGCTGCAATACCTATATTCCTTGTAAATTTTAAATCTCTTGACATTTTACCAACTAGAATCTAAAGTGAGAGAATGCTTTATTGGCTTCCGCCATCTTGTGAGTATCTACTCTTTTCTTAACCGCCGCACCTTCTTCTTTTGCAGCAGCCAAAACTTCTGCGGCCAATTTTTGCGCCATGGATTTTTCGTTACGCTTTCTAGCATAGCTAATCAACCATTTCATTGCTGTAGATATCTTTCTATCTGGACGGATTTGCATTGGGATTTGAAATGTAGCACCACCAACTCTTCTACTTCTTACTTCAACATGTGGCATTACATTGGAAAGTGCATCTTTCCACAACTCCAAAGCGGTTTTTTCCTCGTCGGTATTTTTTTCTTCAACGATATCAATTGCATCATAAAAAACTTTGAAAGCAACTGATTTCTTACCATCCCACATCATCATGTTCACGAAACGCGTTACCAACTGATCGTTAAATCTTGGATCTGGCAACAATGGTCTTTTCTTCGCCTGTCTTTTTCTCATCTCTTCTTATTTTTTAGGACGTTTTGCACCGTATTTAGATCTACGCTGTGTTCTACCTGCAACACCTGCGGTATCCAATGCGCCACGGACGATATGATATCTAACTCCTGGCAAATCCTTTACTCTACCACCTCTAACCAATACTATCGAGTGCTCTTGGAGGTTGTGACCTTCACCAGGGATATATGCGTTGACTTCCTTACCATTTGTTAACCTTACCCTTGCAACTTTACGCATTGCAGAGTTTGGTTTTTTTGGTGTAGTCGTATAAACACGCGTACATACCCCTCGTCTTTGAGGACACGAATCCAAAGCAGCCGATTTACTCTTCTTGGTAATTGTGACTCTTCCTTTTCGTACTAATTGTGAAATTGTTGGCATTAAAATTTCTATTAAAAATGTAAACAACCCTCTTTTTGAGGGCTGCAAATGTAGTGATATTTCGGAATAATTCAAATCTCTTAAGATTAATTTTATCTTCATTTAAAAAAAAGTGAAAATCGCCTAGATTTTTAGACGATAATAATTGTTATGGAATAGTTGATTTAAAACTTTTGCAAGCATTCGAACCCTAAAAAAGATAAACTTCATTCAAAACAAACCTCTACTATTAAGGTATAAAATGACATTGTTTTTAATAAAACACCAAAAAAGCGAAAGTTGTTAAATTTTTAAGAAAAAGATACATAAAAACATTCCTAAATATTATGTGAAATCCATATCTCAACATTTAGCAAAATAACAAGCTTTTTGCCATATCCTTAAATATTTATAGTCTTGACCAAATAGTCTTCAAAAATGAAATCTGATTTTGATTAAAATGCATTTACTAAAAATTTCTTAAAAAATTAATGACATTAGTTTGGATTATTAACATGAAATTGTGATTTTAGACCCAGCTAATTCAAATAATTTAAAAATGAGAACAAAACTTAATGGATTGTTAACGCTATTGTTGGCGTTTGTTGTGCAGGTAACCTTTGCACAAGACAAGACGATTTCAGGTACGGTTACAGATGCCGATGGCTTACCGTTACCTGGGGTTAACATTGTCGTTGAAGGCACCACCAATGGTACCCAAACAGATTTTGATGGAAATTATTCTATCATGGCCAGTACAGGTCAAACACTTCTTTTTACTTATATAGGGCAAAAAGAAGCAAGACGAACGATTGGTGCAGGCAGTACGATTAGCGTACAAATGTCCGAGGATGCCCAAGCGCTTGAGGAGGTTATTGTAACCGCCCAAGGTATCAAACGTGAGAAGCAAGCATTGGGATATGCAGTTTCTGAAGTTGCCAGTGAAGAACTTGAACAACGTCCAGAAGGTGATGTAGGTAGGGTTTTGACAGGTAAAGCATCTGGTCTTAATATCACTCAGCAAAGTGGTCTTTCTGGATCAGGAACAAATATCGTTATTAGAGGTTTTAGTTCTTTTAGTGGAAGTAATCAACCATTATTTATTGTAGATGGGGTTCCTTTTTCAAGTGAGACGAATTCTTCAGGAGCTGCTACAGGTGCAGCTGGCGATGATTTCCTGAATGGTAACTCGGGCTCAAGTAGATTTTTGGATTTAGATCCAAACAACATCGAAAGTGTAAATATCCTTAAAGGATTAGCCGCTGCTACCCTATACGGTACACAAGGTCGTAATGGTGTAATCTTAATTACTACCAAAAATGGTGCTTCTACCGGAGCTGCAAAGAAAACGGAGATAACAGTCAATTCTTCTCTATTCTTTAACGAAATTGCTTCCTTACCAGATTACCAAGATGAATTTGGTAACGGTTTTGACCAAGCTTTTGGCTGGTTCTTCAGTAACTGGGGACCAGGTTTCGAAAGAGATGGTGTAGCAGGTTGGGGCAATGGTATAGATTCTAGACCAAATGTAGGTTTTGATGAAAATGGAACCTTAGCACACCCTTATTCCACAGCTGCAAGTGCAACAGGTATTCCAGCAGCGTTTCCGGAATTTGCCGGGGCTCGTTATGATTGGAGACCTTACGATAGTGTGAAAAATTTCTTTAGAACAGGTGCAGTTACAAGTAATTCTGTCAACGTACGAGGTTCTTCTGAAGATGGAAAAGTTTCTTACAATGCCAACTTTGGACATTTGGACGATACAGGATTTACTCCTGGCAATAATCTTAAGAGGTATACTTTAGGTGTAGGTGGTAGAGCAATTCTATCGAATAAATTTACAGTAGCGGGCACACTTAACTTCTCTAACACTAATTTTAGATCACCTCCAGTTGCGGCCAGTGAAGGTAACGGTGCAACTGGAACAGGTTCATCAATTTTTGGCGAATTGTTCTTTACACCACGAAGTGTAGACATCCAAGGTTTACCTTTTCAAAACCCTATAGATGGTTCTAGTACCTACTACAGACAGAATAATAGTATCCAGCATCCACTTTGGACGGTAGCCAATTCAGGTTTTCGACAAAATGTAAATAGAGTGTTTGGACAGTCATCGATTACTTATAACATTAATGACAACCTTAATATCCTGTATCGTTTTGGTCTAGACGTTTATAGTGAAAACAACACCAACTTTCAGAATAAAGGTGGTCGTGGACAAGAAGATGCTGCCTTGGTTAGTGGTATTTACCAAACTTGGAACAATACCAACACCATACAGAACCATGATTTAATTTTGAATGGTGACTATGACCTTTCTGATAAGATGGGATTGACCTTTAACGCCGGTCTTACTTCTAGAAGAGAGGTTTTTGATCAAACCGGTGTTGCCAGTAATGGACAACAAGTATTCAACGTACTTAGACATGTAAACTTTGCAAATCAAAATGAAATTCAGTCTTTCCAAGAACGAAATATTGCAGGTGTTTTTGCCCAAGCTGATATTGATTACGATCGTTGGGTCTATTTAACACTAGCTGCAAGAAATGACTGGGTTTCAAATTTGATTACCGAAAACAGATCAGCTTTTTATCCTAGTGCGAGTTTATCTTTTATACCGACCACAGTTATAGATGGACTTAAAAGTGAGAAAGGACTTAACTATTTAAAATTTAGAGCTGGTTATGGTACTTCTGCCAATTTCCCAACGGGATATCCTACAGTTTCTGTTTTGAACATCAACACTCAGTTCTTCCAAAATGGCGGAAACGACGTTGTAACAAACTCTGTTGGAGATCTTCTAGGAAATCCTGATTTACAGCCAGAATTACTTACCGAATTTGAAGTAGGTATAGAATCACGTTTCTTTAATAATAGAGTTTCGTTAGAGGCTTCATATTACAATAGAACTACTACGGACTTGATTGTCCAACGACCTCTTGACCCTTCTACAGGATTTTATGCTCAACAAACCAATGTCGGACAGATTAGTGGAGATGGATTAGAGATAGATTTAGGCGTGGATGTCTTCAGAAACGACTCTGACGGCGTTAACTGGTCTGTAAACGGAAACTTTACAACCAATAATGCAGTTGTAGATGATTTAGGACAGGATACAGACATCATTGTATATGCTGGAGCTAGTACCTTAAATAGCTTAGGTAACGCCGCCATTGAAGGAGAACAGTTGGGTGTCATTGTTGGAAATAGAATTGCAAGGAATGAAGCAGGTGAGTTTTTAGTGGATAGTGGTGGAGATTATGTCATTGAACAAGGACAATTTGTAATTGGAGATCCTAATCCAGATTGGATATTGAACGTCAACAATAACCTCTCCTATAAAAACTTCAATTTTTCTTTCTTATTGAATTATACGCAAGGTGGTGACATCTATTCAAGAACAGTATCTACATTATTGGGTAGAGGTTTAACAACAGATACAGTTGACCGTATCAACACCTTTATTTTGCCAGGTGTTCAAGAATCGGATGGTAGCGTGAATACAAAGCAAATCAACAATTCTACATTTTATTTTAACAACGTATTGTTCGGGCCAGATGAATTGGGAATATATGATGGTACGGTGATTCGCTTACAAGAAATTTCCTTGGGCTATTCCATACCTTCAAAATTATTGGACAAAACTCCATTTGGAGCGGTGAGCTTTACGGTATCTGGTCAAAATTTATTTTACAAAGCCTTAAATGTTCCCGATGGAACTAACTTTGACCCTAACCAAGCTGGTTTGGGTGTTGGTAATGGTAGAGGTTTTGATTACTTGGCAGGTCCAAGTGGTAGAAGATATGGTTTAAGTATAAAAGCTACCTTTTAAGTAAAACAACAGTAAAAAATTATGACGATGAAAAACATATATAAATATCTAGGTTTAGTGTTGTTTTCAGGAGTATTATTAATGACTTCCTGCGAGACTATAGAACTAGATCTAACGGAAAATCCAAATCAACTGCGACCAGATCAATCGAGTCCAGATTTATTTTTGAACTCCATTCAGGTAGATTTTGCAACATTTACAGAATTAATGGGGCAAAATGGGGCGGATTTGATTCGAATCGGTTACATGAACGGACGTAACTACCAAAACGTAACCAACTACAACCCAAATCAGCTTAATACAGAGTGGCAAATAGCCTTTCAGGCAGATGCGAATTCATCTTTGGACAGTGGTCTTGAGTTTAACGGTATTTTAGCAGATATAAGAGCAATGACGCCTGCAGCTATCGAAGGCGATCTTTTCTATCACATTGGCATAGGAGAGGTTATTGAAGCTTACACCATTGTAACTCTGGTAGACTTTTTTGGTGACGTTCCTTATTCAGAGGCGCTTCAAGGAAATGCTGAGACACCTATACTTAATCCTAATGTTGATCCAGGTTCTAGCATTTATGATGCAGCCCTGGCACTCTTAGATGATGCTATCGTAAATTTTGGTCTTGATGCTCCTAATGAGCCTGCCAATGATTTTTATTATAACGGTGATTGGGACAACTGGATCAAGGCGGCCAATACGTTGAAAATGAAAATTCATTTGCAAAGACGATTGGTAGATCCTACGGCCATTGCAAGTTTTGATGCAATTGTTGCTTCGGGAGACTATATAGATGCAGCAGATGGCTCGGAAGATTTTGAGTTTCAATGGGGGACAAATCCTGTTCAGCCAGATGCAAGACATCCAAGATATGCGGACAACTACACACCTTCGGGAGGTGCAGATTATCTACCTAACTGGCTACTAGACTATATGAACCAAAGTGATGACCCAAGAATTCGCTACTATTTCTATCGTCAAAATTCAGCTACCCCGGGTGCAGAGGCTCCTCCAAATGAAGAAACTTTGGCTTGTTCCTTAGAACCTGTTCCAGCACATTACATAGATGGTGGTTTTCCTTTCTGTTTTCTTCCTAATGGGTATTGGGGCAGAGATCACGGACAAAATGCGGGTATCCCGCCAGATGGTTTTCTTAGAACGGTATATGGTGTTTACCCCTCGGGAGGTAAATTTGATGACAGTAGCTTTAATGGATTATCCGTAGGTTCAGGAGGCGGTGGCGCTGGTGTTACCCCTATCCTATTGGCCTCTTGGGTAGATTTCTGGAAAGCAGAGGATGCAATGCTTTCAAATATAGATGCTGGTAAGGCCTTTATGTTAGATGGTATTCAAAAATCGATGACCAAAGTAAGAGCTTTTGGTTCTTTGGATAGCGGAGCAGATAACTCATTTGCTGCTTCGGACGCTGACGTTACAAATTTTGTAAATCAGATTGACTCGGAATTTGACAGTAAAACTGACGATGATGACAAATGGGATCTTGTAGCGGAGCAATATTTTGTAGCACTGTTTGGGAATGGTATAGATGGATATAATTACTATAGAAGAACCGGTTATCCAACTACTCTACAGCCAAACTTTGAGCCAGACCCAGGAGCGTTCATCAGGTCACTGAATTATCCAGCTGATTTTGTAAACAACAATTCCTCCCAGGATCCAAAACCCAACCAAACCGTTAAAGTTTTTTGGGATACCAATGGAGACTTTCCTGAATTTCCACCTGCAAACTAATAATCTTGATATACAGAAATATGAAAACATATAATAATAAAATTGCAATTTTAGGTTTGGCACTCGCTACCCTATTTGCTTGTGATGATGACGAAAAAGTCGTTGACGAGATTCTAGCACAGGTAGGTACCGGAGCAGTTATAAGAACCATAGATGAGACTAACAATTTGGTCTACAATTTTGATACCAACCTATTCGAAAGTGGCTCATCTTATACGATTGATTTGGAAGAACAAGACGAAGAGGGGGGAGACCTTCTTGAAAGTGTTGAGGTTTATGTGAATTTTGATGACAATTCTGATAACGGCGACGACATGTCAACTACAGAAGTGTTACTTCAAACATTAGCCGCCAGTGACTTTACCGATGGTGAACGCTCACTTCCAATAGCAACTATCTCCTATACTGCAGATGAATTGATTGCTGCCACTGGTATAGATGAATCAATGGTTGTAGGTAAAGATCGTTTTGAGTTTCGTTTGGTATTGGCATTGACAAATGGTGAAACCTATACCAATGCTGATGTTGGAGGTCCTGTAAGCGGTGGTGCTTATTTCTCAGCACCGTTCGAGTACTTTCCTGTAATTGCTTGTTCCATAACAGATGATTTATCCGGCACGCACTCTTACGTAACCACTATTCTTACATCTGCACCTGGCCAATTACCTCCAGGAGAGGACGTACCTGTTGCTTGTACTGCAGGAACAGTTGTTGCAGGAGATGTTACTTGGGAACAGGTTGCTGGTGGTGATGGAAGTCCAATATCTGGTGAATACACTTCTTCAGATATGAGCTTTGGCCAGTTTGAAAGTTGTTATCCTGGTAGAGGCCCAGCAACTGGTGAAGATGTAACTATCATATGGGATTGTATTAGCTTAAATCCTGATGGTGAAGTTTATCTGAAGAATAGCGTAGTGGTTCCAAATGATGACGATGAAGACACAGATTTCACGTATGGATATACAATTACAAGTGTTGCCGGTGCAGAAATGACCATTAGCTTTTCAAACTCTCTCGGAGATACGGGAACTGTCGTTCTTACAAGAGAAGGTGGTGAAGATTGGCCAGCTATCTTTTTAGGAAACAATCCTGAATAAGAATAGATTCAAAGTTTAAAACAAAAAACCGCGCTTATAGCGCGGTTTTTTATATTAATATTATTGATGATTTTTATAAGTTATTGTAGTAGTACAAAACCTGTACAATATCTTTAGTATCCTTATAATTCAACCTAGAACTAGAGATAAACTTTTTTAGTTTGTCATTTTTGGTTTTGTCATCAGTTTCGAACATTGCCACCAAATTCTTTTTAGAAGGCTTAAAAAACTGTATTTTATTATCTTTTTTATCCAAGTAGTATAACTCTGTTTGTAAAACAAAACGGCTTGCCACAGGAACCTCAAAAGATGTTGTGGCCGCTTTCCCTTCTTTATATTTTTTTATTCTACGTTCAAACAAAGCTAAATCATCGGTCTCAGCCAATTTAAATAAATGACCATATATGGCTTCGCCATCCTTATCAAAATATTCTCTATAAACTATTTTCTCCCTTCCCAAAACACAATATATATCTTTGTTCTGTGTTAGCATTACAATTGTTGTATCGGATGGGCTGATTTTTATCTGTACTTCATCGTTATAGCCATCATAACGCATAAGATTTTTACCTTCAAGGCCATCTTTACTGTAAATACTGCCCTCTAAAAAACCTCTTCGGTAAAAACGAGATCCCCTAATATTGGTTTCATCAAATTTTTTGGCCGTTTTACTATTAAGTTGCTGAAATGCATACTGCAACATAGGTTGATTTCCAAAAGATTCATTATCGGCATTGTAATTGGCAGGAGCTTGTGCTATTATAGACTGGCCAAGCAATAACCCAAGCGCTGGGTAAAAAAAACTACGTTTCATGATTGATTGTTTTATTACTTAATTGATTATGATATTTATCCTTAAAGATAAAAATAAGTGAACATAAAAATTAAATGTAGGTTTATTTTTACGAATACTGAAGATATGAAGTTTTGTTTTAGAACATTTGGTAATTTTTCACATTTTTATGGTCGTATATAAAACCCTACGCTAACTTTTAGTATTTCAATATTTGGAAACCTGTCTTTTTACCTACTTTTGCTGCTATGCAAAAATCCAATCAAATCTATGGTATCCGAGCTATAATAGAAGCCATAGATTCCCAACAGCCGATAAATAAAATTTTTCTTCAAAGAGGATTGAGCGGTGAACTGTTTAAAGAATTGGAAGTTTTGATTCGTAAAAACAGTATCAGCGCATCTTATGTTCCTGTCGAAAAGCTAAACCGACTTACCAGAAACAATCATCAAGGGGCCGTGGCAAATATTTCCCCCGTTCAATTTCAGAGTTTTGAGAGCTTGGTGGAACAAGTTCTTGAACAAAAGAAAATTCCTCTTTTTCTGATGTTGGATCAAATTTCCGATGTAAGAAATTTTGGAGCTATGATCAGAACAGCTGAATGTACTGGTGTGGATGGTATCATAATCCCAAAAAGTGGTGCTGCACCTATTACGGACGATACTGTAAAAACTTCTGCTGGAGCTGCTTTTAAAGTCCCTATTACTAAAGTGGACCACCTGAAAGATGCAATATTTTATCTTCAATCTTCTGGCATCCATGTGATTGCCGCTACAGAAAAATCTGATAATAATGTCTATACTACAGATTTTAAACAGCCTTGTACCATACTTATGGGGGCTGAAGATAAGGGCATCTCATCATCAATTTTGAATTTGGTAGACGCTACAGCAAAGCTGCCTCTTTTAGGTGAAATAGATTCACTAAACGTTTCAGTGGCTTGTGGCGTGTTTTTATATGAAGTGGTAAGGCAAAGAATGGGGTAATTCTTACTCGCCGGGATTTTTTTTATAGTGATATTTGATTTTTATTTTTTCGGAGGTTTCTTCATCTAAATCGCTTTCAATAAAATTACCGTCTTCATCAAAATGTTTTAAAAAGGCATCCTCTTCTTCGTTGTAACCCTCTTTCTCCCATTCGAACTTTTTTTCGACCGGAATCCTGATTTTGACAAAAATCGCCAACAACAATCCTGTAAGAAAACCGGAAAGATGTCCCTCCCAAGAAATACCATCTTTAACCGGAAATATGTACCAAATCATACTTCCATACACAAAAACCACTACCAATGATAATGCTACTAACCTAAAATGTTTGGCAAAAACCCCTTTAAAAAAAATAAAACTCGCCAGTACATAAATGATACCACTGGCTCCAATATGGTATGATGGCCTACCTATCAGCCATGTAAGAGAACCCGATAAAAGCATCCCAAAAAAAAGTATTCTTAACGAGGCGTACCTATAAAAATATACCAGAAAGGCGGTCAAAACTGCAAGTGGAATAGTATTGTTGTACAAATGTGCTACCGAACCATGTATGAAAGGGCTAAATAGAATGCCTTTCAAACCCGAAAATCTTTGGGGATAAATACCATACTTGTTCAAATTGACATCAAATTGAACTTCCACCCAAAATACGGTCCAAATTGATAAAACCGCTATAAGAGGTGCAAATAAAACCCAATAAGAAAATTTAAAATGATTCTTTTCTAGCATAAAAATATAAAAGCAATTATGTGACCATTACATAAAATACGCACAAATTGTCATATAAGGCGGATTGTAATTTTAAGTTAGATGGAAAAACAACTACAAAATAATACTATAAATTTACCTTATTTTTATTGTTATGAACGAACCTCTTGCGGAACGCATACGTCCAAAAACGCTTGATGAGTATATTAGCCAAAACCATTTGGTGGGCGAACATGGTTCTTTGACCAATCAAATAAAGAATGGCATCATTCCGTCCTTGATTTTGTGGGGGCCTCCTGGAACCGGAAAAACTACGCTGGCAAATATTATCGCCAACCAAAGCCAAAGACCTTTTTATACGTTAAGTGCAGTGAGCAGTGGTGTAAAAGACGTACGGGAGGTTATTGACAAAGCAAAACAAAGCGGAGGTCTGTTTACTTCTAAAAATCCCATTTTGTTCATTGATGAAATTCATCGTTTTAGTAAATCGCAACAAGATTCTTTGCTGGGTGCGGTTGAAAAAGGCTGGGTCACTTTAATTGGTGCAACAACAGAAAATCCCAGTTTTGAGGTTATCCCCGCCCTCCTATCAAGATGTCAGGTATATGTATTGAATCCTTTTGAAAAAGAAGATTTGGAAGCGCTAATAAGCAGAGCGATGAATACGGATGCTGCGCTTAAATCCAAGAAAATAATTCTTAAAGAAACCGAGGCATTACTGCGGCTTTCTGGGGGAGATGGAAGAAAACTATTGAACATTTTTGAGCTCATCATTAATTCTGAGCCAAGTGACGAAGTAACGATTACGAACGAACTGGTCTTAAATAAGATACAAAAGAACACAGTACTTTATGATAAGACAGGGGAGCAACATTATGATATTGTTTCCGCTTTTATAAAGTCTATTAGAGGAAGTGACCCCAACGCTGCAGTATATTGGTTGGCAAGAATGATAGAGGGTGGCGAAGATGTAAAGTTCATTGCCCGAAGATTGGTTATTTTAGCTTCTGAAGATATTGGCAATGCAAACCCCACAGCGCTTGTTATGGCCACCTCGGCTTTTCAGGCGGTAAATACTATTGGATATCCCGAGGCGCGGATAATTCTTAGCCAATGTGCCACGTATCTTGCAAGTTCCGCAAAAAGTAATGCCAGTTACGTTGCTATTAAAGAGGCACAACAAAAAGTGAAAGAAACTGGAGATTTATCTGTCCCTTTAACCATAAGAAATGCACCTACCAAATTAATGAAAGACCTGGGTTACGGAAAGGGATATGATTATGCCCATGACCACAAGAACAACTTCGTAGACTTTGAATTTCTCCCAAAGGAAATTTCTGGTACTACGTTTTACCGACCAGGAGAGAATCCACGAGAAAAGGCAATAAAGGATTTTCTAAAAAAACGCTGGAAGGGCAAATATGAATACTAAAATTTAATGGTAAGTTCCTCTACCTTCTTTTTTCCATTTTCCACGAACTCAAGAAACCACTTATCGTTGTCTTTAAGAACAACACCATTTCTACCTTCAAAATTTACCAAGAACACATTTTCAAGAGCTGTCTCCATAAGTTTTAATCTGACTTTAGGAGAGCTGTCCACTAGCTGATAGCCATTTTCAATTGGCTGGGCATACAACAAAACAGAAGTTAGTGCTTCAGCAGCGGGCATAACCGCCTTTTGAAAGTCCGAAGGTTTCGGCTCCATACTTTTAAAACTTTGATTTTCCGGAGTAGCTTCTTGGACCACTATCTTAGCTTTTGGTTTTTCATCCAAAGACTTCACATCATTTTCGAAACTGACCGTTATGGGTTCTTCGGTCATATTGTGTTTCTCTTTTGGTGTATACTTGTATTGTATTCTATCAAATGAGGAAAACGATTTCTTTAATGCATCAGAATAAGCAGCCTTAAATTCTTTTACTTTGCTTCTCCCTTCAACAGTTCTAAAAACCTCATTGGACTGACAATCTTTTAATACCACAATAGTCTTTGTGCTAAACATAGAGGAAATATCTTCTAGATTGACCAACAGTCCCATACACCTGTCTTTACTCAACTCTGTTGGCAAAGCATCATCGTACACTACATTAAAACCTCGCTGCGCGAACAAGTGTTTTATGGTCGTACTCGTCTGATATTTGTTTTCTTCTTTATACGAATCAAATTTCTTGGGGACTATAATATATTTATAATCATTAAGTTGACCGTACAAAGAACCGCCCAAAACTGCTGCAAACATTACTAAAAATAAAAGTCTAGATTTCATATTGAAAAGATAATCAATTACCGTTCCAAGATATAATATTAAATCCGAACTGTAAAGAAGCATAATGACTGTCCGCTATATTTCTATAGGCCAAAAGATTATCTGCCAAAACATAAAAATTTACGGGACCTGCTTGAAGGTTAAGGCCCAACCCAACATTGGAAAATGAATATTTATCTACCGTATATGTGGTTTTTAAAGCAAGTGACCTGCCCAGTCTTCTCTGGTAAAAACCTGTAAGTGCCCCTTGTATTCCCCTTGGTCTTTTCATTAAGAACAATTGACCGCCAACACTGTTTCTGTAGAAATCCTCGTTGGGCCTGGACACATTGTTAACCAGACACCCACCGCAGTTCCTCCTTGTTGTTTTGGTTTTACCCTCACCAAAGTCATAGCGTATTGAACCATAAGCCTTCACAGGTCGAAAAGAAATGTAACCGGATTCATTTTCATTAAATGGAACGGACTCTTCAATTTCATCTACGAGGTCTTGCCATATATCAGTTCCAGTATTTGAGATGTCATCAGGCAAAACAATAGAAACACCTTCATTAGTTGCACTTCCGTTGAGCGTAAAGTTTCTTATATCTTTTGAATTATAAATAAATCCTACATCCAACAAACTACCTGTAATTGTAGTTTGCGGATTCAAATTATGAGTGAAGCCCAAATCAAATCCCAAACCTAGATTACCCCCAAACAATACTTTTTTGGTAAACAAACGCTCTAGCCGTTCTCTTCTGTTTCCCGAAGTATCGTCATCTATGATATCCAAAAAACCATCGATGCCAGATGTTTGTAATTGCATATCTGAAGTGATGGAATTCGCATAGATATTGTTCTGTCCTTCTGTTGTACTAAACGAACCGGAATTCTTCGTAGACCTAAAGTGAAAGATACTGGAATAGATTTTTGCCCTTGCCCCAACGGTCAATGTATTGCTTATCTTTCGATTGATGCCAAAATGGAATACGCTGACCATTTCGCCCCTAAGGCTTAAATCACCAAGGTCAAAACTTCTTCCAATGTTTGCTCCACCATTACCCTCAAAAGCCAATATGGCCAAATCTTTGGGCCAGTATACAATAATATCGGTCTCTCCATACATTCCAAAGGAATAGTAATCATCTGGCCTGTTCCTCCCCCTAAAACCTACATTGAATCCTTCTATCTGACTTGTTGTGCTAAAATCATCTTTTCGATTCATCACATCCAACAAACGTTCCCTAACCTTTGTTGTAAAATCAATTCCATCGTTGGCAAAGAGGTCATTAACGGTAACCCCGCTTGTACCAGCTTGAAAGGATAATCCCGATAAAACCGGAACCCCCACATGCCACTTTTCCATGGCCTTGACACCAGGGTTTACCATTAACGATTGTGGAATCTCATAGAAATCATATAGCAACTGCTTGTTTTGGGAGTGCATGAAAGAAACACCTAAAAAAGTGGCTAAAAATAATAAGCTATATAGCCTCATTTTAAACGGAATAAGAATTCTGCGGCAGATCGCATGATTATTTTAGGTTCTTCGTTTGATGACACGCTTGTGTTATCCCCTAAATTGTTACCGGTTACTCTAATATTCGATGTTGCCGCCAAGATTTCCAAGCTTTTACCTCCAGGGCCATAAGGAACTTCAATAGTTTGCATCTCTGATGGGGCTGGTTCGATTTCGAAAAGTTCAAAATCCAAAGTGTTCCCCATCTCATCCAGAAACTCCACAATGATATCCAAGCGCTTACTTGTAGTATTTTCAATTTCGTATGTAATTGTACCTTCAATTAAGCGTTCGGCTACAAACTGTTCATTGAAAGCATCAAAATTGAAGGTTTCAGTATAAAAGTTGCCAAATGCAGCGGCCGTGTTTATGAACTGTTCATCCGATTCCAGATAAAAAATACTTGATGCAACTAAGGGGGTGACGCTTAAATCATCGAACTGATCAAAGTTTTGCTCTTCGGAACATCCGAAAAAAACAAAAAAACAATTAAATGCAAGGAAGCAATTGAAAAACAATCGTTGCATGAGTATAAAGTTTTCTAAGAATTATAAGCTGCTCTAATACTATAGTATAACTCTACAAAATGCTTTTTATTTCAATAAGATCGTCGATGATTCTACATAAATCGTGCTGTTGCTCTTTATGTGAGTTGAAATGCACAGCTTGTATTCCTACGGATATGGCTCCCATGATATCTGCTTCAAGACTATCTCCTATCATTAAGGCATTTTTAGCATTTACATTGGCTTCTGTCAATGCTAATTCGAAAATATAAGGATGTGGTTTTTTCACCCCTGCTTTTTCTGAATCTATAATTTGGTTAAAATAGTGATGAATCTTTGAGCCTTTCAGCTTTTTCTCCTGAATTTCTTGAAATCCATTGGTAATAATATGTAGCCTATACTGTGGTTTTAAGTATTCTAAGACCTCAATGGTATCGGGGAAGAGATGGGTAAAAGAGGACAAGTATTCAATATATTCATGAGCCAGAATATGTATGGAATCATCGTCAATGTTTTTACCAATAACATCAAAAGTCTTCTTCAATCTTTGATAACGGAGTTCTGATTTGCTTATTTTGTTTTCACGATAGAGTTTCCAGTATTCAAAATTTATGGGCACGTATACTTCTAAAAAATTATTTAAAGAAACGTCAACCTTGTTTTTGTATAGAATCTTCTCGAATGTCAAAGCAGAGTTCTTTTCAAAATCCCAGAGTGTGTGGTCTAAATCAAAGAAGATATCAGTGATTTGCTCCTTAAACATAGTATCGCTTTAAAAAAGATTGATAGAGTTTCAACCAATTCAGTTTATGGTCGCCCCCTAACAGTTCATTGGAAAAAACAGTTACGAAATCTCCATTTACCTGTTTGACCTGTCTATAAATTCTATCCATTTTCTCAAAAACTTCTGAGTCATTTCTGTAATTGACAAGCGCATAGTCATGTACAGCAAAGGGATGGATTTTAAGGGGCTGCTTTGCTTCCATATTTATATCATAAAAACCAAAAGGCGTGCAGGTGCCAGCTCTAAAACCAATCTCATGGGTGTATCCCATGGAAAAGTCCTCGGTAAATTCCGCTTCTATAAGATTACGATATGTAGTTGGAACGTTGACTTTATTATATCGTAGTCTTGAATAGTTTATAGGTCTATTGATCAAATTGCTCAGTTGTCTTTTTTCTTCTTTCAAAACTCCTTTGTCCATAGATGATAGAAAGGAAGTACTCAAGGAAACCACACTATAATCCGCAACCGACTTTATAAGGTACCCAAACTTGTTATTATTGGGTGAAATATTTTTATCGTGCGCAGAATATTTTGCAAACTGAAAGAAAAACATCGTCTTTACAGGGAACATTTTATGAATCCTGATCAGTTCGTCAAAGTTGTCATATGGGTCTTTTTTTAAACCCAAAAGAACAGACACCCTGTACACCAAACTTTTCAGCTTTAAACTTCCTAAATCCAAAAAGAATCCTCCCAAACTTCTGGTCCAACCACGGTGTGCATAGCTATGTGAAGTAGTTACATTTATTATAGATGTAAACCTGTACGCTCTTTGAGAATGACTGATATCAGGAAACCGTTGCTTTAATGCACCAATTAACTTGTAAGCCCAAAGGTCCACAACGGGCAGCTCAAGAAATTTATGCTGGTACGCCAAACTTTCCTTTGCAGGAAACCTCCCTACGCTATCTTTAACATGGGGAAGATATTCCTCATATCGACTTAACAGAAAAAAGCTTGCCGAGAAAATATCATAGGGAATGGAACTTTTCTCACCTGTAGCAAAAAAACATGGAATGCCTTCCCAATCAGACATTTTGATCTCTAAATCGTTTATGCCCTGTTCAAACAAGAGGTCGTTGCTGCGAACAAAAAACTCGTTCTGCAAGGGTTGTTTGGAATATGTAATTTTAGGGCCCGAATGCTTTATAAAATCTTCAACTTTGGTTGTAAATGTTATTTCTACACCTAAAATCTTTTCGAAAATCTGCTTCGCCGTATAGGTTAACCGATTTGTGATCTTATGTGTATATATCAATAACATAGTTACTTTTCAACTAAAGTATTCCTTGGTCTGCAAAACTAAAATAGTCCTGTTCCGCCAAAATGAGGTGGTCTAATATTTTTATATCCA
Organism: Flagellimonas sp. 389; assembly: GCF_018449435.1. Classification (GTDB taxonomy): domain Bacteria; phylum Bacteroidota; class Bacteroidia; order Flavobacteriales; family Flavobacteriaceae; genus Flagellimonas. The sequence goes on along the minus strand of NZ_JAHCMU010000004.1, from coordinate 78,674 downwards.
GAGCTTCAGAAGCCATCTTAAGTTTTTGGGTAATCTGTTTATCTGCCGAACTTGGCCTCACTGTACCGGATGGATGATTGTGCGCAAGTATTATCCCAACCGCACCAAGCTCCAATGCCCGCTTCATTACTAATCTTACATCAACCAAAGTTCCCGTAATACCACCTTTGCTCAGTTGGGATTTATGAATCACCTTGTTAGAGTTATTAAGATAGACTACCCAGAACTCTTCATGTTCCAAATCTCCAACCAAAGGATGTAAAAGCTCAAAAACATCTTTACTACTACAAACTTTGGAAACCTTCTCACCTTCCTCTCCCCTTCTACGTCGTCCCATTTCCAAAGCTGCAGCGATGGTCACTGCTTTTGCCTCTCCAATACCTTTAAAATGCATGAGCTGATTTACTGAGAGCTTGCCCAGCTCGTTCAAGTTGTGGTTTACGGAAGCAAGAATACGCTTTGAAAGCTGTACTGCGCTCTCTTCCTTATTTCCAGACCCTATCAAAATTGCAATAAGTTCAGCATCTGAAAGTGCCGAGCGCCCTTTTTGAACCAATTTCTCTCTTGGTTTATCGTCATCCGCCCAATTTTTAATGGAAAAGGAAACAGTCTTTTCTTGCATGGTCTAAATATAATGGAATTTACATTGTTGTGTTCTCCGATTTTTTGAATGTCCGAGGTTTTATATCTATATGTTTATCCTGACTTGACACGAAAACATAAATTTGGTACTTTGAAAGTCATCAAACCAAGGTATATGAAATCTCTTCTTGAAATTGATACGTTTACGGAAGTCATTGAACGTATTGAAAAGTTAAACGAATCCACAAATGCAGAATGGGGCAAAATGCAAGTGGCTCAAATGCTTTGCCACTGTCAGTTTCCTCTAAATTTAGCACTTGGGAATTATAAGATGAAAAAACCAAACCCTATTATGAAGTTATTGTACCAGAGTTTTAAAAAGAGTATGTACAATGACAAGCTCTGGAAACAAGGATTGCCAACACCAAAACCGTTCAAAGTAGAAAATGAAAAAGAGTTTGGTCCAGAAAAAGAAAAATTAATTTCCTTGGTGAACGAGTTTCATCAAGAAAAGGATAAAGAATCATGGGAGCCACATCCTGCCTTTGGTGTTTTCACTCCAAAACAATGGGGACAGATGCAATACAAACATCTGGATCACCACCTAAGGCAATTTGGTGTTTAAACGATTCGCTGTTTTGTTTTTACTTACACTAAACGGAAAAGTATATTGCCAATTATTAAGTAAACTCTATCTTTACAGTCTGATATACTAGTTCAAACATAGTATCCAAGTCTTTCTACAAAGACGGACACTTAATTTTATAAGTGTCACTTCTTGCATCGTTGATTTCAACTTCTAGATGTATAGGATACGTACGCTTTACAATCCAAGTTATTTATCAAAAAAATCGAAATCGATTTCTTTATCGTTTAGAGAGCGGCTATGCTTTATTATCCGATAAAGTTCAAAAAAGTAAACATGAACAGTAAGCAGTTAATAAGTAGAAATATAGAGTTTTTTTATCATAAAGCATCCGAAGAAACCAGATTGGACAAAGGCATGGGCGTCTTTGAATTTGAAAGAATTAAGTCACTGATTGAAAAATACATCCCATACCCTAATTGTAAAATAATCGATGTGGGAGGTGGTACTGGAAAATATTCAGAATGGCTTTCAAAAAAGGGCCATGAAGTTCACTTGATAGAACCTGTGCCAAAACACATCCAAATAGCTCAAAATAGAGCAAGTAAATTAAAGAACAAGTTTTCAGTAAGTTTCGGCAAAGCGCAGGAACTAAGCTTCCCCAATAACTTTGCGGATATTGTAATCCTGCACGGACCACTTTACCATCTTCAGGAAAGCAAAGAACGTGCGAAAGCCATAAGTGAAGCCAAACGTGTTGTAAAAAAGAATGGGGTCATATTAGGTTTTGCCATTAACTGTACCGCTTCCACTTTGGTTGGCCTATTGAACGGACTTATACACAAAACTCCATTTTTTAAGATGTGCAAAGAAGAACTTTCAACGGGAATCCACAATCCACCCGATGATTTTCCATGGCTTTTGGCCGAAGCTTTTTACCACAAACCGGAAGAACTGAAAACAGAATTTTTACAACAAGGCCTTACTTATATTAATACGTATGCTGTTGAAGGAATGGCTTGGCTGGATAAAGACTATTTTGCAAGTATGAACAATGAAAGAAAAAAAGATACACTAATGCAACTCATCCAAATTACAGAAAACGATGCGTATCTTCTCCCGTTTAGCCCGCATATGATGATAACTGTAAAAAAATAAAGTTTATGGAAGATAAAGAGTACTATTTCAGCGCTTTAAAAAAGAATAATGGAATATTGAACGAATTGGATTTAGGGGAACAGTTGGGCTTTAACGATACCGAAACCAGGCACATAATTTCTTTATTGCTATCTGAACATAAAATTAAATATGTTGAAAATGAAGCTTGTAATTATAGGGTTGTGAAAACTGGAAAAAGACAACATTATTAATCATTATCACCATTGCCATAATTGACAATAAAAACAAATTTCTAAATGTTCCTGTAGAAAGTGAGATTTCATTTAGACCCTTCCTTACAATTTAATAAAATTGACTTTTTGACATGTATAAGCTTAGTAGGCGTTATATTTTTGATTAGACATCTGTAATAAACTAACATTTTAACGATGATGTTTCTAAAAAAATATAAACTGAGTTGCCAAGTGTTTTGTAAAAAATCATCTCAAAAACTTTTACTGGCTTAGTAAATCAAGACTTCTTTTCTCTTATCTGACAACAACCTAGATTAGGTGAAACTTATAAATCAAAACAATCAATCTTTAAACTAACATGTATGGAAAAACAGGTCAAAATCAATGAATCTTATGATTCCTTGGATAAGGTGTTGGATTTTTTAAAAACAGAAAGTGAATACCAATGTACCAAGACCTGGAACAATTGGGAAGTTCCATCTGGGAATAAAATGGAAAAATGCATACTTGTAAAGAAAAGCGGAATCTATGCCATTATTTTGAGGTTTTTAAATACAAGTACCTTAAAAATGATGCCTGTTGTAACCAATCACATTGTAAATGGCTACTATTCCAAGTCAAGAGGGATTGCTCCTATGCTAGTTCGTTCCTTATTATCGTCCAAACAAGAAACCCTTATGAACGAAAATATTGAAATCCTCAAAAAGATCGCCTAAACTATGAAATATATATACTTAACTATAATCTTGTTTTCCTCTCTTATTGGTCATGGCCAAAATGATGATTGGGTCGAAACCGAAGGAAAAATTACCGAGATCACTTTACATAGGGGCAAAAAAACGAGAGAAACGGCAACTATAAAATTTAAACTGGAAGATGGCAGTGAACAAATAGGGATCACCGAACTTTTTAGAGTTCCTTTCATAGGAAGCATGAAATCTGAAGGAGATGCTATTTCCATAAAATATAGGAAAAGTAATCCTGTTCTTGTAGAAACGCAGTTTGGCAGTCTTCTTTCTACCTATGGAATGTATGTTCTAATCTTTTTGGGTGTTTTACTATCCGCCAAAACCTTACTTGGTAGGAAAAAGACAATGAACACCAGTTCTGGGCTGAATTCTTAAAAATAAAGTTCCAATCTCAAAAGAAGCAATGGCCCGCTTATATGGGTCTTTCTTTTATAAAATTAAAAATTCAAACCCATGTTCAAATCATATAGATTAATTCTTACCCAAATAATATTGCTTTTGATGGGAAATTCAATCGTTGCCCAAAAGTATCTTACTTGGTACGAGGTGGAAAAGCAACAATTTGGAAGAGAAATTTTCTTTAAAGACAATACCAACAATTTACTTGAAGGTCACTATAAGATTTCTGACGAACGAGGGAATTATTCTGATTTGAACTTCAAAAAAGGAAAAAAGCACGGAAAATCTACAGAATACGATTATAACGACCGTATTTTAAAAACAATGACCTATGCGGATGGAATTGCAAACGGTACGTTCACTACCTATCACCAAAATGGAAAAGTACAAAGGCAGGGGCTTTTTTTAAAAGGTGAGGAAGAAGGAGAATGGAAAACGTTCAATGATACGGGTGAATTAATAACTCTTGAAAATTACAAGAATGGACTGAAAAACGGTAAATGGACAAAGAAATTACACTATAGCAATCAAAATGTTAGGGGAGTAAGAACAGAGCACTATAAAAACAATGAACCTACTGGCCATTGGGAAGAAAAATATGAAGACGGTACACTAAATTGGGAAAGAGACTATACCACAAACAACAGTTATATCCAAAAAGATTATTTCCCAAACGGAAAAGTTCGTTTTCTTAAGCAGCTAAAAGATGGAAAACTTGAAGGGGATAAATTGGAATATAATCAGAATGGGGTATTATTGAGAAGGATGAAGTTTGTGAAAGATCAATTACTACTCAGCGAATTGTTTTATGAAAATGAAGCCAAGAAAGAGATTCAACATTACGAGCATGGTAAAAAGAACGGTCTTTATGAGCTATACCACGAAAACGGAACAAAAATTTTATCTGGCAACTATATGGACGGTTATAAGAATGGTGCCTGGAAGAATTTTGACTTAGACAACGGAACAATTGTAGAAAAAACTACTTTTAAAAATAACGTTAAGAACGGATTATATATCAAGTACAATGAAGCCGAAAAGCCTTCCCACAAAGGCAATTATCTGAATGGCACAAAGGATGGCAAATGGGAATTCTATAATCTGGCAGGAAAACCCATTAAAGAAATCTTATACCGAAAAGGCAAAGTAATATCCAAGATAGAATATGGAAACTGAACTATTGGCTATTACTTGGATTTAGATTTTTACAGAAAATCGAATCCCGCTTATTGATTTACTCTTTACCCGAATACTGATTCTATTTTCTCAAAATCCAATCCGCCATAATTGCCTGAACTCATTAGCAACAAAACCGAATCATCAAATTCTTTATCAAATAGATACGTCTTAAAAGCGTCCGCATCAGTAAAGATTTTGACATCTTGCCGATTCAATGCATTTTCAATTTGTGCAGAAGTAACTTCTTCCAACTGTTTTATTTTAACAGCTTCTGGAGAATAAAAGACCAAGGCTTCGTCTGCGGCGTTCAAAGCTCCGTCATATTCCTTTAAAAAATTGGCATTTAAACTACTATAGGTATGTAGCTCCAAACAGGCAATCAGTTTTCGATTTGGATATTGCTCCCTTACCGCCATGGTTGTTGCCCTAACTTTACTTGGTGAATGTGCAAAATCTTTATAGGCTACTTTTCCTGAGCTTTCCGCAATCTTTTCCAATCGTTTGGATGCCCCTTTAAAAGATGTGATGGCCTCGTAGAAATCATCTTCATCCACACCCATGTTTTGACATATCCATTTCGCTCCAGCAAGATTGTTCAGATTATGTTTGCCAAAAACCTCAATGGGCATCTCACCCTCGGGAGTATCCAAAAGAGTTTCTCCATCTTCAACCCTATAATTTGGCGTACCGTAGGCAAACTTGCGAATTGAGTTCTCTGTTTTCTCAACTACTTTTTTTACCTCTAAATCTTCTTCGTTATAGGTAATGCTTCCTCCACGTACGATACCATCCACAAAAATTTGAAACTGTTCCACGTAGTTTTCGAAAGTGGGAAAAACATTGATATGGTCCCAAGCGATACCACTCAAAAGTGCAATATTGGGCTGGTATAAATGAAATTTTGGTCTTCTATCAATAGGAGATGATAAATATTCGTCGCCTTCTAAAACAATAAAATCGTTTTCCTCTGTTAGGTGTACCATTCTGTCAAAGCCTTCTAGTTGGGCCCCGACCATATAATCCACCTCGATATCATGATAATTTAATACATGTAGGATCATCGAAGTGATAGTGGTTTTACCATGACTACCTCCTATAACTACTCTAGTCTTGTATTTGGACTGCTCGTAAAGAAATTCGGGATACGAATATATCCTTAAGCCCAACTCTTTTGCTTTATGCAATTCAGGATTATCTGGTTTGGCGTGCATTCCCAAAATCACCGCGTTCAATTTATCATGTATTTTTTCAGGAAACCAACCAAATGCTTCAGGCAATAAACCTTTTTGTTCCAAGCGACTTTTGGAAGGTTCAAAGATTACATCATCACTTCCCGTTATTATATATCCCTTATGTTCCAAAGCCAATGCCAAATTGTGCATGGCACTCCCTCCAATGGCTATAAAATGTACTTGCATCAAAAATCTATTTTCAGGATAAAGATAACCATAGCCATTAAACTAATTGGAAACAAAATACAAAGGACGCTTTTTACCATTTACACAACATAATCTGCAAAAATCATAACACCAAAAGACTAAAAAGTAGCTTTTGTAGTTATTGATACTTGACAGGACTACTTATAAGTGAAATGAATTATTGGGCAACATCAGAAAATACGCTTTGTATTTATGATAAAATCATTCAGATGATAAGAAAATTCAGTAGTTTTGCGCATCTAAACCTCAGCAGATATTTGGGTGTTATTCGCACTAAACTATCTGTTTTTTTGTATTGTACTATCATTCCTTACGTGTTCTCACGATTTAAAAGAGCATAGTACAGCCTATAAATTTGAATTAATAGAAAATTTCTATGGGGTTTAGAATTACTTTTATAAAACATCTATTTGCATTTTCCATTGGCTTTTTATTCACTATTTCCGTTGCATATTCTCAATGTGCAGGTTCGGACAATACCGTTACTGTTTGTGATAAACACGACGATATAGCCAATAGAACTTTCGATCTGTTCGCAAATTTAAATGGACTGCCTGCCGTAGGTGGTGTTTGGTCCACAACAGATGCAGCCAATTTTTTTGCTTTAGATACTAACACAGGTATAGTAGATTTATGGCGGATCAATAATTATGGCGTTCATGAGTTTACCTACACGAACAATGATTGTGGCGAATCTGCGACTGTCACTATAAATCTAGGTGGTTATGCAGGAGAGGATAATATAGACGGTAGTGCCAATGCCTGTAGTGAAAACTTAGCGGTAAACCTTTTTGGTTTCCTAGGTAGTGCAATTGACGGAAAAATACCCGATTTCAATGGTGTTTGGGCAGAGGTCGTGCCAACTGGCTTTCTGACCAATAACTTATTCAATGCACTTTTGGCCGGACCAGGTGAATATACTTTTACCTACACCGTGCCAGATGTGGATATCTGTGCGGGCGAACAATCCACTGTTATTCTAGAGATTCATCCTGCAGCAGATTCAGGACAGCCCATAGACTTGGTTGTATGTACAAATGAAGACCTTTCCAGTTTTACCAATCTTGACCTGACCACTTTGTTAGTTGACGAGGACCCCAATGGTACTTGGTCCGAAGGTGGTACCAACCAAATAGATAATTTAACAGATAGCGTTATAAACGTAGAGGAAATCAATACCAATTTTGGTTATGGTACTTATACCTTTACCTATTCGGTTTTTCCATCCCATCCCGTATGTTCCATACAGTTTACCGAAATAGAAATTATTATACTGCCTGTGCTTGAAGGAAACTTGACGGCTCCGAACTACTGTTTGGGGGAGCCCTATGACGTCACCATTACTTATGACCAATCTATTTTACCAGATGACGAGTACGAAATTGCATATACCATTAACAGCAGCAATGGCATTAACAATGCCACTACAACAGTTGAATTGAATAATGGTACGGGAACTTTTACCATTTCACCAGATGCAGTTCCCATCAATGAGTTTGTGGAATTGGATATCGTAGGGATTACAGACCCTGACCCTGAAGAATTTGTATGTCCCACTATCAACGTTCCACAAGCACTTTTTTTGGTCTCCGACCCAATGGCCACTTCAACAACCATTTGCCCTGATACAGAAGCTACCATTCAGCTCGACAATATTCTGGACATCGCTGGAAATCTCTCCAATGAAACTTACGATATTGATTATACCATAACAAATCCCGATAATTCCACCACCGACCTTATTGTACAGAACATTGATTTTTCCAATGGATCCGCAACTTTCAATATCCCTTCGATCAACTTTGATACTGATGGTAATTACAATATCGCTTTCGAAGTAACCGGTAGTTTTCTCATCGATTGCATGTTAAGCACAACTATTGAAGTACTCCCTATCCCAGAAGCCATAGACCTGGACATCGTGGTGGACAACAATTGTGATGCCACCGCTATTGATGTATTGGTAAACGCACCAGCACTATCCGATGGCAGTTACACCATAGACTATGAGGTTATTGAACAAAACTCGATGGCTGTATTAACAGACAATACGATAAACTTTACAGGAGGGTTCGCTGAATATGAAATAGACATCTCTACCTTGGCTGATGGAAACTATGCCGTTAACCTAACAAGCACTCAAGATGACACTACGCCTTGCCGTACGGTGTTCGATTTTGAACTCCAAGAAAACTTCTCCATTGGAGGAACACCTGAAGTTATCGAAGCCGCACCTGAGCAATTTTTCTGTCTAAATGATGGAAACCCGACCTTGGAAAATATTTCAGTCAGTGCCTCTGGAACACTTTCCTTTTTTGAAACCAATACCGATGACGTGCCCCTACCTTTGACCACACCTCTGGTAGATGGGGAAGATTATTTTATTTTAAGCACCAATCCAGACAATAATTGTGTAAGCTCTTCCAGAATACGAGTTCAGGTTGCTTTCGTAACAGCTGATGTTCCAACTATCAACAACGCAATGCCAATTCTGTGTGGTTCTGATAATCTGACCTTAGCTGATTTGGATGTCAATTCAACAAACGGTGGAAGTATTATATGGTATTCCTCGGCTTCTGGCGGAACTTTGATAGATTCCAATCAAACTTTGGTGGACGGACAATCTTATTTTGCTGTAGAACAGTTAAACGGATTCTGTGAAAGTGATATGCGATTGGAAGTGATTCCTACAGTAATAAACCCTCAATCACCAGATTTAAGTACAACTGAATTATCTCTTTGTGGATTGGACAATCCAACGGTCAACGAACTTATTGATTTGGAAAATGCAATAGATGCCGAAGTTGAATGGTTCATAACCGGAGAAGGTGGTGAAGTCCTATCCAGCTCAGAACTTCTGATTGATGATACTACGTACTATGCCCAAAGCTATGATCCCGAAACAGGCTGTATCAATCCAAATAGAATTCCAGTTACAGTAGACTTGAACAATTGTGACCCAGATGCATACGATTTCTTTATTCCCGATGGATTTTCACCGAATAGTGACGGTAGAAACGACACCTTCTTTATACCTAATATAGAAACCATTTTCCCTGACTTTACATTGGAAATCTTTAACCGCTACGGAAATTCCCTTTTTAAAGGAGATGCGGACAATCCGGCATGGGACGGTTCGGAAGGTGGAAGAAACACGGCTCCCAATGGTGTATACTTCTATGTCATAGAATTTAACCGTGAAGGTTTCGAGCCAAAACAAGGTAGATTATATCTCAGCCAATAAATAAAGACATGAAAAAACTATATATAGCACTCTTATTTTTATTGTATGCGCTGGGAGTAAAATCACAGCAAGACCCTCAATATACCCAGTATATGTATAATATGAGCATTATTAACCCAGCATATACGACCAATGAAACGGGAATGATAAATTTTGGAACCCTTTACCGTTCACAATGGCAAAATGCAGAGGGTGCTCCCGAAACACTTACATTTTTTGCCCATGCACCTTTGAGCGATAAAGTAGAAACAGGCATATCCCTTATAAGTGACAATATTGGTGATGGTGTTTTAAAAGAGAACAATGTTTATGTTGATTTTGCCTATATCTTAAAGTTGAATGCTGACAGTAACCTATCCTTGGGACTTAAGGGAGGGATTACAAATTTTGAAACCAATTTCACTGGTTTTAGACTGCCCGAATTTCAAGATGATGCAGCATTCAACGAGAATGTCAATAGTATTTTCCCCAATGTTGGCGTTGGTGCTTTTTATACAAGACCCAATTTCTACGCTGGAGTATCCGCACCTAATTTGTTGACTTCAAAACATCTTGAAAATCGGGATGGAATAAATAGGATAGGTTCAGAAGAAATACACCTTTTCTTCACCTCTGGTTATATCTACGAATTGAATCCAAATTTGAAAATAAAGCCATCCATCATGACAAAAATGGTCGCAGGCTCTCCTATTTCACTGGATACTTCGTTGAATGTTTTGTTCAATAACAGATTCGAAGGTGGACTGTCCTATAGATTGGAAGATGCAGTGAGCGCCATGTTCAACATATCTGTTGTACCTGCAATACGTATTGGATATGCTTACGATTATACCCTATCCAACTTAGGGAGTTTTAACGCAGGGTCCCATGAAATTTTTGCACTCTTTGACCTTGACCTTCTAGGTCTGAAAAAAGGATATGATAAATCTCCTAGATTTTATTAAGATATGAGAAAACTGATCTTCCTCCTCGTTATCGGTTTGGGCATGCACCCAATGATTGCACAACAAGAATTAGAGCGTGCAAACACTTATTTTGAAAGAGCGTTTTACAGCGATGCCATTCCGTTGTATGAAAAAGTATTGTCCAGCAATAGAAGTCAACAGGTGTTGAAGAACCTTGCTGATTCTTACTATAATACTTTTGATATGCACTCGGCTGCAAGATGGTACAAAACTGTAACTTCCAGGTCTGGTAATGCCATTGATGGTTCCTATTATTTCAAACTTAACCAGTCCTTAAAAGCTATTGGCAAGTATGATGAAGCAGAAAATGCGTTAAAGGAATATTACATACGATCAAACGACTCATTAGCAATCGAAAAGCTAAACAGGGGCATTCAATATTTAGAAAACATAAGTGCGATTGGTAACCGTTTTACGATAGAGAACCTTGCCTTAAACACTACGACATCCGAATTTGGGGCAGCCAAAATAGATTCCAACCTTCTTTACACCGCTTCAAGAAAAAACAGCGATAAGGCTAAAAAATTATACCGATGGAACAATCAAAACTATCTGGATATTTACTCACATCCACTGGACAAAATAGACCAGAAAGACGATTTTAGTGAAAGCCTTTCCCCCAACATTAACACCAAAATGCACGAGGGTTCCTTTACAATAACAAAGGATAGAAAGACAATCTATTTTACACGTAACAATTTCAACAAGGGCAAGAAAAAAACAGATTCCAAAAAAGTCACCAACTTAAAGATTTATAGCGCAGAATGGTCGGGTACGGAATGGATAAATATTACCGAATTACCATTTAATGACGATGGCTTTTCTACGGAACACCCAGCCTTGAACAAGGATGAAACACAGCTTTATTTTGCTTCGGACCGCCCTGGTGGCTACGGTTCATTTGATCTTTATAAAGTATCCATACTTTCAGATGGCCTTTTTGGGAACCCAATAAATTTGGGAGCAACAATAAACACGGATAAAAAGGAGCAGTTTCCGCATTTGGACACGGAGAACAATCTCTACTTTGCTTCAAATGGGCATCCGGGCTTTGGTCTTTTGGATATCTTCATTTCAAAATATGACGCTGGAACTTACGGTCAACCAGACAATTTAGGCTTGCCCGTCAATAGTGGTTATGATGATTTTTCCATTTCATTTCATTCCGATAAGGAAGGTTTTTTCTCATCCAACCGACCCTCGGGAAAAGGTAGCGATGACATTTATTCCTTTGTTGAAACTAAACCTCTTTTAATCGAAGATTGCGGTCAGTTCATTGCTGGTACACTTACCGATATAACAACTAACGAACCTATCCCAAACGGGACAATACGATTATTGGACGGTGATGGCAAAATGATAAAAGAAGTATTGACCGATCAAAATGCAGTATTTAAGTTTGATATTTCCTGCGCTTCCTTTTTTACAGTACACGGAAGTCAAAACGGATACAAAGACAACAACAAAACTATACGAAGCAGCAAGGAACGTAAAAAAACTTTTGATGGGTCACTGCAACTGCTCTCCTTAAAAGAAATTGAAAAGCAACAACAAGCAGAAGCGGAAAAAGAAAAAGAAAAACAGCTGTTACAGGAAAAAAGGGCAAAAGAAGAAGCAGAAAAAAGAAAGAAGAAAAAGATAGCGGAGGCAATCAAAAAAGAGGATGCTGTTGTAAAAGAGAAAAACAGAACGATAATCAAAACCAAGGAAATCCATTTTGATTATAGCCTTTGGTACCTAAGAAGAGAGTCCAGAGAACGCTTAGAGGTAGTACTCGACGTCATGAGAAAAAACCCCAATATGATCATAGAGATCGGTAGCCATACCGATATTCGCGGAAGAGCAAGCTACAATAAACAACTTTCGCAAAAACGGGCAGATTCTGTAAAAGAATACCTGGTCAGCAAGGGAATTGATGAAAATAGGGTAATCGCCAAAGGTTACGGAGAATCAGAACCCATAGTAGAATGCAAGACCGTAGACGCTTGTACTGAGGAAGACCACGAATGGAACAGAAGGTGTGAATTTGTGATCGTAAATTGGGAATAATGTCTTAAAAAAGACTATTTCTAGCCTTCTATTCACTACTTATTGCTATTTTTCTAGTAAATAAATAGCAATGAATCTATCAGAAGTAAAATCTAAGGAATTCATGCCTGGTTACCATGGAAAAATGGTACACGGAGAATCTATGACCTGGGCCTTTTGGGACGTTGAAAAAGATGCCGAAGTACCTGAGCATTACCATGTACACGAACAAATAATGCATGTTCTGGAGGGTAGTTTTGAATTTACGCTGGGAGGGAACAAGGCTATTTATCAATCTGGTGATATAGTCATTGTCCCATCAAATGTACCGCACAGCGGAAAAGCACTGACCACATGTAAATTGATGGATATATTTAGTCCAGCAAGAGAAGAATACAAGTAATATGAAAATTTCTTTAGTAGGAAAAAATGCTCTTGTTGGCGGGAGCAGCAAAGGTATTGGTGAAGCTATCGCAAGGCAATTGGCCGCAAGTGGGGCCAATGTAACCTTAATGGCACGAAATGAAGCCAAAATGAAGGAGCTTATTGCAGAATTTGATGTCGACCAAGGACAAGAACACAACTATGTAGTTGTCGATTTTTCCAGTTTTGAAACCTTCAAACCAACAATTTTCAAATTTTTCCAAGAAAATACAATCGACATATTAGTGAACAATACGCAAGGTCCGGAAGCAGGAGGAGCTTTGGAAAAAAATGTTGAGGATTACCAACAGGCTTTTGACCTATTGTTCAAGTCAGTTGTTTTTACTACGGAGCTTGCCTTAACGCACATGCAACAAAAGCAATGGGGAAGAATCATCAATGTGGCGTCCATATCCGTTAGGGAACCTCTAAATTATTTAGCGCTTTCAAATTCGATAAGGGCTGCCGTAGTGACTTGGGCAAAAAGTCTTTCTATTGATGTTGCAAAAGATGGAATAACCGTAAACAACGTGCTTACTGGTTATTTTGATACCGACCGTATCACCCAACTTAACGCAAAAAAGTCAGAAAAGCTAGGGATTTCGGAATTAGAAGTCCGGTCGAACATGGAAAATCAGGTTCCTTCAAAACGCATAGGCGATCCTGAGGAATACGGCTTTTTGGTGACATTTTTAGCTTCGGAAAAGTCCGCTTACATTACTGGCACCAATATTCCAATTGATGGAGGTCTACTGAAATCGCTTTAATGGGATTACCTTTTTAGTTTTTACAGGTTATTTTTTAGGGCAGTTTCAATGCTATTCTTAAAAGTCATCGGGTCATCTATAAACAGAACTAGATTCTTGTAGGACTTTTTAATTCCATAAATACCGGTTAAGACGTTTTCTTTTTTTAATCGGATTACTATGTTATGAGACTCTAACTCTCCCAGAAAAGATAGTTTTCTTGTTTCATTGTCCAATTCAATTTCCTTGGATGACAATTCAACAGCATCTATATCACTTAAATCAATACTAGATTCACTCATAATTCCATATCGTAAGTAGAGCTTATGACCTTCAATGGATATGGGTCTTTTCAACATTGATTTTAAAAATCCAAAGATTTGAATTCCAGAATAAATACTTAAAAAAGTGAAAATCCAAGCTACGATAATACTCCACTTGGCAATGAGGATATGAAGAACAAAAGTTTCTATGGCAACAATAAAAAGTATTGCGACCAATAAGGTTATTGTACCAGAGTTTTTATGGTACGAAAATTCATTTTCCTTAAAATCCTTTTTCTTCCAATATAAAAAGCCATAATAGAAAACTGAGATTTCCATAACAACGGGCGTGACCATAGCTTTAGGGAGGATTTCAGTACATACTTTTTTGAGTGTCGAAAAGAAATCAAGAGAATATTGTTTTTCAGTATTATACCGTTTTACTGCCCCATATAGTTTATAAAGCACAAAAGACAGAATGGACAATTCTATGACTGGAAGCAACCAAGTTTTGAACAGTCCTAAATACAATTGATTTTCTTTGGGAAGAATGACCGAACAAACTACGGTTACAAAGATTAGAAAAGGGACAATTGTGGTTGTTGGAATCCTTGTTTTTCTAACTAGTAAAAAATACACTATGGGTGTGGTCAATAACAAATCAATTGTAACTCCCAATGCCAATACATTTGGGTTTTGCTGGAACCAGATTGATTTCACTAGCAATACCAAAGTACCAACAATCAATAATGGTAACGCGAATACCATTGCGATTTTGGAAATTTCTATTCTATCCATTGGTTTTTGTTTTACTGTTAATCGTAACAACCTAACTACAAACTCATTTTATCTTTAAAGATATAGGATTGTCTTCGCGACACCTCAATTTCTTCTCCGTTATACATTTGCAGCTTCAACTTACCATTGAACCAAGGCACTACATTGGCTATGTAGTTGGTATTAACGATTTGTTGCCGGTTTGCCCTAAAAAAAGACTGTTCAGGAAGTTTTTCTTCAACTTGGTTAAGTGATTTATAAAGCAGCGGTTTCTTATCTTCAAAAAACACCCTGGTATAGTTCCCCACGATTTCAAAATGTGAAATATCTCCAATTTTAACAAGCCAGCAAGATTCTCCGTCCTTGATAAAAATCTGACTGTTATGCGAAAGTTGTTGCGTCTTTCCTGTATGCACTTGATTGCTTGTTAATTTTGCTTTTACCTTCTCAAAAGCAATGGCAAAACGTTTTTCGTTTATTGGTTTAAGAAGGTAATCCAAGGCATTGTACTCAAAGGATTTTATAGCGTATTCATCAAAAGCAGTGGTAAATATGGTGATGGGAACCTCATCCAGCATTTCAAGAAGCTCAAAACCATCTTTTTCTGGCATATTGATATCCAAAAACAATAAATCCGGGGTTTCTTTCTGAATCAATTCGAATCCTGAATCAACATTTTCAGCTTCTCCTACCAGCTCGATCTCACTGTGTTTTTTTATGAGTTCTTTTAGCTCATTACGGGCCAATCTTGAGTCTTCCACTATTACGGCTCTTATCTTCATACCATAGGGATTTTTATATGGGCAACGACCTCACCAGCAACCTCGTTCAAATTAAAAGAAGCTTTATCTGCATACAGCAGTTTTAAACGCTGTCTTATATTTTTCAGTCCTAACTGTGTGGTATTTTTACCTATTTGGAGTTTCCCTGTATTCTTAACTTCAATGATCAATTGATCCTCTTCCTTTTTTAGGCTCAAGACGATTCTGCCTCCTCTTTTGAGATTGGAGATACCATGCTTTGCCGCATTTTCTATAAGAAGCTGGATAATCATTGGCGGGATATGAAGTGACAAAGTATCTTCATCAACATCCTTGACAAACTCCAGCCGGTCCTCAAATTGAATTTTGGAGAGGTCAATATAGTTGTCCACCATTTCCAGCTCTTCTTCTACCGAAATGGCATTACTATTATTTTTGGTAAGCGAATACCGAAGGATTTCGGAGAGTTTGGTCAACATCTCTCTTGATCGTTCAACATCCTCAAGCATTAGGCCTCGAATATTGTTAAGGCTGTTGAACATAAAATGGGGGTTGATCTGACCTTTTAAAGTATTGAGCTGTGCCTGTTTTAAATTGGTATTCAGTTCTAGCCGCTCAATTCTGTCCTTGTTGAGTTTTAGCAAAAGTTTGATGACCAAATAGCAAATGACCCATGAAAATACCATTAATAAGGAACTGAAAATTAATAGCCCAGTTGTATCATACATTTTCAACATCTGTAGCTCATCGTCAGATATCTTTGGGCCATATTCATGATATAGGTATCCAAGGGAGAGATTCAACAGTGCATAGATACCGGATGCAACCAGTGTGGCCAACAAAATCTTGATAATCTCTTTGGTTCCAAAATCATCAAAAGCAAGGTTATGCTTCAAATAATATCTTAATAGCGATGTGGATACGATACCAATGAACATACCACCAAATACGTTGAACACCAAGAATTCCGTACTACTATTCTTCAGCATAATCAAAGACAGACAGCTTAGAAAACCCCACCCCAAAAATTGTAAGGTCCAGAAAACAAGATTGTTGGTTCTACTGTTCAATTCCATATGTAGTTGGTCAATATCTTAATTCAAAAATAACGCATTGGGAAATTGGAAGAACTCCTATCATTAATTTATTCCTACCCATTTTGCTGTCTTCTGAATAATTTTTTAATAAAACGTCTTTCACATTTACTCGCCTTATTATTTAAAAACGCTATCCACATGAAAGAGGCTCCTGTGTAAAAAAGTACCAAACAATCATTGTTTTCCCAACCCATATACCTTGCAAAAATGCCAATCAGCGTCAACAATATTCCTGCGATCAATATAATTTTTTGACCTGTACTTAGTTTTTTCATTTTGATGGTCTTTAATTTTTGAAAATAGAACCCTTTAAACGAGAACCGATATAAGAAAAGAGATAATTAATTTGGCTAAGGTTATCATGCTGTTCGTTTTTTGATTACGGGGTAAAAATACGCCTACCACACTCAAGTTTAAAGAGGTTTATGACCAGTGGCAAAAATGAAACTGCGAACGGCAACGGCACTTAGCGTTCAAGGTTATTTCTTTAAACTCCCTCAGACTGAGTATTGCGTATCACGCGAAGTGCTAAAAACTTTTAGAGCCAAGAAACAAGATTTCCCATCTTGATTCTTGGCTCTTTTAGCAAAACGGTCTTGTCTCCGATACCTCTATAACTCTACCTAGAGGCAATCCATTTTGTTAGTTTCACCTAATCTTTCAATGGCGTTGGAATCTCCTTATCTCCCAAATGCTTGGCATAAAAGCCCATCATCGTCTTGTAAAGTTCTATCCTGTTCTCTTCTTTACCAAATCCGTGGCCTTCATCATACTTTACCATATAGGGTACATCAAAACCTTTACCCCTTAATGCACTCACAATTTGGTCAGATTCATCAATGTTCACCCTAGGATCGTTAGCTCCCTGAACCACAAACAAGGGCTTCTTGATTTTATTGATTTGATACACCGGCGATACTTCTTCCATTATTTTCTTTTCTTCGGGAATATCTTCATCATACCAAATTTCCTTGATGATTTTCAAATAGGGTTTCCAATATGGAGGTATGGTTTTCATAAATGTAAATATGTTGGAGACGCCAACGTAGTCTACCCCACAGGCATATAAATCTGGTGTCTTGGTCAAACCGCGCAGTACTGCATAACCTCCGTGGCTTCCGCCATATATAGCCGCTTTACCAGCATCTACCCAACCTTGGTCAATTACGTACTGTAGCCCATCTTCCACATCGTCCATAGCCTTTCTACCGATTTGCTTAAACCCAGATTCCAAAAATTCTTTGCCATAGCCACCGGAAATCCTAAAATTAACTTGAAGGGTAGCATATCCCCTACTTGCAAATAACTGCGCTTCTGGGTTAAAGCCCCAGGAGTCACGTATTCCTTGAGGACCACCATGGGGATTAACGATTACCGGTACCTTTTGACCTGCCAAAGCTGCTTTGGGCAATGTAATATACCCGTGTAAAGGAATGCCATCCCTACTCTTAAAAGTGATGGGGCGCATCTCGGACATATCTTCTTCCTTGAGCTGAGGCATTAAATTATAGAGAAACTTAAACTCATCTTTCTTCACATCGTAAGAATGGTATTCGCCATATAATTTATCACTTTGGATGAAAACCAAAAGATTGTTCTCATCATCTGTAGCATCTGCGATACTATACTGTTTCCCGGGAAATTTTTTGGTAATCTTATTATGGAGCTTGGTGTAGGAGTCACTAACGGGCACAATCTCCGTTTTTTCACCTTCAAATACGAAGTAATCCAATTCATAACCTCGTTTTTTGGACATATGCATATCCTGAACGTCATATTGATCGTTGGAAAAAACCTTTTTGAGTATTTTGCCCTCTTTTAAATCGTAAAGAACCACTTCGGCCTTATCGTTATCCAAATTGGAAATCATATAAGCATCGTTGGGATTTTCAGTGGTATAATTAAATTCCAGTATCCCAAATGTATCCTTCCAATTAAGGCTTTTAACGATCTTATACCCTCCATTACCATCTTCATAGTAAAGGTCCTGTTCCACACCATCCCTTATTTTGGTATATGCCTTTAGATTGCCATCTTTATCAAAATCATAGCCTGCTATGGGATTTTCAGGATCATCATTACTAAATAGCTGTTTTAGCTCTCCTGTTACCACATTGACCTTATAAGGTTCAAAAACTTGCGGATTGTTTTTGTTCATGGACACGATGATATGATCTTTATCCTCTTTAAGAAGCTCAGTAAACTGGGCTTGAATCCCATCGAACGGAGTTAAATCCTTTAAATCCGACCCGTCTAAATCTACAGCGTAAACGTGGTAGTTTTCGTCTCCGCCCTTGTCCATAATATAAGCCAAACGCTCATTGTTAAGCCAAGCATAACCCCTCACCAGTTCTTCTTTCTCCTCAATGGCCTTTTTTACTTCACCTGTTGAGATATTTTTGACCATCACATGCCTTTTTCCGTTTTCATCTTTTTCGCGATAGGACATGTACGTACCATCAGGGGAAAAACGGAAGGTTGAAGCCTTAGGCCTCGCAAAATAGTCTTCTACGGTATATCTGTAATCGCCCTTATCCAATGATGCCAATGCCAATAATTCTTCATCGGAACTTACCAATAAAGGATTTCCCGGAATAACTTTATCCTTTTTCTCTAGGTTCAAGGGAAGCTCCATACCGCCTTGATAGAATGTTCCTTTCATAGTAGTACCTTCGAGAGCACCTACATATTTGATTCCTGCTTGCTTAAAGACAATGGTTAATTGATTATCCTCAAACGAAGTTTCATCCATTGGAATACCCGTTGCACCTTGCGATGGACTATCCATGGTCGATGTTAAAGCCCCATTTTCCTCGGTTACATCAAAAACCAGAGGCATTTTGTTTCCTTGTACTTCCAAGGTTCCTTGCCAAGAACCTGAGATATCCTGTGCAGATGTTGTTATTCCCATTAGTAAAAAGAGGATAACCCCTCCAAGTTTAAAATCTAGTTTTGTTTCCATGTTGTTCAAATAAATTAATATGAGTAGTGATTGCCAAATGCGTTAATAGGACTATTTTTTAACATCCATGTTACATTCTTGAAGCGATAAATGTACAAGGGATAAATAATTAGATGAAGTATAATATGACAAACGGTAAATTAGCTTTGGCCAACGGAATTTACTTTTTTTCCGGCGGAAATTTTGAAAATACCTTATCCACTACCGCTCTAAGTTTCTTTTCGCGCACACTTGGAGATGCATTTTCCCGAAATCCGCTTTCGCTCGAAGCCTGCCAGAACAACGCATCCTTTTCGGCATCTACAAAATCAAACTGTATTGCCCGCTGAATTCCAGAATTCCCAACGGGTATGCCAATGGAAAGACCACCACCAACATTTCGTCCAGTTCCTCCAACACCCAAGCCTACATTATTATTTGGTGCATTTCTAAACTGGTTACTAAGTATGTTCACATAAAAGTCTGGCTCTTCGGCAAGAATGTATCCTTTTGAATGCAACGTGGAGTCCAATACCCGTAATAACCGCTTTTCATCCAAACCACTTAATCCAGAATCCATGTCAGAAAAATAATTATAACTGGTATAGTTAGAGAAATTTGTGGATTTATCGTAATCGTAATTGACCCGAACACTACTGCATGCCAAAAATACTGAGCAAAACAATAAAATGAAAAAAGGCTTTATACATTCAAGAGTCTTCATAAAATCAATATCAACAATTCCTTATTATCAATCTTCACCCTGATTTTATTTCAGGGTTACATCAAAATTATCGGCTTACTAATGTATGAGATGCTGAAACGAGTTCAGCATGACGTAAGAGCAGCCATTACAAAAACATAGACTGTTTGATATAAATTTAATCAATAATTAGGTTCGGATGAAATGGGAAAGGCCTTATTCGTTCAATAATTTCCAAAGGTCATCTTTCAGCTCTTGAATACCCTGTTGCGCTACTGATGAAATAAATCGATAATTAACATTCTTAAGGTCTTTGTCAAGCGCTACTTTCATTTCTTGCATGAGTTCGTCGTCCAGCATATCGCTTTTAGAAATGGCCACTATCCTTTCCTTATCTAGAAGCTCGGGATTATAGCGCCTTAACTCATCAAGTAAAATTTCATATTCTTTGGAGATATCGTTACTATCCGCCGGAATCAAAAAAAGTAAAGTTGCATTACGTTCAATATGACGCAAAAAGTAATGTCCCAATCCCTTTCCCTCGGCAGCCCCTTCAATGATTCCTGGAATATCGGCCATAACAAAACTTCTAAAATCACGGTATTCCACAATTCCTAAATTTGGTTTTAGGGTTGTGAATTCGTAATCTGCAATTTTTGGCTTTGCAGAGGTCATTACGGAAAGTAACGTTGATTTGCCAGCATTTGGAAAACCTACGAGCCCTACATCGGCCAAAACCTTTAATTCTAAGGTAATCTGAGCTTCTTCTCCGGGGATCCCTGGCTGCGCATATCGTGGCGTCTGATTGGTAGAACTTTTAAAATGCCAATTACCGCGACCTCCCATGCCACCTTTCGCCGCTATTTTTTCCTCACCGTTCTCGGTAATTTCAAAGAGAATTTCATTCGTTTCGGTATCTCTGACCACCGTACCCAAGGGCACCTCCATATACACATCTTTACCGTCTGCCCCAGTACTGCGGTTTTTACTTCCATGTTCCCCATGACCTGCTTTGAAGTGTTTTTTAAATTTGAATGTGACCAACGTCCAAAGATTGCTGTTGCCACGCACAATGACATGACCTCCACGACCACCATCACCACCATCTGGGCCGCCTTTGGTAATGTATTTCTCGCGATGTAGGTGCACGGAGCCTTTACCTCCGTTACCGGAAGCCACATACACTTTTACATAATCAACAAAATTACCTTCGGTCATAGCTAACTACCCTTCTTTCACTCCGCCGTAAATATGGGAGTTTTTTAATGTCAATTGGATTCTTGATTCGGCAATACCAACAAGCTAAAGCTTGTCGATTACTTGACTTAAACGTTCCGAAATCTCAGAAACCTCCCCTATCCCATTCACAGAATGAAACTTATCCTGCTTTTCATAATAATCCTTTAAGGGAGCTGTTTTTTGATTGTATTCATCAAATCGGTTACGTATTTTGCTTTCGTCTTGATCATCGGTACGTCCGCTTTGTTTGCCACGTTCCAACAAACGGGTTACCAGAATATCATCTTCGGCCTCCAGGGCGATAGTCGCGTTGATTTGCATATCCTTTGAGTCTAAAAAGTTGTCCAATGCCTCGGCTTGTGCCGTTGTCCTGGGAAAGCCATCAAATATAAACCCAGCAGCATCTGGATTTTTCTCAACTTCTTGTTTCAACATATCAATGGTCACTTCATCTGGCACCAAATCCCCATTATCCATGTAAGATTTTGCAAGTGTACCAAGTTCAGTTCCGTTTTTAATATTATACCTAAAAACATCCCCTGTAGAAATATGTTTTAGATTGTATTTTTCCTTTAAAACATCAGCTTGGGTTCCTTTTCCAGCTCCCGGCTTTCCAAAAAGCACTAGGTTGATCATAGTTGTTTGATTTAATTGATATACTGCTCTTAAATTTCTTCCTAATTCGTTATAATCCAATCCATATCCCACAATAAAAGTATCTGGAATTTCCATGCCCACATAATCAATGGTATACTCGCCATTGTAGATATCTGGCTTGTAAAACAATGAAGCAATTTTAAATTCTTTTGCGTTGGTTTGGGAAAATAGATGCACCAATTTTTTCAACGTTCTGCCCGTATCTATTACATCTTCCAGAATAATTATACTACGCCCTTCAATATCTTCCGGTACATCCAATAAAGTTTCCACAATTCCGGTCGAAGTCAAACCCTGATAAGAGCTTAATCGTACAAATGAAACCTGACACGGAAATTGATATGCCTTTAGAAAATCGGAAACAAACATGAAAGCCCCATTGAGCACACCCACAAAAATAGGGGTCTCATCCTTGTAATCCTCAGCTATTTCCGCTGCTACTTTTTCTACGGCAGCTAAAATTTGCTCCTCCCCTAAATAGGGCTTGAAAACCTTATCATGAAGTTTGATCAAATCGTCATTAATTTATCAGGTTGGCAAAGATAACACTTTTAAGAGCGCTTTGTCCTTTGGACTTGCATCGCTTCAAGGAATTCACGTATTTTTGTTTTCATTACAATTACAAATCAATGGACTTTTTCTCTTCCAATTTTAAACTCGGTATTTTAGGCGGTGGTCAATTGGGCAAAATGTTGTTGTACGAAACCCGAAAATGGGACATTCAGACCAAAGTAATGGATGCTTCCCTAGATGCACCTTGCCGAATAGCATGTGATGAATTTGTACAGGGAAGCCTAATGGATTTTGATGCTGTTTATCATTTTGGGAAAACTGTTGACCTATTGACCATCGAAATCGAAAATGTTAATGTGGCTGCATTGGAAAAACTGGAGCATGAAGGCGTAAAAGTATATCCCCCCACAAAAACTTTACGAACTATTCAAAATAAAGCGACACAAAAATTATTCTACACGGATAACAGCATCCCAACTTCTCCGTTTACTCGATTTGCATACACTTCAGAAATCGAGGACAGTATTTCCAATGGCGGGCTTCAGTTTCCCTTTGTATGGAAAAGCGCTCAATTCGGATATGATGGACAAGGTGTTAAAGTAGTGCGTTCGGCAAATGATTTGGAAGGATTGCCCAACGTGGAATGCATTGCCGAAGAAATGGTCGATTTTAAAAACGAGTTGGCCGTTATTGTTGCACGAAATAGTAAAGGAATCGTAAAAACCTATCCTGTAGTTGAAATGGAATTTCATCCTGAGGCCAATCAGGTAGAATATGTAATTTGTCCTGCCAGGATTGAGGCATCGGTTGCTAAAAAAGCTATAGAAGTTGCTTTAAGGGTATCTGAAAAATTAGAACATGTTGGATTGCTTGCCGTAGAATTGTTCCAAACCAAAGACGATGAAATTTTAGTAAACGAAGTTGCGCCAAGACCCCATAACAGTGGGCATTATAGTATTGAAGGGAGCTACACCAATCAATTTGAGCAACACATTAGAGCCATCTTGGGATTACCTTTAGGTAAAACGGAAAGTAAAGTAGCTGGGGTCATGGTAAATCTTGTAGGTGCAGAAGGACATACTGGAGATGTCGTCTATGAAAATATAGACTCCATTCTCAAAATGGACGGGGTCACTCCCCATGTGTACGGAAAAAAACAAACACGGCCATTTCGGAAAATGGGACATGTAACCATTGTGGACGAGGATATGGATAAAGCAAGAGCCACCGCTCAAAAAGTGAAAGAATCAATTAAAGTTATAAGTAAATAAAACTGTTATATGCCCAAATATTTAATACTATACCTACTAATTCTATTTAATAAAGCTTACGGACAAGAAATTATTTTTTCTTCTGAACTTGAGCATAATCCAAATAATGTTTTCAACAGTCCTAATAGTTTTTTAAGTACTAATGTCAAAGTATCAGATTTAAAAAATTATTTGATCATTGACTATACAAGGAATAATTACAGCCACAGCTTCATAATTGATGAGAACTTTAACACTTTAAAAGTTCAATTTAAAAAAAATAGAAATGAAGAATTTAGACATTTCATAGAGAGCTTCGGAGCAAAAGAAAATCATTGGTTGGTTTATAAGGGATTTGATGATAATAAATTTCTCTTCAGTAATAGTAGTGACAAACAACAGGAGAAAATTATCAAATTTGATAAAAGCAGGTTTATCGGTGCATTCATCAATTCTAGTATATTTTATCAATTAGGTTACAATAAAAAAGAAAATGAATTGATTTTGAATATGGTAGATACTAATTTAAACATAACGACAAGAAAATTTAGCCTTGCGCTTTTGTTTAAAAATTTTGACATAAAAACTAGATCTTCCATTAAAAAGATTTTTCTCAATGAGAAATTTGATGAAATCAGCTATCAACAAGTCAATACAGTCAAGGAAATTTCTCGTAAAAACAAATTTTACATTCTTGACAACAAGTTGATAGTTACATTAAATCCAAAGAAAGATGAAAATCATTTGAATTTCAGTGTATTAAAGATAGATTTAAAAGAATTTAAATACATATCGGATAATTATAAAATTGATTTACCCAAATCTGATGATAGATTTAAATCTTTTAAAAAATCTTGTTCTTATTTGCAAGACAATACGTTATTTGCCATAGTAGGATTTAAAGACAATTTTTTATTGTCGATTATTGATACCGATGCAAAAAAGAGCATTCTTAAAGAATGGTTTGTAAACGACGCTGTAAACGACAAAAAAGTATCACAAAAAAAAATAAATTCAATCCTCAAGTTAAGTAGGGTTGGGTTGAAAATTAATAAGTTGAATAGCGTGTATTATTTAACTTTAGGAGGTTACGAAGAAAGCAGTGGTTTTAGAAATAGTATAGGAGGTTCTATGGGCAGTGCTTTAAATTCAATCTATTCCTACGAAATAGCGAAATCCATAAGGCTTGTTTTAGACATAAATTTTTCTGTGAAAGACAGTGAAATGGAATACCATCCTTTTGAAAAAATTGAAGCTTTTCGAAAAAAATCTTTTTTCAATCAAAGTCGAATTCTTGGAAAAAAATTTAGTGATCCAAATAAAGACCTACCAAAAGGGGAAATCCAATTTAAATTTCAGAATAAATATTTCTATGCTTATTTTGACAAAAAGACGAATCTTTATACCATAAGAAAATTTAATTAATATGAGCAAAGTAGCCGTAATCATGGGAAGCACAAGCGACCTTCCCGTAATGCAAGATGCCATTGAAATTTTAAAGGGTTTTGACATTGAAGTGGATGTCGACATTGTTTCTGCGCACCGTACCCCGGAAAAACTATTCGATTTTGGCAAAAATGCTCATAAAAATGGATATTCGGTTATTATAGCTGGTGCAGGTGGTGCAGCGCATCTACCTGGCATGGTAGCTTCTTTATCGCCTTTGCCCGTAATAGGTGTACCCGTAAAAAGCAGTAATTCCATTGATGGTTGGGATTCGATACTTTCCATTCTTCAAATGCCAGGCGGAGTCCCTGTTGCCACAGTGGCTCTTAACGGAGGCAAAAATGCGGGTATTCTTGCAGCACAGATCATCGGAGCTTCGGACAAATGTGTGTTGGACAAAATTGAACTCTACAAACAAGGTCTAAAAGAAAAAGTAATCAAAGGAGCTGAGGAAGTACGAGGTACGAAGTAAGTGGTCAGGAGTCAGGAGTCAGGAGTCAGTAAAAGTATATCTTTTAATTATTACATAATCCAATGAATAAAATCGAACAAAAAATCTGAAAATCCATTAATCCAGTTTACAAATTTTCTCAATACTAAATTCTAATATCTCACATCTAATTCATGGATAATCCCCTTCTTCAACCGTTTGATCAAGCTCCTTTTGAGCAGCTAAAGAACGAACATTTTAAACCCGCTTTCTTACAGGCAATCGGAGATGCAAAAAAAGAAATTGATGAAATTGCAAAGAACCCAGAACCGCCCACTTTTAAAAACACCTTGGAAGCTTTGGATTTTTCAGGCAAGCAGCTGGATAGAATTTCCAGCGTTTTCTTCAATCTGAATTCTGCTGAAACCAATGATGAAATTCAAAAGATTGCGCAAGAAGTCTCTCCACTATTATCTGAGTTCGGTAATGATATCACGCTGAATGAGGAACTTTTCGAACGAATTAAATCAGTCTACGAACAAAAAAATTCCTTGAATCTTTCCATAGAACAGCAAACCTTGTTGGAGAAAAGGTATAAAAGCTTCAGTCGTAATGGCGCGAACCTTGGTGATGATGCTAAAAAAAGGCTTCGGAAAATCGATGCCGAATTATCAAAACTGAAATTAAAGTTTGGAGAAAACGTTCTCGCAGAAACCAATAAATTCGAATTGCTCCTTACAGATGAGAAAGATTTAAGTGGCCTCCCTAACGGAGCCAAAGAAGCAGCGGCGCAACTTGCAAAATCCAAGAATAAAGAGGGTTGGCTCATAACATTGGACTACCCTAGCTATATTCCTTTTATGAAATACGCTGACAACAGGGAACTGCGCAAGAAACTTTCGCTCGCTTTCGGTAGTAAAGGATTTCACAATGATGAGCTAGATAACCAAGAGAACACATTAAAAATTGCCACACTAAGGCACGAGAGAGCCAACCTCCTAGGGTACCAAACCCACGCACATTTTGTTCTCGAAGAACGCATGGCGGAAACACCAGAAAAGGTACATGAATTTTTAACAGAGCTTTTGGAGAAAGCAAAACCAGCCGCCGAAAAAGAATTTGCAGCATTAGAGGGTTTTGCAATAGAACTTGATGGCATTTCACAATTGGAAAAATGGGACAGCGCCTATTATTCAGAAAAATTGAAACAAAAACTGTTCAATTTGAATGATGAAAAACTAAAGCCCTATTTTAAGTTAGAAAATGTAATCGATGGGGTTTTCAAAGTTGCCGAAAAACTGTTTGACCTCAACTTCAAAGAAGTTTCAGGTATTGAAAAATACCACGAGGATGTAAAAACATATGAAGTTTACGATAGTTCTAAAAATCTGGTTTCACTGTTTTATGCCGATTTTCACCCAAGACCCGGAAAACGGGGCGGAGCTTGGATGACTTCGTACAAGCCGCAATATACCTTAGATGGTAAAAATAGTAGACCCCATATTTCCAACGTCTGTAATTTCACCAAGCCCACTACCTCAAAACCATCGCTACTAACGTTTAACGAGGTGACTACGCTTTTCCATGAGTTCGGGCATGCGTTGCATGGAATGTTGGCAAATACCACTTATCCAAGTCTTTCGGGGACATCAGTTTATTGGGACTTTGTAGAACTCCCAAGTCAAGTGCTGGAAAACTGGTGCTATGAAAAGGAAGCTTTGGAACTATTTGCATTCCATTACGAAACAGGGGAACTGATTCCCATGGATTTGGTCGAAAAGATAAAGGAATCCGCAACGTTTCAGGAAGGGATGGCAACGCTCCGTCAATTAAGTTTTGGCCTTTTGGATATGGCATGGCATGGAACCGACCCATCAAACATTACGAATGTGAAAGCTTACGAGTCCAAAGCTTTTGAAGGTACCGACCTCTTCCCCAATACGCCAGAAACCTGTATGAGCACATCATTTTCCCATATTTTCCAAGGCGGTTATTCCTCTGGCTACTATAGTTATAAATGGGCAGAGGTTTTAGATGCCGATGCATTTGCTTATTTTAAGGAAAATGGAATTTTCAACAAGAAAATTGCAACCAAATTCAAGGAACATGTTCTTTCCAAAGGTGGCACCGAAAACCCTATGACGCTCTACAAACGTTTTAGAGGGGCAGAGCCCAAAATAGAATCTTTATTGGAACGAGCAGGACTTATTCAAAAAGTGAGTTGATTTTTATACTTTCAATAATTTTTGAAATTACAAAAATATTCTTATCTTTGCTATATGGAATATCAAGAGGCAAAAGATAAGTTTATAAGTACCTGGGGAAGCTTGGGTACGCTTTGGGGCATAAATAAAGCCATGGCCCAGATACAAGCCTTACTTTTTATTTCCACCAAACCATTGACTACTGAAGAAATTATGGAGGAACTTCAAATTTCAAGAGGGAATACTAGCATGAACGTTCGCCAATTAATCGATTGGGGCATTGTGACCAAAGAGTTAAAGGCAGGAGAACGTAAAGAATATTTTTCCACCGAAAAAGATGTACAAGAATTGGCTAGGGTAATCGCCAAAGAACGTAGCAGACGAGAAATAAAACCCGTAATCAAGACTTTGGAGGAAATAAGTTCAATAACCGACGATGGCACCGAAAAAACAAAAGAGTTGATTAAACAAACAAAAGCTTTACACGATTTAGCCAAAACTGCTGACAACCTTTTGGATAAGGCAGTGAATCATAAACAAAATTGGATGAGCAATACGTTACTCAAATTATTAAAATAATTTTTTTTGAATTTTAATTTCAATATTTTCTGAAACTTTTAAAATACTGATTATGAAATATAATGTTCCAAATTGGCTTATCATTTTAGGTGGGATTGGTCAAATCTTTACCGCGCTGATCTATCCCTATATAAGGCACAAAGTTTTTGATTGGTACAATGATGTAAAACAGCTAAAACCCTTAAATCAGGAAATTGCAAAAACCTATGGCCGATACATTCAAGGTCTCAACTTTTCTTTTGGCTGTATTGCCATTCTTTTGACCACCGATCTACAAAACGGAACCCGATTGGCAATGGCCCTAACTGGATTGATTGGAGCTTATTGGATAGGGAAAGTTGCCACCCAAATAGCGTATTACCCCATGTACACCATTCCACAACAACCTATATTCAAGTTTGGCAGTTACTTTATGAACACCCTGTTCACGCTATTCGCAGTGGTCTTTGCCTGGTTGTTCGTCAACAATTGCTTACAATATTTCAACAGTTAAAAATTCCGTTATGAAAGATCTCACCCTAGAAAAACAATACTACGCTACTGAAAACAATCCAAAAATAGAAGTGGATATTATCGACTTCTATAACGAAGCAACGGAAGATTATGAATTCTGGAGCAAGGATTTCAATATGCATTTTGGGTATTTCAATCTTTTTAAAACCAACCCATTAAAACGGGATGAAATGCTGAATGAGATGAACAAACAAGTTCTAGGTCGATTGAATATAGGTAAAAGCAAAAGCCTATTGGCAGATTTAGGTTGTGGGATGGGCGGCAGTATGAGATACGCATTGAAAAGGAATAAAAACCTTTCCGCAATTGGCATTACCTTATCCGAATTCCAAGTAAATGAAGGCAATAAACTTTTAAAGGATTTGAACGCAGTTATTTTAAAGGAAAACTACAATAGGACTTCTTTGGTCTCTAACTCTTGTGATGGTGCCATCGCTATAGAAAGCTTCTGTCATTCAGGACATGATAAAGCTTCATTTGCCGAAGCCTATCGAATTTTAAAACCCAATTCGAAACTAGTAATTGCCGATGCATTTCTGAAAAAAGATGCAGAACAACTTTGTTATGGCAGTTCCATGGCATACAACAAACTCTGCGATCATTGGAGTCTTGAAAAATTGGGAGCTATTAAAAACGTAGTCAACGATTTAAAGAAGGTAGGGTTTAAAAACGTAGCAGTAGAAGATATCTCATTTAGAGTTGCTCCTTCCGTACTTCATGTTCCCTTTGCCATAGTTGGTTTTATGTTCAAAAAACTTTGGAGGAACAGAACGTTAAAAAAAGAAAGTTTGCATAATCTTAAGGGATCGTTCTATGCTTTGCTATCTGGCTTGCACATGAAAAGTTTTGGGTATTATTTGATTACCTGTACTAAATAGATAATTTAAAAATAGTTGGGGATTTCATATTACGTATCAGTTTATGGTCCTTAAAATCATAACAAAAAGCCAAATTCCAAGTTCATGAACATTTTGTGATACTTTTTAAAGTCGTTTGCAGTGTACAAAGCATGAAATCATTAATTAAAATCTAGTACTTTTGGTACTTCTTAAAAGATATGGCAGCAAACGAACTTAAACCAGATACTTGGATTGACCTTTATGCAGATTATCTCTTCAACTATGCAGTAGCAAGAGTTAGCGATGCGGAAATTGCGAAGGATTTAGTTCAAGAAACATTTTTCGCAGGACTCAATTCGGCAAAAAACTATAAAGGTGACGCAGCCGAACGAACATGGTTAATCGCAATTTTAAAAAGAAAAGTTATTGACCATTACAGAAAAATAAATTCTAAAAAAGGAAAGGCAGAAGTTCGTGTAAATTATAATGCCAGTACAGATTCTGAAGGAGATTGGCTGGAAGAACAGGTTGCAGACCCATTTAGCAAGGAAGGTGACAGTGCAATGGAAAACGAAGAGCTGGGTGTTGCCATTCAGGAATGTATTTCAAAATTACCCAAAAAACAGTCTTTGGTTTTTAGCATGAAAACTATTCAGGGAATGAGCACCGAAGATATTTGTAATGAATTGGGAATTAATCCGTCCAACTTGTGGGTGATGATCCATAGAGCACGTACAGCACTTATGGGCTGCCTGAATCAAAATTGGTTTTAGTTATGAAGATTTCGTGCGAGCAGGCCTCGAACATATGTAATAAGTCACAATATAAAGAAGCTAGTTTTTGGGAAATACAAAAACTGAAGCTTCATATTTTAATGTGCAAGACATGCGCAAAATTTACCAAAAACAATACTGCATTGACTTCGCTTTGCGATAAAGCGGGCCTTAATGTGCTTTCAGAAAATGATAAAGAGGAAATGCGCAAAAAACTGAAAGAACATCTTTAGAAAATCCTGTTCAAAATTAGATTTGAGCAAAACCAAATGACTGGTATACCCTCTACCCAAAATGAAGCAAAGTATTTATGCTTCGTTTTATCTTTTACAGTAAAAATTCCAATTAAAATAACAGCTACCAAAAGACTGGATAAAACTTCTTTTTTGGTTAAATCGTCTTTTAAAAAACCTATTGCAAAAAAAACGAAAATCAATAGAAGCCCTAATACTTTTGTTTTTACTACACCTAGTACTTGGGGCAGTGTCCTCAAACTTTTATCATCCCAGTTCATATCCCGTATCTCAAAAGGCAGAATAAGTATAAGTACAAGAACAAACCTTTGAACCAAATACAGCCAAATATCATCCGTTAGGGTCAGTTTGGCATCCAAAGCGGGTAACAAAACAGTGAACCCAGCCCATACCAAAGCCACAATATAAATTTTAAAGCCACCGAGGCTCCGTAGATTTTTTGCCTTGGGCAAAAGCGGGACAGCATAAAGTGTAGAAATCAAACCTAAAATAGCGGTTGCTATCCATATCTCTTTTTTTAAATGCAACAAAAAATAAACTGCCAATGGAAAGCTTATGAAGCTGAGAATCTGGATATTTCTTTGATAGCTATTGGATACGATCAAGTATTTTTCCGCCTCCACCCCATATTTAACAAAATTATAGCACACTATAGTACCGCAGAAAACAAACCCGCTTAAGTAAAGATTTGATGAAATGTTTAACATTTGGTTCGTTACACCTGCTAAAGAAACCACAGCTAATGCCACATGGATACTGGCGTCCAAATAAAAATCAAATAAGTTCTTTAACAATTTCATTAAACATAATTATTACTCTTGGAAAAAAGGTTGATTTCTGGTTGACAACTTTGAATCCACTGTTATCAAAAATGCCCATTTTCATTGAATTAATCCCTAATTTTGTGGACTTTATTAAACTAGCAATGAATACAGAAGTATTTGCCCATAGGCACATTGGCATTTCAGAAAAAGACCTTCAGCACATATTTAAGACCATTGGGGTCGAAAACATGGAGCAATTGATTTCTGAAACTATTCCAGATGATATTAGACTAAAAGAACCACTGAAACTCCCAGAAGGGATAAGTGAACATGAATTCCTTTCCCATATTCAACAGCTATCAGAAAAAAATAAGGTTTTCAAAACCTATATCGGATTGGGATATCATGAGAGTCTAACGCCATCTGTTATCAAAAGAAACATTCTGGAAAACCCAGGTTGGTATACCGCTTATACTCCGTATCAGGCCGAGATTGCCCAAGGCCGATTGGAAGCCTTATTAAACTTTCAGACCATGGTATGCGATTTAACGGGAATGGCATTGGCAAATGCTTCGCTCTTAGATGAAAGTACTGCTGCAGCGGAAGCCATGACCATGCTCTTCGATGTTCGTTCAAGGCAACAAAAGAAAGATCGTGCACTTAAATTCTTTGTTTCCGAAGAAGTGATGCCTCAAACCTTAAGTTTGCTTCAAACACGATCTACTCCACTTGGAATCGAATTGATAATAGGCAACCATGAAGAATTTGATTTTTCCGAAGGATTTTATGGTGCTTTGCTACAATATCCGGGTAAACACGGACAAGTACATGATTATGCAGACTTTGTGCAAAAGGCAAAAGTAAATGATATTAAAGTTGCCGTTGCCGCAGATATTCTCAGCTTGGTTTTATTGACACCTCCTGGTGAGTGGGGTGTGGACGTTGTGGTAGGCACTACGCAACGCTTTGGAATTCCTTTAGGATATGGTGGACCACATGCAGCGTTCTTCGCCACTAAAGAAGCCTACAAAAGAAGTATCCCTGGAAGAATTATAGGCGTTACAAAAGATACCGATGGAAACCGTGCCCTGCGAATGGCATTGCAGACCAGGGAGCAGCACATTAAAAGAGATAAAGCGACTTCCAATATTTGCACCGCTCAGGTCTTATTGGCCGTGATGGCGGGAATGTACTCAGTTTACCATGGACCGGATGGACTAAAATTCATCGCCAACAAAGTGCACAATACAACAAAGCTTCTTTCCAAAGAACTCGAAGCACTAGGATTACAGCAAACGAACACTGCTTTTTTTGATACGATCAAAATAAAAGTTTCGGATTCAAAAAAACTGAAGACTATTACTGAAGAGAATAGTATAAATCTCAACTATATCGATGCTGAAACAGTTTCCATTTCGCTGAACGAAGCTGTTTCCCAAAATGACCTTCAGCTTTTAATTTCTTGTTTTGCCGAATCTGAAAATACGGAACAGGAAAATTCTTCTGCTGATAGTTCAGACGTAATTCCAAGTTCTTTGCAAAGAAAAGCTCCATTTTTGGAGCACGAAGTCTTCAACTCCTATCATTCCGAAACAGAATTGATGCGTTACATCAAAAAATTGGAACGAAAAGATTTGGCATTGAACCATTCCATGATTTCTTTGGGCAGCTGTACCATGAAACTCAATGCAGCATCGGAAATGCTTCCGTTGAGCTGGGCAAATTGGGGTAATATCCATCCTTTTGTACCGCTTGATCAGGCGGAAGGATATCAAGTAGTTCTAAATGAACTTGAAAAGCAATTGAATATTATCACAGGATTTGCAGCTACATCATTACAACCAAACTCGGGAGCCCAGGGCGAATACGCTGGATTGATGACGATTAGGGCGTATCATGAATCCCGTGGAGAAGGACACCGAAACATTTGTATCATTCCTGCCTCTGCTCATGGAACCAACCCTGCATCGGCCGTAATGGCGGGAATGAAAGTGGTCGTTACAAAAACAGATGAAAAAGGAAATATAGATGTTGCCGATTTAGAAGAAAAAGTACAATCGCATGCTGAAAATCTTGCTGCTTTGATGGTGACATATCCGTCCACACATGGTGTATTTGAATCTTCAATCATTCATATAACCAACCTAATCCATCAAAACGGCGGTCAAGTGTATATGGACGGTGCCAATATGAACGCACAGGTCGGCCTTACCAATCCAGCCGTTATCGGTGCCGATGTATGCCATTTAAACCTACATAAAACCTTTGCCATACCGCATGGCGGAGGCGGGCCCGGTGTAGGACCAATATGCGTAGCCGAACAATTAAAACCTTTTCTTCCCACAAACCCTGTGATTGAAACAGGAGGAGATCAAGCAATAACCGCAATATCCGCAGCACCATGGGGAAGCGCCCTTGCCTGTTTAATATCTTACGGGTACATTATAATGCTTGGGACAACAGGACTGACAAAGTCCACAGAAATTGCGATTCTGAACGCCAACTATATTAAAGAAAAGCTCAAAGGGAAATTTGATGTTTTATATGCAGGGGAAAAAGGAAGAGCTGCCCATGAGATGATTATAGATTGTAGACCCTTTAAAGTAAACGGTGTAGAAGTAACAGATATCGCTAAGCGTCTTATGGACTACGGTTTTCATGCTCCTACTGTATCCTTCCCCGTTGCAGGAACCATGATGATAGAACCTACGGAAAGTGAGAGTCTTTCTGAATTGGATAGGTTTTGCGATGCAATGATAGCAATTCGAGAAGAGATTGATGAGGTAAGCACGGAAGATTATAACAACGTGCTTAAAAATGCACCGCATACCTTAGAAATGGTAACTAACGATAATTGGGATTATCCTTATAGTAGGCAAAAAGCGGCTTTTCCATTGGCTTATGTTCACGAAAATAAGTTTTGGCCAACAATCAGAAGGACCGATGAAGCGTTTGGGGATCGTAATTTAATCTGTACTTGCACACCTATTGAAGCATATGCCGAAGCATAGCCCAACCACTATAAAACCTATAAAAGCTCTTGATTTTCTTGGTAAATTGAGAGCTTTTATATTTTACCATTTAAAAGAATTACGCTTGAACATCGTAAGCATTATTATGCATGCATAATAAACTCATATACTGTGATTAACTTTACGTTTAAAACCTCAACATGAAAATTGGCATCACCGGCACCGGAAGTTATATTCCATCTGTTATCACAAAAAATGAAGACTTTTTAGACCATGAATTTCTAGGAAGTGATGGAGCAACTTTTGGAGATAACAACCCTGTCATCATTGAAAAATTTAAATCCATCACAGGAATTGCAGAACGGCGTTATGCGCAAGCTGAGCTAAAAACTTCGGATTTAGGGTATTTGGCAGCAGAAAAAGCTATTGAAGATGCGGGAATAGAGAAAGAATCGCTGGACTATATCATCTTTGCCCACAATTTTGGTGATTTGACACCGGGAAAAATTCAAGGGGATACACTGCCAAGCTTGGCCACTAGAGTAAAGCACCTACTAAAAATTAAAAATCCTAAATGTGTTGCTTACGATATGATTTTTGGGTGTCCTGGCTGGATCGAAGGAGTCATACAAGCCAACGCATTTATCAAAAGTGGTTTGGCAAAAAAATGCCTTGTTATCGGTGGCGAAACACTTTCCAGAGTAATAGATGAATACGACCGTGATAGCATGATTTTTTCAGATGGCGCTGGCGCTACTGTTATAGAAGGTGATTCGACGGCCGGTGAAATTTTGGGCCATACCTCGGCTACATACGCCAATGAGGAAGCATATTATCTGTTTTTCGATAAAACATATGCCAGTAAAGGGTGTTCAGATACGAGATATATAAAAATGCACGGGCGAAAAATTTATGAGTTCGCCTGTACCCATGTCCCAAAAGCTATGGCAACTTGCTTGGATGAAAGCGGAGTATCCATTGATAAGGTCAAAAAAGTCTTTATCCACCAAGCCAATGAAAAAATGGACGAAGCCATTATAAAAAGGTTTTATAAAATTTACGGTAAGAAAGCTCCAGAAGATATTATGCCCATGAGCATCCATAAACTGGGCAACAGCTCTGTCGCAACAATCCCCACACTCTTTGATTTGGTGCGAAAAGGAGAACTGGACCAACATGAAGTAAAAAAGGGAGATGTTGTTATCTTTGCAAGCGTTGGCGCTGGTATGAACATCAACGCCATTGTTTACAGATATTAGATGTACGAAAACAACTTTCCCAACAAACGTTATAAGCATACATTAGCCTTTTTACAAAAGCATATTGATACTTCGGAATCTATTTTGGATTTGGGAGTTGAAAATCCATTTTCAGAAATCATGAAATCCAAAGGATACCATGTGCAAAATACTGGTGGAGAAGATTTGGATGTAAATTATGAAACCGTTGTCGATTCTGATGCAGAGGTGGTTACCGCTTTTGAGATTTTTGAGCATTTAGTTGCGCCCTTCAACGTTTTAAAAGAAACAAAGGCAAAAAAATTGGTGGCGAGCATACCCATGCGACTATGGTTTTCATCTGCATACCGAAGTAAGACAGACCCCTGGGACCGACATTACCACGAATTTGAGGATTGGCAGTTTGATTGGCTTTTGGAAAAAGCAGGATGGACTATAAAAGATACGGCCAAATGGACAAATCCCACAAAAAAATTAGGTTTTCGTCCCTTGTTACGACTTTTTACTCCAAGATACTACATTGTCTATGCAGAGCGTGAATAACTCATGAATTGTTTGAAAGCATTAAATCATTAGCATATCTCTATAGTTTTTTGGAATTTTAGCGTATGCGAATAAGCATTATCATTCCTGCCCATAACGAAGAGGCCTATCTTAAAGAATGTCTAAATTCGTTTGTCATACAAACCCATTTGCCAGATGAGATTATCATTGTGGATGACAATTCCAGTGATAAAACCTTTTCTATTGCTTTAGATTATGCCAAAAAATATGATTTCATCAAAGTTTTGCAACGTAAATCCATAGATGAGCATGTACCTGGAAAAAAAGTAGTGGACACCTTCAACTTTGGTTTGCGACATGCTTCAAATTATGATTTAGTAGGAAAGTTTGATGCCGATATTATCCTTCCGTCCAATTATTTTGAGGCCATGTTAAATCATTTCCAAAGCAACTGGAAGTTAGGAATGTGTTCCGGATTACTTTACATAAAAAAGGGAGAAGAATGGGTTTATGAAAATATCGCGGATAGAAACCATATTCGCGGTCCAATTAAACTCTATCATAAAGCTTGCTTCAATAAGATCAGTGGATTGCGTCCCGGAGTTGGTTGGGATACCGTAGATGTGCTCTTGGCAAAGTACCATGATTTTGAAACAAAAACTGACCCTGGGCTAAAAGTGAAGCACCTTCGTCCTACGGGACATGGTTATAGTTCCAAAAATTATAAAATCAAAGGTCGGGCTTTATACAAAATGCGCTACGGAATCCTGCTCACGAAAATAGCTGCGCTTAAAATGGCCTGGCAGGCAAAAAACCCAAATCTTTTCTTGCAAATGCTTATAGGTTACTTCAAAGCGGTCATCCGTCAATTGCCTAGGTATGTTACTAAAGAAGAAGGTATCTTTATTAGAAAATATAGATGGAAAGGTATTTGGTCAAAACTATCTTAAAACATTTTTGAGAAACAACTTTAAGATAAACGTTTTATTTTCCAGTTATTTTATCTTATGGGAATTTGAGGTTTCGCCTTATTTTTATCTCTTAATTGATACATTTTTACATTTTTATATAATTGATTATCAATTGTTTAACTCAAAACAGACATTCATCAATTCAAACTATAACACATCACATTTGCAGACTATTTTAAAGCAAAACTATATGCTTTTGTGATGAATGAATTACGGGATATCATAAACATTTTTTTAAATAGGATTTAAAAAAATCACTCTCAGGTTTTTGTCTTTTTGATTATTGTAAGCCAATTACAAGTGTAGATTCCTGGTGAAAGTTATTTTGACAATACAGAATCATAGCAGGAAACAGTGATAAAATCGACGCCTTCCAAGTTGAATGCAATCAAAACATAAGAGATGATTTCATTCAAATCAATCCAATACCTCCGCTATTGGTGTACCGGTTGTTCCATTTGGGAAAGCAATACCCAATAAAGTTGCAATTGTTGGTGCAATATCCGGAATCTCGGTCCTGTTGGCAGTGCTTCCTTTCTTTATTCCGTTGCCATAGAGCAGCAAAGGCACATGTGTGTCGTAAATCATTGGAGTACCATGGGAAGAACCAGTTCTTCCATAAGATGCGAATCCTGGTGGCAGCACAAATAATACGTCACCAGACCTTTTTTGGTTCCATCCATTTTGCAAAATATAGGGCAAACCAGAAGTATACGCATTATTCCACATTTGATAACCTGTAAATACTTTCTCTATGTTGTCATAAGCAAGCATTTCACCAGCAATTTCCTCCTCTACATCATCTAAGTCCATATCAAGGTTTGCTATTACTTTTTTGTCCAGAAAAACTTGAGAGTTACTTATCCCTTTGACAATGTCCGTAGTTCCATATTTATACTTCAAAAACTCATCAAACTTTTTTTTGTTATCATCAAGGTCCAGATATCCTGCAGGGATTTTTTGATCTTTTAAATAAGTTGGGACATTTACGGCTCCGTGATCTGCAGTTAAAAATACAGTATACTCACCCTTGCCGACTTTCTCGTCCAAAGCGACAAGGATTCGTTCTAGATCCAAATCCAATCGCAAGTAAGTATCTTGGATTTCTTTAGAATTGACCCCAAATTTATGCCCAATGTAGTCCGTGCTTGAAAAACTAATTGCTAGAAAATCCGTAACAGCATCTATACCTAAGTTCTCTTTCTCTAAAGCTTCCAATGCAAAATCTGCAGTTATACTATTTCCATAGGGAGTATATTTCAAAATTTCAAAATCCTTGTTCTTATCCAATAAATTTGGGGTGCTATGCGGAAAAGTAGGTGTCTCTTCATCCTCAAATAAACCTTCATAGTTATTTTTATCACTGCCGCTTTCTTTGTAAGTAGCGATATCCTTTAATGTTGTCCATGCCTTTTTGTATTCCTTTACTTTACC
The DNA here is from genome assembly GCF_018449435.1 of Flagellimonas sp. 389. Lineage (GTDB taxonomy): Bacteria > Bacteroidota > Bacteroidia > Flavobacteriales > Flavobacteriaceae > Flagellimonas. Next base: position 39,860 of record NZ_JAHCMU010000004.1, on the reverse strand, counting down.
AGATGCATTAAAATCCATAACCCATTTAGGAAGTGCTGGCATATAATAGGAACTACTGATCCATTTGCCTTCATTTTCACCTTCGAACCAATAGGCTGCGTTGGCCATATGACCACCGGGCAGAACCGCCCCTCTATCTTTGAGCGCTATAGCTATTACCTTACCCTTCTTCTGCGTATGTAAGCGCAACTGATCTGTAATTGTAGTGGTTAGCATATTGTTTGGTGACATTTTCCCAGCATTTGAGGTTGTTCCTATAGAATTGTAATTATCATCGCCTGCGCAATATAAAGACCTGTCCCCTACCTTATCATACCAATTGTTGCCAATGATTCCATGAACGGCTGGCGTTGTTCCAGTGTAAACAGATGCATGCCCAGGACCCGTACTCGTTGGGGCATAGTTAAAATGATGGTTTTTACAGTTAAATCCATCATTTACCAAACGCTTAAAGCCACCTTCACCATAATGATTCCAAAAACGCGTTAAATAATCATATCGCATTTGGTCCACAACGATACCCACCACTAGTTTTGGTGATTGTGCAATTTGAACAGGTTCTTCCTCAACAATTGTATTCCTTCTTTTGCGTTGGGCCATAGTACAAACAGATACGGAAAGAGTAACCAAAACAAGTAAAAATGTATATTTCTTCATGGAAAAGATTTGTTTATAAATGGGTACAAAACTATTCAATAAAACCTTTTAAATTTTAAATCAAGGTTAAATGCACGGCAATATTCTTATTTTTATGCCCGCAAGTCTACTTTTAGCACATGAATTATCTTGAAGCGATTGGAAAATACTTCATTATGGCATGGGAGGTTTTTAAAAAGCCTACCAAGTGGTCAATTATGAGGTCCCTTATTTTAAAAGAAATCGATGAGTTAATTTTTGGCTCTTTGGGCATTATTATCTTCATAGCATTTTTTATAGGGGGAGTCGTTACCATACAAACTGCTTTGAATCTCAATAATCCATTTCTACCTAAAAGCTTGATTGGTTTTGCTGCCAGACAATCAGTCATACTAGAATTTGCACCTACATTTACCTCAATAATCATGGCAGGAAAAGTTGGTTCTTATATTACGTCCAGTATTGGGACCATGAGGGTTACCGAGCAGATAGACGCTCTGGAGGTCATGGGGATAAACTCTTTGAATTATTTAGTATTCCCAAAAATCATAGCCATGTTCATGTATCCTTTTGCGGTTGCGATTGCCATGTTCATAGGGGTTCTAGGAGGTTGGATTGCCGCAGTTTTTGGTGGCTATGCGCCAAGCGGTGAATTTATAAAAGGTTTACAAATGGATTTTGAATCATTCCATGTAACCTATGCGTTCATAAAAACCTTGGTATTTGCTTATGTGATTGCTACCGTACCCTCCTATCATGGATTTTATATGAAAGGTGGTGCCTTAGAAGTTGGCAAGGCCAGTACTACTTCTTTTGTATGGACCAGTGTTGTTATCATTATCCTCAACTACATTCTTACCCAATTAATGCTAGGCTAATGATAAAGGTGGAAAACATACATAAATCGTTTGGAGACGCGCACGTTTTAAAGGGCATAAGCGCAACTTTTGATAGCGGGAAGACCAATTTGATCATAGGGCAAAGCGGATCGGGGAAAACCGTTTTTTTAAAGTGTCTTTTAGGGCTTTTTGAACCCGAACAAGGCAACATCAACTATAATGAACGTATGTACTCCAGTCTGTCAACGGCAGAAAAAAGAGATTTACGTCAAGAAATGGGAATGGTTTTTCAAGGAAGTGCCCTTTTTGATTCTATGACGGTCGAGGACAATGTGATGTTTCCCTTGAACATGTTCACAAAGCAATCAAGAGCGGAAAAGCAAGAACGGGTGGATTTTGTACTTCACCGTGTCAATCTTGTGGACGCCCATAAAAAATATCCTTCAGAAATTTCTGGTGGAATGCAAAAAAGAGTTGCTATTGCGAGAGCAATAGTCATGAATCCTAGTTATTTGTTCTGTGATGAACCTAATTCCGGCCTAGACCCAAAAACGGCAATTTTAATAGACACTCTTATTCAAGAAATTACCAAGGAATATAACATTACTACTGTAATTAACACCCATGACATGAACTCGGTTATGGAAATTGGCGAGAAAATCATTTTTCTGAAGGACGGACTTAAAGAATGGGAGGGCACCAACAAAGAAATCTTTAAAACTGATAATACTGCTGTTACTGATTTTGTATACTCATCGGAGCTTTTCAAAAAAGTACGTCAAATGTATATTGAGGAAAGAAACTGATAGCAATCCGCCACATTTCAGATTGATAGGATTCCGGCACAACCAAACAACTAGTTTACTTCTTTAACCACAATCGTAGAGTCTTGAAGTCGAAGTTTTAACCAAGTTTCTATTTTCTTAGAGTCAGCTTCTTTCTGGTTTCGTTTTATCCCATCTTTCCATTTAATTTCAAAAATGGGAACAGTATCCAATTTATTAAAATCGGTTTGTATCTGATAGGAGAACCCCAAACCGGCTATGTTATTATAATTCGCTTTAGCCTCTGCGCTCACATTTTTGAACGGAATTTGTTTTTCAGCATTTTTGGTTAAATGGGCCAGCTCAGCCTCCAATAGGCGTATTTGTTCATCCTTAGTGAGCAAATCAGCCTTATTTCGTTCATAAAGTTCGCTTACATAGTTGAATTTCTCTTCCGAGTCATCCCTTCCACCTTGTAAAACCCTAAATTCGGCATCTTTCAGTCTAGAAAACTCATTTTTTTGGGCTCGCCATGTATTGATAACGTTATCGGGAATCAATTCATCGCCCATACAAACAAGTTCTATCAAAGAGGTCCCATCATCTACATACTGGATTTTTGTTAGATTATCCACATAACGTCCAGAGGAATTAAACTGATATACTTCAATAGTATCTTTTAAAAATTCCTGTGCCTGCTTTTTAAAAAGTGATTCTTGAAAGACCTGATAAAAGGTGAAACCTGCTGGAATCATAACCGCAATTCCAGTTATAGATGCCATTCGAGCAATAAAGCGACGTTTTTGGGAATTGGCATATCGCACCATCGGAAATCGTAAGAACTTGATGACCAAAAATGTCGCCAAACCAATAAACATAGTATTAATGATGAACAAATACATTGCCCCCCACGCATATTCTAATTTTCCTATGGCCAAGCCAAAACCTACGGTACAAAGCGGTGGCATAAGTGCCGTAGCAATGGCAACCCCAAAGATAACACTGGCAATGGTTCCTTTTTTTGCTCTGGCTATGACCAAGGCCAGTCCTCCAAAAAAGGCAATCAAAACATCTCGAATATCCGGTTTGGTTCTTGCCAAAAGCTCTGATGATTCATCACGGAGTGGAAATAGATAGAAAAACAAAAAAGCAGTGAATACACTCAAGACTACCATTACGGTAAAGTTCTTGAGGGATCTACGCAACGTATCTATATCATTAATTGCCAAGGATAGGCCCATACCTAAAATTGGTCCCATCAAAGGAGAAATTAACATGGCTCCGATAACAACGGCCGTAGAATTGGCATTCAATCCTATGGAAGCTATAAATATGGAACAAATTAAAATCCAAGACGTATGGCCTTTAAAAGGAATATCTGCGATTATGGATTCTTTGGTTGCCGCCGCATCTGTATTGGAACGTATCTCTAAAAGTTCAGAGAGAAACTTTCTTACACTGGCAAGAAGACCCTTTAGGTCTTTTTTTACCTCATCTCCACTATCTTGATTGGGCGTTTCACTACCAAATAAATGTTCACTCATAACTTATGCAAACTGATCACCATATTTATCTTTTACTTGACCAAGAACTTTTTTGATGTCCTGTTCCTTGGATTTAGGATAAATAAGCAGTACCTCTTCTTTATCCACAATGATATAATCTTCCAATCCATCTATTACGACTACCTTGCCTTTTTCGGACCTTATCATATTGCCTTTGGCATCTTGAAGCAATGTCTTACTATTGACTGTGGCGTTCCTTTCATCGTCTTTATCCAGTTTATCGTATAATGCTCCCCATGTACCCAAATCATTCCAATCGAAAGTAGCGGGGAGTGTAAATATAGATTCTGAACGCTCCAATATAGCGTAATCTATCGATATGTTTTCTGCTTTTGGGTAATTTTCATTGATATACATCTGTTCACTAGCGGTGTTGTACACCCCATATCCCGACTCAAATAATTCATATTGATTTTTTTGGTATCGTTTAAAAGCATTCACGATTGTATTGACGCTCCACATAAATATACCTGCATTCCATAGAAAATTACCTTGTTCCAGAAATTCTTTGGCCGTCTCATAATCAGGTTTTTCCCTGAATTGAGACACTTTTTTAATTGGGTTTTTATCTTCCTTTTCAAACTCGATATATCCGAAACCTGTATTGGGAAATGTAGGCTGAATACCAAGTGTACATAGTACATCTTCTTGCCCGCATTTGTCAAAGCATGCAGTTACATCCCTTTCAAAAGCATCTTCATCCTCAATCCAATGATCACTCGGCGCAACAATCATTACGGCATTTGGATTCATTTTTTTAATTTTTAAGGAAGCATAAAGAATACAGGGTGCCGTATTTCGCATGGCAGGTTCTAAAACCACTTGTTCTTGCTTTACTTGGGGCAATTGTTCCAGAACCAATCCGTTGTAACGTTCATTGGTAAGAATTAGAATATTCTCCGTAGGAATGAATTTATTCAGTCTATCAAAAGTTTTTTGAATCAAGGTTTTTCCTGTTCCCAACATGTCATGAAACTGTTTGGGGTTGGAAGAAGTGCTTACTGGCCAAAAGCGGGAACCTACTCCTCCTGCCATTAGCACTGCGTAATAATTTTGGTTCATTTGTTTTAGTCTTTGATCAGTTCAACTTCTGCGTTGGGCTGGAACAAATATACTTTTCCAGTACCCAATTCCACACATTCGTATCGTTTTATTCTTTTTTCACCTTTTTTAAATAGCTTTCCATTGTACAAGCGAAATGTACTCCCAAAAGGTAGTTCAAAAACATAAGTGTTCCCCTTATTATCTGTTTCATCGAATGCCTTTAAAGCAATGGACAATTTAGCATCGGTACTACTACTGGCCTTGGGATTTTTAAAATGATTGGCCAATATTGGTAAAAGTTTAGAAGGAAAAATTTCTGGACGAATGAAGGGAATCATCAAATGTTGAAATGTTCGTTTCCATTCCAATCCATGGGGTTTTATATAACGACCATGTTTCTCGAATGCCACTAGGTGTGCGATTTCATGAATCAATGTAATTAAAAATCGATATTTATTCAGGGAGGCATTTACAGTAATTTGATGTAATCCATTAGGCATTTTCCTGTAATCACCATGACGTGTTACCCTGTGATTTACAATTTTTAAATGCACCCCATGCTGTTCTATCAAACTAAAACATGGTCCAACCGCACGTTCTGGCAAATATTTTTGTAACGTGGTACTCACAGGACTAAATTTAAGATTAATCTACGGAGTACTATTACTTATTTGCAACAACTTTCCATTATACAATTTTTGACCAGTCAATGAAAAGTCCTTAATGTAAGTGGCCATTTCTTTTGCTGTTACTGGGGCCTTATAACCTGGAAAAGCTTCTTCCAACATTTCGGTTTGCACCGCCCCTAAAGCAAGAACATTAAAACTAGGTCCAGTTTCTTTAAATTCTTCAGCCCAAAGTTCCGTTAGCGTAATCACTGCGCCCTTACTGGAACTATATGCCGAAAGTCCAGGAAACTTCATACTCCCTTGCACGCCCCCCATGGAACTAACGGTGACCACATGACCTGTTTTGCCCATTTTGGGCAGTACTGTTTTGGTTATCTCAGCTACACCAAATACATTCACTTTATATACAGCTTCAAATTCTTCTTGGGTAGTTTCTAAAAAGGGTTTGTTCAACAAACTGCCCGCATTGTTGATAAGCACATCCACAGTATCCCAGTCTTGAAGGAAGGCAGTTATTTTCTTAAAATCCGCTGGATTGGACAAATCAAAGGGCATACTACTTACACCAGGCATATTCAGTGCTGTAATAGGCCTTTCGTTACGCGAAAGGGCAAGAACTTGATGGCCATCTTGGGCAAACAATTGTACCAGTTCATAACCTATCCCCCTACTTGTTCCAGTTATTATGATGTTCGCCATAACGGTTTTCAGCTTTAGATTTAGTATTTAAGATAAGGGCAATAAGATTTAATTCATCTTAATTTCTTTCATAGGAGCATTGGCAATCTTCTCTACAACAGGAAGCATTTTGTTTATCAATGTGGCCATATGATCAAAATCCATTTCTTCTACTTCATCACCTACCTTATGATAATATTCAAAATTGGTGAAATCAAAAGTACAATAGGTATGGCATGGCACTCCGAATTCTTGATAGAAAGGATAATTATCGGAACGTTGAAATAAACCATATTCCCTGGCCCTTTGAAGGTAACCTACAAGATTTTCACCTGCATATTTATTATTCACATCAGCAAAATTGGACTTCTTATATCCTGTAGCATACACTAAATAATCTTTCCCAAGAAGTGGAACACCGATCATCTCAAAATTCAACATAGTGTAAAGGTTAAGTTCTTGTTCCTTGAGCTTTTTTGCTAAATGTTTTGAACCTAGAAGTCCCTTTTCTTCGGCACTGAACAAGACGAAAATCAGACTTCTTTTATTGGTTCTGTTCTTTCCAAAGTAACGAGCAAGTTCCATAACTGCAGTTGTTCCCGATGCATTATCATTTGCTCCATTGGCAATAGCGTCTCCGTTTTCAATTTTTATGATTCCTATATGATCATAATGTGCCCCAACCAGAATATACTCATCCTTAAGAACCGGGTCACTTCCTTCAACTATGCCAACAATGTTATAGGAAGTTTTTTTGTAATTGGAAAGTGTATCTCGATACGTATCAAAATAGGGAGCTACTTGATAAGATTTTAAATAGTTCTCTATATATTTTGCAGCTATTTCAATTCCTTCGCTACCTGAATCTCTTCCTTTAAGATCATCAGATGCCAAATACTTCATAATATCACCTACTCGTTCGGCATCAGTAAAACCTAGTTCTGTACCAACAGCGTTTACCCCTTTTGGAACTTCTTCAACTACACTTCCTTTAACACCTTCTGGGCCACCTGGGTTTGCTTGGTCAGGAACATTTTTAGTCTCGACCATTTGTGTAGAACCACAATTCATTAATACCAGTATTCCAAAAAAACTAAGAATTTTACTCATTTTGATGCTTATTTTGATTTTTAAAGATAAAAAAAGCATCCTTTAAAAGGATGCTTCCGTATGATATTGTTTATATACTCTGCTTCGATAAACTCGGCATAAAAAGCCAGTTTACATTAACTAAGCCAGCATAGTAACCGGATTTTCCAAATATGCCCTTAACGTCTGTAGGAACTGCGCGCCAACAGCACCGTCAACGGTTCTGTGGTCACAGGCCAAAGTGACTTTCATCGTACTGCCTACGACAATTTCTCCATTTTTGACCACTGGTTTTTCCACAATGGCCCCAACAGAAAGAATTGAAGAGTTTGGTTTGTTGATGATAGAGGTAAATTCCAATATTCCGAACATTCCCAAATTAGAAACCGTAAAGGTACTACCTTCCATTTCGTCTGGTTTTATCTTCTTGGTCCTTGCCCTTCCTGCCAAATCTTTGACAGCAGTTCCCAACTGGGTTAAACTAAGCTGGTCAGCAAATTTTACCACAGGCACTACAAGTCCTTCATCAACTGCTACTGCAACTCCCATGTGGATATGCTTTTTGTAAATAGTTGCTTCATCGGTCCATGATGTATTTACTTGTGGATGCTTTTTCAATGCCATTGCACAAGCCTTTAACACCATATCGTTAAAAGAAACTTTTGTGTCGGGCAAATTATTGATTTGCGAGCGAGAAGCTTTCGCATTTTCCATATCGACCTCTATAGTCAGGTAAAAATGCGGAGCGGAAAATTTAGAAGCACCAAGATGCTTTGCAATTGCTTTTCGCATAGAAGAATTCTTAACTTCTTCTGTATACTCCTCTCCTGCAGGTACGTACATTGTAGGTTGAGGTACAGCGGTTGGAGCAGCACTATCTTCTTTGGGAGAAGGAGCCGCAGCGGGAACTTGTGAAGGTTGATAATTTTCAATATCACGCTTTACAATTCTTCCATAATCTCCAGAACCTTTTACGGCTGTTAAATCTATACCTTTTTCACTGGCAATTTTCTTTGCTAACGGCGATGCCAATATACGTTGCCCATTCTTTGAAGCAACTGGCTCTTTAGGTTCTTCGCCTTTTGAGGCATTTATTTCTTTTGTGCCTTCCACTGTTTCGGAAGAACTCTCTGTATTACTTGCCCCAGATGAAGATGCACCAAGAACAGCATCAACATCTGTACCTTCTGGTCCTATTACTGCCAAGACTTCATCCACTGGTGCGGATTCTCCTTCTTGAATACCTATATAAAGTAACGTTCCCGAATAAAAGGACTCAAATTCCATTGTGGCCTTATCCGTTTCGATTTCAGCCAAAATATCTCCTTCTTCAACAGTATCTCCAACTTTTTTTAACCAAGACGCTACCGTACCTTCTTCCATAGTATCACTCAAGCGCGGCATTGTTATAATTTCCACACCTTCGGGAACAACTCCCCCTGTAGGAGCTGTAGCAACAGCTGCTTCTGGTTCTTGGCTTGTGGCTTGTGGTTCTTCGGAAGCTTTTTCCGCTTCCGTAGCACTTCCATTTAACAATCCAGAAATGTCTTCCCCATCTTCTCCAATAATTGCTAAAAGTGAATCAACCGGTGCTCCGTCTCCTTCCTGTATACCTATATGGAGTAGTGTGCCCTCATGAAAGGATTCAAACTCCATAGTGGCCTTGTCCGTTTCTATTTCGGCCAAGATATCACCTTCCTCTATTTTATCTCCTACATTTTTGAGCCACTTTGCCACGGTTCCCTCTTCCATGGTATCACTCAATCTGGGCATATTGATTACTTCTGCCATTTACTTAAAGTTTATGTTGTAAAAATGGATAGTCTTCTTGTTCGTATACGGTATCGTACATCTGTTGTATTGGTGGAAAATCTGACTCTTCCGCAAATTTCTCACATTCGGACACCAATGCCTTTACCCTTTTGTCCATCTCTTTAATTTCCTCTTCAGAGGCATATCCTTTTTCAAGAAGGACTTCTTTAATTTGGGTTATTGGGTCTATTTTTTTGTATTCTTCAACTTCTTCTTTGGTACGATAGTGTTGTGCATCGGACATTGAATGCCCTCTGTAACGATAGGTCTTCATCTCCAAGAAAGTTGGACCGCCACCTGTACGGGCTCGTTCAACTGCCTTATCCACTTCTTTTGCCACTATTGCAGGATCCATACCATCTACTGGACCACAAGGCATTTCGTATCCCAAGCCTAGTTTCCAAATATCTGTTGAATATGATGTTCTGGCCACTGATGTTCCCATAGCATACCCATTATTCTCACAAATAAAGACCACAGGTAATTGCCACAACATAGCCAAATTAAAAGCCTCGTGCAAAGAACCTTGTCGAACGGCACCATCTCCCATGTAGCAGAGCGTTACCGCATCTCTTTTAAAATATTTGTCGGCAAACGCCAATCCGGCACCTAAAGGGATTTGTCCGCCCACAATACCATGGCCACCATAGAATCGATGTTCTTTGGAAAAAATGTGCATGGAGCCCCCCATACCTTTGGAGGTGCCCGTCACCTTTCCAAAAAGCTCCGCCATCACACGTTTTGGGTCAACACCCATACCAATGGGCTGAACATGATTTCTGTAAGCTGTTATCATTCTATCCTTCGTCAAATCCATTGCGTGCAATGAACCTGCCAAAACAGCTTCTTGGCCATTGTATAAGTGAAGAAAACCTCTAACTTTTTGTTGAATATAAACTGCTGCAAGTTTGTCCTCGAACTTTCTCCAGAACAACATGTCCTCATACCATTTTAGGTAAACTTCTTTGGTGATTTTTTTCATTAACGGTTGTATTATATGAAATTCTTCAGTGTTGAAGAAAAACAAAAATACATATATATCTGTTTTGGAAAAAGAATTGGTTTAAGAATCGCTTAAAAATGAACTATTGAATGCCAAAGGCAAAATATCCGCCACTGATTCGCATTTATATATTGGTCCAGATTCACCACGCAGCAACAAGGAAATAGATGTTTTCTGCCGCTGTTCATACTCTATAATAGCTTGCCTACAACTACCGCATGGTCCAGCAGGGACAGTTACTTCATAATCATTGGATGTTGCGGTTATTGCCACTGAAACAATAGCAACCCCTGGGTATCTTGCCCCTGCCTGAAAAACAGCAACACGTTCAGCACAAAGACCGGAAGGATAAGATGCATTTTCCTGATTGTTTCCAATAACAATTTCTCCATTTTCCAATAAAACTGCGGCCCCTACTTTAAAATTTGAATATGGGGCATAAGCACTTTCCCTAGCTTCCTTGGCCACTTGAAGGAGTCGCTGCTCTTTCGAAGCCAGTTCATCCACATCTTTAAATATGGTAAGTTCAAAACCAATATGTTGTTTCTTCATACTGCTATTTAGGTATTGACCAAAAATAAGAAAACCTGCTGATGAGCAGGTTTTCTTTATAATTATATTGTTTTATCTAGTCATTCAAGAATTCTTCCCCAAAATTAAAGGTAAGGGAAAAGCGTAATGTATTTTCCAAAGGATTACGAACTTGGGATGTTGAGAATAAATAGGAAAGGTCTATTTGAGCGGACTTGAATTTGAATCCCGCACCTAAAGTAAAGAACTGTCTAGCTCCCTTTTCCTGATTTTCATTAAAGTATCCTGTACGCAACATAAAAGCCTCTCGGTATTTATATTCGGCGCCAAGTGCCCATGTAATTTCCCTTAATTCCTCGCTGAATCCATCCGGAGCATCTCCAAAAGATTCAAATACACCATCAAAAAAGGGAATTTGTTGGTATTCATCATTATCCGCTGCTGTTATTTCACCATCACCATTAAAATCTCTTGGCGTTGGCACCAAAAGCTTATTGAATTCTGTATGCAGTCCCAAAATATTGTCCTGATCTAAAATAAAATCGAAGCCAACACCCATTTTCAGGTTTGTTGGCAAAAAGTTTTCTTGACCCCCGGCATCGTATTGCAAAGACCCTCCTAGGTTAGAGATATTAAAACCTGCTCTCCAACGGCCACTAAAACTTTCATATGCAATTTCCCTTGAGCGATAAAACCCTGCAATATCCACAGCAAATGCGTTGGCTGCCTGAGAATCTTGGACACCATCTTGAAATCTTAGATTTGAGCTGATAAACCTCCCGCCTACGGCCATAGAAAATGTTTGACTAAGTTTTAGCGAGTAGGAACCATCAAAAGCAAACTCATTAGGCTTGACCAAAGTAGCATCTTCCTCGATGGTCTGGCGAAGCTCTATTTCGCCAAGACCAAAATAACGAAGACTAAAAGCGAAGGCACTACGGTCGTTGAGTTTGTTGTAGAAGTTTGCATTTAAAAGGGAAACATCGTTAACAATACTTTCCAAATATGGCGTATAACTAACACCAACTCCTGCCTTTTGGGTTGCAAAAGCGAACTTGGCCGGGTTCCATTGTTGTGAGAATACATCAGCAGAGGTGGCTACACCCATATCACCCATACCCGAAGACCTGGCGTCTGCCGCAATGGTCAAAAAGGGAACTGCTGTAGTAATAACTCTTTCTTGTTGTGCGCTTATTTGAGAGGCGATTGTAAAACATATAGCCAATACTAGTAAGTTTTTCATTTTAAGCGTTTATCGTTTAGTAAAATTGAGGTCGTCGATATCCTAAAACTATAAAATATCCTTAAACGTATTACATGTAAACGAACATTTCAGAGAATTCTTGTAATTGAAGTGCTTTTTTTTCACAAACCTTTAAGACAAACGCTTGCCCATAATAAAAGAGCAAAGCAGTCCATGCCATTTGTTATCGTTAAAACTAATCAATAAGAATACTATTTTACATCCTGTCACGTTTAGATTGTAAGCTGTGTGCATAAAAGGTTTTTAACAATTCTTTTTATTCACATAAAATATAATGGCCAAAACACCGTTTTAATGCCATTGAAGGATTTTAAAAAATCAAAATCAAGTTAAAGTTACTAAGGGTTAAACCCTTAATTTTTAAAGTACTCAAGCCCAAATTATGAAAAAACACTTTGTTAAAGTCGTACTTTCTTGCGCTATTATTGTGGGAAGTTTTTCTAGTTGTAAAAATTCCTCTTCTTCTTCGAAAAATGTTTCGAGAGCCACAGGATGGAAAATAAATGCCAAAGAAGGTGGGTTTCAATATAACTCTGACTTTAAAGAGCAAGAAACTCCTCCTGGAACTGTATTTATTGAAGGTGGAACGTTCACCAAAGGTAAGGTTCAAGATGATATCATGCATGACTGGAACAACACGCCCACACAGCAGCACGTACAGTCATTCTATATGGATGAAACCGAAGTTACCAACGTTATGTACTTGGAATATTTGGATTATCTGAAGGCAGTTTACCCTCCAGAAAACCCAAATTATAAAAACATTTATAATGGTGCATTACCGGACACACTTGTTTGGAGAAACAGATTAGGTTTTAATGAAACCATGACCAATAACTATCTAAGGCATCCAGCATATGCAGAATATCCTGTTGTTGGTGTTAATTGGGTCCAAGCTTCTCAGTACGCCGAGTGGAGAACTGATAGGGTGAACGAGGCCATGTTGGAAAGAGAAGGGTATTTAGCTGAAGATGCAAAATACAAAGCCTTAAATGGTGAAATTGAAGGTACATTCAGCACCGAAGCTTATCTAAACAACCCTGAATCTGTTTATGCAGGTCAAATAGACTCGTTACAAGGAAAGCAAAAGAAAGATTCTATCAGCACGTTTGCCAAAAGAAGTAGCGGTGTTATTATGCCAGAGTATAGACTACCAACAGAAACTGAGTGGGAATACGCAGCACAGGCTTTGATTGGATCAAGAGAATACAACAACTACAGAGGTAGAAAAAAATATCCATGGGAAGGTGATTACACCAGAAATGGACAGCGTGTAGGTCGAGGAGACCAACTGGCAAACTTTAAACAGGCCAAAGGTGATTACGGCGGAATTGCAGGATGGTCAGATGACGGCGCGGACATTACCGCACAGGTAAAATCGTACAAGCCCAATGATTTTGGTCTTTATGAAATGGCCGGTAACGTATCTGAGTGGGTAGCTGATGTCTATCGCCCAATCGTTGATGACGAGATAAGTGACTTTAATTACTACAGAGGAAACGTTTTCATGAAGAAAGCCATTGGCGAAGATGGTAAGGTAAAGGTTTTACGTGATGATATTGTTTATGATACACTACCTAATGGAAAAATAGTGGCCATGAACTTACCCGGTGAAATCGAAATGGTTCCTGTAACTGAAGAAGAAACGTATTTGCGCACAAACTTCTCCACTAGCGATAATAGAGGATATAGAGACGGTGACCCAGGTTCCTCTAGGTTCTTTGAAAGGTTTAGTGATGAATCTGAAGGTAGAAAAATGTATGATTCCCCCAAGCATAAAGTAGAGCGTGATTCCACTGGCAAAATCCTTCGTCAGTATGATACCTCTAACTACAGAACTTCTCTTATCAATGACGAAGTACGAGTTTATAAAGGTGGTTCTTGGAGAGATAGGGCATTTTGGTTAGATCCTGCCCAGCGTAGGTACTTACCACAGTATATGGCAACAGACGATATTGGATTCAGATGTGCAATGTCTAGGGTTGGTTCTAAATCTAAAACTAAGAACAAAACGGTTAGACATAAAAAAGCAAAATAATATTTCATTATAATTTATTAAAAGCCCTGACTAAAAATCAGGGCTTTTTTTTATCTTCGATTTATGACCTTAGAACAACTGCACTCCCTTTTTTTGGATTACCCAAATGTTTGTACAGATACTAGAAAAATCACCAAGAATTGTTTGTTCTTTGCCTTAAAGGGCCCAAATTTTAATGGAAACACCTTTGCTACAGAAGCAATTAAAAATGGAGCTTCTTATACCATAATTGATGAGGCGGACTACCAAACCTCAGAAAGATGTTTACTGTTCGATGATGCATTGGAAACGTTACAAAAACTTGCTACTTTCCATAGAAATTTTAGCACTACAAAAGTGATTTCCCTAACCGGAAGCAATGGAAAAACAACAACGAAAGAATTGATTAACATAGTCCTTTCAAAAAAATACAAGACCATTGCCACTCAAGGAAATCTAAACAATCATATAGGTGTACCATTGACCTTGTTATCCATTGAGAAAGACACAGAAATAGCTATAGTTGAAATGGGGGCCAACCACCAAAAAGAGATTGCCTTTTTGAGTAACATAGCACAACCGGACTTTGGATATATCACGAACTTTGGCAAAGCGCATCTTGAAGGTTTTGGAGGTGTGGAAGGTGTTATAAAAGGGAAAAGCGAGCTGTTTGATTACCTTACATCCAAAGGCAAACATGTCTTTTTAAACGCTGACGACCCCATACAGCAGGAAAAGCTCAAGACATACCCGAAAAAAATAGGTTTTAGTAAGGAGAACCACCAGTACTATAACATAAAGTTTATCGATTCCAATCCTTTCGTGATTATTGAAGTGGAGGATATCAGAATAGAAACACAGCTTGTGGGCAAATACAATTTTTCAAATTGTTGTGTTGCAATACTTATGGGAAAATATTTCAATGTTCCCTTAAAGGATATAAAAAAAGCCATTGAATCGTATCAACCACAAAATAATCGCTCTCAAATTATTGAGAAGAACGGTTATAAAATTGTTTTGGATGCCTATAATGCAAATCCATCCAGTATGAAAGTGGCATTGGAAAACTTCGAAATCATTAAAGCTGGACAGAAAACTTTGGTTCTTGGTGATATGTTCGAACTTGGGGACGTAGCCGAAGAGGAGCATCAAGCAATAGTTGATTTAGCAGAAAATATTGGATTTGACAATGTCATGTTAGTAGGCGAAAACTTCTTCAAAACGACTACCACATATAAAAAGTATAAATCTTTTGATGATTTTAAAGCGTCCTTAAAAGAAAAACCATTGACCAAAGGAGCATTGTTAATTAAAGGATCACGAGGAATGGCCTTAGAGCGTATTTTAGGCTTCCTGTAACATTTTATAGATTTTTCTAATCATTGTTGAAATGACCGCGGTTTTTTCTCGACCAAACACCTGAACAGTACATTAGGTCATGGAAAAAAGTATTATCGTTTTTGATGGGGAGTGCAACCTTTGCAATGGAGTAGTAGGTTGGTTACTCAAGTTTGCTCCTGAAGACATCTTCCATTTTGTTCCTTTTCAATCCCCCGCAGGTCAGGAATTATTACAAAAACATGGCTTTTCAACAGATCAGTTGGAAACTGTAATCCTTTTTGATGAAAACGGGAAACATACCCATTCTGATGGTTTTCTAAAAATTATCGCAAAAATACCCAAGTGGAAATTGGTGGCCGCTTTACTAGCGTTTGTTCCCAGAATAATCAGGGATACCATCTATAACCTTGCCTCCAAAAACCGCGTTAAATGGTTTGGAAAATCAAGAACCTGTACTGTAAGTTTTTAGGGGGAAATAAGTGGGTCATACTGGATTCGAACCAGTGACCTCTGCCCTGTCAAGGCAGCGCTCTAAACCAACTGAGCTAATGACCCAATACCAAAAGTGCCGCAATATCGGAAAAAAGTTACCAATCTCCATATTCTGCCGAATTCTTTTGTGTTTCATGTAGCGTAATGTGCAGTAATTGCTCTTTTTGAAGCTTCGGCTTCAAGATGTCATAAATTATTTTGACAAAATATTCTGTAGTCGGTAAGACCCCTTCAAATTCTGGACAATCAATGTTCAGGTTCTTATGATCGAATCGATTTTCTACTTCTTCTTTGATAAGTGTTCCCAAAACAGCCAAGTCCATCACAAAACCTGTATCCGGATTTACCGCTCCTCTGATTCGAACTTCTAAATCAAAATTATGTCCGTGAAAATGAGGACTATTGCACTTACCAAAAACCTCAACGTTTTTGGCATCGCTCCAATTAGGATTGTGCAGCCTGTGCGCTGCATTGAAATGGGCTTTTCTGCAAATGGTAGCAATCATTCTACAAAAATAGGAAAAGCCTATTCTTCAAAAAAAGGGATTGCATAAAATCTAAGGCTTATTCAACACGCGAGAAATTTAAAGCTTTATTAAACTAGAATAAAACTTAAGTGTCTGAATCAAATCTTCCCTTGAATCGAATGTAAGTTTTTCTTGCTTCATAAACTTTTCCATTTTTGATGCCTCAGTTCCAAAAAAAGATTTAAGTTCCTTCTTTTTTTGAGGAATCCTAACCATCTTACCTGATTTTTCACCTTTTAAGAAAAACACGTAAAAAGCATCTGCTAAAGGAACAAATTTTGCTGGGACAGCTTGCTCATAACTACTTTTCATCGGTTTTGCTTTTTGAAACTTTATTCTTGATTTCCCAAACAATATAAAAAAATCATCTGCATATAGCTGCTCAAAGATTCCTTTGACCGAATACCCATTTTTATCTGAAAAAGTTTTAGTCTCAAATATTCGTTCCGAGCCATCTAGAAGTTTGATGGTATAGTCTGTTTTTTTAGACAACCCAATGATTTCGTCCTTGTCTTTTTTGACTTCTATTGTATTCTCCAAGATGTCAAAACGGACCAAATAAGATTTCTGGATAGTATTGATCTTAGCGGGCACAAATTCTTCAAAAAGATATTTTGACCCTTCTACTCCATCATATTTTGGATTATTCAACTGTATAAAAAATTCGAGCTCGTTCAACTGTGCAGTTCCCGGTTGGGTTACTTGACCATTCACCATCCCCATTAAAAAAAGTATGGCCAAAGCTGAGAAAACTGTTTTTCTTATCATGTTATGTAAATTAAACAAGAGAAACCATCATAAGCATTTTACAAATGATGGTTTCATCTTCACGGTCAGTTATTTATCTTAAAAATTTCCTGGATTTTGCGTGATGTTGGGATTATTGGTGAGCTCATCATCCACAATAGGAAAAATAACCTTGTCTGCTCCAGGAGCGGACGCCGCTCCACCATCTGGGCGTAAGTTCCTATCGTTTCTTAGAAGATCCATTCTTCGCAACCCTTCAAAACAAAACTCTTTCCTTCTTTCTAAAAGAATAGCATCCAAATCCACAGTTGCCAAGTCAGCCAAGCCGGCTCTAGTTCTCACTGCATTCACATCATTTAAAGGAGTATCTCCTATAGCAGTACCTCCTCTTAAATTTGCTTCTGCCCGCATCAGGTACATATCGGCCATACGCAGAACCATACCATCAGATGCGTTGTTAACAATATCTGGATATTTTGATGTAAAAAAAGTATCGTTTCCCCCAGCATCAGTTGCCGATACAGACAATTCATCAAACCTACGATCTCCAGGTTCTGCAGCAAACGCGTCCAATAAATCTTGACTGAACGGCGCATCGCCTCTTCCACCGGGAGCGGCGTTATAAAAGTTTACGTATACTTCATCAGATCCTGGCACAGATTCATCCTGTGGTCCATCTGTAGGGGTATTGATTACCGAGAAAATATTTTCGGGAGATGTTGGGTTATCATCATAAAAATCAAAATCGGGTACCAAAGCATATTCTCCAGAACTGATTACCTGGTCAGCAAAAGTGGCAGCATTTGCCCAATCTTCCCGATATAGGTAAAATCTTGCTAGAAGCCCCCTTGCAGCACCTACTTCGGCACGTTCTCCATTATCTTCCGGTAAACTTGAAACGGCATCCAAAAGATCTTGTTCTATTAAAGCATGTACTTCACTGACCGTAGAGCGTTCCAACTGAAATTCTGAAATAGCCACTTCTGGGGCATAGGGCGTAAGCACCAATGGAACCCCTAAATTACTTCCTCCGTTAAACTGAAACGGTTGTGCAAAAAGGTTTACCAATTGAAAATAAGTCAACGCTCTTAAAAATTTGGCCTCGCCAATAAACTGTGCTTTTTCTTCTTCGGACAAATCCAATAAGTCGACATCTGGAAGATTTACAATGATATTATTCGCCGCTCCAATAAGTTCATACCCATCCAGCCAAATATTATCTATGGTCGTATTGGTAGCCAATGTTTCATATTGGTCTATTTCCTGCAAACTCGTAAAGCTCCCTACAAAATTCACATCATCGGCCATAAAATCTGAAATCAATTGTGGATTACCATTTAAGTCACCACTTTGATTTTTACTATAAATACCAACAACTGCTCCGTTTATAGACCCTCGGGTATCAAAAACAGTTGCTATTTCTACACTATCCTCGGGTGCTACGTTCAAACGGTCTTCGCATGAAAGGAAAATACCCATGCCCAAGAAAAATATGATTATTTTATATATTTTCATTTCTATTATAATTAAAAGGTTAGTCTTGCTCCTATTAAGTATGATTTAGCCTGCGGTGCGGTAAAGAAAGATTCTCCCTGAAACCTTGGGTCGATATCATCCGTAACTTCTGGGTCTATCCCATCCATTTCATCTTTTTTGAGCGTAAACAGATTCGTGGCTGTGGCGTAGAACCGTACACCAGAAAACAATCCTCCCAATTTCTCCAAAGTTTCACTGGGCATGTTGTAACCTAACGTCACATTTTTGATACGTAAATACGATGCATCCAATTGCTGCTGTGTGGAACGCTGGTTAAAAGGATTGAAGGTTGAACTGTTGGGACTCGGCAGAAAAGCATTATCCCCGGGTTGCCTCCAAATGTTCAAGTTCTGTTTTCTAACATTGACTATCCCACCTATTGCATCTGCACCATCGGCAAATCGCAATCCATCAATCACAACATCGTTTCCATAGGAATAGTTCATCAGCACTGATAAGTCAAAATCCTTATAGCGGAACGTGTTCGTCATACCTCCGGAAAAATCTGGTAAAGGACTTCCCGTTACAACACGATCTCCAGAATTGGGTGTTGTTGTAATATTTCCATCCGCATCCAACCATTCGGCATCACCGGTTTGTGAATTGACCCCAACATACCTGATCAAGAAGAAATTATTCAAGGACTCCCCTTCAATTGCCCTTTGTATAGGACCATCAATAATTCTTCTTCCCTGTGCATCGGTAGCGGCATCCTCATTCAGCTGAGTTATTGTATTCTCTATTGTTGTGATATTGAAACTAGTCCTCCACTCAAAGTTTTCGGTCAACACATTGATGCTGCTTACATCAAACTCCCAGCCTTTATTTTCCAATTCTCCAATATTCCTACTGATGAATCGAAGTCCGGTTTGTGGAGGAAGCACTTGGTTCAACAGCAAGTCGCTAGTGGTCTTTTTAAAGTAAGACACATTGAAATTTAATCGCCCCGCTAAAAACGTAGATTTTAAACCGATGTCCAAGGTTTCACTTTCCTCCCATTTTAAATCTGGATTTGGTGGTTGATTTGGAACTACACCAGATTCACCATTGTAATCACCAAATCCTCCAGCATTAAATAAGCCCAATGAAGGAAAAGTACCCAATCTGTCATTTCCAACTGTTCCAATACTAGCACGTAGGGACAGATAATCTATAAAAGACACGGAATCCATAAAAGCCTCATCAGAAACAATCCACCCTGCAGCAACCGACCAGAAGTATCCAAAACGGTTATTGACTCCGAATCTAGATGAACCATCTCGCCTAAGGGAACCTTCTACCAAGTACCTTCCTTTGTAGTCATAGGAAGCTCTTGAGAAAAGCCCAAACAATCGCGACGGGAAACGGTCTCCGTTCAACACGGCAGGTGTTGAACCTGAACCTAAATTTCTAAGTCCATCCGTTAGAAATCCTGTGGATGTTACATTCAACCTTGTTCTTAGGGTTTCTTCGTAGTTCAGTCCCAATAATACGTTTAGACTGTGATCTTCACCTAGCGTTGGCGTATAGTTAAGGGTTTGGTTGGTCAACCATCTTTCTTCCCTAACACTCACTACTTGTCCTAGGCCACCGGGGGTATTAAATTCGGCTTCCCTTGTAGTTTCTTCAACACTTAGCCAATCCATACCAAATTCTGAACGCCAAGTAAGTCCTTCAAAAGGAGTGATTTCGGTAAATGCATTACCAATGACCCTAAAGGTCTTAAGTTCCCTATCATCCAAAGCAACCCTAGCAAATATGTTAGGGATAAAAGATCCAGATTGTAAAAAGTTGCCTTCATCATCAAATGCACGTACTACCGGACTTTGTAAAAAGGCAGTTGTAAAAGGAGCATCAATTTCATTTTCCACAAAAACCCGGGCGAGACGGTTATTCGTAATTCCCAAGTTCATTCCAGCTTTTAACCAGTTGGTAACATCAGAATCTATATTTATTCTGGCCCCTGTACGTTGTTGATCGTTGCCTATGACAAAACCTTGTGCATCTTGAAAATCCAATCCAAAGAAATAGGACGTCTTTTCTCCGCCACCACGTACACCTAAATTATAATTTTGTGATACTCCTGTACGTTGCACACCTGCCAACCAATCCGTTCCACCAGACCCAATAGCACCTAGTCCTAAATCTTCTGGGGAAGTCGGAGTGCCATTTTGGATAGTAGCAATTTCGGATTTCCATTGTCTGAACTCATCTGCACTTAGAATATCTGGCACATCGGTTGATTCTGTGAATTGCGTGCTCACATCCAATGTTAATTGTGCCTTGGAATTACGTCTACCTTTTTTTGTTGTAATCAAGATAACCCCATTAGCACCCCTAGATCCATAAATTGAGGTCGCCCCAGCATCTTTTAATACCGTTAGGGATTCTATATCATTTGGATTTACGAAGGAAAGTGGGTTGATATCCGTATTACCGCCCCTATTCAAGGTATTGCCTTCGGTGTCCGTAACCGGAACCCCATCAATAACGATCAAAGGCTGACTCCCTGAGTTTATAGAGTTGACACCTCTTACTCGAATAACAGCAGCAGATCCCAAAACACCGGAAGCATTTACAATTTGTGTACCTGCGCTTTGTCCTTGTAATAATTGGTCTGCAGAAACCACTTGAAGATTTTCAATGGCCTCTTCTTTTACAATACCAAGATTCTGGATTATTTTTCTTTCTTCTTGATTACCATAACCGATTACCACTACTTCTTCCAACTGGGAGGCATCTTCTTCCATTTGGATATCAATCGTATTTTGACTGCCTATGGTGCGTTGAATTGTTCTTTGTCCCAAGTAGGTATAGACCAAAATTTGTCCTACATCGGCATTAATGGTGTAAAAACCATCAAAATCTGACTGCGTGCCGTTTGACGTTCCCTGAACAACAATATTGACACCAGGCAGTGGTACTCCCGTCTGATCGGTTATCGTACCTGTAATTGTTTTTTCTTGAGATTGTGCGGATGTCATAAAAAACAACATGACCACGAGCATCCCCAATAGCTTTTTTACTTTCATAGAGTTAAAAGTTTTGTTAGTAATTAAATGAGTTAGCGCAACTGAGAAAGGAAGGCGGGAGAACGAGTTTGATAGCTAATTCAAATAATACTCCCTAGTACGAAAACAAAACTTAATGAAAAGTTTCTATTTATAATGGTAGCAAGGCATCTCACCGCCTTACCTTTACAATTGCAACGACAAAAAAATTGTATTGGGATGCAATAGGGGTTGTTTCCGATAAGGGTTTACGGAAAGAATAATCGGGTAGCTTTACCTATTTACCGACAAATCCAATAATATAGCTTATCATAGAAAGATAAGCACGTAAAGCTGTAAATTAGAAGTTCTTAAATAAGCTTGACACCATAAACCCAAACATATAGTCAAAAGACATGAGGTTTCCCAACTTTTTACTGTGTTTTGTTCTAGGTTTGTTCCTCTGGATACCATTGGGCTGTAACAACCATGGTACAAGCGAAAAAATCACCATTGCGACCGCAGCAAATATGCGTTATGCCATAGAAGATCTTGTCAAGGCATTTACGAAAGAAACAGGTATTCAATGTGATTTGGTAATTAGTTCCTCTGGGACCTTGACGGCACAAATAAAAGAAGGAGCACCGTATGATGTATTTATTTCTGCTGATACAAAATATCCAAATGATATTTTTAAAAGCGGACTAGCTAAAAATCCTCCCAAAATATATGCCTACGGAAAATTAGTACTATGGACAATGACAGAAAATATCGTACCCTCCATATCGATTTTAAATGATGACAGTATCGATCACATTGCTATAGCAAACCCTAAAATTGCACCTTATGGCAAAGCAGCCATATCAGTATTGAACCATTATAAGCTTTTAGATAAAATTGAAGGTAAATTAGTTTACGGAGAAAGCATATCCCAAACAAACCAGTTTATATTATCGGCTTCGGCGGAATTGGGATTTACGTCCCTTTCCGTAGTTTTAGCGCCAGAACTAAAGGAGAAGGGTACTTGGATAGAGCTGGAAAATCACCTTTACAAACCAATAGCACAGAGCGTGGTTCAAATAGCCCATGAAAAGGTCAATGCAAATTCGTCCAAAAAGTTTTATGATTTCTTATTCAGCAAGAAAGCAAAGGAAATTTTGAAAAACTTCGGATATTCGGTAGATGAATAGTTTAGCTGGACATATAACCGATATAAAAGTGCACGGAAGCCTGTCGTTGGTTACAATAGGTTTGCCCAAAAAAGTTACAATACAAAGCATTGTTATAGAAACTCCGGAAACTGCTTCTTACCTTCAAATGGGCAAACCCATAAAAGTTCTTTTCAAAGAAACCGAAGTTGTTATAGGAAGCAATGAAAACCATTCCATTAGCCTTCAGAACAGAATACAGGGTATCATTGAAGAAGTTGAAAAAGGGGAGCTATTGACGAAAGTCACCATCAATTCCCTTGCTGGAAAGCTAACAGCTATAATCGGCACGGATTCCAGTAACCAATTAGGTTTAAAAAAAGAAGACGAAGTTATCGCCATGGTCAAGTTGAACGAAATCATGCTTTCAGAATGATTGATTGGAGCCCATTACTATTGACCTTTGAGCTGGCAGCGGTGACCACAATAATTTTGCTGGTGATATCCATTCCGTTGTCGGCTTGGCTTGCCAACTCTAAATCACGGTTAAAACCAGTTATAGAAACTTTAGTAAGTATGCCGCTTGTGTTGCCACCCACTGTTTTGGGATTTTATTTTTTAATGGCCTTTAGCCCAAATAATGCTTTTGGTGAGTGGATCAATGAGTGGTTGGGAATTAAATTGGTGTTTTCATTTCCGGGGCTTGTTGTTGCATCAGTACTGTACAGTCTGCCTTTTATGGTCCACCCTATTCAATGTGGTCTTTCTGGTCTTCCCATCTCCATTAAAGAAGCTGCCTATGTAATGGGAAAATCAAAATTAACAACGCTGTTCAGAGTGCAACTTCCCAATATCAAACCTGCGTTGTTAACGGGCATCGTGCTCTCTTTTGCACATACCGTAGGAGAATTTGGTGTTGTGCTCATGATCGGGGGGAATATTCCAGGGAAGACAAAAGTTGCTTCCATTGCAATTTATGACGAAGTAGAGGCATTGAATTATGGGACTGCAAATGTGTATTCCATGATTTTGTTTGCGATAACCTTCTGTATTCTACTTGCGGTATACCTAGTAAACGGAAAACACCTAAAAAAGCTGGGAAGATGATTGTACTCAATATTGACAAAAAACTACTGGCCGCTGATGGAGAAATGAACCTTGGACTCAACTTGACACTTGAAAAAGGTCAGCTAATTACTTTGTATGGAGAATCAGGCGCAGGAAAAACCTCTACACTGCGATTGTTATCGGGATTGATGAGACCCGATCATGGTAAAATCATTGTAAACGGAAAGACATGGTTTGATTCCGATAAAAAAATCTATCTACCACCGCAGAAAAGAAACATAGGCTTTGTTTTTCAAGATTATGCCCTATTTCCAAATATGACCGTACTCGAAAATCTTGAGTTTGCCCTGGGAAAAGGTCAGGATAAAAAGAATGTATCGGATTTAATTGAAATCATTGAACTTGGAACGTTACAACATAGAAAACCAGAAACCTTATCTGGAGGTCAAAAACAAAGGGTTGCTTTGGCAAGGGCCTTGGCAGAACGGCCAGATATTTTATTACTGGACGAACCGTTAGCTGCATTGGATGCAAAAATCCGTTTAAAACTACAAGACTATATTCAAAGGACACATCGCGAATTCGGTCTTACTACCATTCTCATAAGCCATGATATTGGTGAAATCATCAAACTATCGGACCATGTTATCTTTTTGGAGAAGGGAAATATCATCCGTCAGGGAAATCCAGATGAGCTATTTATAAATAGCAACATAAGTGGAAAATTTAAATTTACTGGTGAAATCCTCAAGATAGAGCAACAAGAAATAGTCTACATTGCTACCGTGCTTATACAAAACAGCGTTGTAAAGGTCATCGTGCAAGACTCGGAAGTGCAAGATTTACATGTTGGAAATAAGGTTGTTGTTGCCACTAAGGCATTCAATCCTATTCTTTATAAGATTGAAGGGTAAAGTCTGTTACTATAAAAAATGAGAATCGGATAACAAAATTCTCTGTCTGGTAAATCCCAAATAAATTACACCAGCCATATACCACAAATTTTCATTACTTATTCCACCAACCATTCTGCTTGCGTATATAAATAATTTGCCCTGTATGATATGCATTGTGAGCCGTCATGTTTGCAATTTCAATAGCCCATTCATTTATCTGATCATCAGTAGCTTTTTGGGTCCCATGTTCCCATTCTGTTTGAATACTATCTAACTTTTTTATGGCAATTTTCCATTCCATGTCAGTATATTTTTTGAAAGTAATTTCATTATTAACATCAAAATCGGACATATCTTCCCCTTTGAAGGCTCTCAGGTTCATTTCATTCCAAAAAATCAGATGAGAAATCAGTTCTCCTATAGAATGATTTTCAGTGCTATCCTTCCAATTTAATTGCTCAACAGAAAGTCCATCGATTGCAATTTTAGTAGGCACGAACCATTCTTGGTTCGTATGAGTATTATTTAGTTGATCCAGGAGCAATGACTTCATATCCACATGGTTCTCTTTTTTAGCGCAGCCTAAAATCACCAAACAAAGTCCAATTATCGTAGTAAGGCGTCTTATCTTTTCATATTGAGAAACATACATAAGTAACGAGTTTAAAGGAAAAATACGGAAAATAAAAAAGCCTTCGATATATCGAAGGCTTTAATCGTAGTGGGCGCTGAGGGATTCGAACCCCCGACCCCCTCGGTGTAAACGAGGTGCTCTGAACCAACTGAGCTAAGCGCCCTATTTCATTTTCCCAAACGGGAGTGCAAATATAGCATCATTTTTCGTTTACCAAAAAGAAAAAAACATAAAATGTCTAAACTACTTCTGCAACCACAAACGTGCTTCCACCTACGTATACTAAATCTCTTGGTTTCGCATTCTTTATAGCTGTCTGCAACGCCTTCTTAACTGATTTAAAGGTTTCCCCTTCTAAATCAAATTTGGCGGCTTCAGCTTTTAATTCTTTTGCCTCTAAGCCCCTAGGTATGTTTGGCCGTACAAAATAATAGTTTTCATTCTTAGGGAAAAGGGAGAGTACACTATCTAAATTCTTATCATTCACAAACCCAAGTACAAAATGTACTCGTTGAAATCCAAGCATATTGATTTGTTTCAAAACCAGCCCTAGCCCCTCTTTATTATGAGCAGTATCACAAACAATTTTAGGAAGTTCGCCCAAAACCTGCCATCTACCTAATAACCCGGTATTTTTGACAACATTATTGAGGCCTTTCTTTATATGTTTTTCTTTAATTTTAAATTCCTGTAATTCTTTTAATATAGCGACCACACCCCTACTATTCTTTTTCTGATAGCTTCCGAGCAAATCGGTTTCGTAGTTTTTTGTATTGACTTCTTCTGCGAACGTTATCTCAGCATTCTTTTGGGATGCAATAAGCTTAAAAATACCTTCGGTTTCAGGTTGCTTTTCACTAATAATTACCGGAATTCCTTTTTTTATGATTCCTGCTTTTTCCAAAGCTATTTTCTGTAAAGTATCACCTAAAATCTGTACATGGTCTAGCCCTATATTGGTGATTAGTGAAACTTCAGGCACTATGATGTTCGTAGAATCCAATCTTCCTCCCAAACCAACTTCAACAACGGCAATATCGACCTTTTCCTCCGCAAAGTAGCTAAAGGCCATACCTACGGTCATTTCAAAAAAAGAAAGCTTGTTTTCTTTCAAGAAGGATTCATGGTTTTTTATAAAACCCTTTACGTATTCCTCGCTTACTTTTTTTCCATTGATTTTAATTCGTTCCCTAAAATCCTTCAGATGCGGAGAAGTATATAACCCTACTTTATAGCCCGCTTCCTGCAAAACTGAGGCAAGCATATGACTACAGGACCCTTTTCCATTGGTTCCTGCCACATGTATACTCTTAAATTTCTTTTCGGGATTCCCCAGAAGTTCTGAAAAAAAAAGAATATTGTCCAACTTGTCTTTATAGGCAACGGTTCCTTTTTGTTGGTACATTGGGAGTTGCTGGAACATCCAACTCAAGGTTTCTTTATAAGTCATGGGATTATTGACCTAGCTTAAAATTGACGACCACAAAACCTATTTGTTGCGAAGGGGCATTTGAATCCAAGTTCCATCGATGTTTTAGAGCAGTTTCCCGAGCAGGTTTTAATAAACATGGGGCATTATTCGTGGTACCTTTTTTACCTGGGTCAGCTTTTATGACCTTTCCGTTACGGTCGACCACAATCCTAACGACTACACGGCCTTCTTCATTACATTGTTGCTGTACTTTGCCCTGACTGACCAATGAACGACCATTCAGCCCATAACCGCCTGTTCCGCTTCCACTGCCTGGACTACCATAATAACTCGTGGCATATGGGTCACCATCTGGCTGCCCTTTGTCGCCTGCTCTATTGTCATCGCCTTCGCTACCTGTGGCCGTACCATCAGATTTTCCAATACCTCCTATTAAGGCATCAAGGCTTTTCTTCTTCGCCTCTTGTTCTTTTCTTTTCTGTTCTTCTGCTTGCTTTTTTTCTCGCGCTGTGCGTTCGGCTTCTGCTTTTGCCTTTTTGGCAGCTTCATTAGCCTTTCGTTTCGTCTCTTTCTGCTGATTGATTTTTATGGTTTCCTCGGATTCATTGGTCAAAACTTCCTCCACGGGCTTGTTTTCGGCAGTTTCCTGTTCTGGAACTTGTTCTGGAATTTCTTCGGCTGGTTTTATCTGTTCCTCTTGTGGTTCTGAACGGACTTTTTCCTTGGGCTGTACTTCGCCACTACCAAAGTCCATGGTGCCAAAGTTTATCGCAATACCATTTTCAATAGGAGGATCCATATACGTTAACCCTATATAAAAAAGCAATAGCAATAATACGCTTAAAAGAAAAGTTGTAAGCGTGAATGATTTTTTCTTGTGTCTCGTATCTAAAAATGACATTATTTTGGCCGCACAGCCAAGATAACCTTGTAACTATTTCTATTGGCAATGTCCATCACGTTCACAGCTTCTTTAATCGCTACGCTTTCTTCTGCCCTTAAAATGATTGTTGGCTTTTCTTGACCTTCAAGTGCCTTTTTTAGTTCAATTTCTATGTATTCCTCGTTTATTCTCTCGTTGTTCACAAAATATTCCAAGTTCTTGTTTATGGTAACCGATACATTCTGTGTGTTTGTAGATTTACCTTTTGCTTTTGGCAATAACAGATCCAAGGCATTGGGCGCATTGGAAGTAAGCATGAAAAACACCAACAACAAGAATACTATATCCGTCATTGAAGACATGCTAAACTCTGGACTAACCTTATTTCTTCCTTTTAATTTCATTTTGAAATCCTAGATAGGTTCGTTCAATAAATCCAAAAACTCAACAGCATTGGCCTCCATTTTGTGAACCACTTTATCCGTCCTGTTGACCAAATGATTGTAACCAATGTAAGCTATAATCCCTACGACCAAACCTGCAACTGTTGTAGTCATTGCTGTGTATATACCAGAAGCTAATGAACCCATTTCGGCCTGACCGCCACTACTTGCCATTTCATGGAATGCCAAAATCATACCAATTACGGTTCCCAAGAAACCGATCATTGGAGCAGCGCCAGCTACCGTTGCCAAAACACTGACGTTTTTTTCCAGCTTGTATACTTCAAGGGTTCCGGCATTTTCAATTGCAGTATTGATATCATCCAGGGGTTTACCAATTCTGGAAACACCTTTTTCCGTTAATCGCGCTACTGGAGAATCGGTTTGGGCGCACAATAATTTTGCCGCTTCCAGTTTACCGCTCATCACGTGATCTCGAATCTGGTTCATGAAATTTTTATCGATTTTTGAAGCAGCCTTTATGGCAAAAATGCGTTCAAAATAAATATAAAGTGCTGTAAAGAGAAGAACAAAAAGTACGGCTATAATTATAATGCTACCTGTTCCACCATTAACGATTAAATCAATTACAGAAAGGGTCTTTTCTTCTGAAATGGATGCACCCAAATCAGCCCCTTCTTCTAAATCTTGAAAAAAAACCATATAAAATCCCCAATTTAAGTTGCAATAATAACGGAGATTTTTGACCTAAAGTATTTTTTAGAAAAAATATCGCATTACTATAAAGCAAATAGCTCCCGAGATGAATCCAATAAAAGCTAACCAAGCTATTTTCTTTAGATACCAAAAGAAGTCTATTTTCTCCATACCCATAGCCACAACACCAGCTGCAGAACCAATTATAAGCATACTTCCACCGGTTCCAGCCGAATACGCTATAAAATGCCACAAAGGATTATCTTGAGGTTCTGAGAACATCCCTAAACTTGCTGCTACTAGAGGAACATTATCTATTACCGCAGAACCTACTCCAAGTAGAATGACCACCAAATCAGAAATCTGTGTCCCCGCTATCTCGGTACCTATCAATGGCATACCTTGTTTTAAATTCTCTGCAAAATTGAACAACAATCCCAAGGATTCCAATGCGGCCACAGCCATAAGAATCCCCAAAAAGAATAATATGCTGGGCAACTCAATTTTAGTCAATGCACTGTGTACAGGACCACTGTGAGAACCGGCATCGCTATCAATATCCACAGATGAGATCGTAATTTTCGAATTACTATAAATTTCAGCAAAAGTGGCTACTACTGCCAATGATAGCATCATACCTACATATGGAGGCAAATGTGTTACTGTTTTAAAAATTGGAACAAACACAATGGCACTAAGACCTAAGTACAACATTTTGGAACCATAACTGGATTTAGGTCCACCATTATCCTCATCAAAATCAATTTCTCCTTTGAAAGCTGGTAGAAATGATGCTATAAAAGTCGGTACCAACATACACAATAAAGAAGGCAACAATAAATAACCTATTAACTTGCCCGTAGATACTTTATCACCTATCCATAGCATGGTTGTGGTAACATCACCAATCGGAGACCAAGCTCCACCAGCATTTGCAGCAATAATAATTAAACCTGCATACCATAGCCTATCATTTCGCTCCCTAACAATTTTTTGCAAAATGGATATCAGCACAATGGTTGCCGTAAGGTTATCGATAATGGCAGAAAGAATGAATGCTAAAAATGCAAAAATCCATAGAATTTTTCGCTTGCTTCTTGTTTTTATAAATGATTTGATAGTGGCAAAGCCATCAAAATAATCTATAATCTCCACAATGGTCATAGCTCCTAAAAGAAAGACCAAAATTTCTGAGGTCTTGCCTAAATGATGTAATAAAGACTCTTCTAGAACATGCATTTTATCCTCATGTCCTAGAGCCGCAAACCCTTCAATGAGTCCATGCTTTGCAGAATCGAACCACGAAGTAAAACCATCAATTCCAAAGGCCATCATTGCCCATAGAATAGCCATCATTGCCAAAGCAGGGATTAGCTTATCTATTTTTAAAGTATGCTCTAAGGTTATGGCAAGGTAGCCGAGAACAAATATGATAATCAGAATGGTCTCCATTATTCAGTTGGTTTATTTATATGAAACTTGAGTTCTATTGTTAGGTACAATCCACTTCGCTAAAGATATTCAAAATGAAATTTCCCTCATAATCTAAATCTTATAAATTACTTGTAAAAAAAGTGTGCTGGTTTATTATTCAAGAAACCAAGGACATTGAATCATTCTCATTTTTCACAAGTATTTGCCAGAAAATTACCATCTTAAAGCTATATTTGCAGTCTATTTTTAATTATTTCTCAGTTTTATGGAATTTAAACTTTCTGAAGAGCAGTTAATGATACAACAAGCTGCAAAAGATTTTGCACAAAATGAACTATTACCGGAAGTAATAGAACGGGATGATGCGCAAAAATTCCCGACTCAACAGATTAAAAAAATGGGAGAGCTCGGTTTTATGGGCATGATGGTGAACGAGAATTATGGAGGTAGCGGATTGGATACGCTCTCTTATGTTTTGGTCATGGAAGAATTATCCAAAGTAGATGCTTCTGCTTCAGTAGTTGTATCTGTTAATAATTCTTTGGTATGCTGGGGGCTGGAAACCTATGGAACTGAAGAGCAGAAACAAAAATATTTGACCAAATTGGCCTCAGGTGAAATCATTGGAGCTTTTTGTTTATCCGAACCGGAAGCTGGAAGTGATGCCACCTCTCAAAAAACTACCGCGATAGATAAAGGAGATCATTACATCTTAAATGGTACAAAAAACTGGATTACCAATGGCAGTACTGCAGAAGTATATTTAGTTATTGCCCAAACTGATGTAGAAAAAGGTCATAAAGGAATAAATGCACTTATAGTAGAAAAAGGAATGGAAGGTTTTGAAATTGGCCCAAAAGAAAATAAGTTGGGAATTCGAGGCAGTGATACCCATTCTTTGATTTTCAATGATGTCAAAGTACCCAAAGAAAACCGAATAGGTGAAGATGGGTTTGGGTTTAAGTTCGCCATGAAAACATTGGCGGGCGGTAGAATTGGAATCGCAGCGCAAGCCTTGGGTATTGCAGCTGGCGCTTATGAACTCTCCAAAAAATATGCAAAAGAGCGTAAAGCATTCGGGACTGAAATCGCGAACCACCAAGCTATTGCTTTTAAACTTGCAGATATGCATACTAAAATTCAAGCTGCTCGTCATTTAGTGTATCAGTCGGCTTGCGATAAAGATAACGGCGATGATTACACCCTCTCTGGCGCCATGGCAAAACTGTATGCCTCGGAGGTTGCTATGGAAACTGCTGTAGAAGCAGTTCAGATTCATGGCGGCAATGGTTTTGTAAAAGACTATCATGTAGAACGAATGATGCGAGATGCAAAAATCACA
This sequence comes from Flagellimonas sp. 389, assembly GCF_018449435.1. GTDB lineage: Bacteria > Bacteroidota > Bacteroidia > Flavobacteriales > Flavobacteriaceae > Flagellimonas. The sequence continues at coordinate 8,440 of NZ_JAHCMU010000004.1, read as the reverse complement.
CAGATTTATGAGGGAACTTCCGAGATTCAAAAAATTGTTATTTCCAGAAGTATTTTAAAGGACTAGCTAAATTCAAATATTACTTTAAAACAACCCCCTACTAAAATTGGGGGTTTACTTTTTATTATGATTTTTTTAACCTCTACATGCCTTTTTTTGTATGGCATTAAAACTTATAAGGCTTAAAACCCAAAACAACACCCTCTATTTTCTCTACAACAGTATACGTTTACATTGATTTTGATATAATCTTAATTTAACATTGCTTAAATTTTTGTTTTGAACATATTTCAACCCTTTTATATCAAAGCTGATTATTTATCTGAATAATATTAAAAACCTTGATGCATTGTCATCTAAAATGATATTTTTGAGAAAATACCATAAAGATGACGTTAGAAAAACAAGGTTTGTACCTACCTGAATTTGAACATGATAATTGCGGCGCAGGTTTTATTTGTAGTCTAAAAGGAAGAAAATCAAATGACATTATACATAAGGCACTCGAAATCCTGGATAAGCTAGAACATAGAGGGGCAGTTAGCTCTGATGGTAAGACAGGTGATGGTGCGGGAATTCTAATAGACATACCCCACGATTTCTTTACGGAAGTATGTAAGTTCAGCTTGCCTGAAGCCAGAGAATATGCAGTAAGCAATGTCTTTTTACCACAGAAGGAAAATCAACGGAATTTTTGCATTGCAAAACTAGAAGAAAATATAAAAAAACAGGGGTTACAGTTATTGGGTTGGCGAGATGCCGCTGTAAATCGGTCCGTACCGGGAAGAATTGCCTCAGAAACAGAACCTTTTGTAAAGCAGGTTTTTATTGGCAAAGGTGAAGCACTGGACGATTTCCAATTTAACCTTAAGCTCTTCATCGCAAGAAAGACCACTGAGCATGCCATTATTAAAAGTAAACTTTCACAAAGTAAGTTTTTTTACCTGCCTAGTCTTTCCACAAAAATTATAATCTTCAAAGGATTGTTGGTACCACACGATATCAGTAGGTATTACGAAGACCTCATGGACCCACGGGTCGTTACTCGTTTGGCTTTGGTGCATCAACGGTTCTCCACCAATACTTTTCCAACGTGGGATTTGGCACAACCATTTCGGTACATGTGCCATAACGGGGAAATAAATACCTTAAGGGGAAATGTATCTCGAATGCGCTCCAGAGAAGAATTGCTAAAAAGTGATTGGTTCGGCGATGACATAAAAAAAATCCTTCCAATAGTACTTCCAGGAAAGTCAGATTCAGCTAGCATGGACATGGTCGTAGAATTATTACTTATGACGGGACGTTCATTACCAGAAGTGATGATGATGCTAGTACCGGAAGCATGGGAAAAAAATACAGAAATGTCCGAATCCAAACGAGCATTTTACGAATATAATTCGTGTCTTATGGAACCTTGGGACGGTCCAGCATCCATTCCTTTTACGGATGGAAATTACATTGGCGCCGTTTTGGACAGGAACGGGTTACGCCCATCTAGATATTCTGTGACCAAAAAAGGGTACGTGATCATGTCTTCAGAAACTGGAGTAGTCGAGTTGGAGCCAGAAGACATTGAATTCCACGGAAGATTGGAACCTGGAAAAATGTTCTTGGTCAACATGGAAGAAGGCCGTATCGTAAATGATGAAGAAATCAAAGAGTCCGTTGCCAAGAAGCATCCGTATAAGAAATGGTTGAAAAATAATCTCGTTCATTTAAAGGATATTCCGTATAATGATTGCCCGGTTTTTTACGGGGAATTCCCTTTAGAAACCAGACGTGCCGCTTTCGGATATACGTTAGAGGATATCAATACCATTATTTTACCCATGGCAAAGAATGCCAAGGAACCTATTGGTTCCATGGGATCAGATACACCAATCGCTGTTTTATCGGAACGACCACAATTGCTTTACAATTATTTTAAGCAATTATTTGCTCAGGTTACCAACCCGCCACTAGATGGAATTAGGGAGGAACTGATTACTGACATTAGTCTTACGCTGGGAAGTGACCAAAATATTTTTGATATCACGGAACTGAACTGTAGAAAACTAAAAATTCAAAACCCGGTTATTTCAAAAGAGGACCTTGATAAAATAAAGAACTATGATGTAAGTCCAGATTATAAGGTAATATCCATTTCAATACTATACGAAGTAGCCAAAGGTCATAATGGTCTGGAGAACGCTCTGGAATCAATTTTGGACAAAGCTTCAAAAGCTATTGACGAAGGAGCTAACATTATCATCTTATCAGATAGAATGGTGAGTACTGAAATGGCTGCGATTCCTGCACTTTTGGCCTGTTCTTTCGTTAATAGTGGATTGAGCAAGTTGGGCAAACGCTCTAAACTTAGCATCATTATCGAATCTGCAGAGCCCCGAGAAGTACATCACTTTGCATTATTGTTTGGCTTTGGCGCTAGCGCCATTAATCCTTATTTGGTCAACGAAATCATAGGACAACAAATTCAAGAAAATGATATTACTGAATATACTTTTGATGAAGCCATAAAAAATTATAACAAGGCCGTTGGGAAAGGTATCCTAAAGGTGATGAACAAAATTGGAATTTCAACATTGAATTCCTACAGAGGCTCTCAATTGTTCGAATGTATAGGCATTAGCACCAAAGTAGTTGATAAATATTTTCCAAATACACCCACACGTATTCAAGGAATAGGGCTATATGAAATTGAAAAAGAAATAACCAAGCGTCATAAAAAAGCATTTAATGCCCAACATTTAGCAGCAAATCTTGATATAGAAATTGGAGGAGAGTACCGTTGGCGAAGAGATGGCGAAAAACACATGTTCAATCCTGTAAGTATAGCCAAACTTCAAAAATCTGTTAGGAACAACGAACCAGAGACCTATAAAGAATACTCCAATCTGGTAAATAAGCAATCTAAAAGCCTAATGACCATAAGAGGGTTATTCGAGTTTTCCAATTATGATCCAATTCCAATTGAAGAAGTGGAGCCGTGGACCGAGATTGTTAAACGGTTTAAAACGGGCGCCATGTCCTACGGAAGCATAAGTAAGGAAGCCCATGAAAATCTTGCTATCGCCATGAACCGTATTGGCGGGAAAAGCAACTCGGGAGAGGGAGGAGAAGATTCGGTACGTTTTTATAAAAATCAGACAGGTGATTGGAAAAACAGTGCTATCAAACAAGTAGCTTCAGGTAGATTTGGGGTTACCTCCAATTACTTGACCAATGCCAAAGAGATTCAAATTAAAATGGCACAAGGTGCAAAGCCGGGAGAGGGCGGTCAGTTGCCAGGTCCAAAAGTAAATCCAGAGATTGCTAAGACCAGGAATTCTACCCCTTATGTAGGCTTAATTTCCCCACCGCCTCATCACGATATTTATTCCATTGAGGATTTATCGCAATTGATCTATGATTTAAAATCAGCTAACAGGGAGGCGCGCGTAAATGTAAAACTGGTTTCCGAAGTCGGTGTAGGTACTGTTGCTGCCGGAGTTTCCAAAGCGAAAGCAGATGTCATTCTAATTTCTGGCTTTGACGGAGGCACCGGGGCTTCTCCACTAACCTCATTAAAGCATGCGGGACTTCCATGGGAGCTGGGAATCGCAGAAGCACAGCAGACCCTTGTCTTAAACGATTTAAGAAACCGTATCGTACTTGAATGTGATGGACAGCTAAAAACTGGTAGAGATGTAGCTATTGCATGTCTTTTAGGCGCCGAGGAATTTGGATTTGCCACAGCACCTCTGGTTGCTTCGGGATGTGTAATGATGCGTGTTTGCCACCTAAATACATGCCCCGTAGGCATTGCCACTCAAAACCCAGAACTCCGTAAAAAATTCAAGGGCAAACCAGAGCACGTTGTCAACTATATGTATTTCGTGGCTCAGGAATTACGGGAAATCATGGCTAAACTTGGCTTTAGGACCATTAACGAAATGGTAGGCCAAGTCCAGAAACTCGATAGAAAAAAAGCCATAGACCATTATAAAGCTTCTGGGATTGATTTAAGTCCCATACTTTATCAAGTGGATGTTCCAGAGGGTACTGCATTTCATAACACAACACAACAAGCACACCATATTGAAAATTCGATTGAATTTGATATTATCGCAAAAGCACATCCCGCATTATTCCGAAAAGAAAAAATCGCTCTGGACTTCCCTATTTATAATACGGACAGGGCCGTTGGAGCAATAATCAGTAACGAAATTTCAAAAATTTATGGTGCGGATGGTTTACCGGATAACACGTTAAAACTGAATTTCACAGGTTCTGCAGGACAAAGTTTCGGTGCTTTTGCCACCAAAGGACTTACTATGGTTGTTAATGGGAATACCAATGATTATTTGGGAAAAGGCCTTTCTGGAGCAAAGTTAATTATCAAGGTTCCCTATAAATCCACTCTAAAACCTGAAGAAAATATCATTACCGGAAATGTAACATTGTACGGAGCAACCTCTGGAGAAGCTTATATAAACGGTAAAGCGGGAGAGCGTTTTTGTGTAAGGAACTCTGGTGCCAAAGCTGTTGTAGAAGGTATTGGTGATCATGGTTGCGAATACATGACTGGAGGCGTTGCAGTTATACTAGGAGAAGTAGGAAGAAACTTTGGTGCGGGAATGAGCGGTGGCATTGCCTATGTATTGGATAAGGATAAATCGTTCGAAAGACGCTGTAATGGAGAAACATTAAATCTGTTAGCCGTAGAAGAACAACAGGATATTATCGAGTTAAAGACACTTATTGAAAATCATTATAACGCCACATTGAGTCCATTGGCACAAGACATTTTAGAAAGGTGGGAAGAGTATCTACCCAAGTTTATAAAAGTATTCCCAGAAGAATACCGTCAAGCACTAATACGATTGGAAAAAGAAAAATTACAAACTTTATAATTTGAGATATGGGAAAGACGACTGGGTTTATGGAGTTTGACAGGAAAGACGAAGCATATGCTCCTGTTAAAGAAAGAATTAAAAATTATAAGGAATTTACTGTTCCTTTAAAAGAAAAAGAATTAAAAAATCAAGGTGCTCGCTGTATGGACTGTGGCATACCATTTTGCCATAGCGGTTGCCCCTTAGGAAATCTAATTCCAGATTTTAATGATGCTATCTATCATGGTAAATGGGAAAAGGCCACAAAGATTCTCCATTCTACCAATAACTTCCCCGAGTTTACTGGTAGACTTTGCCCTGCTCCGTGTGAAGAAGCATGTGTATTGGGCATCAATGAAGACCCCGTTTCCATTGAAAATATAGAGAAGAATATTGTTGAGACCGCATTTAAGAACGATTGGATAAAACCGGAATTACCATCTAAGAGAACAGATAAAAAAATTGTTGTTGTGGGTTCTGGACCTGCAGGGCTAGCAGTTGCCCAACAATTGAATAGAGCGGGACATTTAGTAACCGTTTTAGAGCGTGATGAAAAAGTTGGAGGATTATTACGCTATGGCATCCCAGATTTTAAAATGGAAAAAAACGTAATTGACCGAAGGCTCAAGGTTATGAAACAAGAAGGAATCATCTTTAAGACCGGTGTTCATGTTGGTGTTGATGTCAATGCAGAAGATCTTAAAAATGACTTTGATGCTATTGTCCTTTGTGGTGGAGCAACAATAAGAAGAAAGCTTCCTATACCCGGTTCCGATTTAAAAGGAGTGGTTCAGGCAATGGATTTTCTTCCTCAAAACAATAGAAGAGTAGACAATATCCCATTTAAAGGAGAAGAGCTCATAGCAAAGGGAAAAAAAGTAATCGTCATTGGCGGTGGTGATACCGGCTCTGATTGCATCGGCACTTCCATTCGACATGGCTCAGTTTCTGTTACAAATTTCGAAATTATGCCCAAAGCCACTACGGACAGACCTGAAAATCAGCCATGGCCATTTTGGCCTATGCGTTTGCGAACCAGTTCCTCACATAAGGAAGGAGCAGAACGTATTTTTAGTATTTCCACGAAAAAATTCATTGGTGACGAAAACGGAAACCTCAAAGGTTTGCTTACTTCTGAAGTTTACTGGGAGAAAAAAGTAGGAGAAAGACCAATTCTAAAAGAGGTTGAAGGTTCGGAAAAAGAATGGGAATGCGATTTGGCATTATTGGCATTGGGATTCACAGGTTCTGAAACTACCATTGCAAATCAATTGGGGTTGGAGATGGATTCCAGAACTAATATAAATGCATCTGCGAGAGACTATAAAACAAATGTTCCCGGGGTTTTTGTAGCTGGGGATCAACGACGAGGACAATCATTGATAGTTTGGGCAATATCAGAAGGAAGACAGGCCGCACATCATATAGATGCTTATTTAATGGGTAAATCGAACTTACCCTTAAAAGGAGATGGCGATTTACCAGGGGTTTAGAACCAAATGGTTTAATAAAAAAACTCCCGGAAGTTACCTTCCGGGAGTTTTTTTATTAATGGTTATCTTATTATTAATCGGTGCGTTTCCGTCTTGTCCAATGCTATCACTTTTAAAAAATACAGACCTGCAGGATACTCCTCTATATTAAAAAAAGTACCCATCTTATAATCTCCTGTGTGAACAATTTTACCTTCGGTCGTAATCAATTGAATACGTACTTCTTGATAATTTTCATTCTCTAGACGAAAAGTTGAGTTTGTAGGGTTTGGATAGAAAAGGGTTTGATATTGCTTCTCATCCAGCACATCAAAAAGTTCGACATCTTCAGGAAATCTTGTTTTCAATGGTATTGGTACGGATTGAAACTCATAAGCTCCTATATCAAATTGGCTTCCCATGGGTCTTGCTGCATTATCTATATCAAAAGTAATTCCCTGCGAAGTCATGGTCGAACCCGCATCAACAATGGCTGAGCTCATAGAAGCAGGACTAAAATCATTGTTCAAGACATCCGTTAAGCCTAAAGTATCCATCTGTCTCGTCATGATATTGGAATAAATATTGGTCAACAAACTATCTCTTGTGACCTTCTCATTAAAGTCGAAATAACTTTCCTGATTCTGTTTCCAAGTATTTCCTCCTTCAAAATCATATCCCGGATCTACGACCAAGTTATTTATAAAATAAGAAGGTACTTCACTTTGATTATTATATAGATTGACTGGGTCAACAGGATGTAAAATTGTTGTGTTATAATGAACGCCTGCTCTTTCTGGCTCTATTATGGTATTATTCACAACATAATAACCTTCATTCAGGTTTTCAAACTCATGCCTGTTATGAAGAAAAATACCATGCATTTTCGGTTTAATAAAAACATTGTTATAAACCTTAGTTCCACTTTCTCCATTGATTATTTGCATCCCCCAGCCTTTTTCCAAAGGACCATTCTCAATATAATTATTATATACTTCGTAAGAGCCTCCACCTAAACTCATAGCAAAAGATTGCCCCCAATTACCTTGGGTACCATAATTATAAATAAGATTATCCCTCACTTTACTATTAACATTGGCCAAATTCAACTGAATAGCATCCCAACCCGTATCTTCAACTATATTATGATGTATATCTACATTTTCTAGCCAATGTCCATAGACATCCGTACCACTACAATTACGACCCGAATCCAACTTATATCCTAAGGTAAAACCAATATAAATCCCTTCTCCATGAGTATTATGAATATAATTGTGATGAATATTAAGGTTTTTCATTACAAAACCATTCGCTCTCCACGTGTCGGGATTGTTACAATCAGGATCCGTTTTAGCCATAAGTCCTGCAAAACCAGCATCGGCTACCTCTATGTGGTCTATTTCAACGTCTGTACTAAAAGCACTAAGAACCATTCCCATTGACCATGGTCCAGTCTCTTCTATTTTGATTCCATAATTGTGCCCAGCATCTCCCGTACCAGTTAAATGAATGTATTTACTATTCTTAAATTCCAAGGCAGAATAGGCCGTTTCATTAAGAATTACCTGTCCGCCACAATTTCTAAATGTTACAGGATTGTTTAACGTCCCTTCAAAATCATAAAAGCGTATGCCTGCATAGTTGCCTCCCGGTATACAAATTGTATCTCCTGGAGAATAATTCACGTTGGAAGCCCAAACGAGATTTAATGTTGTTGAAGAGAGTCCACTCAATGTAACATCACAGTTACAAGATTGCGATGTTACAGCCTGAATAGATAAAAAGCACACGCCTAATAGTAATAGTCTTTTCATGGTATTAGTGTTTAATTAGTTACAAATCGAAACACCATAGCAAATGAATTTCAAAAAAATCAAATCATTAGAAAATAAGTTAGTGGAGAAACTGGTATCTGAGACTAGATAAAGATAAAACTATTTAAGAATATTCCTACATTTATAAGATTTTAATTGTTAATATATTAGGATAATAACAATAATATAAGAAGTAGTTAAAAAAAAACGTCCCGTACAGTTGTACGGGACGTCGAGGAAGGCGGCGACCTACTCTCCCACTTGGTATAGCAGT
>NZ_JAHCMU010000039.1 GCF_018449435.1 Flagellimonas sp. 389 | reverse complement strand
TTCCGGGATGTCCGCCCCTAACTTTTCAGATACACTTATAGGGTGGGCCGATCAAGTGGTACAACCAAATGTGGTTTTGGGTGCAACGGGAGTAGATCTGTGCATAGGTGACGGGGGCATCGCTTATAATACCCTTATAAATGACATGGGGCCCAATTGGGACATAGATTATAAAGACAGTGTTTTCTGTCCGTAATTAAACTTAACTTTTAATACAATGGGCCACTGAGGAACTTTACGTTTTTTGGTGGCCTTTTGGTTTGGGGGACAAGTTCGGAGTTCTGAGTTCGGAGTTCAAAAGTCAGATATCGGAAGTCAGCGGTCAATGGTCAATGGTCAAAACCAAGAACTTTGAAACCAGAAACCTTTTACCCTTCACCCTTAAACCTATCACCCAAAACCCGCATCCGTCAGAAGTCAGTGGTACGAGGTACGAAGTCAAATTCAAGAACTTAAAGCTTAGAACTTGAAACTTTGAAACTTTGAAACCTTAAACCTTTTACCCTTTACCCAAAACCTTTTACCCTTCACCCAAAACCTTT
>NZ_JAHCMU010000038.1 GCF_018449435.1 Flagellimonas sp. 389 | reverse complement strand
CCGAAGACGGGTATCCATCCGGTGACCTTCCTCTGTTCGAGAAAGTCGTAGTTGGAGCCGTTGGAATATCCTGTGTCCGCCAACAGGTCCGTCATTATGAGTTCGTTCCGCCCTAAACGGTCCTGGACTTTTTGGCCGATATCCTTCAGGTACTGGCTGTCCCTGTCGTCGGCAAAGTCGGCCTGGATATGCGAGATGACCCCTTCCGCTGTATCCACTGCCATGCTGCAGCGGTAGTTGAGCTTTCCGGCCTTGCCCGGTTTTACCGATATGCGGGCATCCGGGTCATGGGGATTATAGTGTGTCTTGTTGCTCAGCAGGCGTGCTTTTTTGTGGGATCCGCCGACCGGTCGTACCGTACTCTCCCTTAGATTTTGGTGGTGTTTCTCCACGCGCTTCAGCTCATGTTCGGGAGCGGAGATACGTGCGGGGGATACAGCACTTCCATCTTTTTTAACAGTTCCACCGTTCTCTTCCGATGCCTTCTTCAAGTGGTTGCCTATAGAGTTTCCGGGCATTTTCGGTACCACGCTTTCCATGGACGCGTTCGCCTTTATCGGTGCCGAATCCACCGC
>NZ_JAHCMU010000037.1 GCF_018449435.1 Flagellimonas sp. 389 | reverse complement strand
TCACCGTTGAATGTATCGGCGACGTACCGCTGCCCAACGTGAGCGTTGTAACGGACGGATCGGACAACTGCAGCGCGGCTGGCGACATCACGGTTGCCTTCGTGAGCGACAGTGCCCTTACGGGGAGCAACCCTGGAACGATAACAAGGACCTATAGCGTGACCGACGAGGCCGGGAACAGCATCACCGTAACGCAGGACATCATAGTCGACGACACGACGGACCCTACTGCGAGCGACCCATCGGACATCATGGTGGAATGCATCGGTGACGTACCGCTGCCCAACGTGAGCGTTGTAACGGACGGATCGGACAACTGCAGCGCGAGCGGCGACATCGTCGTTGCCTTCGTGAGCGACAGTGCCCTTACGGGGAGCAACCCGGGGACGATAACAAGGACGTACAGCGTCACGGACGAGGCCGGGAACAGCATCACCGTGACCCAAAATATCATCGTTGACGACACGACGGACCCTACGGCGAGCAATCCATCTGCGATCACCGTTGAATGTATCGGCGACGTACCGCTGCCCAACGTGAGCGTTGTAACGGACGGATCGGACAACTGCAGCGCGAGCGGCGACAT
>NZ_JAHCMU010000036.1 GCF_018449435.1 Flagellimonas sp. 389 | reverse complement strand
CGCGCTGTCCTCAAAGGGAACACCGTCCGGTCTTGTGCCTTTGAGGGCCATGGTCACGTTGCCGTATTGTGTCAACTCGTTAAAACCTTCGCCATCGGTTCCATCCGCTCCATTTTTACCGTTCGTTCCGTTAATACCGTTGTCCCCTTTTTTTCCGTCGATACCGTTTGTACCGTTGGCCCCGTCCTCGCCCGAACAGGAGACCAGGCATATGGAAAGGGTAAACAATGTTATACTGAGCAATCTATATATTTTCATGATTTTTTATTTTTAGTGCTATATGTCTTGATTTCTAATTGGGTCCGTTCCCTATGGGTTTGCCCCGGGTTTTGTTTGCGCCCGCTAGACATGTTCCAGAACAATGACATCCACATTGCCGGTAATGGTCAAGGGGTTGCCGGTAGGATTGTTAAAAAAGTCCTTTGCCACGTCTATGCTATAGGAAAAGGTAAGATGGTTCGTCTCCGGGTCGAATGCAAGATCGGTAAACGCTACGGTTACTTTTTCTGGTTCGAGAATAGGGTCGAAAAAACTATCCATGATAAAGTATTTGTTGTCGTCCCCTACCACTGTATAAGAATCGAGTGAAACAGTTTTATCACTAACTGACTGGTCTTCCTCGCCCAAGTTATTGATTTTTATACCAAATTCTATTTTTGAATCCTGATATGCATCATCCGGTGTACTTAGGTGTCGGACGAATGAAAATGAATAATCGATCTGGTCATCGGTAAAGACTTGATTACTGAACAAATCTAAGCTGGTATATTTGAACGATGTGGAATCCTTAAAGGCGACATTGTCCGTTCTTGTGCCTTCCAGCACCATGGTCACATGGCCGTATTTGGCAAGTTCC
>NZ_JAHCMU010000035.1 GCF_018449435.1 Flagellimonas sp. 389 | reverse complement strand
TTCAAAAGGATATTGTCGTAATGTACCGCCAGTTTTATATTGCCCAGATAAGGAATGCGCACAAAGCCCTTGCCGCTGTAATAGCCGTTGCTTCCAAATACCGTGGTCACTATCACGGTAAAGTCCCCTGCTGTAAATTGCTGTCCGGGCAAGAGACTGGGCAAAGGTTCTTGGTTCTGTATATCTATGCTCGGCGATATGCCGCACTGGTACAGCTCCTCCACCTCGGTCTCCAGTGCCGTGGTGAACTGCTTTACGGGGCTCCAACCGCTCTGGCCCAGCCCACAGTCCTTTTTCAATTGGTACTCGTAGGGCGTTCCGGGCCTTAAATCCCAAAGCGTGGTCCAGTTTGCATTGGTACGGTTCAGGAACCATGCATTGCCCTCCCCTTTCTGCCGGTAGCGTACGGTGAACTCGGGCACCTCGGTACTGGGGTCGTCCCAAAGGATGTTGGCCCGTCCGCTGCCACGTACCTCGTGCCGTAGGTTGGGCGGTACCTCACAGGGGGCCAAGTGGACAAAGGAGAAGATCTCGCTGTACCCTTGGTTCTCGAACTGTCCTATGGCTTCCGCCCCATCCACAGCTTTGGCCCGTACCCGCCACGCATAGGCATAGTTGGGCAACAGAACGGGGTCGGCGGGGCCATACAGATAGCTGGTAGCCCTTGTCACGGTCTGGAACATGGGCGGGGTTGCCAAAAAAGCGGCCTGTGGGTCTATGGTATTGTCCCAAAGCTCCACCAGGCTCAGTTCGTATTCCACATGGGTCACGTTGAGCTGTCTGGGCGTCCATTGGAAGACAATGTTCTGTGGATTGGTCTGGTCTATCTGGATCCCATTTTGGGGCAATACCAAAAATGGCGGTCGGTTCTGGAAAATGAAGATGCTTGCACACGAACGGGCCGAGAGGCGTTTGCCCGTGAGGACATCAAAGACCTCAAAACATATCCGGTACGAACCTTCGGG
>NZ_JAHCMU010000034.1 GCF_018449435.1 Flagellimonas sp. 389 | reverse complement strand
AAAATAGGACAGCTTAAAATTAGAATTTTCTAACTTTAAATTTTAACTGTCACATGAAAAAAAGCAAGTTTACCGAGAGCCAGATCATCAAGGCACTGAAAGAGAACGAACAAGGAAGAAGTGTGGGCGATATTTCCCGCGAGATGGGCGTCGACAAGAGCACTTTCTACTATTGGCGCAAGAAGTACGGCGGCATGGAGGTCGCCCATATGAAGCGATTGAAGGAACTTGAAGAGGAGAACCGCAAGCTTAAGGCAATGTACGCCGATGTCAGTCTGGACGTGCGTATGCTCAAGGATGTACTGTCAAAAAAGTTCTAGGGCCTTCCGACAAGAAGCACCGTGCCAAATACCTTCAAGAAGCCTATTCGGTCTGTGTATCACGTTCCTGTCGGGTCATAGGTCTTGCCCGTTCGATGTGGTACTACCATACCAAGAGGGACGATACGGAAGTAGTCGATGCGCTATCGCAGTTGGCGGAAGAACTGCCCACCAGGGGTTTCGAGGTATATTACAAGCGGCTGCGTCGCGAAGGCCATAAATGGAACAGGAAGCGTGTGCTTCGGGTCTATAGGTCGATGAACCTAAAGCTTAGAAGAAAGCACAAAAAGAGATTGCCGTCAAGGGTAAAGAACCCGTTGGAAGCACCAACGGAACTCAATGAGGTCTGGAGCATGGACTTCATGGCCGACGTTCTCTCCGATGGAAGAAAGGTCAGGGTGTTCAACGTGATGGACGATTGCAACCGTGAGGCACTGGCCATGGACATTGGCCTGAACTATCCCGCCAAAAAGGTAGTGGAGACCTTGGGGCATTTGGAAGAGGAGATAGGTCTGCCAAAGACCATACGTTGCGACAACGGCCCGGAGTTCATCTCGAAGACCTTGTCGCAATGGTGCAAGAGCAAAAGGGTGGAACTTCGGTTCATACAACCGGGCAAGCCCATGCAGAACGGATTTATGGAAAGGCTCAACAGGTTTTACAGGGAAGACGTACTTGATGCCTATTGGTTCAACGACCTTCATCAGATAAGAACATTGACCGAGAAATGGCGAAAGGATTACAATACGGAACATCCACATTCATCATTGGGGGATATGCCGCCAAGGGAATATAAGAACCGTTTGGGGGAAGAATTCTTCCCCCAAACGATGAACATTGATCATAATTTTATGAATTTAGCAACGTCCTAAAACAGGTAAGGCTACA
>NZ_JAHCMU010000033.1 GCF_018449435.1 Flagellimonas sp. 389 | reverse complement strand
AAAAGCTATTGCAGAAGTTGAGGAAGAAACACAGGGAAATCGAAAGCCTAAAGCAGATGAGAGCCTCTGTAATTACGGGTTGGCTGAAAGTTTACAACCTACGGGAAGTGCAATATATGGCAGGACACCGTTATGTTAGCTCTACCGAAAACTACCTGATAAACGACCTTGAGGATCTACAGGAAGAAGTCAATAAATATCATCCGATAATATAAAAATGTAAATTTGTAGTAAAATGAATTGTATGAATATCGAAACCACAAAGTTAGAATTGATGCACTTGCTATTGCAGACGCAAAAAGAAAGCTTATTGGCGAAGCTAAAAAAAGTGTTTGACGAAGAGCAGACCGACTGGTGGGATGAAATGACCAAAGAAGAGCAAGACGAAATAAAAGCGGGATTATCACAAGCGGATAAAGGCGAATATAGTGCCAATGAAACTGTAATGAAACGTTTTGATAAATGGCATTAAACATCATCTGGACACCACAGGCAGATAAAGGATTACAAAATGTTCTTGACTATTTAGAAGAAGAATGGACAGAAAGAGAAATCCTAAATTTAGAACAACGATTAAAAGAGTTTTTAGAGCGTATTAGTAAGTACCCGAAAATCTGTCCACCAACGGGAAAATACAAAAATGTTCGCAAAGGATTGGTCGATAAAAACAATTATATCATCTATCGAACAAAGCCGAGAAAAGGCGTTATTGAATTAATCAATTTTAGAGGAACAAAACAAAAACCCCTTTAATAGAAAAATCCCCAGGGCAAAAAACCCGGCCAGTTCGTTCCTAACTTCCCCCTGTCTTTTTTGCCCTTCCGCGCGCCACCGCCTCTGCGGTCTTTACGTCACGATTTTTGTGGCCAACGCAAAAACGGCACATTACTTTTTACAATAAATTTTAGTTCTTAAAAATCGGTCATCATAAAAAGTAAAGAGCCGTTGCCAAAGCCCGAAACAAAAAATCCCACCATAAAAACCGCCCCAAGCTATGTTTACATAATTGGCATTATAAAACTGCCGACATCAGCCACCACGCCACCCAAGCCGTTGTTATAATGTAAATTATGTAAAATATCCGCTCTGCCAACGCTTTTTGCCGACGCTACTGCCAGCGCACTACGAGAAGTTAATATTTACTTCGTAACCAATCTTTGTGTCGCTCTATGCCGCTGGGCAACCATTTTAAAAGCTGAAGATTGCCAACGCTCAAAAAATCCACCGCCTAAATCTTCATCTTTTAAAACGGAAAGTTCCATCAAACGGAAAAACCTTTTAAAATGAGACAACCGCAGGGCGTTCAGTCTTCACAATCTTCTACAATCAAATTTAAAAACTTCAATCAAAGTTCCGCTATGGGCGTTGGAAGCTTGGGGCGCGTAGGCCGGTGTTGTTGGGTAGGGAGTATTTTACATAAAACGGGTTATAACTACGGCATTGATGGTGCGAGCAAGTATTATAACCCGTTTTATGTAACATACCGAGGAAAAGGGAGCAAGGGCAATACAGAGGAAGCTTGAAGAATGAAAGTGCTGGATTGCCATTGCGAGGGCTTTAATCCGAAGTGCTGAATTTTATTATCTTTACATCGGCTGAAAGGTCAAAACGTTCTTTATAAATTTTTGAAAAAGGAGCATTAGGAAGATTAAGGAAGTGTCCTTAAAAAAGATATTAGATTAGTTCCCC
>NZ_JAHCMU010000032.1 GCF_018449435.1 Flagellimonas sp. 389 | reverse complement strand
CACCGTCCGCGATATCCGCTGGAATATTGTTCAAAGATGTCCATTCACCGTCAAAGTCATCGGTAGCATCGGTATCGTAATTGCTTAAATCAATATTGGTTGCATCAGGGTCATTCGAAAGTGAAATCACTCCAGCATTGAATTGTAAGTTTTGAATCTCATTTTGGTCATCGGCATCAGCATCATTGACATTTAAATTAATGGTATTTCCATTGGTGATTTCTATGTTTCCCGGGTTGCCGTCCGTGCTTAAAGTCTGACTATCTGAACTTACGGTGTTAACTATCGTTTGAATGCCTGATTCGTTAGTGAACGTATAGGTACCGTCCAAATTATCCACTAAGGTTGTAACGGTTTCTGGAGCACCATTAAAAATAAGTTCATCTCCCATGCCGTCGGATAGTGTTATGGTACCGTCTCCATTATCTGTAAACGAAAATCCTGTACCATTAGAAGAGTCACACAAATTGATCCATTGCATTCCATTATAATAATGAACGCAAGAGGTATCGGTATTATACACTACTGCTCCATTTAATGGGCTAATGCTTTGCATTTGAGCCGATGTCAATCTTGTTAGGACCAAAGCTTTATTAGAGCTTTCCAGCTCTAAAATAGATGATACATCGATAACATCTGGATTTGAGCCAACCTTTACTTGAGAAAACACAAGGATAGGGCTCATAAGTACGAATAAGATAATAGTCTTTTTCATTCAAGCGCGATTAAGTTCTTGGGGCTATAAAAATAGAATTCGATGGGGTGAGGTCGTAGTAAATGTTGTGTAACAAGCATTTACCGAGGTAAAATCAGCAAAATAATACGAACAACGGAATTCTTTGCAGATGAACGACTACCAATGTTGGCAATTGGATTATCGGTCAATAAAAATAAAACCTTGGTATTCCAGCTGTAAATCGTCCAAGGTAACAAGATAATAATAGATGCCTTCAGCTAGGCCAATATCTTTGTTCAATAATAGGCTGCCTGTGTTGGTGAGTCCTGTAAATTCGTCTACGTAATTGAATTTTTCAAATACTTTTTGTCCAAAACGATTGAATATACGAACACTATTGTTAGGGGATTCGGATAGTCCGTCAAAGACCAAAAAATCATTGGTGCCATCACCGTTTGGGCTTAAAAAATAATTACCCAAGGTTGGGTTGTTCACGGCAAAGGTGTCCGTTGGCAATGGTACGGTACCAAAAGTTATCGCTTCATAATCGCTGGGCACAAAAGTCTCGGAGGTCAAAAACCCTTGATTTTCATCACCACTTTGTGCCGTATTTCCAATAACGACCCATTGGTTGGCCTGTTTGCTCCATCCAACAAGGATTATAGCATCTACAGTGGTATTGGGTATTCCGAACAATGCACTTCTTTGGTTCCAACTTACTGTAACCGTTGTCGGAATATTGCTTTGTAAAATCCAAAATTCTTTGTCGCTTACTGTTCCTATATTCCTTACTTTCTCCTCTACGTTAAATGTCTCGGTAATAGAAGCGGGATTGGAAGGGTTTTCAAAAAAATAAGCGCAGATGGCTAAGGGTGTATTGGTCTCGGAATCTATCATTAAGGGACGCAACTGATCGTTGTCTCCAACCGGAAAAGAGAAAAACGCTCTATTTTCAATGGCGGCAAAACCTGTTACCTTAGATGCATTGTTTTCTCCTGTAAAAAATCCTTGATCCAAAAAATTAAGGTGTATGGTCTGGTTTGCCAATGGTGTTAAGACATTGCCTTCTACAAAATTCACATTGTTCTCAACATTGACAGAATTCTGCAGCAAAATATCATTGGGTACCATAAACTCAACGTCGGTAAAGGTTGGGGAAATACTGCCTTGAACCTCTATTGGATTATTTCCATAAAAACCTGCCAAACCCTGGTTTTGGTCAAAAGCGGTATCGTTGATCAGGTTGGTATGAAATCCTAAGTTGCCATTGGGGTGTATTCTTATGTTCCCACTATTGTACAGCGCGTTTTGGGCTTGGATAAAGCCAAAAAATAGAAGGGACGCTATGTGGAGGAGGGATTTCAAGGTTAGTTATTCTTCTTTTTTGGCAAGCAAAGCTTTAATTGTTTGGATATCAGATTTTAATACATTAAGCTCATTGGTGAGTTTTGTGTTTTCTGATTTTAACTGCTCTATTTTCTTTTCCTGCTCTATGGTGTGAAGAAATAATTCCTCTATTTTTTCAAGATTGATTTCTGTTGCTCTGTTTATTAGTATTCCACCATTATTTTGTATTTCTTTTGCAGATGGAACACCTGGAAGATGTTTGTGAATACTAGAAAACTTTTCAACTTCTTTTAGACTAAGCATTTTATAGCCAGGCTTTAATTTACTCTGACCTTCAAAATACATTTGAAAAACATAATCCGGAGTAATAGTACCAGTTGCCAAAATATTTCCGTCAACATGTAGTTTTTCTACAGGATTTATACCAATTCCAACATTTCCTGTACCTATAAAACTTAGGTTGCCATTATTAATATCATAACTTCTATTGGTACCCGCTATTTGGGTAAGATTATTAGTAGCTAAGTTATTGCCACCTCCAGTTGCCAGTTCTGCATCAGTGGCGAAAGTTAAGTTTAGGTCAACACCTGTTGCTCCAGCTGCAGGATTTGTGAGTTCTATGGTAGTTGCGTTGAGAGTGATATCAGAAAGCTCGTTCGTATCGTTGTTGACGTATGTGCTCAAGTCAATGGGTACTGCGGTTGGGTCGTCGCTCAGGCTCAGGATGT
>NZ_JAHCMU010000031.1 GCF_018449435.1 Flagellimonas sp. 389 | reverse complement strand
CCCTTCGGGATGCCCATGCCGGGCAAGAGCCTGCTGGGGGCCGAGGGCTACAGATATGCCTTCCAGGGGCAGGAAAAGGACCCCGAAACGGGGAAGGAGGCCTTTCAGTTAAGGCTTTGGGATAGTCGCATAGGACGGTGGCTCACAACGGATCCGTATGGGCAATATGCTTCGCCATATCTCGGCATGGGGAACAACCCTATTTTGATGGTAGATGCCGATGGTGGTTTTGCCGACGGATGCTGTGATGACGATTGGGTCACCACGGGCCCGAACCAATTGGACGGTGTTACGATGACCGGTACGGACATGTCGGGGGACATGATGCGTGGTCTGGCAGGAATGGATTTTTCTTTCAGCGCCCCTCTTTTGATGAGCACGATGATACCGGCCTCGGCATACGATTACTCGCAGGAGACCATACCGGGCAAGTTCGAGCAGGACTGGAACTTTGTCCTGAACGGTGCGGGGGGCAACGCCCTCACAAGGTTCGGTGACATCTTCTCAAGGGACTGGGACGCCAACTCGCCTGAACAGCGTAGGGAGTTTGGTTTGGACGTGACCACATCCATAATACCGGGAGGGTTCATCATAAGGGGCACAAAAACTTTGGGAAAGCCAGCTTCTAAATTGGCCAACAAGCTAATTAAATACGGTGGTAACGGAAAGGTTCCTTTACCAAAATTAAACCCAAGTCAATTTAAAACAGTTTCTGGGGAAATCGTCCATATAAAATCGGGAGCAATTTACCGTAAATCCTATACAACACATACTGGCCTACACGGCGAATGGAAGATATTTACAAAGAACTCTCCCGGTTTTGGCACTCAGGCAAAGAAGCAAGGACACAGGATCACTACAGACCTAGAAGGCAAGATTATAAACAATTAACCTCGCCACCATGTATTTTGAAGATATATATAATAAAATAAGACCTCTTTGGAAAAAAAGATATTTTCTAGGAGATGTGAAAAATACTAAAACATATATTAAAAACTTAGCAGATGATTGGGAGGAAATTGATTATTTAGTTTCATATAGGGAAGAAAAAAAACACAGTGCATGGGAAAAAATGATGCTTTTTGTAATGTATCAAACACTTACGGAATACAGCTTAGAACAATCTACTCTGGGCAAGCAAACAATAGATTTGGATGAAATCCCGATTGCACGTATTGAGGAAAAGTACCGCGAGAATTTACAATTCGAGGGCAACGAAGAGTACCTAAAAAAATACAAGGGCTTCAAAAACCCGCAGATAGCAAAAGAGCCTTAACGGGCTCTTTTTTTTATGCCAGTTGTTTTTGAATATCCTTTTGGAACACAAAGGCACGTAGCATCGCCTTGATGCTCGTTATGTCCTCGTTGCCCAACAACTGCACCTTGGAGAACAACTGCAACAGCTCCTCATCATTGAGCTTGCTGTTCACAATCTGCTCGTTGGAACCATAAATAAGGGAATCCGTGGATACCTCGAGGGCATCGGCAATCCTTTTAGCCACATCAATGGTCGGCGACGTTAAATTACGTTCGTACCGCGAAATATGCGTAGCGTGGACATCGATCATTTTGGCGAGCTCGCCCTGTGAAATATCCTTGTCCGCACGTATCTTCCTTAAGTTATCGCCAAACGACATAAACGTAATAATTAACAGATGAAACATCAAAAATGCTTTACAAAGTTAGCTATTTATAGACATAAAATATAATGATGCCGAAAATAGTAAACGAAGTATATATTTTTAAATAAACAAAATGTATATATTTGTAGTCAAATATGATTATCAAAATAATTGTAAACAATGGCCACAAACTTCAACGCAGATGTTTCGACGAAGCTCAACACAAGCAATCCAGAGCAGTTAATTTATCAGAACGAACTCTTACGGCTTGCCGTACTCGGTGGCATACGGTTGGACGGACTGGACAGGATGCGGAGCACCCTGAAAGTACAGTTGCAGGAAAGTAGCCGGCCACCGGTAAGGCACAACCTCGATCTGTACAACGACACCCAGTTGGAGAAGTTTATACGCAAGTGTGCGGAGAAACTGGAAATAGGGACATCCATTTTAGCAGGAAGCTTTGCGGAACTCACGGAACTGTTGGAAAAATACAGATTGGAAAAGATCAAGGAAACCGAAGAAAACCTAAAGCCAAAAATCAAGCAACTCACAAAAAAGGAGATAGAGAAAGCCGAAACCTTCCTAAAATCCAAAGATTTACTAAATCAGACAAACAGCCTAATCGAACAAAGCGGTATCATCGGCGAGGAAACAAACCGCCTGATAATGTACATCATCTTTACCAACCGCAAACAAGAGCAACCCTTACACGTTATCAGCCTGGGCAGTAGCGGAACAGGAAAGACGCATTTACAGGAAAAAGTTGGCGAACTCGTTCCGGAAGAAGAACGGGTAAGCATAACGACGTTAAGTGAAAACGCCTTTTACTATTTTGGAAAGCAAGAACTTAAAAACAAGGTCATACTTATTGAAGATCTGGACGGAGCAGAAAACGCACTCTACCCGTTACGGGAACTACAGACCAAAAAACGTATCGTAAAGACCATTGCCGGTAAAAACAGCAAAGGCGAAACCCAAACCAAGTATCTAGTTGTAGAAGGCCCTGTTTGTGTAGCAGGATGCACTACCAAAGAACAGATTTACGAGGATAATGCAAACAGGAGCTTCCTACTCTACTTGGATGAAAGTAACGAACAGGACGAGAAAATAATGCAGTACCAGAGGCGAGCCGCCTCGGGCAAAGTTGACAAGTACAAAGAACTTGAAATACAGACCTTTTTACAAAATGTGCAAAGGGTTTTAAAGCCGATTAGAATAATTAATCCGTATGCAGAAAAGTTGGTATTACCGCAATCGGTATTTAAACCGAGAAGAACAAACAACCACTATTTGCAATTTATAGAAGCCATTACATTTTACCGTCAATTCCAACGGGAAAGCCAATTTGATAAGGAAACGGGCGAGGAATACATCGAAGTTGCCATTGAGGATATCGAGAACGCCAACACGCTTTTAAAGGATATTTTACTGCGCAAGAGCGATGAACTTACAGGAAGTTGCAGAAACTATTTAGAGAATGTAAAAAGCTATCTGAAAAGTAAAAAGAAAAAGCAGTTTACCAATCGGGAAATACGGCAAGTTCTACGCATCAACCCAAGCAATCAAAAACGCTACAATCTACAATTGCTCACAGGCTACTACATTAAAAAAGTGAAAGGTAAAAAAGCAACTGGTTACCATTATGAAATCGTCAGTACCACAGAATATAATCAACTGCAAAAACAGATTAATAGTGTACTGGACAAGACATTAGTAAAGCTAAAAAGGCGGTAAAGTGGTTCAGTAGCCCAAAGGTGGTTCAATCTATAAATGAACTACATAACATACATATAAACAGTTAATTAAAGTAGTGGTTCGCAAAGTTCACGAAAAAGCATAAGCGCAATGAAAAAATTAATCCTAAAAAACCGATCCTATGAGTACCTGCAACAATCCTTTAGGGAATGGCTGGATATTTTGGGCTATGCGGAAAGTACCGTTTATAATCTTCCCAACCACATACGAGAATTATTTTACTACCTCGAACAGAACAATATCAATCATATCAAGCAACTGGACAACAAGCGGATAAAAGAATATTACAACCACTTAAAATCACGGAGCAACGAACGTCAGGGCGGTGGCTTGAGCAACGCCTATTTGAACAAGCATTTACAGGCATTGTATAAGTTTACGGACTACCTGCGCCAAAGTGGAAGGATGGTGTTGCCAATGCTAACCATCGATTGGGAGGCGTGCGACGCCAGCGAAATAGAGACGTTGACCGTTGCAGAAATCCGAGAGCTCTACAAACTCACGGAAAGTTATCATCATAACATATCACGCTACAATCCCAAATACCTTTTTGAGGCCATCGCATCAAGGGACAAGGCCATACTAACGGTTTTTTACGGTTGTGGTCTGCGAAGGAACGAAGGCCATCATCTTGACATCGGCGATGTGTACTGGGACAAACAGATATTGCACGTTAGAAGGGGAAAAGGTTACAAAGAACGATTTGTACCACTTAACAAGACCAACTTAAAATACCTCGAAGAATATGTTTACGATTACAGGCCAACGTTATTAAACAAGGACAAGCGGGAAGAAGCCTTTTTTGTAAGCAGCCGCAGCAGACGGATGGATGCCCAGAGCATTGCCCTGCGGTTGAAGCTGTTGCAACACCGGAGCAACAATATTGAGTTGCAACAAAAGAACATCAGGCTTCACGTACTGCGCCACAGCATCGCCACGCACCTGCTCCAAAACGGGATGCCCTTGGAAAAGATAAGCAGGTTCTTGGGGCATAGCAGTCTGGAATCCACCCAAGTGTACACACATCTTTTAGAGCAACAAAATGACGTTTAAAAACTACCTGTTATCAAGAGGCTTTAGCACAGCCACATCGGAAAGCTACAGCAAAAGCCTGTTGCAATACACCGTCTGGACGGAAAGCAACCAAATAGAAACGGAACAAAGTACCTACAACGAGGTTATCAGCTACGTACAGCATCTAAAGAACAAAGCGATAAAACAGCGTACCGTACAACTGCACATGAACAGCTTAAGACATTACTTCGATTGGGTCGCCAAGCGACAGTTAAGAAACGATAACCCCACCTTGAACATCAACATCAAGGGCATCAAAAGACGAAAGCTGTACAATATCATCGACAAACCCACATTGGAAAAAATCTATCACGGTTACGATATCGGGAACTTGGAAAAACAGGAAGATGAAAACATCGCCAAACGCAATAAGATCATCTTGGGACTGATCATTTACCAAGGCTTGGGAACGTTGGAACTGAACCGACTGGAAGTAAACGACGTAAAATTGAGAGAAGGAAAAATCTTTGTAAAGAGCAGTCGCAGGAGCAACGAAAGAACCCTAAAACTGGAAGCGCACCAAGTCTTGGACGTGATGGAGTACACGCTAAAAATACGAGCGGAACTAGTGGCAGAAAACCCAAAGGGGACCGAACAGCTATTGATTACCAAAGGCACGGGAAACCACTTGCAGAACGCCATA
>NZ_JAHCMU010000030.1:2500-5373 GCF_018449435.1 Flagellimonas sp. 389 | reverse complement strand
AACCTTTCTATATTTGCACCCGCTTAGCTGATAAGGCAGGCGTTTGAGAGAGGGATTGTATAGTTCTTATGCGGGGTATATTTTTCTTTTTTTTCAGGATTGAAAAAAGTTCATTTGACATATTGTATAGACAGCGTAAAAGAGAATAACAAAGAACCATTTTGATGTCAAGGACTTGGTTGTTGTTTGGGAGTTGAATAGATATTTAACGATAGACAATGAAGAGTTTGATCCTGGCTCAGGATGAACGCTAGCGGCAGGCCTAACACATGCAAGTCGAGGGGTAACATTTGTGCTTGCACAAGATGACGACCGGCGCACGGGTGCGGAACGCGTATGGAACCTGCCCCTGTCAGGGGAATAGCCCAGAGAAATTTGGATTAATGCCCCATGGTACCTTAGGGACACATGTTCTTAAGGTTAAAGATTTATCGGACAGGGATGGCCATGCGTACCATTAGCTGGTTGGTGGGGTAACGGCCCACCAAAGCTACGATGGTTAGGGGCCCTGAGAGGGGGATCCCCCACACTGGTACTGAGACACGGACCAGACTCCTACGGGAGGCAGCAGTGAGGAATATTGGACAATGGTCGGGAGACTGATCCAGCCATGCCGCGTGCAGGATGACTGCCCTATGGGTTGTAAACTGCTTTTATACGGGAAGAAACGCGCCTACGTGTAGGCGTTTGACGGTACCGTAAGAATAAGGACCGGCTAACTCCGTGCCAGCAGCCGCGGTAATACGGAGGGTCCGAGCGTTATCCGGAATCATTGGGTTTAAAGGGTCCGTAGGCGGGCCATTAAGTCAGGGGTGAAAGTCTGCAGCTCAACTGTAGAATTGCCTTTGATACTGGTGGTCTTGAGTCGTTGTGGAGTGGCCGGAACATGTGGTGTAGCGGTGAAATGCATAGATATCACATAGAACACCGATCGCGAAGGCAGGTCACTAACAACGAACTGACGCTGATGGACGAAAGCGTGGGTAGCGAACGGGATTAGATACCCCGGTAGTCCACGCCGTAAACGATGGATACTAGCTGTCGGGACCTCGGTCTCGGCGGCCAAGCGAAAGTGATAAGTATCCCACCTGGGGAGTACGTTCGCAAGAATGAAACTCAAAGGAATTGACGGGGGCCCGCACAAGCGGTGGAGCATGTGGTTTAATTCGATGATACGCGAGGAACCTTACCAGGGCTTAAATGTAGTATGACAGGGGTAGAGATACCTTTTTCTTCGGACATATTACAAGGTGCTGCATGGTTGTCGTCAGCTCGTGCCGTGAGGTGTCAGGTTAAGTCCTATAACGAGCGCAACCCCTACCGTTAGTTGCCAGCATGTAAAGATGGGGACTCTAACGGGACTGCCGGTGCAAACCGCGAGGAAGGTGGGGACGACGTCAAATCATCACGGCCCTTACGTCCTGGGCCACACACGTGCTACAATGGCCGGTACAGAGGGAAGCCACCGTGCAAACGGGCGCGGATCTATAAAACCGGTCACAGTTCGGATCGGGGTCTGCAACTCGACCCCGTGAAGCTGGAATCGCTAGTAATCGGATATCAGCCATGATCCGGTGAATACGTTCCCGGGCCTTGTACACACCGCCCGTCAAGCCATGGAAGCCGGGAGTGCCTGAAGTCCGTCACCGAGAGGAGCGGCCTAGGGCAAAATCGGTAACTAGGGCTAAGTCGTAACAAGGTAGCCGTACCGGAAGGTGCGGCTGGAACACCTCCTTTCTAGAGAAAGACGACCGGACAATGTCCCGTCCTTTCATCGGGGTGGTCCTTGTTTTTCTTTTATGCTGTCTTATAATATGTTCACCAAAGAGTCTCATAGCTCAGCTGGTTAGAGCGCTACACTGATAATGTAGAGGTCGGCAGTTCGAGTCTGCCTGAGACTACGAGAAGTGCAAAGTTGAAAATACGGAGTACGAAGTTCTTAAAAATAAAGTATTGGAAATTCTAGAAGTTGGGCGGTGGTTAGGGACTAACTACTAACTACTGATTACTGACGACTGGTAATTGGGGGATTAGCTCAGCTGGCTAGAGCGCCTGCCTTGCACGCAGGAGGTCATCGGTTCGACTCCGATATTCTCCACAAGGCCAATAAAGTAGGCCCGACGGGACATTTTTGTTTTTGTCGGTGCCGACTCGGCACAAGTTCATTGACATATTGGGACGGAGCGTGATGGTTTATACCATCATGGCGAAGTCAAATAAGAAACACGAAGTAGAATAGAATATAATAAAGGATTACGAGGGCATTTGTACTTTATGTACAGGTGCGACAAGCAAAATAAGGGCGTATGGGGGATGCCTAGGCTCTCAGAGGCGAAGAAGGACGTGATAAGCTGCGAAAAGCCACGGGGAACTGCACACGAGTGTTGATCCGTGGATATCCGAATGGGGCAACCCGGCTGGTTGAAGGCCAGTCACCTCGCAAGAGGGGCGAACCCGCTGAACTGAAACATCTAAGTAGGCGGAGGAAGAGAAAACAAAAGTGATTCCGATAGTAGTGGCGAGCGAAATCGGATTAGTCCAAACCGTTGCTGTTCCGGCAGCACCGGGGTTGTAGGACCACGACATTCTTTGCGAAACGAACTGGAACCCATTGGAAATTGGGGCCGTAGACGGTGATAGCCCGGTACAGGCAAGTTTGGTTAAAGATAGTGGTATCCTGAGTAGTGCGGGGCACGTGAAACCCTGTATGAATCCGGCGGGACCATCCGCCAAGACTAAATACTCCTGAGAGACCGATAGAGAACCAGTACCGTGAGGGAAAGGTGAAAAGAACCGTGAATAACGGAGTGAAATAGACCCTGAAACCATACGCCTACAAGCGGTCGGAGCGGATTCGTCCGTGACGGCGTGCC
>NZ_JAHCMU010000003.1 GCF_018449435.1 Flagellimonas sp. 389 | reverse complement strand
CTCGGTAAACTTGCTTTTTTTCATGTGACAGTTAAAATTTAAAGTTAGAAAATTCTAATTTTAAGCTGTCCTATTTTAAGGGAAGCTTACATCAAATTGCAATTACAGAAAATGGCTTATAATGCTTCCGAAGTTTATTTGGTTTTAGAAATCAAGAATAAGTCTGAAATTGATTTTGAGATTGACTATCTCAAAATTTATCGAACAAATGGAAATAAAAAGCGTAAGGCCTCTTTTCAAAGATTAGAACAGAAAGTAATTCATCAATATCAATTACCTAATGAAATAAAAACCAAAGAAAGAAAGCGATTTGTTTATGTACTTCCAAAATTTGTTCTTGGGGATAATGAGAGGCTAATGATTGAATTGAAGGAACTGAAGGGGAGTAGGAAAATAGTATTGAAAAACTAAAAAAAAATGCTTTTGAATTTATCAAAAGCATTTTCCCTTTAATATTGATACTTACATATTATGTTTTATTTGAAGTTCATTTTTATCAGGAGCCTCTATTTTATTTCTTAACGCCAACATATCCTGGCTTACCTTTCTTTCAACAACCCTGGCATAGACTTGTGTAGAAGCAATTTTAGAATGTCCTAAAAGTTTGGAAACAGTTTCTATCGGTACACCATTACTTAGTGTTACTGTAGTGGCAAATGTGTGCCGGGCCATATGAAATGTAAGATTCTTTTTTAAACCGCAAGCTTCAGCAATTTCCTTTAAATATAGATTTACTTTTTCATTCGTGATTACCGGAAATAAAGTCCCTGTAATCTCTGTCATTGGATGACTTTCGTACTTAATAAGTAATTCTTTTGCCTTTCCAAGCAATGGAACTTTTACTGGTGATTTCGTTTTTTGCCGATTCATAAAAATCCAATCGTTGCCATCTATTCCTTTAAGAATGTTATCATTTGTAAGATTCATAATATCTATATATGCAATTCCCGTATAGCAACTAAAGATGAATAAGTCTCGTACTCTTTCTAATCGAGCAATCGGAAGATGATAGGTTTCAATGTTTGATAATTCGTTTTCAGTTAAAAACGGGCGTTCTCTTTTTTCATAAGTAGGTTTCCACCTAACAAAGGGGTCTTTGTCTATCCATTCTATGTGATAACCAAGAGTTATGATTTTTCGAAACCTTTGAATATGTTTCATAACCGTATTATTGCTCATTGCTTTAAGGTGTCCCTTGGGCCAAAAGCAAATTAGGAAATTAGCAAAATCGCAAATAAATTTGTAGTTGAGTTCTTTTAAAAAAATATCTGAAGTATTCAATACATTGTTTAAATACTTGTTAAGGTAACCTTCAGTTACTCTAAAATTCCTCAAGGTTCCGACGGCTAATGTTTTTTCAGTTTTTTTGTTGTGATATTCAAGAAGGTTTTGAAGAGTCTTAGAATTATCACTTTCACCTAAATATTCAGCCTTGATTAACTCAGCGGTAATTAATTGCCCTTTAAATTTTAAATCTTGATAAAGTTGCACGAGTTGTGCATGAACTTGGTCTAAATAAGAATTTAAAGCCCTTGTCGTTTCACTATTCCCTTTTGCTCGCTGCCTTTTTGAATCCCATACTCTCACATCAACTTGCTGTTTTAAGCTAATGTTGACTTTTTTTCCATTTACTGTAATTCTGGCGTACATACCGGTTAGGTTATTTTTGGCACGAGTAGAGTATGCCCAAAAAAGGATTGCAAATGTGTTTGATGTTCTCATAGTTGTTGTCTTTTAAATTAAACATTTAGTAAGACGAAAGTCAAATCAACTATACTGAGTAGCTTATGTGTTCACAAATCAAATCGTCAACAATGTTGACGGTCTAAAATTTTGTTGACGGTCTGTGACCTTTTTACATCAAATCAAATCAATTTAAATGATGGCCCAAAAACTAAGAAACCGCGCAAATCATAGGATTTGCACGGTTTTGAAACTTTTTACAAGTTTTTTTAGTGACCTCGACAGGATTCAAACCTGTAACCTTCTGAGCCGTAATCAGATGCGCTATTCAGTTGCGCCACGAGGCCTTTTTTATGGGGTGCAAATATATTTCTTTTTAAATTTACGACAAAACCTCATAACCAAAAATAATGGATTTTGAACGCTACATTCGTGATATACAAGACTTTCCTCAACCTGGTGTCGTTTTTAAGGATATCACCCCTCTTTTAAAAGATCCTCAAGCACTTGCCAAAGCTTGTGAAACACTTTGCGATATGGTTAAAGATTATGCTATTGACAAGGTGGTTGGTGTAGATAGCAGAGGTTTTATTTTCGCACCCTTAATTGCATCAAAACTCAATGCCGGTTTTGTTCCTGTGCGTAAAAAAGGAAAATTGCCATATAAAATAATTTCGGAGTCCTACTCCTTGGAATATGGTGAGGACACCTTGGAAATTCATACGGATGCAATACAAAAGGGCGAAAAAGTATTGGTACATGACGATGTGTTGGCAACTGGTGGAACCGCAAATGCAGTTTGCAAACTAGTGGAAAAATTGGGGGGAGAAGTGGTACAATGTAATTTTTTGATTCAACTTGGTTTTTTAAATGGAGCAGCTAAACTTAAAAATTATGAAATCAAAGCACTGTTGAACTATTGACCCAATGCTTTAGTGGTTATAAAATAGCGCCAGCCTATTATCGCCATTTGTATTTTAGAAGCTTTTGACAAATCCAACCCTTTTTTTGAATAAGAAGGGAGAAGAGCTTTATTCATTCTAGCCAGAAGTCTATAAAACATTGTTAGTATATTGATAAAACAAATATAGCCAAGAAGTTACTACATTAGCCTTTAAAAATTTGTGAAAAAACTAATTGTTGACCTTTATCCAACTATTTATTTTATCCTCTAATAAAGCTAAGGGAACACAGCCGGTTTCCAATACTTGATTGTGAAATTTTCGAATATCAAAATTCTCTCCCATGGCTTTTTCAGCTTTTTCACGTAATTCCCTAATTTTTAATTGTCCAATTTTATAAGAAAGTGCTTGCCCTGGATTGGCCATATAACGTTCTATTTCTGATGTAATACTTGCTTCAGATTCAGCTTCATTATCCAAAGAGTACTGAATGGCCTCTTCTCTTGTCCATCCTTTGTAATGTAGTCCAGTATCCACCACCAAACGCACTGCACGGTGCATTTCGGCTCCTAGCATACCAAAAAGCTGGTAGGGGTCTGTATAAAGCCCTAACTCAGTACCTAGTGATTCACTGTACAAAGCCCAACCTTCACCATAACCACTGTACCAAAGCGTTTTCCTAAACTTGGGCAAAACATCACTTTCTTGTGTCAGGGATATTTGGTAATGGTGTCCGGGAATCGCTTCGTGCAAGAAAAGTGATTCATCCGAGTATGTGTTGTATACCATAACATCTGGAATGGGCACATAAAAAATACCGGGCCTTGTGCCATCCAATGAACCCGGATTGTACTCGGCGCTTGCGGATTTTTCCCTAAAAGCTTCGGTTCGCCTTACTTCAAAAGCAGTTTTGGGCTTTACATCGAACAGTTTTTCTATCTGTGGCTTCATGTGCTCATGGATAGCATTAAAGTTATCGATTACTTCATTCGGGTCTTTATAGGGCATAAGTTCCTTATTACTTCTTACAAAATCGAAAAAGGCTTTTAGATCACCTTCAAAACCAACCGCTATTTTTATCTTTTCCATTTCAGAGCGAATTCTAGCAACTTCGCTAAGCCCCAATTCGTGTATTTCGGCAGCAGTCATGTTCGTAGTAGTATACTTCTTAATTTGATGGGCATAGTAAGCGTCACCATCCGGTTCTCCTTGTATACCGCTTGATTCACGACCAGCGTCAAGATACTCCTCGCTCATGAATTTATGCAAGCGTTCGTAGGCAGGTACTATTTTCTCGAGTATCATCTTTGTGAAGCCCTCTTCCAAGTTGGATTTTTCCTCTTCGGAAAAGTCGATAGGAAACTTTTTGATAGGCTTGTAGAAAAGATGGTTCTCTAAATTTCTTTCGGTGAGCGATTCTAATTGTGGTAGCACCTTTACAATTAAGGATTTTGGAAGTACATGACCTTTTTCCATTCCTTCACGCATTCTTTCTTCCGCAGAATTCAGCCATTCCAAATAGCCATCCACTCTTTTCAGCCATTTTTGATAATCCTCTACAGTCTTGAAAGGTTGAGCGCTGGAGCCGCTTGCCAATTGCCCCATAAATAGATTGGGAGACCACATTTGATCAATAGGCGTGAGGTTTGCATTGAATTTTTGTTCTTCCAAATTCATATTGCATTCCCATATCAAAATTGCCTTGCTCATTTTTTCACTGTCTGAAAGGTCTTCATCTGAAAAAGCGTCCAATTCATTTTTATATGTATTGTAATGCGTTTTAATTCTGTCCAAATACTCATCTGAAAGTAAATTGATAAAAATATCATCGTAACGATGGTCTCCCGCCATTGTAGCATTGATTGGGTTCAATTTTAGACCATCTTCATAATAATTGTCCAGAATTGTGGAAAAATTCGCGCTGAGGCCTGGAGTGTTCACTTGCTTTGGTTCTTGTTTACACGAAAAGAATGAAACAAGTATGGTGTATAAAAGAGTTATTTTTTTTGTCATTTCAAATAGCTAAACATTTCAAATGCAAAATACTTAAAATAACACAGACTAATGTATTAGCTTTTTGGTTACACAAAAGATGCAATGAGCTGTATAAGCAACATCACTAAAAACTTAACTATGGTTATCATTGTATTGATTAATTTAAAGGGTGAATATTTGTTGTGAACCGGTTATGTTTTTTGAATATAAAATGAGAATTGTCAGGTTTCCAAATACTTAGCTAAGAATTAATCAAATTGAATACAAGATTGTAGCTTTAAAAATGAAATCAACTTTAGGAATGATGTGACTTGCTTTAAAAAAATTATGATTTATAATGTAATTTTTGAAATCATATTACAAATCATAATAAATAAAGCTATCTTTTTGTGTTAATTTCAAAAACCAAGGAGCGTTTCATTTAAAAAATCACCTTTTTTTACCATTCCATTCTTTTGGAGAAATAGATTATTGATTCTTTGGGCAGTTCATTGCGTAACGGGTTTTCTGTATTTTTTGGATATTTTATCACCCTAATTTATTTGTGGTTTAAATGTTTTATGAAACATTTTTTTGTCACTAAGCTATCGACGAATGAATCTTCTTCTATATTTACATCAAAAATTATTTTTGGGAAATCTACTTTTAATTGTTCTTGGTCTGGCACTGCTAATTTTGGGAGGGAATTGGTTGTTAAAAGCTGCGGTGGCTTTGTCCCTTAGACTTGAAATTCCAAAAATAGTTATAGGTATGACGGTGGTTTCTTTCGCCACCTCTGCCCCGGAACTTATTGTTAGTATTAAAGCAGCCTTGGATGGGTTTCCTGATTTGTCCCTTGGTAATGTTGTAGGTTCAAATATTGCTAATCTGGGCCTAGTACTTGGCATTACGGTACTGTTGGGAAGCATAGATGTGCGCAAGAACTTTTACACTACAGACTGGCCAGTGATGATGGCGGCATCCTTATTATTTGTAGGCTTTGTTTATTTTGATGGGGTTTTGGAGCAGTATGAAGGCATTATCATGGTTGTCATTTTGTTTTTGTTCTTAATCTATTTGCTTAGATTTCAGAAAACAGCGGTAATTGATGAAATGCCGGAAGATGATGTTCCGTTACCCTTATATAAAATTGCGCTGTTTCTAGGGATAGGGGGAACTGCTCTTTGGGGTGGCTCGGAGTTATTGATAGATGGCGCTGTGGGTCTGGCATCAACATTTGGAGTGAGCGATAGGGTCATTGGTGTTACCATTGTCTCTGTCGGCACAAGTATCCCAGAATTGGCAGCATCCATTATCGCTATTATCAAAAAAGAGAAGGCTATCTCTCTGGGCAACCTGATCGGCTCCAATATTTTTAACCTTCTCGCTGTTCTTGGGATAACTTCCATAATTACACCAATAACTGTTATTGACCAAGGGTTGCTCTCTAGCGACATTTTTTGGATGCTTGGGATTTCTTTCTTGATACTTCCGTTGGTTTTTATCCCAAAAGGGTTACGATTAGGATGGCGTGATGGTATAGTTCTTGTGGCCTATTATGCAACATTTATTTATTTTACGATTAGCTAAAATCTTATTTTTTGTATTCGGTATTGAGGTACTTACAAATTGGCTTGGTTTTCCTGTGTCAGACCCAATCTTGGGGGCAACAAGAGTTCGTTCAAGGTCGGTTGTTGGACGCAAATTCCAATGAACCTGTCATATTTGCTACCATTAGGGTAAAAGGGAAGGCATTAGGTGTAATATCTAATCAAGACGGGGGATTCAAAATTCCAATGCATTTTCAACATGAAGGGGCTTTTTTGGAAATATCCTGCTTAGGTTATCAAACAAAGAATATTGAGTTTTCTTCTTTAGAGAAAAAAGAAACCAATAAAATCTTGATGATTCCTGCTTTAATGCAGTTGACCGAAACTGTAGTTACTGGAAAACGGAAAAAGTTAACGGTCAGGCAAATTATAAATAAAGCATTAAAACGGATACCTGAGAACTATCCGGTTAGCCCTTTCAATCTTGTGGGCTATTATAGGGACTATCAATTACAAGATGATGAATACATTAATCTGAACGAAGCAATTGTCAAAATCTATGATGGTGGTTTTCTAATTGATGATTATAAAGAAACGCAGTATGGTTTGTATACGTATTCAAAAAATAATGAATTTAAAGTGGATTCCCTTGCTGCCAGACCTTATAATTATTCCAATAAAGAGAAGATCATACCCCATGTTGAGCTATTGGGCAATTACGTGGGAAACGAATTGGTTTTGCTCTACCTTCATGATGCTATAAGAAATCACAATATACTTACTTATTCTTATGTCGATAAGATGGTCGATGATTTTGTGAAACAACATCGATTTTCATTAGTAGGGGATACATTTTACGGGGATGAAGCTGTATATGAAATTACTATCAGAAAAAATAAACATCCTTTTCAGATATGGGGAACTATTTATATTGATAAGGACGATTATGCTATTCGAAAAATGAGATATGGCGTTTACAAACAAAAAGTAAATGATAAATGGAACGGTTCTACGATACAATACCATTCAAAAGCTGAGGAATTAATTTATGACATTACAGTAGAGTATGCCGATTTGAATGAAAAAATGTACTTGAATTATATATCTTTTCATAATACGTTTACTATTCTTCGCCCACCAATCTTTAAAATCCAGAAAATGTTTTTGGATAAAGACAAGGACTATTTAGGAGTGGAATTCAATCATCCAGCTGTGAATCAGGATGAACTCAGAATAGCCGATTTTGATTTGCGGTATGGGGAAAAGAAAATACACTTTAAAAAGTTGATAAAGGTTACTGAAAATAGGGTAGTATTAGAGTTCAGTACAAATAGAGGACAGGTAGAAATACTTAATGAATTGTTCTCAGGGTCAGCAGATTCCATAGAGAGAAAATTCTTTCTGCGAATACCAAAACTGATGGATGTGGATGGGAATAAATTAAATGAACAAAAGCCGGAACATTTGAATCAATTTAGAGAGTTTTTCACTCAAAAGGTTGTTGAAGATGGCAGAGATTCACTACCTATGGACAAATTAAAACTTATTTTAAAGACTGAACCTTTATATAGCCCAGAGCAACCTTTAATTCTCGATAAAGATGGTAGTAGCGGGGATTACTGGATGAACACACCTTTTAAAAGAATTGAAAACTAAAAAACCGCCCCAAGTTGAGGCGGCTTTCTAAAAATGTATTCAACAATTAATCTAATATTATATGTCCGCTGACTTAACGGTTTTGATGATACGTGCAGCAATTTTGTACGGATCTCCATTAGAAGCAGGTCTTCTATCTTCCAACCAACCTTTCCAGCCTTTCTCAACGGTCATGATAGGAATACGAATAGAAGCTCCTCTATCGGATACACCATAACTAAAATCTTTTATTGATGCAGTTTCATGGTCTCCGGTCAAACGTTGATCGTTAAATTCACCATATACTGCAATATGCTCTTTTGTTACAGGTCTAAAAGCCTCGCATATTTTTTCATAAACATCTTTAGAACCAGCAGTTCTCAATGTTGTGTTTGAGAAGTTTGCGTGCATACCAGAACCGTTCCAGTCTCCTTTTACAGGTTTTGGGTGATATTCAATGTAGTAACCATAAGACTCTGTTAAACGGTCAAGTAGATATCTGGCGATCCAGATTTCATCACCTGCTTTCTGTGCACCTTTGGCGAACAATTGAAATTCCCACTGGCCAGCGGCTACTTCTTGGTTGATACCTTCAAAGTTTAATCCGGCATCAATGCATTGATTGGCGTGTTCTTCGACTAAATCACGGCCCCATGTATTTCTTCCACCAACAGAACAATAATACAGTCCTTGTGGACCTGGGTATCCTCCAATGGGGAAGCCAAGCGGCAAAAGTGTCTGCGTATCCATTATAAAGTACTCCTGCTCAAAACCGAACCAGAAATCAGAATCAGGGTCATCAATGGTTGCTCTAGAGTTTGACTCATGCGGCGTTCCATCGGCATTTAATACTTCGGTCATAACCAAATATCCGTTGATACGAGCAGGATCGGGATAAATCGCTACGGGCTTCAACAAACAGTCAGAAGAACCACCTTCTGCTTGTTTTGTAGAACTTCCGTCAAAAGACCACATTGGGCAGTCTTCTAGTTTACCACTAAAATCATCTTCGATTTTTGTTTTACTTCTTAAGTTGGCGGTTGGTTTGTATCCATCCAACCAGATATACTCTAATTTAGATTTGCTCATAATTCCTGCAGTTATTTAGTTCTCAAATTTATGATTTACAAAAATATATTTTTCGTTTCATAATATGGTTTTTTAAGGGCTAAAATCACAAACTAGTACGTATAATTTAAATTACCCCTATTTTGGATAGGGCTCAATGAAAAAAAAGTAAATTTTGAAGGATATATTATTAAATTGTTAATTGTAGCTTTGTGATTTAAATTCTAAATAATGCCAAACACAAGATTTGAAGCGCTAGCAGAGAGCCAAAAAAGGGTTCGCACAACAGGAGAAATAGGCAGACGTTCTGAATTGTTCGGAAAAAATGTCTTTAATGAAGAACGAATGCTTCAATTTTTGACCAGGGAAGCTTTTGAAAAGGTCAAATCTGCCATTTTTCAAGGAAGTAAGATAGATAGAAAGATTGCGGACCAAGTTGCTGAAGGTATGAAAGCATGGGCACTGTCTATGGGTGCTACGCATTACACACACTGGTTCCAGCCTTTAACAGGTTCCACAGCGGAAAAACACGATGCATTTTTTGATATACTGCCAGATGGCAGGGCAATGGAGAAATTTGAGGGAGCTCAACTGGTACAGCAAGAACCAGATGCATCCAGTTTTCCAAGTGGTGGAATACGCAATACGTTTGAGGCACGGGGATATACAGCTTGGGACCCGACATCACCAGCCTTTATTTATAAAACAACACTTTGTATTCCAACAATTTTTGTTGCGTACACAGGTGAAGCACTGGACAACAAAGCTCCATTGCTAAGAGCCTTACATGCTGTGGATGAAGCTGCAACTGCGGTAGCGCAATATTTTGATAAAAATGTACGTAAAGTCTATGCAACTTTAGGTTGGGAACAAGAGTATTTTCTTGTGGACAAGGCACTTGCCCAGTCAAGGCTGGATATTGTAATGACAGGACGTACCTTGGTGGGCAACCCTGCCGCAAAAGGCCAACAATTGGACGACCATTATTTTGGCGTGATTCCTGCCAGAGCACTCAATTTTATGAGTGATTTGGAAAAACAGTGTACCAAGTTGGGTATTCCGGTCAAGACTCGCCATAATGAAGTGGCCCCAAATCAGTTTGAA
Source organism: Flagellimonas sp. 389 (assembly GCF_018449435.1). Taxonomy (GTDB): domain Bacteria; phylum Bacteroidota; class Bacteroidia; order Flavobacteriales; family Flavobacteriaceae; genus Flagellimonas. Next base: position 257,667 of record NZ_JAHCMU010000003.1, on the reverse strand, counting down.
CTTGCGCCCGTTTTTGAAGAAGCAAACCTTTCCGTAGATCACAATTTGTTGTTGATGGATGTCATGGAGGAAATTGCTGATAAACATAATTTTACCGTCCTTTTTCATGAAAAGCCCTTCGCTGGTGTAAATGGCTCGGGAAAGCACAACAATTGGTCTTTGGCAACAAATACTGGGGTCAATCTCTTGAGCCCGGGCTCAACACCAATGAAGAACCTTCAGTTCCTCACCTTTTTTATAAATACGATAAAAGCTGTTGACATTTATGAGGAGTTGTTGCGTTCCTCCATTGCATCTGCGAGCAATGACCATAGATTGGGCGCCAATGAAGCACCACCTTCCATTATTTCTATTTTTATTGGAAAACAATTGAGTGATGTTCTCGATGAGTTGGAAGGCGTTTCTAAAGGAAAGTTATCGCCTCAGGAGAAAACAGAACTTAAACTGAATGTAGTTGGTAAAATTCCTGAAATTTTATTGGACAATACAGACAGAAACAGGACTTCACCTTTCGCTTTTACAGGGAATAAATTTGAAATAAGGGGCGTAGGGGCAAAGACCAACTGCGCTAAGCCCATGACCGTGCTCAATACCATAGTGGCAAAACAACTTACCGCATTCAAGAAAGAAGTTGATGCATTGATCGATAAAAAGAGCCTTAAAAAAGATGAGGCTGTTTTCAATGTGTTGCGAGAATATATCAAAACCTCAAAACGAATCCGTTTTGATGGAGATGGTTACGGAATGGAATGGCAACAAGAAGCCAGAAGAAGAAAACTTAGCAATAATAAAAATACCCCCGAAGCATTACAGGTGTTGACATCCAAAGAAAGTATTGCACTTTTTAAAGATATGGATGTAATGAGTGAGGTGGAGCTAAAAGCGCATCAAGAAGTAGAGCTGGAAGCCTATATTTTTCACCTTCAGATTGAAGGAAGGGTGCTGGGGGAAATGGTGTACAATCATATTATACCGTCAGCATTACGTTATCAGAATTTGCTTTTGGAAAATATAAAAGGCCTTAAAGAAGTCTATGGTGCAGCTCATAAAAAAGTTGCCGAGGGGCAATTGAATATTCTGGAACAGATCGGGGAGCACATATCGGAAATCAAAAAACAAACGGATGATATGACTGCTGCTCGTAGACGTGCCAATGGACTCTCTACAATCAATAAAAAAGCTCAAGCGTATTGTAATAACGTAAAACCCTATTTTGAAACCATACGGGAGCAATCTGACAAGTTGGAAAAATTGATTTCGGACGATTTATGGCCATTCACCAAGTATAGGGAGTTGCTATTTGCGAGGTGATCAAGAAAAGATGAAAGCCGGCGTTAGCAGAACTTAAAAGAATAAAATCATATTTCGGGTTAATTAACAGCTTTCCGCTATTTTTGCCCAAACCAAATTTATGTCTTCAGACACCAGTAAAAGATATGCCCAACGTGGAGTTTCAGCTTCAAAGGAAGATGTACACGACGCCATAAAAAATATTGACAAAGGGCTTTTTCCCAAGGCTTTTTGTAAAATAGTACCTGATTATCTCACAGGTAGTAGCGAGCATTGTTTGGTGATGCATGCAGATGGAGCTGGTACAAAGTCTTCTTTGGCGTATATGTATTGGAAGGAAACGGGGGATATTTCGGTTTGGAAAGGGATTGCCCAAGACGCGCTCATCATGAACGTGGACGATCTAATTTGTGTGGGGGCAACAGACAATATTATGTTATCCTCGACCATAGGGCGGAATAAAAACCGAATACCAGGAGAAGTTATTTCCGCTATCATCAATGGAACCGAGGAGTTAATTGCTGATTTGAAAAAGCATGGAATCACCATTCATTCTACCGGCGGTGAGACTGCCGATGTAGGGGATTTGGTACGCACCATTATCGTAGATTCAACGGTTACGGCCCGCATCGAACGAAAAAATGTTATTGATAACGCCAATATAAAGGCAGGAGATGTTATCGTAGGGTTGGCCTCTTTTGGTCAGGCAACCTATGAAAATGAATACAATGGAGGCATGGGCAGTAACGGTCTAACTTCTGCCCGTCATGATGTCTTTGGAAAGTACTTGGCCAAAAAATATCCAGAAAGTTTTGATGCATCCGTTCCCGATGAACTGGTCTATTCTGGTGCTACAGAGCTTACGGCAGATGTGCCTAATTCTACATTGGATGCTGGTAAGCTAGTGCTTTCACCTACCAGAACATATGCCCCTATCATCAAAAAAGTATTGGAAAACTATACAGCTAAGGACATCCATGGTATGGTGCATTGCAGTGGGGGAGCTCAGACAAAAATCCTTCACTTTGTCGAAAATCTTCATATTATCAAAGACAATATGTTTTCCATTCCTCCGCTTTTTAAATTGATACAAGAGCAATCGGGGACCGACTGGAAAGAAATGTATCAGGTTTTTAACTGTGGCCACCGTATGGAACTTTATGTGAATGAGGAGATTGCATCGGATATTGTTGAAATTTCGCAAAGCTTTGACGTAGATGCCCAAATTATAGGAAGAGTAGAAGATGCCGGCTCTAAAAAATTGACCATCAAAAGTGAGTTTGGCAAGTTTGAATATTGACATACGATTTAGGTCAAATTAACGTTATTTCTACATAACCCCACGCTATGGAAAGAAAAGCTTTTTTAAGGAGTTTGGGTGCAGGCGCTGCTTTTGCCCTTACTTTTCCTTGTTTACATGGTTGTTCTAATGATTCAGAAGATTTGGAGCAATTCCCAGAACCGGACGGAGTTGACTTTACAATAGATTTGACATCTGCTGAAGCTGCTCCATTAGCTGACAACGGGGGATTCATCCTCGTGAAATCAAGTCAAAGTTTAGGGTACACAGACATCGTCGTCGCCAGAAATCTTGAGGGCAATTTAATTGCTGCAAGTCAGATTTGTAGTCATCAGCAAACTGAGGAGGTGCGTTTTATTTCTGAAGATGGTGGGATTTTCAGATGTTCTACCCATGGTTCAAGGTTCGATCAGGATGGTACACCTTTAAATTCGATAACAAGCAACCCTTTACGGGTCTTTAATACAGAACTTACGGATTCTACCCTTCGTGTTTTTGAATAGAGGTACACTTAATCTAGGTTTATGAAAAATGTTATGCTTATGGCATTTTATTTTTTTGTTGCCACGTTGCAAGCGCAATTGTGGCAAGAAACCTTTGATGGTGCTATTGATCAAGCAAATGAAGAGAACAAACCCATTGTTTTGGTTTTTTCGGGGTCGGACTGGTGTGCGCCCTGCATTCGTTTAAAACGAAGTATTCTTGAATCGGATTATTTTAAAACGTACGCATCTGCCAACTATATTTTATACAATGCCGATTTTCCAAGAAAGAAAAAAAATCAACTTCCCTTAGATAAGTTGAACACCAATAAATCCTTGGCGGAAAAGTATAATCCAAGAGGATACTTTCCTTTGGTCGTACTCATGGACAAGCAGCAAGTGGTGTTGGGAAAAACAGGTTTCTCTAAAAAGAATTCACCGGAAGACTATGTTTCGGTACTGAACGGGTTTCTGGAATGAGAACAGTATTGATCATTTTTTGTAGCTTATGCTGTATGCTTTCCCAAGGGCAGCGGCAAGAAGATGTTACCGTAAAGCGTACGTTGAAGCTAATGGGAACTACGTTCGAAATAATTGTGGTTGCGCCTAACGAGGACATTGGCTACCTTGATATTGATGAAGCGGTTTCGGAAATAAAGCGAATCGAAAAAATGATATCTTCATGGGATGAAGCTTCAGAAACATCATTGATCAACAAAAATGCCGGGATTAAACCGGTAAAAGTATCATCTGAATTATTTCAGTTAATAGAACGCTCAAAAAAAATATCCGAAATCACCGATGGGGCTTTCGATATTTCGTATGCATCCATAGACAGGGTGTGGAGGTTTGACGGTACCATGAAAGAAGTACCGCCTAAAATTAACATACAACAATCCGTTGCCAAAATTGGACACAAAAAAATAAAGCTGGACCCCATAGAACAGACGGTTTATTTAACAGAACCTGGAATGCGCATTAGTTTTGGCGCTATTGGGAAAGGGTACGCCGCAGATAAGGCAAAAGAGCTGATGGTTTCCAAACAGGTGAAAGGCGGAATTATCAACGCTTCAGGAGATTTAACCACATGGGGCACAAAAGCCTCTGGAGAAAAATGGGTTATAGGAATATCCAATCCTCTGGACAAGGATAAAGTGTTTAGTTGGTTGCCCGTAGTAGAGTCTTCCGTGGCAACATCTGGTAATTACGAAAAGTATGTGACGCTCGATGGTAAAAAATATTCCCACATTATTGACCCAAGAACGGGCTATCCTACGGTAGGTATCAACAGCGTTTCTATTTTTGCAAAGACCGCGGAACTGTGCGATGCATTGGCAACTGCTGTTTTTATAATGGGAAAAGATAGTGGAATCCATATGGTGAATCAGATTGATGGGGTAGAGGTGGTGCTGGTAGATTCTGATAATAAAATCCATAAAAGCTCCGGAATCGTTTTTGACAAAAAGCCGTAATTTTAAAATATGCAAAAACTCTTGTACCTCTTTGCCCTATTGCTAGTTACCAGTTCGTGTGTGGTGGTTAGGGAGTACGACAAGGTTTATATCAATGCTGCCGAAATGCAATTGGGGGCAAGGGCATCTGAACGTTTTGAGACGAACTTTCAAATTTATAGGGAGGCTTCGGCGGGTGCCAATGGCGGAAAAACAGGAGGTGGCTGTGGGTGTAATTAAAGCTATTAGCGAAAGGGAACGAGTTACTTTTTTTAAGTTTCAGTTTTTGGAAAAACCATTTTATAAATTACTTCTTACAGGTTTTTTGATTGTTGGCTATAGTGGATTTGCACAACAAAATACGTCATATACCAAAAGGGTTTTAGAATCTAGTGAAATAGACTTCTTGTTCAGTTATTATGAACAAGATGGGCAAAATGCCGCGGTTACGGGAGGAGAAGGTACCGAAGAGCTCACCGATGCGACGTCTACCATTGTCCTGCGTATGCCCATGAACGAGGATGATGTGTTGACAGTAGATGTTGGAATATCCGCCTATACCTCTGCATCCTCAAGCAATGTGAACCCATTGGATGGAACCAACCTGAACACTTCCCCTTTTGATGCATCTTCTGGGGAATCAAGACAAGATTTGTTAGCCTATATAAACCCCAGTTATCAGCACAGTTCAGAAGACAGAAATACTATTTGGAGCGCTAATGCCTATTTTTCAAATGAATATGACTATGTTTCTATAGGTTTTGGAGGAGGCTATACAAAACTTTTCAATGAAAAAAACACTGAAATTTCTATAAGTGGCAAGGTATTTTTAGATAAATGGAACGCAATTTATCCTATTGAACTGCGGCAAGGATTTTTTGATGACCGTATTACAGGAAATGGCACCTATAATCCAAATTTTTTAGAGTTTGAAAATGAAAACAGGAATTCCTATTCTTTATCCTTAGGTTTCTCCCAAATCTTGAGCAAGAAATTGCAAGGTGCACTTTTCATGGACTTGGTTTCTCAAAATGGATTGCTCAGCACTCCTTTTCAGCGGGTCTATTTTGGAGATACGGAAGCTTTTTTTATTGATGATTTTCAATTGGCCGATGATGTGGAGCGATTACCGGAAAGCAGATTTAAAGTTCCCATTGGCGGGAGGTTAAACTATTATGTGAACGATTTTTTAATACTGCGTTCGTACTACCGTTTTTATTGGGATAATTGGGGCATAACCTCGCATACCGCAAGTTTGGAAGCACCGGTCAAAGTAACTGACAAGTTTACATTGTATCCTACCTATCGCTATTATACCCAATCAGCAGCGGACTATTTTTATGCTAAAGAGGATGCGCTCTCCACATTTGAGTTTTATACTTCGGATTATGACCTGTCCCAATATGATGCCCACCAATACGGGTTGGGAATTCAATATAAGGATATCTTCGCTAATTCCAAGATTTTGTCCTTCGGTCTAAAAACTATCGATTTACAGCTAAGTCAATACGATAGGAGCGATGGTCTTAACGCTTACATTATTACTTTGGGAACAACATTTATTGGGAATTAGAGGATAAGTATCCATCCCTGACCAAATCATCCTTATTGGTTATAAGTTTGGAATTTCCGTTTTTTATTAAATAAAAAGTATCTCCAATATCCATCACATCATTGTGGAAATGGTCAGTAATAATGACTATCCGTTCTTTTTTCTTGGACTGAATCATTTTTTTGAAAACATCTACATATATTGGGGCGATAAATGAAAAAGGCTCATCCAACATAATTATTTTTGAATGCCGATTCAATACAAGGTAGGTTTCCAATATTCTTATTTCTCCACTTGAAAGTTCTGAAACGCTATGGTTCTTATAAATTTTGAAGCTATCAAAAAAATCAGTGAACTTATACCAGTCTTCCTTATATAGATTGAATATTCTTTTGATTGTGATTCCGCTAGGTAATAATTTGTGCTGGGGAAGATATGCTATGTTGTTCGATAGGTACAACTTGCCCTTGCAGTTCTTACCATTAACTCTTATGGTCTTGTATTTTGGTTGCAAGCTCCCAAATAGTATTTTTAGCAGCGATGTTTTTCCGCACCCATTTCTTCCTAAAATTCCTGTTACTTCGCCTTCAATTGCTTTAAGATAGATGCCCGATAATATTCTTTTGGAACCAAAATTCAGTTCTATGTTGTCTATTTCAAGAACCAACTTGCAAAAAGATTAAATAAATGATTGTGGATACTAAAGTGTCATAAGCAAACGAAATCAAAAAAAGCAAAGTTTTGGAAAGTCCGAAATTCTGATAAAAAACAAGCTTTTGCTTTAATTTTTCTTCTTCAAAAAGAAAAAATACAAAACCAGCAAACACTACTTTACAAAGTACTATTGCTAAAAATGGAACATTTGCATAACTTAGGAAGGCAGTCACAATAATAGAAATGACCAAAATTGACTTGCTAAAGAAAAAAGCTAAAGAATAAGAAGTAAGACGGAGTAGTACAGCCATAGCTAGATTTAAATGTACAAATTAATTGTAAATTCGTATTCTTAACGAAGATTGATTTATGCTTGACAAACTCAATATAGTAAAACAGCGTTTTGATGAGGTTTCCGACCTTATCATTCAACCAGATATCATTTCTGACCAGAAACGATATGTAAAGCTCAATAAGGAATATAAAGACTTAAAAGTGCTTGTTGACAAACGTGAAGAATACATAACGCTCAACAATAATATGAGCGAGGCAGACGAAATTATTTCTGATGGTAGTGATGCCGAAATGTTGGAAATGGCCAAAATGCAACTGGACGAAGCCAAGAGCTCCCTTCCAAAATTGGAAGAAGAAATAAAGATGCTTTTGATACCCAAGGACCCAGAGGATGAAAAGAATGTGGTGATGGAGGTTCGTGCAGGAACCGGGGGTGACGAAGCAAGTATTTTTGCAGGGGATTTATATCGTATGTACGCAAAATACTGTGAGTCCAAAGGTTGGAAAACCAATATTATGGATTTAAGCGAAGGAACCAGTGGCGGTTACAAGGAAATCCATTTTGAAGTAACCGGTGAAGATGTGTACGGTACCCTAAAATTTGAAGCTGGCGTACATCGTGTGCAACGTGTGCCACAAACCGAGACTCAAGGCAGAGTGCATACCAGTGCCGCAACGGTAATGGTAATTCCAGAAGCAGAGGATTTTAATGTCCAAATAGACCCAAAAGATGTACGTATCGATTTTTTCTGTTCTTCCGGTCCCGGTGGACAATCGGTAAACACTACCTATTCTGCAGTTAGATTAACACACGTTCCCACGGGTTTAGTTGCGCAATGCCAAGATCAGAAATCCCAGCACAAGAACAAAGAAAAAGCCTTTAAGGTATTACGTTCAAGGCTTTACGATTTGGAATTGGCCAAAAAGCAGGAAGAAGATGCTGCCAAACGAAACTCGCAGGTGAGCAGTGGCGACCGTTCGGCAAAAATTAGAACCTACAATTATCCTCAGGGTAGGGTAACAGATCATAGAATTGGTCTGACCCTTTATGATTTACAGAACATAATCAATGGGGACATCCAGAAAATTATAGATGAATTGATGCTCGTGGAGAATACCGAGAAATTGAAGGAGGCATCGGAGATTTTTTAATTTTAGTAGTTAGTAGTTAGTAGTTAGTAGTTAGTAGTTAGTAGTTAGTAGTTCCAAGTTGATTGTCAGTTCGAGCGCAGTCGATAACCAATTTTAATGAAAATAGACCATTTAATATCCCAGATTCACCAAAAGAAGTCCTTTTTATGTGTTGGTCTGGATACGGACCTTGATAAAATACCCCAACATCTTCTTAAAGAAGAAGATCCAATTTTTTCATTCAACAAAGCGATTATTGATGCTACACACCAATATTGTGTTGCCTATAAGCCCAATATTGCATTTTATGAAGCGTATGGTCTTGAGGGATGGAAATCGCTCGAACGCACTATGGAGTACTTAAACGAGAATCATCCCGATATTTTTACAATTGCGGATGCAAAACGAGGGGATATTGGGAATACGTCCACAAGATACGCCAAGGCATTTTTTGAAACATTGAATTTTGATTCGATCACCATAGCGCCGTATATGGGGAAGGATTCTGTAGAACCGTTTTTAGCGTTTGACAATAAGCATACGATTCTGTTGGCACTAACATCCAATCAAGGGGCTTTTGATTTTCAAACTAAGAGTATAGGAAAACATGAGCTCTATAAAGAGGTTTTGGAAACGTCTAGAAATTACAAGAATGCAGATAGGTTAATGTACGTGGTAGGAGCTACCAAAGCATCTTACTTAGGAGACATACGAAAAATCATCCCAGAAAGCTTTTTATTGGTCCCTGGTATTGGCGCACAAGGGGGTAGCTTACAGGAAGTCTGTAAATACGGTATTACGGAAAACGTGGGGTTGTTGGTAAATTCTTCCAGAGGAATTCTATATGCTTCGCATGACCATAATTTTGCGCATGCTGCTACAGAAAAAGCTAAAAGTATACAAAAGGAAATGGAGATTGAATTGAATAACTTGAACTAAATCGTTATACCAAGCTCTCCAACGTCTTTTTAATTCCCTGCGCTTTCTTGGTGAAAAATTCTCTCAAATTAGTGTCCATATGTGTTGCATCAGATGCTTTTTCCATAAAATTCTGATACATAAACTCTAAAACTGATATCGCTTGACTTCCGCTAGTTATTGGAGTCACAGCTCCAACTTTACAATATTGCTCACTCATCATTACAAGATTTGTTATAACAAAGATACGTTGAAAACCCAGCTATGGACTACGGAATGCCACGTTACACACCTAGAAATCAGGTACTTTATCTAAAATTTAACAAAATCGAGATTGTCATCATTTTGATCTAACCTTTTGTAAGTAAAAAATTAACGTACTTTTATAAAAAAACAATCTTTGCTACACTACACGGCATACAGACATGAAACATCAAAAGATTGGGTAACCTTCGTACACGGTGCAGGAGGTAGTTCTACTATTTGGTACAAACAATTAAGAGACTTTAAAAAACATTTCAATATACTTTTGTTGGATTTGAGAGGTCATGGAAATTCCAAGCCGAACATAAAGGATGCGTTCAGCGACAAATATACCTTTGACTCCATTACTGCAGACATCATCGAGGTATTGGACCATGAAAAGATTGAGAAATCCCATTTTATTGGAATATCGTTAGGGACCATTTTAATACGAAATTTAGCAGAAAAATATTCCAATAGAGTGGTTAGTATGGTCATGGGCGGAGCTATAATGAAGCTTAACCTAAGGTCTCAAGTTCTAATGCGTTTGGGGGTTATATTCAAATCCATTGTACCATATATTTGGTTGTATAAGTTTTTCGCGTTCGTAATTATGCCGAATAAAAATCATAGGGAGTCCCGCTCCTTATTTGTGAGAGAAGCTAAAAAACTATATCAAAAGGAATTTATCAGATGGTTTAAGTTGACTTCGGAAATTAATCCGCTGTTACGTTTTTTTAGAGCGGTCGATATCAAAATACCAACGTTTTATATCATGGGAGGTGAAGATTATCTATTTCTTCCTACTATAAAGAAAGTTGTTAACTCTCATGTAGAGTCTACTTTGTTCGTTATCGAGGATTGTGGCCATGTTGTCAATGTTGAAAAACCAACAGTCTTTAACGAAAGAGTAATCACCTACCTTAAAAATGTTGAATAGTTACAAATGGTAGTGTCACCTTTTCTTTTTTAAGAATCTGTGAAAAAATAAAACAGCTCTTAGGTAAAGGGTAGTATTGCTGACTAATTCAATCATTCCTTAAAGTTGAGACCATAAATGTCTTACTATTGCCTAGCGAGCTGTTTTCTGTCTTAAAAATAGATGGATAAAAAACGAAAAGAGCAACATCTGATAAACCTTTACCCTTTTTCAGTGCTATGATGTTTGTCAAGATGTCCTTGCAACTGCTTTTTGAAATTCTGAAGGTGTAAGTTCTGTGTCCTTCTTAAAAGCCTTATTAAAAGTTACTTTATTGTTATAGCCTACTTCATAGGCCACATGGATAATGTTCAACTTATGGGACTCATTGTCCATAAGTAATTGTTTGGCCTCTCTTATCCTGTATATATTGACAAATTCATGAAAACTAACATTAAAATGTTCGTTGATAATTTGAGATGCATTATGTCTTGTAGTATTTAGGCGTTTTGCAACCATGTCCAGGCTTATATTATTTTCCTTGTAGATTTTTTCAATGGCAAAAAGATGTAGTAGGTTTTCTTTTAGTTCGTCCGATAGACTAGGTGTTAGACCAGATTTCTCATACTTTGGAAACAATCTATTCTTATAGGCATAAATACCGCTGAACACGTCGGGTTGTATATTGGCTGAATAACCTACATATAGCACCATAAATGCCATCGTAGCCGCAGATATGTCAAAAAGGACACCATTGGAGTAACCATTGATGATAACTATGCCGTATGCGGCATACGTAAACACATACAATATATGTATGTGATATACATTTTTTTGCCAGGTAAGGCTTTTCAGGTCAAGCAGTTTATTGTTTTTACCCGCGTTATAAACTTTACCAATAAAATAACCATACACACTTAACGAAATGATTTTAAAGATGACCAAGATGACCAACCTGTTAGAATCTTGGGGCCCCAATCCATTTTGCATTCTGGAAAGCATCAAGGTTATCTTGCTTTCCTCAGTGAGTGTATAAACATTTAATACAAGATACGTTAGAAGTACTAGGCTTGGTAGTAAGTGTAATATATCGATAGGCCTGAATGTATAATCAGTTGTGGTCTTCTTAAAATAAAAATATAATAATGGTCCGTACAAAAATATGGCCCAAGTTGACATTAAATAGGTATGGGGATATTGAAAGAAATAGTTTGCGGAATTTATGCTAAGATGCAGAATGAACAAAGAGTGAATAAATATAAACGAAGCTATCAAAAAACGGGATGAACGATATATCTGTTTATTCAAACATAGAATAAGTACCACATAGAAACCTACAACGGCAACAAAGAGATAAAATAATGACCAAGTGTTCACTTTGGGTATCACTTTGTCCGATATCTTTTTAAACCCTTGTTCCTTACGTATAGGGTCAAACCCTTCGTTGAGCAAAAAATTTGGTTTGAATTCCAGTTGTAGATATTTGGTTAAATTGGTGGTAGACCTATCCACATGATTCAATGCAGCTTCACTAAGCGCAAGTCTTTTTAGAATATGCGTTTTCTTTGCATCGGGATTGACCAGATTTTTCTCATATATAGGTATTGCTTTATTATATCGCTGTATGTTATAATAATAGTCGGCCCATTTCAGCGAATCATATACCGAAATGGTATTGGGTTGACCAGATTCATAACAACTATATACTCCAATCGAATTGAATGTACAGCAGATTAAAGACAGGAAAAAAAAGAATTTTGACCATCTCATTTTGATTGATGAATTAACTCCCTTGAAATTAGTGAATTACAAAAAACGATTTGTTAATGAAATCTTAAAAAAAGTAAACTCCGATAAGAACTTACCTTTTTTATAATGCTTAAAGGCTACTTTTTAGATAAAAAATGCTTCAGAAGTTAAAATAGGGTAAAAGAAAAAACCGGTGCTAACACCGGTTTTAAACTAACTAACTCAAAAAAATGCTAACTCAGATAATCTTTTACAAAATTCTATTTTAACCACTGTACCGAGGTTAATTAAACTTTAGGATTTTGTTATAATTGTCTTGTTTTCTTGAGTTTAGAACGCATAAAATTCACGAATATTGTGCGTAGGAAAAATCTTTGGCTAATCTTGTAGTGCGAAAACTTTTCTCAGTAGATCTGTGGTTCTTGAAGAAATTTTTGTTCTAATTTCTTTTTCCTCAACAGCAATCATTGTATACACACCTTCTAATGCTTCTTGTGTTGTATAATCTGTTAAATCTGGATTTACGTTATTGGTAAGTGGAAGGTTATTGTACTTGGTAATGATGTTGCTCCAAATTTGGTCGGCTCCAACTTTCTTAAAAGATTTTTCGATAATGGGGTTGAATTTGTCATACAACTTGGATTTTGTGGATTGCTCCAAATAATTGGTAGCGGCATTATCATTTCCCAACAAAATTTGCTTGGCATCATTGAACGTAATTCCCTTTACTGCATCCACAAAAATTGGTGTAGCCTCACTTACGGCATCTTCCGCAGCTCGGTTGAGTATCTGTAGCCCTTTATCGGCTAAACTGCCCAAGCCGACATCCCTAAGTGTTTTATCAACTTTTTTAAGTTCATCTGGAAGCAAAATTTTGACAAGCTCATTTTTAAAGAAACCGTCCTTAAGGGCCAATTTGTCTACTTGTTTATCTATTCCCAGGTTAAGCGCATCTCGCAAACCTTGCGCTATTTCTACGTTTCCAATGCCAGTTGTTCCTTGTGGAAGTTGGTTAACGACTTGTTGTAACTCTGTACAACCAACTAACTGAAAAATTAAAAGCGCCAATAAAAATCGTTTCATAGTGTTGTTTTTATAGTTGAGGTGAAATTACTACATAAGCTGAGAAAACTGAATGCTGTCAGAATATATTTAAGAAAATATAACCGTTTTGTTATTATAGACCATGGTCTTTCTATCCACATGAAGCTGTACCGCCCTGGAAAGTACGATTTTTTCCAAGTCTCTTCCCTTTGCAATAAAATCCTTGATAGCATGCGAATGGGATACCGTGACAACATCTTGCGCTATGATGGGGCCTGCATCCAATGCTTCTGTTACATAATGACTTGTAGCACCAATAATCTTGACCCCTCTTTCAAAAGCGGCATGATAGGGTTTGGCTCCGGCAAATGCAGGTAAAAAGGAATGGTGAATATTAATGACTTGCTGTGGAAATTCATCGATTACTTTTGGCGAAAGGATTTGCATATATCTGGCTAGCACAATGAAATCAACATTGTGTTCTTTTAAAAGATGTAGTTGTTGATCTTCTGCAGATGCCTTGTTTTCCTTGGTTACAGGAATATGATAATATGGAATATGAAACTGATCAGCTACATACGCAAGATCTGGATGATTGCTTAAAATGAATGGAATATCAACAGAAAGTTCCCCTGAATTGTAGCGGCTTAAAAGGTCATATATGCAATGATTGTATTTAGAAACAAAAATCGCCATTTTGGGTTTTGTCGCTTCCAAATAGATGTTCCAATACATGTTATACTTTTTTGCCAATTGTTCTTCAAACCCACCTTCAAAATTTAGTAAACTAAAATCAGCGTTAAATTCACTTTCCAATCGCATAAAGAATACCCCAGCTTCCTTGTCGACATGCTGATCCAAATAAATAATGTTTCCCTTTTTTTCGTGGATGAAGCGCGTTACCGCACTTATGATTCCCGATTGGTCTGGGCAGTGAATAAGGATAGTTAGTTTCATATGGGTAGTTTGAGCGCAATAAAATTATGATATTCAAAAAAAGTAACCCAAAGCACCTTTAGTTTTTATAAAATTCTAATCAAAACCAATTTTATGTTGCATTTTCTGTAAATTGCATAGTGAAATAAGACCCTTTATTGCCAATGGAACAAATAAAGCCCTACAAGCCCAAAAATAAGATTAGAATCGTTACCGCAGCTTCTTTGTTCGATGGACACGATGCTGCAATTAATATTATGCGTCGAATTATTCAATCGACCGGGGTTGAAGTGATTCATTTAGGACATGATAGAAGTGTCGCCGAAGTTGTCGATTGCGCAGTGCAAGAAGATGCTAATGCAATTGCGATGACCTCATATCAAGGCGGGCACAATGAATATTTTAGATATATGTACGACCTGTTAAAAGAAAGAGGTGCGGAACATATCAAGATTTTTGGCGGTGGCGGTGGAGTAATCCTTCCAGAGGAAATCAAAGCGTTGATGGATTACGGGGTTGAGCGTATCTATTCTCCAGATGATGGCCGTGAATTGGGCTTGCAAGGGATGATCAATGATTTGGTAATGCGCTGCGATACTGATGTACCTGATTTGAAGCTTTCAAAAGGAAAAAGTTTAGAAGAATTGCTAAAGGAGAAAGATGTAAATGCCATTGCGCGATTAATATCCTTGGCAGAAAACAAGCACGAGCTTTTTGAAAATCATCAAGCTATTATCAAAAAGAATCCCAATAAAGTACCAGTGTTGGGGATAACAGGAACAGGTGGAGCGGGAAAGTCCAGTTTAGTGGATGAACTTGTCCGTAGATTTTTAGGTGATTTTTCAGATAAACATATTGGCATTATTTCCGTAGACCCTTCCAAGAGAAAAACGGGAGGTGCCTTGTTGGGCGATAGAATCCGCATGAACGCAATTAACAATACACGCGTTTACATGCGTTCATTGGCAACCAGGCGTTCAAACCTTGCACTTTCCAAACATGTGGCAGAAGCGGTACAAATACTTAAAGCGGCCAATTTTGATTTAATCATACTTGAAACTTCTGGTATTGGTCAATCTGATACTGAAATTCTGGAACATAGTGATGTTTCCCTATATGTAATGACTCCAGAATTTGGTGCGGCAACCCAGCTGGAAAAGATAGACATGCTGGATTTTGCAGATGTTGTAGCTATCAATAAGTTTGATAAAAGAGGTGCTTTGGATGCGTTGCGCGATGTAAAAAAACAATACATGCGAAACCAGGGATTATGGGATATTGATCAGAACGATTTGCCTGTTTTTGGAACCATTGCTTCGCAATTTAACGACCCTGGAATGAACAGGCTCTATAAAATTGTTATGGAAACTTTGACCGATAAAGCAGGAGCAAAACTGGAATCCAATTTTAAAGTTTCCAATGAGCTTACAGAAAAGGTCTTTGTTATTCCACCCGCAAGAACAAGATATCTTTCTGAAATATCGGAAAGTAATAGGGCGTATGACAAAAAGGTTGATCAACAAGTTATTGTAGCACAAAAATTGTTTGGTATCCATCAAACGATTTTATCCATTATTCCAAACATAAATGAGCAATCCTATCTGGTAAAACCAGGACTTGATGCCGATGCCATCTTGAAACAGGTACAAGATGACGAAATCGTATTTGTAAAATTATTGTTGGCACAGTTTGATAAAGTTAAAATGAACCTTGACCCCCACAATTGGGGAACCATTTTAAAATGGCAAAACAAAGTGAATCAGTATAAATCCGAGCAATACACCTTTAAGGTGAGAGGTAAGGAAGTGCATATCGAAACCCATACAACATCACTTTCGCATAGTAAAATACCTAAGGTAGCATTGCCTAAGTATCAAGCTTGGGGAGATATCCTTAGATGGAGCTTACAGGAAAATGTTCCGGGGGAGTTTCCGTATACTTCCGGATTGTACCCGTTCAAAAGAGTGGGGGAAGATCCTACCAGGATGTTTGCTGGTGAAGGTGGACCAGAGCGAACCAACAGACGTTTCCATTATGTAAGTTTGGATATGCCGGCAAAGCGCCTATCCACGGCATTTGATTCTGTAACTCTATATGGTAATGATCCAGACCATAGACCAGATATTTATGGTAAAATTGGAAATGCGGGAGTCTCTATTTGCTGTTTGGACGATGCCAAAAAACTATATTCCGGGTTTGATCTGAGCGACCCAATGACCTCTGTAAGTATGACCATTAATGGTCCTGCACCTATGTTATTGGCGTTTTTTATGAATGCCGCCATTGACCAAAACTGTGAAAAATACATCAGGGAAAATGGATTGGAAAAAGAAGTTGAGAAAAAAATAACTTCAATCTTCAAAAAGAAAGATAGTGATAGACCTTCATATTCTGGGGCGCTTCCCGATGGAAATAATGGATTGGGACTTATGCTTTTGGGGGTGACGGGAGATCAAGTTCTGCCCAAAGATATTTACAGCCAGATTAAAAAAGATACACTAAATCAGGTAAGGGGAACGGTACAGGCAGATATTTTAAAAGAAGACCAGGCACAGAATACCTGTATTTTTTCCACGGAATTTGCATTGCGATTAATGGGCGATGTACAAGAATATTTTATTGATAATCTCGTACGTAACTTTTATTCGGTCTCAATTTCTGGATACCATATTGCCGAAGCAGGAGCAAATCCTATCACACAGCTAGCCTTTACACTCTCCAATGGGTTTACGTATGTAGAATATTATTTAAGTAGGGGAATGGACATTAATAAATTTGGTCCTAACCTTTCGTTCTTTTTCTCAAACGGAGTGGACCCTGAATATGCAGTAATTGGAAGAGTAGCTAGACGCTTATGGGCAAAGGCAATGAAGGAAAAGTATGGCGCCGATTCACGTGCCCAGATGTTAAAATATCATATACAAACATCTGGTAGAAGTTTGCATGCCCAAGAAATTGATTTTAATGATATACGCACCACCTTGCAGGCGTTGTATGCCATTTACGATAATTGTAATTCACTCCACACCAATGCCTACGATGAAGCTATTACGACCCCTACAGAAGAATCCGTACGAAGGGCCATGGCCATTCAATTGATCATTAATAAAGAACTAGGATTGGCCAAGAATGAAAATCCTATCCAAGGTTCTTTTATCATTGAAGAACTTACGGATTTGGTAGAAGAGGCAGTGCTAGTAGAGTTTGATAGAATAACGGAACGTGGTGGAGTTTTGGGGGCAATGGAAACCATGTACCAACGTTCCAAAATACAGGAAGAAAGTTTGCATTATGAAACCTTAAAGCATACTGGGGAATATCCAATTATTGGGGTGAACACCTTTTTAAGTTCTAAAGGATCGCCAACCGTACTTCCTGCAGAAGTCATACGGGCAACCGAGGAAGAAAAGAAGAATCAGATAGTCATTTTAGAAAACCTACATTCTAGGAATGAAACGGAAACCAAAGCCCAATTAAAAGAGCTTCAAGAAGCGGCTGTAAACAATGAAAATCTATTTGAAAAACTTATGGAGGTAACCAAATACGCTTCATTGGGACAAATTACCAACGCACTGTTTCAGGTGGGTGGGCAGTATAGGCGTAACATGTAGGATTTAGATAGGAAAATAGTTAGTCGTTTCCGTTTTTAAAGGACTTTCTCCATTTTTTGAAAGAAGACCTAAACAGTTTGATTTCCTTTCGTAAAAGATTGAGGTATTCTTTTTCTTTTACACCATCTCTTTCAAGACCGTTGCAATATGCTAAAATATTACGTGTCATGATGTTGATAAAGGTAAGGCTTTCCATTTTTACGGAATAAGAACTACTTAAAGCAGCTTGTTCTACCTCTTTGGTGATTAAAATTGCATCGGTACGCAGGGACTTGGAAATATCATCCCGAAAGCTTTGATAATTCCGTAAGGACAATGCTTCTTTATTTCGGGAAAAGTAAGAAGCCACAGCTTCGCTTAAATCTCTAAGCGCTAGTGATTTTCTATATATTACAAGAGAATTTAAAGAACTCCTTTCCATTTCTTTTCAAGACAGTTTAGAAAGTTAAAATTACATATGAAATAGATAATGTAAATTTGTTTTTAAAATAGAAAATGATTATTTACTATTGAATGTTAGGTATTAACGATAAATCACTTTAAATATGAAAATAGATGATTTAAATTGGAAAATTCTGGGCTATCTACAGCAAGATGCTAGAGAGTCTTTTGCAAATATTGGGCGTAAAGTTGGGCTTACCCCACCAGCTATAGCAGAGCGCGTAAAAAAAATGGAAGACTTGGGATTGATAGAAGGATATGGTACTACCGTTTCTTATGCTTTGGCAGGGCATCAGTTAAAAGCGATCATTATGCTTCGTGCCTTTATGGGCAAGCTCAAACCATTTCTTAACAAAGTAAAATCGTTTCAAGAAGTGGTCAACTGCTATCGGATTACTGGTAACGAGAACATCATCATGGAGGTAGTGTTAAAGGATCAAGCCCATTTGGAAAAATTTATTGATGAACTAATAGTGTACGGAGAATGTAGAACACACATAGTATTGTCCAATATTGTCGCAAATGCACCAATTAAACAAAGTAAGAATTAGTGATAAATTTCGTTTATTTTTATAAAGGATAAACAGCCTTTTCGTTTTGGCCAGATTTTTGTTGATACAGCGTTATGAAAAAAAAATATGCTATACTTTTTTTTGCCACATTTTTGTTTCAAAGTGCGTTTACGCAAGAATTAGTACTTAAAAAAGGAAAGATTATAGACTCGCTGGTCGTAAACGATACCATTCCAGACACATTTTCTCTTTATTTGCCTACCCATTTTACGACTACCAAAAAGTGGCCTTTATTATTGGTGTTTGATTTGGATGGAAAAGAACGGCAGTCGATGTCCATGTTCTTGCAGGCAGCCGAGGAGGAAGGGTATCTATTGGCGGCACCAAAACTGTCCGATACTGTTCCCTTATCTAACAATATGATAAGTGCGAGTAATGTTCTAAATAAAATATCACGCATTTTACCCGTTGATAAATCGAGAGTATATACCGCTGGTATTTCTTCTGGGGCACGTTTTGCCAATCTGGTTCCAATTTTTATAAAGGACGTCGCAGGTACCATTTCTGCAGGTGCTTCTATTGCAAACTCAGACCTATTAAACCCTAAGCGTTCTTTTCATTTCATTGGAATAATCGGGAAAAATGATTTCAACTACACCCAAATGCTAAATGTAGAAAAGGTTTTAGATCGGTTTAAGTTTCCAAATCAGATATTGTTGTACGATGAAGAACAAAAATGGCCAGATGTAAAATATTTTCAAAAAGCCATGCAGCTGTTCACATTATCGGCAATGGGTAAAAAATTGGCGGCCATGGATTCCAGTTATATTGAAAAGGCCTTTAAGAAAGATTTAGCCAAAGTCAATAGGTTGAAGAATTCGAACAAGTTGCTATTTGCAGAGCAATATATGGGAGAGATGATGTCTATTTATGGTGTGCACAAAAATCTGGATTCTTTACGGCAAGTTCAAAAAAACCTGAGACGGGACCGTGTGTTTAAAGGAATGAAAAGAGCAGAAAATGCAACGTTCTTTAAGGAGTCACTTTTAAAAGAAGATTATCAATATTATATAGAAGAAGACGTCGTCACCCATAATTTTAATAATCTGGGTTGGTGGAATTATCAAATGACAGAGATCAATAAGTTTATTTCTGCCAGTAATATTTATGAAAAACAAATGGGAAATCGTTTGTTGGGCTATGTTAATGCGTTGGCAGAAGACAATATTGATATGGTAAAATCCGAAGCACTTATAGATGAGGATGCACTTGCATTTTTGTATATGCTAAAGACCATTTTGGAGCCTGAGAACTTTGAGCATTACATGAACATAATATCTCTAAGTGTAAAAAATGAAGATTTTGGAACTGCTTTGTTTTATCTAGAAGAAGCCCTAAAGAAAGGTTTTGATGACAAAGAAAAATTGTATAATCTACCAGATACCGGCTTGTTTAGAATAACACCAAAATTCAATGAATTGGTGGCTAAGTATTTGAAGGATTCAAGGTATCGAATTAACGACCAATAAATCTTGGGATTTCCTCTAAATCCCAATCAATAACAAGACCTTTAGCGAGAGACGCTGCGATTTCTTTTCCATATAAATGTTCGCAAAGGTAGAGTGCTGCCTCAAAGCTTTTGGCGCCACCAGCGGAGGTGATATATTTTCCGTCATGCACAAAAAGTACACTATCCTTTACTTTTAATTTTGGAAACATGGTTCTATACTTTTCAATATCACTGGGAAATGTAGTAGAGACAACATCGTTTAAAAGCCCAGCCTTGGCCAACACAAAAGCGCCATCGCAATGCGAGGTGACGAACATGGCTTCTTTATCCACCTTTTGTACAAAATTCAGCATTATGGAATCCTTTAGGTCGGTATCCAAATGGTGTTCTGCGCTCGGTACGACCAAAATATCAATTTTGGGAATTGAATCATTTGTGTAATCAAAATCGGGTAAAATCCGAACTCCTTCAAAAGAGGTTATGGGCTCTAGGGTATTGGCAACAGAGAACGTGTTCATGGATTTGATATTCTTCCGGAACTGTGTATGCTGGAAAATATCATAGGGTGCTGTGAATTCTGTGTTGTAAACACCATCCATTATTAAAAATGCGACATTGTATCTTCCGGGCTCCAGCTCGGGAAGTTCTCTTTTTAATTCTTTTGAAGCATTTGCTCGTTGTTGTTTGTCAACACAAGAAACGGACAAAATCAAGAGCAGTATGGATATCAGATGTTTTATCACGATGATTTTTTTATTTAGAGTAATAGGCTAAGGTAATATTAAGAATGATTTCCGCTACTTTTACAGGAAAGATTTTGTGGGAATGAAATATGTTTTACCAATACTAGTGCTTTTGATGGTTGCCTGTAAACCCGATAAAAAGTATCATGCTTCTGAAAAGCTTCAGTCTGGGTCCGCAGCAATAAAGGATATTGTTGCATTTCAAAAGGAATTGGATGCTACATTTAAAAACCCCAATTCTTCACCATTGCCGGATAGGTTTAGAAAAGATTTTGAAGGACTTGATTTTTTCGTACCCGATACGACTTATGTGGTTAAAGCCAGATTTGAAAGAACTCCAGATGCAGTGCCTTTTTTGATGCCTAGCACAACCGATGAAAAAACAAGAGAAATTGTTTATGGTATCGCACACTTTCAATTAAATGGTATTGAACATGAATTAGAGATTTACCAAAGTCTCGATTTAATTTCCCAAAAGCAATACAGGGACTATTTATTCTTACCATTTTTAGATGAAACGAATGGTGCGGAGACATATGGTGGGGGTCGTTATATTGACTTAACAATTCCGGAGGGAGATACGATCACAATAGATTTCAATAAGGCGTATAATCCGTATTGTGTTTATAATAAAAAGTACTCCTGCCCTCTAGTGCCAAGGCAAAATTATTTGAGAACTAGTGTGAGAGCAGGAGTGAAAGCTTTTGTAAAAGACTAAAAAAGCCTTAACACCAAATAGATGTAAGGCTTTAGTATTAAAATAATTCTTTGGTCTAGAAAGAGTAGATAGCAGCTACTAAAAATGATGAGAGGCTTTTGGTGCCGGCCAAATCATTGTCAAGAAAAGCATCATCTGAAGCACTATCTAATCGTACTTCTGGTTTAATGATTAAATTTTCAATGGTATAGCTTCCTGTTAGGGTGACTGCAAAAACGCTGGAATCCTCAACTCCTGTTCCTATTGCGCCATAGTCACCCATTTCTGCAAAATATTCTCCTCTTAAACCAAGGGTGAAATTTTCAGAAGTTGCATATTGTGGATATAGTGCAGCACCATAAAAACCAAGACCATCATTATCTTGGTAGGCAGCGTTTATTCCCAAAAAGAAATCTTCAGAAAGGTCAAAACCACCGGTATAGTCAATTTCAAAACCTAATTTAGCTTCTCCGTCATAGTAGAAATTCAAAAACTGTCCTGCATAACCCAATTGTGCGCCAACAGAATATTCTCCTGTAAGGTTGCTGTTTTCGTCCGTCAGGTTCATTACAGCTAACATTAAGCTAAAATCATCGGATAAAGAAAAATCTGCCTTTAGGCCAACATGTGAGAATGGACCATAAGAGAACATATAAGAAGTACTATAGTTGAAATTGGCAGCAGGTGCAATAACCTCATACCCTAAATAAGTGTTGAAACGTCCAACAGTAAATGTAGTTCCTTCAGATACGTTCCAGTATGCATATAATTGGTTTATGTTAAAACCACCAGTGGCATCATCTCCCCGTGGACCAAAAACCAAATCAGCAACAGCTCCAACTTTTTCCCCTTCATATGCGGCAATAATATTTGCCATACCCAAAGCAAATCCCGTTTCGGTTGCAAATGAAGTTCCTGGGGTAATAAAGGTTGGATTTTCTTCGCCCAATGCTCTATCTGTAGCGCTAAGGTTGGTTTTGTAATAAGCGTCCACACTACCGCTAATGGACACTGGTTTTTTTTCTTCTTCCTCTTGCGCAAATGCAGCAAAAGATACTAGTGCCAATATGGCGAAAGCTAAATTTTTTACGAACTTTGTTGTTATAATCGTTTTCATAATCATAATCAGTTTTAGGTGCCCTCATAAAGAGGACCATTTAATATTGTTATTGAGTTTTTGTAATTGAAAAAGGTTATTTAACGGAGCGTTCTGCCAAACGCTCCGTTTCCTTTTTTAATGCTGATTCATTCTAAAATCCGCATAAGCATCCATTCCATGTTCGTGAATGTCCAAACCTTCCACTTCTTCCTCTTCCGAAACCCGAAGGCCAGAGATTTTCTTAATGGCAAATAGAATGATGAATGCCGAGACCGAACAGAATGTAGCTGCTGCTCCAACACCTGCAAGTTGTACCAAGAATTGGTCAAAACTGGCTAAACTTCCAAAGATTCCAACGGCAAGCGTACCCCAGATACCACATATTAAGTGAACGGCAACCGCACCTACGGGGTCATCTAGTTTCAATTTATCGATAAGTGCTACACCAAATACAATGACAACACCGGCAATTAAGCCTATGATTACTGCTTCGTTGGGGGACATTTGGTCTGCCCCTGCCGTAATTCCTACCAAACCGCCCAAGATACCGTTCAAGAACATGGTCAAATCGTAATTTTTATAGGCGATTAATGAAGTTAAAAATGCGGATACACCTCCAGCAGCGGCTGCTAAAGAGGTTGTGACCAATACCAATGACGTTAATTCTGGGTCGGCCGAAAGTACGGATCCTCCGTTAAAACCAAACCATCCCAACCATAGAATGAGTACCCCTGCTGCTGCAAAAGGTAAACTGTGTCCTGGAATTGCTTTGGGTTTACCGTCTTCGCCAAATTTCCCTATTCTAGCACCGAGTAAGAAAATAGCGATCAATGCGCCCCATCCACCTACAGAGTGTACCAAGGTAGAACCTGCAAAGTCATAGAATCCTTCAGCTGTACCATAAGAAAGTGAAGAAAGGAAACCACCTCCCCATTGCCATGAACCTACTATAGGGTAAATAAGCCCTACGTATATGATTGTAAATAGCATAAATGCTCCAATTTTTACCCGTTCTGCAACGGCTCCAGAAACTATTGTTGCTGCGGTCGCGGCAAACATTCCTTGGAAGAGGAAGTCTGTCCACCAAGTATAGCCTCCATCTGCATATTCTGGTGTCATGCCATTTTCTGGAGCTGCAATACCGAAGCCTGCAAATTTTAAAAACCCTAAATCTCCATCCTCAAAACCTGGGTACATTAAATTGAATCCTCCTACGTAATAAAGTAGTAAGCCAACACATATTATAAATACGTTCTTAAATAATATGTTTACGGTATTCTTTTGTCTGGTAAGACCGATTTCTAAAAAAGAGAAACCCAAGTGCATAAAAAACACTAGTCCTGTACAGATCATCATCCATACGTTATTCGCTGTAAATAATCCTGCGTCCATAATCTTTAAATATTGTTAGTGTTAGTTGAGTTGTTTAGTTAATTCCAGCACTACCGCTTTCCTTGGTTCTTATTCGGTAGGCTTCAATGACATCAGAAACGAATACTTTGCCGTCTCCCACATTTCCAGTTGCTGCTGCTTCTATCAACGTATTTACTGTTCGCTCTAGAAAGTCATCAGATACAACAATGACCAAATACCTTCTTTGTATGTCTGAAGTACTGTAGGAGATGCCGCGATAAACGTGCCCCTGTTTTTCATTTCCAACTCCAGTTACATCCCAGTAACTAAAGAAGTTGACCTCAATTCCATGAAGTGCTTTTTTCACCTCATCGAATTTGGATTTTCTAATAATTGCCTCGACTTTTTTCATAATTAAATAGTTAATTGATTTCCCAAATATATGTTAAATCAAAAGAGACTATGATAAATGTCAGGTAGTTGTATGGATTTTTATACTTATGAAAAAAATACCCCTAGTATTTTAGGGGTAACTTATTTTGAAGATAGTTTTATTAAACATTTGATGATTTTTTCTTAGCATTAGGATCAAAAAATAGAGGTTATTGATGGTAAGTGCTCATTTTTATAAAAAATGTTTAATAATCAACAAAAAATACTGAGAAAAGTTGATTTATAACTAATTTCCTAATCGAGAGAGCCATAGCCCAACTGCAACGGCTAAAACACCTAGAATAATGCTTAATGCCAAGTAGAAAGAAAAATGAAAAAAATCACCGCTTTTTAATAAACTGTGTTTTTCTAATGCAAATGCGGAAAATGTAGTGAAACCTCCACAAAAACCTGTAGCAAGAAATAATGTGCTGTTGTAGGATAATAAACTGCTTCTTGATGCTATTCCCAAAATTAAACCAATGAGCAACGCACCAATAATGTTCACTAAAAAAGTTCCCAAGAAGAAATTTGGAAAGATATTGTTTAAAGGTTTGGTAATGACATAGCGGAGCACACTACCAAGACCGCCACCAAGAAAAACAAGAAAAGCTTGCTTCATTCATTAAAAGTACAAACTAAACCGCTTTCTTATATTGACTTTTAGAAGCTTCTTTAGGGAAAATTTTTGTTACAGAAGCTTCGGGTTTCTTTGAAGCTATATTGTTTAACTTACTGTTAGAACCATTAACACTAAGAAATAAGAGCAATGCATTAACAATAAGTAAAACTAAAAGGAGGCCGAAAAATGTTGTCATCTTGTACAAAACTAACGTTAAACAAAAGTACGTCTTTTACTACATTGTACGTATTGCCTTATGAATAAAGTTGTAAAACGGTTAATTTTTGTGGTGTAATCAAACTTGCTGTTAATTTTTAAGAAAATGTTTGATCAGGAATAAAATTATTATGAATGTGATAAAAGAAATCATAACCCACTTTACTCCTTTGTAATTTTTGTTATGTAAGGATTTGTCCTTCCGATAAGATATTAAGATTATGGCAATAAAAACTACAACGAAAAGGGCGGCAAAAATTAATTGTCCTGTACTGAACATATTTTCTATTTTTACGCAAAGCTAAATCAAAACAGTAATAATGGAAAGTAAAATAAAGGCGGTGGAGCTGTTTCATAACTCTTTTGGTCTTGGGGTGCTCCAAGAACCGAAAGCAGACTTAGGAGCGGCAAAAAACAAGTTGCGATTTAATCTTATGGATGAAGAAAACAAAGAGTATTTAGAGGCTGCCAATGAGGGGGATTTAGTTGAAGTTGCCGATGCACTGGGAGATATGCTCTATATTCTTTGTGGGACAATCTTAGAACATGGAATGCAGTATAAAATTGAAGAGGTTTTCGAAGAAATTCAACGTAGCAATATGAGTAAATTAGGATTGGACGGCAAACCTATTTATCGTGAAGATGGAAAAGTCCTAAAAGGGCCAAATTATTTTAAACCCAATATAGAAGGCGTTCTCGAAAAATAAAAAAGCACCTTTAAGGTGCTTTTTCTTTGTGTTATACTTTAAAGCGCCATCCAAATTTATCTTCTGCGCGGTTGTATTGAATATCGGTAATTCGTTTTTTTAGAAGTGCAGCGTAACTTTCTGATAATTCAGGTAAATCATAATCTGTTTCTTTATGCCCAAAAGTAGAAATTGGTGAAATTACCGCAGCTGTTCCGGCGCCAAACATTTCTTTGAGCGTTCCGTCTTTTGCCGCATCCACAACTTCATTTACCTTAATCTTTCTTACTTCGGTCGTAATACCTTCGTCTTTGGCAATATCTAAAATGCTTTTACGGGTAATACCATCTAAAATACGGTCACTGGTAGGTCCTGTAATAAGAGTGTTGTTGATACGAATGAAAATATTCATGGCACCCGCTTCCTCTATAAATTCGTGGTTGTTGTCGTCTGTCCAGATAACTTGATTGTATCCTTTTTCAATAGCAAGCTGTGTTGGATAAAATTGACCTGCATAGTTCCCTCCGGCTTTTGCAAAACCCACCCCACCGTTAGCTGAACGGGAATATTTCTCTTCGATCAAAACTTTGACCTTACCAGAGAAATAAGAACCCGATGGCGCACAGGCTATAATAAATTTATACTCGTCCGCTGGCGAAGCATGAAATCCTGTGCCGGATGCTAGCATAAAAGGGCGAATATATAGGGAGCTGCCCGGTGTTTGCGGAATCCAGTCTGAGTCTGTTTGCAGTAAAGTAATCAGGCCATCAATAAAATAAGATTCAGGAAGTTCTGGTATTGCCAACCTTTTGGCAGATTTATTTAAGCGCTTATGGTTTTCCAAAGGTCTAAAAAGCCAGGTATCTCCTGCTTCATCCTTATAGGCTTTCATTCCTTCAAAAATAGACTGTCCGTAGTGGAATATTTTCGCTGAAGGCTCCAAAGTTAAAGGTTGGTAAGGTATGACCTCGGGAGTTTGCCATGAACCATTGACAAAATTACAGACTAACATATGATCTGTGTAAATACTTCCAAATGAAAGATTGTCAAAATCAACATCATGAATTTTGGAGGTTTTGGATTTTTCTACCTTGATAGCTTTAGTCGTTGTTTCCATATCGAAAAAAATATTAACAGATAAAATTAGCTAATTATCCCTATTTTTTCGTGCTTTATCTATTTAAAATCAAGTTATTCGTTCACACTTTATTTATTTTTTTTGATTATGAAAGTATTTAACATTTTAACTGCCATATTCTTACTGTTTCAAACGGTTGCCCACGCTCAGAATACAGGTTTTGAAACTTATGGCGCCTCGTTCGAGGCAAAGGAAACTTCAGACCTTGAAAATGAAGTTTTTGAGAAAATAGGTGTAAAAGATACTATTGCAACCCAAATATCAGGAACTATCGTAGATGTATGTAAAGCTAAAGGATGTTGGATGAAAGTAGCTATGGGAAATGAAGAAGAAGTTTTTGTAAAGTTCAAGGACTATGGCTTTTTTGTCCCCACGGATTCGGAAAATGGAAAGGTAGTTATGGATGGAATTGCGTTTGTTGAAGAAGTTTCGGTAGATGAACAACGGCATTATGCAGAGGATGCAGGAAAATCCAAGGAAGAAGTTGCTAAAATAACCAAGCCTAAAAAAACCTTAAGGTTTGAAGCGTCCGGAGTTCAGATAGAAAAGTAGTTTGAAGCGTAAAATTATTACTACTGCCGACGGTTCTAAAACCATCCAAATTGAAGATTGGGACGAGCAGTACCATTCAAAGCACGGTGCTGTTCAAGAGGCTTATCATGTTTTTATCAAGAATGGTCTACGGCTATTTCAAGATACAAGTATCAAAATTTTAGAGATAGGATTTGGTACAGGTCTTAATGCACTGGTAACCTTTTTGGAGCGTGAGAATTTAAACTTATCCATAGACTATGTAGGCGTGGAAGCATTCCCAGTGAAAATGGGAGAAATAACAGCATTAAACTACATCGAGAATTTAAATGCCCATGAACATCAGGAGCTTTTTGAAAAGATGCACAGCTCATCTTGGGAAACTAAAGTTAAAATTGCTCAGAACTTTCAATTACTGAAGCAATTGAAGGATTTTAAATCCATAAACGACATTAATTTGTTCGATCTTGTTTATTACGATGCTTTTGGAGCAAGGGTACAACCTGATTTATGGACGGAAGAACTGTTCTTGAAAATGTACCGCGCATTAAAAAGAGAAGGTGTTTTGGTTACATATTCTGCAAAAGGCAGTGTTCGTAGGGCTTTGGAAGCAGTTGGTTTTTCCGTTGAGCGATTACCGGGACCTCCTGGTAAACGTGAAATGCTCAGAGCAATAAAGAATTAGCTTTTCATAATATTTTGTTAAGTAACCTATTCAAGTTGTCTTAAAAACAATTAAAGTTTAAACATTTATGTTAAACCTTAATTAATAGCTCAAAAACAGCAAGTTAAACTATTAAATTTGTTCAAAACGATTTTATGAAAGTGTTGATTACGGGTGCTACGGGTTTAGTCGGTAAAGCCATTACAAAGGTTTTGCTTACTAGAGGTATCGCCGTTAATTACTTGACCACTAGTAAGAATAAAATGGTTTCAAAAGAAAACTATAATGGTTTCTATTGGAATCCTGCTGATGGTGAAATCGATATAGCTTGTTTTGAAGAAGTTTCGGCAATTATTAATCTAGCGGGTGCAAGCATAGCTGATAAATGGACAACCGCTTATAAGAAAAAGGTGCTATCAAGCAGGGTAGACAGCCTTCAAACATTGCATGATGGGCTGAAAAAAATAGATGCTTCTCAAATCAAATCCTTTGTTTCTGCCTCGGCAATTGGTATTTATCCCTCTTCTCTCTTTTCGTATTATGATGAGAAAGAGACTGCGGTGGATGACAGTTTCTTAGGTGAAGTGGTGGAAGAATGGGAAGAAAAAATAGACACTTTGAAAGTTTTCGATTTTAATTTGGCCAAAATAAGGATTGGAATTGTTTTATCTGCCGAAGGGGGAGCTTTACCAAGAATGGCCATGCCTGTTAAAAATTATGTTGGAGCAGCTTTTGGAAATGGTAAACAATGGCAATCCTGGATTCATATTGATGATTTGGCCAATATGTTTGTATTTGCTTTGGAGAATAGGTTAAGGGGAACCTTTAATGCGGTAGCGCCCAATCCAGTGACCAATAGCAAAATGACCAAAGAATTAGCAAAAGTTCTCAAAAAACCTTTGGTATTACCCAATGTTCCAAAGCCAGTAATGGAACTCATTCTAGGGGAGATGTCCTATCTACTTTTTGCAAGTCATAGGGTAAGTAGTAAACGTATCGAAAAGAAAGGGTTCAATTTTGAATTTTCTAATATATGTTGCGCCATCGAAGACTTATATACTACAGAAAAGACAGCAGCATGCGAAACCAAGACTGCTAGTTTAAATGAAGAGCTGGTTTAGCAAGTTGCCTTAATATACTTAAAATACAATCCGCCGATAAGGCGGATTTTTTTGTGATTTCTTGTGACATTTTGACATTTTTGGACAATTGGCAGTACTTTTGCCACTTCAGAAATTGAAAATAAAATTAAAGTATATGAACAAGAAAAGTAAAGTTGAGGAAAGGGACAGCGAGCTTAATGATTCCCAAACGCTGGAGACTCCTGAACTGAACGATGAAAATGCAGATGCTGAAAACGAAAATGAAGAAATAGAAGAAGTTTCCGAAGAAGAACGATTACGTGAAGATTTGGCAAAGGAAAAAGATAAATTTCTTCGACTTTTTGCCGAATTTGAAAATTTTAAGAGACGTACTTCAAAAGAACGTGTTGAGCTTTTTAAAACTGCTGGCCAAGAAGTAATCGTATCACTTTTACCTGTTATGGATGATTTTGAAAGAGCACTCAAAGAGATTTCAAAATCTGAGGACAAAGAAATGTTCAAAGGAGTTGAGCTCATCAGCAATAAGTTCAAGGAAACGCTCAAAGGAAAAGGACTGGAGCAGGTTGAAGTTGGTGCAGGAGATGTTTTTGATGCAGAGGTACATGATGCGATTACCCAAATTCCAGCGCCTAACAAAAAAATGAAAGGAAAAATAATAGATGTGGTCGAAAAAGGATTTAAACTAGGAGACCGTATCATAAGACACCCAAAAGTGGTGGTCGGTAACTAAGAATATATGAAGGAGGACTTTTATGAAATATTAGGTATTTCCAAGGGCGCATCAGCAGCTGAAATTAAAAAGGCTTACAGGAAAAAAGCCATAGAATTTCACCCAGATAAAAATCCTGGCGATTCAAAAGCTGAGGAAATGTTCAAAAAAGCTGCTGAAGCTTATGAAGTTTTGAGCGATCCCGATAAACGTGCCAAGTACGATCAATTTGGTCATGCTGCTTTTGAGGGAGGTGCAGGATTTGGCGGAGGTGGTATGAACATGGATGACATCTTCAGTCAATTTGGAGATATTTTTGGAAGCGCTTTCGGAGGAGGATTTAGTGGCTTTGGAGGATTTGGTGGAGGCGGACAACGACGAGTCAAAGGAAGTAATCTACGTATACGGGTTAAACTGACTCTGGAAGAAGTTGCCAATGGTGTAGAGAAGAAAGTAAAGGTCAGACGAAAAATCCAGGCAGCTGGAGTAACTTATAAAACGTGTCCTACATGTAATGGTAGTGGACAGGTTACCAAAATAACGAATACCATACTGGGCAGGATGCAAACAGCCACCACTTGTAGTACCTGCGGAGGAGCCGGTCAGACCATTGATAAAAGACCAAGTGGTGCCGATGCCCAAGGATTGAAAGTAGAGGAAGAGACTGTTTCCATTAAAATCCCACCAGGAGTGGAAGAAGGGATGCAGTTGAAGGTCACTGGTAAAGGTAATGGTGCTCCAGGCGATGGTATACCAGGGGATTTATTGGTCGCTATTGAAACTATCGAGCATGCCACGTTAAAGAGAGAAGGAGATAATTTACACTATGACCTTTACATTAGTTTTTCTGAAGCTGTCTTAGGAAGTTCCAAAGAAATAGATGCCGTAACTGGAAAAGTTCGGATAAAATTAGAGCCTGGAATTCAATCGGGAAAAATATTACGATTACGAGGAAAAGGAATTTCCAGTATAAACGGATATGGTAGTGGTGATTTGTTGGTTCACGTTAATGTTTGGACTCCAAAAGAGTTGAACAGAGAACAAAAAGAGTTTTTTGAACGCATGCAAAATGATGAGAATTTTATGCCAAAACCCGAAAAATCAGACAAGTCCTTTTTTGAAAAAGTTAAAGATATGTTCTCCTAACGAATATTAGGTTTCTGTTTAAATAAAAAACGTATATTTGAAACTGATGTTGGGAAACCGATATCAAATTTTCTTTTTCATAGCAATTTTTTTCCCATCCTTGAATTTTTTTAAGGGTGGGTTTTGTTTTTTAAACCACCTTGTCTTCTTGTCCAAATACATATCTTTGAAAAAATTGTTTACATGGATAACATCCTTGTTGCCAAAAATGTTTCCAAATCCTATGGAGACTATACTGCATTGAGCAACATATCTTTAGAAATACCCAAAAACTGTATTTATGGCCTTTTAGGGCCCAATGGGGCAGGTAAAACTACGTTTATCAGAATTATAAATCAGATAACATACCTGGATAAAGGAGAAGTTTTATTCAATGGTGAACCACTAGCGACCGAACATATTTCCCACATAGGGTATCTACCAGAAGAAAGGGGTCTGTACAAAAGCATGAAGGTAGGGGAGCAGGCATTGTACCTTGCACAACTTAAAGGATTATCTAAACAAGATGCAAAAAAAAGGTTGAGGTTTTGGTTTGATCGATTGAACATAGGAGACTGGTGGAACAAAAAAATTCAAGAACTCTCTAAGGGAATGGCCCAAAAAATCCAATTTATCGTAACCGTACTCCATGAACCCAAGTTATTGATTTTTGATGAGCCTTTTAGCGGTTTCGATCCTATCAATGCCAACATCATCAAAGATGAAATCTTACAGTTGAGAGACAAAGGTACTTCGATTATCTTTTCTACCCATCGTATGGAGTCTGTAGAGGAATTATGTGAATATATGGCATTGATTCACAAGTCTGAAAAAATATTAGATGGTAAACTATCAGAAATAAAAAAGGAATATAAAAACAATATTTTCAAAATAGGGCTAGAAATAGAACAAAATGGAGATACTCTGCTAAAACAATTGGAGGAAAAATTCCATATTCTATCTTCCAGTTTTGATATTCAAGAAAAACAACTGGATTTTACGGTACAATTACCATCAAATAATACTAGAGATGTGCTTTTGGAAATATCCAAACAAGCAAATGTCAATCGATTTGAGGAGACCATTCCCTCAGCAAACGATATATTTATTCAGACCGTAAACAACAAAGAGGATAATGGGTAAGCTGGGGTTGATTATAAAACGGGAATATTTGGCAAAGGTGCGAAACAAGTCATTTATTATCATGACATTTCTCAGTCCTATTCTCATAGTGGGAATGATTGTTTTGATAGTTTATCTTGCAAAAATCAATGACAGTGAAAAGCGGATTATTTCGGTTCTTAATGAAAGTGAATTTCTTTCAAAAGAATTTGAACCTACAGAAAGCATGTCCTATGTTCTTTTTAAGGACCTTACATTACAAGAAGCTAAAGATTCAACGGTTTCATTGGGCTATTATGGTTTGCTCTATCTTCCTAAAGGTATAGATCTAGAAAATGTTGCCAGGTCCTCTTATCTATTTACAAAGGATAACCCCAATACGAGTGTAACCCAACGCATAGAAAGTGTTTTTCAAAAGCAATTACTTCAAAAAAGATTGGGAAAGCTGGGGGTTTCTTCGGAACAGTTCTCTGATATCGAAGCGCAGTTCGAAATAAATTTAGCTGCATTTAGTGGAGAAAAGAGTATAAAGGGAATCAACGAGATCAAGGCTTTTATTGGGGGTGGGTTTGGTTATGCCATTATGATGTTCATTATCATTTATGGTGGTTTTGTTATGCGTAGTGTCATCGAGGAAAAAACCAGTAGAATTATAGAGGTCATCATTTCTTCGGTAAAACCGTTTCAACTTATGTTAGGGAAAATTATAGGAACTTCTCTAGCGGGAATAACCCAATTCACCATATGGATACTATCGGCATCACTTTTGCTGTTTCTTATCGCATTTTTCTTCGGAATTGATTTTGGTGCGATGGACTCAAATGCCTCGATGCCACCAGGACCAATTGGAGGGGTAGCTCAATTTTCTAATTCACTTGACAGCGATACTATGCTTTATGCCAACGAAATCCTAAATATTCCCTGGATGCTTTTGATAAGTTCTTTTTTGGTTTACTTTGTTTTGGGATATCTTATTTACAGTTCAATTTATGCTGCCATCGGAGCGGCCGTAGATAATGAAACGGATACCCAGCAGTTTATTTTTCCAATTATATTACCGCTGATGCTTGGGATTTATGTTGGTTTCTTTTCGGTGTTCAGTAACCCTAATGGGCCTATTGCGGTAGGCTTTTCATTATTTCCGTTAACTTCCCCTATAGTTATGTTGATGCGGCTACCCGGGGGTATTGGGGAAGGTGGAGTACCTTTGTGGCAATTGTTGTTGTCCATTGGTTTGCTGATTGCTACTTTTTTGGGCATAGTATCGTTGGCGGCTAAAATTTACCGGGTGGGTATTTTAATGTATGGAAAAAGACCTACTTATAAAGAATTATTTAAATGGTTGAGATATTAATTTGAAATGCAGGAAGAAACCAGTGAGATAAAAGAAATTATTGAAGAGGATATCTGGGGTACCATTAAAGAATTTCTGGACTTTGGATTTCACCTTGGTGAAGGCGATAAATCCATCAACCTGACCGTTGGCTTGTTGTTGCTTGTCACTGTAGCCTTTGTTTTTACCAAGTTTGTAATGAAATGGCTAAAACATTTGTTCACCAGAAAAATGGACCTGGAGGATAAACGAAAATTTGCCAGTGTTTTTAAGTTTATCAATTATGTGATTTATCTGGTGGTCGTGCTGGTTACATTGAGCGCTGCCGGAATCGACATTACACTTATCATTACCGCTTCTGCAGCTTTGTTTGTAGGATTGGGACTGGCATTGCAAGAACTGTTTCAAGATATTCTGGGAGGTATTTTTATTATCATTGATAAATCTTTACAAGTTGGTGATATTGTTGAGGTCGATGGAAAAGTTGGTAAAGTATTTGAGATAAAATTACGAACAACCAGAGCATTGACCCGTGATGATAAAGTCATTATTATTCCCAATCATAAATTTGTTAGCGATATTGTATATAATTACACGCAGAACCACAGAACTACACGCGAAAAGGTAAATATTGGGGTAGCTTACGGAAGCGATGTTGCCTTGGTCACTAAAATTTTAGAAGAAGTTGCTGCTGAGCAGAAACAAGTGCTAAAAAATCCAAAACCATTTGTTCTTTTTGATGATTTTGGAGATTCGGCACTTCTTTTTTCACTTCACTTTTTTACCAATGATAGTTTTGGTGATCCAAAAATTAAAAGTGAGATTCGCTATAATATAAATACCAAATTCAAAGAAAACGAAATCAATATCCCATTCCCTCAACGAGATGTTCATTTAAAACAATAAAACCCCTAGAACATATAAAAACACCAACATATCATACAGTAACAAGGCTAATCTTTATTTTATTGGGCATATTATACAGTGAAATAGCTTTAGGCCAGAGTTCGGATATCTTTAGATTGGAGTATCTGAACATTCCGGAAAATGATACGGGGATTAAAACACAACGCTATAGATTTCTCTTTAACCTTCCTATAAAACTGAATGAAAAGAAAGACTACCTAATCACTGGTGTTGAGTACAACAAACTGGATATTGGGTACTCTCAGGATCTTCCTTTTGACAGTAGTGAATTAAATAGGTTTCACGTGGTGGACTTTAACTTGGGATACATCACAAAATGGAACGAAAATTGGAACCTGGTAACAATACTTACGCCAAGGTTGGCTTCCAATTTCATAAACGGAGCTATGACAGATGATTTTTTTATGAACGCAACGGCCACCTTATGGAAGGAGAACTCTAAGGCGGACAAACCGTTTCGAATTGTTTTAGGGCTTTCCTATAACAGTACTGCCGGTCTTCCCATTCCGCTACCTATCGTTAGTTACTATAAAAGATTTCATCCAAATTGGTCGTATACCTTGGGCATACCCCGTACAAATTTTAAATACCATATCACCAAAAAGCATACGTTGGAAACCACACTGTTATTAGATGGATATTTTATCAATCTACAGAACGATATTCTTTTGCCGGATAATCGAGTTGGGTCAAGAATAACCCTTTCCGCATTAGTGGGAGCGATTGGCTATCAATACAATATGTCAAAACGGATGTCTCTTTATGCCTTGGTTGGGCGTTCCTTTGAACAAGGAGGGAATTTACGAAACGATAATAGGGAAGACGTTTTTTTATTGAATGACGAATCAAATCTTTATATTAGAACAGGGTTCAAGATTGGAATTTTTTAAATAACACATTATGTCAAAAATATTGGTAATAGAGGACGAATCTGCCATACGTAGAGTTTTGGTAAAGATTTTGGGTGAAGAAAGTGATACCTATAATGTACTTGAGGCCGAAGATGGCCTAAGAGGTATTGAGGCCATAAAAAAGGAGGATTTTGATTTGGTGCTTTGTGATATAAAAATGCCAAAGATGGATGGTGTTGAAGTACTTGAAGCTGCAAAAAAGATTAAGCCAGAGATACCGTTTATTATGATTTCGGGTCATGGTGACTTGGATACTGCCGTAAATACAATGCGTCTTGGAGCATTTGATTATATTTCTAAACCCCCAGATTTAAACCGATTGTTGACTACGGTCAGAAATGCACTTGACCGCAAAGAATTGGTCGTGGAAAACAAGATTCTTAAAAAGAAAGTTTCCAAGAACTACGAAATGGTAGGTGAGAGCCAGGAAATAGGCGTTATAAAAGATATGATCGAGAAGGTCGCTCCAACAGATGCCCGTGTTTTGATTACTGGCCCCAATGGAACGGGAAAAGAACTTGTTGCACATTGGCTACACGAAAAAAGCCCTAGGTCCTCAGCGCCTTTTATTGAGGTCAACTGCGCTGCAATCCCATCGGAATTAATAGAAAGTGAGCTTTTTGGTCACGTTAAAGGGGCATTTACATCCGCAGTAAAAGATAGGGCCGGTAAATTTGAAGCAGCCAACAAGGGAACTATTTTTTTGGATGAAATAGGGGATATGAGTTTATCCGCTCAAGCCAAGGTGCTTAGGGCGCTACAAGAAAATAAGATTTCTAGGGTTGGTACGGATAAAGACATAAAAGTAGATGTTCGTGTTTTGGCGGCCACCAACAAAAATCTAAAGAAAGAAATAGAAGAGGGTAAATTTAGGGAAGACCTGTATCATCGTTTGGCGGTCATTTTAATAAAAGTGCCGGCATTGAACGATAGGCGAGAAGATATTCCTATGCTGATCGACTTCTTTTCGGAAAAAATAGCTTCGGAACAGGGCACAGCCCAAAAAAGTTTTTCAAAAAAGGCCATTGCGCTTTTAAAAGGATATGATTGGACAGGAAACGTACGAGAGTTACGTAATGTAGTAGAACGATTGATTATTCTTGGAGGTAAAGAAGTCTCCGAAGATGATGTGAAGCTATTTGCCAGCAAGTAGCAAAGGAGGTTCTTATTTAGAGCAATCTCCCAAACGCGAGAGTGCCTCATCAGAAAGGGTCTTTACGCGTTGATAGTATTGTTTTTTAGGCTCGGATAGCTCCGTATTCAAAAGAGTCAATCGTGCTTCTTCACTTGTTTTTGAAATAAATTCAAAGGCCACTTTGCAATTCACCTCTTTTACTACTTTATCCAAAGAATTTTCAAAGCCTAATAAACAATTATGTATTTGTTGCCTTGAAGGCTTTATATGTGGTTCAATAACGCCATTTTGGGAGAGCAGTGCATCTTTCGTGTTTAATACCAACATATTATTACCGTATACACTGGAAAAGTCTTGATCATAGTTCTTAAGAACGTTCATCCCAATTTCAGTACTTTTCAATGCATTGTGCAATGACTTTTTAGATTCCTCAAAAGAAATTGCTTTTGTAGCGGTTTTCAGGTGGGCAAGGGTTTTATCAAGGCTTTCAATGGTACCTTCACAACCGCAGTCTATAAAATTGTATTTGGTCTTTTCGATTCCGTTGAGTGCTTTATAAGCATAATATTTAGACCTGTTAAAGTCATCGGCTACAATGGCCCTTTGCGTCTGACTTTTTATATACTCTAAGTTGGAATTGGCATACTCACATGCATTTCGTATGCTAAAAGAAGATAATAGAAGTAGACTGATGACACCTATAATAAAGATGATGAAAAGAATAACCTTTTTAGTTCTCATAACGCTAGATTTGGGACTTTGCGTCTTATTATTCCTACTAAATTAGTTCAAGAATCATATGAAAGCCAAAAAAATCGTTAAAAAACAATCAATCGCTATGAGTTGCATTAAGGATCGGTGAATAGTTGTTTTGAGGCGGTGAATGGAGTATTGGTGAAAAAAAAGTATATTCATTACCATGAAAAAAGTTGATACAGGAGAATACTTGGTGAAAAAAGAGATAACACTTTCAAAATGCTCCACTTTAGAAGATTTTGGTACAGGGGAAGAGAAACTCAAAGACGAACTCAAGGATATCAGAAAGGATTTGGGAGAATTCCAGAATACGCTCTACGCCCATGGAAAGTATAGTGTACTCATTTGCCTTCAGGGAATGGATACTTCCGGTAAGGACAGTTTGGTACGGGAGGTCTTTAAAGACTTCAATGTACGGGGTGTAGTGGTTCATAGTTTTAAGGTGCCTACTGAATTGGAACTAAAGCATGACTATCTCTGGCGCCATTATATTGCATTGCCCGCACGGGGTAAGTTCAGTATTTTTAACAGAACCCATTATGAAAATGTATTGGTAACCAAAGTACATCCCGAGTATATTTTAGGAGAAAATATTCCAGGAATTGAATCGGTATCCGATATAGATGAAACGTTTTGGGAAAACCGGTATAGGCAAATCAACGATTTTGAAAAGCATATCACCGAAAACGGTACTATAATCTTTAAATTTTTTCTTCACCTTTCCAAAGAAGAACAACGGCAACGTTTGTTACGTAGACTAAGGCTAAGAGAAAAGAATTGGAAATTTTCTCCTAGTGACCTTAAAGAGCGAAAGTTATGGGATGACTATCAAAACTGCTATGAAGAAGCCATTAATAAAACATCAAAACCCCATGCTCCATGGTATGTGATTCCTGCTGACAATAAAAAAGCAGCGCGGGTCATCGTTGCTTCTATCTTATTGAAAGAGTTAAAAAAGTATAAAGATGTCAAAGAACCTGAGTTAGAAGAGAAAATAAGAGTTAATTTAGAAAGCTTTAAGCAAGAATTGGAAAAAGAATCCTAATGAGAACAATCGTACTAATGGCCATTTTTTTGGTCAGCACCCCATTTTTTTCACAGTCAGATGATGAAAAACAACTCAGGGCAATATATGATAAGGCCCTGACCAATGGAAAAGCTTATGATTGGCTGAACCACCTTTCCAATCAGATTGGTGGCCGTCTATCTGGATCTATACAGGCTCAACAAGCAATTGATTACACAAAAAAACAATTGGATTCCATTGGATTGGATAGAGTATGGCTGCAACCTGTAATGGTACCAAAATGGGTTAGGGGAACTCCGGAATTTGCATATATAGAGACAAAACCCGGACTTACCACTAATGTGCCTATTTGTGCACTTGGCGGTTCAGTGGCTACACCAGATGGAGGCTTAAAGGCCAATATTGTTGAGGTACAGGGGATAGAGGATTTGGAAAAATTGGGAAAGGATAAAATAGCAGGTAAAATCGTTTTTTACAATCGTCCTATGGACCCAACCAAAATAAGCACGTTTTCATCTTATTCCGGTTGTGTGGACCAACGTTATTCCGGAGCAGCCGAAGCGGGCAAGTATGGTGCTGCTGGGGTAATCGTACGTTCCGTGAACTTGCGTTTGGATGATTATCCACATACAGGCTCTATGAGTTATGGAGATACTCCTGTTTCTAAAAGAATTCCAGCTGCGGCAATCAGTACAAAAGGTGCAGAATTGTTGAGTACTACCCTTACGTTGAACCCTGATATTAAGTTTTATTTCAAACAAAATTGTAAACAGTTTGATGATGTTCAATCATACAATGTCATTGGGGAAATTAAAGGATCTACGTACCCCAATGAAATTATGATAGTTGGCGGACATCTGGATTCTTGGGATTTAGGTGATGGTTCCCATGATGATGGCGCAGGTGTGGTCCAGAGTATGGATGTCTTACGATTAATAAAGGCCAATGGCTACAAACCCAAAAGAACGTTACGCGTTGTTTTATTTATGAACGAGGAAAATGGTTTGCGAGGGGGGAATAAATATGCCGAAGTTGCCAAAAGTAAAAAAGAGAACCATGTCTTTGCTTTGGAAAGTGATGCTGGAGGATTTACACCAAGAGGTTTTTCCTTTGATTGCACCAATGAAAATTTTGATCAGGTACTCGGCTGGGAAAAACTATTTGAGCCGTATTTGATACATATGTTCGTGAAAGGTGGTAGTGGAGCTGATATCGGACCTTTAAAAACTGACGATTTAGTACTTGCTGGGTTGAGACCAGATTCCCAACGTTATTTTGATCATCACCATGCGGAAAATGATACTTTCGAGCATGTAAATAAGCGTGAACTGGAGCTAGGTGCTGCTACCATGGCAAGTTTGGTGTATCTTTTTGATAAATATGGAACAATTACTTCTAAAAAGATAAAGGGCTAAAAAGAGCTACTAAACAATAAATCTTAAATATTTTCTATTTTTCTAGATTTCAAATTGATGTCTTTTTTGATCCTGTGGACAATCAATAAAACCGCTACCTTTGCATTCTTTAAAATTTCAGGTTAATACTATAATAGAAAAGAGATGCAAGACGGAATTTACGCAAAATTTAATACTACAAAAGGGGAGATTTTAGTAAAATTGACCCATGATAAAACCCCTGGTACGGTAGGCAACTTTGTAGCCTTGGCAGAGGGCAATATGGAAAATGGTAGCAAACCACAAGGGAAGCCCTACTATGATGGACTTAAGTTTCACCGTGTCATACAGGATTTTATGATTCAAGGAGGATGTCCTCAAGGAACGGGAACTGGTGATCCTGGATATAAGTTCGATGATGAATTTCACACAGAACTTACGCATGAAGGACCGGGAGTACTATCCATGGCCAATGCAGGTCCTGGAACCAATGGCAGTCAGTTTTTTATAACGCATGTTGCTACGCCTTGGTTAGATAACAAACATACCGTCTTTGGTTTTGTGGAACATGGACAAGAAGTTGTTGATGCCATTGCCCAAAACGATGTTCTTGAAACACTTGAAATTGTAAGAGTAGGGTCTGAAGCAGAAAGTTGGAATGCCATTGAAGCATTTAGAACTTTTGAAGGAGCTAGGGAGAAGCGGATTGCAGAACAAAAGGCACAGGCAGAAACAGAAATGGAAAAATTAGCAGCTGGTTTTGATACAACTGAATCTGGTCTGCGTTATCAAATGATTCAACAGGGTAGTGGAGCAAAAGCGGAAAAAGGTAAAACGGTATCGGTACACTACGAAGGTAGCTTAACGAACGGACAAGTTTTTGACTCCTCGTACAGTAGAAATGAACCTATAGATTTTACGTTGGGCGTAGGCCAAGTAATTTCTGGATGGGATGAAGGTATTGCGTTATTAAAAGTGGGTGATAAAGCTCGTTTTGTAATACCATCACATTTGGCTTACGGTAGTGCTGGTGCCGGTGGAGTTATTCCTCCTGATGCGACTTTGATATTTGACGTTGAATTGATGAACGTTAAATAAAACTATTTAACTTCAAAATAAACAAAAGCTCTCAAATCTTGGGAGCTTTTATTTTGACTTATTTACACTTACCAATAACAGACAAAGGTTAAGTGCTAGTAATAAAAGTAAAACTGTAAAAAATGTGCCCATCTGTAACCTATATTATTTTTCGTAGATAATTGTCCTATCCTAACAACAACCGAACGGAAAAAAACCCTACTATATTGTACAATAGCATTATTCGGGGCTTTCATTAAGTGAAAGAATCATAAAAGTTTACTTCTTAGAACCAGTCAGACTCAATAAAAGCAATACTATATTAACTACCAGTAAAACTGATAGAATTGCAAAAAAGGTTCCCATAGTGTTGTCTATTTAAAATGTGGGAAAGCTTGGTTTGTTTAATGTTTAGATGAAAAAAAGTGAAGAGGTTGCGTTTAGGTTAAACAAAAAGTAAATAAAAAAACCCAAGCATTAGCTTGGGTTTGTCTTATAAAAAAGTGTGCTGTTACCTTAATCTATAACTTGTACATTTACGGCGTTCAATCCTTTTTTACCTTGCTGTAGTTCGAATTCTACGGCGTCACCTTCTCTAATTTCGTCAATTAAGCCTGAAACGTGTACGAAGTGATCTGTGTTTGAACCTTCTTCAGTAATAAAGCCATAGCCTTTTGAATCATTGAAGAATTTTACTGTTCCTTTACTCATAATAAAAACTAAAAATTAATTTGAGCTGCAAATGTACAGTTAATTTATTGGAAACTAGGATTTTTTATTTTTTTTTGAAAAGTTTTCTACGCTGTCGGGTCCGGTGTTAAACGCAGGTAAGGCTTGACTTCTTCAACTCCTTTGGAAAAAATCTCCTTCGCCTCTTGGGTTGGTATTGATGGACTTACAACCACTTTTTCTCCATGTTCCCAGTTTGCCGGTGTCGCAACTTTATGGTGCGCAGTTAATTGTAATGAATCAATTACGCGCAATAACTCATAAAAATTACGTCCGGTCGAAGCTGGATAGGTTAAGATTAGCTTAACTTTTTTGTCGGGGTCGACGATGAAAACCGAACGTACTGTTAGCGTATCGTCCGCGTTAGGGTGGATCATATCGTACAAATCGGACACCTTTCTATCTTCGTCCGCTATAATCGGAAAATTAACTATAGTATCTTGAGTTTCGTTGATGTCTTTTATCCATTCAGCATGAGATTCCGCACCATCTACACTCAAGGCCATTATTTTTACATTGCGCTTTTCAAACTCATCCTTGAATTTGGCCGCTGTTCCCAATTCTGTAGTGCAAACTGGTGTAAAATCTGCAGGATGGGAAAACAATATTCCCCACCCATCACCTAGGTAATCATAAAAATTTAATGCTCCTTGTGAAGTTTCAGCAGTAAAATCGGGAGCTGTATCGCCTAATCTAATTGTAGCCATATATATTTTGTTAAAATTGAATAATAAATTACCCTACAAAATTAGTAGATTGTTTTTCTTAATGTTTTAGTTCTCGTTAAAAGTGTATTAAAGTTTTGAGCTTTGAAGGGCACAAGCTAAGTAACTAGGGCGATAAACATGAAAGTTTGTTATTTTTAACCTATGGAAAATGATATATTGGAAAAACTACGATATCCCATTGGTACATATGAGGTTCCTGAGAAGATTACTGAAAATCATTTAAAGGAATGGATTGCCATATTGGAAAATTTGCCCAAGCGATTGCATGACATGGTAATTCCGCTTACCCCTCAACAATTAGAGACTCCATATAGGCCTGATGGATGGACCGTTAGGCAGCTGATACATCATATTTCGGACAGCCACCACCACAGTTACATACGATTTAAATGGGCTCTAACGGAAGATACACCCGTTATAAAACCTTATTTTGAGAAAGAGTGGTCCAAATTATTCGATGCAAAGACTGCACCCATTCAAATGTCACTGGACCATCTTAAAGCTGTCCATGCCAAATTGGTTTACCTGCTAAAAGGGCTTTCCAGTGAGCAACTTCAGCGAAAATTTATACATCCGGTGGGGGATGAGGAAACAACCTTATTGGAAAATGTGGGTCGCTATGCTTGGCATGGTAGCCACCATTTTGCACATATTAAAAATTTAATCGAAAGAGAAGGCTGGTAATTTAAATGGATTTGGTTAAAATCCATATCGCTTTTTCTGACGGTTTTACCCCTTTAAGTGTAAGTTCACTTTCCCTTTTTATCTGAAAACCATTCTTTATATAAAAGTTGATGGCGTTTGCTTTTTTCATGGTGTCCAACCATATCATCTTTTTCCTGAGCCCTTTTGCATAAGCTTCAATTAATTGCAATGCTTTTTTTCCGTTTCCTTTACCAGAAAATTCTCGTAGCAAGTAGATTTTTTCAATCAATACCAAATCGTTTGCTGGAAGTTCATCTAATGGGCAATCTATCACAAGCTTAACAATTCCTATAGTTGTATGTTCAGCTTTCACTAAAAAGTGGACCATATTCGCATTCGCCAATTCAGTTTTGACTACGTCTTTGGTGAAACTTTTTTCGATATATGGGGTTGGGTTTTCACTTTCCCATAAATGAAGGTAATGTTCTTTGTACGATTTTGTCCCTACAGCAATATAATCGCTCATCGTTGTAGCGGTTACAGGTTCCAACGTAATCTCCATTTTTTAGTTTTTAGTACTCCCGATTTATGAAGGTGAACATTAAATCGTATCAATCCATTTTATGTTGCAACCAATACTTGGTTTTTGATTAGCACTAATGGCTTCACTATTTAAAAGCGAATTCATCGCTCCTCTTAAATCTGAACCAGTGACCGGGATTCCATTGCCAGGCCTGGAGTCGTCCAATTGACCTCTATAGACCAGTTCTAAGGTTGCATCAAAAAGATAAAAATCTGGAGTGCATGCCGCATCGTATGCTTTGGCTACTTCTTGCGATTCATCATACAGGTACGGAAACGAATACTCCGCTTCTTTAGCTTTCAGCTTCATTAAGTGAGGTGCATCTTGTGGATAGTTGACAATATCGTTACTGGAAATAGCTATAAAATTTATGCCCTTACCTTGGTAGGCTCTTCCCATTTTGGAAATCTCTGGGTTAACATGGATCACAAATGGACAATGGTTGCAAATAAACATGATCAATGTACCGTTTTCACCTTTCAATTCTTCAAGGGTGCGAGATTTATCCGTCACGGTATCATGGAGGGTGAATGATGGTGCTTTTGTGCCCAAAGGCAACATATTACTTAGTGTACGAGCCATTAGATAGATTTGATTACATCATTTGTCCAAAGAAAATAGCGTTCATGAGCAACTTATTGGTTCCATACCAAAACGCCCTAAAATTAGTATTATCCGTAAATAGAACAACCCTTCCTTTTCCCATTCTTTTTACTTTAAAAGGTACACTGTTCTTGATGAGTTCTTCATTCTCTTCGGAAATGTAACCGCTCAACAATGGGTCGTTGGTATATTGGATTGGATTATCGTAGCTGTTTTTTTCTGGCTTTAAATAAATATTGGTATTTCGGAACAATGCCAATTTATCATTTTTATAACCATAATTGATGGGGTGGGAGCGGTCTAGTTTAGCTTCAAAGATTGCACCACCAGTGACTTGTGCCCCACTAAAATCGCGTTTACGATCAAATGGAATATTTTTGGCGACCAATGTATCTTCCTTCATTTGTAGTTTTAAGAACTCATGTTTTTTAAACCAATTGGCGGTGTTTCTATATCCAATGATAGTACCGCCGCTCTTTACCCAACTTTTAATTTTTTCCGCTCCTTTTTTATCCAAAATGCTACTCCTCCAACCACTGGGAATGATTAAATCTGAGTATTCCGTTAAATCCACTGTATTAAAGTAACGGGTATCTATTTTTGTGATTTTTATGTCGTAACGCGTATCGAAAAGATGCCA
This sequence comes from Flagellimonas sp. 389, assembly GCF_018449435.1. Taxonomy (GTDB): domain Bacteria; phylum Bacteroidota; class Bacteroidia; order Flavobacteriales; family Flavobacteriaceae; genus Flagellimonas. The sequence goes on along the minus strand of NZ_JAHCMU010000003.1, from coordinate 212,902 downwards.
GATTTCGCCTGCGTCGTAAGGGCGTATACCATCGCCCACTAAAATTGCCACTTTTTGTTTTTCGATAGGGTCAAAATCATTGCTTCCCAAGTCGATTCCTTGCGTAAGGCCAGTGGAAACAGCTGTGATTTTAATACCACTTTCTTTGGCAATTTCATTTAAAAAACCATGCAGTTCCTTGGGATTCATTTCCTGATTATGCACTGGTATCATAATAGTACCGTAATCATAATCTTTCCCTTCCAAAGTAAATGGAGATTTAGCCGTTTTTGCCCTTAACCCCTTTTCTAAAATTTTGTTCAGCACTTTTGGAGAATAGTATTCGTTCCATTCAAATAGGTAAGCATAATTACTTTGCTTATCGACTCCGCCACTAGGAGGTTTAAAATCTATTACTTCATCACCTGCATTGGATAGTGAAGTAAGGTTTGCATAATCTAAATTGAACGCCAAAGGAAAAGTCCAAGCGGATATGTCATAAAAAAGACTGTCTTGGAAGGTTGTTCTTTTCTCGAACATAGCATTGATAAGTCTCGGATTTTTTTGATTCATGGGAACCACATAGCTATATCCTTTTTTATACGTTTCCCCTCCAATTTTGGTGTCAGAGGCCAACTCGTGAAATTTTATCTTGTGCCTGTTCAATATTTCGGCTAAATGCCATGTTTTGTAGGCATCCTTGCTATCACCAAAGACAATTGCTTTTGTTTTGCTCTTGGCCGCTTCATTGCGCATATCGCCATAAAACTTTTGTTGATAGTCAAGTATTTTGGTACGCATGTTTTTGGCGGCCTCTATGGTTGACATGGCAGTTGTGAATTGATTCCGAATAGTGAACGGAAACGTTAAGATGCCGTTTTCACTTTCTTGAATATGCCCTCTTGAGCTTCCTTGTTCAAAAAGAATACCTATGCTACCGTTTACATCTGGAAAAGTAGAGCCTTTTCCGTAATAATAATCGTCATAGTTTTCCTCTGAATAATACAACGAGCCTATTTTATCCAATGCCTTGGCATGATAGGTTCCAATTTCCTTTGTGAGCTCTTGATTGATTTTTGGCGTCAACGGGTTTACCCTGCTTGGTTCTCCCGGTTGAAAGAAAAATGTTGAGTTTGTTCCCATTTCGTGATGGTCGGTAAGGATGTTGGGTAACCATTTATGGAACGTTTCAATACGTGCCCTACTTTCGGGTAATTGAACAGGTAGCCAATCACGGTTCATATCAAACCAGTAATGATTCGTTCTTCCTCCTGGCCATACTTCATGATACTCTCTTTCGTTGTTGTCAGGGTTCAGATTCTTGCTTTTATTTACATTGGCCCAATACGCAAAACGCTGGAGCCCATCAGGATTAAAACAGGGGTCCAATAGAACGACCATATTGTCCAGCATGGCTTCAATTTCTGGACCCTGTGCCGCAGCCAAATAATAAGCATAGGCCAAAGAAGCGTTGGACCCACTTGGTTCATTTCCGTGAATGGAAAATCCTTGATACACTATGATGGGTATTTCAGATGTATTCAGACCAGTATTTCCCTCGGACAGCCCAATATGTTGTTGCCGTATATTTTCAATATTCTGATGATTTTCAGGTGTGGTAATCGTAAGTAAAAGTATAGGTCTGCCCTCAAATGTTTCTCCACGATTTTCTATAGTTATCCTATCACTGGAAGCAGCCAGTTGTTGCATATAGAACATAAGTTTATCATGCGTTACATGCCACTCCCCAACTTCATGTCCAATAATTTCTGATGGTTTTGGAATATTTTGGTCATAAGTAACATCATCAGGTAGATAATAATCCAATGTTACATTTTGGGCAGTAAGGGTAAAGCAGAAGAATACAAAAAGCAAGGAGCAGATTAATCGCATTAAATTCTCTTTAAGTTAGTTAGTTGTTAAAAATAAAAAACGACCTGCGTAATACAGGTCGTTTTAAGGTTTTTTTAAAGTTTCTACTTAGATATCATCAAAATCTACATCGGTAAAATTGCTCTTGGTCTCGCCATCATTTGGGCTACTCTCTTCTTCTTTCTTAAAATCTTTTTGATGGCGTTCCGAAATAACTTCTTGTCCTTTTTCGTCTATGATGTAGTCCATCATTTCTTCCATGATATCCTTGAAAGCGGTAAAATCCTCTTTATACAAGTATATTTTATGCTTTTTGTAATGAAAGGAACCATCGTCATGGGTAAATTTTTTGCTTTCTGTGATGGTCAGATAATAGTCACCGGCTTTAGTACTTCTTACATCGAAAAAGTAAGTTCTTCTCCCGGCCCTTAAGACTTTGGAGTAAATTTCCTCTTGGTCCATTATATCTTTATCTCCCATATGGTCTAGTATAATTTAGTGCAATGATGAATAATTCTACCAAAAATGTAAAAAAAAAGCTAAAACAGCAACTTTTTTATTATTCTTTCTCGGAGAGTTGGTTAAGATACAATTCTTTATAGTATCCTTCTGCACTGTTCAATTGCTCATGTGTTCCTTCCTGCAATATTTTGCCATTTTCGAGTACAATAATCTTATCGGCATTTTTTGCTGTCGATACTCTATGGCTTACCAATAAGGTGGTTTTCTCTTCGGACAGCTGCTTTAGATTATTAAGTATTTCTTCTTCAGTTTCGGTATCCACTGCAGAAAGGCAATCATCAAAAAGGTATATTCTTGGGTCTTTTAACAACGCTCGGGCTATAGAGACACGCTGTTTTTGCCCTCCACTTAGGGTGATGCCCCGTTCGCCTAGAATCGTGTCGTATTTTTTAGTGAAACCTTCTATATTTTCGTGTACTACAGCTTTCTTTGCAACTGTGACAATATCTTCAAAAGAAGCGTCTTCATCACCAAAACGGATGTTGTTTGCAATGGTATCTGAAAAAAGAAAGGCATCCTGTGGTACCGCCCCGGTAGCACTTCGCAGACTATTTAAATTTAATTGATGTATAGGAGTGCCATCAATCAATATTTCACCGGAAGACACATCGTATAAACGGGCCACTAAATCCAAAATAGTAGACTTTCCAGAACCTGTTTTTCCTAAAAAAGCTACGGTTTCACCAGCTCTTATATGAAAAGAAATATTTTCCAAAGCGGTTATATCCGTATCTTCATAAGTGAAGGTCACATTTTTAAATTCTATATCTCCCTTGATTGGAGTAGCTTCTTGAACCTCATTTTTGATGGTTGGCTGCACCTTTAAAAACTGGTTGATTCTTTTTTGTGAGGCCTCGGCTCGTTGTATAATTGAGGTAAGCCACCCCACTATGGCCACTGGCCAGGTCAACATATTTACATACAGGATAAACTCAGCTATAATACCAATAGTTGCGATTTCACCATTTATATATTGTTTTCCGCCAATGTAGATAACAAAAATATTGCTAACTCCAATAAGTAGAATCATCAATGGGAAAAACCAGGCATTTACCTTTGCCAAATCCATACTGGTATTTTTTCCTTCTAAAGCCAAATCACTGAGTTCAGCATTTATTTTTGGTTCAAGTCCGTACGCTTTTATTACCGCTACCCCAGAGAACGATTCCTGAGTAAACGTTGAAAGTGTGGACAGGTATTCTTGAACTTTTGTGCTTCTTTTATGTATGATTTTACTGATTTGGTATATCAGGACCGATAAAAACGGCAGCGGCAGCAAGGTATAAGCTGCCAAGGTCGGAGCTTTTATGAACATCAATGGAATTAAACAAACAAAGAGTGTAATGGTCTGTATCCCATACATAATGGCCGGTCCACCGTACATTCGAACTTGGTTGACATCCTCACTGATTCGGTTCATTAAATCCCCAATACGATTCTTTTTATAGAAGTTAAGGTTTAAGAATTGATAATGATCAAAGACCTCATTTTTCAAATCGTATTCAATATAACGGGAGACATTTATAATCGTTTGCCGCATCAAAAAGGTAAAAAGACCAGAAAGCAGTGCGGCACCTACGATTATTAAAATATATTCGAACAATATCCCTTTGGCTTCCGATACGGGAATCGTGTTCGATATAAAATCTTCGACCGCCTGAATGGATTTGTTCACATAGGAAGGCATTATAAGCGAAAAAACACGGGCCACTATTGTAATAAGAATACCCAACAATAGTTTTAACCAGTACTTTTTAAAGTATTTGTTCAGGTGTTTTAGTTCCTTCATAAAAGGGAAAAAATCGATTTAGATTTTGAAGATAGTTCGATAGCACGGCAAATATATAGGTTTACCCACAAAGTAAATGTTATAAAACCAATAAGAAAACAACTTTGGTAGGTTGGGTGGAAATATAAGATTACTTTTGCGCTGAGAAAGCCAAATAACGACTTTAAAAGTTCTTTAAAAATGCTTACGAGAAGGCATATCAGAGTAAAAGTAATGCAATGTATTTATGCATTGATTCAATCTAAGGACGATTCTTTAGAGAAGCAGGAAAAATTCCTGAAAGTAAGTATCGAAAATATGTATGTGCTTTATTTGCTCATGCTAAGCCTATTGGTCGAGCTTCATCGGCTAGCGGAAAAACATGCAAAGCATGCCTCTACAAAGTATCTCGCCACTGAAGAGGATGCATACCCAAACAGGAAAAAGTTTATAGAAAACGAACTCTTACTCCAAATCTCCAATAACAAGTCACTGAAAAGGGAACTGGAAGGAAGAAAACTCAATAATTGGTATCTTAATGAAGAGTATGTTAAAATTATCTACAAGGAAGTTGTAGCTAGTGATATCTACAAAACGTACATGTCGAGCGAAAAAAGTTCTTATGACACGGACAAAACTATGATTATTGAACTTTTCAAGAATGTAATTGCGCCGAATGAAAAGATATATGAATATTTTGAGGACGATAAGCTTACATGGATTGATGATATCCCTATTGTAAACACCTATTTGGTCAAACGGTTGCGAAAAGCCAATGCCACTGTAAATGAAACGTTCTTTTTACCTGAACTCTTAAAAGATGAGCAAGATTTGCAGTATGCAAATCAGCTATTGACCAAGACATTGTTGAACGATGCAAAATGGGAAAAAGAAATAGAAGGCAAAACGCCCAATTGGGATAATGACCGTATTGCCGAGATCGATTCCATAATCTTAAAAATGGCCATATGCGAATTGCTTAATTTTTCATCCATACCGGAAAAAGTTACGCTAAACGAGTATTTGGAAATTGCAAAAGAGTATTCAACACCAAAGAGCAGTATTTTCATTAATGGCGTACTTGACAAATTGGCAAAGGAATATAAGTCCACTGGGCAGCTACAAAAAATGGGAAGAGGACTACAATAAACAATATTTTTTTAATTTTGAAAAAAATAATTACTTAACATGAAACAAATAACATCTTTTTTAAGTTTGATTTTGGTAGTATCCCTCGTTTTTATTTCGTGCAAGGATAAGGCCACCAGTAAAATAGTTGCTGATAATGTAGAAAGTGCTACCAGTAGAGATGAAGCACAAAAGCAACTTCCAGTAATGAGTTTTGAAAAATCTGAACACGATTTTGGAACCATAGCACAAGGAACACCTCAAGAGACCATCTTTAAATTCACCAATACAGGAAATGCACCTTTAATTATTACAGATGCTAAAAGTAGCTGTGGTTGTACCATTCCTGAGTATCCGAAGAATACACCAATTGCACCGGGAGCTACAGGTGAACTGTTGGTTAAATTCAATGGGTCAGGTCAAAATCAAGTTACCAAAACAGTGACTGTTACCGCAAACACTGAAAAAGGTTCTGAACTTTTGAGAATCAAGGCTTTTGTTAATCCAAAGGATGCTGCGCAGGCGGTAGGTCCTGTTAAATAGCGATACCACCTGAATGGAAAACATTGGACAGTTTTTACCACTGATATTGATTTTTATAGTGGCGTATTTTTTTATGATCCGCCCACAGATCAAACGTCAGAAGGATGAGAAGAAATTTGCTTCGGAGCTAAAGAAAGGAGACCGTATCATAACAAAAAGTGGACTTCATGGAAAAGTTGTTGAGTTGAACGACAAAGATTATTCCTGTGTCATTGAAACTATGGCAGGCCGCTTAAAGTTTGATCGTTCTGCTATTTCGTTGGAAATGAGCAAGAAACTGAACACTCCCGAAAAGAAGAAGTAATTTATAATGAATTTTGAAAACAGAAAGCACCTGAAACCAGGTGCTTTTTTATTATTTATAAGCGTCGTTTAATCCAACACCTTTTTGTATCATAGGAACAATTTTGTCCAACCTACGGATTTTTGTTTTCTCTTGTTTTGCCTCCGCAACATAGTTGCAAAATTCCTTTTGCTTGGAAAGAGATAATTTTTCAAAGGAAGACTTTAAACCATCACTTTGTGATAATTTGTCAATCAACAACGTAGGGATTTCTATCTCTTTTCTTGTTCTCTCAATCTTAATTTCCTTTCCTTGTTTTTGATTTTCGATAGATTCCATCATGTATTGCAATACACTTTTTGAATCAATTTCATTTATAGAATAAAAGTTCCAATGGCGCATCCCCTTTGTTTTTCCTTCTTGGGCATTGCGTAGAACATTTTTTGGGTCCTTTAGAAAAACTCCATTGAAAAACCATACCCCAAAATGATTTTTAAATCTACATATCCCAAAGATATTTTTACCATTTACTGTATAAATTGGAATGTTCCATTTATAGTCTTCTGTACAATTTGTTTGTAACGCCAATTTTCTAAGTACCGCAATCCCTTTTTTAAATTGGTGTTCTTCATTATAGTATGCATCAAGCTTATCGGTTTTTTCCATGATTACTTTATTTGAACGGCAGTTAGCTCACAAATCTTCACGATTACCTGGGCTGCTTTTTCCATGCTTTCCAAAGGTACATATTCGTATTTTCCATGAAAATTATGCCCACCCGCAAATATATTTGGACATGGTAATCCCATAAAACTTAGTTGAGAACCATCAGTTCCTCCGCGTATTGGTTTAATAATAGGCTCTATTCCCAAAGCTTCCATGGCATCTTTGGCAATTTCTACGATATGGAACACAGGTTCTACCTTTTCGCACATGTTTTTATACTGATCCTCGATGTTGAGTGTAATGAAGTCTCCGTATTTCTTTGCCAGCTTTAGGGCGATATCGTTCAATAATTCTTTTCTGGCCTCAAAGTGTTCTTTATCATGATCTCTTATGATAAGTTCTATTTCTACTTTTTCAATTTCGCCCTTAATCTTGTGCACATGAAAAAAACCTTCGCGGCCCGTAGTGTGTTCCGGGACTTCATGAGGTGGGAGAAGACTTAAGAACTCATTGGCAATTCCAATGGCATTTACCATTTTGTTTTTGGCATAACCAGGGTGTACGCTTTTACCTTCAATCTTAATTTTTGCACTTGCCGCATTAAAGTTTTCAAATTCAAGTTCGCCTACTTGACTTCCATCCATGGTATATGCCCAAGCTGCACCAAATTTTTCCACATCGAACTTGTGTGCTCCCCTACCTATTTCCTCATCGGGTGTAAAAGCTATTCTGATTTTACCATGCTTTATTTCGGGATTTTTAATCAAGTGTTCCATAGCAGTAATGATTTCTGCTATGCCCGCCTTATCATCTGCGCCCAGTAATGTTGTTCCATCCGTAGTAATTAAGGTCTGACCTTGGTATAGCAGTAAATCTTCAAAATAATCTGGTGACAGCACAATATTCTTATCCTGATTGAGGATAATATCTTTTCCATCATAATCCTTTGTCAGTTGTGGCTGAACATTTGTCCCCGTAAAATCTGGGGTGGTATCAAAATGAGAGATAAAACCAATAGTGGGTACCTTTTTTTCGATATTACTGGGCAGTGTGGCCATGATATAGGCATTCTCATCTATAGAGACTTCTTGCATTCCTATTTGATGGAGCTCTACCACTAACTTTTTTGCCAAATCCCACTGTTTTTTGGTACTCGGTGTGGTTTTAGAGTTAGGGTCGCTTTGCGTGTCGATGGACACATATTCTAGAAATCGGGGTAGTAATTTTTCCATAATGTGCGTTTCATCAAAAATAACGTTTATTCAATCGTGATTTTATGAAAAAACGAAAGCTAAAAAGTATCTTTCAAAGCTTTGAAAAATTGACGTAGTTAAAACAACTTTTTTAGTAAAGAAACTGAACAAAATCATATAATACGATGCAACCAATTTGCATTTTTATACATATGCTGAAAACGGATTAACGAAAAAAAGTCAATTCGATGAATTCTGTATGTAGAGTTTATATTTTTGTGGAAAATATGTAAGATGTACAAAATTCTCATCCGTCCAATCCTATTTTTATTTGATGCTGAAGCTGTACATCATTTTTCTTTTGGAGCCATAAAGTTCTTCTCAAGGTTGGGTTTGGGGAGGTTGTTCAGAAAAGCTTATGTGATTAATGATTCTAAACTGGAACGAGAGGTTTTTGGGTTAAAATTTAAAAACCCGGTCGGTCTCGCAGCTGGCTTTGACAAAGATGCCAAATTGTATAATGAACTGTCCGATTTGGGTTTTGGTTTTATAGAGATAGGCACTTTAACTCCTAAACCACAAGATGGAAATCCCAAAAAACGCCTTTTTCGATTGATAAATGACGAAGCTATCATTAATCGTATGGGGTTCAACAATAAAGGGGTTTTTGAAGCAGTTGAGCAGTTAAAAAAGAAGCATCGAGTGTTAATAGGTGGTAATATTGGTAAGAACAAGGTTACTCCCAATAAAAGCGCCATTAAGGATTACCTTATTTGTTTTGATGCACTTTTTGAGCATGTAGATTATTTTGTGGTGAATGTTAGCTCACCAAACACACCTGGTTTAAGGGAACTACAAGATAGAAAACCGCTTACGGAGTTGCTTAATAAGCTAAAGCGACAAAACGGCAAACTTGCCAAGAAAAACAGTGTAAAGGAAAAACCGATTTTATTAAAAATAGCACCTGACTTGACCGATGACCAATTGCTGGATATTGTTGGTATAATGAAGGATACCGCTATTGATGGGGTTATAGCCACCAATACAACTATTTCTAGGGAAAATCTTAAATCGCATTTGACCATTGTTGAAGAAAAGGGGGGGCTAAGTGGAAAACCTTTGGCCAAAAGAAGCACTGAAGTGATTCGATTGTTAGCAGAAAAGAGTAACAAAGCATTTCCCATAATTGGAGTAGGGGGGATTCACTCTCCTGAAGACGCTCTGGAAAAACTGGATGCGGGTGCAGATTTGATTCAGTTGTATACAGGGTTCATTTATGAAGGCCCTGCAATTGTCAAAAAAATTAATCAAGCCCTTTTGGCAAGAACTTAAAATCTTAGTTGTCCAATGAGCAGAAAAATTTTTAGTACGTTCCTTCTTTTATTGGTGACAGCCATAGTGTTCGCACAAAACGATAAGACACCTAAAACCAACTTTACCAAAATGTATCTTCCGGTATGGTTAGAGGCGAAAGAACACTGTCTCGAAGTTGCAAAAGCTATGCCCGAAGAACTTTACAGTTATAAACCAACTCCACAAAGCAAGTCTTTTGCGGAACAGATGGTACACATTGGCTACACCATCGAATTGTTGACCAAACGATATGTACAAGGTATGGAAGTAAAGCCAAATACCCCAGATGCTACCGTAATGAGCAAGAAAGAAATTATAGACTTGTTGGAAAAAGGATTTTCATATACCACTGAAGTAATTTACAGCATTGAGCAATCTAAATTAGATGAAACCTGTGTTATGTACCATAGTGGTAACACGGTAAGTAGAGCATTTGCATTTTTCTATGTGCAAGATCATTTGACCAACCATAGGGCCAAAGCCAATCTTTATTTGCGTATGAACAAAATCAAACCACCCGAATACACTTGGTAAGCTAAGGGAATATGTGATTTTTGAATAGTAGTTTTCTTCTTTTGCACTATCATTATTTTGTATTTTTCTAGGATAAACCCAGTACGTTTGAGTTTTGATACGCTGATACTTTTCACGACCGCATCTTTTGCTTTGGCCATTTCGCCGGGACCGGATAACATATTTGTGCTGACCCAAAGTGTATCAAATGGTGTAAAATCTGGACTGGTTACGGTTGCAGGGCTAGTGAGTGGGTGTTTGGTACATACCACCCTGCTGGCATTTGGTGTTTCCGAAATAATTAAAAGAAGTGATGCACTTTTTTTTGGTATAAAGCTATTTGGAGCTATATACCTATTGTATTTAGCTGTTAGCGTTTATAAAAGTGATTCATCTATTTTGTTGAACAAAAAGGGGACTCCAAAAACAGACTTGTTCAAGTTATTCAAGAAAGGTTTTACAATGAATGTCCTCAATCCAAAGGTGACCATCTTTTTTTTGGCATTTTTTCCAGGTTTTCTATTCAGTGAGAATATGCATACCGTGATTCAGTTCTACGTGCTCGGATTACTATTTATGCTTTCAGCATTTATTGTTTTTGGTACTATCGCTGTTTTAGGGGGAACAATAGCAACCTATCTTTCAAAAAGCCCTAGAGCGGGAGTTTACTTAAGATGGTTGCAGATTGCTGTCTTTGTGGGAATTGCCATTTTCATATTCCTATCGGATAAATAATGGTAATTTTACATTCAGTATATGTCAAAAATCAAACTTATAGAATGTCCAAGAGATGCCATGCAAGGCATAAAAACTTTCATTCCTACCAATGAAAAAGTAGCGTACATTCAATCTTTGTTGGGCTGTGGTTTTGATACGTTGGATTTTGGAAGCTTTGTTTCACCAAAAGCAATACCCCAGATGGTAGATACTGCAGAAGTATTGGGAAAATTAGACTTATCCAAAACAAAAAGTAAGCTTTTGGCCATTGTTGCCAATGTAAGAGGGGCGAGTGATGCATGCCAACACTCACAAATTGATTACTTAGGCTACCCTTTCTCGATTTCGGAAAATTTTCAGATGCGTAACACGCATAAGACCATAGCACAGTCCGTAGAAACTTTAAAAGGTATTCTAGATTTGACGCATGCTAACGATAAGGAAGTGGTAACGTATATCTCCATGGGTTTTGGAAACCCGTATGGTGATCCGTGGAATGTTGAGATTGTAGGAGAGTGGACAGAGAAGTTAGCGGATATGGGCGTAAAGATCCTATCGCTTTCGGATACCATAGGAAGCTCTACCCCAGAGGTGATTCAATACCTGTTTTCAAACTTGATTCCAAAATATCCGCATATTGAATTTGGGGCACATCTGCACACAACACCTACAAAATGGCACGAAAAGGTAGATGCGGCGTACAAGGCCGGCTGTAGGCGTTTTGATGGTGCAATTCAAGGTTTTGGGGGGTGTCCCATGGCAAAAGATGAACTTACAGGGAATATGCCAACCGAAAAGATGTTATCTTATTTTACAACAGAAAAAGTAGACTCTGGTGTAAACTGGATGGTTTTTGAGGCTGCCTATAACAAGGCTACGAAGTTGTTCTCCGCTTATCATTAAAACTAATTTTGTCCTTCCTTATCTTCAAAGAAAGCAACAGTAAATTTATTTAAATCAAGTCTAAATAAATTTGTCTCATTGATTTTCTAAGAATATATTTGCCACCAAAATTATTTTTAAGTAATCTAAATAAACTAAATGATGTTTTTAAAAAGATTTTTCTTTTTTTGTTTTATCGGCCTATTGCTTGTTTCCTGTTCTGATGATGATTCAAATGATATAAATCCAGATGAAATAACCATAGATAACCCTGCAACATATACATTTACAAGAAACGGGGAATCCACGGTTAGTTTTAGCGGTCAAACCACCAGAATTCAAATGGGAGAGGAATTATTGGATGAATTTATGGATGAGACCAGTAGTAAAGAGATTTTGAATGCTATGTTCGCCCATATTGAAGGTGAGGAGAATTTTGAGAATACTGAGTTGAATGCTTCTGACAAGAGTATTCGAAGTAAAACTGCAGCTTCATTTGATTATTTTTCTTCCAATACCACTGACCAAGCTTTAATCAGAGCTGACTTTGAATCTTGGATCAACAATCAAGACGATGAGGTTTTTCCAAATTGGAATACGGCAGCTTCAGCCGGTGTTGCGGGTCAAATTGCGGACGGTACCTCCACTCGTTATGTAACCGGACTTGGCTTGGAGATGAATCAACTTTTTAATAAATCATTGATTGGGGCACTTATGGTAGACCAAGCGCTCAATAATTATTTGAGTACCGGTATTTTGGACGAAGGAAATAACGTAGCTGAAAACGACGAAGGCACGGTAGCAGAAGGAAAAAACTATACCACCATGGAGCACAAATGGGATGAAGCCTATGGTTATGCTTATGGATTGAATGCGGACCCAGCCAATCCAAACGATGATCTGGGAGCCGATGATTTCTTGAATAAGTATATCGGTAGGGTAGAAGATGATACGGATTTTGCTGGTATCGCAGATGATATTTACCAAGCATTTAAACTGGGTAGAGCGGCTATTGTTGCGAAAGATTACACAACCCGTGATGAACAAGCCGAAATTATTAAAGGATTGATTTCAGAAGTTATTGGAATCAGAGCGGTTTACTATTTGCAACAGGCAAAAAATCTACTTGATCAAGAAAACCCTGATTTTGGTGGTGCTTTTCACGATTTATCCGAAGGATACGGGTTTATCTATAGCCTGCAGTTTACAAGAAAACCAAATACTGACGGACCTTATTTCACCAAAGCTGAAGTAGATGCATTTCTTGTTGATTTGTTAGACGACGGAGTCAATGGTTTATGGGATGTATCCACTACGACTCTAGACGAAATTTCTGAAGCTATTGCATCAGAATTTGACTTCACATTGGAACAAGCAGCAGAGTAAGATTTGTTTTTAAGTAGTAATCTTACTTTTTTAAGTAAAAGGAATGGGTTTTACAAAGGTAAAATCCATTCCTTTTATTACTTTTGAAACCTTTTACTTAGAATAAATAAAAACAAAAAATGAAAAAGTATTGGTATTTTCTTTTTGCAGTTCCATTTCTTATTTGGGCATGTTCTTCAGATTCCAATAATGGTGACGGTACTGCAGTGGACGATGAGGTCCCCGTTACATTCGATAGAAGTGCTATGTTGGTAAATTGGGCCGATAATATTATTGTGCCGGCATACCAATCTTTTTCTGCCAAACTCACTGTTCTGGAAGAATCGTACGATAGTTTCGTTTCAGATAGAAGTGTTGATAACTTAACCGCTTTTAGGGAAGCATGGTTGGATGCTTACACTGCATGGCAACAAGTCTCTTTATTTGAAACTGGTCCTGCAGAATCTGTTGGATATCGTTTGAATATGAATACTTATCCTGCGGATGCCGATTTGATAGAATCTCATATCGCTAATGGTGCTTATGATCTTTCCTTGCCATCAAATAGAGATGCAAAAGGTTTTCCCGCTCTGGATTATCTTTTAAATGGATTGGAAACTGATGATGTTGCTCTGGTCAACAGATTGGCCAGTGGTACAGAAGCAGATGGTACCTTGTCGTACATGGATGATGTGATTTCAGATATGAAATCCCTAACAGATGATGTTGTCGGACAATGGGAAGGTGATTACCGCGATACTTTTGTAGAAAATGATGGCTCTTCATCAACTGCATCTGTAGATCGTTTTGTGAACGATTATATCTTTTACTACGAAAAATTTCTCAGAGCTGGAAAAATGGGAATTCCATTGGGGGTTTTCACAGGAGAAACCGCTCCTAATACTATAGAAGCCTTCTACAAAGCTGATATAAGCAATACACTTTTTTTAGAGGGTTTATCAGCGGTGCAGGATTTCTTTAATGGAAAGCATTTTAATTCATCGGCAACTGGTGAAAGTCTGGCCTCGTATCTTGAAGACTTAAATTCTGTAAAAGATGGCGATGATTTATCGGAACTTATCAATAATCAATTGAATACTACGCGTACCGCCGTTTCAGGTTTGGATACTTTTAGAAGTGAAATCGAAAACAACGATACCCCTACCAATATGAACATGGCTTACGATGAGGTCCAACGAGCTGTCCCGCTCTTTAAGGTAGATATGGTATCTGCAATGAGCATCAGTATTGATTTCGTTGATGCTGATGGCGATTAGATGTCCATTTCCTTTTCCAAATACAGACAAATAAATGTAGAGGCCGCCCCTTTGGCGGTCTTTCGTATTCTTTTTGGTATCATGATGCTAATCAGCATCATTCGTTTTTGGGCAAACGGCTGGATTGAAAAATTGTATTTGGAACCAAAATTTCACTTTTCCTATTATGGTTTCGAGTGGGTGAAACCTTTGGGCAATACAACGTATTTAATTTTCCTTATTTGTGCCCTTGCGTCAATCGGTGTAGCGTTGGGATATAAGTACCGACTGTCCATTTTGGTTTTTTTCCTATCGTTTACGTACATCGAGTTAATGGATAAGACCACGTATCTCAATCATTATTACTTCATTAGTGCACTATCTTTTCTAATGATTTTTTTGCCCGCAAACGTGTATTATGCCCTGGATGCAAAAAAAAATCCTAAAAACGCTTATCAATATATACCCAAGTGGACTGTGGATGCTTTAAAGTTGGTATTGGGTATCGTTTACTTTTATGCGGGATTGGCAAAGCTGAATTCTGATTGGTTGGTAAAAGCAATGCCGTTAAAGATATGGCTTCCCTCTAAATTTGATGTTCCGTTGATTGGGGAACTTATGGGTAAAGAGTGGGTGCATTATGCCTTTAGTTGGGGCGGTGCCGTGTATGATCTTGTCATTCCCTTTCTTCTTCTGTATTCCAAGACACGGTATTTTGCTTTCTTCTTGGTGGTCGTATTTCACGTATTAACGCGGGTACTGTTTCCCATTGGAATGTTCCCCTATATCATGATTGTTTCCGCACTCATTTTTTTTGATGTCAAGTTTCATACTAACGTATTGAACTATCTTTCGCGATTGTTGAAAATTACTAAGAACCAGTTTGATAATAATAAAGCCTTAGTATACGCTACCAGTCTTTCAAACCGGCTACGGTATATGGTAATAAGTATGTTTTTTATAATCCAACTTGCTTTTCCCTGGAGGTGCCTTCTATATCCCGGAGAATTGTTTTGGACGGAAGAAGGATATCGTTTTTCATGGCGGGTAATGTTGATGGAAAAATCGGGCTATGCCCAGTTTAAGATAGTTGATAAGGAAAACGGGAAATGGTTTTATGTTGATAATACTGACTTCTTAACCCCTTTTCAAGAAAAACAAATGGCTTTTCAACCAGATTTTATTGTTGAATATGCCCACTACTTAAAAAATCATTTTGAAGCACAAGGACATAAAAATATTGAAGTTTACGTGGAGAGTTATGTGGCACTTAACGGCAGGTTGAGCCGGCCATTCATAGACCCAGAAATAGATTTGACCAAAGAACATGATTCATTTAAACATAAAACATGGATACTTCCATTTAAGGATGAGATCAAAGGTATTTAAAAGTACGGTTTTTTTATTGCTGTTTTCTGTTTTGGTACAGGCCCAAACGAGTTTTTCTGGTTTGGTAATGGATGCGGACAATCAGCCTATATCTGAAGCGGAAGTTTATTTGAAGGAACTGGAATTGTTAACGACCACATCGGCAACGGGAAATTTTTATTTTGATAATCTTTCTGAAGGTAGCTATAGCTTGGTTGTCTTTGCCTATGGTTTCAAGGTTTATGAACAAACTATAAATACATCAAATCAAGATTTGGTTATTTCTCTTGAATCGATAGGGGAAAAACTATCCGAAGTGATCTTGACCAGGGAACGGGAAAAAGTATTTGCATTACGAAACCTTAGAAAAGTTGAAGGTACCGCCATTTACGCAGGTAAGAAAACAGAAGTAGTGGCAATTGATCTGATCACAGGCAATTTAGCAGCAAACAATGCACGTCAGATTTATGGTCAAGTCGTAGGTCTTAATATTTATGACAATGGTGATGCAGGGCTTCAATTAAATATTGGTGGGAGGGGTTTGGACCCCAACCGTACTGCAAATTTTAATGTGCGTCAAAATGGTTATGATATCAGTGCCGATGTACTTGGGTACCCCGAAAGTTATTATACGCCACCTGTAGAAGCTTTAAGCGAAATACAGGTAGTACGTGGAGCAGCATCTTTACAGTATGGAACACAATTTGGGGGGTTGATTAACTTTAAGTTTAAGCAACCCAATCCAAATAAAAAAGTAGAGCTCATATCTAGACAAACTATTGGGTCAAATGGTTTGTTCACTAGTTTTAATAGTTTGAGCGGTACTTCGGGTAAGTTTAGCTATTATAACTATTTTAATTACAAGCAAGGTGATGGCTTTCGACCAAATTCAAATTTTAATGCTAGAAATTATCATGGTCATTTCGGATATCAAATATCTGAAAAGACAAAACTTACTTTCGAAGCCACTATACTAGACTATTTGGCGCAACAACCGGGAGGATTGACGGATGCGCAGTTCAATGAAGATCCTACTTTTAGCAACCGTGAACGCAATTGGTTCGATATTGATTGGAAATTAGGCTCTTTGCGTTTAGATCACAGCTTCTCACCTGCAACAGATTTTAGCCTTAATCTATTTGCATTGGATGCTTCACGGAAAGCATTGGGATTTCGTGAAAATAGAGTAGATATTATTGATGATGGGGGTGTACGAGAATTGTTGGTAGATGATTTTCAGAATTGGGGTGCTGAGGCGCGTTTGCTTTCACGTTATAAAATTGGTCAAAAAGATGCTATTTTTTTGATAGGGTCAAAGTATTATCAAGCATTTAATAAACAACGTCAAGGAGCTGGCCCTGCAACTACAGGCCCGGATTTCAATTTTGTGGATGAAGAGTTCCCTGCCTTTCCAAGAAAGTCCACATATAATTTCCCTAATTTGAACTTGGCCGTTTTTGGGGAGAATATCATTAATTTAAGTGACCGTTTTTCTATTACCCCCGGTTTTCGTTTTGAATACATAAAAACATCTGCCATTGGCAATTTTACTACGATATTTACCGATTTGGCCGATAATGTTCTAGAAACTCGCGTAACCGAAGAAGATCGTGACTTAGAACGTTCTTTTGTCTTATTGGGTCTAGGCGCCTCCTATAAATTAAATAAGAGTGTTGAGTTTTACGGCAACATATCCCAAAATTATCGTTCAGTGACCTTTAATGATTTAAGGGTGATAAATCCATCGCAGGTGATTAGTGAAGATTTAGAAGATGAAGAGGGCTTTACAGCCGATATTGGAGCAAGAGGTAGGTTTAAGGAATTCTTGTCTTATGATATTAGTAGTTTTTTGTTGTATTATGATAATCGTATTTCTAGAACCATTCCATTGGTGGACGACCAAAATAGAGTTAGAAACCTCACGGATAATGCTGGTACAGCCGTTATCTATGGTTTGGAACTACTTGGTGATTGGAACGTAAAAGAAACACTGTTGGATGTTTCGCAAGATATACAATTGAACCTTTTTGGTAACCTGGCCTTGACTTCTTCAGAATATATAGAACAAGCAGAGGGAATCAATAATGTGGAAGGGAAAAAGGTTGAACATATACCAGAGATAAATTTTCGTTCTGGAGTACGATTTGGATATAAAAATTTTCTTGGTTCTTTACAGTACACATATTTATCGAAACAATTCAATGATCCGCAAAATTCACCACCGCTTACTGAATCAACTGCGCCAAGTGCCGGTATTATTGGTGAATTACCGGCTTATGGCATTATGGATCTATCTTTTTCCTATTCCTATAAACAGTTTAGGTTAGAAACAGGTATTAACAACCTTCTTGACGAATCCTATTTTACGCGAAGAGCTACAGGATACCCGGGTCCGGGAATTATTCCGGCAGATCCAAGAACGTTCTATACAACACTTCAGATTAAACTATAGTAAAAAAGAAAGCGGCTGAATCCAATAGCCGCTTTCCAAACCTACTAACTCCTGAGAACACTTAGGAATTAGTTTTCTATGAATTGATAGTTTATGTCTTTGTGCTTTAATAACCTGATGGGTGAAAACTCAATATGCAACAAGTTCTTAATTTCGTCCAGTTCTTGTTTGTTTACCAATATCGTGAAAAACTTGTTTCCTACCGAAATAGGTATTTTTCGATGATTTAGGGATTGAATGTAATTTTTTTCCCAATATGTTACATCTAACTGGAAAATGTATTTTTTAAAATTTTCAAGTTCCCATTCATAAAATTCAAAACATAAATTATTGAAGACCAACTGGAAAAGTTTACTGTGATTACAAAAAGTAAATAATCCGTTCTTAGTTTGGCTTAAAACTTCTAAAGATTGATACATAATGGGAGTATTATGTCATAAATATAATTATTATTTATAATGAATCTAAATAAAATGACATTAAAAACCAATGTGATTTCCTAAACATCTTATTTGTATTAAAATATGGTATCTTTGCACGCAATTAATTCGTAATTGCAATGGAAGCCCACCTAAAAAAGATTATTGGCGAAGGTTTAACGTACGACGATGTACTGCTTGTACCTGGATATTCTGAAGTACTGCCAAGAGAAGTCAACATTCAAACAAAATTCACTCGTAACATTACCATAAATGTGCCTATTGTTTCTGCTGCAATGGATACGGTGACCGAGTCGCAAATGGCAATTGCCATGGCTCAAGAAGGCGGTATTGGCGTCTTGCATAAAAATATGACCATTGAACATCAGGCAATTAAGGTCAGAAAGGTAAAAAGGGCCGAAAGCGGTATGATCATCGACCCTGTTACACTTCCGCTAGATTCTGTTGTTCGTGATGCAAAGGCCAACATGAAAGAACATAGCATTGGCGGAATCCCTATAGTTGATGAAGACAAAAAGTTGATCGGTATTGTGACCAACAGGGATTTACGATTTGAAAAGAATGATGATAGACCCATTGCTGAAGTGATGACTTCAGAAAATCTGGTAACTGTTGGTGAGGGTACTTCGCTTTCTGATGCTGAAGTAATTTTACAAGAAAACAAAATCGAGAAACTCCCAGTTGTTAATGATAAGTGCGTGCTGGTAGGACTAATTACGTTTAGGGATATTACCAAATTGACCCAAAAACCTATGGCAAACAAAGACCAATACGGTCGCTTGCGTGTAGCTGCTGCCATTGGAGTTACACCAGATGCCGTTGATAGGGCAGGGGCATTGGTCAATGCCGGTGTTGACGCTATAGTTATTGATACCGCACATGGACATACCAAAGGTGTGGTGAATATTCTAAAAGAGGTAAAAAAGTCTTTTCCTGAGCTGGAAGTAATCGTAGGAAATATAGCTACAGGTGAAGCTGCTAAATATCTTGTAGAAGCAGGAGCAGACGCAGTCAAAGTTGGTATTGGTCCTGGTTCTATTTGCACGACTAGGGTGGTCGCTGGAGTAGGATTTCCTCAATTCTCTGCAGTTTTAGAGGTTGCAGCTGCCATAAAAGGTTCCGGTGTTCCTGTAATTGCTGATGGGGGCATACGCTATACGGGAGATATTCCAAAAGCTATTGCTGCGGGTGCGGATACGGTTATGTTGGGATCACTATTGGCAGGTACAAAAGAATCTCCGGGCGAAACGATAATCTACGAAGGACGTAAGTTTAAATCGTATCGTGGAATGGGCTCTGTTGAGGCTATGAAAGAAGGGAGTAAGGACCGCTATTTTCAAGATGTTGAAGACGATATCAAAAAGTTGGTTCCCGAAGGTATCGTTGGCCGTGTACCCTATAAAGGAGATCTGTACGAAAGTATGCACCAATTTATCGGTGGCCTGCGTGCCGGTATGGGTTATTGCGGTGCCAAGGATATTGAAACGCTTAAAGATTCAGGGCGTTTTGTGAAGATTACATTTAGCGGTATTAACGAAAGCCATCCACATGATGTAACCATTACCAAAGAGAGTCCTAATTACAGTAGATAGCAACTAATAATTGACTATTTATAAATGTTGGTTTTTTAGCTGGACAAATCAATTCACTTTGCTTATCTTTTAAGAATTAAAGATGAGTCTAGCCAACCCAGTTTATGTATTGACCGTTTTATGCCTGATGGTGATTTTATCATTTTATGCAGGCAGGACCAAATGGGGCAAACCCATGGGTGCGGCGCTGTTGGTTATTGTTTTTACTGCCATTGTTGCTAACCTGAAGCTAATACCCTCCGCCTCGAATTCCATTCCGTTATATGGTGCCATATTTAGTTATTTGGCTCCGATCTCGATATTTTTTTTGCTGCTTGGAGCTAATTTAACAGCCATAAAGAAAGCAGGGACACCAATGATAGTTCTTTTTTTGATTGGTTCATTGGCCACTGTGTTTGGAATCGTTTGTTCATGGTATTTAGTTTCGCCACAAGATATTTTAGGCGATGATGCAAAAGTATTGGCGGGAATGCTTACCGGAACGTATACTGGTGGTAGCATAAATTTTAATGCAGTTGCTTTGGCGTACAATTTTCAGGAAAAAGGGAGTTTATATGCGGGTACCATTGCCGTAGATAATGTGGTTACTGCTATTTGGGTAGTAGTGACAATAGCCATACCGGTAGCGCTTCGACGTTTTTTTAAGGACAAAAAAATTGGATCCCCTACTTCCGCTAAAGATGAAACTGCTTCGGATACGCTGGATTTATATTCTTTGGGAATTCTTTTGGTCTTAGGTTTAACGGCATTCCTGGTATCTGAACTTATAGCCCATGTATTCCCTAAGATACCCTCTATTATTACCATTTCTACAATAGGAATCATATTGGCACAATTTTCATTCATTACCAAACTTAAGGGGAGTCGAACCCTGGGTTTATATTTGGTTTATTTATTTCTGGCGGTTATTGGGGCTTACTGTGAAATTGGAGCGGTCGTAGCACTCAAGGAAATTGGGTTTACCCTATTCGGATTTACCTTATTGGCTGTGGTAGTTCATGGATTGTTCATTATCCTTTTTGGATTTATGGTATTTAAGGATTGGGACATGATTGCAATAGCGAGTCAGGCGAATGTGGGAGGAAGTACTTCTGCTATTGCTTTGGCAGAAAGCTTTAATCGTAAAGAACTTGTCTTGCCTGCAATATTGGTAGGTACGTTGGGAAATGCCCTAGGAACTTACTTAGGATTTATGGTGGTATTAGTCTTATAGAATTACAGTATTCTATTTTCCGGCATATGTCTGCCAATCTTGGTCCTTGTAGATATTATCCCCAAAGTAACGGGCAATCTGCAAAAAGGGCTTGACTTTTTGATAGCCTGGTACAGGGGAAAGCATTTTTAGATTTTCGTCCAAAAATACAACCGTGGGATAACTCATTTTGCCTTGTAGAAGCGCAGCGGCGAATTCATGATAGCCCCTTCTTCCAGAAGGTACATATTTAAAGGTCTTACCCTCATATTCAATTGGGTCTTTGCCTTCTGCATCAAGCTTGACCATATAAAAATTGTTCTGCATGTAGGCAGCTACTTCTGGATTTTGAAAAGTATCTTTATCCATTTTTTTGCACCATCCGCACCAATCCGTGTAAACATCTATAAAAATCTTTTTGGTATTCCCTTCGTTTTTGGTAAGTGCTACGGCCTCATCCCAAGATACCCATTGTACATCTTGTGCTTGGGATTGGAATCCTGTTAAAAGAAAAAAAAGTAAGCCAATTTGGGTAAAGTAGGTAAAAATTGAGCGCATAGTTTTTTATTTTATAAGGTTTAGTCCATCGACCAGTACAAAACTAACGAAAATTGTGCCAAAATAGTATTTAGGGCACATATGCTAACATGTATATTAGGTTGATATAAATTGGATTATTCTTCATTTAGGCAGAAAATCTCTGAGGACTTTCATAAAATGATTAGAATAAGCAATCATGCAATACCATTATAGGCTCAGATGCTTTAGAAGCTTAACTTCTTTTTATGAGAATCCAGCTAATCTAAATTTATTTATCCTCATTTTTGGTAACTACCATTTCGATTGATGCAGATGAATTGTTGTAGGTATCAGATAAGATACCGATTTTATAACCCTCAAAGGTAATAGTGAGATTAGCTTTGTTTTCAATTTCGGAACTGTAAAAACTGATGCTTTTTTCAATATCTTTTGCTACAACTTTCAAGGTATATTCTATATCAGAAAAATAATTGCGATTCTCATCTTCCGGAGGTGCATCATATCCCCATTCTTCAATAACATCTATTAGTTGAATTGCCATATGTTCATCTTGATTTCCAATGGTCAAACTTTCAGTACTCGATATTTTAAAGGCTTTTCCAAATTGTATTTTCGGTTTCTTCGTTACTTCTTGTGCAATTAAATTTCCATATGTAAAGAGTATTGCTATTAATAGCAGTATCGTACTTCTTTTCATAAAATTAGAATTACTGCTAATCATCATGATAGGCCTTCTTCTTGTTTTCTTAAAGGATTTAGAATAAGCATAGTAGTAAATAAAAATAGGCTATAATATACTTAAAATACCAACAACGGTTCGAGTTTAAATCCAAATCGCTATTGTTTTTATGTAATCAGAATCAGATTTTATTTTTCTTCAAATATGTGGTTTTGCATTTTGTAGTTTAAGTTAATACTATTTTTTTCCATTACTCTGATTTAGAGATAAGGTTATTCTAAAAGCATACGTTACTTTTCCATTTAAATAGGGTGCCAACTCATCTGAAGTTGTAAAGTGTATTATTCCAGTTTAGCCATTAACCCCCAACCGTTGGCTTTATCTATAACGATACAATGTATCTTGTTTTCTCCTTTTTTGAGCGGTAGGTACAATGTGTTGGTATTAATGGCCATATGCCCCATGTATTGTATCCCTTTGGATCTAAAAGCGTTATTGCCATCAAAAAGAATCTTACCATTTAAATACACGATTATTTTGTCACTATAATCAAACGAAAACAGTTTTGTTTCGTCATTATCGGTATAAATAGTTGTAGAGGCAACTATGTATTCCTCCGTATTCTGTTCAAAATTGCCAGAAGTTGACTTTTTAATGTATTTGGAAATAGGCAAAAGTCCTGATGTTTCGGTTTCAACTGTAAGGTATTCTTCCTCTAGAAAGCTTTTAAAATCTAGCTTTTCTACTTTGTAGGGACGTGCTTTTGTGATATCCCATTTTTTAATAAGTGTAGCGTCAAGAGGAATATTGCTATCTTTTTTAGGTTGCTCTACTGCATCTTTAGGTGTAATTCTAAAGTTTGAAAACCTATTGGTAAACAATGCAAAAAGTCCAATTTCTCCACTACTTTGGTCAGTTCGTAGATTATCTACGGTCATAACTTTCTCATTATTTACGAAAACCTCTGCACTTTGATTATTGACATCGATTCGCAAGGTGTTCCAACCTTTGTTTTTAAAAATCACCTGTGCCTGATATTCTCTATATAATTGCCAGTTTGATTCATTATTGAAGATTGGAGTGTATTGCACAGCATCTACCTGACTGGATTTGTGCATTCTCATATATACTTCTTCCATAGTGTCGTTTTGCTTCCTAAAGGTGATGCCTGCAAAACTTCTAGTTGAGTTGGCGTACACATCTACTTCAATAGTCCCGTTCGTGAAGGTTTGATTTTTAACAGTGGCTCTTCCACCATTTAAAATTAGTGTTTCCCTGTTGTCAAATCTTTCAAATGAAGCTTCTTTTGGAATGTCCCATTTAGAAGCGACCATATCAATTTTTGTGATGGAATTTTGAGCGATGGCCAGTTGAAAACTCAATAATGTGATTAATGGACAAAGAAATTTTTGCATGACTTTTTATTTACAAATTTCTGCTTGTTTATCTTTCTCTACCTTATCAGTTGATTGCTAATTTCTATCATTTTGGTAATTATCCTTGTATTTGGAAGGACTAACACCCTCCATCTTTCTAAAAAACCGTGTCAAATTGTTGGGTTCGCTAAATTTTAAGGAATGTGCTATTTCGGCAATCGTTTTATCGGAATAACGAAGTTCTGTTTTTACCTCTTGCAGTAGTCTGTTATTGATTATTTCTTTTGATGTATGCCCGGTATGTTCTTTTACCATAGCATTCATTTGATGCCGTGTTATATGTAATAGATTACAATAATCCGTAACAGAATGTAATGTTCGAATATTTAGTTCGAGCAGTTCTTTAAACTTATAAATTATTGAATTTGATTGGATGTTGGGTGAAATATTGTAACATTTTGAATACAGCCGATTCAACTTTGACAAGGAGAAATATAAAAGTGAGCGTAATATATGAGAGCTATCATTTTGATAATTTTTTATTTCCGCAATGATTTCATCTAAAGCAAATCGTATAACATTGTAATCTTCATTGACCAATTGCAAATATTGAGGGTATTGGTAATTATAAAAATACTGTAACCGATAAGCGAACAATTTATCATCAAAAAAATCAGATAAAAAGTCATTTTGAAAAACAAGATGAAAACCTTTAACCCCAGATAGCGAAATTTTACAACTTTTCTTTTGAAAGGGACAGATAAAAAAAAAGCTATTTTCTGCAACCTCCAAAAGATGTCCGTTCAATTCAATTGTTCCATTGGCTCTTTCGAAAACCATGATCTCAAAAAAATTGGTTGTGTGAGGTGCAGGATCGAAAAAAACGTTTGGGTTTCCTTCAAATCTGTGAAGATCCATCAGCAATTCGAATCCGTACTTTCTTTTTTCAAAAATAAATGTTCGCAAATTGTAGTTTTATTATGCCGATTTTATGTTTAACAATAATTTTGACTTTAAGTAGCTTCTTGTGAAGCTCTTACCTTTTTTGAAGCCTTCCCTGTTTTTAGGAACGGCCTAAAATTCAGATTTGTCATAGTTTAATTCGGCAAAGTCAAATTCATTCATTCTTCTTTTTTGTCAGTCCGTAAATAATGTTAATCGGAAAAATCAATTGCCCTAAGGTCATTAGCAAAACAATTGAAGTAATAATTAAAGTCAGATTATTATTGAATTCATATTCCATAATGTCAGTCCGATAAAGCTTGGTTAAAATCCAGACAACTATAGTTCCGCCAAAAGTCAGTCCAATGTGAATCCAATTTAACCATTTTGATAATTTTCTGCCCACTTTTTGCATGATCCAATATCCAGTTCCGATTATTCCAAAGAATGCAGAAATCATTATTGCAGAATGCAAATAAGTAATTACATAATAAGTATCGTGAACATTGATGTCCAATACAGCATCTCCACTCAAAATTCCAATCAATAGTATTATTGGAATAGCCAGTAAAAAAATCAGATGTGGTTTTTCAATTAGTTTATTCATCCAACTTGTGGCGTTAGCCGCCCGTGTTATTCGAGTTGAGGCGGGACGCAACGGAGCATTAACTCTAACGGGTTGAGTAAAATGCATTAAAATGCATTTTTACACAGTGTTAGCTTCTGTTATTAATTCTATTTTTAGCTTTCTAAGTGTTTCAACTTTGGGATTAAGGCTTAATATTCCCATTTCGGAATCATAAATTTCATCATCTTTCATTTTTTTGGTGAAATCCATTTTTGAATCTGCTTGCCCAATTGTAATCCAAGGAAATCCATACTCTGTATCGGCAACATATATGGTCAATTCTTTATTTTCAATTTCATATAATTCGTCTCCAAATGTGTTTACTTGCATTTCACCCAAAAATTCTACTTTTGTATTTTCTTTATTAGCTACTAAATTTTGAATTATGAAGCTTTTTAACAAAACATCCTTCTTAGATTCAACATCTTTATTGACTTGATTTTCCTTAGTCTGGCTATAATTAGGGAATTCCTCACGAGTACATCTAATAAGAACATTTGTCTCTTTATTCTCATCAGATGTGATTTTATACAAATAGAATATTTCTAATTCAATTCCCATTTTTATTGATGCTAATGACGTGGATGGCAATGGTCCGCTTTCCAGCAACAAGGTATGGAATATCTTGCTTGAAGTGAAATGTACTAAGCGGTCAGTTTTGGTTTGCGCTGCGTTGTGTGCAGTTCAGATTGGGGTAGCCGCCTGCGTCATTCGAGTTGATGCGCAGCGCAGCATTAACTTGAACATTTAGTGTAAAATTCGTTTCAATGCATTTTTATACGGTGGTTATATACCATTTTCTTATTTTCATTTTTCTAATACAACTTCTACTTTTCGCTCCAGTTCACTATCATAGATCCGACGAACTTACTCAAGAGTAAGAACCTTGCGAATTAGCACTTACTAGCTATGCTTTATATTCTTTGTTGTGTGTGGTTATTTTATGATTTTATTTTCTATATGCACCAATTTCAATTCTTTACGGTAGGCTTCAATTCTCGCATAGGCAGTTCCGTCAACTAATAAGATAACTATCAGCATCGCAATCGTTGTTATGCTAACTGCTCTCCAAGTTGGCGTATTAATAAATAGAATTAGTAATGCTGCTACAATAATTAAAATTGGAATTGCCTTAAATACGACTGTGTATTCTTTTAATGTGCTTTCGGAACGTTCAATTTCGGACAGAAAAAAGGCTGGTGTATCGCTATTGAACGCTTTTTTAAATTGGGTAATTCTTGATTTGTTGGTGTAAAATAAACCAAGTCCTATGGTCATAAGTAATAAACCTGCTACCAAGGTTGGAATGATGTAAGCCTTTGCTAAGTCCGTTTTTCCCAACTGCCAAAACCCAATACTTGCGATTAAAAATAAAATGGCAAAGAAGATGAAGAAACGTGTTGAAAATACTTCAGACTTTGCCCATTCTGTGGCTAATTTTAATAATTCCATTTTAGTTTAGTTTATATTTTTCTCTATACTCGGTTGGACTTATGCCTTCTTTCTTTTTGAATAATCTCGAAAAATAGGGTGGATATTCAAACCCTAATTCATACGCCACTTCTGAAATACTCTTATTTGGTTGTAATAGTATATTTTTTGCTTCATCAATCAGGTGTAAGTGTAAGTGTTCGGTTGTGGTTTTACCTGTTTCTTTTTTTAGAGTATCACTTAAGTAACGTTGCGAAACGGACATTTTATCTGTGATTTGTTCTATACTTGGAATGCCTTTTTCTTGCAATTGACCTGATTCAAAATATTCAGTTAAATGTTGATTAAATTGTTCCAACAAATCGTTTGATATTTCTTTTCTGTTTAAAAACTGTCTTTCATAAAAACGATTGGCATATTTTAACAGGGTGTCCAATTGAGAAATTATGATTTCTTTGCTATAGACATCTTGATTATTTTGATATTCAATTTCAATCGTTTCTACTATCGATTCTATTTGCTTTTCTTCTTTAGGTGAAAGATGTAATGCTTCGTTTACTGAATAAGAAAAGAAACCGTATTTCTTTATTTGTTGGGCTAATGCTGTCCCTTTCAAAAAATCTTCGTGGAAATTAATTGAAAAGCCTTTTTGCTCAAAAACAACGCTATTATCCCATTGTAAAACTTGTCTTGGAGCAATGAAAATTAAAGCCCCATTGGTGAAATCATATTTCGTTCGCCCATAGTTTAAATTACCTTTTACGTATTTTTTAAAACTAATGGAATAGCAATCATTGGTAATTGGTGGCGAACTTTCTCGCGGACAAGGTAGATAACCATCGCCTTTTGAGTTAAAAACACTAAACATTGGATGCTCTGGTCGAGGCAGTCCTAAATAATCTAAATAAGATGACAATTTTTTAAAGTGTTTCATATTTCCAATTTAGATATTCCATTTTACACCTGTCTCATTTTCCGAAAGTTCCCATAGTTTTTTAGCAACAGCTTTATCTTTAGCGTGTGGCTCTATTTTGTGTGCTCCAACTGGACCTACCCAATTGCTTGTTCCTGTTGGGCCGTAAAAACCCTTTTGGTCAAGATTTGGCTCCGTTGCACACATCAATTGGGGATACGCACCTTTTTCGGCCGATTGTGTTAATGGGGATAGTTTCATGAGATTAAAGATGAATTTCATCATAAAACTACCACTTGTATTTATCAAGTTGGTTCTTGAAGAACCAGGATGGCAAGCATATGCTTTAACGTCTGTTTTACCTACTGCTGCCAATCTATCCTGTAGTTCATAAATAGTCATAATCTGTGCCAATTTACTTTGACTATAAGCATTGTTAGGGGTGTAATCTTTATCCCAATTCAAATCGTCAAATTTGATGGTTTTAATTCCCATATCATATCCCATACTTCCTACAGTTACAATTCGTCCTTTAGATTTTTCTATTAATGGAAATAGTAAAGCTTGAAGCGTAAAATTGCCATAGTAGTTCGTTCCCATTTGACTTTCCCAACCGTCTACTGTTAGCGTTTGTTTAGGTACTTGGGCAATTGCGGCGTTACAGATAAGTGCATTAATTTGAGGAACCATTTTTAAAACTTCTGCAACTGCTTTTTTTATAGAGGCTTGCTTGGATAAGTCCATTTGAATGTTAGTAACATCAATATCGTTACCCAATTCTTGTTTCAATGAAGCAATGGTGTCTTCTACTTTCTTTGGGTTTCTATTAAGCATTACCACCTTTGCACCTTTTGAAAGCAATATTTTTGTTGCTTCAAAACCTGTTCCGCTTGTAGTACCTGTAATGACGAATGTTTTGCCATTTAGATTTCCAATGCTGTCTGGTGTCCAACCTTTTTTACCAAATTGATTTGTATTCATTTTGTCTATTTTTTATAGATTAAAAGAATAAGACAAAGGTCGGGTGGAAGTAGATTTGACTCCTTATACAGATTTTCGAATATCGTATACTCTTTGGTTGGCTTTTTACGCACTACGGGCTTTGTGTTATACACGTTGTTGGTGGCTATACTTTTGCTCATTGCCACCAACGGTTGGATATATACACTTTACTATAAAAGTAAGCATATCCAAAACGAAATGTTGGTTATGTAACACCTTTGGGTATTGTTTTAATAACCTATTATAGTTTCGTTATGGACACCTCTCAAAAAATCACAGCATAAATTTAATGCATTGAGGGTGATGTGAATAATCTAGGAACGGTTGAACACTTTTTATTAAAGCCTTGAATAATATATGTGTGCACGGGCATATAGTATGTTGCTCGTTTTGTAGCTATGTCGGTATATCAAAAAACTACTAAGAAGGATAGTTGTACTTGCTATTCAGCTACTGCCTTTTCAGGAGATCCGAACAGTTCTTTTACATCCACTTGGTTCCTAAGAATATCATCAAATGTTTCCTGTTTTCTGATTAAATGGGCTTTTCCGTTGTGCCAAAGTACCTCTGCCGGCCTAAATCTGGAATTGTAATTGCTCGCCATGGTAAAACAGTAGGCGCCAGCATTCTTAAAACACAAAATATCCCCTTCAGAAATTTCGTTGATCCTGCGGTTGCTGCCAAACGTATCCGTCTCGCAAATGTAGCCAACTACAGAGTAATAACGTTCCCTTCCGTTGGTATTGGATATATTGATGATTTCATGCGAGGACCCATAGAGCATAGGTCTTATCAAGTGATTAAATCCAGAATCGATACTTGCAAAAACTGTGGAAGTTGTTTGTTTGACCACGTTCACCTTTGCCAAAAAGTAACCTGCTTCGCTTACCAAAAACTTCCCCGGTTCAAAGGCCAGGGTCAGTTCCTTGCCATACTCCTTACAGAACTTATTGAAGCGACTGGTGAGCTTTTTCCCCAATTCCTCAACATTGGTCTCTATATCTCCGGTTTTGTAGGGTACCTTAAACCCACTGCCAAAGTCTATAAAATCCAAATCCCTAAAGTTTTTGGCCGTTTCGAACAAAATCTCAGAAGCATATAGAAAAACATCGATATCCAGAATATCGCTACCGGTATGCATGTGGATACCATTGATGTTCATTTGGGTAAGGTCCACGATACGTAACAAATGTGGAATCTGGTGAATACTGATTCCAAACTTAGAATCGATATGGCCCACAGAAATATTGGAGTTGCCCCCTGCCATCACATGTGGATTTATACGAATACATACCGGTACGTTTGGATGTTTGCTCCCAAATTGTTCCAGAACCGATAGGTTATCTATATTGATTTGAACGCCTAATGCCGCAGCTTCTTCAATTTCTTCCAAGGAAACACCGTTTGGTGTGTAAATAATGGACTCAGGCTGAAACCCTGCCATAAGACCCAGCTTTACCTCTTGAATGGAAACGGTGTCCAGACCGCTCCCCAAATGATTCATTAAACGGAGAATGGAAACATTGGAAAGTGCTTTTGCAGCATAATTGAGCCTAAGGTTTCCAACACCCTTGAAAGCATTTGTTAAACGTTGAAATTGAGAGGCTATTTTTTCAGCATCATAAACATACAGGGGAGCTCCAAATTCCTTTGTAATGTTCAGTAAATCTTGGGAGTTCATAAGCTAACGTTATTTGTGACAAATCTAAAGGTTGCAGACTAGTTGCACAAGATTATTTTAAGAAAAAGTAAATATATAACAATTTGTTTTAAAAATAACAATTATTGCGTAAAGGTGTTTGCCCTTTTAAACTTGTCATTGTAAATTTAGGGCAAATTATTAGGATGAAATTACCCCTATTCCCATTGCAGTCAGTTTTCTTTCCGGGAGAAACCGTACCGTTACATATTTTTGAAGAAAGGTACAAGCAATTGATTCTGGATTGCAGGAAAGAAGCAGTGACTTTTGGCATTCCTGTCTTTATCAATAATACCATTTCCTACGGTACCGAGGTGCAGTTGGTAGAAGTGGTTACCACCTATGAGAGCGGTGAAATGGATGTAGTTTGTATTGCCCGGCAGGTCTTTAAGGTGCTTTCATTCGAAAATCAAATTGAGGGAAAGCCCTATGCCGGAGGAGATGTACAATTTTTGGATATGGAAAATGACGCCAGCGAAGAACTTAGAAAAGAAGTATTGGAGCGTGTGGAAGAATTGTACGGTTTAATGGATGTACCCTTTACCAAAACATCCCCAAAACAGTTCAATAGTTATTCGCTTGCACACAAAATGGGACTTTCCTTTGAACAGGAATACGAGCTGTTGCAAATTTCGAATGAGACCGATAGACTGTATTTTATCAAAACCCATTTGGAGAATACGACTTCGGTATTGAATGAAGTTAAACGTACCAAAGGAATCATAGAAATGAACGGACATTTTAAAAATTTTGACCCGTTGGATTTTACTGACTTTAAGATTTGATCACCTCTCTTTGCACACTTTTCGATGAACAAAAAAATCAAAACATCCATAGTATCAATTTAGCCATCATTTATTCCTTTTTCCCCTTCAATTTGTCAATGTCGTTTTCTATTTTTGTAGTACGAACAAAAGTAAAGTATAGATGAATCTTCACGAATATCAAGGTAAAGAAATTTTAGCAAGTTTTGGAGTTAGAATCCAACGCGGAATAGTTGCACGTAATGCCAAACAAGCAGTGGATGCAGCCAAGCAGCTTACACAAGAAACAGGAACGGGATGGCATGTAGTAAAGGCCCAGGTTCACGCTGGTGGCCGTGGTAAAGGCGGTGGTGTTAAGTTGGCAAAAAACTTGAAAGAAGTAGAAGAGATTGCGGGAAACATTATAGGTATGAACCTTATTACGCCACAGACCTCCGCAGAAGGAAAAAAAGTGCACCAAGTGCTTATTGCTGAAGATGTTTACTACCCGGGAGATAGCGAAACGAGCGAATTTTACATGTCCGTTCTATTGAACAGGGGAACTGGAAGAAACATGGTAATGTACTCGACCGAAGGGGGTATGGATATTGAAGAAGTTGCTGAAAAGACACCTCATTTGATATTTACCGAAGAGATTGATCCAGCTACGGGATTACTTCCATTCCAAGCAAGAAAGATTGCCTTTAATCTTGGACTTTCAGGAACCGCTTTCAAAGAAATGACAAAGTTTGTTTCATCACTTTACAGGGCATATGTGGAAAGTGATTCCAGTATGTTCGAGATAAATCCGGTCTTAAAAACTTCTGATGATAAAATAATGGCTGTGGATGCCAAGGTTTCTATTGATGATAATTCTTTATATCGAAGAAAGGCTTATGCCGAAATGCGGGATTTGCGTGAAGAAAACCCAATTGAAGTCGAGGCGCGCGAAGTAGGATTGAATTACGTGGATTTGGACGGTAATGTAGGCTGTATGGTCAACGGTGCCGGACTTGCCATGGCAACTATGGATTTGATCAAGATGGCAGGTGGTGAACCGGCCAACTTTTTGGATGTAGGTGGTACGGCAGATGCCAAAAGGGTGGAAGAAGCTTTCCGAATCATTTTGAAAGACCCCAACGTAAAAGCGATACTTATCAATATTTTTGGGGGAATCGTCCGTTGTGATAGAGTTGCGCAAGGGGTGGTAGATGCCTATAAAAATATGGGAGATGCCATTAAAGTGCCTATCATAGTTCGATTACAGGGTACCAATGCAGAACTGGCAAAAGAGATTATCGATAATTCTGGATTAGCGGTACATTCAGCTGTTCAATTTCAAGAAGCTGCGGATAAAGTCAAAGAAGTGCTGGGTTAGAAGTCTACCTCACACAATCCCGATAATACTTAGGGCAACGTTTAGTTAACGTTGCCCTTTTTTTGTATCGCTAAAAGTTTAGGCTCAGGTTTCATAAATCTTCAGTAATCTTTCTAATTGCATAACAAGTTTTTCTGCTTTTGGAAGGTTCCAATGAAAGATTCTTAGCATACGGTTCTTAGCTAAAAAAAGCTCCAATATTAGGTAAGTGTTATTGAATTTAAGCATGGGTTAAATCAAGTTTTTGTGTAAAGTTTTTCTGAAAATAGAACTTAATTTTGCCATGTCTTTGCAAAGAAACGTTCTTCAAATTTTGAATAAATAGCTGTAAAACAGATTTATATGAAATCATTGAATAGAAATCAAAAAAATATCATCAAAAGAACCCATATTGCTTTAGTTATCTTTTGTTTATGTATCTCTGGAAATATTCTTGCAAACAGAGACAATACAATCGATCCTTCAGAGAATCTTTCAATACAAATTCAGATGCTATTGAAAAACAATTCTTTTCAGTTAGCTGAAAATGAATTGATGGCCGCCAAAGTACGTTTCACCATTAACAAGGAAGGTGAAATTGTAGTGTTGTCCGTCTATACTGAAAACGATATGTTGGAGGGATTTGTCAAGGGACGGTTGAACTATAAAAAAGTAACGGTTGGAAACGTAATTGAGGGAAAAATATATACGATTCCTGTAAAGATTACAACCTAATTAGCTGGTAGTATTTGAATTAGTTGAGAAATCCCGGAGACTTCCGGGATTTTTTTATACACTAAAGTCAGGTGTTTTGGAGTTATGTACTTAGCATTACATGTCAACTCCAAAATAATGGGAACGTATAAAGAGAAATTGAGTATTCTTTCTGAGATGATTGCCTTTGCAAGGGTAGATTATTCGCTGAAACAATCAGAATATCAATTTTTACTTGGTGTTGCTTCCAATTTGGGAGTAGACAAGGAAACGTTCAATAAACTTCTCAAAAAAAAATCGCCAAAAGTTGTTCTTAAAACACAAGCTGAGCGAATCGTGCAGTTCCATAGGTTGTTGCTGCTCATGAATGTGGATAAAGAACAGCACGACAAGGAAATCAGCACACTTCATAACATAGGGCTCGCGATGGGACTGCCACCATCTGCCATTGGGCAGGTTTTGGAGGTAATGCACAAGTATCCCGATAACATTATTCCAGTAGACGTACTCATCAATATTTTCAAGGCACATTACAATTAATGCCATTTTGACATTATAATTTGTTAATAAAATGTCAAAATGACATATTTATTGTAGTGGTATGGGATTTGACTATGGTTAGGTGATTTTAATGTTTAATATAAAATGTATCACCATGAGTATAGTAAAAAGAAATAACGTGTTTTTCCCATCATTAATGAACGATGTTTTTGGACCAGATTGGTTTGGAGGAATTGAGAACCAAAAAAACTTTGTTCCTTCAGTAAATA
This sequence comes from Flagellimonas sp. 389, assembly GCF_018449435.1. Lineage (GTDB taxonomy): Bacteria > Bacteroidota > Bacteroidia > Flavobacteriales > Flavobacteriaceae > Flagellimonas. The sequence continues at coordinate 179,024 of NZ_JAHCMU010000003.1, read as the reverse complement.
TTAAGGACAACACGGAAGCATTTGAATTGGAACTGGCTGTTCCCGGTTTCAAAAAAGAAGATTTTAAGGTAGAGGTCGATAATGATGTTTTGACAATTTCGAGCGAGACAAAGTCCGAAAACGAAGAAACAAACGATAATTACACAAGGAAGGAATTTTCTTTTTCTTCCTTTAAAAGAGCCTTCACTTTACCAGAAACAGTAGATGGCAATAAAATTGATGCCAACTACGAAGATGGAATTTTAAAATTGACACTTCCTAAAAAAGAAGAGGCATTACCAAGGCCTAAAAGATTGATTTCTATAGGATAATTACAAAAGAAGAAGAACGCACCATTTAGGTGTTTCATGATGATTGGTTTAGTTGGTTAGTTAGTTTGGAAGCGCGTTTCTGCACATTCATAGTGTTGTGAGCGCGCTTTCTTTTTTATTCACTCTCTTGTAAAACCTTTATCTCGTCCCTAAGCTTTGCGGCCTCCATAAAATTGAGTTCTTTGGCCGCTTTTTCCATGGCTTTGCGTTTTTCACGAACCATCTTCTCTTTTTGGTCTGGAGTAAGATATTCCAATTCTGGTTCCGCAGCGCGTAACTCTTCTTTATGAAAATGATAGGTGGAAACTGAATTTTTGGCCAAAGCACTGTCCAGACTCTTATTTAAAGCTTTGGGAACAAGATTGTTGTCTTTGTTGTAGGTCATTTGTTTCTCTCTACGATAGTTCGTCTCATCTATTGTTTTCTTCATACTTTCTGTTATGGTGTCGGCATACATGATAGCTTTTCCATTTAAGTTACGGGCAGCACGTCCCACGGTTTGGGTCAAGGAGCGATTGCTCCGTAAAAAACCTTCTTTGTCCGCATCTAGGATAGCTACAAGTGAAACCTCTGGTAAATCCAGACCTTCCCGTAACAGGTTGACCCCAATCAAAACATCAAAAATACCTTTTCTCAAATCTTGCATGATCTCTACACGTTCAAGCGTATCCACATCACTATGGATATAGCGACAACGTACATCGATTCGCGTCAAATATTTTGCTAGTTCCTCCGCCATTCGTTTGGTCAGGGTCGTTACCAAAGTTCGCTCATCTTTCTCTACCCGTTGCTGAATTTCCTCTACGAGATTATCAATTTGGTTTAAGCTTGGCCGTACTTCGATAATGGGATCCAATAAACCCGTTGGCCTGATTACCTGTTCTACGTAAACCCCTTGGCTTAGCTGTAATTCATAGTCCGCAGGCGTGGCACTCACATAGATTACTTGATTTTGTAATGCTTCGAATTCTTCAAACTTGAGTGGTCTGTTGTCCATTGCTGCCGGTAACCGAAATCCGTACTCCACAAGATTCTCTTTTCTTGAGCGGTCACCACCGTACATGGCATGTACTTGTGGTATGGTTACGTGACTTTCATCAATGATCATTAGATAATCGTCCGGAAAGTAATCCAACAGGCAGAACGGTCGCGTACCAGGCTCCCTGCCATCTAAATACCTGGAATAGTTTTCGATTCCTGAGCAGTAACCCAGTTCGCGTATCATTTCCAAATCAAAGTTGGTACGCTCTTCCAAACGTTTTGCTTCAAGGGGCCTCCCGACTTCTTTAAAGTAATCTATCTGTTTTACCAAATCATCCTGAATTTGATGAATGGCGTTTTGAAGTATATCCGGTGAGGTAACGAACATGTTAGCAGGGTAAATATTCAGGGAATCATAGACCTCTATGACATTATTGTTAAACGGGTCCAATGCCTCTATTTCCTCAATTTCATCTCCAAAAAAGTGAATACGGAATGCATGGTCGGCATATCCGGGGAATACATCCACAACGTCTCCCTTGACCCTGAAATTCCCATTTCTAAAATCGGCGGTAGTTCTTGAATAGAGGCTCTGTACCAATTGTTTTAAGAACTTGGTTCTCGATATGACTTGGTCTCTGTGAATTGAAATTACATTTTTTTGAAATTCTATTGGATTTCCGATACCATACAAACAAGATACCGATGCCACGACCAAAACATCTCTACGACCTGATAATAAAGATGAAGTTGAACTTAACCTTAGTTTTTCGATGTCTTCATTAATGGACAGATCTTTTTCAATATACAATCCACTGGTTGGAATGTAGGCTTCGGGTTGGTAATAATCGTAATAGGATACAAAGTATTCAATGGCATTATTGGGAAAAAACTGTTTGAATTCGGAATACAGTTGGGCGGCGAGTGTTTTGTTATGTGCTAATACAAGTGTGGGACGCTGTACTTTTTCCACCACATTGGCTACTGTAAATGTTTTACCAGAACCCGTCACACCCAGTAGTGTTTGGTGTGGTTCTTTTTCTTTTATACCATCTACCAATTGTTTTATGGCTTGGGGTTGGTCACCAGTTGGGCTAAAATCGGATACTACTTGAAACTTCATTTTTTAAAATTACGAAGCAAATGGCTACTGTAAAAAAAATCTAACGCCTTAATGCGAAATGTCCTTTAAATTCTCTATTGTCAATGCCAATTGCACTATACCAGTAATCAGAAGAGGGTAACGGACGTCCGTTCAACAGACCGTCCCAACCAATGGAATCCGAAGTGATCTGTGAAATAAGAGTTCCGTATCTATCGAATATTGAAATGGAGACTATTTCAAAATCTTCAATATTTGGTGGGAGCGCGAATTGCCAAAAATCATTGATGCCATCTCCATTTGGGGTGAAGAATTTTGGAAATCCTTCGGAGATGAGATCTTGTTCAACTTCTTCTGAAAGTATGCAACCATCTTCATTTTTATCCCTAACATAAACCGTATTGTTTCCGATAGGTACGTTGGTGAAAACGTTGCTGTCTTGATAAGGTCCACTTATATCATTTAGCGCAAAATCATACTCGCTGTTTCCAGAAACATTTACGGTCAATCTCAGATTATCGCCATCTCTTTCTACATCTATGGAATTAATATTAGGTCCAGGTATAACATCAACCGTAAATTCTTGCGAAGAAGTACAGGGAATATTGTTTCCATTAGGATCGGCGAAATTGGTGACATCCAATCGATAAAGGCCGCCTTCTGATATTTCAACTTCTGAGGTTTCGGATAATAATTCAATCTCTGTTCCACCCGATGTAATGCTTGCCCATCTGTAGGTTTCGGCTATGGCGTTTGTGGATAAAATGATTGGAGGGGAATTTTCGCAAATTACAATGGTCCCTTCAACATCCAATTCTGGAAATAGGGTGACAATTTCTCCTGTTGTCCTATCCAAAAAAGGTCCACAGCCCAAAGCAGTTGAAAACACTTCTTGTTGACAATTTAGTGCTTCCCCTAATTCATTTTTAGGGATAATAGTAATGAAAATAGAACGATTTGCTTCAAATTCTAAAACAGGCAACATTGTGTCAAATACTTCTCTTTCACGTAATATCTCCCTTCCATCGGGAGTAGTTCCAAGACTTACCAAATAGCTCCGTGCACCAGATACGGGCTCCCATTGCAATATTACCGTCAATGGTACATCTGAATCTCCATTTTGGGGAGAAATAAGCCTTGTGCATCCCAAGTTTGTTTGTATATCTTGCGTTGTAAATGATTGAACAGTACAACTCGTTGCATCCCCAACAATATTAAAAGGTATTATTGTGACAAAGATTTCGGTATTGAGCGGAAAATCATTGGGAGGGTTAAAAGTTAACACATTACCTACATTTTGTGGTCCAAAAATTTCAGAACCTCCCATACTTGTTCCTATGCTCAATCTATAGTCTGTGGCTTTTGGAGCGTAATTCCATCTTATGTTGGATCTGAAATTTATATCGATTTCACCATCAATAGGATTTCTTAATGTTGTACAATCTGGTACGATGCTAACGTTTTCTGTCGTAAAGGATTTGCTGGGACATACAATGCTTGCAGTCCCATCGAAAAACAATAATGTAATTGTTATGTGAACCTGCGTGTTATTAGGAAGCCCAACAGGTGGAGTGAAGAAATTTGCACTACCTACATTTCGCTCTGATTGAATATCTTGACCACCTACGGTTGTACCTATTGTTATGGAATAACCTGCAACACCAGGTATTTCTTCCCAGGATATCACTGTTTCTACCGGAACACCAGTTGCTCCTTCCAATGGATTAAGGAGGGATGGACAGCGCTGGGAAAAAGCAAGTATTGGGATTAGAAATAACCCTATGTAAAGCAATTTTTTTAGCATTTGACAAAAATCAAACACTACAAGATACTATAAATCACGCTTTTTCAACAAGGCATAGGATAAATAGACGAAAATAGCTGTCCAACCGAGAACAATAAGAATTTCGTGCAACTGTACTTGATAGTCCAAACTAATGCTTTCTCCTACCTGATCAGCTACGGTTTGTACAGCTTCCAATCTAGTAATAGGCTCTTTTATAAGATTATACATGGATTGCAAGGGAAAGAAGCCCATAACAATTTCTGTGGTCTCTTTGTCAAATAATTTCCATCGTATCAACCCATTAATAATCCCTTCCAAAATTTGCCAGATGACCAGAAAGCCTAATGAAAAAGCAGAACGTTTTACCAGAATCCCCAAAAACAAACAGAACGAAAAGAAGCCTACTAATTTTACAAAAAATGCTACCAAAAACTCTAAATCTGAAAATATGATGGAGATTTCGTCATAATCTGAATAGATAGATCCTAAAACAAGTGAAACCACAAAAACAAAAACAGTGGATACCAAGGCAAAGGAAATCACGGTAAGGAATTTTGAGAGAATGAACTCCTTTTTGGACAGGCCATCAATTAGATTCTGCTTAATGGTCTTATTACTGTATTCGTTTGCCATCATGGATACAATGACAATTGCCAAGAACAACTTGAAAAAAGCGGTCACGAAAGTATTGAAATGCCATATGTAAGGAAAATTGAAAATACCAATTTCGGCTAAATGGAACTTAATTGGGCCAATATCAAATTTGATGGCGGCGACAAGGGCTATGGAAGTCAATAGGAAAAAATACGATGTTATCAATATTTTGCTTGCCCTATTGTTCCAAAGTTTTATAAATTCTATGTGAAGTAATCGTACCATTTCTTTTTAGTTGTTTTTGGTCAAGGTTAAAAATTGCTCTTCAAGACTTTCTTTTCGTTTCACAAGATGTGATAATACCATACCATCCTTAAACAACATTTTGTTAAGTTCCTCTGCATTCATTTCTTCTTTTAAGAAAGCGGTCAAAATGCCGTTCTCTCGAGTTATTTTTCCAAAGCTTGCATGGTTTTCCAAAAGTGATTGGAGCTTTTCCATATCAGTGGTCCGTAACTCAAAGAAACCATGGCTGGCAAGCATACTGTCCACCGGACCGGAATATAGCTTTTTGCCTTTTCTGAGAATGACCACATGGGAGCAGACTTTTTCCACCTCGTCCAACAAATGGGAAGCAAGCAAGATAGTGGTTCCTTGGCTTGTGATTTTTTTAATGATTTCCCGTATTTGATGGATGCCTTGTGGATCTAGTCCGTTAGTAGGCTCATCAAGAATGAGAATTTCAGGGTCGTTCAATAGGGCAGAGGCTATGGCCAAACGTTGTTTCATTCCCAGGGAATACGTTCTAAATTTACTGTCCTTCCTATCCCATAACCCGACCAATTCCAGTTTTTCCTGAATCTTCGTATCTGAAACTTCTTTTATTTTACAGACCAATTTTAGATTTTGGATGGCCGTCATGTAGGGATAAAAGTTGGGTCGCTCAATGATGGCTCCAACTTTCTTTAGGGCTTCGTGTGTAGATGTGTTGCCATCGAACCAACTAAACTCTCCAGATGTCCTGTTGACCACGTTTAAAATAATCCCCAAAGTGGTGGATTTTCCGCTGCCGTTAGGCCCAAGAATACCATAGACATTTCCTTTTTCTATGGTAAACGATAAATCTTTTACGGCAGTTAAATAACCAAATTTCTTGGTCAGGTTGTTAACGGTGAGTATTGTCTCCAAGTGGGAATCGTTTTTTGATTTGTTTATAGTAACTTGACGAAGTATTATCAAATTTGTTACAAAATAGGGAAAGAATGTCCGAGGAAAAATTAATGTCCAAGAAAAAGCCAGCATATCCAGTACATAAAAAATTGGATAGCTATCTGGCGAAATACAATAGAAAAATTGAGATTCCTATTTTTTACGATGATTTATTGCGTTTTGCAGGTTCCGTTGCAGTTTATGACGATAATGGGGATGACACGTTGTGGATCAGGGTATACTACTCAGAATTTGATAGGGACGAAATTGATTTGAGCCTGAAGAAGGTGTACTCTATATTGCATTCAGACGGTAGTGAACGTATTTTGGAGTATTTGAACGTTGATGCCGTGGACTATTGCACCTTTGGAAATTCCAAACCCTTTCGAATAAAAGTGCGTAACATTCTCAATGATAACTACACGCATTTCTACGTAAAGAAAACAGATGCTTCACGGGTATATGGGCTTGAGTTGGAACACATGCTCTCCCCGTATAACTTGAATTTTTTGGTGTATAAAGACACGTTGATAGAAGAACATATCCCAGGAATACCAGGTGATGTTTTCATCAAGGATATTTTACCCAATTGTAGTGAAAGGGAACAGGCACAATTGGCCAAGGAGTTTGTGAAATTCAATGAACGTTGTATGATACGCTTACTTGGCGATATGCGCTCTTACAATTATGTGATAATACCTGTCCATGATTTTGATCATGTGGTATACCGTATACGTGCCATAGATTTTGATCAGCAATGTTTTGAAGGTAAGTTTAAGGTGTATCTGCCGCAGTTTTTTAAGGAAAACCTAAAAATGGTAGAGTTGGTAAGCTCTAAATTACAGGAATATTCCGTAGACCAATACAAAATAGAAGAACGTTCTATAGTTGCAAAACGAATCATAAGCTCAGGAAATAGAATCAGAAGATTAGTTAGCTGTGTAAAAACAGATGTGATATCCTTGCCCGATAATGTTAAGCGCTTAAAAGAAGAACTGCACGATTTTACCATGGACGTTGGCTTTAAGAAGTGTGAGACTATGGGACAGATACTATCTGAGGCACTGGATTTTGTCCGGCGCAATTACGAAGACGTGAGCATGAGGCAGATAATCGAAAAAAAGTTTTGAACTAAGATTTCTGCTCTTTATTGAAATATACCAGATAATAGTACATCTGCTTTTCTTCATCCCACCCCTTTTCAACAAACTTTTCTGCCGATTCAGGATTGATAAAATCCATTTTTATCTGAATATTGGTATCCAAGTTGATAACATTCTTTATTTTCTTGCGCGCATCGGATACCGCTTTGTTGGCAATATCAAAATTTGAAACATCTTCGATACTATATTTTGGACCTTTTTCGACTTTATAGTGTTTAAATTCTGGTATCAATTCTGGGTTTTCCAATACCTCGTTCAAAAAACTACTTTCCTCAAATTCATCATTTTTGGCAAAATGGTTTACGGCCCTGTTCATGAACATCACCTCTTGTTGCTTGTCCTCGGCGGGTAACACCACATCTTTTGCAAAGTTCTGGCAAAATTTCAAATAGTTTTTAGTGTAAAAGTTCTCATCTGTCAATGGCACCAGTCCAAGAAAATTCTCTAGCCAATACTTGGCATCATAACGATTGCTATCCACGGACAACACTTTATAGCCGTCCTCCTTATTTAAATTGAAAACAATACATCCTTTATCCAGTTTATTGATATTGATGCCTTGGCGAATCAGAATTTCTAGATTTTGCTCATTCTCCTTAAACTGCAAGAAGTCGTGTTTTAGTTCACTCTTAAAAATACCTACAGCTTCGGTCTTTTCATTGTCGATTACCATGTCCGAAAAATGAACAACATAAACCTCTCCGCTCTTTATATGTGGATGGTTTGACTGTTCATAAAGATGTGTGGTTATCTTTTTGGAAATGGAATGTGCTTTTGATGAATCTTCAAAAAGTTCAGCTACAGATTTAAAAATCGCATTGAATTCTAAATCGACCTCATTGGAAAACCGAAAGTAGTTCTCTTCTTTTTCCCTAAAAGGTTTAAAAAAGTATTCTTTGAGCAACCCGGACATTTCGTCATTTAATGAAAAGGGCTCTGCGGATAAAAAGATAGGTTCACTTTTGTTTTTATTACCAACGCTATGTAATGAAACACTTTCAATTTGGGCAGGATATAGGTTCAGCATCGTTACGTTTTGCTTAAAGTTTTGGTTAAATATAAAGTGAATACGGTCTAATTCCAGTTTTCATCAAAATCCAGGTCATCATAGTTGTCAAAGGAATCATCAAAATCGACCGAAGGTTTTGATTCAAACTTTTTTTCAGGAGGTGAATCCGGTAATTCGCCAAAACTGAACAACACATTGGGATATGATCTGTTATCTTCTTTCTCCGTAATGTCTGCCAGTTCAACAAAAAAGGTCCACATGCTGAAAAAATCGTATACATAAATCATTTTTGGACTTTGTTCAGTAAGTACATCGTCCACATTGGTCTCATTCATCAATCGAACGTCCGCACCGGTCTCGCTCATATCAAAAAGAGCAATTTCCTCGTCTTGGTTCCATTCTTCGTCACAGGTATAAAAAGAGGCCATTTCGCTACCACCAAAGCCAAAGGCTTGTGTAATTGCATTGTGGAATTCTTCCAATGTGCTGGAATCCTCAATCTCAATATCCCTAAAGATATCTTCCTCTGCATCAAGAATTATCCTGATTTTATAAATCATCCAAAAATTTTTAGAATGGGGGCAAAGTTACGAAGTTTTAGGGCTTCTCTTTATATTTATCGTTTCCAAAATCAAATAGAATTGAACACCAAAAAGTAATGATGCCAAGACCAAATGTGCTGGTTGACTTCCGAAGGGGAAATCAATATAATACATGGCCATCCCAGTTAAAATTTCGAATCCGATCAGGGCAACGACCCAATTTATTTTAGGAAGATTGAGCTTCTTTTTCTTTATGATGAACCACAAATAACCATTTGTCAACAGCACTAAAACAGACAATGAACGGTGAACATAAAATTGAAAAGTTGGGTCTAACAGCCATAGATTTTTTGCATTTTCCCCTACGATTCCAATTTGCTCGTCCACAAATTGCCTCACTTGAGTACCCAATACTATTTGAATTAGTGTTAGTATTAAGGTTGCCACCAAAAGATAATTAAGCGGTAGAAACGTATTTTCCACTTTCTTATCAGGTTTAGTTCTGTGAATGATATAGAGAAGAAACGCTACAATTACCAGAGCCATTACCATGTGAAGGGTAATTCTAACGGGTGCCAAAAGCGAGTATACGACAGTGGCTCCAAGCCATGCCTGAAATCCCATGCCAAATACGGTCAACCATGAAAGAAGTGTGATGCTTTTGTCCGTATTCCAAAACCTAATGGAATAAACGGCCAGAATCAAGGTAGCTAGCCCCGCCAGTGCTCCAAGCAATCTATTTATGTATTCAATCCAAGTATGCCAAACATTGAATATAGCATAATCATGTTTGGTATAGGGTTGCCAATTTTCACTATTATAGGTGTCCTTGGTACTAAAATCTGATTGTGCTATTTGCAAAGTTTCGTCAACAATAATTACTTGACCTTTTTTGAATTCCCTATCGGGTTGCCATTTTAACACTGCTTCATCTGTAGGGGGTATATAGTATCCAAAACATTTAGGCCAGTCGGGGCATCCCATACCACTTCCGGTCATACGAACGACCGCTCCCGCGATGATGACCAAATAGACTAAGATCAAGGTGATTTTTGCAATTTTTCTAAAAGTCATTTTCATGTGGTGCTAGGTTTTAAACCCAAATACTTTCCTTTTTCAAGCATAAACTGATAGGCCGCTTCATGTTCATTGGGAATTTCGCCTTCTAGAATGGCTTCTTTTATGGCATCTTTGATGATACCTATTTCTTTGGAAGGCTTTAAGCCAAAGACTTTCATGATTTCTTCTCCGGTAACGGGGGGTTGAAAATTCCGGATATGATCTCTTTCTTCGACTTCAACAATTTTCTGGCGAACAATCTTAAAGTTGTTCCTGTATTTCTTTTGTTTCTTTGGATTTTTTGTGGTGATGTCGGCCTCACAAAGTGTCATAAGGTCATCTACGTAGTCTCCAGCGTCAAATACCAATCTACGAACGGCCGAGTCGGTTACATGCTCCTCTGAAAGCACAATTGGTCTAGAACTCATCAATACCATTTTTTGTACAAACTTCATCTTATCATTAAGAGGCATTTTCAGTCTCTTAAAAAGCTTGTAGACCATTTTTGAGCCTACAAACTCATGTGCATGAAATGTCCAACCAATTTTTTTATGGAAACGTTTTGTAGGAGCTTTGCCAATATCATGCAATAAGGCAGCCCAGCGTAACCATAGATCATCTGTGTTTTCTGCAATATTATCCACCACCTCCAACGTGTGCCAAAAATTATCTTTATGGCGTTGTCCTTCAATTTCTTCAATACCCTGTAGTGCTTTGAGTTCTGGCAGAATAATGGGTAAGAGCCCGGTCTGATGCATTAACTTAAAACCTATTGAAGGCTTTTTGCTTAAGATTATTTTATGGAGTTCATCAACAATTCGCTCTTTTGAAACAATTTTAATACGTTCCTTATGCTCGGATATGGCCTTTAGGGATTGTGTTTCGATATTAAAATTTAGCTGGGTGGCAAACCTAATGGCACGCATCATGCGCAATGGATCATCGGAATACGTAATAGCGGGATCAAGAGGGGTCCTTAAAATCTTATCTTCTAAATCTTTTTTGCCATTGAAAGGGTCAAGGAGTTGTCCAAAATTTCTTTGGTTTAACGCAAAAGCCATGGCATTGATTGTAAAATCCCGGCGATTCTGATCATCTTCCAGGGAACCATCTTCTACTAATGGTTTTCTGCTATCGCGATTGTAGCTTTCTTTTCTGGCTCCCACAAATTCCAGTTCTAACTCTTGGTGTTTGATCATTGCAGTGCCAAAATTCTTGAACACGGATACCTTGGGCTTACCCTGTAATTGGGCCGCTACTTTTTGGGCCAGTTCAATTCCGCTGCCTACGGCCACGATATCTATATCCTTCGGAGTCTTTCTATTTAAAAAAAAGTCCCTAACAAATCCGCCTATCACGTAAGTGTCAATCTTCAATTCATCTGCGGTATTTCCGATAAGCGAAAAAACGGCGTTGCGGATGGCCTCTTTATGGAATTCCTGCGTCATTCTATACCCTGATTACCTTGACCTGACCATCATTACTAAGCTTAATTATGGATGAGGGAGAAGGATTTTCTTTTTCTAGTTGCAAATTTACCACATAGTCGACTCCTTTTAAAATTTCTGGGTAGATCTCTTTTGCAAGATTAGGTGTCGGAGCACCTAAGATTTCTATAGATGCAGAAACTATAGGTTTCCGAAACTTGTTGATCAAGTATTGGCAGAATTTATCTGAAACAACTCTAATGGATAGCGTGTTATCTTGTGCAACAAGTTTTTTTGCTATTCCTTTGGGCCTGTCAAAAATTATGGTCGTGGGTTTATTGGCTAAATCCATGATGTCATAGGCAGCCTCAGGTACTTCGGTCACATGACGTTCTACCATAGCCTGGCTGGAAACTAAGCAAACAAATTGATGGGAATCCACACTTTTTATAAGTTCATAGATTTTTTCGACAGCTTTTTCATTTGTAGCATCACAGCCTATACGCCATCCGGTTTCAGCGGGGAAAAGGATTGAGTCTCCTTCTTTTAGAACTTTTATGCAGTTATTGATTTCTTCAACCATATTAAGAATTACTGTTACTTTTCCAAAAAATTGATATACTTGTTTTTCTGTGCTTCAAAATTCCACTTTTCACCGTCGTAAGGTTGTTTATATTTCTCAGAGTTTTTGCAAATATTTTTTAAAACTTTGGCCAGTTCCCCAACATCATTATAAAAAACAGCATGTAAGTTGAAATCTTCAATATGACTTAGTCCTTTAGGAGAAATCAAATTTTTTCTGTAAGCAAAAGCCAAATTATAACTACCCATTATTTTGTATTTGGAATAGTTTTCCCCAACATGTTTTAGTGGAAGCAAAACATAATCTGACTTGGAAATATATTCATGAAAAAGGGCATTCTCAATAAAGGAATCGAAAAGAATGAAGTTATCTCGTACGCCATTTGACTTTATTTTTTCTAGAAATTGTTTGTTTTTTTCTTCTGACCCATTGGTTTTGCCGAGAATCAGGATTTTTATATTTTCAACTGGTTTTATTTGTAAAAGTGCGTCGGTTAGTATGTCGTAATCCCTTCGATTAAAATCTAGTTTTCCAGGTACGTTTATCCAGATTTCTTTCTTGGGTTTTGAAATGCTTGAAGTAGTATATTCAGGAAAAAAAATGGGGTAAAAACTACCCAATTCTATTGATTGATTTTTTAAATCAATCGAATCCAATAAAAAGTCGTTCAAGACAAAGAATTTTTTTATAGCTCTATTGATCAGTTTTTGAGATAGACTATCATTTACCTTTTTCAAATTGTGAAGAATACCAAAAAGATTAGCTTTTCCTTTTAGGAGATTACTCAAAACTATTACCTCTAATCTTGAACTTGCCGTATTAAAGACAACGGTTTCTACTTTGTTTTTTGAAAGATACTCTGATAGCTTAAAAATTTTATTAATTCTTTCAAGAATGTTCTTAGTTGATTTCCCATCGTAAACAACACTTTTTTCAACTAGATGCAAATATTCATTGGACCTTTCTAGAATTTGGGGACTCACGATAAGCGTGATCAAGTATTGCGATTCCTTCAAAAATTTAATCTGAGAGTAGATACACTCATCATGATACGCGTTAAATTCAATAAGAGCAACTTTTTTCATAGATTAATAGGAACAATGAAATCGTATAGCAAAGTTATCTTTTAAATTATAGACTTTACTATTTTTGTCAAGATGAACCTAGAAGAGAAAGAAGCTCCCAAAATATCGATTATTGTCAGTACGTACAATTCTGAAGAATGGTTAGAGAAAGTGCTATGGGGTTTCAACTGTCAAATTTTTAAGGATTTTGAAGTTGTTATTGCAGATGACGGCTCTGGACCTAAAACTAAGGCGTTGTTGGAGGCAATGACCAAAGAGGTTTTTTATAACATAATACATGTTTGGCAAAAAGATGAAGGTTTTCAGAAATCAAGAATTCTTAACAAGTCGGTAGAGGCGTGTAATGCCGATTACATCATTATGACCGATGGGGATTGCATTCCAAGGGAAGATTTTGTTGAAGTTCATTATATCAATAAGGAGAAAGGTTATTTTATTTCTGGAGGGTATTATATGTTGCCCATGAATATTTCCAAAATGATTAGCAAAGAAGATATTGAGAAACAAAATTGTTTTAATATCAATTGGCTGAAAGAGAAAGGCATCCCAAAAACCTTTAAAAACAACAAGTTGACAGCTAAAGGTTTGATTTCCAATTTCTTAAATACATTTACTCCGACAAACGCCAGTTGGAACGGACACAATTCTTCTGGATGGAAGAAAGATATTTTAAATGTAAATGGTTTTGATGAGCGTATGCAATATGGCGGTCAAGATAGAGAGTTGGGGGAACGCCTGTTCAATTTTGGATTAAAATCAAAACAATTGCGATATAGTGCGGTTTGCGTACATTTAGACCACAAAAGGGGTTATAAGACACCCGAATCTATCAAAAAGAATGTAGCTATTCGTAAAGAAACTAGAAATAAGAAATTAGTGTGGAGCCATCATGGCATTACTAAATAATAGGTAAGCTCATTTTTCTTCTCCAGTCTCTTCAATTCTCTAAATCTTTCTAGAACTCCTAAAGCATTCAAATAAGAAATCGTAAACCCTCTTTTCCCATCCAAGAATCCAAGTCTTAAAAAATAATGGTTAAAGAATTTCCATAAGGGTTTAAAAATCATGGCAATATAACTGAATTTTTTTTCTTTATAAAAAGCTTCTTTAGCCTTTAACTGGCCATAACGAAGCATTTTCCCCTTGTAATCATTATAATCTTTGTAGCAATAGTGTGTTAGTCGTTCTTTTAGAATACCAGAAGTTCCATCCACTTCCAAGGTTTCATGGACAATCTTTTTATCCGTAAAATGCGCTTTACTTTTTTTAAATAACCTATGGTTTTTATCCGTTTGCCAACCACTATAATTTAATGGAGTGTTTTGAAACATAAATTTGCGGTAGAACCAATAAGCTTCATGGGCATTTGGGTCATTTATAGTATCTAAAATTTCTTTTTCAAGTTTATCGGTAACGACTTCATCAGCATCCACAAACAGTATCCAATCGTTTGTAGCTTGCTTAAGGGCAAAGGATTTTTGTGCTGTAAAATTCTCGAATGGATTTTGGATAACCTTTACTTTGGGATGATTGGTTAAAAACTCATAGGTTCCATCCGTACTATAAGAATCAACGACAATTATTTCATCGGCAAATGATATGGAATCCAAACATCTTTCGATATATCCCATTTCATTATAAGTAATGATTAATGCCGATAGTTTTTGCTCTGGGTTGCTCAATTCAAATTTATTCATTGGTGAACTATTACAAAATTATAACAAAATAATGGGGTAAAAATTGTTTATCGTATTATTTTCTTACAACAATCGAAAATGTCAAACTCCTACTTTGTTGAATAAATTTTAACATTTAAGCTGTTTATTTTTGGTTTAAGTCGTCTGCTATTAATGAGATGAAAAATGAACATAAGGTTGCGCACCAAGCAAAGGAAAATCAGGTTTTTAATATGCTTAACTGAGCAATTTTTTGGCCCGGGCCAGGGCGGCTCCGATTATTTGATGCATATCATAATACTTATATTCAGCTAGCCTACCTCCAAAGATAATTTGATCTTGTTCTGACATTTCTTTATAGGCTTTGTATAAATTGGTGTTTTTAGTATCGTTAATTGGATAATAAGGCTCATTTTTTATTGAAGCCTCCAAAGGGTATTCTTCTGTGATAATGGTATTTTCCTGATTGCCAAACTCAAAATGCTTATGTTCTAAAATCCGTGTATAAGGAATATTGGCAGCAGTATAATTTACAACTGCATTCCCTTGAAAATTAGATTTTCTCAAAATCTTATGTTTAAACTCCAAACTTCTATATTCTAATCTGCCAAGGGAATAATCATAGAATTCATCTATTTTTCCAGTAAAGACAATATTGTCTGCTAAGTCACTCAGGTTTTCTCTATCCTCAAAAAAATCAATTCCAGTTCTGCATTCAATTCCATTTAATAGTCCATTTGTAAGCATATTATATCCGCCAATGGGTATGCCTTGGTAGGTGTCGTTAAAATAATTATTGTCGAACGTAAAACGCAGGGGCAACCTTTTAATAATAAAAGCGGGAAGCTGTGTTGCCTTTCTTCCCCACTGCTTTTCTGTGTATCCCTTTATCAGTTTCTCATAAATATCTTTTCCAACCAAGGAAAGTGCCTGTTCTTCAAGATTGGTTGGTCGTTTTGTTTTGTGTTCTTTGGTTTGTTTGTCAATTATTGCTTTGGCTTCATCTGGTGTTTTAACGTTCCAAAGTTGGTGAAAAGTGTTCATGTTGAACGGTAGATTGTAGAGCTCTCCTTTGTAGTTGGCCAAAGGAGAGTTTGTATACCTGTTGAAAGGGACGAAACTATTTACGTAATCCCATATGAACTTGTCATTTGTATGGAATATATGAGCTCCGTATTTATGTACGTTTATACCTTCAATATTTTCACAATAGGTATTTCCACCGAGATGATTACGTTTATCAATTACTAAACACCTTTTATTTTTCTTGGTTGCTTCATGGGCAAAAACAGCTCCAAAAAGCCCAGCACCAATAATTAGATAGTCGTATTCTCGATTTTTGGACATGCAAAACAAATTTTACCAAAGATAGGATGTTGATGAAAAATGAGAAGTATTTTATGACTAATGATGATACCTTAAAAGAGATATATTTGCAAAAGCAAACTAGCTTAATCATCAATCATAATGCAATCTAAAAATCTTTTCTACATTTCAAGAAATTATAAGTTTTCTAGAAATGCCGCTTCCAAACCAAAAATGGATTGTGAAACTGTTTTGACCAAAATGGGCTTTAAAAACTTAGGGTTCAAACAAAGTAACCACCCTAGTTCTGCTATTGGTGCCGTTATAAGTTTTTTTGGTATTATGAAAGGCCTTATTCGATTGCCTAATAGGTCGGTCTTTTGTATGCAGTATCCGCTGAGCAAATTTTTTAATCTGGTAGTTTTTTTTGCTTCTCTAAAAAAATGTACTCTTATTATTATTGTTCATGATGTTAAATTCTTGATGGGGAAAAGAAAAGATGCAGCTGGTGAAATAAGAAAATTTAATAAAGCAGATTATTTGATAGTGCATAATGAATCCATGAAGAAATGGTTTGAAGAGAATGCTTGCAAAGCAAGAATGGTAACAAATGATATTTTTGACTACATACATACAATGACCAAAGAGATTCACCAAAATGACACAACACCCACTGAAGTTGTTTTCGCAGGAGGTTTGGGGAAAGAAAAAAGCGAGTTTTTATACAGTGCGGATAATTTAGGACATAAAAATTATGTCCTAAAACTATATGGAGGTGGTTTCAACAAGGAAGCCGTTGACTCAAGTTCTTCGATTTTGTCGTATCAAGGTGTATTCTCCCCAGATAAGGTCATTAGCGAAATATCAGGATCTTTTGGCTTGGTATGGAATGGTAATTCGATTGATGGGTGCTCTGGCGAATTTGGTAAATATTTACAATACAATAACCCGCACAAGACATCATTGTATTTGCTCTGTGGGTTGCCGGTAATCATCTGGAAAAAAGCGGCAATGGCCAAGTTCATAGAGAAAGAAAACCTAGGGCTTACTATAGATTCCTTAAGTGATTTGGAAAGCACTCTGAATCAACTATCCAATGAGGACTATTCAAAAATCATTAAAAATGTAAAAATTGCCAGAACCAAAATAGCCGAAGGTCATTATTTGAAAGCTGCAATGGAAAAAGTCTTGCAGCTTCACTTTGACAATACTTAATTTTAACCTTGGTATTATAGGCTATTTTAAACAGCAACATCATGTTCTCTAAGTGCATTGTTGAGCGAAGTTTTCTTATCGGTACTCTCTTTGCGTTTACCAATGATCAAGGCACACGGTACCTGATATTCTCCAGCAGTGAATTTTTTGGTATAGCTCCCAGGGATTACAACCGATCTTGCAGGTACTCTACCTTTAAGTTCAATAGCCTCTTTACCCGTTACATCAATTATTTTTGTCGATGCGGTCAGTACCACATTGGCACCCAGAACAGCTTCTTTTTCAACACGTACACCTTCAACAACAATGCATCTGGAACCAATAAAGGCATTGTCCTCTATAATTACAGGAGCTGCTTGCAAAGGTTCTAGGACACCACCAATACCAACACCACCGCTTAAGTGTACATTTTTTCCAATTTGCGCACAACTTCCTACGGTTGCCCAAGTATCGACCATGGTCCCCTCATCCACATAAGCACCTATATTTACATAACTCGGCATTAAAATGGTTCCTTTTGAAATATAAGCACCGTGCCTTGCTACGGCGTGTGGAACAACACGAACGCCTTTTTCTTGATAGCCTCTTTTTAGTGGGATTTTATCATGGTATTCGAAGATACCTGCCTCTAAAACTTCCATTTTCTGTATGGGAAAATAAAGTACGACAGCTTTTTTGACCCATTCATTAATCTGCCAACCGGTATCGCTTGGTTCTGCACAACGCAACTTTCCTAAATCTATTAGACTGATAACTTCTCTAATTGTATCTTGTATGTTTGCTTCTTTCAACAATTCCCTATCGTCCCAAGCCTTTTCTATGATTGACCTTAATTGATTCATTTTTATGAAAAATTTTGACAAAGATAATCGGCTCATCAGAATAATGGCACCTAATTTAAGTCTATAACATTTTTAGGTTTATTTTTGCCAAAATTTTAGATTTGGCCAGAATCGTTGCTTTGGATTATGGAAAGGTTAGGACGGGTATAGCGGTTACTGATGAACTTCAGTTGATTGCTTCGGGTTTGACCACTGTTGAAACCAAAAATTTAATTCCATTTCTTGCTGATTATTTAGAACATGAAGTCGTTGAAGGTTTTGTCGTGGGATTACCTAAACAAATGGACAATACGCCTTCCGAATCCGAAGAGCTTATTCAAGTTTTTTTAAACAAACTATCAGCGAGATTCCCAAAAATAAAAGTGGAACGTCAAGATGAGCGGTTTACCTCTAAAATGGCATTCCAATCCATGTTGGACAGCGGAATGAAAAAGAAGAAGCGGCAAAATAAGGCCTTAGTCGATGAAATAAGTGCGACGCTGATATTACAAGCGTATCTAAACAGAATTTAATTTTATGATTTTATCCATAGTTGCTTACGGAGATCCCGTTTTACGGAAAGTCGCAAAAGATATAACGCAAGACCATCCAAAACTGAACGAGTTGGTCGAAAATATGTGGGAGACCATGTACAATGCCCGTGGTGTGGGTTTGGCGGCTCCCCAGATAGGATTGCCTATCCGCTTATTTTTGGTGGATACGACACCTTTTTCTGATGACGAAGATTTAAGTGCGGAAGAACAAAAAGCATTGGACGGGTTTAAAAAAGTATTCATCAATGCAAAAATTGAAGAAGAAACTGGGGATGAGTGGGACTTTAACGAGGGATGCCTAAGTATTCCCGACATTCGTGAAGATGTAAAACGCAAACCACAAATTAGGATAAGCTATCTTGATGAGAACTTCAAAGCACATACCGAAACTTACGATGGATTATTGGCAAGGGTAATTCAACATGAGTATGACCATATTGAAGGTATTCTCTTTACGGATAAGCTTTCTTCACTAAAAAAGCGACTTTTAAAAAGTAGGTTGGACAAGATTTCCAAAGGAAAAATCAATATAGAATATAGAATGCGTTTTCCAAGCATAAAAAAAGCACGTTAAAAAAATTTACGTTTGGTATAAAAGTATAATTTTGCGCCCATAAAATAATTATACATGGCATTGGACAAGATTTTATCGATTGGTGGTAAACCTGGACTTTTTAAGTTGTTGACCCAAACTAGAACCGGTTTTGTTGGGGAATCGCTACTAGACGGAAAACGGGTTACCGTTGGAATGCGCAGCAATGTAAGTGTCCTTTCCGAAATAGCCATTTATACCCTGGAAGAAGAAATACCGCTAAGAGAGGTCTTTCAAAAAATGAAGGACAAGGAAGAAGGAAAAAAAACAAGCATCAGCCATAAAGCCGAAAAGATTGCACTTGAGGAATATTTCTTTGAAGTATTGCCAAATTACGATGAGGATAGGGTATATGCCAGTGATATAAAGAAGATTATTCAATGGTACAATATTCTTGTTGATAATAAAATAGATGATTTTTCTTCTAAGGATAAAGAGGACGTGCTCGTTAATTCCGATGAGGAAGAATAGCTATTTTTCCCAATCCACAAGTTTAGTAGGGTAGTATTTTACGTTCATCATATCTAAAAAGGGTAATTGTTTAGCCAATCGCTCTTTATAATCTTCCCAGTTTAAATACTCTGAAGTTGACCATCCGAGTTCCGCATAGCCAATGGCTCTGGGGAACGCCAAATACTCCAACTCTTCAATAGTAGAAATGGTTTCTGACCAGAGAGGTGCCTCAATACCTAAAATGGCCTCTTTTGGAAGTCCTGGCACATAGGTTTCGGGGTTCCAGTTGTAAGCAACATCAACTGGAATATGTCCTGCCCAATCCAAACCATATTTAGAAAGGGAATCGTACTTCATGTCCAAATACGCCTTTTTGCCAGGGGATAGAATCACTTTACTGTTATTTTTGGAGGCCTTTAGCGCATTGGATGCTGTTCTCCAATGCTGTGCTATGGTGGTCGAATCAATTTTGGAATGTGCAATTTCGTCCCAACCTATCATTTGCTTTCCATGCTTTTGAACGATATCCTCAACTCTTTCAATAAAGTAGTTATAATCCCTTTTTTTTGTGACAAAACTCTCGTCGCCACCAATATGAAAATAAGGACCTGGGGTAATATTGGCTATTTCACCGATTACATCATCCAAAAATGAATAAACGGTATCTTTTCGAGTATCAAAAGTGCTAAAACCCACCCGCATACCCGTGTATGGTTTTATCTTTTTTCCGTTTCCGTTTAAAAAAGGATAACTCACAGAAGCGGCGTTGGTATGGCCTGGCATATCTATTTCTGGAATAATTGTAATAAATCGTTCGGCAGCGTACTTTACCAATTCCTTATAATTTTCTTGCGTATAAAAACCACCTTTTCCACCGCCAACTTCCGTTTTGCTTCCAATTTGGGTAAGCTTGGGCCAAGATTTTATTTCAATGCGCCAACCTTGGTCGTCAGAAAGATGTAGGTGTAGCACGTTATATTTATAGTACGCCAAAATGTCCATATATTTTTTAACGTCTTCTACACTAAAAAAATGTCTGGCAACATCTAACATGGCACCTCGGTATTCAAATTTTGGTTTGTCCCAGATTTTCCCTGATGGAACTGGCCATAGTGGGTAATCCGTAAGCGTGTCGTTACTTTTTTCTGGGATAAGTTGCCTTATGGTCTGTACTCCCCTAAAAGCACCGGAAACCGTTTTCGCATTAAGAAATATGGAATCCTTTTTTATATAGAGCTGATATGATTCAGGAGAATCTAAATCAACACTATCGGACAAATTGATATAAATGAATTGCTCAAACTGCTTTTCACTGTCCTGGATATTGACATCGATATCCAAACCAATCTTGGATTTTATCTTGTTTGATAAAAAAAGACCCACTTCTTCAAGTTCGGTGTTGGCAGAAGAAGTTAATATGACCGTATTTTTTGATAGTCCAAAAGCTGTATGGGTCGGAACAACTTTTAAGGGTTTTGGAATCAATGCGTTTACCGCAAGGTCCGTTTTGGGAAAATTGATTTCTTCTTTCTGTGGTTGGCATGCAGCTATAAAAGTGACTACACTTAAAATCAACAAGGCTTTTGATAACATGCTAGGGGTTTGTTTTATAAATATGATTTTTGATGACTTCGTACCAGATATCATATCCTTTTGAGTTCATGTGTAGTCCGTCCGAAATGAAGAGGTCCTTCTTTAACCTCCTATTATTGAGCATCGTGTTCCAGACATCCGCAAAATAGATACCTTTCGTGTCAATGGCATATCGGTGCATCCTTCTGTTCAAACGTTTATATTTTCCCCTTAAGTGCCATCTAGAAATGCTGGGTTTAGCAGAAATCAAAACAATTTCCATTTGTGGATTTCTTTGTTTGAGGCTGTTGGTAATGTTGGTAATCGTAGCGAGTATATTTTTAGGTTTTTTTTTGGCATTGATATCATTGTCACCTTCATAAATAAAGACCTGTGTTGGATTATAATCTAAAACCAATTCATTTAAATAATGTTCTAAATCGGATGACTGTGATCCACCAAATCCGGTATTCAGGATTTGTTTTTCAGGAAACCGTTCCTGAAGGTCTTTCCAAAAGCGAATACTGGAACTGCCCGTAAAGACAATGGTTTCCCTTTCGGAATCCCATATAGAATCTGTTTTTTTGCTGATTTCCCTAACCTCATCTGCAAATGGAAAGTTTTGCTGCGCATTAACAGTAAAAAGAGATAACAGTGCAATAAGGAAAAACTTCATTTTTTCGGGAATTAATCTATCGTAAATGTTCCAGTAAGTCCTTTTTGAGAATTAGTTCCCACCAGTACTCCAAACTCTCCGGGTTCAACCAAAAAATCATAAGAATGATTGTAAAATCCTAATTCTGCTTCGGTCAAGACCAGTGTTATTTTTTTTGTCTCACCTGCTGCTAAACTTACTTTCTCGAAGCCTTTTAGCTCTTTTACGGGTCTCGTTACGCTCGCAACCTTGTCATGTATGTAGAGTTGTACAACTTCTTCGCCATCTGACTCTCCACTATTTTTTACCATAACGGATACCGTAACATTTTTCTGGTCCGCTGTGTCAATTTCTAAATTCGAATATTCGAAAGTCGTATAACTTAAACCATGGCCAAAGGGAAATAAAGGCTCGTTTTTCTCATCACCATAATGTGACCAAAACACGTTTGGCTCTGGGTTTGGCCTACCCGTACTAAAATGATTATAATAAATTGGTATCTGCCCAACACTTCTTGGAAACGTCATGGGCAGCTTTCCGCTTGGGTTGTTTTCACCAAACAGGGTTTTGGCAATAGCATTACCTGTTTGGGTTCCCAATTGCCATGCCTCCAAAATAGAAGGGATGTTTTCGGCTTCCCAGTCTATGGTCAACGGTCGACCATTCATCAAAATCAGTACAATATTTTGGTTTACTTTGTAAACCTCCTTTAAAAGTTGTAATTGCAATCCCGGTATCCCCAGTTTGGTTCGACTTCGGCCTTCACCACTTTGAAAACCGTGTTCTCCTAAAACCATAAGGACCACTTCGGATTCTTTTGCCAATGCAACAGCTTCTTCCATACCAGAAGTATCAGTTTCATTTACTTCGACCTCATTCAAGAAGTTGGCGTCCTTGTTGAACACTTTGGGTCCTTTACTATATTTGAAGTCTATACCCAATCCTGTTAATCCTTCCAGTACCGAAACAGCTGTGTTGTTATCAGAACCAAGCCTCCAACTCCCCAAAGGACTGTTTTTATCATCTGCCAATTCACCTATCACGGCTATTTTCTGTTGATTTTTTTGCAGCGGGAGCAAATCACCTTCGTTTTTCAAAAGAACGAGTGATTTCAGTGCCATATCTAAAACCCCTGCTTGATGGTCTTTGTGGTACAGTAATTCATTCTCCCTTTCCTCATCACAATAGCGATAAGGGTCATCGAACAATCCTAGCTCAAACTTTACTCGTAAAATACGACGGACAGCATCATCTATGATTTTTTCATCGACCTTTCCTTCTTTTACATTTGCTACTAAATGGTTGACATAGGCGTAGGACTCCATATCCATGTCGGAACCCGCTTTTGCCCCCAGTTCGGCAGAATGCTTCAGGTTGTTTGCAAAGCCATGAGGTACCATTTCGCCAATAGAAGCCCAATCGGATACCACGAATCCATCAAATTCCCACTTTCCTTTTAAAATATCTCTTTGTAAAAATGTATCACCTGTAACGGGGATTCCGTTGAGAATATTAAATCCGTTCATAAAAGTTCTTACACCTGCATCCGCTGCTGCTTTAAAAGGTGGCAAAACAGTATTGAACAGCGTGGAGGTTCCTATGTCCACAGTATTATATTCCTTACCAGCTTCGGCAAATCCATAAGCAGCAAAATGCTTGGCACATGCTGCTATAGTATTGGGTTGGGATAAATCATCCCCTTGGAAACCTTTCACACGTGCCTTAGCAACTTGTGCCCCCAAGTAGGTGTCTTCTCCAGCACCTTCCATGACTCTTCCCCAACGTGGGTCTCTAGAGATATCCACCATTGGGGCAAATGTCCAATTTAGACCTACTGCGGAAGCTTCCGTTGCTGCAATTCTCGCAGATTTTTCAATAGCCTCTAAGTCCCAGCTAGCAGACTCGGCAAGAGGGATTGGAGCTAAAGTTTTGTGACCATGTATAACATCGTAACCAAAAATTAACGGTATACCAAGTCGCGTTTCCTCAACTACTAATTTTTGTAATTTCCGTACTTCTTCGGCACCCACTACGTTGAGCATGGAGCCTACAAGTCCTTTTTTTAAGTGTTCGTATTTTGTTGCTGCATTGCCTCCTTGCGGAGCGGGACCGGTAACATCCCAAAAACCGTTATACTGGTTCATTTGCCCAACCTTCTCTTCTAAGGTCATCAAGCTTAATAAAGAATCTACTTTTTGGTCGGTGGTATTCTCTTGCGCCATAGTGGTGTTGTTCATGGCTGCAAAATAAAGGCAAATTATGCAAAGAACTTTTATTGAGTGTTTCATTTGTACGCTTAAATATTGAAAAATAGCTGATAGTATTCGAAAGTGGTGTAATTGATAGGTGCAAAATAAAGAGAAATAACACAAAATTTTTTATTGGTTGTTTCATTTATACGCTCAAATGTTGAAAAATCATTGATAGTATTCGAAATTAAACCAAAAAACCATAATGCGCTAGTATTGTGTCTTTGTACTTTTAGCCAAAAATTTAATCGATGAATTCTAGACCAGAACAATTAGAAGCTTTTGACCGTCTCTTAACGATTATGGATGAATTGAGGTCACAGTGCCCCTGGGATAAAAAGCAGACCATGCAAACACTTCGTCACTTAACAATAGAAGAAACGTATGAACTTGGAGACGCCATTTTGGAGAATGATTTGGTAGAGGTGAAAAAAGAACTCGGAGACTTACTATTACATATTGTTTTCTATGCAAAAATCGGTTCTGAAACAAATGATTTTGATATTGCCGATGTTGTCAATGAAATTTGTGATAAACTAGTCAATAGGCATCCACATATTTATGGTGATATTAAAGTTGATAGCGAGGATGAGGTAAAACAAAACTGGGAGAACATAAAACTAAAGGAGGGGAAAAAGAGTGTATTGCAAGGAGTACCAAACAGTCTTCCTGCTTTGGTCAAGGCAAGTAGAATTCAAGAAAAAGTGGCTGGCGTCGGCTTTGATTGGGAACGACCAGAACAAGTTTTTGAAAAGGTAAAAGAAGAGTTTTCTGAGCTAAAGGAGGAAATAAAACAGGAGGATCAGGATAAGATAGAGGCAGAATTTGGAGATGTACTATTTTCCCTTGTCAATTATGCCCGTTTTTTGAACATCAATCCAGAAAACGCATTGGAAAGAACCAATAAAAAATTCATGAAAAGATTTCAGTATCTGGAAGCGAAAGCAAAGGAAGCCCAGAAATCTTTGAAGGATATGACCCTGGCTGAAATGGATATTTTTTGGGAAGAAGCGAAACTGCTATAGTCTGATTTTTTTCAAAAAGTACTTTGCTTCAAACATTTAATATCTCTCTAATCCAATTATCTTTACGCGCTTTTAAAATTCCAAATTGTTTCAACAGTACACAAAAGAGTTTGTATATAACCTCCGGTTGGCATATCCAGTAATTTTGGGAATGCTGGGCCATACTTTTGTGGCATTTGCCGATAACATTATGGTTGGGCAATTAGGAACGGCAGAATTGGCGGCCGTTTCTTTGGGCAATAGTTTTGTTTTCATAGCAATGTCACTGGGAATTGGTTTTTCAACAGCGATTACACCTTTGGTTGCCGAAGCGGATGGTGCTGGCAATAAAGCGGATGGGAAAAGTGCATTGAAACACGGTCTAGTGCTATGTACGCTTCTTGGGCTTTCGTTATTTGGAATAATCTTGCTTTGCAAGCCGCTCCTGCATTACATGAAACAACCGGCTGAAGTGGTGGAATTGGCTATTCCCTATTTAGAGTTGGTAGCTTTTTCTTTGGTTCCGTTGATTATATTTCAGGCGTTCAAACAATTTTCTGAGGGACTTTCCCAAACAAAATATCCCATGTACGCTACCATTTTGGCAAATGTGATAAATATTACGCTCAATTACCTGTTGATATTTGGTTCTTTTGGATTTCCAAAACTAGGCATCGTTGGTGCAGCTATCGGCACGTTGGCCTCTCGCTTTATTATGGTCGGTTATATTTGGTTTTTGTTGAAACGGAAAGAAAAATTCCAGACCTACGTTACCGGATTCAATTTTAAGCGTATAGAAAAGACAGTAATCAAAAAAATTATCAGCCTTGGTTTTCCTTCCGCGCTACAAATGTTTTTCGAAGTGGCCATTTTTACCGCTGCAATCTGGTTGAGTGGTGTTTTAGGTAAAAATGCGCAAGCTGCCAACCAAATCGCTTTAAACCTTAGTAGTATGACCTTTATGGTGGGTATGGGACTAAGTGTCGCTGCGATGGTAAGGGTGGGCAACCAAAAAGGATTGCAAGATTTTAAAGAACTTAGGAGGATTGCGGAATCTATATTTTTTCTAACGTTCTTACTGGAAATTGTTTTTGCTGCTCTCTTTCTTATTGGAAGATATTGGTTGCCCACCGTTTATTTGGATGTAGATGATGTTGTAAATCAAATGGATAACACAGAGGTAATCATTATAGCCGCCAAGCTGTTGTTCGTAGCTGCTTTTTTCCAAATTTCGGACGGAATACAAGTTGTGGTACTTGGAGCTTTACGAGGCCTTCAAGATGTCAAGATTCCAACACTTATCACCTTTGTAGCGTATTGGTTGATCGGCTTTCCCGTTAGTTATTACTTTGGATTGTTCACCGAGTTCAAAAGTGTGGGCATCTGGATGGGATTATTATTAGGCCTTACCGCATCTGCCGTAATGTTGTATATTCGATTTAAATACCTTACAAAAAAGCTAATTCAAAATAAACAAGATTCCAGCGTATTGGAATCCAACACATAACAAATGGAATTACCTAAATTTCTTTTAGGCGACAATACAGATCACCCAAGCTCAATTTTTATTGTCCACACGGAATATCCACGCTTTATCATCAACCTTGAAAATGATGAAGTGGAATGGTTGGAAGAGTTCTCTAAAGAGGACGAAAAGGAGTTGGCCGAAGAAGCGGAAAACTTGATTGAAGCTGCTACGGCATTTTACGATAGGGAAGTTTCCAGATATGACGAGTGATCATGTTGGAAGAAATCATAAGACAGGATAAAGAAATATTTTTGTTCCTAAACGGATTGGGGACACAGACATGGGATGGCTTTTGGTTATTTATTACCCATAAGTTGAGCGCAATTCCGCTATATGCTTTATTACTGTTTTTAACCTTCAAATATTTTGGGACCAAAAGAACCTTGATCGTACTAGTTTCCGTGGCACTATTGATTACGGCAACTGATCAGTTGGCCAATTTCTTTAAGTACGGTGTTCAGCGACTACGGCCATGTCATGATGAGGACATAAACATGATGGTTAGATTGGTTAAAAAATCCTGTGGGGGTAAGTTTGGCTATTTTTCGGCACATGCTTCCAATGCCATGGCTTTGGCATCCTTTTTCTCGGTGCTTTTGGGTTCTAGAATAAAGTATTTAGCCATGTTTTTAATTGTTTGGGCCATTCTGGTAGGGTATAGTAGAATCTACATAGGTGTCCACTTTCCTCTAGATGTTCTTACTGGAATTTCAATAGGTGCTATTTTTGGCTGGTTATTTGCCAAGTTAGCTATATTTGCATTCCAAAAATTGGGGCCATGATATCATCTTTAAGATATTGGTTTTTACTTTTCCTTGTTGTTCTGGTGTACATCACCGGAATGTTTGTGACCCTTTTTGAGAACGATTCCGCACAATTTGCGGCGATGGCCATGCGAATGGTGCAAGAAAACGATTTCTTTACCCTTATAAAAGGAACTGAAGAGTATTTGGATAAACCACATATGCATTATTGGTTGGCGGCTTTGTCCTTCAAAATCTTCGGTATTCATGATTGGGCCTATAGAATTCCGGGTATTTTGGCGACGTTACTAGGAGCTTACAGTTGTTATGGACTGGGAAAACTACTCTACAATAAGGATATTGGTAAGTTTTCTGCACTTATTTTCATGACTGCCCAGACCATTGTGTTATCGACTATTGATGTGCGTACAGATGCTGTTTTGACCGGGTTTACCATTTTTGCAATCTGGCAATTGGTAAGTTATGTTGAAAAAAATACAATCTGGAATATTGTTCTTGGTGCGTTTGGGGCGGGAATCGCTTTTTCAACAAAAGGACAGATTGCATTAGTGGTGATAAGCATTTCAATCCTATGTCATTTGGCGTATACTAGAAAATGGGAGCGATTGTTCAATTGGAAGTTTTTTGTAGCCCTATTGGTTTTTGGAATTACGATAACACCAATGCTCTACGCATATTATTTACAGTTTGATCTACATCCTGAAAAAGTGATAAGGGGAAAAAATAACCGGAGCGGTATCTTCTTTATTTTTTGGGAACAAAGTTTCGAGAGACTTAGTGGTGAGGGAGTAGGGAAGAACAGTAACGATTTCTTTTTCTTTTTTCATACATTTTTATGGGTGTTTTTACCTTGGACAGTGCTAGCTTTAATAGCATATTGGTATCGAATCCGAACATTTTGGAAGCTGCGTTTTAAGTATAGGTCACAATATGAGTTTTTAACTTTGGGTGGAATTACTATCTTGTTTTTTCTGATAAGTCTCGCACAATTTAAGCTTCCTCATTATATTAATATTTTAATGCCTTTGTATGCCATTTTATCGGCATCATACTTGCACAGCTTGAATAGGCATTCAAAAAGTGCAGTAATCAAAGGATTGTTGGGAGTGCAATATTTTATTCTTAGCCTGGTTTTTATCTTTTCGCTTCTGGTATGTTTTCATGTTTTTAAATTTCAGTCAATTTATTCTTATATCGTATTGGTCGCTGTCTTAGCGGTTATAACATATTTCTGTCTAAAGCGAGAGGCATACTATATGCGTATCATCACCTTGTCGGTATATAGTTCATTACTGCTCAATGGTGTACTCAATACCCACTTTTATCCAACATTGCTGGAATACCAAGCAGGGTCCACTATGGCCGAAAAAGTATCGGAACATGAAATAGCCACAGACAATATTTATAAAATTTCAAAGCGATTTACTTGGGCTTTGGATTTCTATAATGAACAACCGGTACAAATCATCACCAAATCAGCATTAAAAAACCTGAAGGATTCTTGGGTGTATGTGGATGATAATGAACTACAGGAACTTCGGGATTCTGGAATCAATTGGAAAGAACAGATAACGGTAGACCAGTTTCGGATAACTAGGTTACAGCTTAAATTTTTAAACCCCCAGACACGGCATAAAAAGTTAAATCATATGCATTTGCTGCATCTTGATTAATCTTTGGTCACTTCTAGTTTAGGCTTTTTAAAATGGTAAAACACGCCAAAAAAGGATATCAAGGCGGTGATAAGAAAAAAGGTAAGGCTTATACCAATAGAGGTGTTTACCTCCAACCCTAACCATTTTGCTCCATATAAAAATGTAATCTCCCGGCTTCCAATTCCACCAATTGTCAATGGTACTACAGAAACTATGGAAGAAATGAGAAAGACAAAGAGATATTCGAATGTGTCCAAATCAATAGACAAAGACTTTAAAATACATAGTATACAGACAAGTTGTGAAAACTGTACAAGTGCTGAGTATCCTATGGATTTCCAAAAAATAGGTAATGTATAGGAAAAGAATCTTTTATGGAGAAACCAAAATACACCAATACTCAAAGGGATTCCTAAAATAAATATCCAGATGAAATCAGTGAAAATTGGGTTATTAATGAAAAGTGTACAGATACAAGCGTAAATGAAAATCAGTAGCATACCGCTCAATCTATCCAACAACAATACGGAAACCACCTTTTTTGTTCCAGATTTATATTGTTTTTGAATTACATAACCTTTATAGGCATCACCGCCAATACCACCTGGGAGAAATAGATTGTAGAACATCCCCAAAAGATAGAGTTTAAGATTGCTCAACTGGGTTATCTTAACGCCTATCTGATGAAAATAGAGATTGAGTCTAAAAGATGCCAAGACCTTGGAAATCGCGACTAGCAAAACGCCAAGTATTAAATAAAAAGGATTACTTTTTTCTAAAGTGGCAGCTACCTCTTTAAAATCGATTTTAGTGAAAATAAAGTAGATTAAAGCTGCACTGATGCCAATCTTTAAGACAGTTATGAGCTTTTTACGCAGCTTTTCCGTCACCTATGGTAATTTTTTTAACACGATATGGTCTTTTTTGCTGTGATTCATAGTACGTACGAATAAGCAGTTCCATCACAATACCTATGGTAAACAACTGAATTCCCCCCAAGATGAACATCATTCCGAAAATGAGTAAAGGTCTACTACCAATATCCTCCCCAAAGCCCAGCTTTACGATAAGCAGATAAATATTAATAAAGATTCCCAAGATGATCAACAATACGCCAAAAATCCCAAAAAGGTGTATGGGCCGCTGAAAGTACTTTCTAATAAATAGTAATAGCATCATATCGGCCACTACCTTAAAAACCCTTTCTAGTCCGTACTTGGATACTCCCGCATGGCGGGCGTGGTGTTTTACGGGGACCTGTTTTATTTGAGCACCTTCTAAATGCGCTAATAAGGTTATAAAGCGGTGCATTTCACCATAAAGATTAAGGCCTTTGGCAATATCCTTGGTAAATACTTTTAATGCACATCCATTATCCTTTATATCCAATTTTGTCACCCTTCGAACCAAAAAATTAGCAATTTTGGACGGTATTTTTTTAACTAAGGAATCCTTTCTTTTTTGACGTATGCCCGTTATTAAATCAAATTCTTCGGTGATGGCATGTTCAAGCATTTGTGGTATGTCCGAAGGGTCGTTTTGTAGATCGCCATCCATGGTAATAATGTATTCTCCTTCGGCATAATCAATTCCAGCAGCCAATGCGAGACTTTGGCCATAGTTCTTTTTCAATTCGATGAGATGGACTTTTTCATCATCCATTTGTTTCACCTTTACCCGAGTTTTGTCCGTTGAAAAATCATCAATATAGATTATCTGGTATTGATACCCCTCTAGGCTCTCATGTATTTTTTGGGTCAATAACACCACATTGTCCTCTTCATTGTATAGGGGAACGACTATGGATAAAAGGGAGTTTGTTATACTGCTCATCTATTGGCTTAAAGTCTGGGCAAATTTACTTTTTTTATTTAAGTTCCTTAGCGATGTTGTCCAAGAGTGTTTTGGCGGCATAGAAAGGTGATATCTTATTTTGCCCTACAGCAGTTAACATTTTTTGCTGCATGGTTTTAAAAGACTTTTTTTGATGAAATAATTGCTTTATCTGTTCATCCACAGCTTGAAGAAACCAATTTTTGTTCTGAATCTCCCTGTTTTTTTCAAAGTGACCGTTTTCCAAATTCTGTGCTATGAAATCTTGAATCATTTTCCAGATTTCTATGATTCCGTTATTTTCCGTGGCCGAACAGCTCAACACTTTTGGAGTCCAGCCATTTTCTTTGGGCGGATATAGATGTAATGCCCTTGCAAATTCAGTTTCTGCCAGTTTAGCTCTTTTCAAATTATCGCCATCGGCCTTATTAATAGCTATGGCATCTGCCATTTCCATGATTCCCCGTTTTATTCCCTGTAGTTCATCTCCTGCACCTGATAATTTTAATAATAGAAAAAAATCGACCATACTATGGACCACGGTCTCGCTTTGTCCAACCCCAACGGTTTCTACAAGAATTACATCATAACCTGCTGCTTCGCAAAAAATAATGCTTTCCCGTGTTTTTCTTGCGACACCTCCCAAAGATTCGCCCGAAGGAGAGGGTCTAATAAAAGCATTTGGGTCTTTTGCAAGTGTTTCCATTCTGGTTTTGTCGCCTAGGATACTTCCTTTACTTAAAGTACTTGTTGGGTCGACGGCGAGTACCGCTACTTTTTTACCAAGATCGGTAAGGGTCTTACCAAATACTTCTATAAATGAGCTTTTACCAACACCAGGTACCCCAGTAATTCCTATACGGATGCTTTTAACGGGTTTAACAAGGCATTTTTCAATAATGGCGTTTGCTTTTTCAAAATGTTCGGGTTTGGAACTTTCAAGAAGCGTAATGGCCCTCGCCAAAATAGCTTTGTTGCCCTCAAAAATACCTTCAACAAGTGTAGCTGTGGACATGTCCTGTTTTCTAAGTTGCTTTATTTTGGAAATTGAAGCTATGAGTATCGTTTTTTTAATGAGCAAAAGTTAAGCTCATTACATAGTATACGAAGGTAAAAAGTTTTCAGGTGTTTTTGTTGGACAATTGTCATAGGATGGGAAAAACAATAAACAATAAACAATGAACAGTGAACAATGCTTATGCTGAGTGCAGTCGAAGCTAACAATAGATAAACGGTATTTCACAAAAATTTAATAATGCATATACGATGGTATCCACTTACAAATAGTAACTTCTGGTATTAAATAAGAAATTGCCTCGTTGCTAGGTGCTGCTTGGTCAGTGGGGTATAAGAATTAAACATAAATAATTACGGATGAAAACTATTTTTGAAAGTAAAGCTACCAACATGGGAGGTAGAGCCGGACATGTACAAAGCGAGGATGGCGTATTGGATTTTGATATTAGTATGCCAACTTCCAGTGGAAAACCAAACGCTAAATCGACCAATCCTGAAGAACTTTTTGCAGCTGCTTATTCCACCTGCTTTGCCGGAGCTATACAAGCGGTGTCCAAAGAACATGGCGTTGATGATTTAGGAGATTTTAGTGTTACCGCCATGGTGTCGTTCAATAAAGAGGAGGAAGGCTTTTTTCTTGAAGCCACATTGGATGCATACTTACCTACGGTAGATAAGGAGACCGGTGAAAAACTGATCAATGCGGCTCATGAGATATGTCCTTACAGCAAAGCTACAAGGGATAATATTACCGTACATTTAAACTTGTTGATGGACGAGTAGTAAAATAACGATTCAAAATATAGGAATCCCGTTGAGCCTTCAACGGGATTTTTTTGTTAAAATCGAAAAGGACAACATTTTTTGCAACACTGTCTTTTTTGTATCGTCTTTATATCGAACAACTAAAAAACCAAAGAGAACCAACGACCATGTTTCAAATTGAACTGGTAGAACAATGCAAGGCAAACGACCGTAAAGCACAATTAAAGCTGTATAGGCAATATTGTGACGGGATGTACAATGTCGCCATGCGTTTTTTGAAAAACCCGGATGATGCCGAAGATGTGCTGCAAGAGTCTTTTATAAAAGCATTTCAAAGGATACATCAATTTAAAGGGGAGGTCACTTTTGGAGCTTGGTTAAAAAGAATAGTTGTAAACGGTAGTATCGATTTTTTAAAGTCGAAGCACCAAAGAACAATAGAATTGAACGAGAGTTACATGCACGTGGTCGAAGATGATGATTGGACAGTTAGTGATGGAGTCTCGCTGGTGAAAATTAAGGCAGCTATGGAGGAGTTACCCGAAAAATACAGATATGTGGTTCAGTTGTTTCTTGTTGAAGGATATGATCACAACGAAATAGCACAGATTCTTGGGATTAGCGGAACTGCTTCAAGAACCAGATTATTACGTGGCAAAGCACAATTACAGGAAAAACTTAAAGATATTTCTTATGGCACAGGACATTAGGGATTTGTTCGCAAAGGAAAGGGAGAAAACCTATATCATGAAAAAGGGGCACGAGGCCCGTTTTTTATCCAAATTGGAGGAAGAATTGCCGGGCAATTCAGTACAGAAGAGATTCCCTTCAATCTTTTGGTTGGGAATAGCGGCATCCCTTACAATTATTTTTGGTTTGGGAGTTTACTTTTTTTCTGTATCGAATACTGTAGATTCAAATTCGACATCGACTATTGTTGAGAATGGAAAAGAAGACGAAGATCTGAAAACAATTTCGTTGGGAGACCTTTCACCAGATTTGAAAAAAATTGAAAGCTATTACGTTACCAATATCAATATACAGTTGTCCGATCTTGATTATACGGGCGAAAACAAGATAGTGGTCGATGGCTATATGGAACGCCTTGCCGAATTGGACAAGGAGTACAGCAAATTGAATGTAGAGTTAAACGAGATTGGGCCCAACGACCAAACGATAACCGCCTTGGTCAAAAATCTTCAATTAAGACTACAATTGTTGCAGAAGTTAAAAACAAAGTTAAATCAATTAAAATCATCAAAAAATGAACAGGAATCATCAAATACTATTTAATGTTTTTCTCATGTTCTTGGTAGGCATTGCCTGCTATGGTCAGGAAAAATCAAAAACGTACAAAGAAACTTTCAACGTAGACAGTGATGCGGAATTGAATCTCAATACCAGCCACACCGATATTGAATTTGAAACTTGGAACAAAAATCAAGTTGAGATTACCGCTATTGTTGAAATAGAAGATGCAACAGACGAAGAGGCCAAATCTTATTTTGATAAGGAGGTTGTAAAGATTATGGGAAACAGTAGGGAGATTGAAGTAAGTACCAAGGAACAAGGTTTTGGAGATAGGTTCAACGTAAGGGGCATGAATATAGATATACCGGACATGTCTTTTATAGAGCCTTTATTTGAAAGTATAGCGATTCCAGAGTTACCTGAAGTTATTGTACTTCCTGATATGCCACCCGTGCCTCCTGTGCCCAATATTCAATTTGATTATGATGCCTATAAGCGAGATGGAGATGCTTATATGAAAGAATGGAAAAAAGATTTTGATGAAAGCTTTGATGAAGAATATAAGGAACGCTTTGAAGCATGGGGAAATAGGGTTAAGGAGATGGCAGAGAAAAAAGCGGAAAGAATAGAGGAGCAGGAGCAAAGGAGAAAAGAGCTTTTGGAAAAACGAAACGAACTGAGAGAAGAGGCACATGAAAAAAGGAATCAAGCATTAAAAGAACGTAATGAAAAACGCAAGATCAAGGCAAAAAGGGTGTACAGAATCAATCGTGGCGATGATTCAGATACATTTTATTTTTCATCGGGAGGAGAAAGTAAACGCTTTAAGGTAAAAAAGTATATTAAAATAAAGATGCCAAAATCCATCAAACTCAAAATGAACGTTAGACACGGAGAGGTGAAGTTGGCAGAGAATGCCAAAAATATAAATGCAAGCTTGTCATACGCAAGCTTGCTTGCCTCTACAATTGATGGTGATCGAACAGATATTAGGGCATCATACTCGCCTGTGGTCGTACAAAACTGGAATTATGGGCAATTAAAAACAGATTATTCAGATAGGGTAGATTTAAAAGAAGTAGGGGAGCTGCAATTGAGTACCGTATCTTCAAATGTGGTCATTGAACGGCTAACAGGTAAAGCTTTTGTGAAAAATAATCTGAGCGAATTGCATATAAATTCAGTGGGCAACGATTTTTCAACCATTGATATCACGGTAGAAAATGGTGAGGTTGTTTGTAAAATTCCTTCTGTACCTTTCTTTGTTTATGTAAACGAAACACTTTCAGAATTGGAATTCCCAAAAACGTTTATCATGGAATCTTCTAAAAGTCGTGGCTCCAATGTGCATAAAGGGTATCATATCGATACTAAAAATCATAAAGCCATAAACATCAACTCAAGATATAGCGAAGTGGTGCTAAAGCAATAATATTATTTTTTAAGTATTAAAGTCCCAAATACATCGGCATTTATCCAGCCTTGATTTTTATCTTCTCCTGGCACAAAGACAGATCCTATAAAATTCTCCCGCTCTTTACTGTTATCATTGTCGCAATAGGCAAGTGCAAATCCAACTTTTTTATTTTTAGATAGGCTTACGGGTTTATTTTCTTTTCCATCTTTAAAATCATCAGAAAAAAGCTTTACCGCAATTTCCCAAGTGGTGGTCTTGTCATCTGTAACATGTTTTGAAGTGACATGTTCATTATAAAGCCTCGGTTTTTCGTCTGGTGCAAGATCTACAACATTTCCATCTAAGGCCACGTGGTAAGCGAATGCGTTGTGAGAGAATTGATGTTCGCCCCCAGAATTGTCTTCATCTACAAATATCTCCACACAATCATCGTCCCACCAAAATTTTAAGGGGTCTTTATTTTGGTCAAAAAGAATATCGTCCGTAATCTCGACCAAAAGATAGAGGGCATCCTCATCCCAGCTTACTTTATACCTACCACTAAAATCATCATTAGTGTAAGAATCACCAAGCCAAAGCTGGTCCAATGCGAGCCATTTTGCATTGCCCCAACAAGCATCTAAAGCCTGACCATCTATAACGGGACTTTTTTGGGCTTTGTTTACGACTATTACTTGGTGGTCCTCTTTTTTAAGGGAAGAACAAGCTGTAATAACCAAAAAAAGAGCCACGCACATATATTTTTGCATGGCCCTAAGATAGTTATTTTAAAAAATTCCTATGGAAACTAATGGGATTCTTCTTTCAAATAATCACCGAAGTTTTCCTTGAATTTGTTCAACCTGGGGATTGAAACATTCCTTATATACGAGTTGTTCGGATTTTTTCTTTCATAATCCTGATGATATCCCTCAGCTTTATAAAATGTTTCGAACGCTTCTATTTGAGTTACGATAGGACGGTCATAGGCATTTTTAGATTCTAAAAGTGCAATGTAATCCCTGATGGCCTTTTCCTGCGCTTCATTTTTATAGAAAGCAATGGAACGGTATTGCGCTCCTCTGTCTGGCCCTTGTCTGTTCAAGGATGTGGGATCATGCGAACCAAAGAACACTTGAACCAATTTATCAAAAGATATTACCTCTGGGTCATAATATACCTCAACAGCTTCGGCATGTGTGGTACGGCCATAAGCAACATCTTCATAGGTAGGATTCTTTTCGGTTCCCCCAGAATACCCTGAATATACCTCTTTTACGCCTTCTACGCTTTCAAAAATGGCTTCTACGCACCAAAAGCAACCGCTTGCAAAATAAGCCGTTTCGTATTGTTGGAGCGCCTCATCGGAAAGTATTACTTTCTCCATGGTTACTTGTTCGGCGACTTCTTGTTTCTTGGAAGTATTTTTAGGTTGGCAATTGACGGAGACCAATAAAACAAATGCTAAAATCGTAATTCTTGTTATCTTCATTTTCGGTTTTACTGTTTAGTAGTATCAATATACTAAGTATTACTGATGTTGTTGTTAAAAATTGTTAATCCATTCGGTATTGCCATTATGAACTTAGAAACACTTTTAAAGACGCAAAGCACTGGAGCGATTCAAATCCTTGATTCGAAAATTCCTTTATCGGCATATTGTAAAATTGACCTATCCACCACAAATGAAACTTTAAAAGGTATCGACATCACCTCACCAGATTTATGTCAACAATATATAGATGACATTTTGGGATTAAATAATGCCAAAGTTGCTTTTGGGGGATATCTGGAAAAACGTGCCCTGTATGCTAAATCTGAACGCTTTTTGGAAGCTGGGCAGCGTAATATTCATTTAGGAATGGATTTTTGGTGCAAAGCGGGCACAAAAGTGATAGTTCCGTTAGAAGGTAAAGTACACAGTTTTAAAAATAATGATGATGTGGGCAACTACGGACCAACAATACTTTTAGAGCACCAAATTGGGGATGTTACTTTTTATACGCTTTACGGACACTTGTCCTTAGAATCCATACATGAAATAGAAATAGGCGCTTATTTTGATAGGGGAGAAGTTCTTGGAACTTTAGGTACTCCAGATATCAACGTGAACTATGCACCCCATTTACATTTTCAGGTGATATTGGATTTAGAGGGATATTATGGCGATTATCCCGGTGTGTCTTCTTGGAATAATCTGGATTTTTACAAAAAAAACTGTCCAAATCCCAATAGTTTGTTGCGAATGGATTTTTAAAACATCGATGAAATGCACAGTGAATCGGTGGACTGTTTTTGAGCTAAAAAACGTTTGTCGAGGATAAAATACACTTCAGCCGAAAAAGATTCCCACACCGAAAAAAGTAGGGAGTTAGGCGAGTTAAATCAGGGCTGGGTAGCATGTGAGGGTACATTTACAATGTAATAAAAACCCAAATCATGAAAGCTATTTTAACTCTTATCGCAGTAATTTTCTTCTCAACTTTAGGTATGGCTCAGGATGTTTCTAAAGAAGTTAAAGTAGAAACTACTTCAGTTGCTGTTGAATTGAATATCGAAATTCAAGAAGAGGTTAAAAAAGAAACTAGTGTTGCTAGATTATACAAGTTCAAAAACTCTAGAGTTAAAAAAGCTCTTTCTTTTAGAACCAAAAGAAACAAATCTAAATTGGCTTAATCTTAAAAAATGGGAATCGCAATTCCAGTAGCTTTATTTTTTAGCGTAGCATTTGTTATCGCATCGATAGCTTTCTCATTTAGGAGGAAAAAACCGAAGAATCCACACAAAAATAAAATAAGATTTTTCTTATAATACAGTTAATCGAAAAAAAAAGCATCCTACCGATTAGAAAAGTAGGCAATAAATCCGATAAATTATTTTTGCACAACTTAAACCCCAATAAATATCATAGCCTATGTACGCTATTTTAATCCTGGCTGCTTTATTTTGTAGTTTAATTTTTGTTTCTGCCGCTGTACTGTTGACTTTACGTCTTGTAAAAGTGCCTTTGCGTCGTAAACGACCCCATCTTTTATAGTATAGGTTACTCCGCCTACACGTACAACTTCGTTATCATCGGTCAATTTTATTGCACCCGTACCGTATAGCACCTTTAAGTTTTTTAACGGATTTTCACCAACGATTACAAAATCAGCAAGCTTACCTACCTCAACGGTACCGATCTTATCGGACATGCCCAAAGCTTCAGCGCCATTTAGGGTAGCGGACCTAATGATTTCCAAAGGATGAAATCCAGCTTCACGGAGCAGTTCCATTTCCCGTATATAGGCAAAACCGTATAATTGAAATATAAAACCAGAATCGGAGCCAGTGGTTACCCTGCCGCCTCGATTTTTATATTCATTTACAAAGGTCATCCATAATTGATAGTTTTTTCGCCATGCAACCTCTTGCTCGGTACCCCAATCATGCCAATACGAACCGTGGGATATTTTGCTAGGTTGATAAAATTTCCAAAGTGACGGTAGTGTATAATCTTCGTGCCATTCTGCACGTCTTGCACGATGTAAATCCCTACTGGCCTCATAAATATTGAACGTAGGGTCTAGCGTAAAATCCAGTTCAATGAGCTCGTCCATTACGTTGTTCCAATGCTCGGAATAGGGTTTGGCAGCTTGTGTCCAAAGTTTTCCAGCTTCCTCAAAGCGGTGTTGTTCGTTCTGATAGTTATAATCTAAAGGATAATCCTGTACCGTTCTATCTTCAAACAATGCTTCTGGAAGTCCATACCAATGCTCCATGCTTGTGAGACCAGCTCTTGCGGAATTTAACACATTCCAACGCGAAACATCCATTTGAGCGTGGTGGCAAGCAGAGCGCAGTCCCAGTTTTTTATTCTCATCCAAAGCTGCTGCCATTATTTCTGGTGGTGCACCGAAGAACTTAATACCATCCGCACCCTTTTTTGCGTTTTCTCGAACCCATTCCCTCGCCATTTCTGGAGTACTGATAGGTTTGTCACTGCCTTGACCAAAACCGGTGTATGCAAATACTCTTGGGGCAATGATTTCATTTTTTTTACTTTTTCGTTTTAAATCCAATGCCCAATCGATACCTCGCCCACTTGGCTCTCTAACCGTAGTAATTCCATGGGCCATCCAAAGTTTAAAGACATAATCGTAATCGGCACCTTGTGAAACACCTCCTATGTGTCCATGCATATCTACAAATCCAGGTAAAAGGTACATGCCACTGCAATTAAGTTCTTTTCCTCCGGCTTTTAATTTTGGCCTTTTGGAAGCATCGATTTTAACACCAGGATATCCAACCACTTGTATGTCCACAATTTTATTGTTTTCCACAACAATATCGATAGGACCCCTTGGTGGGGCACCATTACCATTGATAAGGGTGACGCCCCTTATAATGAGCTGAGAAAATGGTCCTTCGCTCATTTTTTCCTGTCCGTAGACTGTTATAAGTTGAAATAGCAGTGAAAGAAGGAGTAGTTTTTTCATGATATGATCTTATTCTGGAATTCTAATTTTATCCCCTAAAAAAATTGCATTCAAAAATAGT
Source organism: Flagellimonas sp. 389 (assembly GCF_018449435.1). Classification (GTDB taxonomy): domain Bacteria; phylum Bacteroidota; class Bacteroidia; order Flavobacteriales; family Flavobacteriaceae; genus Flagellimonas. The sequence goes on along the minus strand of NZ_JAHCMU010000003.1, from coordinate 139,329 downwards.
CGGTTGGTTCCGTACCATGACCCCCTAAAATTGGGGTTATCCGCAAAAAGGACAACTCTACCGCTTCCTAGTTTACTTACCACTAGAGAGGCTGAAGGCTTTAGGTTTTCTTCCATATTCTTTTTGGTTATAAAGCCATCAATATGTGGATCTTTAGCGTATTTTGCGACAGTGGCATATTCGTTCTTACTAGGTGCCAACCAAACGGAATTGTTTTTGTAAACTGGAATAGTGTCATCGGTATACCCAAAGGCCAGAGGATGGGTTATATCCAAATCAACCTTAAAAATAGCACCTCCAACGCTTTCTTTCCCAATGTTTTCTGGCGCATTAACGTATGGTTTGCGCTCTACAATACTCGTTGAGTCCTTTTCTTCTGATTTGGTTAATTTTTCCGATACTATTTTTTTATCGATAATCCATTTGGTTGCACTGCCTATAGTAATCAACGTATTGCCCTTGCTTACCCAAGCTTTTAGTTTTTCCTGTTGCTTTTTTGTGAAATTGTAGCTTCCAGAAACCATTACTAAGGTATTGTACTTATCAAAATCAGCCCTTCCAAAGTTTCGAATCGGTATTTTGGTTATGGGCATGTGTACTCTAGTGTCCAACAAATGCCAGACTTCACCAGCTTCGTAGGAGCGAACCCCGTCACCGATTAGCATTGCTGCTTTGGGAGTTCTCAATGGTGATATCCATCGGCTTCCCAAATCAATGCCTTCTACGTTATATCCTGAATTGACAGCGTATATGGGCACATGATATTTTTCTCGTGCCTGTTGTACCAATTCAAATACTTGATTTTCATTCTTTTCCTGAAGGCTCACGGGAATTACAAGAGCACCGTAACCGAAGTTTTTATTCCCTTCTCCTGTTTTTGCCGTGAAAGGTTTGGAAGATGAAGAAATGACCAATCCGTTAGATTGAAGATGATTTAGTGCCGCAACCGCATTGTAATCGTTGTAATCGATGATGTAAGCGTATGCTGTTTTTTGAACCGGGGTAGTTTTGACCAAACCTTCTAGGGAAGTCACTTTTTCACCAAAATCCAAAGAGGTCGTAGGTTTGTACTTCATATTGTAGAAGTTCGCCAGGGACCAAGCAGATGCATCGTAATAGACACTATCTCGATACTTTTCATAGGTTTCGAACATGGTTTGCACCATTCTATACTGTGGTTGTTTTGTTGGTACAACAAATCCACCACCAGATTTGTATACATCGATTTTATGCAATAAAAGCTTGTCTACAAATGCCTTTACGCGATTAGCATCTTTCCCATCTTTAAAAGTATATCCTTTAATTCTGCTTTTTGAAGCATTATCCAACCCACTTTTAAAGAACTTCTGTTGGTATTTTCGTAGGTACGCTTTATTCTCCACTGCCGCTTTAACGGTCGTTATACTCGATGTGTACTGATTACGTATGGTGAACGGAAATGTAATTTCACCAAAGGCAGTAGTTTGCTTATGTCCTCTGGAACTTGCCTGTTCGAACAGTAGGCCCAATCCGCCTTGTAAATCGGGATAGGAGGAGCCATAACCGGGATAAGTACCATCAAAAACTTCCTTTGTAAAATAAAAAGAGCCAATGCTGTCCAGTGCTTCAGCGTAGTAATCCCCAAAAAGGTTGTTCAAATCCACATAGTTCTCTTTTGGCATGATTGGATTGAGTGAACCATTGTCCTTCATCGGTTCAAAAAAGTACGAACTTTGACTGCCCATTTCATGAAAATCGGTAACCACATTGGGATACCATTCATGGTACCACTTTAGTTTACCACGGCTTTCTGGGTGTATTCCCAATAGCCAATCCCGGTTTAAATCAAACCAATAATGATTGGTTCTGCCCATAGGCCAGTATTCGTTATGTTCCGCATCTTGTGGGTCTGCCACCAAAGGGTTGCCCTGGTACATATTTGCCCATTGGGTATGTCGGTCCCTACCGTCCGGATTTATAGTTGGGTCGATGAACATGACGCCATTTTTCAAATAATTCAGTATTTCTGGATTGTTGGAAGCCACTAAAGTATAGGCCGTGAGTAAGGCCGCTTCAGAACTTGAAGGCTCGTTGCCGTGTACATTGTATGCCAGATTTACAAAAATGGGCACTTCATCATAGTTTGAAGGGTTTTGTGCAGGATCCGTAAACTTAAGATGTTGTGTTTTTAGCCCATCTATATTTTTTAGGTTTTCTGGAGTGGTCACGGTAAGCATGATCAATTTTCTGCCTTCATGAGTTTTTCCGTACTCGTAAAGGTTTGCTCTATCCGAAACTTCGGAAAGCTTGGTAAAGTAACTTACAATAAGATCATGCCTTGTATGTCTCTCACCAATACCATAGCCCAAGAATTCTTCAGGAGAGGGTACGTTTGAATCAAAAGGATGAAATTTTTTGTAGAAATAGTCTTGTGCTGAAATGGAACTACTTATAAAAAGCACGCCAAGGAGTAATTTTTTCAACATGTATACGAAGATTGGTTAATCTTCTAAAGATAGGAAAACGTTTTAATCAACAGAATTGAATTCTTCGATTATTTCTTCAAATTCAATTCGGTAATAAGTGCCCTTTTTGGACATGTCCCTTGCAATGGTGCCGCGTAATTGTCTTGTAAGATTGTAAATTAGTTTTAATCCCAGGGATTTTGAATTTTTAGGATCAAAATTATCCGCATAGCCTTTCCCATTGTCACCAAGATATAATTCGTACCGATTATCGGGCAAGTTTTTAAGTGAAATGGTGATTTCTCCTCCTTCACCCTCAGAAATACCGTATTTGAGAGCGTTCGTTATGGTTTCGTTGATGATAAGTCCAAGTGGGATTACAGTATCAATGCTCAACTTGTTGTTATGAATGTCAAGATTCATTTTGATTTCATTGGTGTTGCCTTTAACGGAACGTACCAGATATTCACACAATTCTTTGACATAGGGACTTAATTCAATTTTGGATAGATAATCATCCCGTTTGTACAGCATTTCATGAACCATGGCCATGGATACGACCCTGTTTTGACTGCTCTTGATGATACTACTGATTTTATCATCGGCAATAGCTCTTGATTGTAAGCTCAACAAACTGGAAACGGTCTGCAGATTGTTCTTGACCCGATGATGCACCTCTTTTAATAAGGTTTCTTTTTCATCTATACGCTCTAGAATCTCTTTACGGGATTTATATAATTTGTGATGGGCTTTCAATAGATTTTTACCAAAAACACCCCCCAGCAAATACACGGCAAAAATCAAACTAAAAAACGCAAACCAACTTTCTGATTTAAGTGGAATAACATTTGATAAAATTCGGAAATCCCCTAAATCATAAAGAAAGAGCATAACGAGGATGACCAAATTGATTATCAAGTAAAAGTGGCCGTAAATCTGTGTAGTCACGTATCCAGCAAAAACGATAATCGCTAAAACAAAAATAAAAGGGCTTTGTATCCCTCCACTGCACAATGTCACTACAATAGCACCTACCAAGGATAACATGGAAGTTATGTTATAGGTTAAAAGTATGGTTTTGTGCTTTTGGTACAGTATGGTGTTCAATATGTTGAGAACTGCGTAGCTCAAACAAGTCAGCGGAATGATTTCCTTTATGTCTAAAAAGAAATAGCAGATAGCGCCAAATACGACTGCGAAAAGAGAAGAACTATAATTAACCTTAAGTACCAAATCAATCTTGTCTTGTAAACGATATTTATCCTTGACAGGAATTTTCATATGCTACGTTTGGTTATTCAGCTATTTACTCTTAAACGGGGTCTGAAGGAGGTAAATTTGGCTTTTTATGGGGCTTTTCTCCTGTAAATCTAAACATGTTTTTCATATAAACAAAAATGACAGCCATTTTCGACTGTCATTCTATCTTTATGCATGTATGCTTGGATTAATCTTCGGTCAATACCCATTCACCTTTATCCAGTAGTGGTTCAGCTTGTTTGAATTTAACCGTTTTACTCTCTCCGGACATTACATTTTTTATGGTAACTCTTTCATTTCTACCAATTTTAGGCTTATCTCTTACAATGGTTTCGGTTACCTGAGGTCTTCCACCTTGTGTCTGTCCAGCAGCCCTATTTTGTGCCGCCATTTCATCGCTATTTGGAATTTCTTCCTTCGTGGTCTGTAATTTTTCCTTAGGTCTTCTAACGTTTCTTGCTTCTTGAATTTGATTGGTGTTTTCCGTTGGCAGTTCTCCCTTGAACAAGAATGAAATTACTTCCTTGTTCACTTTGTCGATCATTTCTTTAAAAAGTTCGAAAGCTTCAAACTTATAAATAAGAAGGGGGTCTTTTTGCTCGTGTACCGCTAATTGTACGGATTGTTTCAATTCATCCATTTTACGCAAATGCGTCTTCCAGGAATCATCGATAATGGCAAGAGAAATATTTTTCTCAAAATCCGTAATCAGCTGTTTGCCATCACTGGTGTAAGCTCCTTCAAGATTAGTGACTACGTTCAATGTCTTAATGCCATCTGTAAATGGAACTACAATCCGTTCAAACTTATTGGATTGGTCCTCATAAACCTTTTTAATGACCTGAAATGCCACAGTGGCACTACGCTCCATTTTTTGCTGATAGAAGTCGTAAGCAGCCTTGTAAACCACATTGGCGATATCCTGAAAACTCATTTTCTTAAATTCATCTTCGGTCACTGGTGAAGTGATGGAAAAGTATTTAATGAGTTCGAATTCGAAGTTTTTATAATCTTCCGCTGCTTTGTTCGTATCCGCAATGACCTCGCAGGTGTCATAGATCATATTGGCAATGTCCACTTTCAAACGTTCGCCCTGTAATGCATGCTTACGTCTTTTGTAAACCACCTCTCGCTGGGCGTTCATAACATCATCATACTCTAAAAGGCGTTTACGTATACCAAAGTTATTCTCTTCGACTTTCTTTTGTGCACGCTCTATGGATTTGGTCATCATGGAATGTTGAATGACCTCTCCTTCTTCCAAGCCCATTCTGTCCATCATCTTTGCTACCCTATCAGAGCCAAATAGGCGCATTAGGTTATCTTCTAATGAAACATAGAATTGTGAACTTCCAGGATCTCCCTGACGTCCTGAACGACCACGAAGCTGTCTGTCCACACGTCTGGAATCGTGACGTTCCGTACCTACAATGGCCAATCCGCCAGCAGCTTTAACTTCTGCCGATAATTTAATATCTGTACCACGACCCGCCATGTTTGTGGCAATAGTGACGATACCTGCATTACCTGCTTCGGCAACGATATCCGCTTCTTTTTTATGCAGTTTTGCGTTCAATACATTATGTGGCACCTTTCTAACGCTCAATAACTTGGAAAGCAATTCTGATATTTCTACGGATGTTGTACCGATAAGGACGGGTCTTCCCGATTTGGACAATTGTGTGACCTCATCGATGATTGCATTGTATTTTTCTCGCTTGGTCTTGTATATAAGGTCTTGTCTGTCATCACGGGCAATTGGCCTGTTCGTGGGAATTTCCATAACATCCAGTTTGTAGATTTCCCAGAATTCCCCTGCTTCGGTTACTGCCGTACCGGTCATACCGGACAGCTTATTGTACATTCTAAAGTAGTTTTGAAGCGTTACAGTAGCAAAGGTTTGGGTCATTGCCTCAATCTTTACGTTCTCCTTTGCTTCAATAGCTTGGTGAAGACCATCAGAATATCGTCGCCCGTCCATAATACGGCCTGTTTGCTCATCAACGATCATTACCTTGTTGTCCATGACCACATATTCCACATCTTTCTCAAACAATGTGTATGCTTTTAACAATTGGCTCATGGTATGGATACGCTCACTCTTGACCGCAAATTCCTTGAAAAGTTCTTCTTTGAGCTCAGCTTCTTTTTCAATTTCCAAATTTTGGGCTTCAATCTTAGCGATTTCCCCACCAATATCCGGCATCACAAAAAAGTCCTTGTTTTCATCTCCAGAAAGATAATCGACTCCTTTGTCCGTAAGTTCGATTTGATTGTTTTTTTCTTCAATTGTGAACAATAGGTCAGCATCTACCTTAGGCATTTCCCTATTGTTGTCCTGCATGTAGAAGTTTTCGGTTTTTTGTAGTAACTGTTTTACACCTTCTTCACTTAAAAACTTTATTAAGGCTTTATTTTTTGGCAACCCTCTATAAACACGAAGTAACAAAAATCCGCCTTCTTTGGTATCACCTTCTTTTATCAGTTTTTTAGCTTCTGCCAAAACGCCTGTTAAATGCTGACGTTGTTTTTGGACTATATCAGAAACATTTGGTTTTAACTCATTGAACTCATGACGGTCTCCTTCGGGAACAGGCCCCGAAATAATTAGAGGTGTACGGGCATCGTCGACCAACACGGAATCCACCTCATCCACTATGGCATAGTGGTGCGGACGCTGTACCAAGTCTCCAGGGGTATGTGCCATATTATCCCTTAGGTAATCAAAACCAAACTCGTTATTGGTTCCATATGTGATATCGGCATTGTATGCTGCCCTTCTGCCATCCGAATTCGGCTGATGTTTGTCTATACATTCAACAGAAAGTCCATGGAACTCAAATATCGGAGCCATCCAAGCACTATCCCTTTTTGCCAGATAATCGTTTACGGTGACCAAATGTGCACCTTTTCCCGAGAGTGCATTTAGATAGAGTGGGAGCGTGGCGACCAATGTTTTACCTTCCCCGGTTTGCATTTCTGCAATTTTTCCTTGGTGAAGTGCGATACCGCCTATGAGCTGTACGTCATAGTGCACCATATCCCAAGTCACCTCTTTTCCTGCGGCATCCCATGAGTTTTTCCAAATTGCTTTGTCGGCCTCCAATGTAACATAATCCTTAGATCCAGATATGCTCCTGTCGAATTCTGTAGCGGTAACGGTAATGGTCTCGTTTGAAGCAAAACGCTTTGCAGTTTCCTTTACCACAGCGAATGCTTCGGGAAGAATGGTGTTCAGTGTATTTTCAGATATTTTGTAGGCTTCTTCATCGAGTTTATCAATTTCTGAATAAATCTCCTCGTTTCGGTCAATATCTGTTGAATTAAGTACTTCTTCTTGTAAGGATGCTATTTGGTCATTGATTTCTTTGCAATCCTGCTGTATTTTAGATTTAAATGAAACTGTTTTTTCTCTCAGTTCATCGTGTGTCAATCCTTCAAGCTGTTGTTCAAAGGATCGTATCTCTTTTACTAAAGGTTGTAGGGATTTTACATCCTTTTCGGATTTATCCCCAACAAAAACCTTAAGTACGGAATTAATAAAGCTCATGAATTATTTTTCTTTTGGGTCGCAAAAGCTGTTCCATTGTTTGGCATAGGGCAAAAGCTTCTGCAAGGCTGTCAAAATTACATAAAAAAAAGCCTCATAAGAGACTTTTTAGTTTTGTTTGTTCGTGTCAAATTAATACTCATCCTCATTCCAGAGGTAATCTTCCTCTGTGGGATAATCGGGCCAAATTTCCTCGATGGATTCGTAAATTTCGCCACCTTCCTCTTCCATTGATTGTAGGTTTTCTACAACTTCCAACGGTGCTCCGGTACGGATGGCATAATCTATTAATTCGTCTTTGGTGGCTGGCCAAGGCGCATCACTTAAATATGAAGCTAGTTCTAATGTCCAGTACATAGTAACGGTTTGATTTTAAATTTTTTGCAAAAATAATTTTTAAACTCAATTAGTCAAGTAAAATCGACTTTATTTAAAAAAATATTTTTCAATATGTTAATCTGTAACGCAGAAAAGTGAAATTTATTAGTCTAATTTCTCAGGAATCCATTTTATCTCGTCCGCTTGTAAGTCTTTTGACAACTTTCGTGCCAATACAAACAGATAGTCCGAGAGACGGTTTACATACATTAAAACACCTTCTGGTACAGGTTCATGTTCATGTAGATAGGATATCATGCGTTCGGCCCTACGACAAACCGTTCTGGCAATATGACAGTATGACACGGTAGTATGCCCACCTGGTAAAATAAAATGGGTCATTTCTGGAAGCTCCTCGTTCATTCTATCCATTTCTTGTTCCAATAATTCAACATCAGCTGCCTTAATCCTTGGAATCTTTAAGCGATTGTCTTTATTGGGTTCGGTGGCCAAAATGGCTCCGACCGTAAAAAGTTTGTTCTGTGTCAACGCAAGAATTTCCTTAGATTTTAAATCGATTTTTTGGTCTCTTAACAAACCCAGGTACGAGTTTAGCTCGTCTATGGTGCCATAACTTTCTATTCGGATATGGTGCTTAGGTACCCGCTTGCCCGTAAAAAGTGCCGTAGTGGCTTTATCGCCTGTCTTAGTGTATATTTTCATAATTTTTTATCGTCAGTAGTCAGTAGTCAGTAGTCAGTAGTCGGTAATTGGTACAGTGGCTATTGCTTTTGTAATGTTCACTCTTAACTCTTCAATGAGAATCTTTGTGCTTACGCTTACCGTCCATAAACTTTCTTGATTTTCTATCTCTTGCGTTTCTTTTGTTCTTAAACAGAATAATGAGATAAATGATGGCCAAAACCCCTAAAACGTAATAAATAGTATTGTCCATTTGAGAAATGATTTGATATTTAAAATTACTTCTTTAAATCCGGATAGTGAAATGTTCCTTTTCTTGTTCTTTTCGTATGAACAAGGCCCCTATATGGAACATATCTATACTCACAGTGATATCGGGTAAAGTGATAAGTTTTTCCCAGCATTGTTTCTTTTGGGGATTTTTATGAATGGAATTGATAAGTATCAGGCTGTCGTTGTGGAGTTTTCCTTGAACCAGCATTTCTTTTAATTTCTCCTGACTTAATTTTTCCGTGTACAGGATGTCTACTGATTTTGTATTCGATCTTGATTTTGGATACAATTTTTGAACCTGTCCTGATACATCTTGCATGTCGGAAATAGCTATTTTTTCAAATTCAAAATAACCAATACTTTTTAGAAGCACATTTTGCGACTTTTTATTGGATAGCTTTTTAGAGGCATATAAACATTTGGTCACATAATTGAATACAAACGGGGAATGAACACCGTGCTGATCGGTGGAGTTCAGTAGGAACTTTATATATGAGACGATTCTGAACCACATTTTTATCCCTCCAAAATTGCCGAAAGCTCAAACCAACGTTCTGTTTTTTCTTCTATCGTATCTGAAATTTCTTTTAGCTCAATGGACAATTTTGCTATTTCTTCACCATTTAAATTAAGGTCGGTAAATTTATTTTGTACTAGTGCCTTTTGTTCTTCCAATTTTTGGATTTCTTTCTCTAGTCTACTATGTTCTTTTTGTTCTGAATAGGATAGTTTTTGGGTTGTGTCCTTCTCTTTCCAATGGGTCTTTTCAATTTTCTCCTGACCATTGTTTTTGGCTTCACGCTCTGCTTGGACTTTACTGTTTTCATAGGCTCTGTAGTCTGAATAGTTCCCCGGAAAATCCTCAATGGTGCCCTCTCCCTTAAAAATGAACAAGTGGTCCACTATTTTATCCATAAAGTAGCGGTCGTGGGATACCACCATTAAACACCCCGGAAAATCCAACAGAAAGCTTTCCAGAACGTTCAAAGTAACAATATCCAAATCGTTTGTGGGTTCGTCCAAAATAAGAAAATTGGGGTTTTGAATCAGTACTGTGCATAAATACAGCCGCTTGCGTTCCCCGCCACTTAGTTTTTCTACAAAGTCGTACTGTTTCTTTCTATCAAACAGGAAACGTTCCAATAATTGTTGCGCAGAAATTTGCTTTCCTTTTTTTAGCGGAATGTAATCCCCAAATTCGCGGATTACATCAATGACCTTCTGTCCTTCTTTTGCAGAAATTCCTTTTTGGGTGTAATAGCCAAACTTTAATGTATCTCCAACAACAACTTTACCTCCGTCCACTTCCTCTTTTTGGGTAATGATGTTCAAGAAGGTGGATTTCCCCGTTCCATTCTGGCCGATTATCCCAACACGCTCCCCTTTGGTAAAATTGTAATCGAATTTTTCCAAAATCACTTTGTCGCCAAACGATTTGGAAATATTGTGAAGTTCCAAAATCTTACTTCCCAAGCGTTCCATGTTCAGTTCTAACTGTACTTGGTGCTCGACCCTTCTTTGATGGGCTTTGTGTTTTATTTCCTTAAAATCGTCAATTCTGGACTTGGATTTGGTGGTTCGCGCTTTGGGCTGCCTGCGCATCCAATCCAATTCTTTTTTAAAGAGTAGTTTGGATTTATGTTGTTCCACAGCTTCTCGCTCCATACGCGCCTCTTTTTCGCGCAAGTAATACGAATAGTTTCCTTTGTAATTGTACAACTGATTGTTGTCCAGTTCTATAATCTCATTGCACACACGCTCTAGAAAGTAACGGTCGTGCGTTACCATAAAAAGTGTGATGTTCTCTTTGGTAAAATACGCTTCGAGCCATTCTATCATTTCTAAATCCAAATGGTTCGTAGGCTCATCAAGAATGAGTAGGTCAGGCTTATTCAGTAATACGTTGGCCAAGGCCAAACGTTTTTTTTGTCCTCCTGAAAGCTTGCTTACTTTTAAATTGAGTTGATTTAGGTGAAGTTTGAAAAGAATCTGCTTGTACTGTGTTTCAAAGTCCCAGGCATTTAGCCTTTCCATAGCCTCGAACGCTTTTTGATAGGCTTCGGCATCATCTGGATTTTGTACGGCACTTTCGTAATTGGCTATGACCTTTAAAATTTCATTATCCGTTACAAAAATTGTTTCTTCAATGGTTAAGTTAGGATTCAAATCGGGTTCCTGTTCTAAAAAAGCGATTTTGATTCCTTTTCTGGTAGTTACCTGTCCGGTTTCTGAAGTGTCCTTACCTGAAATGATGTTTAATATCGACGTCTTTCCACTACCGTTTTTAGCGATTAAGGCAATTTTCTGGTCTTTATTTATTCCGAAGGAGATATCCGAAAAAAGAACCAGTTCACCATAAGATTTGGATATGTTCTCTACCGTTAGCAGATTCATGTGATGATTTTAGGGTGTCAAGTTACAGCTTTGAAAATTTAAGGAGATACCCATACCGTAAGGCCAAGGTCAAAAGTATGGGAATCAGTACTGGTGAAAATAACTGAACCCTTACAATCCATAGAATTACCAATATTCCAAACAATGCAAGAGCTGACCATAGGTATTTTGGCAGCCACTTTGGTAATGTACTTTTCCCTGTAAAAACAAAAGCAACTATTAGATTAAATGGGAGTGCCCATAGCACATTAAAATTGTTTGGAGTAGAGGTATGGTCTGTGGCAAGCCAGAGTAAAAGCATCAAAGTCCCAATAAGTCCCGTTATCAAAAAAAGAGAAAAATCCAACCAAAGACTTCGTGTTCGGTGCTTATTATCTAGATAGGTCACAACCCCGGTAAATAATAGCAATAGTGTAAACCAAAATATTGGGGATGCAGGAAAGAATCCATTTCTGGTTCGCTCTTCATAGTCCAGGACACTGCGTTCCCTTTTTAATAATGGTTTTCCATCTTTTGTGGTATTCCGTATCTGTTCCATGGCGTAGTAGGGCAGAAACATATGCTCTTGTGTGGTTGCTTTGCGATCGACTACGGAGCCAAAGGCCAGATCAATCCCAAACATATCCCAAGAATTTAGATTTAGATGTTGGCGCACCAATTCCCTGAACGTATATTTTTTCTCTAAATGTGAATCTTTGAAAACGATGGCATCACCATACTGCTGTACTAAAATATCCCCGGTAATACTGGAACAGTTGTTCAATAAAGGATCGTATAAATAGTCCCTATTTTCAGGTAAAAAATTATTTTCAAAAAAAACAAGCAGTTTTCTACGTTCTTCAAGTGTTAAGTCCAAAATTTGTTCTTTTACCCATCTTTTTTCGAGTTCATACTCGTAAAGAAAAATGTCAAAAGTTCTTCTAGAAAGCGAATAGATCAATTTTCCTTTTACAAAATTTAGATAAAAATTGGGCCTGTCAAAGTCAAAAGTACCGTAGTTGTATACGACGTCTATTCCTAGATTTGGGTCTTGTACACGAAACGCGCTATGGCCAAACGCATAATAAAGTTCGTCGCCAGCAGCGCATGTGAGTAGACTTATCGTGGATTTTTCGGTAAGGGTAGGAACTTGCGAAAACAATTTTTTCCCTACCAAAAACAGCACCAACAAAAAGAAGATCCTTTGCTTCATTCTTAAATTTATCAGCACAAATATCAGAATAAATACTACATGGTAGAATTTGAAAATTCAACACTTTGTTTTTTAGCTTATTTTTACTTGACAATCGAGATTTAAATGCTTCGATGCTTGCATTGAAATCTATGTTGAATTTCCTTTTAATGCCTTGCGGACTTGTCCCGAGGTTGTTTACAAAAATCTGGCCGTATGAAACAATACATTCCCAATTTTATCACCTTGCTCAATCTTTTTAGTGGTTGTGTAGCTGCGGTTTATGCCGTTCTCAACCACCTAGAACTAGCGGCGCTCTTTGTTTCTCTTGGGATTCTTTTTGATTTTTTTGATGGTTTGGCCGCCAGGGTTTTAAATGTACAGAGCGAAGTTGGAATTCAGTTGGATTCTTTGGCGGATATGGTCACAAGCGGATTGGTTCCTGGAATCGTAATGTTTCAGTTATTGCAAATGTCGGAGACTGGTGGATGGAATTTAGGATTTATGGGCCATGAAACTGATATGACAGCACTTCCTTTCGTCGGGTTTATTATTACGCTGGGTTCGGCATATCGCTTGGCAAAATTCAACATAGATGAAAATCAGGTTTCTTCTTTCATTGGCCTGCCCACTCCAGCAAATGCCCTTTTAATTCTATCCTTGCCCTTGATTTTGCTCTATCACAATAATAATGTACTCAATACTATTATTTTAAACGAGTGGTTTTTGATAGGCCTCACTTGTTTGAGTGCTTTTTTGCTTAATTCCAAGATTGAACTCTTTGCTTTAAAGTTCAAGAACTGGAGTTTTAGGGATAATGCCGTTCGGTACCTTTTTTTGATAGGTAGTTTGGTTTTATTGTTTACGTTACGGTTTTTGGCAATACCTATTATTATTTTCCTATACATTGCCACTTCATTTTTATCAAAGAAAGATTAACAGATTTTGTTTTAAGAAGAAAACCCTCATGGCTATTTTTGCGTAAGTAGTGGAAATACAAAATGTACTAGTATGAAAAGAGGGATTTTTATGTTTTTTTTGGCAACACTTTTAATAGTTTTTTCTTCACATGAGCTGTTTTTAAAGTCAGATGCTTACTTTTTAGATTCAGGACAAGCCAGTGAGCTGTACCTCTTCAACGGGACATTTGATAAGAGCGAAAATACGATTACAAGAGATAGAATTTCCGATGCAAGAATTATAGGTCCTGATTACGAAATGAATGTTAACGAAGAGGATTATTATGACAAGGAAAATATCACGTATCTCAAGTTTACTTCAGGTGGCGAAGGCACCTATGCCGCTGGGATATCTACCTTGCCCAGAATGATAGAATTGGATGCTGATAAATTTAATGAATACCTTGATCATGAAGGTTTGGAAGATGTCATCGAACAACGAAAAAAAGAAGGCTCTTTTAGCTCGGGAGCAAGGGAGAAGTATTCTAAACATGTAAAGATGCTTTTTCAGGTCGGTGAGGAAAGAACAAGCCATTTTAATACTGTTCATGGTTTTCCGATAGAATTTGTTCCACTTGAGAATCCATATGAGGCTAAGGCAGGAGAAAGTATATCGTTCAAACTTTTAAGTGGGGGAGAACCATTGACCAATCATACGGTGCACTATAGTACTTCGGTACCCGGAAAAGATGCCCACGAAAGTGAAAACTCCACTAAGACAGATAACAATGGAATCGTGAAAATGACACCTACCCAAGCCGGTAAATGGTATGTGGCAACCATACATATGGTTAAAAGCGATGAAAAAGGTGTTGATTATGAATCTAACTGGACTACGTTGACCTTTGCAGTGAAGTAAGGATTTAAAAATCTAATTTTTTCTTACGAAGTTCAAAGTTTTGGCCAAGGTAAACTTTACGTACCATTTCATCTTTTGCCAAATCTTCTGGAATTCCAGCTTTTAAGATACCTCCTTCAAACATTAGGTAGGAACGTTCGGTTATGGCCAAGGTTTCTTGAACGTTATGGTCAGTAATCAAAATACCTATGTTTTTGTTTTTAAGTTGCGCTACGATACGTTGAATATCTTCAACAGCTACGGGGTCCACACCTGCAAACGGTTCATCCAGGAGTATGAACTTTGGGTCGGTGGCAAGTGCGCGGGCAATTTCTGTGCGTCTTCGCTCACCACCAGACAACAAATCACCTCTATTTTTACGAATATGCCCTAGGCCAAACTCATCGATTAGGGATTCCATTTTCATGTGCTGTTCCTTCTTGCTCAACTTGGTAAGTTGCAGCACACTAAGAATATTTTTTTCTATACTCAACTTACGAAAAACAGAAGCTTCTTGGGCCAGGTACCCAATACCGTTTTGGGCTCTTTTGTACATGGGGAAATTAGTAATCTCCATGTCATCCAAATAAATATTACCACCATTGGGCTTAATGAGTCCAACGATCATATAGAAGGAAGTGGTTTTGCCAGCACCGTTAGGTCCTAATAGACCAACAATTTCACCTTGGTTTACCTCAAGGGAAATTCCTTTTACCACTTTTCGGCCACGGTAGGCCTTCATTATATTATCAGCTCTTAATTTCATACGAACTTGCCAAAACTAAACATATTCTTTTTCTGGATAAGGCTCGTTGGGATTTTTTTAAGCATCGTTTTCTTCCAATGCCTCCCAAAACTCATATGCCCTTCGCAAATGGGGTACTACTATTGTGCCACCGACCAAAGTTGCGATTCCCAAAGTTTCCATAACCTCTTCTTTGGTTGCTCCCTCTTTTTTGGAACTTTCTAAATGATATTTTACACAATCATCACAGCGAAGGACAGCAGAGGCCACAAGGCCTAATAGTTCCTTTGTTTTTACATCTAGAGCACCCGCCATATATGCATTGGTGTCTAGATTAAAAATACGTTTGATGAGTTTGTTGTTTTCAGCCAATAGCTGATCGTTCATTTTGGCACGATATGCATTGAACTCTTCTACTTTATTTTGCATTTCTTTTAGCTCTTTTAGCTTCGTTTTTTACAACAACTTTAGAAATATATATACTTATCTGGTATAAAATTAGAACGGGAACTGAAACTACTATTTGACTGGCAACATCTGGCGGTGTTATTACTGCAGATAGGATAAGCACCACAACTAGTGCTATTTTCCTATATTTTCTCAGAATTTCTGGAGTTACCAAACCAACTTTGGTCAAAAAATAAATAATTATTGGTAATTCAAACATGATTCCGCAGGCTATAACGGATGCTCTTACCGTAGCAATAAAAGAGCCTATATCAATTTCATTGAGCACCTCTTTACTTACTTGGTATGTACCCAAAAAATTGATGGATAAGGGTGCCACAACATAGTAACCAAATAGCACGCCCATAAAAAAAAGTGCTGAAGCCACTAAAATAAAGCCCCTGGAATGTTTGCGTTCATTTTTATGAAGCCCAGGACTGATAAAGCGCCATAATTCCCATAAAACATAGGGGAATGCAGTAATAAAACCAGCCCAGATAGAGGTCCATATATGGGCAGAAAATTGCCCCGCCATAGTTCTATTCTGAATGGTAAAGGGTAAGGTATCAGCGCAGAATTCAGAGTCTATTCCAAAAAAAGTAGCTATTTCACAAAAGAACTTATACGTAGGAAAATCCATTTTTTTAGGTCCAAAAATGACCGTATCAAAAATGAAATCTTTCATAACAAATGCCCCACATGCAATGATGACAATTGCCAATACGGATCTTATCAAATGCCATCGCAATTCTTCCAAATGGTCTAGGAAGGACATCTCATCTGGGTTGTTCGCCACTTTTGCCATTATAAAATTCCTTCGTTTATAAGGTTATGAAGATGAACTACCCCTGCATACGTATCACCATCAAAGGCCAAAAGTTGTGAAATGCCTTGGGATTGTAATATTTTAAGTGCTTCGACTGCAAGCGTATCTACATCTACCGATTTTGGGTTGGATGTCATGATGTCCTTGGCCCTGAGCCCCCGGATATCATCATACCTGCTAAGCATTCTTCGGATATCACCATCTGTAACGATGCCGACCAAAGTTCCTTCCTTGATTACAGCAGTTACGCCCAACATTTTTTCGGAAATTTCAACAATGACTTCTTTTACACTTGAATCGATATCCACTTGGGGCTTTTGATTGTTTACAACAATATCAGCTACCCTTAAGTATAGTTTTTTGCCCAACGCTCCTCCCGGATGATACTTTGCAAAGTCTGCACTACTAAATCCTCTAAGCTCCAAAAGGCTAATGGCTAGCGCATCGCCCATAGCCAATTGTGCCGACGTGCTCGTTGTAGGAGCAAGGTTATTGGGACATGCCTCTTTTTCAACAAAGGTGCTAAGCGCAAAATCTGCCTGTTTTGCCAATAGCGAATCCATATTCCCAGTAATGCCTATTAAT
Organism: Flagellimonas sp. 389; assembly: GCF_018449435.1. Lineage (GTDB taxonomy): Bacteria > Bacteroidota > Bacteroidia > Flavobacteriales > Flavobacteriaceae > Flagellimonas. The sequence continues at coordinate 122,817 of NZ_JAHCMU010000003.1, read as the reverse complement.
TTATTCTTTGCAATTTTAATCAGTGGGAGCAATGCCTTTATTTCTGGAGTATTTCCGCTTTTAGAAATACAGATAACCACATCGTTTTCCTGTATGGTTCCCAAATCCCCATGAATGGCGTCTGCAGCATGCATAAATATAGCAGGCGTGCCCGTAGAGTTCAAAGTTGCCACAATTTTTGAAGCTATTATAGCACTTTTTCCAACTCCAGATACAACTACCCTTCCTTTGGAATCTAAAATATGCTGCACGGCATAAGCAAATTGTTCATCTAAAAGATTGACCAAATTTTGTATGGCCTTGCTTTCGGTTTCTAGGGTTCTTTTCGCGATGGATAAAATAGACTGAGTGTCGTTCAAGGTAATAAAAGGTAATAAAAAGATTATCTAATTGTATTCCTAAAAGAATATCTTATATTTAAGATTACAAAACTAAACAAACTATCTTTTACAACCGTTTTTAAAGCACAGAATGCTTCTTACTTTAAATTAATATTTAAAATTATGAACGTTAACGACCTATTAATTTGGTTGTTTGGTATAAATTGAAAATAGGGAAATGGGTCTTACAAATACCGATTTGCACGCTTCACTTAAAAAATATTTTGGTTTTTCACAGTTTAAGGGGCTACAAGAAAAAGTAATACAAAACATACTTGAAGATAAAGACACGTTTGTGATAATGCCCACAGGTGGGGGTAAATCTTTATGTTATCAACTACCTGCAATCATGAAAGAAGGTACTTCGATAGTAGTATCACCTTTAATTGCTTTGATGAAGAACCAAGTAGATGCTATACGCGGTGTTTCTGAACATAGGGGTATTGCACACGTACTTAACTCCTCTTTGACAAAAACGGAAATAAAACAGGTAAAAGAAGATGTGAAAAACGGGATCACAAAATTACTTTATGTAGCTCCCGAATCGCTGACAAAGGAAGAGAATATAGAATTTTTAAAAGCTGTTCCTCTTTCTTTTGTTGCTGTAGATGAAGCACATTGTATCTCTGAATGGGGTCACGATTTCAGACCGGAATACCGTAATCTAAAAAGTATTATAAGCCGTTTGGGCGATAATATACCAATTATTGGACTCACGGCAACAGCAACACCCAAGGTACAGGAAGATATTATTAAAAACTTGGGCATGACAGATGCCAAAGTATTCAAGGCATCCTTTAATAGACCAAATTTATTTTACGAAGTACGTCCCAAAACTCAGAATGTGGACGCAGATATTATTCGTTTTGTAAAACAAAATCAAGGCAAATCAGGTATCATTTATTGTTTGAGCAGAAAACGGGTCGAAGAATTGGCTCAGGTTTTACAAGTGAACGGAGTCAGCGCAGTGCCTTACCATGCCGGTTTTGATGCCAAAACACGTTCCAAATACCAAGATATGTTCCTTATGGAAGATGTTGATGTTGTTGTAGCCACGATAGCCTTTGGAATGGGAATAGATAAGCCGGATGTTCGATTTGTAATCCATCACGATATTCCAAAAAGCATAGAAAGTTACTACCAAGAAACTGGAAGGGCAGGTAGAGATGGTGGAGAAGGCCATTGCTTGGCTTTTTACTCCTACAAGGATGTAGAAAAGCTAGAAAAGTTTATGTCTGGAAAGCCAGTAGCGGAACAGGAAATAGGCAATGCTTTATTACAGGAAATTGTAGCTTATGCCGAAACATCTATGTCCCGCAGAAAATTTATCCTGCATTATTTTGGAGAAGATTTTGATGCGGAAAATGGCGAAGGTGCCAATATGGACGATAACACCAGAAATCCAAAGCAAAAAGAAGAGGCGAAAGAAACGGTGGTCAAACTCTTGGATGTTGTTCAAAAAACCAACGAAAAGTATAAAACAAAGGAAATCGTAAAGGTTTTGGTTGGAAAAGTAAACGCAATGATTTCTTCGCACAAAACAGATGAAAAAGACTTCTTTGGAATAGGTAAAGAAAATGATGAGCCTTATTGGATGGCTTTGGTTCGACAGGTTTTGGTCGCTGGTTTTCTCAAGAAAGAAATCGAACAATATGGAATCTTGCATTTGACGAAATCTGGAGAGGATTTTCTTAAAAAACCTACTTCGTTTTTAATGACGAAAGACCACGTATATAGTGAAGAAAATAACGATGCAATAATTACTGCGGGCAAGTCGGCCGGTGCCGGTGCAGATGCCAACCTCCTCAGATTATTGAAAGACCTGCGTAAAGCGGAAGCCAAAAAGATGGGAGTGCCACCATTTGTAGTATTTCAGGATCCCTCTCTTGATGACATGGCCCTAAAGTATCCAATATGCAACGAAGAGCTTTTGACCATACATGGAGTAGGGGAAGGAAAGGCCAAAAAATATGGTAAACCCTTTACTGAGCTTATTTCCAATTACGTTGAAGAAAATGATATTATAAGACCAGATGATTTAGTGGTTAAGAGTACCGGTGCAAATTCTGCTTTAAAATTATATGTGATTCAGAATGTGGACAGGAAGTTGCCTTTGGACGATATCGCTTCTGCAAAAGGATTGGAACTACCAGAACTCATTAAAGAAATGGAACACATTGTCTTTAGTGGTACCAAACTTAATATCGAGTATTGGATAGATGAAATCTTGGACGAAGACCAACAAGAAGAAATCCATGAGTACTTTTTAGAAGCAGAATCAGATTCCATTTCCCAAGCCATAGATGAATTTGATGGTGATTATGAAGACGAAGAACTGCGTCTCTATCGCCTTAAATTTATCAGTGAGGTGGCCAATTAATAGGTATAGTCCAATCCCTCGGTACCTGCGATCACTGCTATTATAAATCCAAAATATAAAATAACCAACAAAAGATAGACTGCGGATATTGCCAGGCCTACATACGATAATATCTTGCCTGTTTTTATATTGCTGTAATCCGTATAATTTTCTGGATTTTGAAGATAGAGTTCTTTGGCGGTTTTGGCCTTGACCAAACCTACAATACTAAATATTGCTCCAAACGGACCACAACAAAACAAAGTGCCAACAATGGAAAGGATTCCCATTGTTAGCACTGTGCTTGCTCCTGGTAAAGGTTGTTGACTCATGTTTTATCGTTAACCGCCGTACTGTTCTAGCAATTGTTCTTGCATTTCTTGTATCCCTTCCAATCCTAATGTGCTGAACAGGAATATCGTGTATCCTAAATAGAGTACATTTAACACTATACCTATAATTGCTAATATCTTACCTGTTTTTACATTGTTGAATCCTTCATAATTTTCAGGGTTTTCCATGTAAAGAGCTGTTGCTTTTTTAGCCAATACCACGGCTATTATTCCAAAAATCAAACCTATTATTCCGTAACAGCAACAGGTTACAATCGAAATGATTCCGAAGACCAATATTAGTGTTGAATTGGGTAGTTTTTGTTTTTCCATAATTTAAACTTTAGTTTATAAAATTGTTCATTTTTACAATATAACTGACTACAATGGTTATCCCGGTAAGCAGCATCAAGAATAACTTGATTTGATAACCGTACTTGATTTTAAAAAAGGTATTTGAAATCAAAAAAAGAAGGAGTATTAGGATGAAATAAATGGCCGGATACATTTTAAATGCAGCTAAAAACTCTCCATGTAGCAATAAATCCAAAGATCGTTGTACACCACAGCCAGGGCATTCCACGCCAAATAACTGCTTATTTAGGCATGGCAGCATAAATTCCCTAGTATCCAATGATACCAGCATAGGTTGTTGATGCATAACAATCATTACTGTCGAGAAAAATACTACTATTTTTGCGATTGTTAAAGTTTTCTAATTTTTTTTAGATATAAATATACGTGGCAGTCTTTAAGATAGGTGATCAGGTCGAAGTTTTAGATGAAGACATATCCGGTAAGATAAGTGGTATTGAAGGCGCGCGAGTGACTATAATTACTACAGATGGCTTTCCAATGGAATATTCCATGAAGGAATTGGTTAAGATCAGTGATGATATCCGAGTTACTGGGTACGAGGTCGAAAAAATAAAAAAAGAAAAAGAACTTCCAAAGAAAAGGTTTGGTAGGCTTGCTAAGCAAAAAGAAAGAAATTTGCCTAAAATGGAGGTTGATCTCCATATTAATCAATTAGTAAGGTCTGCCAAAGGACTTACAAACTTTGATATGCTTAATCTACAGTTAGAAACTGCAAAAAGGCAATTGGATTTCGCCATAAAAAAACGCATTCAAAAAGTCGTTTTTATTCATGGTGTAGGAGAGGGTATTCTAAAAGAAGAGCTACATTATCTCTTCAACAGATATGACAATTTAAAATTCTACGATGCCGATTACCAAAAATATGGCTTGGGAGCTACCGAAGTTTATATTTTTCAAAACAGTTAGCTGCTCGTAGTCGTGAACGTCCCAAAAACATAAGGCTCCTCTTCAAAAGTACCAGCATTTGCCTCGTTCAAATCCTGAAGGGTAAAATCGGAAAGCGAAATAGTGTGCGTGTACGTAATCACACCTTCGGTATTTGGCTCTGATGCTGTTGTCGTTACGGATACTGTCCCTTCTGTCGTGGAAAATTCATTTTCAAGATCTGTTGCTGCAACCCCAGCACAAACGCTATCTGCTGTTACCGACGCTAAGGCTGTACCATTTTTGAATATGATGCTCTCGGACAAGGTTGCCTCCCTAGGGGTATCACCAGTTTCAGAATTGGCCAAAAGACTGGTAGGGATGGTCAAAGTAAGATATTCATCATTTAAAATCTTGGTCAGTACCGTATTTTCACCTGTATCTTCACAAGAATTGATGGTAATAGCCTCAAAATTTGCAAAAATCTGTGCAACACTACTATCTTCGGTTGTAGTATACTCGCCAAAATCTATACCTGTCTGATCGGTCAAACTCTCACCTTTACTATTAACCAAAGTGACTTCTAAAATTCTGATTTCATGATTGTATACCTTGGAGGTTCGTGATACTGTGTCGAGTGTACTTATAATCTGAACAGTCCCGCCCGTAGCACCTATTTCTTCTATCACGGTAGGCGTTGAAGGAGGAATCTCATCACAAAAATAGGCTTGGGTAACATCGTCCGAGAAAAGACGGTACGTTAAATCTGATTGTGTGGGTATACTGCTAAGAATGGGATCATCGGATGGGGCATTCTCAATAATATTTGCTTGTAGGTCCAATATCAATGTTTCGTCATTATTGATTTTAAAGAGTAAAGTGGTCTCCGTATCTTCTTGGCCTTCATCACAAAATTGGATAGAACCTTCATCAAAATCAAGCGACTCTATTTGTAAATCTCCATCGCCACAAGAATATAGCGAACATAAAAATAGGATTGGGAGGAAAATATTTCTCATGTGCCAAATTTAAAGGAATTCCATTTTAATAGCCTAACCCTTACCTATACTTTAAAAGAAATTAACTTTATTTCGCTTATTTTTGAGACCATCAAAATTCAATAAACCGACCATGCAAAAAGTGTATTTGGATAATGCAGCCACTACTCAGGTAAGAGACGAGGTTATTGCAAGAATGCAGGAGGCACTTGTCTCATTTTACGGAAATCCTTCCTCAACCCATAGTTATGGTAGGTCTGCCAAAACCGCAGTTGAAAAAGCCCGTAAAGCCATTGCAAAGATTTTGAATGCCCAAGCATCAGAGATAATCTTTACCTCTGGTGGTACAGAGGCTGATAACATGATTTTGCGTTGTGCGGTCAGGGATTTGGGGGTTACGACAATTATCACATCCAAAATTGAACATCATGCAGTACTCCATACTGCTGAAGAATTGGAAAAAGAGTATAATATCTCGTTACAATTTGTGGATTTGGATGTCAATGGAAATCCGGTATTAGAGCATTTAAGAGATTTGTTGACGAAAGATGACTCAAAAAAATTGGTGAGCCTGATGCATGTTAATAACGAGATTGGTAATATTATCGACATTGACGCTATTGGAGAAATGTGTAAGGAACATAAAGCTCTTTTTCATTCAGATACGGTTCAATCCGTAGGACATTACGCTTGGGATGTTCAAAAAACACCAATTGATTTTTTTACGGCAGCAGCGCATAAATTCCATGGCCCCAAGGGGATTGGTTTCGCTTTCATTAGAAAAAACTCGGGCTTAAAGCCAATGATTTTTGGGGGTTCCCAAGAACGCGGCTTTAGAGCGGGGACAGAACCGTTTCATAATATTGTAGGGCTGGAGGAGGCTTTTTTGAAAGCGTACGATAATCTGGAAAACGAGACGAAATTTGTAAAAGAATTAAAAAGCTATTTCGTAGAAAAAATAAAGAGGGAGATTCCAGAAGTAGGCTTCAATGGGTTTTCTGATGATTTAGAAAAAAGCACCTATACTTTAACGAATGTGCGTCTTCCTTTTGACAAACAAAAAGGATTGATGTTGCTTTTTCATTTAGATATGAAGGGTATTGCTTGTTCCAAAGGGAGTGCCTGCCAATCTGGAAGCAATATGGGGTCACATGTGTTAACGGAAATTCTACCTGAAAAGGAATTGGAAAAACCGTCCTTACGATTTTCCTTTTCCAAATACAATACAAAAGAAGAACTTGATTATACTATTGAAGTCTTAAAAGAGTTTGCCGAAAGTTAGCTTTTGTTCTTTCGTTGTTTCTTTTCTTTATCGTAAGGGAATCTACGAGAGGCTAATTTCATCATTCTATCAATCAACTCGGTAGTATTTTTTCCGGTTTTTTTGGTAATGGCTTTTTCGTATTTCCATAAAAGCTTTCCAGAATCGCCATCACTTACTTTAACGCCTATTCTGCCGTAATTGGCATCTCCACTAAAGTAATCCAAAAGATTAAAGTCGGTAGGAACACCTTTGGAAAGTAGAATATTCAGATTTAGGTTACCACTTATAATCCCATCAACTTTTAGGATTTTGGTCAATTCGTTGATGGTGTAGATATCCAAATTATCATAGGTGATTCCGTTTTGGTTCAAAATGGCGTTGGTGTCTTCTATGTTCTGGAACTCTACGTTAAACTTTTTCCGTTTTTTCCGTTTTGAAAAATAGGTTTCCAAGGCATTTTGGACTGCATACCCTTCTTTTTTAGCCAATCCTTTCAATTCCAACTGATTTACATCTCGTTTTAAATCCAAGCTGGCAATAAATGGAACAATGGCCAAGATTTTGTGGTCCTTGGTCAATTCATCAAACTTTCTGTTTTCGTAGATGTTTTTTTGCGCTGTACCAAAAGCTACGGTTACAAGAGCAATACATACTATAATCTTTTTCATCAGCATAGTTTAGAAACGCATTCCAAATTTAATGTTCAGAATACGGCTTGTAAGAAAATTGGGAACTGCAAATTGTCGTTGCGTGTCCACATCCCTTATCCATGTATTTGTAATGGAATTTTGGTTGTTGAATACGTTGAAAATTTCAAAACCTGCGCTAAATTCCTTAAATCCGTGCAACCAGTGTCCTTTTGGGTATTGGTTGTTTCTGTCCGCAAAAATATAGGAAATTCCCATATCAGCCCTTCTATAATCTCTTAATCTATTCTGAAAATCATATGGGTCGATATTATTTGGTGATCCACCTGGAACCCCAGTGTTATAAACCAGATTTAGATAGAGCTTTAGATTTGGAATAGTGGGCATATAATCCTGAAACAAAACGGCAAACTTTAAACGTTGGTCCGTAGGTCTCGAAATAAAGCCCCTATTATCAATGTTTTCTTCGGTTTGAAGATATCCTAAACTTACCCATGACTCGGCCCCGGGCACAAAAGTTCCGGTCAATCTAAAATCGAACCCATATGCGTAGGCCGATGCATTATTTTCAGCAGCATACCGTATCCTAACATCTTCTATAGTGTAGGTGTTTACATTGTCCAAGTCCTTGTAGTATGCTTCACTAATAAGCGTAAAAGGTCTATCCCAAAGATTAAGACTAAACTCACTGCCCAAAACATAGTGGACGGATTTTTGCGCTTCCACATTTGGATTGATTGTACCCGTAATATCACGTAATTCCCTATAAAAAGGAGGTTGTTGGTAACTCCCAATGGCAAATCGGAACAATATATCCTTTTTCCAATCCGGTTTTATGGAAAATTGGCCCCTGGGACTAAATAGTGTTTGCGAGTTTTTGGAGAATCCTTGACCACTTAAAATCCAATGTTGTGCCCTGATTCCAAGATTGAAATAAACATCATGTTTACCAAGCTTTGTTTGTTGGTCGTACTGTGCAAATCCAGAAAATCGGTTTGTTTTTACAATATTGGTCGCTTGTACACTTTCAAAAGCAGTAATATCCCCCGTAAATGGCTCCTCTGGTTGATTATTCACAAATTCTGGTGCTCGTGGTCTAATAAAAAAGCCGGCAGAATCTATGAATTCAGATTCCCTAAGTTGGTCACGGATATCTTCGCGGGAAAATTTTAGGCCCCATTCCAAAGACCGTCCCTCTTTGTTATATTTTCCCCTGTGCGAAAGATTAAAAATAAGGACGTCCAATTGGTTCCTTGCCCTATTGAATTGAGAACCGATTCCTCTTGGATTTGATACTTCTCCTAAATCTTCACTTCCAAAATCGGTATCGATTTCTGCCAGTTCATAAGAAGCTATAATATTTGAAAACTCCTCTTCCTGTGAATGATAAATAGATGTTGTAATGTCTATTTTGGTATTGTCGTTAACGATATAATCTGCTTTTAAGGCTCCAAGAACATTGTTGTACTTGTTGTTTTCTTCACCTTCATAAAAAACCAATAAAGCTCTAGGGTCATTAATAGTTCCAAAGTTGGTTTGTCTGGTCAAGGGTTCATTCTGATAATCGTTTATTGAATAGGTACCTAAAAAATTGAGGTGAAATTTTTTTGAGAAGCGATAAGTTAAATAGCTCTGTACATCTACAAAGATTGGTGTCAAATTGGTTTCTGTTTGTTGACTGTTCACAAATAGGCTATTATCCCTGTAGCGAACTCCTGTAATGCTTGTAAATCTTTTGTTCTTGGAAGCAGTTTCCAAAGTAGTACTTGCTCCTAGAAGACTTGCGTCCACACGCAATCCAAAACCAACAGGATTTTTATAGGTGATATCCAGAACCGAAGATAACCGGTCACCATACTTTGCCTGAAATCCACCTGCAGAGAATTCCAGTTCAGAAATTAAATTGCTGTTTACAAAGCTTAATCCCTCTTGTTGTGCAGAACGTACCAAAAAAGGGCGATATACCTCTATTCCGTTGACATAGACCAGATTCTCATCAAAATTACCGCCGCGCACATTGTATTGTGTACTCAATTCATTATTAAATGATACTCCGGGCAGGAGTTTAAGGATATTCTCTACTCCGGCATTGGCTCCTGGAATATTCCTGATAATTTCTGGAGGAATCGTAGTGATACCCTCCACACTTTTTTTTCCTGTAGGGGAAACTTCTACGCCAGCAACCTGAATTACTGTCGCTTTCATCACAGGATTAAACTCAAAGGTTTCGTTTGTGGTCAAGACCAGGTTTTTCAAAACAATATCCTTGTGCCCAAGATGGGAAAATGTGATGGTGTTCTTAATATCTGCGGTCAATTCGAGCAAGAAATACCCGTTTGCACTGGTGGTAGTGCCTATTTTTCCTGTTGATATGTTTACATCTGATAGTGGTTTGTTGTTCTCGTCCAAAACCGTACCGACCAAATTGGCTGTTTGACCAATGCCTGTAGCCATCCAAAGAAAGAAGAAAATTGCAGTTAAAGGTTTTGGATGGGTCAAATACACTATTTTCTAAAAAAGGTAGATTTAAAAGTACTCCTATTACCAACATTATCAGTAACAACAACCTTTAGGTCGCATTGGGTCTTGTTCAATATCTTGTCGTCAAAATTGTAGGTGAGCGTTTTTGTTTTAGGCTCATATTCCATAAGAATCCATTCACCGTTCAATGTGGCATTATATGTTTTAACACCGCTTAGGTCATCTGCAATTTCCAAGCTTAAATAACTGTAATTGCTCAACCATTGTTTTTCTTTAAAGTTTCTTGCCTTTATGGTTGGTGGTACGCTGTCCTTGGCAAGAGTATAGGTACCGAATGTTTTGGTTCGCGTAGTAAAGGAACCATCCCTTTTGTACGTTCTTGAGTGTCTGGGCTTGTTCTTGCTATCAAGACGAGCTATAAATAGTTGTTTTCTTTCTTCGGACGAATATTTGGATACATCAAAACTAATCGTGAAATTTCTATGGGCGGCCACGCTGTTATCATGTATTTGAACAGTATCCTTCCCTTTTTTTAAATCGATATAAAAATCCTTATAAAATGTGTTGGATGGGAAGTAGACCTTCGCAGCTCCCAAATCAAAATTATTGGGCTTGTCCGCAATGATAAAATCGGTGGTTTTGGAAATATCCTTATTTACCTTGACAGTTTCTCTTTTTCCTTCTACGGGAATACGGAGCTCGGTAGTGTTTCCATGAAAATCGGATATGGTGATTTGTACTGCGTAAGAAAGTCCATCTTTGACCTCTATTTTACCGTTGTTATGCAACGTTTTGTATATGGCGAGTCTGTTATGTGGTTCTTTAAAACATTTTTGGATTCGTTGTCTATACTTTCCAAAATGGACATAGTCGATAAGGGTGTTGATATATCTTGTTTCTGTAAATGAAAACGTTTCAAAATCATACTCGGAGTATGTTTTGCCATTTACCGTTTGTCTCACCGAGTATACTCCATTTTGATTTGCGGCCAGATCTTGGCGGTCAAATCCGTTAAAACCAAAACCAATAGTTCCTATGGCGGTTACCTTATCGGCTAAAAAAGAACCGTCTGGCTGTTTGGTAAAGTTAAGTTGAATTTTTTCTGCACTCTGATTTAGCACTGCTCCATCGGATAAAGGATATCCAAAAAGTCCTAAAAGGGTGGGGTTGGTTGCATCTCTAACTTCATAGCCGTATAAAAGTGGGTTGGTAGGCTTTTCGGTAACGCTGCTTCGTATTTCAAAATGTAGATGTGGGCCAGCGGAACCACCAGAATTACCGGAATACCCTATGGTATTCCCCTTAATGACCTTTAATTCTCCATAATCAGGAAAAACCTCGACTTCATAAGATTGTTTCTTGTACTGGATTTTTTTAATGTATGCCTCAATCTCCGGACTAAACTTTTGGAGGTGTGCATACACAGACGTATACCCATTGGGGTGAGCAATGTATAATGCTTTTCCATACCCCCATAGCGATACTTTAATTCGGGTTACCGTACCATCTGCAATAGTGAGCACAGGTAACCCCTCTCGCCTTTGTGTCTTTATATCTATACCGGAATGAAAATGATTGGACCGTAGTTCACCAAACGTGCCGGATAAAATCAAAGGTATTTCTAGAGGGGAGCCAAATACATCTTGTGGATATTCTTTTTGGGAGAAAAGGGACATGGAGAGTAGAAAAACAACTCCAAAAAAATGAAAGCGCATACGATAGTTTATAATTACTTACGAAAGTAACCAATGTTTTGATTTGTAAAAAGGCTTTTGTAAAGCTTTGAAACACCTTAAAGCAATACTTTAAGAATAAATCCCAAAAGTATTGCGAGGTTAGGCAAGGTTGGTTAACTTTGTGTAATACGCATTGTTGTTTGCATATGGGCGAACTAGTTGAAATTGTTGATTCTTTGGAAAATAAGGTAAGCAAGTTGCTGCACAAGTTAGAATTGTTGCAGCAATCCAATACCAAGTTAAAAGAAGAGTTGAACCTTGCAAAACAAGAAAATCAAAGTAAACAGTACGCCGTAACGGACTGGGAAGAAAAATATAATTCCCTTAAAATGGCAAACACAATGTTGGGTAGTAATACAAGTAAAACAGAAGCTAAGCTTAAAATAAATACATTAATTCGCGAACTGGACGTTTGCATCGCCAAGCTTGCAGATTAGTTCGTTAACAGAAATATGGAGGAGAAGCTCAAAATAAAGCTTTCCATTGCAGATAGGGTATACCCTCTGACAATAGATCCCAAACAAGAAGAGGGATTAAGAAAAGCGGCAAAGAATATAGATAATTTGGCCAAAAAATTTGAGCAAAACTATGCAGTGCGTGACAAACAAGATGTGTTGGCCATGTGTGCATTACAATTTGCCTCTAAAATTGAGCAAGGTGGAATTGACCGTTCTGAAAACACCAAAGCAGCATTTGAGCGCTTAAGGGCTCTAAACGATTTGGTTCATTCTAAGCTTGGCGAATAAGTTCTTATAAATAAATTATTGTTACTGCCCACATTGGTAATTATTTTTTGACAAACTCAACATTATTAGATTTAAAAAGGGTGAGTTTAAGTTGTAAAAGCGGGCCCTACTCGTATAGGGATTCTTGAGCAGCTTGTTAGCCCTAAACCTGTATTTAGGAGTTTGTACAAAACTTCGGCCAATGTGGGTTTTTTTTTTAACCAAACATAATCAACATGGATAACACTATATTAATTATTGTGGCAGCTGTAGTAGGCGTGGCGATAGGTTTTGTGATCGCCAAGATGATGGAAAAGGGTAAGGCTGCAAAAGCCATTTCCGGTGCCAAAAAGGAAGCCCAGGATATTTTAAAAGAAGCTAATAAAGAAGGGGAAAGTATAAAAAAAGATAAGATATTTCAGGCCAAAGAGCGATTTTTGGAATTGAAGGCAGAACATGAAAAAGTTATTATAAACAAGGATAAGAAGATTGCCGAAGCTGAAAAACGTACACGAGATAAAGAATCCCAAATCAGCAACGAACTCGCTAGAAGCAAAAAATTGAACGATGAACTTCAGGAGAAAATCAAGGATATCAATTATAAAAGTGAGATTCTTGACAAAAAGCAGTCAGAGGTAGATAAATTGCACAAGAGCCAAGTACAACAGTTAGAAGTGATTTCTGGCCTTTCTGCAGAAGATGCGAAGAGTCAATTGCTGGAATCCCTTAAAGAAACAGCTAAAACAGATGCAATGGCATACCTTCAAACTACTTTGGAGGAGACTAAATTAACTGCACAGCAAGAGGCAAGAAAAATTGTTATCAATACCATTCAGCGTATTGGGACGGAGGAAGCGGTGGAAAATTGTGTGTCCGTTTTCAATTTGGAATCTGATGATGTTAAAGGTCGTATTATTGGTAGGGAAGGGCGTAATATTCGCGCTCTTGAATCTGCTACCGGCGTAGAGATTATAGTCGATGATACACCAGAGGCCATTATCCTTTCTTGTTTTGATTCTGTTAGAAGGGAAGTTGCGCGACTTTCCTTGCACCGACTTGTTACGGATGGTAGAATACACCCTGCACGTATTGAAGAAATCGTAAAAAAAACGGAAAAACAAATCAATGAAGAAATTGTTGAAATTGGCAAACGTACCGTAATCGATCTAGGAATACATGGACTCCATCCTGAATTGATAAAAGCGGTGGGGCGCATGAAGTATCGTTCTTCGTATGGGCAAAATCTATTGCAACACTCAAGGGAAGTGGCCAAACTTTGTGGTGTAATGGCTGCAGAATTGGGCCTCAATCCTAAAATCGCCAAGCGTGCAGGATTATTGCACGATATTGGTAAAGTTCCTAATACCGAAGTAGAGGTAGAAACACCGCACGCAATACTAGGAATGCAGTGGGCTCAAAAATATGGTGAGAACAAAGAGGTATGTAATGCTATTGGAGCCCACCACGATGAGATAGAAATGAATACACTGGTTTCTCCAATAGTACAGGTATGCGATGCCATTAGCGGAGCCAGACCAGGAGCCAGAAGACAGGTTTTGGATTCCTATATCCAAAGATTAAAGGACTTGGAAGATATTGCATTTGGATTTCATGGAGTCCAAAAAGCATACGCCATACAAGCAGGTAGAGAGCTACGGGTAATTGTTGAAAGCGAAAAGGTAAGCGATGATAAAGCTGCCGAATTATCTTTTGAGATTTCCCAAAAAATTCAGACGGATATGACATACCCTGGTCAAGTAAAAGTTACGGTAATCAGAGAGACCCGATCTATAAACGTTGCCAAATAATTCGCTGACAATTATCATACTTTTCTAAACGGGAACTGGCTAACTTCATTGATATATTAAAACTATCAAAGATGAGAAAGCGAGTCCCAGTTTCCGAAATAATGACAAAAGACCTTATTACACTTACAGTAGACAATGACTTGGTAAGTGCAGAGGAACTCTTTAAAAAACACAACATTAGACATATCCCAGTGGTAGATAAGGATAGGGTTGTTGGCATGTTAAGTTACACAGACCTCTTGCGAATAAGTTTCGCCGATGCCGTGGATGAAGACGAAGAAACAGTAGATACCATGGTCTACAACTTATTTACCATATCGCAGGTAATGGCAAGAGATGTAGTGAGCGTGTCGTCCAACACCACCATAAAAGAAGTTGCACAATTTCTTGCACAAAAAGAGTTTCATGCGGTACCTGTTGTAGACGAAGGAAAACTTGTAGGTATTGTTACAACCACCGATCTTATAAACTACTTGTTGGACCTATATTGATGCAAAATATATTCACGGCTGGTATTGGTCGATAATTTGTAATGGGTAGTCTCCACATACCTGTATGACCTGTGTTTTCACTTTCTTTTTTGCTTGAAGAGCCATTCAAATAAAAAAGGTTCTCGTAGGGCTTTGCCCATTGCGAAATGACAATATGCCAAGTCACATGAATAGCTATATTCTGTATGAAAGCGTAGCTTGCCATCATTGATTTCTGCAAGAATTTCTTCAGTGGTCAAGTCATAATCCACACCCCCAACTTTATGGGTATATACGTTATCATGACCATTGGCTTCAAATGTGGTAAAGAGCTCTTGTGAATAAACTGCTCCATTATCGTTCCTATGAATAAAGTTCCATATGGGTAAAGTTTCAAAAGTTCCGTTTTCAATCTTGCTCTTGACAAATGACATAGTTGATTCACTCACAGCATTACTTAAAGGGACGATGGCAGCTATTCTATCCTGTAGCTTTGCGCCTAAATACCAAGTTCCATCGCCTCCCATGGAATGACCGGTAATGTAGATCCTGTTCGTATCAATGTTTTCTGTTTTGATAAGATGGTCCAACAATTTTTCTACAAAATCGGAAGAAGCGGTATTTGACCATCCAAAATAATCCTCGTTATTTTCCCAAAGGGCTTCGTGAAGATGTGGAGCAACAACATAGGCAGGGTACTTTTCCTGATTTTCTTTTTCTATCCATGCCAAGGCCATATAGCCAGTATAGTCTATGTTCAAAAAATCATCTTCGGGCGTGAGAAAGTATTCAGCTCCGTGCAATGCTATGATCAAAGGGAATTTAGTGTTGGAACCCTCAGCATTTTTTGGTTCAAAAAGACGGTAGGGAACAGCGGTATTCGTCAATGCATGCGTAAAACTTTGTTTTTCGAATTTATACTCAAAAGGTACTTCCGAATCCGTATCGGGATCCGTAATGGAATCAGTTTTAGTAATTTCTTCCTCTGAGCAGGAAATTAGAGCTAAAAGGATAAATCCCAAGAATATTTTGAATCTATTCATAACGAAGCTTTATTCCAAAGACGCTCTTGTAAAAATAGGTTGCGTTAATTTACTTGGATTGACCTGCTTTTAACAGTAACATTTTGTACCAAAAGACTATTCATCAATTCAAAAGTGGCATTGGTCAATTCTAAGAACCCTAAACCATTGAATATGCATAAATTGTTTATGAACTAACAATTTATTGTAATGAAAAAGTTTCCCTATTCATTTCTAATTATATTGGTAACTGGAATAGCCCTATATTCTTGCGGTAAGGACGATGCATCAAAAACTGAAGTTGTTGATCCCGAAGAAGAGAAAGCGGTACCATCTATAAGAAATATTTCCCCATCAGAAGGGATAATTGGTTTAGATGTCATAATTTCTGGAGATAATCTGGGTAGTGACAAAAACGATATTTCAATATCCTTTAATGGTATTGTCACCACCCATGTCGTATTCGATGAAAGCGGTAATGTCATAGTTACTGTGCCTCAAGGGGCCAAGGACGGTGACTTGATTTTAACAGTAAATGGGGAGTCCAGTGAACCATTGTATTTCAATATATTACCTTCAATAACAGATTTTAATCCCAAGGAAGCTAAAGAAGGAGAACAGATAACCATAAGCGGAACCAGTTTTGGTGATGACAAAGACGTGGTAGGTATTATGTTTGGTGGTAATATTGAGGTAGATGACATAACCATAAACGATAACGGAGACATTGTTGCGGTCGTGCCTCCAGGTGCACAAAAAGGTATTATTACTGTTACTATAGACGGGGAAAGTGCCATGAGCGAAAAAGTATTGGATATTTATAGAATATATGTTGCAGGTAAAATTTCGCTAGATGGAAGTTGGATAGCTACCCTATGGACGAATGGTGTAGAAGAACAGTTGTCAGAAGATCCATCTGCCGCACATTCTGTATTTGTATATGGGGATGATGTATATGTTTCGGGCTATATCAAAATAAATAATACTGAGGCAATAGCAACAATATGGAAAAATGGAGAAGTATATATGGAGCTTACGGATGGTCTATTGGGGGCTGTAGCTCTTTCCGTATATGTTGCCAATGACAATGTATATGCTGCAGGAGGTGAATGGAACAACAATGGTTATATCCCCAAAATATGGAAAAATGGAGAGGAAGTGTTTATTAGTGATATAAACCCTGGTATAGCACGTTCTGTTTTTGTGGATGGTAACGATTTTTATGTATGTGGGGAAGAGATAGCGGATGGTGAAGAAAATGTCCTGTATTGGAAAAACGGAGAACGCTATATTCTGGAAAGTTTTCCTTTCGATGTTGGTAAAAACTATACAGCTTCATCTATTTACGTGAAAGATGGGATTGTTCATGTAGTAGGAGCGATTGGAAATTTTGTCGCCAACTCTTGGGCTGCGGATACTGATGGGGGCAATATAACTTCCACTATATTAGCGGAAGATGAAGAATTGTATAGTAGTGCTAGGTCCGTCTTTGTAGATGGTGACGATATTTATATTGCAGGCAGGTATGACAAAAAGGCGGTAATTTGGAAAAATGGGATTATAATGGAAATGCCTTCCAATCCTAATCCTAACGTCATATCCGATGCGGTGTCAGTCTTTTTATATAAAGGTGATATATATGTAGCTGGGGGTGATGGCACAAATACGTCGCTATGGGTAAATTATTCACAAATATTGCTCCCTTCTGTTGGTGATGCTTCTTATGCGGGGTCTGTGTTCGTTTATTAGTAAAAAGTAGTTTTTATTTTCTAGCAACGATTTTTAGATAAAGACATATTGGAACAACTCAATGTATTAATTTATGGCTATACCTTTCTAATACCCTTTATTTTCAATCATTTATTTAAATGATTGAATTCATCACTACTCTTCCTCTGTATTATTTCCTTCTTCGACCTCCTTATCACGGTTGTGCTGTATGATATTGAGCTTCTTGAGCTTTGCTTTCCATGTTTCCAAAGCTTGTTTGTGCTGGTCAATATTTTTAATTACATCTTTCACCAAAGGATTGTCCTCGGAAGCATTTGAGAAGAACTGTAGATTGTTTTCCAATTGCCTGATTTCAGATTTACTTTCTTCAATTTTTTTACGGATAAAGGCTCGTTCTTTGCTAATGGCCATATCATTGTCATCATGTGCCAATTGCTGCATTTTGTCCCCATATCTAAGTAATTCTGACTCTTGCCTGCTAACACCCAATTTTTTAAACAGAGCATCTACGATTTTATTGAACTTTCCGTTGATGTGTTTTTTATTATAGGGTAAGCGTCCGTAAGTTTTCCATTCAGAAATAAACTTTTTTAAGCTTACAATATCTTTTTCAGGGTCACCACTTAACTGGAAAGCTTTAAGTCTATCCAAACATGCATTTTTCTTTTCAAAATTTGCATACTCTTCTTTTTGAGCTTCATTCTTCTCTTCATGAAGCCTATTAAAGTAGTGGTTACAGGCATTTTTGAACTCGTTCCAGATCTTATCGGAATATTTACGGGGTACATGTCCTATTTTTTTCCACTCGCTCTGGATACGTTTCATTTCAGGAGTTGCCATTTCCTTATCATCACTATCCTTGAGCGCGATAGCCAAATCCAATAAGGCCCGTTTTTTTTCTAGGTTGTCGTGCTGTTCCTTTTTTTGATTTTTGTAGAAAGAATTTTTATTTCGGTTGAACTTGCGAACGGCTTCTTTAAACGTGCTCCATGTTTGCTCGTTCACCTTTTGCGGAACTTTACCTGCTTTAAAAAAAGATTCCCGTAATGCTTCAATCTCTTTAATCTGTTGTTGCAGGGCTTTGTGATTATTGGTAACGTTCTCCGAGATATGGAGTATGGAGGCAATAATCCCTTGTTTCTTTTCTAGATTTTGCTCGTAGACCTTTTCCAGTTCTTGGTAGTTTTCTTGTCTACGTTGGTGCATGGCCTTCGTGGCATTGCTAAAACGCTCCCACACCTCTTCGCGCTGTTCCTTGGCAACCGGGCCTATATCTTCCTTCCAGATTTTATGGAGTGTTTGTAATTCTCTAAAAGCTTTTCCTAGATCGGGTTCGTTCGCCAATGCTTCGGCGCGTTCTACCAGTTTCAGTTTTTCTTCGAGATTGTGTTTAAAATCTAGGTCTCGTAGCTCCCTGTTAAGATGTAAAAAATCATAGAAAATTTCCATGTGGTGATGGTAAGTACGCCACACGTCATTATAATTGTTTCTTGGAATGGGCCCTGCATTGCGCCAGCTTTCCTGTAAATCTTTAAAATTTTTATAAGTTGTATTGATATCTTCCTCAACGTTCATTAGACCTTTGAGCTCTTCAATGATCTCTAATCGTTTTTGAAGATTGGCCTTTAGGTTCTGTTCGAGCTTTTTATAATATTGGTCTCGTTTTTCACGAAATTCAGCAAACACCTCATTGAACTGTCTTTTGGCAACGGAATTATATCGAAAATCGATTTCATTACCACCATTGGCCACAAATTCTTCTTTCTTATGCTCTAAAAACTCTTGGAATTTTTGGTCAAACTCATATTTTATGGAACTTGCATGCTTATTTATGGCCTGTACCTTCTCATTCCTTATCAAACGCTGTAATTCGCCAACTAAATTCTCCATCGACATTGCATGGTAATCCAGCAAGGGGATATGGTGCCTTTTCTCATTGTCTTTATCCTCAGCATCCTCAGCATTGGATTCTTCTATCTCATCTATAGCCTCGTCGGTTTCCTCTGTTTCGGAAAGCTCCTCTTTTGATGAGAGCTCTTCTTCGACCGGTGACTTTTCTTTGGACTTCGTATACGGAATTGGTGTTTCTTCTATGTCTTGTACTGAATCATCGGATGTTTTTGGCTCAGAAATGGGGCTTTCTTCCGCTTTTTTAATCCTTTTCTCCTGGTTGAGTTCAGCATCACCTTCAGTTTCCTGAAGTTTTTGTTCATTTTCCTGCATCAGTAGTGTCTTTTCCTTTGGATTGATGATAATTATAGCCAAGTTAACAACTAAATTACCCAATTACAAAAGTAGCGACGCTTCTTTTGTTTAAGTTAAGCCCCTGTATGGATTGAACAAAATAAAGTACAATTTTTAGCCTTATTTGGTATTCCAGATTTCCCAAGCCTTTTCTGCTTGTAACTGCAACATTTTCAGTCCGTTGCAAATAGTGGCTTCCATTTTCTCACCTTCCTTTAAAAATGCAGTCTTTTCGGGGTTATATATAAGATCGAACAAAAAGTGTCTTTCGCTGAGAAATTGATAAGGTATTGAAGGTTTTTCTTCAATATCGGGAAAAGTACCCAATGGTGTACAGTTCACGATAAAGTTGTGGGTTTCAATCGTTTCTTTATCTAACTCTTCATAGCTAAAATGGTTGTCTTTTTTGGTTCGTGAAACGTAGGAATATGATATGCCAAGTTCCTTCAAAACAAAACTTATGGCTTTTGATGCTCCTCCAGTTCCGAGAATAAGTGCTTTAGTGTGGTGCTTTTTTAAATAGGGCTCTATCGATTTTTGAAACCCATAAAAGTCTGTGTTAAATCCTTTTAAACCATTTTCTGTAATCTTTATGGTATTCACGGCCCCAATTTGTTTTGCCGTACCATCCAGTTCCGTTAAAAAGGGAATTACCTGTTCTTTGTAGGGTATGGTAACATTTAAACCTCTTAGTGTATTTTGATCTAAAAGTGTTTTGAAATTGGAAATGTTAGGAAGATCAAAGTTTTCATAACTATGGTCATCTAGCTTTAATTCCTTGAATTTTTGCGTAAAATGGCCTTTGGAAAAAGAATAGGATATATCCTTACCCAGTAGTCCGTACCTGTTCTCTTTCTTTTCTGTTTTTTCCATACCAATCCAAAATCAATAATACTAAAATACCCAAGACTACAAAAAGAATGGCCCACCATGTCTCTGGATTTCCCAAATTGGGGAAATAGCGTTCGTAATTGAGCACGATTTTATCCCCGTTGGAATCGAACAGTACATTGCCCAATACATCTGTTTTATAAATGGTTCGTTTCCAAGGCCACACTACACCTAACGAGCCTGTAATAAAACCTACGATTACCGCTGTGGAGATTTCTTTATAGTGTTTAAGAAGATAACTGAGCAAGTGAGAGAAGGTTACTAAACCTGTTGCAGAACCAAGGGTAAAGATTCCCAATATCTTAAGTGTATGCATGCGCTCTGGGTTGTCCATAAAACTTAAGTCTCCAGAAAACACTTCGGAAATTGTATCATAGAGCGCATTCACCGAATCGACTAACAAAAGCACATAGTTTCCAAATAAGATTAAAATGAAAGAGCCGGAAAGCCCGGGCAACGTCATACCCGAAACACTTATAATACCACAGAAAAATATAAAGAAAAGGTTATCGTTCTCGGTAGCTGGGTTTAGAAAACTAATGGAAATGCCAATCGCTAAACCAATGATTCCGGCAGTTATGGTTCGTTTATTCCAATGGTCAAAGTCTTTGGAAATATAGTAAATGGAGCCTAAGATCATCCCAAAGAAGGCAGCCCATACAAAGAGTTCATTTTTTTCTAAAAAAAAGTCCAATACCCTAGAAATGCTAAAGTAACTTACCAGCATTCCAAAAATCAGCAATAGGAGAAATTGGCCGTTGGTGTATTGGTAGAAACTCTTAAACCTACCATTTAAAAGCAACTTTAAAGCCTTGGAATTAATTTTTTGCAGCGAATAAATAAATTCTTCATAAAACCCGCCCACAAAGGCAACAATTCCCCCCGAAACACCGGGAACTTTGTTTGCTGTTCCCATACAAAGGCCCTTTATGATCAAGAAAATATTATCCAGTAATGTTCTAGTCTGATGCATACAGAAGTCTACCCTTATTTTTTGGAAGCAAATCTTTCCAAGATAAAAATAAGCGAAAAACCTGTTATAGCTAAGATTAAGGCAAGTATTAGTTGGTTATCTCCTTCAAATGCCCATGGCCACACATTCATATCATCTATGACTATGGTCTTATCGCCAAAAGTTCTGGTTTCCAATACTTTTTTCCAAGGCCAAATTTTGTTTAAAGACCCTAGTATAAAGCCTGTTAACAGGGCCAAAGTGATATTTTT
This sequence comes from Flagellimonas sp. 389, assembly GCF_018449435.1. GTDB lineage: Bacteria > Bacteroidota > Bacteroidia > Flavobacteriales > Flavobacteriaceae > Flagellimonas. The sequence continues at coordinate 101,263 of NZ_JAHCMU010000003.1, read as the reverse complement.
ATAGTGATTGAACATCCATTTTAAGATTCGAGCAAAACTTAAGAGCCCAAAAATGGCACCCAAACCTACTGTAATTACGATTTTTATATCTTTTTCATGAACAGCATCAAGAATCGTTTTGTACGAACCCAATAGAACAAGAATAAAAGCACCGGATATACCTGGTAATATCATGGCACACACCGCTAAAGCACCAGATAGAAAGAGATAGGGAAGACTGCTCACATTCTCATTGGGGGGAAGTTCTGTAATAAAAAATGCCAGAACGGCACCTATTAGGAAAATACTTATTGTACCAAAATTCCATTTGGTAATTTCTTTCCCAACAAAGAATATACTTGCAAATACAAGTCCGAAAAAGAACGACCATAATAATATGGGCTTATTTTCCAATAGCCAACTAAGGAATTTGGCCAATGAAACCACACTGATAAAAATACCTAGGAAAAGTGCCAATAAAAAATTACCGTTGGCCTCATTCCAAAAAGTCTTTAATCCTTCTTTTCTTAGCGTTTTAAAGAGCGAAAGGCTTATACCGTTAATAGAACTTATCAGCTCTTCATAAATACCGGAAATAAAAGCTATCGTGCCTCCTGACACCCCTGGTACTACGTCGGCAGCACCCATTGCCATTCCCTTTAACGCTATAAACACGTAATCTATTAATTGACGAACTTTCATGAACTATGTTAAGATAAGGGAATCCTTAAATTAGGTAGACGTTTTTTTGATTTCGGAGACTAAGGTCCGTAACCATGATATCTCGTTAAATTCAGGAAACTCTTCTTCGAACAAGGGTAATTTTTCGGTATCCATCTGAATGGCATGTGTCAATTTTTCCTTTGCAAGCAGAATTTCATTGTTTTTTAAGTAAATGCCCGCAAGCTTGTATGCAAGTTCCGCGCTTTCTGGATAAAATTCAATACCCTGCACCAAAACCTGAATGGAGGAACTGTAGTCTTTTATTTTTTTTAGGACATCTGCCCAGTTCTGCCAAGTATCGTGTTCATAATTGCCCAGATCGACAGCTTGCTTGTAGGCAAAATCAGCTTCATCAAAATTGTTCAGCGCAAAATATATTTTTGCACACTTTTTCCAGTACAAAGGATTTTCACCATCAATATTGATAGCCTTATTGATGTAGTACAAGGCTTTTTCATAATTCTCCAACTTAAAATGAAAATTGGTTATAGCAAGCCAGCCTTTATCAAGTAAAGGGTCTTCGTGGACCGTGCTGTAGTAGTAGTATTTGGCGAGATCATTGTTGCCCAATTTTTCATGACACTTTCCTATTCTAAGGTAAGCATGTGAGGTTGGATCTTCTATGGAAATCGTAGTCTCATAATTCTCAATGGCCTCATTGAGCCTTCCAAGCTTTTCCAAAACCTTTCCTTTTTCAAAATAGGCACCTATGAACGAATCATCGGATATAATAGCAAAATCATAAGCTGTCAGGGCTTCCTTGTACATTTCCATGGCATAGTACATCTTGCCCAATTGATGCCAAGCTACCTCACAATAAGGATTACGTTCTAAATAGGTATTTAGATACAGAATTGCACCATCAAAGTCTTCCAAAAATTCAAAACAATAAATAACATTGTAGAGTGAGGAATAGTCACTGTCATCAAAGTCCACACATCTCATAAAGCTGCGTTTGGCCTTTTCAAAGTCATCTAAAAAAAGATATTCCATTCCCAGAAGTGAGTGGATGTCAAAACTGTCATCGGTTAGGTGCAAAGCTTCCATAAGAAGATTAACGGCCTCTTGGTGATTGTCCTGTTTTGATTGTATATTGGCGCGTTGGATGTAAATCTCTTCGTTGTTGGAATTGATATTCTGAAGTTCGTCCAATAGCCTTTCCGCTTCTTCATATCGGTCTTCAAAGACCAAGACTTCAACACGGAGTAATTTTAATTCCGATGAGTTAGGGTGTTGTTCCAAACCAATCTGTATGGCTTTTTTGCCCAATGAAACTTTGCCATTGTTCAAATAGTGGTGAATGATTTCCTCAAAGTCCTCAGCATCGAAAAAATAGACGTCATCCGTCTTAAGCATAGACTCAAACTTACTAATCGATTTGTCTGGGTGTTCGTTAGGATTTGATGCCATAGAAGGTATATTGGTTACACTATGGACTTAAAATTAGCCCTTTGCCTTTATCTTTAAGTCCGCATTTTGGGTATGTTATCAACAAATTAGTTAACAGCTGTTGGTTTGTATGCCTTTAAAATCGCCATTATTTTGTCGCATCCTTCTGTTATTTCTTTCATGGAAATCGTTAAAGGTGGCGAAATACGTACTGCTCTGGGTTCAAAAAGCAACCAGAAAAGGATAAGCCTTTCTTTGGCCGCTGTCAACACTAAATGGTTGGCGATTTTTTCGTCCTCAAATAGCAAAGCAAGCATTAAACCTTTACCCCGTATCTTTTTAATCAAAGGGTGTACCAAAAGGGAACGGAACAGTTTTTCTTTCGCTAATGTCTCTTGAATGAGGCGATTTTCAGTTAGTTCCCTTAATGTTGCCAAGCTGGCAGCTGCGATTACTGGATTTCCGCCAAATGTGGTAATATGTCCAAGCTTTGGAGCGTCTTGTAAGGTATCCATCAGTTCTTTTGAGGCAATAAAAGCTCCAACCGGTAATCCTGAGGCCATACCCTTACCCACGACCAAAATATCGGGTATACAATTAAAATGTTCAAATGCAAAGAGTTTCCCTGTTCTTCCGAATCCGGGTTGTATCTCGTCCAAAATCAATAGTGCCCCAACTTCATTGCAACGTTGTCTTACTTGCTCTAGATATCCGTTTTCTGGCAATATAAAGCCAGCTCCCCCCTGAATGGTCTCTAGGATGACCGCTGCTGTTTTTTCAGTGATTTCCTCTAAATCTTTCTGTCTATTAAACACAATAAAGTTGACATCTGGGATTAGGGGTCTAAATGCACTTTTACGTTCCTCAAAACCCATAATGCTCAAACTTCCCATAGTGTTGCCATGATAGGCATGATGGGCGGCTATGAACTGGGAACGACCGGTAAACCTTCTAGCTAATTTTAAAGCGCCTTCTATGGCTTCCGTACCAGAATTGACCAAATAGGTTGTTTTAAGGTTTTCAGGAAGGTGTGAAGCCAAGAGCTTTGTGTATTCCACTGCTGGTTGCTGTACATACTCTCCATATACCATGACATGCATGTACTTTTCAGTTTGTTCTTTTATGGCATTAACGACACTGGGATTACAATGTCCAAGGCTGCAAGCTGAAACACCAGCTACAAAATCTAAGTGTGCATTACCTTGCGAATCATAAATGTAACTGCCAAGAGCGTGAGAAACTTCTAGCCCAAGCGGGTATGGGGTAGTCTGGGTTTGGTATGTGTAAAAATCATCTTTGAGCATCAGGGTTTCTGTACCTTTTTAGCCGTAATCTGTTTAGGCTTTGTGCCTTTCGAGTTTGGAATATTGTTAATTGGGTCGTTTTCATTTTTACTACGTTCCTGTTCCTCCGCATCAATATCTATTGGATTTTCAATACCACGTATGGGAACAAGTTCTATATTGTTGTCATCCTCATCAAAAATATCGTCCTTACTTAAAATACGTTCATCCCCACGCCAAACGAATCCCTTTAGTTTTCTACTCTCTAAGGGTAGATCTTTATCAGGAAAAATATCGCCATCCGGATTCACAAAAAAGGTGATATCCTCTATGTCATTGTTTGCCATTAGCAATCGTATCTTACTGCAAATGGTTTTATCGATACCGATTAACTCATCGTCATCATTGTACATGTAATAAATTACTTCGGTGTTTTTTACCAAGTCAATGATTTTAAGTTCGTTTTCGATGAATTTTCCAAACAGATCTTTCCCTTTTGCTTGATTGTAACCAGCTTTACCAATAGTATCAAAGGAAATGATAAAAGCATTTTCCAGTACTTTGAGCGAATCCAATTTTTCGGTCTCCAAATCTGAAATTAAATGAATACTATCTCCGGTTATCTGATTTTCAACATTCCACATGATGGGGTTCCGTATTAATTGGGTAATCCCTGTTTTTTCTTCGGAATGGATGGAATCGCATTTACCGCTTAAATCCGTTTTATAGAATTTTGCATTTCTAAAAGCCCTAAGAATGCGACTTTCTGCCTTACCGGTCACCATTAAGGTGTCTCCGTGCATGTACAAGGAGTCTTGTTCTACCAAGCTTACTGAAACGGCTCTTTTTGTGGCAAAAACAGAATCCTTGGCCTTAAAAACCTCTGCATAATGGGCTCGAATGACCCCATCGTTTATAGTATCGGTAATTTGAATGTTATTGGTGGCCGATGCGAATTCAGAAGTCTTGTCAAAATAGAGACTGTCGCCCACTATTATCTTGTTATTATAATCAATCCTTGTATTCTTGATGCCGTAGCCTTGTTCAATTTTAGTATCATAAAAACCACGCTCACAATAAATTTTATATTCTTCTCCTGTAATCGTAGAAGGACCGTACATGTAGGCGTTTTTTGAAACACGGTAATAGTCCAATTGTTCGGAGTCTATGATGTACTCGGGATTGTCGATATGGACATCACTTTTAAACTGTACTTTTTTCAACTCGGTAAAATACGTACCTATTTTACTCGTCAGTACATTGACGGAATCTACAACCTTGCCCCCAGAGTTATAATACGAAACTTGTTTTTCGCGATCAAAGTACAAGGTATCCGTGGTCAAGGTCATTTTACCATCTGTCAGGTCTACACTTTCCCATGCTTTGGCTAAACTCGTATCTCCGTTCCAGTCCAGTTTTGCACTGTTCATTTCTATGGAATCCCCTTGCTGTAACCGCACATTGCCAATAGCTCTAAGCCTATTTTCCTGAGAGTAAAAAATAGCGATATCGCACCATAGGTCAGCACCTTTATGCTCAAATTGAACTTGTCGTTGATCATCTTTGCTAAATATGGAAGCTCCAGGAAATTGTGCCTCATCTTTGGTGAAATTTGCACCGTAGACAATGTTTATTTGCTTACTTTCTGGTGTATTTTCTTGTTCTTGTGCATTGCCCACATAGAGGCAAAATGTAAAAAGAGCTATTAAAATTCTTTTCAATACATTGAATTTTGTCCAAAAGTATGATTTTTAAGGAAAGCAGTAAAAATGATTTAGAAAGGTTTGGGAAAACTCATCGATGTATAGTCTGCAGCCTGTCTGGCCCAACCGATACTATTTTAATGGGTACATTCAATTCCTTCTCTAAAAATGAAATATAATCGTTCAGAGCGGGTGGAAGCTCTTCCGCTTTGGTTAGTTTGGTCAAATCTTTTGACCAACCTTTCACCTCCTTATAAACCGGGACTATATTTTCGCTTTCGATATTATAGGGCAGGTGCTCAATTTCCTCACCTTTGTACTTATAAGCAGTACATACCTTTAAATTTTTAAATCCGCTCAGTACATCTGCTTTCATCATCATCAACTCAGTTACACCATTGACTTGCACTGCATATTTTAGGGCGACCAAATCTAACCATCCGCACCTTCTTGGTCTTCCTGTAGTCGCACCGAACTCATTTCCAACACGACCCATTGTCTCACCGTCCTCATCAAATAGTTCGGTAGGGAAGGGGCCACTACCAACTCTTGTGGTATATGCCTTAAAAATTCCCAAAACGCGACCAATTTTATTTGGGGCTACTCCCAGGCCGGTACACGCTCCTGCCGCTGTTGTGTTGGATGATGTAACAAAGGGATACGTTCCAAAATCAATATCCAATAAGGAACCTTGTGCTCCTTCTGCCAATATTCTTTTACCTTCTTTTTGAGCTTGAAAAATGTATTCTTCGCTGTCTATGAATCGCAATTGCTTTAGCGTAGCGATTCCTTCGTGAAACTCAGCTTCAAGCTCTTTAAGGTCATATTGGATATCCACATTGTAGAATCCTATCATGGCCTCATGTTTATCTGCCAGTATACGGTATTTTGCTTCCCAATTATCAAATTCCAAATCACCGACACGCATGCCGTTTCTCCCCGTTTTATCCATATAGGTAGGGCCTATTCCTTTTAATGTGGACCCAATCTTGGCTTTTCCTTTTGCGGCCTCTGATGCAGCATCCAGTAAGCGATGTGTTGGTAGAATAAGATGTGCCTTTCTGGAGATAAAAAGCTTGGAAATAATATCAATTTCAAACTTTTCTAGATTGTCCAATTCCTTTTTGAAAATAACCGGGTCTATGACCACTCCGTTACCCACTACATTTACAGCATTTTTATGGAAAATCCCAGAGGGGATGGTATGTAGAACATGTTTTATGCCATCAAACTCCAAAGTATGCCCTGCATTGGGACCACCTTGAAATCTGGCAATAATATCATAATCTTTGGTAAGTACATCAACAATTTTTCCTTTTCCTTCGTCTCCCCATTGGAGTCCAAGCAATAAATCTACCATGAAATGTGTTGGTTATTCGGTTAGGTTTTCTTCTTTGTTTCGTGTTCCGTAGAAATACAGGGAGTGGTTACTGATTTTAATGTCAAAAACCTCTTCTATTGTCTTTTTAATGGATTGGATTCTAGGGTCACAGAACTCTACCACTTCTCCCGTATCTGTAAGTATGACATGATCATGTTGACGGTCAAAATAGGATTTTTCGTATTGTGCCTGATTTTTTCCAAATTGATGTTTTCGCACTAACTTACAATCCAACAAAAGCTCAATCGTATTATATAATGTGGCACGGCTTACCCTATAATTTTTTGTTTTCATTTTGATGTAAAGGGATTCTACATCAAAATGGTCATCGCTATTATAGATTTCCTGTAAAATTGCATAGCGTTCTGGTGTTTTGCGATGCCCATTATCCTCTAAAAAAGAAGTGAATACATTTTTTACAATTTCCTGATTTTTGTTGTTCCCCATAGCTTTCTGACCTAAACTAAAGGACAAAGGTACAGCTAAAAATTAAATTCTGGTGACTTTGTCTATGCCCTCTATCTGCTTTAAATTGTTGACCAACTTTTTTAAGATGGCATTGTTTTTTACGACCAATGTAATCTTGCCCGTAAACGTTCCGCCATCAGCAGAAAAATTTAAATTTCGCATGTTTACGTGCATATTGTCCGATATAATATTGGTAATTTCATTTACAAGTCCCAAATTGTCGATTCCTGTAATATTAATATCTGCCTTAAAGTCTTCTTGGGTCGAATCTATCCATTTGGCCGTCATGATTCTGTAGGCGTAGTTGGATTGCAGGGAAATCGCATTGGGGCAATTTTTCTTGTGCACCTTTATACCATCGCTTACACTTAAAAAACCAAAAACATCATCCCCTGGAATAGGATTGCAACACTGCGAAAGCTTATAGCTTAATTTTTCCTCTTCCTTGCCAAAAACAAGCATGTCATACGTAGTGGTAATCTCTTCCTTATCAATATCCTTGGGAGTAGGATTTCGTCTGATTCTGTTTTTAAAGAAGTTTAAGAATGCATTGTGATATGACGATGCAAATTCCTTGATTCGTTCATTATCTATAACACCAATACCTACGCGATAGAATAAATCTAGGCTGGTCTTTAATTTAAAATAAGTGACCAGCTTATTGACCGTATCCTCGTTAAGCGTTATTTTTTGCGACTTAAGTTTTCTACGAAGGATTTCTTTACCATCTGCTGCAACACTTTTTTTCTCCTCGCCAAGCGATGATTTGATTTTTGAGCGTGCCCGTGCCGTATGTGCATAATCCAACCAACTTTGATTGGGCTTGGCACTTTCCGAAGTAATAATTTCAACTTGGTCACCGCTGCGTAGCTCTGACCCTAAGGGGACCAACTTTCCATTGACTCTAGCCCCTCTGGTTTTCATGCCTATCTCAGTGTGAATGTGAAAAGCAAAATCCAAAGGTGTAGCTCCTTTGGGCATGGACTTTAATTCTCCCTTGGGCGTAAATACAAAAATCTCTTTTGAATAGAGATTGAGCTTAAATTCCTCTACAAAATCAACGGCATTGTTGTTTGAAGTCTCTAATGCTTCCTGTAAACGGTTTAACCAATCTTCTATACCTTGTTCTTTCTGTTCGCCATGTTTGTATTTAAAATGGGCTGCATATCCCTTTTCTGCAATCTCGTGCATACGTTCGCTGCGTATTTGCACCTCTACCCATTTTCCCTTGGGTCCCATAACGGTAATGTGCAAGGCTTCATAGCCTGTAGATTTTGGCGATGTAATCCAATCCCGCAAACGAATGGGGTTTGGCGTAAAATGATCCGTTACGATAGAATAGATTTTCCAAGCTAAAAACTTTTCATTTTTTCTATCCGATTTGTAAATGATACGCAGGGCAAATTTGTCGTACACCTCATCAAAAGAAACATTTTGTACCTTCATTTTTCTTCTGATGGAAAAAATGGATTTCATCCTTCCTTTGATGTCGTAATTCAGTCCTTCTTTATCCAGTGAAGTCCTTATAACATTGGAAAAATCTTCGATGTAAGCCAATTGTTCTTCCTCGGTATCTTCAATTTTTGCCTGTATATCTTGGTATACTTCTGGCTCCGTATATTTTAAGCTGAGGTCCTCTAAATGTGTTTTTATATTGTAAAGCCCTATTCGATGGGCCAATGGTGCATAAATGTATAAGGTTTCCGAAGCTATCTTCACTTGTTTGTGCTCGGGCATGGAATCCATGGTGAGCATGTTGTGGTACCTATCCGCAATTTTGATAATGATAACCCGTACATCATCATGCAAGGTCAACAGCATTTTTCTAAAGTTCTCTGCTTGCTGACTTACATCCTTATCCTTTTTTAAGTGTGATATTTTTGTGAGGCCGTCAACGATACGGGCAACGGTTTCACCAAACATACGCTCTATATCCGCGAGTGTGTAAGGCGTATCTTCCACGACATCGTGAAGCAAAGCAGAAGCTATGGAAACGGCATCCAAACCAATTTCCGAGGCTACTATCTTTGCCACGGCGATTGGATGAAAAATATAAGCCTCACCAGATTTTCTACGCTGGTCTTTATGTGCATCAACGGCCACGTCAAAAGCTGAGCGTATTAATTTCTTGTCCTCCGAAGTCAAGTTTTGATAGCTTATCCGGAGCAATTCTTTGTATTGCTTCGCAATTTGCTTGTTCTCTTTTTCTATAGCAGCTTCCGTCATATTATATTAAAGTTACCATAATCTTCAAACGTAAACAACAAAAATTATGCCTTTAGGTTTCTAATGCGTTCAACAAGAGGTGGATGGGAGTAGTGTACAAAAACGTAGGCAGGGTGCGGGGTTAAATTGCTCAAACTGTTTTTTGATAATTTTTTCAATGAGGTTACCAAAGGCATGGCAGCAAACGTATTTTTGGCATAATCGTCCGCTTGAAACTCAAACCTTCTGGATAGGTAGTTCATGGCCAATCCAGTAATCTCAGAAATGGGGCTGTACAATAACACAAAACCGACCAAGCCAGCATGAAAACTAGCTGTGTTTACCCCTATGGCCAAGGATACTTCTGGAATATTGATGAAAAGAGAAAGGATAAAAAGTGTAAAACCAGTTAACCCTAGAGAGACTATCAAGTTAAAAATGATGTGTTTTCTTTTGTAATGTCCGACTTCATGCGCTAAGACCGCAACAATTTCATCTTCGCTCAAATCATTGATGAGGGTATCGAACAATGTAATTCGTTTTTCCTTCCCAAAACCGGAAAAGTAAGCATTGGCCTTGGTCGATCTTTTTGAGCCGTCAATCACAAAAATATTATTAAGCTCAAAACCAACTTTTTTGGCATAGTTCTCGATTGCATTTTTTAGACTTCCTTCCGCAAGCGGAGTCTGCTTGTTAAATAGAGGAACTATTAACCTGCTGTAAAAAAGGTTCATGAACAAAATCACAACACCGATCATGATCCAAGCGTAGATCCAAAAATTTGGCCCTGTCCATTGATAGAACAATATAAAGAGTGAGAGCACACCTCCACCAAAAATTATAGTAATCAAGAGTCCTTTGATCTTATCAAACAAAAACAATTTTTTGGAGGTTTTATTAAAACCATAGCGTTCCTCGATAACAAAAGTCTGGTAATATGAAAAAGGAATCCCTAGAAAGGTGCTTCCCAACATAATGATTCCAAAAAATAGCAGTGCCATAGGGATTGTATCGGTAGTAACAGAACGCGTTAACGTATCTATCCATTCAAAGCCTCCAAAGAATAAAAAACAAAGGGTGAGTATCAAGGAGAAACCATCAGAAAATAAACTGAACTGGTAATTGGCATTCTTGTATTGTTGCGATTTATGGTATTCCTTGTCGTCATAGACATCGCTTAATTCTGAAGGCACTTTGGTTCTAAAATGTTTTGCATTGAGATACTCCAATAATTGATGAATCAAATATTGAATCACTAGAATACCTATAATAATGTAGAACAGAGTAGTTTTTTCCATAGGCTATAGTCCACGTTGCCGCTTGGCTTCAAATATAAGTATTGCTGCCGATACGGAAACATTCATAGAATCGATTTCACCCTGCATCGGGATTATTAGGTTTTGGTCGGAATTCTGAAGCCAAGCTTCTGTTAATCCGGTAGCTTCGGTGCCAACAACAATTGCGGTAGCTGCATTGAAAGTACAATCCAAGTAGTTTTTAGATGCACTTAGCACAGCACAATATATTTTAATTTTGTTCTCCTTTAAAAAATGGATAACCTCTTCTGTAGTTCCACTACCAATTTGGTTTGTGAACAAACATCCAACACTAGAGCGCACAATATTGGGATTATATAGGTCGGATTTAGGATTGGCAATTAAAACAGCATCTACGGCAGCTGCATCTGCGGTTCGTAATAATGCACCTATGTTTCCTGGTTTTTCAGGTGCTTCAGCTACGAGGATTAAAGGATTGTCGGTTTTAAATTGAATTTGGGAAAGGCCATGTGATTTTCCTTTGGCAATGGCCAAAATACCTTCTGTTTTTTCCCTATAAGCTATTTTCTCATAAACAGGTTTGGATAGTTGTACAATCTCAATTTTTTGTTTTTTGGAGTAGGCGGAAATATTAAAATTGGTCCGGACTTCGGGGCAGAAAAGTATTGTCTTCAGAAGATAGTCCCCTTTAAGTGCAAGTTCAATTTCTCGCTGTCCTTCTATTATAAAAAATCCAGTTTTTTTTCGTTCACGGGATTTTTCCTTTAGCAGCAATACCTTTTTAATCAATGGGTTCTGGGTACTGCTAATCAATTTAGTTTCCATCACACTTCAAAAATACGTATTCTTGTAATCTTCAACAGTTTTTTCCGACAAAGCGACAAACTAAATAATATGAACAAAGTAATTATCCTGCTGCTCGCAATTGCCATTGGCGCCTGTAAGCCTGCTCCAAAAAAAGAGGAAGCAAAAACAAGTCCTCAAGAAGAAAGCCTTGAACCTAAAAAAGCATTTCCAGAGGCCTTGGAAAAAGTTTTTGCTGCCCATGGGGGGTTGGAAACCTGGAATAGACACAGAACACTGTCTTATGATTTGCCAAAAAAAGATTTTACAGAGACACATACCATAGATTTATGGTCACGAAAAGATAGGGTGGATATCGATAAGTTTTCTCTTGGTTTTGATGGAAAAGAAGTTTGGCTTTTAGATACTGAAAATGAATATAAAGGCGATGCCGGTTTTTACCATAACCTGATGTTCTATTTTTATGCAATGCCTTTTGTCCTTGCCGATGATGGTATCATTTACTCGGAGACAGAAGACCTGGTCTATGAGGGCAAAAACTATCCTGGCATACGAATTTCTTATGAATCTGGTGTGGGTGCGTCTTCCAAAGATGAATATTTTATCCATTATAATCCTGATAACCATCAAATGGCTTGGTTGGGATACACTGTGACCTACAGGTCTGGTGAAGCTTCTGATAACGTAAAATGGATTAGATATGACGATTGGCAAACCCTACATGGTCTTACTTTACCAAAATCAATTACATGGCATAGTGTCGAAGAAGGTAAAATCCTAGATGCCAGAAGCACGGTCGCTTTTGAAAATGTAATGGTGGATACTAATTCAAAATCAGAAGATTTTTACGCAAAACCTGAAGCTGCAAAATTTGTTGAGGTGAAGAAAAATTAATATTTGGGTTTAGTTTGGTTTCAAAACGTAGTACAAACCAACAATAAACGCTAAACGCTATTCGCCTACACTAAAGTTGTAAATTGTGCGTGGCTTGTAGCGTTTAGCACATAGCCCAAATTCTACTTCCCTTCGTACTTGCCCATGTATCTTTTCCAAAGTTCCGTTTGATGGGTTTCCAAAGAGATATCGCGTCCATCTATAAAGGCTCTGGAAAGTTGGTTGGTGCGCATATCCAAAGCATCACCCTCAGAAATGAACAGTGTGGCGCTTTTACCAACTTCCAGGGTGCCGTAATCAGCATCGATACCTAAGATTTTTGCATTGTTTCCAGTTATCAATTGTAACGCTTTTTCCTTCTCTAATCCTTGCGCGACCACTTGACCTGCGTAGAAAGGCAGATTCCTGGTCTGAAAGTTTGAAGCTGATGCATTTTGAAGTCCCACAATTAATCCTTCATCCACTAATAGTTTTGGTAGTTTATACGTGAAATCATAATCGTCATCATCGAATTTTGGTAGGGTATGGGTAAAATTGACCAAAATAGGAATGTTGTTTTCCTTTAGAAAATCAGAAATTTTATGGGCATGATATCCACCTACCAGAACTATTTTTGCTGCTCCAGCTTCTTTAGCGTTCGTAATAGCGTCCATTATCTCTTTTTCACCGTCGGCATAGATGTATAAGTGTTTGGAACCATCAAAAATACCTTGCATGGCTGCATATGGAGCGTTAACTTCATTAGCATTTCCCTTGCCATAGGCATTTGCGTTTTGCATAAAGGTCTTAACATCATTGACCTGTTTTTGATAGTCTTTATTAGGGATAAAACCTCTTGGTTCTCCCATCCACCATCTACCATTTCTGAAAAGCGTTGGCCAGTTCAAGTGGATGCCATCATCTGTCTTTACAGCTGCATCTTCCCAGTTCCAAGCATCAAACTGTACGATAGAGGATGTACCCGAAATCCTTCCGCCTTTTGGTGTTATTTGACTTAACAACACGCCATTGGGACGCATACTTTCTATTACTTTAGATTCGGCATTATATGCAATTATACTGCGTATATGTGGAATCATATCACCAATTTCGTCTTGGTCATTACTTGCTCTTACCGCATTGACCTCAACCAGACCTAAAGCCTTGCCTGGAGCTATAAACCCAGGGTAGATATGTTTTCCGTTCGCATTGATAACTTGTCCTTTACTTTCAATTTCCGAGCCACCTATGGCAGTTATTTTACCATCTTCAAAAACCAAGGTACAGTTCTCCTTAATTGTTCCATTGCCAATATGGGCAGTTGCACCTGTTATCGTAATTGCTTCGGATTGGGCTGAAGCTGGCGTCTGCTGTGCGGACAGCGTAAAACTCCCTGTAAACCCTAAAACGAGTAGTGATACTAATATTCTTTTCATGTTTTTATAGTTTTAAAGGCTATCGCAGTGAAACCTATCTTTTTTGTTCTGTTTTGGGCCTTGCATTTTTTTTCCGCTCTCTTTTTCATTGAGCATCATATTTATAAGCATGTTTCGCTCTTTTTTTGCAGCTTCTCTAAGCATTTTGTCTTTTTCCAAATCAAAATAGATTACACCTTCGATCATGGTCTTTTCTGCTTTGGCATACACAGAAAGCGGATGGTCGCTCCACAGCACCAGATCTGCATCCTTGCCAACTTCTATACTCCCTACGCGCTCATCGATGTGTAATAGTTTTGCTGGATTCAGCGTTACGGTTTTCCATGCTTCAATTTCTGACATACCACCATATTTAACTGTTTTGCCCGCTTCTTGATTCAATCTTCTGGACATTTCTGCATCATCACTGTTTATAGCTACGGTAACGCCTTGGCTTGCCATTATTGCAGCATTGTGGGGGATGGCATCATTTACTTCATACTTGTACGCCCACCAATCACTAAAAGTGGAACCTCCAACACCGTGTTCGGCCATTTTATCGGCCACCTTGTATCCTTCAAGAATGTGGGTGAAAGTATTTACGGTAAAATCAAATTTCTCCGCGACCTTCATCAGCATGTTTATCTCGCTCTGTACGTAGGAATGACAACTTATAAATCGCTCTCCGTTCAAAATCTCCGCAAGGGTTTCCATTTCTTCATCGTACCGAAAAGGTTGACCACTTTTTTTCTTGGCATCGTATTCTTTTGCCCGCTGAAAATAATCTACAAAAACCTGTTCAACGCCCATACGTGTTTGCGGGAAACGTGAAAAGCTCTGCCAATTGGACTGTTTTACATTTTCGCCCAACGCAAACTTTATAAACTTGGGAGAGTCTTGGAATATAAGTCCGTCCGCACTTTCGCCCCATTTTAATCTTAGGATTGCCGAACGTCCACCAACTGGGTTTGCAGAACCGTGCAGTAACTGAAGTGTAGTAACTCCACCAGCCAAATTTCTATAGATGTCCATATCTTTCGGGTCGATTACGTCTGTCATTTTTACTTCGGCAGTCGAGTTGTGGCCCGCTTCGTTGATAGCCAATGCCGCAATATGGGAATGCTCATCTATGATTCCAGCGGTTACATGCTTTCCAGTTGCATCAACGGTCTTGGCACTTCCTGCATTTAAATCTTTCCCTATCCTCGAAATTTTTCCGTTCTTGACAAGAACATCGGTGTTTTCTAGGATGGCTTCCCCTGTCCAAACGGTTGCGTTCTTAAAAAGAGTGTTTTCCTGCTTTGGTTTGGTCTTATAACCGTAGCCTACATTGGGGTAGGATAGGCTTACCAATTCTGGAGCAGAATGTGCACTATCTTTCTTTGCTTTTTCTTGGAAAGCTGATGTTCTTCGAAGGGTAACGGATGACTCCCTACTATCGGGTGACATCATTTTCCCTTTAATGTTTTCTGTATTGTCCGTGATAAGGGCTATCAACCGATAGGATTCTCCCGCTTTATTGGAAAAGGACAGGTTTAACCAATCTTCGGTGTAGTCAGTTTTTGAATCCAGTTTTAAGGTGTCTTGTTTGACACTTGCCTTTGGTTTACCAGCATCTCCACTGATTGAAACCGTGTATGTTTTTCCGTTGGCAGAAAGACTGTATTCTCCCCGAATATCCTTTTGATCTTTTGGATTGATAACATGTTTTTTGCCTTGTACCCAATTTTCGTAAAGCGTGTTTCCTTTTTCAAAAATATCTCCTGAAGTGATCAAAAAATTTGCCTGTCTGCCAGGTTGCAACGTGCCAATTTGATTGGTTTTGCCCAAAATGTTTGCTGGTACGGTCGTCAGTGCTTCCAATGCCGTTGTTTTTGAAAGTCCATATTTTAAGGCTTTCATCAATTTTGATGTAAAATCTGTAGGTGATTTTAAATCATGAAGCGTGAGCGCAAATTGAATGGTGTTTTCCTCTAAAACTTTTGGGTTTGAAGGCGCTAGGTTCCAATGCCGCATATCTTTTAAAGCAACATAGTGTGCTTCATAGGGATTGGAGACATCATAAGCTTTTGGGAAGTTAATGGGAACGATCAGTTTGGCATTTGTAGCTTTAACTTCTTTTATGTTTTCATATTCGTCACCACCCGCTAAAATTGCATATTGAATTCCAAACTGGTCGCCAATTTTATCGGCTCGCAATACATTTCCATTATTTCCAGCAGCAAAGATCTGCGTCATGTTTTTGTTTTCTATCAATGCTTCAATGGAACGGTCTTTTGTTGACACGTTGCCTTTGCCATACCAATCCATATCGTAATATAACTGTCGCAGTAGAGCAGTTGTTCCCATAAGCGAAGTTGGGTAAGATTGATTTTTGGCGATACTTTTTTTGAAAGAATGGTATTGAGAGGACCTGTCATCCAATATTCGTTCAGATTCGTTTCCCTCATCATTTAAGGTCACTAGAACTCCTGTTCCCCTAACTATACCATCTTGAATATGGGAGTTAACCGTTCCAAAACCAACCTTGCGCAGTACTTCTGCTTTTTTCTTATCATATGTGAAACTGGTTATTGCATTATTTTCTGGCATAATATGGTCATTCCAGTAAAACCCTTCTCTTGAAGGCCCATACTGTGCCGAACGCCCGCTACTTTTAGCTTTTTCGGGCATCTTTACCCCAAAACTGGAAAACACATCAATAAAAGAAGGATAAATATATTTTCCTTTTAAATCTTCAATGACAGTATTTTTTGGAATTGTCACATTGCTTCCTGCTTGTACTACTTTTCCATTTTGAATAAGCAGTGTCCCATTTTCTATAACTTGGGTAGGGGTAATGTATATCTTGGCATTTGTGAATGCCCTGTAGTTGTTGTTCTTTGTTTTGACACCATCATTCTTTGGAAAATAATCTTGTGCAAACAAAGCCGTTCCGCCCAAAAATAAAGCGAAAGCAAAGAGTTTCATTTTCATGTGCTCGTATATTGGATTAGTCTGTTTAAAGGTAATTGAAGTGATGCTATTCTACAAGCGAGTTTCTAAAAACCGTACTTTTCATGATAACCAATGACAAGCCCTACTACCGAGTTGTAACTTTGGATACCTTCCTGTTGATTGTTTGCTTTTAAAAAGGTATTAAAAAGCGATTTGAACACAGGCTCTAATGGGTTTTCATAGTGCTCCCAGAAAGTGGCTACTTCCCTAAAGTTTTTCTTCACGCCTGGATTGAGTTTTTCAATAAGCGCATTAAATCTTGCTTCGTCTTTTCTTGATAAATCCGATAGGCAATAGCCCAAAGCATGAGAGTAAGCGGCATATTTAAAATAGACGTCGTCATTTTTTGAGGTGACCAAAAAACCTATCAGATTGGTGGCATCTTCTGCAGAATACCCCAACTGGTGCCCCACTTCGTGCCCGCTTACGGTCGGTAATCTAAATGCAGGTAATAATCCGTTCACTTGCGCCTCATTGGAAAAAGGGTTTAAATACCCTCCATATCCCATATAGGTGAGCGGAAGACTATAAATTGAGGCTTTAAGACTTGGGGTTTTGTATTCAAAATCGGGATAGTATTCCTTTAACTTAGCATATCCTTCTTCTGTCCTTTTGAAGATTTCCTTTCTTGAATACGGAATTTCAACTGGATCAATGGTATCACCGGTAATTTGTACTTGGTAGTTATTAGCCTGCCTCGTTAAATGTTTGGTAGTGGAAACCAACTGTTCTAGGGTATATTCTTTTTCAATCTGGAATCTCCAAGTTATGGGGTGTCGGTAATAATTTAAACCCCAGAGCAAATGAAAAATAAAATATGCTATAGACAATACCACAAAAATATTCTTTAAGAACTCTAAAGGTTTTCTTCTGATTGATTTGTGATGTTTGTAAATATATCGCAAAGCCAAAAACACTAAAACCGTGTAAAAAAGATCTCCTACGGAGAATGGAACCCATCCAAAGAGTATTCTCAAAAAACGTGAGATGATAGGATATATACCATTACTGTAATGTGCTTCTACAAGTTCTGGATAATTGCCCAACCATTTTACCAAGATTACCTGAAGCGGTAAGGCAATGATCAGTATGGTCTTAATTTTTTGTTTCATTAAAAAATGCAAAGCAACTATAGTATCTGCCGAAACTAGCTCTTAATTTTTATATTGCCAACATCCGTTCAGCCCTTAACATACTTTTATGGTAAAACAAAAAAGTCGCGCATCTGCGCGACTTTTTAACTAATTTTTTTTTGGAAAACTATTCTTGAATTCCAACGATTTCCAAATCAAAGATAAGGTCAGAGTTTGGTGGTATAGGGCCTCCACCTTGTGCTCCATAGCCCAGATGTGGTGGAATAAATAAACGAATTTTATCACCAACTTTCATCGTTTGTAACCCTTCTTTGAATCCAGGAATCAAACGTGCTTCGGGCCCGTATTCCATAGGTACGGGGGAATAGCCGCCACCTTGCTTTCTTCTATCGTCGTACTTATTGAATTTGACGGCAATATCCTCATAATTGCTATCGAATAGATCTCCGTTCGGCAACCATCCAGCATAGTTTACCAATACTTTCTGACCTATTTTTGGCTGTTCGCCCTCTCCTTTGGTCAATGAAAAGATTTTTAATTCTGAATCGCTTTCTTCGGCTGCTTCTTTTTGTTGTTCAAAATCGGCCAATAATTCACTTTTCATTTTTTCAAAAGCGGCAACTACGGCTTCCTCCTCTGCAAAATAATCGGTCATAATCTGAATGGCATCAAACTTTTTTGCCTCTTTACCGTTTCGTATGATTTCAACGGCATTCATGACCACATCTACTTTAGGTTTGTTGGCAGGAGCGACCACTTCAACATTTGCAAGCGTATCCACAACGTCCATTCCTTCCACAACTTCACCAAAAACGGTATGTCTGCCATCTAACCATGGGGTTTCTTTGTGTGTTATAAAAAATTGGCTTCCATTGGTTTTGGGACCGGAGTTTGCCATGGATAGAATTCCTTTTTTTGAGTGAGAAAGTGAATCATGGAACTCATCTTTAAATTTATAGCCGGGATTTCCACGTCCTGTACCTGTAGGATCGCCTCCTTGAATCATAAAATCTTTGATGATTCTATGAAAAATAAGTCCGTCGTAATACTTTTTATCTTTAAGACTGTCGCTTACAAAGGGGCTTTTTCCTTCCGCCAATGATACAAAATTGGCGACGGTAACTGGGGTTTTTTCGTGCTCCAGTTTTACGAGAATATCGCCTTGGCTAGTCTGTATATCTGCATAAATCCCATCTTCCAAATCAGCATATTTGCCAGATTTGCATCCCAAGAATACGATTGAACATAGTGCTATTAAAACAAGGTATTGTTTCATTGTTTTTCTGATTTTAAATTTAAACTGTCTTGATTTATGATTATTGTATGCAATTCTATTGTAGATTTTAATGGTGTTTTTGGTCCAATATCATTTCCGTCACCATGGTATCCGTAGGCTTGCAGGGATGGAAACAAAAATGTTGCCCGCTCACTTACTTTTAGCAATTTCACCGCATTTTGAAGCCCGGGAAAGAGTTGTTCCTTGTCCACAACGTAAGATGTTGGGCCTTTATCCTCCATGGTATAAATAGTATCATTTGCCAATGATAGAAGATTGTAGGAAAACAATATTTGATCGTTTGTTTTTGGTAGGTAAGTTGCGGTATCGTTTTTTGTTTCAAAATAATACCAGAACCCGTTTGGACTGGCTTGGTAATCATGTATGGTGTCTTTTTCAATGATTGCCTGTACCATTTTTTCCTCCAGGGCAAGCAGTTCTTTATTTCGCTCAACGGATTCCTTAAAAAAACTCCCCGATTTTACTTTTACCGGTTTTCTTGGTTCTGGTCCTCCACAATTTACCATTAGAAGGGCCAAAAAAATAAAAAACACAATTCTCATGAACATAGTTGGTTTTTATAGGACTCTAAAAGTGTAACGAATTGTTTTGTGGTTTCTTTTATACTCATGTCGCTTCTTCCACCAGCAGCATTGTCATGTCCACCTCCGTTAAAATGTTTTCTGGCAAATTCATTTACCGAAAAATCACCAATGGAACGGAACGATATTTTTATGATTCCCTCTTCTTTGTTTTCAATAAAGATGACTGCAAAAATAATCCCTTCCAAGGTCAACCCATAATTGACAAAACCTTCGGTGTCTCCTTTTTTAAAATCATGTTTATCCAACTCTTCTTGCGAAAGCGTTATATAGGCCGTGCTATATTCTGGGAGTATGACCATGTTGCTCAGCGCTACACCCAAGAGATGAAGCCGAGAGGGGGAATTAGTATCGTAGACCCTTTGGTGGATTTCCATATTATGGGCCCCTCTATCTATTAAATCCGCTATAACACGATGCGTTCTGCTAGAGGTCGACCTATATTTGAACGAGCCGGTATCTGTCATGATTCCCGTATACAGGTTGGTTGCGATTTCTTCATCTATTTTATCGATTTCACTTAAATATTCAATGAAATTATAGACCATTTCGCAAGTAGAGCTCATCCTAACATCTGAATAGGTAACCGTTGCATAGCCGCTAGGTTGTTGGTGATGGTCGATCATAATAAAAGTAGCTTCTTTTTCTTTTAAAACCGATTCCAACTGTCCTACTCTAGATAGATCATTAAAGTCGAGCGTGAAGACTACTGTTGCTTCTTCCAAACATTTTTTAGACTGCGAATTTTCTTTCTCAAAATTTAAGATGGACTCGTTTCCTGGCATCCATTTTAGAAACTTTGGGTAATCGTTTGGCGCTATGACAGTGGAATCATGTCCTTGTGAAATAAGAAAACCGTTCAGTCCCAAACACGAACCTATGGCGTCTCCGTCTGGATTCTTATGAGGTATGATTACGATTTTTTGGGGCTTGGAAAGAATCGACTTAACCGTCGTGATGTCCTCTAAATTCATGCGTTCAAAGATACAATAATATAACATAGTCGTAACTCTGGATACCCTATTTTTGTCAAACCATAAATTGTGATCATGAGAAATTTTATTGTTTTATTTAGTGTCGTTGCCCTTGTTTTTGGTTGTAAGAGCCAGCAAACTGTTCCTTCTACTATTGTTGAAAATACAGGAAAAGCGGGTACTATTTTTACGGTCGCTTTTGGCTCGTGCAATAAGCAAAATGAAGCGAATCCGTTTTGGGACGATATTTTAAAAGAGAACCCTGATGTTTGGATATGGGGAGGCGACAATATTTATGCGGATACCGAAAATATGGAGGAATTAAAATCTATGTATAACAAACAACTTGGAAATGAATACTATAAACTATTGAACGAAACAATCCCAGTTATCGGTACTTGGGATGATCATGATTATGGATTAAATGATGGTGGAGAGGAATTTTCCAAGAAAAAAGAAAGCCAACAGTTGTTTTTGGATTTTATGGGAGTTCCTAAAGATAGTAAAAGAAGAAACCAAGAAGGTGTCTATACTTCGCATTTGTTTGAAACGCCACAAGGCAAGGTCAAAATTCTAGTGTTGGATACCAGATATTTTAGAAGTCCTCTAGAATCGGATCCAGACCCAAAGAGACGTTATAAACCTAATACAAATGCAGATGCTACAATTTTAGGCAATGCCCAGTGGAATTGGTTGCAAAAGGAACTGGACAATTCTGAAGCCGATTTCAATCTTATTGTCACCAGTATCCAGTTTTTATCAGGAGAGCATGGTTTTGAAAGTTGGAGCAATTTTCCAAAAGATGTGGAGAAGCTTAAAAACAGTATTACATCATCTGGTGCCAAGGGGGTGATGATATTGTCCGGTGACCGTCACATTTCAGAATTTTCAAAAGTAGAACTACCACAAATACCATATCCTCTAATAGATTTTACAAGCAGCGGACTTACACATTCTTACTCAGATTTTACCAGTGAACCCAATAGGTTTAGGACAGGAGAAGTAGTGGCGGTTCCAAGTTTTGGAATCATAAAACTGCATCTTGGAACTAAAGAAGCACATTTAATGATGATGGGTGAAAACGGCCTTGTTTTTCAAGAGTTAAAACAGCAGTATTAAATCTTGTTCATTAGTCGAAAAGCCGTAAGTTTGCGCAAAATTTTAAGAAATGACCGGAAATAGAACATTCACCATGATAAAACCCGATGCCGTAGAAAACGGATATATTGGGGCTATTTTGGAAAAGATAACGGCTGCAGGTTTTAAGATAGTGGCCATGAAGTACACGCAATTGAGCAAAAGGGATGCGCAGGAATTCTACGCTATCCATAAAGAACGACCTTTCTTTGGAGAATTGGTGGAATTTATGACCAGAGGTCCAATAGTTGCTGCAATTTTGGAAAAAGACAATGCTGTTGAAGATTTTCGTGCTTTAATAGGTGCTACCAACCCAGAAGAAGCTGCTGAAGGTACGATTCGTAAATTATATGCTTCAAGCATAGGAGAAAACGCGGTTCACGGTTCAGATAGTGATGAAAATGCAAAAATTGAAGGTTCTTTCCATTTTTCTGGAAGGGAAATATTTTAGACAATAATTACACTTTGATACACAATATAAAAGCTACTCAGTTTGAGTGGCTTTTTTTGTGGAAAAAAGTAGAAACTCCCTCTTATTCTTTTCGGGTTGAAGATTACCAATTTCAAAAAGACCGATTTTGGTAAGAAGGTTGCGCGATTTAGTATTTTCAAGAGTGGTTATCCCTAAAATAGTTTGCAACTTAAGTTCGGTTTTTCCATAGTTTATAATCGCTTCGCACGCTTCTGTAGTGTATCCTTTACCTTCATGTTCAGGAAGAATTGCAAATCCTATATCCGGACTATTTAGATAGTCCCGTCTAACAAAACCACAAATACCGATGGGCTTTTTAGATTCTTTTAAAGACATTGTTAAGAGGCCATAACCGTTTTTTTGATAAGAATCAATCAAATTGGACTGTATATACTGCTTTGCATCTTCTTGAGTTCGAACTCCCTTGTCTCCAATAAATTCTATCCAATTTGGGCTGTTCAATAACGTATAAAAAAATTCTGAATCTTCTAAGGTGGCCTCGCAGAGTATCAGCCTTTTCGTTTCAATAAAATTTTTCATCAGACTCCTAAAAACGATTAGCGTAAAACCAGCTTCTTAATCAAATCTTTTCCCAATTCTTCATTGAGCATTGCAATGATTTTGGTTTTTCCCAGGCTTAATTCCTCCCTAAGTACAGAGGAAGATAGTGAAACGAACAAGGTTTCGTTGCGCAACTCTACAGCGGTTGTATAATTGTTCACCCCGTTCCCCATCAATTTTACCCAGGCATCTTTTGCTTCAACTTTATCCATACCTTTTTGGAGCTTGTTGTCTTTGATGAACTCCCCCAGTGCATCACTTAGATTAAGATACGAATTGTGCCGTTTCGCCATTATTTGGGTATGGTTATAGGTTGAAAGCGTTTATAAGAATATGTCTTTCCTTCTGTATTGAGTACGGAGAATGACATAGTATCTAAATGCACCAATTTTTCTTCCCATTCGTTCCGGTCTTTTTTGTACTGTATTGTAAATGCTTCATTGATACGGATGATTTTAAAGGATTCAGTATCATTTGAAGTCGTATAGGTACCATTAAATGAAGGCTGTAATTTTTTACGGAAGCCTTCCATATTTTCTACTTGAATAAAATCTACGCTTGGATTAATGGAATAGTTCTTTTTTTGGCCATCTGGGAACTCAACTTCTGTAATTTCCCAATATCCGTTCAAAAAAGAAATATCTTCTTTGGAAATTGGAGTTTCATTGCATCCCCATAAGTTCAGAACTATAACAAACAGAACTATTCGCTTCATGCTACAAGGTAAATATTTTATAACTCTGATGAATGTTTTTAACTACATTTTCGGTTCGTTCCGCATGCGTATCACTGATAAAAATCTGTCCAAAATCATCATTGTCCACCAATGCAACTATTTGGGAGACACGATTTTCGTCCAACTTGTCAAAAATATCATCCAATAACAGAATAGGTGTGGTTTTTGCCTGCTCTTTAATAAAATGGAACTGCGCCAATTTTAAAGCGATCAAGAATGTTTTTTGCTGCCCTTGGCTTCCAAACTTTTTTATGGGATGTCCATCAATGGTAAAGTTTAGATCATCTTTATGGATGCCCACGCTTGTATACTGCAACGCCCTGTCCTTAGTTATCGAGTTCTCCAAAAGGTCGGATAGTTTTTTCTCTGCGAGTTGACTTTCGTAAGAGAGCATTATCTGTTCTTCTTTCTCGGAAATATGGGCGTACTGTTCTTTAAAGATTGGAATGAAAGCGGTAATGAATTCCATCCTTTTTTGATGTATTTCCGTTCCAAAACCATGTAATTGCTCGTTATAAATTGCTAAAGTATCAGCGTCAAACGTATGGTTTACGGCAAAGTATTTTAGCAGTGAATTACGTTGCACCAATACTTTATTGTATTTAATGAGTGTTTGCAAATATGCTTTATCCGATTGGGAAATCACACCGTCCATAAACTTTCTACGGGTATCGCTCCCTTCTATGATCAAATCCCTGTCAGATGGTGAAATGATTACTAGGGGCAAAAAACCTATATGTTCTGAAAACTTATCGTATGCCTTGCCATTTCTTTTGATAACTTTTTTTAACCCTCTTTTAAAACTGCATATGATTTTTTCGCTACGCTCATTTTTTTCAAATTCCCCTTCAATGACGAAAAAATCGGTTTCGTGCTTTATATTTTGTGTGGCAACTGGGTTAAAATAGCTTTTACCGAAGGAAAGATGGTAAATAGCATCCAGAATATTGGTTTTGCCAACGCCGTTATCCCCGACCAGACAATTGATTATTGGATCAAATTCCAGGCTCTTGGAAGCGAAATTTTTATAATTAACTAAAGATAAGTGCCTTAAAAACATAAAAGCTGAAGAAATCTAAGGATTTCGGTCGGTTAGCAATTAATTAAAGATTCCAAAAATAACGAATAAATTACCTTTTGGTTTTGGATAAAAACTTTATTTTTGCCCGATTAATAAAATCAAGGATGGCAACATACAAGAAGCGAGGCTTTAAGCCAAAGAACAAGGTTGAGGAAAATCAACTGGATGAGCAGAACAGCACAACTGCTGAGGTTTTCAGTACGTTGGATGAAGGTGCTTCTAAAACCGAAGCTTGGGTTCAAAAAAATCAAAACTATATTTTGGGCGCCATAGCAGCTATTGCCATTGGTGTTCTTGGATATCTAGGTTATAATGAGTTTATCCAAAAACCAAAGGAAGCTTCCGCTGCAAACGAGCTTTATTATCCCCAACAGTATTTTGATCAGGCCTTGACCAATGAAACGGAAAAGGATTCTCTTTTCTTGTTGGCTTTGAACGGTGCTGAAGGAAAATATGGTTTTTTGGATATTATTGAGGAATATAAAGGTACAAAGGCTGCAAATCTTGCGAACTACTCTGCTGGTATGACATACCTTAATATGCAGCAATACCAAGAAGCGATTACCCATCTAGAGAATTTTTCATCGGATGATGCGGTTTTGGGAGCTATGGCCAAAGGTGGTATAGGTGATGCTTTTTCGCAATTGAGCCAACCAGAAGATGCCTTGGATTACTATGAAAAAGCTGTAGCGCATAGTGAAAATGAATATACAACCCCTAGATTTTTGTACAAGGCAGGTATAATCGCTATGGATTTGGGACAAAAAGAAAAAGCTAAAGGTTTCTTTGAGCGCATCAAAAGTGAATTTTCTATGGCTCAAGAAGCGAATAATATCGATTTACTTATAGGATTGGCCAAAAATTAGTCAAAATGGCTACCGAGAATAAAAATCTATCGGTTTACGATAAATCTACAATCCCGAATGCGAAGAAACTTCGATTTGGGCTTGTTGTTTCTGAATGGAACGAAACAATTACCGAAGGCCTTTACGATGGAGCAGTTGATGCGCTGTTGGATTGCGGTGCATTACCGGATAACATTGTAAGATGGGACGTTCCGGGCAGTTACGAACTCACATTTGGCTGTAAAAAAATGCTAACTACACAAAAAATTGATGCAGTAATCGCTATTGGTAGCGTTATCCGTGGCGAAACCAGTCATTTTGATTTTGTTTGTAGTGCTACAGCGCAAGGCATTAAAGATTTAAATATCAGTTATGATATTCCTGTAATTTTCTGTGTGCTGACAGATAACAATCTTCAACAAGCATTGGACCGCAGCGGTGGAAAACATGGCAACAAAGGTACAGAAGCTGCTATCGCTGCCATTAAAATGGCGGTTTTGGGTAAGTAAGTCCAAATACAAAAACAAACTCAAAATACAACCTTACTTCATTGGGATTTTTCAAGCTCAAGTGCAAGCACAAGTTCAAAAAATTAAAAATAAGTGTTTCCGCTACAGTTTATAATATGCAATTGAACATGTGTTAGTCTTACTGAGTTTGAACTTAACTCTTGAACTTGAACTTGTATTTTGAATTTGTCTTTGACTTTTGAACTTGAGTTTGATTCTTGTATTTGCATTTTATATACTGTTAACACTTTTTGGGATTGCTTTTCAGGACATTTTTTCGATTTTAAGTACCTTTGGTAACACTTGGAAAAGGATACGATGCGAAATTTTCTAAAACTTAGAAAAAATAGAACTTATAATTATTCACCACGTTATTATAAAGGTGAAGACAATCCTTTTAAAATAGAACATAAACTGGATAAATACAGAAGTACTGCACATACACAACGTGGTCTTAAAAATAAATTTTCCTCAGCGGTAGAGGATTTAAAGAATGAGGGCGATAAAAATATCAAACTCAGATTCCTTATCATTGTGGCCATTTTGATAGTGTTGTTTCTCTTCATTATAGACTTTGATTTATCAATATTTCTGACTTCCTAATGGCAGATATCATTAAACTTTTGCCAGACCATGTCGCCAATCAAATCGCGGCAGGGGAAGTGGTTCAACGACCAGCTTCGGTTGTGAAAGAGTTATTGGAGAATGCAATCGATGCAGAAGCTACCTTGATAAAACTAATTGTAAAAGACGGAGGAAAGGCTTTAATTCAAGTAGTTGATAATGGCTTGGGAATGAGCGAGACCGATGCAAGATTGTCTTTTGAACGCCACGCAACCTCCAAAATATCCAATGCCCAAGACTTGTTTAATTTACAGACCAAAGGGTTTAGGGGAGAGGCGTTAGCTTCAATAGCTGCCATTGCCCATGTAGATATGCAGACCAGAACGGATGGTACCGAGGTAGGAACCCATCTGAAGATAGAGGGCAGTAAAATAGTAATACAAGAAGTTATTGCAACCCCTAAGGGCACGTCGATA
The DNA here is from genome assembly GCF_018449435.1 of Flagellimonas sp. 389. Taxonomy (GTDB): domain Bacteria; phylum Bacteroidota; class Bacteroidia; order Flavobacteriales; family Flavobacteriaceae; genus Flagellimonas. The sequence continues at coordinate 74,439 of NZ_JAHCMU010000003.1, read as the reverse complement.
GCGGTTAAAAACCTATTCTTCAATATTCCCGCAAGACGTAATTTTCTTAAATCAAACCAAGTTGAGTTACGTCACATTATGGATGAATTTCATAGAGTTGCTTTAGTGCATCCTACTATTGAATTTCATTTTTACAACAATGGTTCAGAAGTTTTTAACTTGCCAAAGACCAACTACAGGCAGCGGATAAGTCATGTTTTTGGAACCAAAATGAGCGACCGCTTGGTTCCGGTAAATGAGGAGACCGAAGTGGTCAAAATTTCCGGATTCATCTGTAAGCCCGAGTTTGCAAAAAAGAGTAGGGGAGAACAGTTTTTCTTCGCCAACGACAGATTCATCAAGAGTCCATATTTACATCATTCCGTAGTAGCGGCCTTTGAAGGGCTCATAAAGTCTGATCTGTATCCTGGGTATTTTTTGTACTTGGAAGTAAATCCATCATCAATAGACATCAATATACACCCTACGAAAACAGAAGTTAAGTTTGATGATGAAAATACGATGTACGCTATTTTGCGGTCGACCATAAAGCATAGCTTGGGACAATTTAATGTGGCTCCCGTATTGGATTTTGACCATGACCCGAATCTTGATACTCCCTACGAGTACAAAGAGAAAGGTGTAATACTCCCAAAAGTAACGGTGGACACTTCTTTTAATCCATTTCAATCTACCCAAGAAAAAACAGGCAGTACGGGCACTTATAAAAAGACGAGTGCTAAAGGTTGGGAAAATCTATACGAAGGGTTGGATGCTGAAATAAAGACCGACAATTTTAGTAGTGTACAAATAGAATCCGATAATATTGCCCAAGGTACTTTTTATTCAGATTCTGATACCGAAGAACATACAGGAACTACCTTTCAGCTTAGAAGAAAATATATTGTTAGTACTATTAAATCGGGTATGTTGGTCATTAATCAAAATCGTGCTCATGAACGGGTGCTTTTTGAAAAGTTCCTGACCGAGATAACCGTAAAAGAAGGTATAAGCCAACAGCTTTTGTTTCCTTTGGAGCTTTCATTTACAAAACAAGAACTTACTGTTTTAAAAGAAGTTAAGGATAGTCTCGCCAATGTTGGTTTTGCTTTTGAAAGTTTAGAAGGAGAGACTGTTAAAGTGACAGGTGTTCCTTTAATTCTTTCTGAAAGGGGAATTGGCACGGTATTAGACCGAATAATGGCAGATTATAAAGAAGGATTCGAAGGAAATTCAATTTCCCAAGCAGAAGTTTTAGCAGCAACACTTGCTAAAAACCTTGCGGTAAAAACAGGGGAGTTATTGGACAAAGAATCACAATTGGCATTGGTAAACGATTTATTCGGTTGTAAGGAGCCAACACTAAGTCCTTCACAAAAATTGACGTATATTATTATCTCTGAAGGGGATATTGAAAAAAAATTTAGCTAAATGGGTAGATTGACCGAGGCAGTAAAACACCTGTTGATCATCAACGTTATTTTGTTTTTTGCCACACAATTATATGGCGACCAAATGTACCAATGGTTGTCACTTTGGTTCCCTAAGAATACCAATTTTCAATGGTGGCAGGTCATTTCCCATATGTTCATGCATGGGAGCGTCATGCACATACTTTTCAACATGTATGCGTTATGGGCATTTGGCACGCCTCTAGAGCAGGTTTGGGGCAGGAACAAATTCCTCTTCTTTTATTTTTCAGCGGGTTTGGGCTCAGCCTTTTTGCACTCAGGGGTCAATTATTATCTTTTTAGTGAAGGTATGAACGCTTTGGTCAATTCTGGGATGACGGAAACACAGGTTTTGGACATTCTGGCTAATGGGCAGTATAGTCCAGATTGGTACAATTTAGCTTCCAAAAGCACAATAGATAATTTTTTGAGTGCTTATAATACGCCAGCTGTTGGTGCTTCTGGAGCTATATATGGTGTTTTGGTAGCTTTTGCTTTTATGTATTCCGAAGCGAAACTTATGCTCATATTTCTTCCCGTACCCATTAAGGCCAAGTATTTTGTGCCTTTGTTGTTGCTGGGGGATTTAATTTTTGGAATAGGCAACATAAATACGGGAATAGCTCACTTTGCCCATATTGGAGGCGCACTGATCGGCTTCCTTATGATGTGGTATTGGAAAAAAAATCAGTTTAATCAAAACAGATGGAACTAACCTATGGCTAACGGTGGTTTACAGTATAATTTTGCTCGGCTAACTATAGCGGAAAAGCTAATAGCCTTCAATGTGTTGATTTTCATTCTGGATGGTTTGGCATTGGCACTTCTTGGAGGTTCGGTAGCTAGCTGGTTTCACCTTCCAAAAGATTTCATGGAGTTTTTTGGACAACCTTGGTCCATAGTTACATATTCATTCTTCCATGCTGGCTTTGGTCATATCTTTTGGAATATGATCATGCTCTATTTTACAGGACGTATTTTCTTGAATCTTTTTGATGTACAACGATTTATCAATGTATATTTTTTAGGGGTAATAGTAGGGGGATTGATCTTCTTATTGAGCTACAATGTATTCCCTACACTATTGAATACCAACACCGCTTTGATTGGAGCGTCCGCTGGGGTCACAGCGGTGCTTATATTTGTATGTGCCTATATTCCAAACCAAGAAGTCCGTATCATATTTTTTAATGTGAAGCTTTGGTATGTTGGAGCGTTCTTTATTTTGGTAGATTTAATTCAAATTCCTTCTGGAGGAAATGTAGGGGGGAGGCTTGCCCATTTAGGTGGTGCTCTCCTTGGGTATATTTATGCACGACAATTGTTAAAAGGAACCGATATAGGTTCAGGTTTTGGAAAGTTTAGAAATGCTATTGCGCAATGGTTCAAGCCTAGGGATAAAAAAGCACCATTAAAAACGGTGTACAAGAAGAACACTGCCAAAAACAAAAGCGCCAAGGATTACGATAAAGAAGCCCACCAACGTAAAATAGATGCCATTCTAGACAAAATCAGTAAATCCGGTTATGAAAGCTTATCCAAAGCTGAAAAGGATTTTCTTTTTAAGGCAGGAAAAGAAGACTAATTCGTGAAAAAGCGTTGAGTATGCTCGGAAAGTTGATCTTTGGATTTAATGTTACAGTTGCCATAGTGCTGTTATTGACCTGCATATTATCTTTTTTTAGTATTCAAATAATTCCGGTCCTTTCTGTACTTAGCTTAAGTGTTCCTTTTTTATTTATTGTAAATGTACTTTTCCTTTTATATTGGATATATAGAAAAAAGAGAAAGTTCTTATGGTCGTTAGCTGCTTTGGCAATGGGCTATTTTGTTTTTGGGCCCTTTTATGGAGTTGGAAACAAAAATCAGGATGCTGATGAAATATCCGATTTAAGGATAATGACCTTCAATGTATGGCATTTTAATAAATACGAATGGATAAAAGAGCCTAACATTGGAGACCGAATCATTGATTTTATTAAGGCTGAAAAACCAGATATCCTGTGCATACAAGAATTTCATAGAGAGCGAAAAGATGAATTGTCCCAATATCCATATAACAGCATTACACCTGATTCTGTTGGTAAAATTACACAGGGCATTTTTTCCAAATATCCGATCTTAAATAAAGGGTCTATCGATTTTCCAGGTACCATAAACAATGTCATCTATGTGGATCTTCTTGTAAGGAGCGATACAATACGTGTTTATAATATGCATTTGCAGTCCTTTAGTATTGTTCCTTCATCAGAAACATTTTCTGAGAAAGAATCAGAAAAAACCTATAAAAGACTCGTCAATACGTTCTCTAAACAATTGGAGCAAGCGAAAATCTTCAATGACCATGTTAAGCAAAGTCCCTACAGCACCATTGTATGCGGGGATTTGAACAATACCCAATTTTCGAATATCTACAGAATAGTACGAGACGATTTACAGGATAGCTTTCTGGAAAAGGGAAATGGATTTGGTCGTACCTACAAGATTTTTAATTTCCCGTTACGAATCGATTATGTTCTAGCAGACGCTTCATTTCAAGTGATTTCGCATACCAATTTTGACGAAAAACTATCCGACCATTACCCTGTAGCGGCTACATTGCGGTATACATCACATCAATAAACAATCTGCGCTATCCGCTATGATATGAATGATCAAGGCCAGGCCGATTATTCTCGTCTTTTTAAAAAAAGGTAGTAGGCAATACAGAAGGATTGCCCAAACACTGTGAAGTGGATGAAAGCCAATGCTACATCGGTCAGCATCAAAAATAGGTTCAGCTATTATGTGGTCTATATCGATTAAAATACCTGCCAAAAGAATAAGCGTGACCTTTAGTTTATCTTCTTTTACGAGCAAAAGACCAATTAGAAGAGGAACTATAAAGTGAATTCCATAATGGACAATGAACCTAGGCATTAAGAGATAGATTTTTTAAGAAAGTAAGTGTATTGGTTCCTTCGTTGAAAAGTAAATCCAAAATACTGAGATTGGCTATAAAACCATTTCTTTCCCCAAAAACCTGCGCATATTCATCAACGGCAATCGTTGGACTTTTTTTGGCATCCACCAGAAGCCTTGAATCAATGAGTTCTTTGGATTTTTTTTCAAAAGATACGTTTCGCTCCATGGGAGTTTTTATTCCCAGACATTCACCAATAATTGCTATTGTTTTTAAGTTGAAATCGTAAAGTAAACTGGCAGGTTCCTCGAACAAGGGTTTAAGGTCATCTTCATAGAACTCAAAAAAAGGAGACGTTCTATATGCTGTTTCCAAAGTTCGCCAATGCAGTTTTTGCCAGTTTGTACTATTGTCTACCTCAACAGCATGATACTTTTGTCGACCCTCTTTACCGCCTACATGTTTTATTGGAATATTAAGCATATGTTTTCCCTGGTCCGTTGCAATATAACAGCGATTTCTATAGGTCTGTTTTTGAAAATTATCATGTCCTTCCCAGATAACATCATTCTGAACAATCACGGCAAAGGTGATAATGTTGGGAAAATATGTAGGGTGGACCAAGGTTTTCAATACATAATATTTTTAACAGGTAAAAAACACTTTTTTTGAACACCAAACACCGATTACTCAGCATTCTTCTTGCGCTTCTTTCTAAAAAAGTCAAAAACAAACCAGCCTCCTAAAGCTATCAAAAAGTATATCAAATAAGATACAGGTTCTCCGCTGCCGCCTACCGTGGTGAAGATACGTTCCCAACGTGGTCTCCAGTTGGCGAGGCCCTCGTCAAAATTATCAAAACTCATCCAAAGAAAAACGGGTTTACCTACAATATGGTCGGCGGGTACGTAGCCCCAAGTTCGGGAATCCTCGGAATGATCTCTGTTATCACCCATCATCCAGTAGTAGTCCTGTTTAAAGGTATAAGATGATGATTCTGTTCCGTTAATGTACATCTTTTGACCTTTGACCTCTACTTCATTGTTTTCATAATCCCTAATGATTTTTTTGTAGAGTGGAATGGTCTCAGGAGTTAACGTTACAGTAGCTCCTGCTTTTGGAATATAGATAGGGCCAAAATTATCGACGTTCCAAGGGTGAATGTTAGGTTTTTGGGGATACGCACCACCATAAACACCTTTCCCTTCGTTTGTTTTTACTACGGAATCCACGCTTTGATTTTTCCGTAGCTGTTCGACCATTTCATCGGTTAGATTGGCAATTCTTGATCTTGGTTTTTCCTCGGTCAGTGAAAGTCGTAGTTGCCTAATAACCTCTGTAGGTATTCCTTTCTCTTGGGTGATCAGTTCAATCTTTCCGTCTGGGGTTTGTTGGGCACCCAACAAGTATGGCGCCAAGGCATTGTATTGATTTTGATTTACCCCTGCTGTGATGTATTTTCTAAGATAATCTGAAGCATCGACTTCCGAGAGTAGTTTGCTAGACACCCCTTTTTGGGAATAAATAGTGTAATCGTACATGACTTTTGCCCTGTCCGAAAGTTTGAGTTTTTCTCCATTGATATGGACGAACCCATCTATTACCGAAAGTGAATCACCCGGAGTGCCCACGCATCTTTTTACATAGTTGGATTTTTTATCAATAGGCTTTTTGACCGCCTTTTCGGCCTTAAAAAACTGATACAACGTATCTGAAGGAAGACTAAAAACCACAATATCGTTCTTCTTTATCGTATTAAATCCTGGAAGACGTAAATAGGGTAATTGCAGCTTGTTCTTCCATGATGTTTTGTACGTTTCTGGATTAACATCCGCTATATAGGACCTTTTCTTTAAAACAGGTAGCGTATCGTGGACCATAGGTGCGGCCAAAGTGGTCATGGGCAATCTTGCACCGTAATGAAACTTGCTCACGAACAGAAAATCCCCAATCCTAAGTGTGCGCTCCAAAGAACCCGTAGGTATAACGTAAGGTTGGATAAAATAGGTGTGGACAAATGTCGCTGCCACTATCGCAAAAACAATGGAACTTACCCATTCACCAAGTCCTGTTCTTGGCTTTAAACTTCTATCTTCAATATAGCTTACATCTTCTGCGTAATTGATGTAGTAGATATAAAAACCTAGTGTTAGAATGGCCAGCCATGTATCTAAAAGCTTGTTTTTGCCAAAACTTCTAATGGTCTCGACCCATACCACCGGGAACATCAATAAATTGATAATGGGCAGAAATAGCAAAAGTACCCACCACCAAGGCCTGTTTATGATTTTCATTAGAACAATACCATTATAAATTGGTATAGCGGTCTCCCAAGCTTTTCTACCTGCTTTTACGTAAAGTTTCCAAGTTCCAAGAAAATGAATGATCTGTACAATTAAGATAAAAATAATCCACTGTGTACCGTCCATATGTAAAGTTTAGTTTTTAGACACGAAGTCTTAATTTTTGTTACGTTTTATTTTAGATTTAACACATCTTTCATAGAAAATATACCTGTTCTTCCTTGAATCCATTCCGCAGCGATAACAGCGCCCAAGGCAAAACCCTCTCTATTGTGCGCTGTATGTTTGATTTCTATGGTATCTACATTGCTTTCGTAGGTTACGGTATGCGTACCTGGAACGTTGCCCTCTCGCTTGGAAGTAATGGGAATGACATTTTTTTCAGCCTTATCTAACTGCCAACTTTGGTAGGGGGTATGGGCTAAAATCCCTTCTGCCAAGGTTATGGCCGTTCCACTTGGAGCATCCAGTTTTTGTGTATGATGAATTTCCTCCATAGCCACATTATATTGCTCCAAGTTTCCTATCATTGTGGCCAGATAAGAATTGAGCTCAAAAAAAATATTTACACCTAAACTAAAATTGGATGAATATATAAAAGCACCCTTTTTCTCCTTGCAACAAGTTATGGCATCTTCGTAATTATCCAACCACCCTGTAGTACCGGATATTATGGGCACTTTATTTTCAAAACAATCCGTTATATTCTTAAAAGCTGATTCTGGAGTACTAAAATCGATAGCAACGTCCATTGCGCTGTAATCTACTTTAATGGAATTCACATCTATTTTTGCAACAATTGAGTGACCCCTGTTTATAGCGATTTGCTCAATCATTTTGCCCATTTTCCCGTAACCGAACAGTCCAATATTCATGTGCTAAAATTTTACGACCAGCGCCATCCCATAGTTGGGTCTATTGGTGATGGGGTTGAAGTTTATAGAAGGTTGAAAATCTACAGATAGATTATCATCTACATTGTATTGTTTTAAATGCGCATCTACGTTCGCATCGACAATATTCAAAACATAAAGTGCTATGGAAATCAATAGTGCTAAATCCCGGTCACGTTGCGAACTCTCTTGGGCATTTTGTAATGCTTCATCTGAGATATCGGGAGCTGAACCAACAGCGTTATCGTTATTTATGTCATAAAACTCATCATCTGTAAAACCAGCTAGTCTTCTTTTGAATGCGTCCCTAGCTCGGTTATATTCCGTATTATTAAAGGAATACACGTAAACGCCCGTACCTATTGCACCCAATACAATTGGAACTTTCCAATAGCGCTTGTTATAGACTTGTCCAAGCCCTGGAAGTATTGCTGAATAAAATGCAGCTTTGCTGGGAGCAAGTGGATTTATTCTCTTTTTTTCATACGTAACTTCCTGGATGATAATTCCTTCCCCTTCCAAGCCTTGTGCCAAAGAGTCAATCTCTTGGGGATGAGGGGCGGTTTCCTCTTCTTCCTGACAGAAAGCTAAATGTAGAAACAGAAAAGAAAAAAGTAGAAAAAATATGTTCTTACTCACCTGTCAATAATTTTCTTAGACGCTGAAATTCTTCTTTGGAGTGAAAAGGAATCACAATTTTGCCTTTGCCGTTTTGGGAAGTGGTAATATCCACTTTTACTGAAAGATGTTCTTTTAAGAGTTCTGCTCCTTTGGTAACATAGTTTGGGATGCTTTTACTAGTTCCTTCGCTTTTTTCAGGCTCTATTCCATCTCTTGATTCCTTGTAGGTCTTGACCAAACGCTCAGTTTCCCGAACAGAAAGTCCATCTGAGACAACCTTTTCATAAATATTGATTTGATCTTTCCTTTTTTCAATGTTTACAAGGGCTCTTCCATGTCCCATAGTTACAAAACCGTCCCGCATTCCAGTTTGAATAATCGGATGCAGTTTCAGTAGGCGTAAATAATTGGTAATGGTAGAGCGTTTTTTCCCTACACGGTCACTCAGTTTCTCTTGTGTTACCTGGATTTCATCAATGAGCCTTTGGTAAGAAAGTGCAATTTCGATGGGGTCTAAATCTTGTCGCTGAATATTTTCTACCAATGCCATTTCCAAGGATTCTTGATCGTTGGCAATACGTATATAAGAAGGGATCGTTTTTAATCCCACTAATTTTGAAGCACGAAACCTTCGCTCTCCTGAAACCAGTTGAAACTTATTAAAATCGAGTTTTCTTACCGTAATGGGTTGTATAATTCCCAACTCCCGAATAGAACTGGCAAGTTCGTTGAGTGCTTCGTCATTAAAGTTGGAACGGGGCTGAAAAGGATTTACTTCTATAGCATCTATTTCCAGTTCGACTACGTTGCCTATTACCTTATCTGCATTTTTATCCGAAACTGATTGAATGTCATTTTCGGGATCTTTCAATAGGGCTGACAGGCCTCGTCCCAAAGCCTGTTTTTTTGTTGCTTTCGCCATTTAAACTTTTTCCTTGTTTTTCTTCAATACTTCATTGGCCAGATTCAGGTAATTGGTGGCACCTTTACTACTGGCGTCATATTTTATAATGCTTTCCCCATAGCTAGGTGCTTCGCTCAGTCTCACATTTCTTTGGATTATGGTATCGAAAACCATATCTGCAAAATGTTTTTTGACTTCTTCCACAACTTGGTTGGAAAGGCGTAATCTAGAATCGAACATCGTCAGTAGCATTCCTTCAATGTCCAAATCGTTATTGTGTATTTTTTGAACGCTTTTGATAGTATTTAATAGCTTACCAAGACCTTCTAAGGCAAAATATTCACATTGGATGGGAATCATCACCGAATCTGCAGCTGTTAGTGCATTCAAGGTAAGCAAGCCTAAAGATGGAGCGCAATCTATCAATATGAAATCATATTTGTCCCCTAAGCTTTTTAAAGCTTCCTTCAACATGTACTCCCTATTGTCCTTATCGACCAATTCAATTTCAATTGCGACCAAATCAATATGGGCCGGAATCAAATCAACATTTGGGGAATCCGTAGGTATAATAACCTCGTCCACGGTCATCGTATGTTCAAGCAATTGGTACGTGCCCTTCTCCACACTGTCTACATCAATACCTAAACCAGAAGTAGCATTGGCTTGAGGGTCCGCATCAATAAGAAGCACCTTTTTTTCCAATACGCCAAGAGAGGCAGCGAGGTTAACGGTAGTGGTTGTCTTTCCTACTCCGCCCTTCTGATTTGCAATAGCAATTATCTTGCCCATTTCATAGTAAGTTAGAGGTTAAAAATACAATTATTTAAGATGCTAAAAAATGTATTTTGTTAACAGGCATTGGATAACCTTAACATAGGGCGTTAAAGAACGTTAAAGTTTTATCTTTAAAGGTGTTAACCGGAGCTAGTCCATCAAAATGTTTAAGATTTCGATAGCTGCACTACTGATTTTTGTACCCGGGCCAAATACTGCAACAGCACCGTGCTGAAGCAGATATTCATAATCTTGTTTTGGAATGACGCCTCCTACAATGACCATGATGTCTTCCCTGCCATAGTTTTTCAACTCCCTTACAACTTCTGGTACGAGCGTTTTATGACCCCCTGCCAAAGACGAAATCCCCAATACGTGAACATCGTTTTCAACAGCTTGTTTGGCAACCTCGGCCGGAGTTTGAAAGAGTGGTCCAATATCTACATCGAAACCAAGGTCGGCGTATCCGGTGGCTACTACTTTAGCACCCCGGTCATGGCCATCCTGACCCATTTTTGCAATCATGATTCTGGGTCGCCTACCTTCTTCTACGGCAAAGTCGTCGGCCATCTTTCTGGCCTTATCAAAGCTTTTGTCGTTTTTGATTTCTTTGGAATACACTCCTGTAAATGATTGAATTTTAGCACGATAACGTCCAAAAACCTCTTCCATCGCATCGCTGATCTCTCCTAAGGTTGCACGCGCTCTTGCTGCTTTCACTGCTAAAGCTAATAAATTTTCACGCTCGGCTTCGTTTTCTTTGGCTTTCTTGGATGTTAAGGTAATCTGGGACAAGATTTCCTGTACAGCAGATTCGTTTCTGGTCGATTTGATGTGTTCTATCTGAGCTACCTGTTGTTTTCGCACCTTGTCATTGTCCACTTCCAAAATTTGAAGGTCGTCTTCATCCTGTAAACGATACTTATTTACCCCCACTATGGTGTCCTGTCCACTATCGATACGGGCTTGTTTTCTAGCGGCAGCTTCTTCAATCCTCATTTTTGGTATCCCTGCTTCAATGGCTTTGGTCATACCGCCAAGCTCTTCTACCTCTTCCAAAAGTCGCCAAGCTTCTTCCGCTATCTCTTTAGTAAGGTTTTCAACAACATAACTTCCCGCCCAAGGATCTACGGTCTTGGTAATGTGCGTCTCCTGTTGTAGATAAATTTGGGTGTTCCTGGCAATTCTAGCAGAAAAATCAGTTGGCAGTGCTATGGCTTCATCCAAGGCATTGGTATGCAAACTCTGTGTACCTCCAAAGATCGCTGCCATAGCTTCAATAGTTGTTCGTGCTACATTGTTGAAGGGGTCTTGTTCCGTTAGACTCCAACCACTGGTCTGACTATGAGTACGCAGCATTGACGATTTTTCATTTTTTGGATGAAACTTTTTCAAGAGCTTGGCCCAAAGTAAGCGACCTGCCCTCATTTTGGCAATCTCCGTAAAATGATTCATTCCAATTCCCCAGAAAAAAGAAAGTCTAGGGGCGAAATCATCTATTTTAAGACCTGCTTTTAATCCTGTTCTAATATATTCTATGCCATCAGCAAGTGTATAGGCAAGTTCAAGAGCAGCAGGCGCACCGGCCTCATGCATGTGATAACCAGAGATACTGATACTATTGAATTTTGGCATATGTTTACTCGTATACTCAAAAATATCGGCGACCAGTTGCATAGATGGTGTAGGGGGATAGATGTAGGTATTCCTTACCATGAATTCCTTAAGAATATCGTTCTGTATGGTACCTGAGAGTTTTTCTTTGGTTACCCCTTGTTCTTCTGCGGCAACAATATAAAAAGCCATTATGGGGAGTACCGCTCCGTTCATGGTCATGGAAACGGACATTTTATCCAATGGGATTCCATCGAACAAAACTTTCATATCTTCAACGGAATCAATAGCAACACCTGCTTTTCCTACATCGCCCACCACACGGTCGTTGTCACTATCATAACCTCTATGGGTAGGAAGGTCAAAGGCCACGGAAAGCCCTTTTTGACCAGCCTCCAAATTTCTTCTATAAAACGCATTGCTTTCCTCTGCTGTGGAAAAACCGGCATATTGACGAATTGTCCATGGTCTGCGGACATACATGGTGGAGTAGGGTCCACGAAGAAAAGGCGCAATTCCTGCCGCAAAGTTCATGGAGTTTTTTTCTATCTGTCCATTACTGGAAGATACTAATTCGAGATTTTCAAATTTTTTTCTACTCATCGCTTAGTCTTTTTTGTTCCAATGCTTCTGCTAATCGTTTCTCAACGATAGGCTCTATGATTGTTTTTCTAGGTTTAATTTTAACGAAAGGGTAGAGGTCTAGGCTATCTTTCATTTTATCATCTAGATTTTCGAACTTATTGGTTCCTACCAGTGTAGTCTGTTTTGTTTCAAAGAGCTGCTCTTCCTTTGCAGCACTCTCTTTTATTTTTCTCTGGATGTTTCCTTTTTTAAGTTCACTTAAAAAACCGCCAGAGTTTTCAATCTGTTTAAAGAGTTCCAATGCTTTTTCTGCCAATTGATGCGTTAAGACTTCCACGTAATAGGAACCCTCCGCTACTTTTGAAGCTTGGTCAAAATAGCTTTCTTCTTTTAACAACAATAATTGATTTCGTGCAATGCGTTCCGCAAATTCGTTGTCCTTATGATAAATGGCATCATAGGGCAAGCTTAACAAAGTATCTGCGCCACCTAGGATAGCTGACATGTATTCTGATGTGGTACGAAGCATGTTAACATTATAATCGTACAACGTTTTGTTGCGCTTGGACGGAATTGCCAAAATATGGCAATCATCGCTTATATCGTAAGTTTCTGAAATGCTTTTCCAGAGCCATCGTAACGCTCTTAATTTTGCTATTTCAAAGAAGTAGTTACCGCTTACTGAAACTTTAAAAATAATAGGCTGCGATTTTTCTACTTTGGTTAAGTCGTTATTTTGAAAGTAATTTAGATACTCATTGGCGTGGGCCAACCCATAGGCCAATTGTTGAACTACATTGGCACCAGAATTTTGGTACAATGAAGTATCAATGGCAATGGAACTAATATTTTCATTCTTGAAAGCAAGTTTGTAAATGTTCTCTAAAAGTTTATGATCCTCTTCAAGATTGTAAAACCAATTTCCAGTTCTAGAAAGATTACCGATGATATCAAAGTTAAGATGTACCGTTGCCTTTTTTCCGTTTAAAAAATCCAGTAATCTTTTTACTGTAACACTATCCAAAAATTGAAACTCCAAATGAATTGGTATGCTTTCTAAATCAATATTGAAGAAAAGTATTTCAAAGTCAACATTATCATTGGGAATCGTGAACAAGATGCTCTCAGTTCCTTTGGTTATGCTGGTAGCCGCCTTGGTGTTAGCTTTTTTGGAGTCACCTGCATAAATGGATTGTGCAACGCTCCAGTGATGATCATTAGGTAATTTAAAGGTCTTTAGTCCTTCCAAATCCTCGACACTATAAAAGGGCTTTACTTTTATACCTTCCAAAGATTCCCAAACCAATGTTTCCGTGTAATCTGCCCCTTTTAGATCTACTTGGATTTTCTGTTTCCATTGTTTGGCAGAAACTTCTGTAAATTCACTGAACAAATCTTCTTTAGTCATTTTTTTCAGTCTTTAGGCTATCCTCGTATTCGATCAAGAAAATTTCTTCGTTTTCTTTTTTCATATAATATTTTTCCCGCGCGAATTTTTCTAGCTCGCTTTTACTGGATAGTTTTTTAAGTATTTCTTTGTCTTTATCGATTTCTCCTTGTAAAAAATCTTTTTGCTTTTCGAGTTTCTTGACTTCATTCCTCAATTCTAGATGAATCATTAGGGAATTGGTATCAAAAAAAGTCATCCAAATCACAAAAATTGTCAATACCAGGACATACATGTTTGTCATGACCTTGAACCATTTTTTCTGTTTTAGATTTTTTAGCCCCATATCCTTAGCTTAACCTATCGTTTATAATAGTTCGTACCATATCGACCGCAACGGTATTGTAGTGGTTATTGGGGATAATGATGTCCGCAAACTCTTTTGAGGGTTCTATAAACTGTTGATGCATAGGTTTTACAGCAGTTTGATATCTTGTCAACGCTTTTTCCAAATCGTGTCCACGCTCTCGTATATCCCTTTGCAATCTTCTTATAAGGCGTTCATCGGAATCGGCATGTACATAAATTTTTATATCGAACATTTTACGCAATTCTGGGTTGCTCAACACCAAAATACCCTCTACGATCATTACTTTTCTTGGTTGGGTTAAAATAGTTTCTCCCAATCGTGTTTCCTCAACAAAAGAATATATAGGTTTATGTATGGATTTACCCTGTCTTAATTGTTCAAGATGTGAGATCAATAAGTCGAAATCTATGGAATTAGGGTGGTCAAAATTTACTTTTCCCCGTTCCTCTTTATTCATATGAGAAAGGTCATTATAGTAGGAGTCTTGAGAAATAACCCCTACCTCGTTCTCTGGAAGTTCGCCTACTATTTGATTCACTACAGTAGTTTTTCCACAACCTGTACCCCCTGCAATTCCTAAAATCAGCATAATATTGTTTAAACCTCAAAAATAAGCATTTGATAAGATTCTTTTGTTTGCCAAAATCAAGTGCATAGTTAGTAAGGGTTGTTAAAAAAATGAATGACTATTATCATAATTCACAAAAGTTTATCACACTAGTTTTGTACAGGATTAAGGCTTTAATCTTATATTTATCTAGATAACCTAAGGCAATATTTTTTATGGAAAATCCCTATGTAATCAAGGTCAATGAAAATTTTGATTTTCAATTTTCAGAAGACGAAATTTCTTCTTTGGACATGTTTAAGACCGGAGAAGACGAGTACCATCTATTGAAGGATGGGGTGTCTTACCACATTCAGATTGTAAATGCAGACTTCAACAACAAATCTTACACCATCAAAATAAACGGTAGTGAGTGTCGGGCGAATATACAGACACCTTTGGATGAGCTTATCAATAAAATGGGCTTTGCGACCAATGGTGCTAAAAATGTAGACTCTATTTCGGCGCCAATGCCCGGGCTTATTTTGGATATATCCGTTAAGGAAGGTGACGCGGTAAAAGAGGATGAACAACTGTTGGTGCTCGAAGCCATGAAAATGGAAAATAGTATCTCATCACCAAGAAACGGTATTATCAAAAAAATTGCTGTTACCCAAGGTGAAGCTGTAGAAAAAAAACAATTATTGATTGAATTTGAATAGGTCAACTATGAAAAAAATATTGGTTGCAAATCGTGGTGAAATAGCAGTACGGGTCATGAAGACTGCAAAAAAAATGGGAATACGCACCGTAGCAGTATTTTCTGAAGTGGACAGAAACGCACCTCATGTGCGGTTTGCAGATGAAGCTGTCTGTATAGGTGAAGCACCTTCCAACAAATCGTATCTATTAGGGGATAAAATTATTGAAGTTGCCCTAAAGTTAAATGTTGATGGAATCCATCCGGGCTACGGGTTTTTAAGTGAAAATGCAGATTTTGCCGAGGCCGTTGAAAAAAATGGACTTACGTTTATTGGTCCAAAATCCAAAGCAATTCGTGTAATGGGAAGTAAGCTAGCTGCCAAAGAAGCAGTAAAGGCCTACGATATTCCTATGGTACCAGGCATAGATGAGGCCATCACCGATGTTTCAAAAGCCAAAGAAATTGCCAACGAGATAGGATATCCCGTCTTGATCAAAGCTTCTGCAGGTGGTGGTGGAAAGGGCATGCGAGTCGTTGACAAGGAAGAGGACCTGGAATCTCAAATGGAGCGTGCCATAAGTGAGGCCACATCTGCATTTGGTGACGGTTCTGTTTTTGTTGAGAAATATGTTACCTCCCCAAGACACGTAGAAATTCAGGTAATGGCCGATACCCATGGGAATGTGCTGCACTTTTTTGAACGGGAATGTAGTATCCAAAGACGTCACCAAAAGGTTGTAGAAGAAGCACCTTCGTCAATTTTGACTCCAGAGTTACGAGAAGCTATGGGAGTAGCTGCGACCAAAGTGGCCAAGGCATGTGATTATGTTGGTGCGGGAACAGTTGAGTTTTTAATGGATGCTGATTTAAATTTCTACTTTTTGGAAATGAATACCAGATTACAGGTAGAGCATCCCGTTACCGAACTTATCTCTGGCGTTGATTTAGTGGAATTACAGATAAAAGTGGCCAGGGGAGAAGAACTATCCTTAAAACAAGAAGATTTAAAAATAAACGGCCATGCCATGGAGTTGCGTGTATACGCCGAGGATCCCTTAAACGATTTTCTTCCCAGTGTTGGTACGCTGGAAGTCTATGAACTTCCTGAAGGCGAGGGAATACGTGTAGATAACGGTTTTGAAGAAGGAATGGATATTCCGATTTACTATGATCCCATGCTTTCAAAATTAACAACCTATGGTAGAACCCGTGAGGAAGCTATTGAACTCATGTTGGACGCTATAAAGGATTACAAGATCAAAGGTGTTCAGACTACACTGCCTTTCGGTACGTTTGTTATGGAGCACGAAGCATTCAGGTCTGGAAATTTTGATACACATTTTGTAAAAGATTATTATTCCCCGGAAATTCTTAAACAAAAGAATACTGAAGAAGCAAAAATAGCGGCCATGGTTGCACTGCAACAATATCTAGAAGACCAAAAAATTATAAAATTACCGACAAACTGATTCGTATGGATTCCAAAATAAAAATTTTAAAGGATAAGATAGCCGAAGCCCACTTGGGAGGTGGTGAAAAACGGATTGAAAAGCAGCACCAAAAGAAAAAATTAACAGCAAGAGAACGTATAGACTACCTATTGGACGAAGGCTCTTTTGAGGAAATGGGAATCTTGGTAACCCACCGTACCACTGACTTTGGTATGGACAAGGAAGTGTATTATGGCGATGGGGTCGTAACCGGTTACGGAACTATTAATGGACGACTGGTCTATGTTTATGCGCAAGACTTTACGGTTTTTGGTGGTGCTCTATCCGAAACCCATGCAGAAAAGATTTGCAAGGTGATGGATTTGGCCATGAAGGTTGGGGCACCGATCATTGGATTGAACGATTCTGGTGGGGCTCGTATTCAGGAGGGTGTAAAGTCATTGGGCGGTTATGCTGATATATTTTACAGAAATGTACAAGCTTCAGGAGCAATCCCACAGATATCCGCTGTAATGGGACCGTGTGCGGGGGGTGCCGTTTATTCTCCGGCCATGACGGATTTTATCGTAATGGTGGAAGAAACCAGTTATATGTTCGTTACTGGCCCAAATGTCGTGAAAACAGTGACCAATGAAACGGTGACCTCAGAAGAATTGGGCGGCGCCAGTACACATGCCGTTAAATCAGGTGTAGCACATAAAACCTCTTCCAATGATGCAGCTTGTTTAAATGATATTCGGAAATTATTGGATTATTTACCGCAAAATAGTTCTGAAGTTCCTAAACAAAAACCTTATGCACTAGGAGATGAAATAAGAGAAGAACTTACAAGCATTGTACCCGGTAACCCCAATAAACCCTACGATATGCATGATGTAATCGAAGGGATTATAGATGAAGACTCTTTTTATGAAATCCATAAAGACTATGCCGAAAATATCATCGTTGGTTTTGCAAGGCTAGGTGGTAGGAGCATTGGTATCATAGCCAACCAACCAATGTTCTTGGCAGGAGTATTGGGCGTGAAGAGCTCTAGAAAAGCAGCGCGTTTTACCAGGTTTTGCGATGCATTCAATATTCCATTGTTGGTGTTGGTCGATGTGCCAGGATTTTTACCGGGAACGGATCAAGAATGGGAAGGTATCATTATGCATGGTGCAAAACTTTTATATGCCCTTAGTGAAGCTACTGTCCCAAGAATTACGGTGATTACCAGAAAAGCATATGGAGGCGCCTATGACGTTATGAACTCCAAGCATATTGGTGCAGATTTCAATTTTGCATGGCCTAATGCGGAGATTGCTGTAATGGGTGCCAAAGGGGCAAGTGAAATTATTTTTAGGAGGGAAATTGCCACGGCTGAGAATCCTACCGAAAAATTGGCAGAAAAAGAAGCGGAATATGCTGATAAGTTTGCCAATCCATACCGTGCGGCAAGACGCGGTTTTATTGATGAGGTTATATTGCCAGAAGATACAAGGCGCAAATTATTAAAAGCTTTTGCCATGTTGGAGAATAAAGAAGTGCAGGTTCCAAAAAAGAAGCACGGCAATATACCTTTGTAGCTAGTGTAAGATGATAATCAATATTGATTCTGATCCGGCCAAAATCCTTGATTTTTCTACACAGAAAAGTAAAGGGTGTTTTGGCCTTATCTGGTGCAAGGATGGTATGCCAAGAAGAGTAACGAGGCTTAAAGGAAAAGATGAAAATGGGATACTCTACATTGGTAAAGCTGATGTGATTTTGGATAGGGTGGGTTCTTTCCAAAAAACAATTTTTGAAGTGTTTTATAATCGGCGAAGTATTTCGATAAACAAAGGACATCAAACGTTTAGCAAGAAATTTTATCGGATTAAGGATACTTTTGATATCAACGACCTGAAGATAAAGATTTGGGTCAGTCCTTTTGATGACCCAGAGTATGTAAAAAGTTTTCTTCTAGAGCAATATGTCACTAAGTTTTTAGAGCTTCCTCCGTTGAACGGACAGTATGGAAAGTTCGATTTGGATAAAATCAATCATAAAGAACATATTTCTATTGATCTTTTATAATTTTTTCTGAAAACATAATCAAAATACTATCTAAAAAAGCTTCACCACTCGCTAGGGTATACCTAGTTTTGCATCATGCAAAAAGAAAATCAGAAGCCGAACTTTGAGTTCATCGCATTAATGGCTGCATTGATGTCGATTGTGGCACTTTCCATAGATGCTTTGTTACCGGCAATCCCAAATATTGGAGAGGCTATTAAAAGTGTGGACTCCACAGATAATCAGATGCTGATTACCATGATTTTTCTTGGTTTGGGCGTAGGACAATTATTTTTCGGTCCGCTTTCAGATTGTTATGGAAGAAAACCAGTGGTTTATTTGGGAATGCTGGTATTTGGCATTGCCAGTGTTATTTGTATCGTAGCCCCAAGTTTGGAATGGATGGTTTTTGGCAGAATACTGCAAGGTATAGGTTTGTCCACGGCAAGAACTATCGCAATTGCTATTATCCGTGATACGTACAAAGGTGATTATATGGCACGGGTCATGTCTTTTGTAACCGCATTTTTTATTTTAGTTCCGATTGTAGCGCCTGCCATTGGGAAAGTTATTCTGGATGCATTTAATTGGCAAGCCATTTTTTATATGCAATTGGGCTGCACGTTCTTGGTTGGGGTATGGTTTTGGAAACGTCAACCAGAAACGTTACGTCCAGAATATAAGATTCCGATAACCACCCATATGTTCACCGATGGATTAAAGGAGTTTTTACGGTATCGTGAAACGGTTGCATTCACTTTTGTCTCGGGATTGGTAACAGGAGCTTTTTTGGTGTATTTGAGTGCATCGCAACATATTTTCGAAGATCTTTACGATTTAAAGGATACATTTCCGTACATTTTTGCCGGATTGTCTGTTTCTATAGGACTTTCTACATTTTCCAATGGTAAACTGGTACTTCGCTTTGGTATGCGAAAATTATCATTTATGGCACTGATCGCTTTTTGTGGAAACGCTACGTTGTTTGTGCTTTTGTTCTGGAGTTCGCCAAATCCAAGCGTTATTATTTTAGTCGTGTTTCTATTTCTACAATTCTTTTGTTTGGGCTTTATGTGGGGCAATTTCCGTTCTATTGCTATGGAGCCCATTGGTCATATCGCAGGAATAGGAGCGGCAATCAACGGTTTTGTGTCCACTGTTATTTCGGTGCCCATTGCGTCTTTTATCGGGAACTTTGTTGAAGATAGGGTTTTGCCTCTTTTTATAGGTTTGGCACTCTGTGGATTTGCTTCGCTGGCGATATTCATGGTTATCAAAAAAACCAAGAGATTGGTTACATCTTAATACAAAAATACTATTCAGGATAAAAGATTGAACCGCTCGAAGAATCTTGAATTGCACCGGTTACGGAGCTGAGCACATTTGTTTTTTCTTCTAAACGTAAAACTCCCATTAATGCAAAGACCAATGCTTCTTTAAAGGCAATCAACTTGGTATTGGGGATAACGACCTCTATTGCTTTTCCAAGCTTTTCTTTCAACGTATCCATAAAAAACAGATTAAAGGTACCACCACCTGCCACAAAAAGTTTGTGATGCGCCTTTGTAGCATATTTATAAACTTCGTTGGCTATTTGTTCACAGTTGTGATGTATGAACGTATGTAGTAGATCAATATCAGAAGCCTTTGAAGCTGAGATTAAGGGAACTACTTGTTCAGTAAAAAATTCATATCCGGTAGATTTAGGGTAGGGTAGTTGGTAATACCCTAATTGATCGAGTTTTTTCAAGAGCACTTTATCCAAGGTTCCACTTTTTGCCAATTTCCCGCCTTCGTCATAGGCAAGCCCCATTTTTTCAGTGATATAGTTTAGGGGCATATTGGCCAATCCAATATCATACGCGATTCGTTTTCCATCCTTTTCAAAAGATATATTACTGATACCTCCAAGATTCAGACAGAAATCATATTCGTGAAACAAGAGCCGGTCGCCAATGGGAACCAGAGGTGCCCCTTGTCCTTTTAGGGAAACATCTTTTGTCCTAAAATCGCAGACCACCTGTTTGCCGCTCGCATTGGCCAAAAATTGCCCGTCACCCAACTGAAAGGTAATGCCATCTTCGGGTCTATGATGCGATGTGTGTCCGTGGCTGGATATAAAATCTACTTCAAGTTGTTGCGCCTCAATAAAGCGAGAAGCTTGGTCACCCAACCAAGTTCCATAATCCTTATGCAACTGTGCATGTTCTTCTTCCGAAAGGTAAATAGCGTTTTTAAGATAATCGCGCATCTTTTCCGTATACCCAACTTCGAGCGTATGCTCTAAAGAGAAATTCCAATGGGCATCATTTTTCCAAAGATGACAGTAGGCCAAATCCAATCCATCCAAGGAAGTTCCCGACATTAAACCCAATACTTTGTATACCTTCATGATGTTTTATCGATTTTTAGGATTAATGAAACAGGTTTCTGCTCTTCATTGAGAACTTCTTTTGTAGAAAAATGAACATTTTCAAGATTGGAAATTAACGCGATCCAATCCTCAAAAGTCCTCGCGTACCAAGCATGTCCATCTTTAAAATTGCCGGGTAGGCCTTTCCAAGAATCCGATAACCATTGGCTTTTATACGGAAATCCATTTTGGATAAGGGAAAAAGGATGTAGCGTTTGAATCAATAGGGTCCCGTTGTCAGAAATCCCATCCAGTGTTTTTTTCAGAAGCATTTCAAGGTCTTCGCCCAAATACAGGCAGAAGTTGAAAACTGCAACATCAAATGGAGCATTGGGAATAGTTTTGCCCGCTATAATATCCTCAAAAGTGAATGTATGGTAATTCTCAGTTCCTTTTTTTCGGGCCTCAATCAATAGACTCTCAATGGCATCCAATCCCGTGGCATTCATTCCCATTTTACTGAGTTCTCTGGTAAGCCAACCTTCACCGCAGCCTACGTCTACAATTTTTTCACACGCTATTTTGGAAATTATATCAAGAATAGCTCTGTTGGTATACTTTCTTGATGGAATACCGTCACCTTGAATTACCTTGATCCATTCGGTAGCATTCTTTTCCCAGGATGAGATAATATCAGTTTTCATACACCAAATGTTTTCAATGTTACAGGAAGCTTGCCCATTGCTTTTAGTTCCCTTGTGAAATGCCGAAATGCCTCTTGCTGAAATTCTGGAAAATCTTGGTATACGATTACGGTATTTGAATTGGGTTTCAATTTGAGTATATCCAGTGCATATGGATTTCCAAAAAGATAGATCAAAACATTTTTTTTGGATATCATTTCGGTAATAACAGTTAAGACTTCCTCTGCAATTCCGAATTTATTCTTTGGTTTGATGGATTGGGGAAAGAGTGCCAATACAATATATTGATGTCGGGAGATTGCTTTTTTGATTTCAACAATTGTAGTTTCTTTTAAACAATGGTGCGTCTGCCCATATTCTTTTTGAATCTTTGATGAAAAGTGATTTGTGGATTGATTATCCAATGAAAGATTAAGGAACTCGGGCTGTTTGAATTTTTCAACATCTCTTGGATTTCCATATAGCTCGGTGATACTTCTTTGCGCTATTTTTCGATTTAATTCTGATACTGATTGTCCTGTGATATGATCTTCTTGACTCGCTTCTAAGAAGATTTTTTCCTTCAATTTCCAGACGCGTTCAAAACTATCTTCAATATTTTTCTCAGTGGCCGTAGCTGTTATTTTCGCAATGCCTTGTACTGAGTTTTCGGAGAAACACATCATATCCATGCCAGCTTCAAAAGCCTTGGCTTCAAGTGCTCCTTTTTGTTCATATTTTTTAGATACGGCATGCATGTTCAAAGCATCGGAGATAATAACCCCTTCAAAACCTAAATCTGTTCGCAGGACATCGGTTATAATTTTTGATGAGGTGGTGGAAGGGTTTCCAGAATCGTCCAAGCCAGGTACTGACAAATGCCCTACCATTACTGCATCCACGCCCTTTTTTATAAGTTGTTTGTATGGGTAAAGTTCATTGTCAAAAAGCGCTTCTCTTGTCTTGTTGATCACAGGCAATCCCAAGTGCGAATCTGTATCGGTGTCGCCATGCCCAGGAAAATGTTTAATCGCATTTAAAGTACCAACACTGTTCATCCCATTAATATAAGCTTCGGCTTTTACCAGAACTTTATTCTTATCATCGCCAAAAGACCTGTAACCAATTACCGGGTTCTTAGGATTGTTATTGATATCAACTACGGGAGCTAGATTCCAATGGACGCCAGCTTCCATACAATCTAGCGCTATTTGCCGCCCAACTTCATAAATTAACTGGTTGTCTCCTTGAATCGCCCCTAAGGTAATCGCATAAGGGAATTGGTTTGTGTTTTCTATCCGCATAGCCAATCCCCATTCTGCGTCAATAGCTACAAGTAATGGAAATTTGGCAGCCTTTTGGTACCTGTCAATGAGTTGTTTTAAACGGTCATAACTGTTCTCATTATAAACTACCTTCTTCTTGCCCTCAAAGTTAGTGGCTGCGCTAGCA
Source organism: Flagellimonas sp. 389 (assembly GCF_018449435.1). GTDB lineage: Bacteria > Bacteroidota > Bacteroidia > Flavobacteriales > Flavobacteriaceae > Flagellimonas. Next base: position 51,430 of record NZ_JAHCMU010000003.1, on the reverse strand, counting down.
CGACTATGAAAAAAACAAATAGCGCCTATGTTGTCTGTCCGTATTAAATCTTCAATACTGCTGATTTCTTTTTCGCTATCGTTTATAAAAACGGCAGGCATAAACAATTGCCCCACTTTTTGTTTGGGCGTAAGCTTTTCTTTTGCTTCTTTGTAGCTTGGTAATCTGTTAAGCATCGCTCACATTTGATTTTTTACCATAATCTTCGGGATATTCTAAAAAGGTGAGTACCAAGAATGCAGGAATTGCTGCAATGACCACCCATAAAAAGAAGCCATCATAGCCTAGCCATTCTTGAATATACCCACTCAACATTCCGGGTAACATCATTCCCAAGGCCATAAACCCGGTAGCTATGGCATAGTGTGAGGTCTTTGAAATTCCTTCGGAAATGTAAATAAGATAGATGAGAAAGGCTGCAAACCCAAACCCATAGCCAAATTGTTCCAATACTACTGTGCCAACAACTGCAAATAGACTTGTGGATTGGGTATAGGCCAATATGGCATAGAAAATATTCGGTAAGTTAAGTGCTAGCAACATGGGGAGCATCCATTTTTTTAATCCATCCCTAGAAATCAGAATTCCTCCAATGATTCCACCTAATGATAGCATAATGATACCAACGGTTCCGTAAATGGTTCCCACGGCTTCTGTTGAATAGCCCAGCCCACCAACTTCTATAGTATCCAACAAAAAAGGGGAGGCCATTTTTACCAATTGCGATTCACCCAAGCGATAAGTTAGAATGAACAATAGCGCCATCCATATTTGTTTTTTTCTAAAGAACGAAGCAAAAACTTCCAAAAATCCAATACGGTCTTTTAACGCCATATTTTGAGTGTCTTCAAACTTGGGTGCTGCAAAAAAGTTGGAGATTGTCAATACCATCATTAAAACAGCAGCACATATCATGGTCATGGACCATGCTTTGGTATTATCACCATATTTGTTTTCCAAGAATCCAGCAAATATGACCAAAAGTCCTTGCCCGGTGACCATAGCAAGCCTGTAGAACGTGCTGCGCAACCCTATAAAAAATGACTGTTTTTTCTGGGTTAGACCGATCATATAGTAACCGTCGGAAGCGATATCGTTCGTAGCGGATGCAAAGGCTGCCATCCAGAAGAAAGCTAGTGTGATGACGAAAAATGAATTTGAGGGAAGAAAAAGACCAATCCCCAAAAAAGCCAAGGCTACGACAAACTGCATCGCCAAAAACCATTTTCGTTTGGTTCCGTTCAAATCTACCATAGGGCTCCACAATGGTTTAATGACCCAAGGGAGGTAGAGCCAACTGGTGTAAAGCCCAATTTCTGCATTCCCTATTCCAAGGCGTTTGTACATAATAACGGATACGGTCACTACTAAAATATAGGGAATCCCTTGGGTAAAGTAGAGCAACGGTATCCATGCCCATGCACCTTTGTCCTTTTTTTCAGCGTTCATTTAGGTTGTTTTAATAGATTCTCATAGATACTCTTTTCCGATTTTTCTATGATTTTGGCACCTACGGTTTTTTCATAGTAGGATGCAGGGCCGACTCCACCAATAATGGCATAGCCGTACCCCATCTGCCTAAGCGCTTCAAGTGCTTTTATTAATAATATTTTACCTATACTTTTTCCCCTTTCGGATGTAAGTACACCGGTAGGACCAAAAAAGTTTTTTGAGGTGCACTCAAAACAGGCAAAGCCTAAAATGGACTGTTCCCGCTGAGCGATAAAACAGTTTACGGGAAGGCTTGCAAAAGCTACATTTACTTCGTCACCCCAATTTTTACTGAAATTTGATGTTACCCAATCGGTTACTAAGCTTTTTTCTGGAGCTATGGGTTTTCTAAAAACAATACTTTCAGTTTCCAAAAGTTTTTTTTCTTCCTTGGAGACGTTGGGTAAATCTAAAAGTCTAACAAGCATATCCTGCATATTAATCTGTTTTTGGATTAATAAATTGTAACTCGCCCTCATTGCCAAAAGCATCAATTATAGATACTCCTATAGGATTTTTTAATTGACGTTTGGTTAATTGCAGTTGTGAGCAACTTTCCTTTTCACTTTCTGAAAGGTACCTTTTTTGGATAAGTAATTTTTCATTGATTGCAGCTTTGTTTTTGATAGCATAGAAGTGCACGAATCGGGGGATACTATCTTTATGGGAAATGCAAACTTCAAGTTTGTTTTCAACCAATAAAGACGTTTTGATTTTAATGGGAGCGACCGATCTATTTATTTTTCTTGGGCTTGTTGGGTTCTGAACTGGGAATTTGTAGAATTTTCGTTTTAGCAAATTGGTTACGTTTTCGTTTTGTCCTATAAGCGATTTAGCACTAAAAAAGACATTGCCCGTAATTTCGATTCTTTCTCTAGCTAAGGAAAGTTGTTTAGGGATTTCGTTTTTTTTGTTCCAAGCCTTGTCCGAATTGTTTTTGATTTTGTACGTGCCGTTTCCGATATATAGGTTGGTGTTCGTTGTTGCATTGGACCACCAATTTGCAATTGTACGATGGGAAGCTTTGGGATGTTCCAAGCTCCAATAGATTTGTGGCACCAAATAGTCCAACCATCTTTTTTCTGACCATAGGAGTGGATCTGCGTAAAGGTCTTCATAGGTGGTTTGCCCTGCCTGTGTATCGGAACCTTTTGGATCGGTATTCTTATTTTTCCAAACTCCAAAGGGGCTTATACCAAATTGTACCCAAGGTTTTGTGTTCTTTATGGTTTGGTGTGCTTTTTTGACCAAAGAATCCACATTGCTTCGCCGCCAATCTTCTAAACTCTGATTAGGTAATCTGTTTGTTTGAAATGCAATGCTATCATTGAATGTTTCCCCTTGTATTTTGTAGGGATAAAAATAATCATCAAAATGAATGGCATCAATTTCATAATTTGCTGTAATTTCTTCAATCACAGCTGTTAGCTTTTGTTGGACTTCTGGCAAACCGGGATTGTAATAAAACTTTTTACCATATTTTACCATCCAGTCTGGATGTTGGTAATAATCATGTGTTTTTGAAAGCGCAAGAGTATCCAAATCAAAAGTGGCCCTATACGGATTTAACCAGGCATGAAACTCCATGCCCCGTTTATGGGTTTCAGCTATCATCCATTCTAAAGGTTTGTCAAAGTCTGTAGGTGCCTGGCCTTCTTTTCCCGTAAGATATTTGGACCATGGTGCCAATTCCGTTTTATAAAACGCGTCACCTGCCGTTCGGATTTGTACGATAGCTGCGTTAAAGTTTAAGTTTTGATAAAAGTCAAGAATTTCAATGAAATCCTTTTTCTGCTTTTCTACATTATCTTTTGAGTTTTTGGGCCAATCAATATTGACCACTGTAGCAATCCATACGCCTCTAAACTCTGTTTTGGGCACATTAATGGTATACATCTTGTTGGTGGCACACGAAAGACAAAAAAGTATAAGGATTACATAAGAAATACTTCGCATAAAGGGTAACTAAAAAAGGCCTACGTATGGACTAAATGTAGGCCTTTTCACTTGATTAAATTAAAACTAACAACTAATTCAAAACTGAAGCTGTTTAATTCGCTGGATCAGCAGGTGTATTTGTATTATTGTCTCTTTCCGTATCAGGATAGGGATAAAAATTCCTGTTACGTTCAGCGTCCGTTTCACCAGGTCCAGGTCTGTTAAACCTTCTACTATCCTCTAGGGACATTCCAGTCATAAAAAGTTCAATGCGTCTGTTTCTATAAATTTCCTCTAAAACAGCCTCTTCAGTTGCTGCTCCTGCGTAGGCAGGTAGGTTGGCCCCTATACCAAAGGCATCTTCCGCAGCAGTTTTGGTCAAGACTTCGTCCAATGCTGCTATAGCTTGAGGTATTTGGCCTTGTCTTGCCAACGCTTCCGCTTCGATCAACAGCATTTCGCCTGGAAGGTATACGGGAATTTCATCAAGATTGTCATCAAAGAATCCGACTGCAAAAAATGCATCCTCGTTAGTTGAAGGATCGTTTGCGATTGTAACGTAAAAATCAATTCGTTCATCAGCTGGATCCGGTAATAGATCATCTGGTAGTCCAAATTGATCATCCTTTGCTTCTACAACGTTGTTCGTTCCATAGGTTTCAGCAATTGGATTTGGAACTGCGGCATCATAAGACCATGTTGACTGCACAGATAAATCAACTGCATTTGCAGCCGTAACTGCTTCTGCGTAATTACCTGCCATTAAATGATATCTAGCCAATAGTGCCTGAATGGAATTCTCCAAATCCACAGATTGAAAAACACCCGAAGATACAGATGAGGAGATACCACTCTGAACGTAACCAAGAGCTGTATTTAAATCACCTATGGCATCTGCCAAGACTTCTGCTCTAGTATTAAACTGTGCGTTTGCCTCGGTAAGCAGCGGTACTTGCTCAAAAAACCGAATCAATGTACCGTTGGCCAATGCTTCATAAAATAGGGCGTAGGCCTTTAAACTATTTGCTTCGGCTTCATCTGCCGCTGCTGCATCAGCACTTTCCAATACAGTTAAGGATTCATTTCTAACCAACATAATCTCGCCCCACAAGCTCCTTATAACACCATTGTTGATAGAGATTTCGGTACCTCCATTGGTCAGCTCTGCCTCTCCCAGGTTACCTGGATTAATCAATCTCAATTCATCTGCTGTTAATCCCGATGCGGTAACCGTTGTGTATTTTGCACCTGCACGATCTGTGCTGAAGCGTTGCTGGATTCCATTGATCAACTTGATCAGATTTTCAACACTTCCTTCTACTTCTGGATCAGAGATATTAATTGGGTCGATAAACTCTTTGTCACATGATACGACAATAAAGAGCATGGTAATTGCTATAAAAATTTTATTGATATTTTTCATTGTCTTCATATTAGAAATTTGCACTTAGTGATAAGATAAAAGTTCTCGGAATTGGAACATTTCCAAAATTCACAGCACGTAACAAGTTCGATTGTCCACCAGCATTTGTTTCTGGATCATAACTAAAAAAGTTGTCAATAGAAATTAAGTTTCTTCCTTTTAAAGCTACAGTGAAATTTTTCACACCTTTGAATAGCTCAGGGAATGTATAGCCCAAGGAAACCTCACGCAGTTTTACAAACGAACCGTCTTCCATTCTAAACTCCTGTATGGGGTAGATTGAAGAAATGTACCCCCTTGGTAATTCTCCAGACAATTCTTGCTCTGCCAATCTACCTACACCAACACCTTGTCTCGTACGTTTATCGGCATCAAAAACATCAAAGCCTTGTACCGATTCCCATAGCATGGAGAAAGAGAATTGCTTGTATTGTAAATCTGTGCCTATCCCCAAAAGATAATCTGGGTTTGGATCACCTATTACCCTTCTTAGCGGATCGCCAGTTGGTTGTCCGTCCCCATCTCGTTGAATTGTTCCCGCTAGGGCATCACCTCTTTCTTGTTGTGGTAAACCATCTGCAGTCAACAGTAAGCTACCGTCATCATTTCTTGCGAAATAAGTTCCGTAAAATACCCCTAGTGGTTCACCTTCTCTTACCTGTGGTGGAGCTCCACTAACTGTCGCTATGGATATTGGTCCACCTGTAGTTGCAGTAACTTCATTTCTATTTCTGGAGAAATTAAAATTTAAGTCCCATTTTAAGTTATCTGTTTTAATAGGAGTTACTCTCAAGTAAATTTCCAAACCATTATTTTTCATACTTCCAACATTGTCAAATCTTGTAAGTCCACCTTCTGAAGGTGCTAATGTACGTTGGACAATTAAGTCGGATATTTCCTGATTGTAGTAGGTGAACAATATGGAAGCCCTGTTATCGAACAAACTCAAATCCGTACCAATTTCAAATTCCTTCAATCGCTCTACTTCTAAGCCTTCATTACCAAGGGCACTTGATTGGTTTAATGTGGTGGTTCCCTGGAACTCATTTGGATTATATCTTCCAAATCTTGCATAAGGGCCTACGGCGGTTAGATTTCCCGCCTCTCCATAGGACGTACGGATTCTTGCTGAATTAATTACATTAGAGATGCCCGAGTTTTCCCAGAATGGCTCGCTGGATAACACGTATGAACCAGATACTTTAGGGTAAAAGTTAGTTCTTTTATCAGGGTCAAAATTTGTGGCTCCATCGATTCTACCTGCAAAAGTTAAAAAGTATCTATCGCTGAATGATAGGGTTTCCTGTATAAAAGCTCCAAAAATATCTAATCGGTCATCACCTTCCTGTGGTTGCAAAGGAACTGTAGGTACACCGTTCGCATCTAAATCGCGTCCTTGGGTTCCTGAGTCCTCCACACTGCTGGATTGGAAGTTGTATCCTACTATGGTTTGTGAATTTATGTTCTCGTTGATATCAAAGTCAAATGTTGCATTCACATCATAATTCCAGTTAAAGACGGTCGCCTCAGCATTACCTTGAAATCCTTGATTAAAGTATGCGGCATTTACCGGCTCATAGGGATAGATAGGAATTGAAATATTACCTTCTTGTTTGTAAGTGTCCATACCAAAAATCTGATCTATTGTCAAAAAATCGGTCGGTCTTAAAGAGACGGTCAGATTGGGAATGAATCTAGTAACATCCTGTGTGATGTCAAATTCTTCAATAATTGATAATGGATTCACCCGTGTTGGTTCTACACTTTGTAGGTTGCCATTCGCATCCCTCTGGGTTGCATCGTAAATGTTATTCGTAATATTCACAGAGTTGATTGGGCTCCAAAAAACGTTGCCGTCCGGTTTTTCATCAGAAGTACTGTTCATGAAGTAAAGTCCAACGTTATAAGAGAGCCAATCGTTCACGGTATGGTTAAAATTGAGTCTTGCCGAAAGTCTATTGTATTTTGTATTCTTTATTATACCCTCATTTGATAAATAACCAACAGAAGCGGAATATCCCATTTTTTCGTTTCCATCCCTAACAGATAAGTAATTATCGGTACCCAATCCTGTTTGGAAAATCAAATCTTGATAGTCAAAGCGTTGTACATCTACCTTATTGGTTAAAAGGTTCGCGAAAGGCGTGGTATTTCCTTCGGCATCTCTACCAAAAATTGGCCATAACCTGACATCTTCCCCGCCAAATTGTTCCCCTCTTAAATTAACATCAACTTCTTTCCTTAACTGGTTGACATTAAATGATGTTTTAAAGAAGATTTCTGGTCCATCGGCCATATTACTTCCTCTTTTTGTCGTAATGACCACAACTCCATTCGAAGCACGTGATCCATATATGGCAGCTGCGGCGGAACCGTTTAGAATATTTATATCCTGAATATCATTTGGGTTGATATCCACCATTCTGTTCTGACCTGGACTTGCATCTCCTGCACTAACATTAATATTGGTAACGTTTGTTGTTAGGTTACTTGCGATAACACCATCAACTATATACAAAGGCTCCGAAGATCCACTTATTGTACTTGGACCTCTTAATCTGATTGAAAATCCACCTGCTGGATCACCTGAGTTTTGCGTAATCTGTGCGCCAGGAACTTTACCTTGTATTGCAGAAGTCACATTGATTGGGTCGGCTTTCAAAAGCTCTACGCTTTTTACGGTAGTTACTGCGTTACCCAATTTTTTTCGTTCTTGTACCACTGTTGAGCCAGTTACGACTACTTCATCCAGACTTAATAAATCTTCTTTAAGTGTGAAATCAGCACTTACTGCGTTACTAGAACCAAAAGTTACTTCAGATTTAGCAGAGGAAAATCCTAAATAACTTGCTACAAGTGTATAGCTGTTTGAAGATAGACTGGCTTCAAAACTATAGTTTCCATCAAAGTCGGTTACACTCCCATAAGAAGTGTTTTCGATAAATACAGAAGCTCCTGGGATTGGACTTCCGCTTGCGGCATCGGTTACCGTCCCAGTCACCGTATATTGATTGTCCTGCCCAAGCATAATTGTACTGGAACACAACAAAATCAATAAAGGCAGGAAAAGTAGCAGCCTTCCTAAATTTAGATTTGTTTTTTTCATAGAGTAGTTGAGTTTAATTAATTAGAGTTAAAATTATATCGTACAAAGCCCTCTATCGCTTCGTACTCTGCCATACCGAGTGCATTGTATCGGTCTGCGGTTTTTTTATTTCGTTGTTCGGCACGTTCCCAGAATTCTCTTTCATCATTTCCTGGGAACATGGCACTGTCTTTTTGCGATTGGTGCTTAAAAATTGCATTTATTTTTCTGGCCATATCCTTTGGTCCAATAGGAACGGCCATTTCCATGTCCGCAATTTCCCATTCTTGCCAAGCACCCCTATAAAGCCATACGTAGCAGCTTCGTATCCACTCTGCACGCTCTTCTACCAACCTTTCCAATGCTTTAAAGATTACCTCCAGGCAAACCCTGTGTGTACCGTGTGGATCGGAAAGATCCCCGGCCGCAAATATTTGATGGGGCTGTAGTGTGCTTAACAGGTCGTATGTTATTTGTATATCTTCTACTGAATATGGTTTTTTTCTTACCGCTCCTGTTTCATAGAACGGAAGGTTTAGGAAATGGGCGTTTTTCTCTTGTACACCGCAGTATCTGCAGGCAGATAGAGCTTCTCCTTTTCTAATAAGTCCTTTATAATATTGAATCTCGTCACTGTCTACCTGTCCTGGTTTCTTCGATGCTAAAAATTCACGAACTTTTTTAACTTGTTTTTTGAGTTCTTTGTTGTCTTTTTGAATGTCAGTCGCGAAATCTAAAAATCGAATTACTTCATCATCAAAAACTGCTATATTCCCAGAAGTTTGATACGCTACATGGACATGATGGCCTTGGTCGACCAAACGTAAAAGCGTACCTCCCATTGAAATTACATCGTCGTCTGGGTGAGGGCTAAAAATCAACGATCTTTTTTTATGGGGCTTTGCACGTTCTGGCCTTTGGCTGTCATCGGCATTTGGTTTTCCTCCGGGCCAACCTGTGATGGTATGTTGTAATTGGTTGAAAACTTTTATATTAATTTGTTCGGCAGACCCTATTTCTGCTACCAAATTGCTCATACCGTACTCGTTATAGTCTTCATTGGTCAATTTGAGAATAGCTTTGCCTAGTTTTTCAGATAACCAAATGGTAGCACTTTTAATCAGTCTATCGTCCCAATTGCAATCGGTGACCAACCAAGGTGTCTTTATTCTTGTAAGTGAGGATGCCGAAGCTCCATCCAGAACAAAATCACAATTTTTATGATGCTGTAAAAAAGTTGCTGGTACAGATTCTCGTATCTGGCCTTCGACAGCTTGTCTAATAATATCTGCTTTTCCTTCTCCCCAGGCCATAAGTATGACCTTTTTCGCATCCATTATGGTACCTACGCCCATGGTAATTGCCCTTTTGGGAACGTTTTCTTCCCCAAAGAAATCACTTGCTGCATCCAATCTGGTAACACGATCCAATCGTATGAGACGTGTTTTACTTTTCAGGGCTGATCCTGGTTCATTGAATCCTATATGTCCGGTCCGACCAATACCTAGAATCTGGATGTCGATACCTCCAACATTTTGGATTTTTTCCTCATAATCCTCGCAATACTGCCGTACTTCATCCTTATTCAGGTTTCCATTTGGAATATGGATATTATGAGGTTCTATATCGATATGGTCAAAAAGATGCTCGTTCATAAACCTAACATAACTGTGGATGGAGTCAGGTTGCATGGGGAAATATTCATCTAAATTGAAGGTTATTACATTTTTAAAACTTAACCTTCCCTCTTTATAAAATTGAACAAGATATTCGTAAACCTTTATCGGCGTAGATCCAGTGGCGAGCCCAAGGATGGCATTCTTTCCCTGTTCTTTTTTTTGATTGATTAAACTGGCAATCTCATTGGCTACGGATAAAGAGGCATTATTGGAATTCTCATGTATTATGGTTTGAATTTTTTCAAACCTCTGGTCTTCTTGATACTGGTTGCTCATTTAAATAAATATAGTGTTCTAGCAAAAAACGGAAAATTTAACATCAAATATATGCAAAAAACCGCATTAATTGCAGTTTAATGCAATTTTTAATGATTATCTTTAGTTATATCTCTATTTTGCCGTATTTTGCTGCTATTAAATATTCTTTAAGATTTTTTTAACTTTACACCCCATATGTTAAAAGAGGAAAGACATCAGTTTATACTTAATGAAGTAAGGATTCATAACAGGGTACTACTAACGGATATAGCGGATTTACTCAATGTTTCGGTAGATACCGTAAGACGTGATATTAAGGAGTTGCACAACTCACAGCAATTGAAGAAAGTTCATGGAGGAGCAATATCATTAGGATTTAACAATTATAATCCTATTGGAAAGAAAATTTATTCTCTCGAAAAAAAATCGCAAATTGCCGAAAAAGCGCTTGGACTTATAAAGGAAGGTCAGGTAATACTTTTGAGCGGTGGTACTACAAATCTTGAATTGGCCAGGCGTTTACCGTCAAAAATTCAATTGACGTGCTTCACCCCGAGTCTTCCGATTGCAGTTCAGCTTTTAGGGAAAACTAATGTAGAAGTCATATTTATTGGTGGGAGAATGTCAAAAGATTCTCAGATAGCTGTGGGGGGCAGTGCAATTAATATGTTGTCAGAGATTAAAGTAGATATTTGTTTTCTTGGTACAAACTCTATTCATCCCATAGAAGGACTAACAGAATTTGATTGGGAAATCGTACAAATGAAAAAGGCAATGATTCATAGTTCCAGAAAAGTGGTGTCTCCATGCATCTCTGAAAAAATAGGATCTTTGCAACGTTATAAAATATGTGGGGTAGAAGAGGTAGATGTATTAATTACTGAATTGGAGCCTTGGGATATTAAACTGGATGTTTTTAAAAATATGAACATACAATTATTGTAAAAGTGGGAGGAAATCACATCAAGATTACAGAAAAACCATCCTTATACGATCAGTTGGATCAAATGGATACTCTAGATATAATCGTCAATATTAATAATGAAGACAAAAAAGTAGCAGATGCCGTTGAATTGGTTCTGCCCAAAGTTGCTGAGTTAGTTGATGCTTTGGCTTTACGTTTTGAGAGAGGTGGGCGTCTTTTTTATATTGGAGCGGGTACCAGCGGGCGATTGGGTATTTTGGATGCTTCGGAAATACCTCCAACATTTGGAATGCCACATGATAGGGTCATTGGATTAATTGCAGGTGGCGATAGTGCGATCAGAAAGGCAGTTGAATTTGCAGAGGATGATGTTCACCAAGCTTGGAAGGACTTAAAGGAATACGATATAAACGCAAACGATGTTTTGTTGGGTATAGCTGCATCAGGAACCACACCTTATGTATTGGGCGGTATTGCCTATGCAAAAGACCATGGTATCTTGACTGCGGGAATTACAAATAATCCAGGTTCACCCTTAGCTACGGATACCGATATTCCCATGGAAATCAATGTGGGTCCAGAGTTTTTAACTGGAAGTACCCGAATGAAGAGTGGAACGAGTCAAAAAATGGTGCTCAATATGATTTCCACTGCCCTTATGATTAGAATAGGTAGAGTAAAGGGCAACAAAATGGTCAATATGCAACTGAGCAATACCAAATTGGTAGATCGAGGAACACGTTATTTGGTGGAGGAATTAGGACTTGATTACAATGCTGCTGAAAAAGCCTTAAAGAAATATGGTTCCGTCAAAAACGCGATGGAAGCCATGAAGTAACAAATAAGCATTAAACTCAAAGGTAAAAGCTTACTTGGGTTCTAACCTATAAATACCTTTACCTTCAATACCAACATAGATAAACCCATCTGGTGCCTGCCTTACATTACGTACCCTGCCCATGCCATCCAATAGTTTTTCCCTGTAGATCACTTTATTATTTTTCAATACCAATCGTTCTAAATATTGAAAAGCCAAAGACCCAACCAATAAGTTTCCTTTCCAATCGGGATATTTATTGGAAGATACAAAGGCCATTCCACAAGGTGCAATAGAAGGGGTCCATTGATAAACAGGTTGCTCCATTCCTTCTTTTGAAGTCTCATCGGTAATTTTAGTACCACTATAATTGATACCATAAGTAATTACTGGCCAACCATAATTCTTTCCTTTTTCTAGGATATTGATTTCATCACCTCCCCTTGGACCATGTTCATGTTCCCATAGCTCACCAGTTTCAGGATGCATTGTCAGACCTTGCGGGTTTCTATGTCCATAACTGAAAATTGCAGTTTTGGCCCTTGATGAATTTACGAATGGATTGTCCTTGGGAATGCTTCCATCATCATGTATTCTATAGATTTTCCCACCGTCTTTGGTTATATCTTGGGGATTTACACCCCTGTTGCCCCTATCTCCTATAGAAAAATAGAGGTATCCTTTACCATCAAACTCCAATCTGGATCCAAAATGTTGTCCTTTGGTAGTGTTTGGCCCTGCCTTGTAGAGCAGTTGTTTGTCTACTAATCTGTTTTGCTGCAGTTTAGCTCTCATAATCGCGGTATTACCTCCTTTTCCTTCGCCTTGATCCGAGGAGTAGGAGAGATAGATCCAACCATTTTTTGCATAGTTGGGATGTAGTTCAATATCTAAGAGTCCACCTTGCCCTCTAACATAAACTTTTGGCAAATTGGTTACCTCTTTGGTACTGCCATTTTTAAATAGTAAAATTTTTCCTGCTTTTTCTGTAATTAAAGCGCTACCATCAGGTAGAAAAACTAAACCCCAGGGATTCTGCACCTGCTCTACTACTAGTTTAGCAGTAAAATCAGTCTTTGACGGAAGATTTATGCCCTTATCCGTATTTTGAGCACAAGACGAATAGAGCATTACAACGAAAAAATAAAGAAGTAGAGCACTATTTTTCATAATTTAACGTTCAAATAGATGAATTAATAGACGAAATACGGTTAAATACAGCCGAAAGATAAATAGAAATTTATAAGTTTAGATAATTACAACTAGGAATATAAAGACCCCAAATCCGAAGTATTCTGCTATAATAAGACTTAACCTATGCTTCCTAGAAAAACAAGGCATCTTCTTTATGCCGTGGTTTTAGTTTTCATATCAATTTTTTGCTCAACAGTTTTGGCGAAAACAGAGGTCAGTTCTATTTGGAACGGACTGGTGTCCACCATTTCCAAAGCTAGTACTGAAGCTGTTTCTTCAGTAGACAAAGTTGATGACTCCGTAACAAATACAACTACTTTTTCCTCAGCGAACAGTAGCATGTTCATGACCATCATTCAAGGCGCCAATGAAGAAGTGGTATGTCCAAATGATGGAAGTACATTGGCTAAATTCTTCTTGTGTGGTGTTAGTGATATCAGAACATTGACCTTAAGCCAATCTGGTAGTAGCTATCAGTGGCAACAGCTTGACCCTAATACCTGTGCTCCTACGGTTGTAGATGATTGTCCTACGATAAACACGGCATGCACTTGGAATACCGTGGGAACAAATGCAACTTATGATTTAAGCACCGCTGGTGAATTTAGGGTTCGTGTTGATTCAGGCCAGTTCTTTTATTTTAAATCGACACTGAACCCATTGGATCCACAGTTGATATCAGAAGATATTATTTGTGGAAATCCAGGTAGGGTAGAGGTAACTAATGTACCAGCTGGATATGAATATAGTTTGAATAGCTCAGCAGGGCCTTACCAAGATGATCCATTTTTTGATATTGCAACTCCAGGCGATTACCGTGTATGGGTGCGTTTAAAGGGTGTTTCTGCAAGTGCTTGTTTATTTCCTTCCAATACGGAAACTATCCAAAATTTGGACATTACAGTAGATGTAACGGCCAATGATATTCTTTGTCCAAGTGAATTGGGAAGTATAGACGTGCAAGTATCCGGTGTCCCTGGGTTTTACACGTATAGGCTAATCAAGGATGGGGTTACTATAAACACATTCGGTCCTAATGTCTCTGACTCCCATACTTTTGCTAATGTCAGTCCCGGAACCTATGAGATTAGAGTAGAAACCAATGATTGTTCAGAAACGGTAACGACAGATACTAGTGGAAATACAATTGAAATTGGCGGAGGAATAAGTCCTCTAGCCGTTTCTGCTACCGCTTCAGAGAGTTTTGGTTGTGGCGCTACTTCAATAGATGTAAATTTGACTACTTCTGGAGGTACCGCGCCATATCGTTTTAGTGTGGATGGCGGACCGTTTAGTGCAACTTACACGGGATCAACACTCTTTACAGTAAATACTCCCGCTACATATGCAATTTTGGTAGAAGATGCCAATGGTTGTCAACGAAGTGCTTCTGTCGATGTTCCTAATATACCTCCTCCTATTTTCAATTTAACCGAGGAAGATGCCAATTGTGGTGGAGCTAACAATGGTAGAATTACTGTTAATGTTACCAACGGGTTTGGGTATGAAATTGAATATAGTAACGATAATGGGGCAACTTTTCAAACAAGTAATGTATTCTCCAACCTAGCTCCGGGAAGCTATGATATCGTGTTGAGGTATGAGCAAGACTCATTTACCTGTGATACAACACCGATAACAGGAACGATTGGAACACCTTCAAGTATCGCAGCCACTGCTACTCCAGATTCTGTGCCAACATGTCTAAATGAAAATGGTGGACAAATTACAATTTCAGGAGTTTCAGGAGGAACGGCACCATACGAATTCAGTATTGGAGCCGGATTTGGTACAAATCCTGTCTTTTCCAATCTAGGAGTTGGAAGTTATACTCCATTGATCAGAGACGCTAATGGATGCGTGGAATCATTGACCCCAATTGTTTTTAATTCCTTAAATAAACCTACGGATTTAAGCTTCACCATATCAAGTTTAGACTGTATAACAACTACAGCAACGGTTGGTTTGAGCGTAACCGGGGGAACAGGACCTTATACTTATGAAATTATTGCTCCGTCGGGAAGTGCTATCAATAATGGTACTAATAATGATTTTTCTGGTTTGGGATTGGGTACCTACACGTTTAGGGTAACTGATAACGAAGGTTGTTCCTATGATGAGAACTATGCAATTACGGACATCAGTTCAATTGGTGTGGTGGCACAGCAGACCAGAGTGGTTACTTGTGTTGGAGATTCGGACGGTGAAGGACGCTTTTTGGTTGATGGATTCAATACTACCTATAGTTATAGTATAGATGGTGGCGCAGTGCAAACGGCTCAAAGTAGTGGTATAATTCCTATTACGGGATTGACGGCAGGAAATTATGTAATATCCGTTACCGATGAAGATACCAATTGTACCGATACGGCGACATTGGTTATTGAAGAACCAGCTGTAGCATTTGCTATCTCTAGTTTGGACGTAACCGATATGAGTTGCCAAAATGGAAATATAGGTTCGGTTAGGGTTAATACAGTAGGAGGTTGGGGAGGTAATCGTTATACTTTGACACAGCCAGATGCTACAACAAGAGGCCCAAAAAATGGACGTGTTTTCTCAAACCTGTCCCAAGATGGTACATACCAGGTCAGCGTTACGGATGCCAACGGCTGTACAGTTACAGACAGTTTTACACTTACCGAATTAGAAGCCCCGACTTTAACATTGGATTTGGGTGCTTCAGATTTTTGTTATGATAATTTTACAGCTGCAACCTTAGTAGTTAACGCAACTTTAGGTACAGCACCTTATCAATATAGAATTAATGGCGGTCCATTAGGTGCCAGTAGTACATTTGCTGGCCTTACACCAGGAACGTATACCATAGAAGTTGTTGATGCCAATGATTGTAGGGATACTGTCACGGCAACAATCGAGCCTCAGGTTACTGCCTTGGCAACGACTATCCAAGAATTGGACTGTGCGGGCCCTCCGGGACAGATTCGTGTCAATATAAGTAATGGATATACTACCAGTGGGGATTACGATATTTATGAAGTGCAGATAAACGGAGGTGGGTACACATCGAACAACAATAATATTACTGGAAACTCTTTTATTTACAATGTACCCAATGACGGTTCCATAACTACAGACACTACCTTTCAATTTTTGATTACGGATAGTCGTGGCTGTACCACGGAATCAAATATTGTGACCATTTCTCCACCAGAGACCATAGCGGGTTCAGCGGTAGGCTCGGATACGCAGTGTGGTGATAATACTAGTGGAATCGTAGAATTGATTCCCGATACCACACAAGGTGTACCACCATATGAATACAGTAATGATGGAGGGGCAACTTTTAGTTCACAAAACATCTTCTCTGGTTATGGACCTGGAACCCATGGTGGTTTTGTGATTAGGGACAGTAGAGGGTGTGAAGTAAGTCTGACCGCAACCGTTGGTAATAGTTCTGCTTTAGAGGCAACTGCCACTCCTACTGATGCAGTATGTACATCAGGAACCGTAAATGGTTCTGTTGCTGTTGCAATTACGGGGGGTACTGGTGTAGCACCTTTTGATTATGTCTTATTGGACGTGAATGGTACTCCAATCGCTTCATCTATAGGGACTCCCAGTCTTACGGCTAATTTTCCAAACCTTCCATTAGGTAATTATACTGTAGTTGTTACGGATTCTCAAGGTTGTGAGGATAGGGACGAATTTATCATTGATCAAAATGAATTGGATTTAACCCCAGTAGGATCACCTACATCATGTTCAGATTCTACCTTTTCATTTGTAGTTACAGCAAGTGGAGGTACTGCACCTTATGAGTTTAGGCTAGTGGGGGAACCTATATTTAATCCAGCTACTTCGGGTGGAGATACCTACGATTTTACAGGTCAAGTAGTTCCAGGGGTCACCTATTTTGTAGAGGTGCGAGATGCAAATGGATGTACTTATATCGAGGAAATTGATCCTATAATATCATCAAACCCTGTTACGGTAAATGCAACTGCCACTTCAGCATCATGTGATGTATCGGGAACAGGAAGCATTACGTATGAAGTCAATGGCATCCCTTCTGGAAACTTCACGGTTACCTTAGAGAATACTGATACGGGTGCAACGGTATCAGGACCTACACCATTTACTGGCGAGTCAATGCCTTTTAGTGATTCCTTTACAAGCTTGGCACCAGGCAATTACCAAATCATAGTTACAGATGATTTGGGTTGTAGCGGTAGCACTTTGGTGTTTATTGGTTTCAGTTCACCTTCAATCATTATAGATAACAATGTGGCGGCTACTTGTAATGCAGGAGCTTTTGTAACGGTAAGAGGTTTTGGAGGAACAGCACCGTTTACGTATGCTTTTGTTCCTACAGGTGATCCAGCACCTTCTACCTTTGCATCGGAGACAACTTTTGAAATTGCAGGACCCTATCCTGGCGACTATGATTTTTATGTTCAGGATGCTAATGGATGTACAGCACTGACAACGGCAACAGTAACCCAAGATGCTGGAGTTCCAACGCCAACCATAGATGTTACGAACCAATGTACTGCAGTAAGTGGTTACCAAATAGAGGTAACGGCTCCTTTGTCAACAGGCTCTGGTCTACCAGAAGAAACATTTGAATACAATATAGGTAGTGGATACCAGACCAGTGTCAATTTTGTAGTTCCAAATCCAGGTAGTTACATTATAACTGTAAGAGATGGTAACGGATGTACAAATACAGTAACTGCAGATGTTTTCGATTTCTTTGCGATAAGTGCCAATGCAACTTCCTTTCCAACCTGTAATGCAGGTGATGGTGAAATTGTTGTGAATACCACAGGGGGTAGTGGTAATTTTAGGTACCAACTACGTGATGATGCAACTTTGACGGATATCGGACCTCCACAAAGCTCAAATATATTTACAGGTGTATTCCCTGGAGATTACAACATTTTAGTAACCGATTTGGATTCCAATACATCGCCACTTTGTTCGGATGAGGCTGTTGTAAATGTATCTACGGTAAATACACCAGTTATCACAGCTACACCAAGTACAAATATTACTTGTAACGGAGCTGACAATGGAACAATATCAGTAGAATTGCAACCTGGAACCGATACAGATACTCCGCTAAGTTACATATTGTACGATGGAGCTAGTTCTACGGTAATTGCAGGACCCCAAGGTTCTCCTGTGTTTGATAATTTGACACCCAATACCTATCAGGTTGAAGTGGTATCCGATAGGGGGTGTACAGATCGTTCAGCCAATATTATTATCAGTGAACCAACCGCATTGATGGTCAATACTATAAATACTGAATTTAGTTGTAACCCATCCAGTAACCAATTTAGTACTGCAACGATAACTATTTTTACAGATACAAACGGGGATGGATCAGGGACAGCTACAGGTACTGGCCCATACACGTACAGTATGAACGATGGCACTGCCCAATTTGACGGTACAAACTTCCAGACCAGCAATACTTTTGAGGTTGTGGATAATGGTACGGACCAAAGCATCATACTTACAGTAAGAGATCAGAATGGATGTGAAGAAACCGAAACAATTACTATAAATGCTCCGACCGATATTACTTTTACCTACGCTGTCGGCGAAATTACTTGTGATTCTTCTGGTTCTGGAGTTAGTCCAGGTTCCATAACAATTATTGTAGATCAAGGACCGGGTAATTATCAAGTGGAAATTCTGCCATTAGGCTCCGAAACACCACGAAGCTCATCGGGTACAGATAGGGTTGTATGGCCAATTTCAACTCCAGGGGACTATATTTTTGCGGTTACTGATATTGGTAGCGGTGGGTGTTCATATTTGACCACTACGGTCAATGTGCCCGAATACAATACCATAGAACCCATAATAGCTGAGGTAAGCCCGGTATCTTGTTTTGGTTCTAGTGATGGTGAAATTAGTTTAGAAGTCAATAACTATACTGGGCAGTACAACTATGAAGTCTTCTCTAGGGACAACTCTGGAGTTGAGACAACAACAGGAGTTACGGGAAGTTTTGATACCAATGCACCTATCAATTCCCCAGAGATTATAACTGGGGTGCCTGCCGGAAACTTAGTGGTCCGTATTGAAGCATTGGATACGCCATTTTGTGATGCTATAAGCAATGTAACTACGGTAAGGTCACCAGACAGGCCACTTACGGTAACTACACTTCAAACAGCTGATGTTACCTGTAATGTTCCCGGTTTAGGGGAAATTACCGCTACTGGCGATGGTGGCTGGGGTACCTATCAATATCAATTGATAGCTCCCGATGGTGTTACTGTTCTGGTTGATTACCCCAATACCAATCCTGTCTTCGAGAATCTATCTGCAGGTCTTGGCTATACAATAAATATTAGGGATATTGAAGGTTGTGAAGCAACGACAAACCAAGATTTATTATTGCCAGATCCTATTACCGCAGATATTCGAATTGTTCAAGGTTTAGCCTGTAATAACGATAATGACGGTATTATTGAAGCATTTAATGAAACGGGAGGACAGGGCCCAGGAAACTATCTATATCAATTGAACAGGATAACAGATGGAACTAATAGTGGTTTACAGACAACCCCAACATTTGCAAACCTATCCGCGGGAGAATATAGGATTACAATTTTTGATGGATGGAACTGTGAAGGTCAAACGATTCCAATAACAATTCAAGATCCAGAAATTATAGTTGCAGAACTAGTTGAGCTTCAGCCTCCAGGTTGTGGAGATATAGGAAGAATGGAGCTAAGGGTGACCAATCCAGAAGTAGGTGTGGACTATTTCTATCGAAGAGAGGGTACTAGTGGTTCTTTTATACCTTTTGGAACTGGAATGACAAGTATTGAAATTACTGCTGATATCACAATTGATCCAGGTCCGTTCCAATATGAGGTCCAAAACTCTAACGGATGTCCATTTGAACGCTCAAATGAAATTCGATTAGATCCTGCAGCACCTTTGGTAATTAGTTTGGACCTTACAAACGCTACCATTAATTGTGCTGGTGAGGCGACTGGTATTATTCGCTCCGAAGCCTTTGGTGGAATAGGTAGCTATATGTATACCCTAGTGAACAATGACTTGGGCAGTGCAGCGAATGGTGGTGTTCCCAACGCTCCAATTGCAAGTGATATAGTGAGAAACCGACAAGCATCGGGAATCTTTAGAAATCTAGGTCCCGGAACCTATTACGTATATGCCGATAGTGGTGGTTGTGAAACAATTTCGACCCCTATAGTAATAACTTCTCCACCACCTCTAGTATTGGATTATCTGGAAGCAGTCCCAGTTGCTTGTGCAGGAGATACCAATGGTCAGATTATTATAGAAGCCAGTGGCGGAACAGGACAGATTCGTTATTCAATTTCCGATACGTTAAGTGAATTTTTTGAAGGCGATGACCCATCAAACCCAAATAGAAAAACATTTAATGATTTGTCACCAAGAACCTACGATGTGATTATTCAGGACGACTTGGGTTGTACAATTACCCGAACTGTAGAGATAACGCAACCAATGGAGCTTGTCGCTGCTGTAGCATCTACAACTCCCGAAATTTGTTTGGGCGAAGGGAATGGAACTTTAACGCTATCTGTTAGCGGAGGTACTGCTCCTTATTATACCAGTGTTAATTCAGCGGATGATGCCGACTTTACCTTGGATAGTACATTCTTCTTCGATAATCTAATAGGTGGAGAGACCTATGTGATCTTTGTTAGAGATGCTAATGGTTGTCAAACTAACGTGATTGCGGATATTGGTTTGGGAATAGAATTGATGGCAGAACCTATAGTAGAATATGGTTGTGATGGGATATTCCCCAATAGTACGGCCACTGTTTCCATAACTGACAGTTCCCTACTACCAAATTTGTTGTTCTCTTTGGATGAAAACGATATTAGTCTGGCAACGGAACAACGAACCTTTGGTGACCTTCCTGCAGGAGAACATACAGTTTACATTTATCATCAAAACGGTTGTGTGACATTTGTTGAATTTGAAGTTGAGGAATACGAACCATTGACTCTTGAAGCTGTCAAATCAGCGGAGAATGAAGTAACGGCAATCGCTACTGGTGGATTTGGAGGATACGAGTACTTCTTCCAAGGAGAATCCACTGGTGAGGTTAATGTATTTACCGTACTCCAAGATGCCAATATTAATATTATGGTCAGGGACCAAAATGGATGTGTCGCCAATCTTGTCATGCCATTTGATTTTGACAGTATGCCAGAGATTCCTAATTTCTTCACACCGGATGGAGATAACCTTAATGATTTCTGGAGGCTTGGCAACAGTGAGCTGTTCCCTAATCTAGAAGTAAAGATTTATGATCGTTATGGTAGAGTTGTTGCCATATTGAATCAGGTAAAAGGTTGGGACGGAACTTATGAAGGAAATGAGTTGCCTACAGGGGATTACTGGTACGTTGTAAATGCAAATGATGAGGATAAACAACAATTTGTGGGTCACTTTACATTGTACAGATAGTATTTCTTGAATAATTGTGTTTTGATTAAATCTCTTAGGATTGTATGGATTGGTTTGTTTTATGAAACATTATCTTACAAAAGAGCTGGTGGATTACTATATTTTTAAATTGAAAATCACTAATTTACCCCTCGATAGTAAAACAATCAAACTGAACCATAACATATCCTTCTAAATGAATGACAATAAGTCTACCCCAACATTTTCATTTTTGACCAATGAATATAGTGAACTTGATTCCTCGGTTTTTCTTCTAAACTTATACCTAAATGGGTATAATGCAAGTAATAAACCTTATAAGATTGACTACAATACTTTGTTGGTAAGCTATCATTTATGGGAAGGCAGCGATTTAGATGAGTTTTGTCATGATCAAGCTTTAGGCTATTTTCTTTTTAATCCACTTAACGATTCAGCTGAAGCTCGAGAGGCATTTAGCATAGAGATCAGGGAGTTTCTGTCAGGATTATGATGGACCTCTTCAAAACTGTACTTTAAATTCCTAAATCTAGTACACGAGTGTCATTAAAATTTATATTTTTGCAATCCAATTTCGGGATGTAGCGCAGCCCGGTAGCGCACACGCCTGGGGGGCGTGGGGTCGCAGGTTCAAATCCTGTCATCCCGACTTTAATATTTTCTTAACACCTCAAATCCTGATAATATATTGATTATCAGGATTTTGTTTTTTAAGGTTAAAGGTGCAAATCAGTTCAAATGAGTACAAAACCGTATATGAAGGTGACCTTTTAGGAGACCTTTCTACCGAACCATCCGCTATTGCTGCGATTCACTTATAAGGTTCTCGGGGAACAGGATTTGAACCTGAACAATTAAACTCTTCTCAGATTGGAACTTTAGAACATAAGTTCAATTGTTAGTGAGGTTGTTTACAACTAGTCCAGAACATACTTGGTCTTAAAAAAAGTTGGTTTTTCAGAACGCTGGATTAAAGTCTAGAATTATTTTTGCCTTTCAAGGAATCCTCTCCAATTTTTGTAATGCCATTCCATATAAATCTTTAAATTCGGTGATTTTGTACTGAAATCTGGTTAACAACTCACGTAATTATTGAAACTACATTCACTGTATTTGGGGTAGTCCAAGTACTAGTATGAGCGCAATATATTAATCTAATTGAAATCACAGAATCTTTGCGTTAATCTGTAAAAATGGTTTAGGTTTGGCGACAGTTATTAGGAACAATCTGGAGGAAGTTCAAATCTTATAGTAAAGCTACTTCCAATTCCCGTTTCGCTTTTAACTCCAATTCTACCATTCATTGCTTCGGCCTGTGTTTTTACAAGATATAGCCCCAAGCCTTTTCCTTCTGTCTTCCCGCTTAACCTTCCATACATATCGAATATCTTCTTTTCTCTTTCCGGCGTGAGCTTAATCCCAATTCCGTTGTCAGCAACTGTCAAAATCAAGGAACCTTCTTTTAGCATGGTAGAAATTCGCACCTTGGGAGTTCGCCCTTCTTGTTTATATGTAATCGCATTTAAGATGAGATTATAAAGTATATTCACTACGTAACTTTTGACGCCTTTCATTGTAGGCGCCTTGCTGAAACGCATAGTGATGCTAGTACCAGTTTTCACAATTTCCTCAGAGAGCAAACCAAGAACATCTTCCATCGCTGATTCAAAATAAATATCCCTAAAGCGTTCCTTATCAACACTTCTCAAGGAAAGGGAAAGGTTGAGGTCCTTCATGGTCTGGTGTAGAGCCTTTGAGGTAGTTTCAAACTTTTTCAAAATAATGTCATTCTCTGTATCTCGCCCCCAGTTATATACACTCAATAGCATCAAAAGATTAGAAATAGGTCCCTTTAAGTTATGGGATACGACATGGACAAAATGTTCAAGCTCTTTGTTTTGCTCCACAATTCTCTGATTTGCCAATATCTCTGAAGTTACATCCTGAGTAGTACCTGACATCCGAATAGGCTTTCCATTGGAATTATAGTATGCTCGACCCTTTTGGTGAACATATCTCACATCATTTTCTCCGAGCATAATACGATGTACCATATCATGGAGCACATTTTCTTTTATAGAGGTTTCCACATCGGCATTGAATGCTTCTCTATCTTCAGGGTGAATGATATCCATTAAAGCTTCATAAGTAGCTTCAAAATTTCCAGGCTTCTGTCCAAAGACCCTGAAAAGTTGATCGGACCAACTTATCTCATTTTTTAGCATGTCCCAATTCCAATGGCCAACATTCGCTATCTCTTGAGCTTCTTTATATTTACGATCTCTATCTTCAAGCAATTGTAAAGCCTCAGACTCTGCCGTAACATCTTTTTGTTGCATACAGCACCCTAAAACCTCTCCTGAAACATTATGAAAGGGAAGAAATGAAAGTTCAAATACCTTTCCTCTTCCATCCTTTTGGATTGTTGAAAGATACACAAGTGGCTTTCCTTTCAATGCCGCTGCATAACCCTTGCTGCATGCATGAAAAAAAACATCATTCAACCCCAGAGACCTTAAATCCATACCTATCTCAGGTGCAATTTGGAAGTCGTTGACAAACTGCTGTTCAAAGGAATGACTAAAAAAGGTAAGCTGATAATCCTGATTGATTGACCAAGTAACATCATCCCCATGTTTTGGAATCAGCCTATTCTCCTTATCAAAAATCCCAATTTTTGATTTCATAAAAAAGTATAATTGTTTTCAAACAAGTGGTGTGGTTACCTGTGGTTTAACTTTTCAAAATACAAGTCCATTAAGCGCTATTTTAATCGCTGAAATAGTTCCACAAACGATTAAGAGGTATAAGTTTTCACCTCAATCTAATCCATCGCACTTCTAAAAAATTAAGAAAAAAGAAATACGTATTATTGTTTTGTATAGGCTCCTTGCAGATAATCTTCTAAATGCCTGGTCTGTAAGGGCTTGGATATGAATCTTTTTACATATTTATCATACTTGGAAGCTTCTTCCTTATCAGAATCTGATTCTGAAGAGGTTACTATCAGTACTTCATTATTTTCCGGAAAATCCTCCGAGGCCATAAATTCCAAAAACTCGAAACCACTCATTTCGGGCATGTTAATATCCAAAAGAATCAATGTTCTATCCTCATTATTTTTACGAAAACGCAATTCATCCAAAGCCAGCTCGGGGTTGGTAAAGCTTTTGACCTTGTCCTCCATACCCATTTTTCTGAAATGAATTGTGTTGATTGTGTTTACCAAGTCTTCGTCATCGACTAAATAGATTTCCTTGTACATTTTTAAAACTTTTAATAGTTAATGTGTTATAAATCAGTTTGTGCTAAATATTAAAAATAACATTTTACTTATCATCAACTATTAATTAATCGGTTTATTGTAATCTATATGCAAGAATTAAATAGCATAATACTATGAATAAAGTAGTTTTTTACCTATTAAATATCTTTTCCAAATTAAAATCTCTACGGGTAGTTTATGGATTAAGAGCCCTTCCTGCTGCATCCAACCAGATTAATTTAGAGATTCCTTTTCTTGTTCAACCTTACATTCTCTGATTATAAGAATAATTGAAATCACAAGGCATATCAAGGATATCAATACAATAATCCAAATCACGGTCATTCATTTGTATTCCTGAGGCTATAGATATCTTAAGTTGAAAATCAAAATCTCCCAAAATCGTGGACATCTTTTTAATAATCCGAAAGTCGGGTGTCAAGTCAGAAATATTGGCTTACTTATTGGAAAAGAACAGTCTAAAAACACTTCCTTCATTTGGTTTACTTTCACATTCCACACTTCCCTTCATAAGTTCCATTTGGTATTTGACCAGATAAAGCCCCATTCCCCTTGAATCATTTTCTTTTTGAAAGGCTTCATAAAGTCCGAACAATTTCTGCTCATGATTTTTCAAATCCAATCCAATTCCATTATCCTCAATACTTACCACAGTGTAATACTGTTTCACTTGTGCAGAAATGACCACTAGAGGCTTTTTATGTTTCTTCCTGAATTTTATCGCATTGGACAATACATTGCCTATAATACTTTCCAAATAGACCGGCAGCGCCCTTACCTTTAAATCGTCAGGTATTTCATTTACAATTTTGGCTTCTTCCTTTTTAATCAATCCAGATAGGCCCTGTTCTGCCTTGAATACGTATTCATTGAAAGAAAGCGGTCTTTTTCGAAGATTGATATTCTGCCTTATGGTTACAATTTCCCTTAATCCTTTTATGGTATCGGTGAGACTTTCACTGGCATGAGACAACATTGTAAATATGGTTTTTCGTTCCTCCTCCATCTTTTCGGTCTTCAAAAATTGAAGTAATAAAGAAAAGTTACTTGCCTGTCCTTTTAGGTTATGGGAGGTCATATGGGCAAAATTGACCAATTTTTTAATTTCATCCTTGGTCTGACCAATTTTCTCTTCCAAGACCAATTGTTTTTCATTCTGCTTGGTTATATCCACTACAGTAATAAGTACGAGCTTACTTTTATTTTGACCTTCAATCACTTTACCCTTGAGTTGTACGTTCAGGCTCTTGGTCCTTCCTCTAACATATTCTATGTCCAATGGTCCAAAACGACCTGATTTGGATAATTGTGTAACAGGATTTTTTCGCCCCAATTTCTTGGTATCTAAAAAATTACGATAAGATTTGTTGGACAATTGTTTGTTCGTTTTTCCAATAAGGGCTTCAAGAGTCTCATTGATCTGCAAAAGTTTACCAGTGGTATAATCTACGATAGCCATACCCACTGGTGATTGTTGAAAAAATGGATCGTAGTTCCATGAAGCGCTAGACTGATTATGGGCAGAACTGGTTTCCCGAGTTTGTGAAATGGCTTGTAACGTACCTATTATCCTTGAACACTTTCCATCCTTGAATTTAGGTCTTCCGATGCTTTTGACCCAAATGGACTTACCACCAGGTGTGGCAAGTTCAAGATTCTCATCCCAAGGCTTACCGGTTCTAATTGCCATTTCCAAGATAGTCTGAAAAGTATCTCTAGAACTACCCTCTTTGAAAAATGTCACCATATTTTCCAAAGTGCCTTTTAGATTAGAATCTATACCCAAGATTTCCTTAATGTTCTGCGACCATGTAACATTTTTTTCTGAAAGGCTATAGTCCCAACTCCCAATTTTCGCCATCTTCCCCTTTTGGTATAGGCTATCCCTGGTACGTTGTAGCTCCAGTTGGAGGTGGTGGTTATCCTTG
The DNA here is from genome assembly GCF_018449435.1 of Flagellimonas sp. 389. Classification (GTDB taxonomy): domain Bacteria; phylum Bacteroidota; class Bacteroidia; order Flavobacteriales; family Flavobacteriaceae; genus Flagellimonas. Next base: position 24,967 of record NZ_JAHCMU010000003.1, on the reverse strand, counting down.
ACATCCTGGACATTAAGAATTACCCCTAATTGATTTCCATAACCGTCTTTCCATGGATTAAGGTGCCAAATGTATTTTAGGGAATCCCCTCCATCGGTTTCAACTTTATCCATGATTTGAATGTTGGGCAAGCCGTCCAATACGTAATCAAGTTTAACTTTCCAATCTTCTGAGAATCTCGGGAATATTTCAAAGATGTTTACGCCTTTGGTTTCTTTTTCTTTTCCCTCTAGCTGGAACTTTTGGAACCAATTCTGGGATGCATCACATATTTCAAAGTTTTTGTCTATTAGAGCGATAGCGGATGGAATGTCCTTTAGCCATGTAGTTGATGTTTGGATAGTGTTTGGATGTGCCATATATTGTTGATTTTTCTTACAATTTACAGTAGAAATATTGTCAGTTTTTTAAAAAATGTTGTAAAACGGTCATAAAATGTTGTAAAACACCTTCTAGGTGTTATGAATTCATTAAAGTGACTATACTTAGAAGAACTTCGTCATTAATTGTTCTATATCATCTGTAGACAAAGGTTTCATCATTATATCTTCTATGAACCCAATTTGATTTGCCTTTTCGACATCTCTTGGGCTTAATGACGTGGTGAGAACAAACACCTTGCTCTTTTGGCGTAGCCCTTCTTCCAGCTTCTCAAATTCTTCTAAAAATTCCCATGCGTCCATTATGGGCATATTGATATCCACAAAAATCAAATCCGGTGGACGGTGTGAGTGGTCACGAATATATTTTAAGGCTTCGTAACCGTTTTGAAATTCCAGTACTCTTTCCGTACAATTCACCTTTTCAATAAACTTTTTATGGATATAGTTGGTTGCAGGATTGTCGTCCAACAACAGTATGCTATCAAGTTTCTCTTTCATATCTGTCTAAAATGTTAAAAATAAATAAGCTCCCCTGGCCTGGTTCCGATTCCACACTAATGTTACCCCCGTGTAACTGTACTATTTTCTTGCACTGGGCAAGCCCAATACCGGTTCCCTCGTATGAATTGGTATTATGTAACCTTTGAAAAATATCAAAGACCCTTTCCTTGTTCTTTTTATCGATCCCAATACCATTATCCTTGAGCCTGAATTGCCAGAAATTATCTTTCCGTTCTGCTTTTAGGGAAATCTTTGGTTTTTTGCCTTCGTCCACAAATTTTATACTATTGGACAATAAATTAAAGAATAGAGAATAGAGCTCGAATTCAAATCCCCATACTTTTGGAAGTTTTCCTATCTTGAGTTCGGCCTGGGATTCATTTATGGACTTAGTAAGATCATCCTTTATGTTTTCCAAAAGTTGATTACAGTCCACTAGGGTACTTTCCTTGGCATTTCCTATTCGTGAATAGTCAAGCACTGCCTTAACCAAAGTCCCCATTCGTTCGGAGGCTTCGGTTATAAATCGGATGTAGGTATTAGCCTCATCGTCAAGTTTGCCTTTATACTCTTCCTCAAGCAACTTTACAAAATCAATAATTGTTCGTAGGGGTTCTTGCAGGTCATGACTGGCCACATAGGCAAATTGTTCCAATTCTCTGTTACTGCTGTACAGTTCTTCCTCTATGTTCTTCAAGGGGGTTATATCTACATGGCTGCCAACCATGCGAACAGGTTTGTCGTCTTTGTCCCACTCGATTACCTTTCCCCGGCAAAGCACCCAAACAATGCTCCCATCTTTATGAAAGTAACGTACTTGGTTATCATAAGGGTATTCTCCCTTTGTTTCCACATGCTTGTCAAAAGCTTCAAAAACGCCAGGTAAATCATCTGGATGAATTATCTTTTGCCATGATTCCGGGGTATTTTCCATTTCATTATCCTTATACCCAAACATTTGTTTGAACGTAGGGCTAAAGTATTCTGTACCCTCTTGTATCATCCAATCCCAATATCCAGCCATGGTACCTTCAAGGACCTGTTGGAATGCCAAGTTTTGGTCAAGATACCTTTGTTCAGCCTTTTGGATTGCGGACACATCCCTAAAAGCGGTAATGGTGTAGTCTTCGTTTCCTTCGGTATCATAGAGGACTTCAGCATTTACACTTACGTGAATTGTGGAACCATCTTTGCGCCTAAGTTGCCGCATTACATTTTCCATCTTCCCTGTTTTCTTGAATTCTTCCACTTTGTTGGTGTCTTCCTTCAAATACAAATCGGACAAGTGAAGCCCTCTAACTTCTTCGATATTCGAATATCCAAGATTGTTCACCAATCTTGTGTTGCAATTGATGATAATACCCTTAGGGTCAAAGCTGGCATACATATCTGGGGCATTGTCATAAAGTGCCCTAAACTCTTCTTCGCTCTTTTTAATTAGGGCCTCAGACTCTTTTAGCTCATTGATATCCACAAAACTGATGACCGCCCCATCAATGGAGTTATTGCTGTTGTGGTAAGGAGTAATGCGTTTTAAAAACCAATTTTCATTTTTGGTCAGTACTTCCCGTTGGTAAGGATTTCCGTTCTCCAAAACCTCTTGAGCACGGGCAATAAGGTCTATTTCATCACCAAAGCTACTGGTAAAATGATGTATGGGACGATCGATATCACTGTCCCTTAAACTGAAATGCTCACGTATGGCCGGGGTGAATTTTCGTATGCGCAATTCCCTATCTAAAAAAATGGTCCCAATATCGGTGCTTTGCAAAAGGTTGTCCATATCTGCATTGAGCGACCCTAGGTCATCGATTTTCTGTTGAAGCTCTGCATTCACCGTATGCAATTCTTCATTGACACTCTGTAATTCCTCGTTGGTACTTTGCAATTCCTCGTTGGCCGACAAAAGTTCTTCATTGGTCGCCTGTAATTCTTCATTACCGGTTTCCACTTCCTGTACCACTACCTGGAGATTTTCCCTGGTCTCCTTCAATTCTTCCTCTAACTCGCTGATTCGAATGTTATTTTCCCCTGAAGTCTCCTCAATCACTGTCGCAGTGCCCTCTTCTATTTTTGTTGGGATAAAAAGCAACATGCAACCACCAGTATTCGAAATCAAATTGATGTCAAAAGGGTTTACCAACAAGTTAACGTGATAAATATGACCACTTGCCTTTTTGATCTTCATACCTTTGTACAGGACTCTTTCCCCCTGCTTTAAGGCTTTTCTAACAGCACTTCCAATACTAACCGATACACTGTCGGGAAGCATTTTTAATAAGTTGACGCTAAACCCTTTGTCCGGAAGTTCAATAAACTTTTTAAACTCACCAACGGCATGTAGGATATTGTAGTTTTTATCCACATATACTGCGGCTAGCCCCAATTCTTCTGCAACGGTCTCGTTCATGAGTTCTGCCATCTGGTTTTCCAGCTTCACCTTGTTGGAACTTTTGACTGAGGTGACCGGTGCCATTTTCTGAATGTCAGGATAATTCAATGGTTCCATCCCCAACGATCTGGCGGGTTTGACGTTGGTATAGAGTTTTGCCGCCCTATCCACTTCTTGCATCACATTTTTGTAATCCCCGATGGTCTCACTACTTCCCAAAAACAGTGTACCATTTAAATTCAACGAATAGTGGAGCAATCCAATGATTTTACGTTGGGCCAAGGGCTGGATGTATATGAGCAGATTTCGACAAATAGCGAGGTCCATTTTATTGAAGGGGGGATCCTTCAATACATCGTGTTGACTAAAGATGACCATTCGCCGCAGCGATTCAGCAACATGATATTTATCTCCTTTTCGGGTAAAATACTTTCGTAATCGCTGTGGTGAAACATCCGCTATTATACTTTCCGGATAGACACCTCTGCTTCCAATCTCCAAGTGGTTATTCTCCAGATCAGTTGCAAAAACCTTAATATCAAGCTGTTTTTTCTGTCGTTCCACTTCTTCAGATAGCAAAATTGCCACACTGTATGCCTCTTCCCCCGTACTTGTTCCTACGCACCATACCTTTATCAGATCGTCTGCCTGTTTGGACTCAACCAATTTTGGAATGACCAGCTGACTTAACTTCTCCCAAGACCGGGAATCCCTGAAAAACTTTGTAACGGCAATTAAGAATTCACGTGATAGGATGTGCACTTCGGTAGAGCTTTCGTAAATAAAATCTAGGTACTCCGTTAGATTATGCAGTTTGTTCACACTGATTCTGCGTGCAATTCTCCGTATAATGGTGGGACGCTTGTAATGTTCAAAATCCAGCTTGGTCACGTTTCGGATTTGGTGCAAAATCCTACCTACAGTTATCTCATCTTTTTCAATTTGGCTCTCCACCACGCCGTTTGATGAAGGATGCTCTATAAAGTTGATAAGCTCTGCGGGCAACTGCTCCACGGGCAGGACATAATCAACCAAACCCGTGTTAATGGCACTTTGTGGCATTCCGTCAAACTTTGCCTGAACAGGGTCTTGTACCATAACCATTCCCCCTGCCTCTTTTATGCTTCGGCTACCACTTGTTCCATCACTGCCTGTTCCACTTAGTACAATACCAATCGCTTTTTCTCCGGAATCTTGCGCCAAAGACCTGAAAAAGATATCGATGGGTAAGTTCAGGTCATTGCCTTTTGGTTTGTCTTTCAACATTAACTTTCCATTAAGAATGGTGAGATTTTTCTTTTGGGGTATTAGGTAGACACAGCCCGATTCCACTTTCATGTTGTTGCTAATCTCATAAATTGGCAGCAAGGTATTCTTTGAAAGCAATTCTGCCATCAGACTCTTATAATCCGGACTTAAATGCTGGACAATGACAAAACTGTGCGGGCAATCGGGAGGAACATTGTTGAAAAATTCTTTAAGTGCTTGAAGGCCGCCTGCACTAGCCCCAATAGCTATAATTTGAAATTCAGTTGTTATATCGTTGTTCTTTTGTTGACTTTGCTCTTGAAAGGGTGAATTACTTTTTTGAGTCATTAAATACCAAAACTTTAAATATATAAATCAGTAGGAACTTTTAACCTTTTGGGGAAAGGCAAACGTAAGTTAATTCTTTAGTAATTTAAGAATATTTCTGCAATAGTTCCGGTATATCTCAAAAAATGTAAAAAAAGAGTGTGAATTCCCGCTCGATATTTTTAAAACTAAACCTAACTTGTTGATGGCAAAAAAGTATAAGCCAAGGCTTTGTGGTTGAAAAATTTAATTTTTTGATGTAATGAAATCAACTCGCTAAAACATGTCAGTAATGAAATTATTCCATATACAAGGAAGAAACCAAGTTGTGTGGAAAGAAAACTTTTTAATTCTTTGTTGTTGTATTATCCTACCAAAAAAGTCTATTTTAGCTGCAATGAACTAAACTATTTTAATTAAATACACTTTGGATAACTCCTTTCGAAATAAACTATATCTCGATACCAAACCACAACATGAAGCTGTTGAAGAGGTTTTCAACTTTAAAAATGAAGTCAATACAAAAAATTTGCATCTTTTTCTTTGTACCATGCTGGTAGCCAGAGTGTATTGCCAACCATTATTGGGAAATCTTGAGACTAACTTTGGAATAGACACTTACAATACCGCATTGATCAGAGCCTTGCAGGAAGATCTTGGTGCAAACGATCTCGATTTGGATGCCGAAATGCAAAAATTGCAAGGAAACCTGTTCGTCGCCACGGATATCAGTAGTCAAATAGGTGCTTTTTATGTGTTTGCTGGTTCATCCTCAGGAGCTAAAGTAATTTTATCCTTAGCAAGAAAACAGGGCATACAAAGCCCATTATACTATTTTACAGAGTTGGTAGGTCATTCAAAAAATCAAATGAACACATTAAAAAAAATTATAACCCAAGGCAAGTTTGTTGATGACCAAGTGATTGAATCCGCCCAACATACTTTTGATCTCATATATAAAATAGCTTCCAATGAACTTCGAAAAAGAACTACAGCGGTCTAAAGAGCTTGAAGCAAAGGCACTGGAAGCATGTAACAGTGAGCCCATTGAGATTCCAGGGCTCATACAAAGTTACGGTGCGTTGTTGGCTTTTGACTTTGATTCCTTGGCCATAACTTATGCCTCTAACAATATTGGAGATTATATAAATTTCAACCCTGCCCACATATTTGAGCTTTCTGTAAGGGATTTGTTCAAAAGTGAGGATTTTCATGCTATTGCGAACATTGCATCGCACAGTTCAGCCTTTCGTCATCGAGAACAGGTAAAAATAATGGTGTTAAACGAGTGCGAAATAGACCTCTCACTGTTTCGTGTGGACAAATACGTAGTACTTGAGTTTATTCCGGTGGGACAGCCCTTATCCACCATTCAAATCAACTCGCATTTGAAATGGACCCTCGATACCATACGAAAATTGGAAACTGTCGATGAAATCTTGGCCCAATCCGTACAGGGTTTGAAAAATATCACTGAATATGATCGGGTAATGGCCTACAGATTTCACCCTGATGATTCTGGAGAAGTGGTTGCCGAGGTAAACAATGGAAAAATGGATTCCTATTTGGGTTTACGTTTCCCGGCATACGACATACCACCCATTGCAAGAGAGCTCTTTCTAAAGATATCGATACGGCATATATCCAGTACTTCGGACGAGGGAATAAGTATTAAGGCGGCACAGAAAGATTTACCACCTTTAAACTTGAGTTTGGCCATATTAAGGGGAAATTCTCCTATTCATAACCAATACCTGAGAAATATGGGGGTAGCTTCCTCTTTGACCCTCCCAATTGTAATCAACAATAAACTTTGGGGACTATTTGCCCTCCACAATAAAGACGCAAAAAAGCTAACGTCTGAAATCACCTATTCGGCAGAATTGGTGGGGCAGCTTGTCAGTATGGTCTTGGAACAGCAATTGGAACGAAATGCAGAGAAAAGAATCAACAAACTCCATATGGATGGAGAAGAATTTGTAACCCTAAACCAGAACTCGCTATATCTAAGATCCTTCTGGAAGAAGTATGCCGATAAGCTCAAAGCACTCATAAAATGTGATGGTGTGGCGTATCAAATTGATAAGAAAATTTTAATTCATGGAGATTGTCCTACGATAAAGGCCATCCATAAGATTACAAAAAAAATAAAGGACAACGAAGAGCAAGAAATTCATCATTTTACTAATTTGAATGAGCTACATGTAAACGGAATAGGCAACTCTAGGGGAATGCTCGCCCTTCAAATAAATAAAGACCACCCAAATATTTTTATTTATTTCTTTCGGAATGCGGTAGAACAGAACATTGCATGGGCAGGCAACCCGAAAAAAGATGTGGTGGTGGAAGATTCGCAAGTACGTCTTCATCCCAGAAGTTCTTTCAATCATTTTACGGAATTGAACAAGGGACAATCCGAATTATGGGATGCCGAGACGATTGCTGTGGCGGAGGTGGCGGTCAAGACCTTCAAAAGAGCTGTAATGGTTGAAAAAGCCACTTCGGAGCGACTAAAAATCGTGGTTCGTGAACTCAACCATCGCCTGAGAAATGTGCTGACCTTGGTACGATCAATATCGAGACAGACTGCGGAAAACGAAAAATCCGTGGTCCATTACGTAGATTCGTTGGAACAGCGAATTCTGGCTTTGGCCGACGCAAACAGCTTGCTTACCTCAAGTTCATATAACTCGGTTGATTTGAAAATGCTACTTCTAAAAGTTATACCTCCTTTATGCAATCACTCTGACAATATCGACCTTGAAGGACCAAGTATTATGTTGGCTCCCGATACCATTCCAATGATGGTACTCATCATTCACGAGTTGACCACCAATGCGGTGAAATACGGTTCGCTTTCTATGAAAGAGGGTAAGCTTAATGTATCTTGGAAAAAAGAAAATAGTGATTTGCTCCTTGAATGGAAAGAATTAGATGGACCTTCCGTTACACCTCCAAACAAGGTAGGGTTTGGCACGAGCATTATTGAAAATGCGTTAAAATATGAGTTTTCCGGTATATCTGAAGTCGATTTTCAGGAAAATGGGCTCTATGCCAAGTTCAAAATCCCTGGAGACCTTATCGGAGAAGACAAGAATAATGTTTTTGTTCTGGAACAGGTGCAGGATGCTAACGAACCGGAGAGGGTCTCAAAGGCCCGATGTATCAACATCCTCATTTTGGAAGATGATTTCCTGAATGCCAGGGATATGAAGAAAGTTGTATCACACCCTCAGGTAAATCAGGTAGATACATTTTCGAATCAGGAGGAAGCCCTTGCTGCATTGAGCACTACCACTTACAATCTTGCATTGTTGGATGTTAACTTAAAAAAAGAAACATGCATCAAGGTGGCCTCGGAATGTAAGCGAAAAAATATACCCTTTTACTATATTACAGGATATGGAAGTTCTTTTCTCAATGAAAGTACCTTTCCCAAAGCCCCCGTTATTCTGAAACCTATTCAGACACAGAAATTGAAAGAAATTGTCAATGGATATGTATATTAGTAGAGAAAGATGACAGAAAAAACACCTAGAATTCTCATTGTTGAGGATGATTATAGACTTGCTACAGAATGGCAGGATACATTGATGGCCAAAGGTTATCATGTGGATACAGTACCCAGTGCAGACGAGGCCAATTTACTGTTAACCAACAATTATGATTATTTTATCCTTGACCTATTTCATGTACGGAATAATGAATTCCTACCCGATGGAGGTATCAAATGCATCGGGCAAATACGAAGATATGAGGCAATTCACAACAAAAATTCCCTAATTATTGCAGTGACCGGATACTTTCGACATGAAAAAGAGTATCTTATTTCCACCGATCGTGTTGCCAAAAATCTAGGAGCCGATTTTACCTTGGAAAAACCTGTGAACATCTCCAGTATACTGGGTATTATAGAAAATGGAGGATAAATGTAGTAGGTGATTTCGTTTTGTAATCACCGCGACTCTACTATTGAGGAGAAAGCATGAATTCGATTGTGCTAACTCCTTGGACATTCTCCAATACTAACTTGAAGGATATGAAAAAAGGTCTTGAGAAATGGCCGTTTTAAGAGACAATCGGACAATAAATGATTTCACTTTTACCATTGAGTTAAGACCTATAGTGACAAGTTGAGCAAAGGAAATCTTATTTGTACTCCATTGTATTAGTTTGAACAACTTTTACTAATTTTATAGAACGAAAACGTCGAACCGGCGTTGAGGGTGACCGTTTGGGTGACATTTTTTGAAAATATTGGGATATTGTACTGGTCTTCAAAGACATACAGATAGGGTTCAAACGCTGTCATCCCGACGAACCTAGAAATAGGTTGAAACAAAACACTGTTAATCGTATGATTATCAGTGTTTTTTGTTTTTGTTCATTTTTTTTGATGCCAAATAAAACCATATAAAAGGTGTGCAATTAGGTGTGCAATGTTTCACTAAAATTGTGCTAACTTTATGGAGCTTTGAGGCATGATTTGACTTTCGTCTTTACAAATCATTGTTTAATCAAAGTCATTTAAAATGAGAACATTAAGTACCTTTTCCATTACTTTCTTCACAAGAAAATCAAGAAGCAACCCCAACGAACTTTCCATCTACGCACGTATAAATGTCATGGGAAAAAGAGCGGAAATCAGTCTAAAAAGGTGTGCAAATTCAGCACAATGGGACTCTGCCAAAAATAGGGGCAGGGGAAACACCGAAAAAATCAGAGCCTTAAACGCTTATTTGGACCAAGTGTATGGTAAATTACTCCAATGCCATAAACAACTATTGGAAGAGGATAAAATAATAACCTCAGATGCCATTAAGTCCCGATACTTGGGAGAAGATGAGAATAGTAAAACCTTAAAGGAATTAATAACCTATCATAATAACAATATGGTTCATGTTCTTAAAGCGGGAACGATGAAAAACTATTTTACCACAGAAAGGTACCTGGAACGGTTTTTACTCAAAAAAAGAAAAGTAAATGATATTTACCTTAAACAATTGAACTTTAGGTTTATTACGGACTTTGAGCATTATCTGAGAAACTGTAGGGATTCCAAAAAATGGCTTGTACTTGGTAACAATGGGGTGATGAAGCATATGGAACGTTTAAAGAAAATGGCAAACCTAGCTGTTAAATTGGAATGGATGAACAAAAACCCATTTAACCAATTTCAGCTAAAATTCAATAAATATGACAGGGTATTTTTAAATGAAAGAGAACTGGAACTATTGGAGAACACCGATTTTAAAAGTGAACGGTTACAGCGGGTAAAAGATTGTTTTGTCTTTTCCTGTTATACGGGACTATCGTATGTAGATGTCAAGGGACTTACAAAAGATAATATTGTAAAGGGTATAGACAACAATTACTGGATATATACCAAACGGGAAAAAACGGACAAGCTTGTAAAAGTTCCCATATTGCCCAGAGCATGGGCAGTACTTGAGAAGTATAGGGCAATCCAAACAATAGATGTTACAAACAATTTATTGCCCATAAGCTCAAACCAAAAAGTAAATACTTATCTAAAGGAAATAACGAAATCCTGCAATATCCACAAGAACATTTCCTTTCATGTTGCCAGACATACCTTTGCTATAACGGTAATGCTGTCCAATGGAGTGCCCATTGAAACGGTATCCAAACTTTTGGGACATACCAAGCTATCCACTACACAGATATATGCCAGAGTGGTCGAGAGCAAAATAAGCGAGGATATAAATGATTTGTTGAAACGGTTCGAGGAAAAGAGAAGCAAAACCATTAGTAATTGTTGAGCAATGACACGGGGGATTGTTGAAATAGAACAACTCTCCTTAGAGTCGAGTTGTTGTCAATTACAATACTAAATGCACATAAAAACATGTGTTTTCTGCAAAAATCACAAAAGTAAATGCAACGATTCAGAAAAAGAGTACGTGAGATTGGATTACGTCATTGCTCATTTTCTGGGATAATAAACAGTTTCAAACTTCAGAAAAGAGTTCAATTCCAGTCTATTGCTTACAGAGACTTTTACTGGGTTAGTGCATACAGTAAAAATAGATAAGCTCCGCCCGCTTGTTGGGGAATCCAATGTAATACATCTTACTCTTATGGGATTCGCATTTACTCTTGTATTTTCGAATCACCTTTTGTAATTGACAATTGCTCTTATATTTTTAAATTGACTCCTAATATTATATACCGTAAGCATAAGGTTTATAGTCCTTCACAAAAATTTTGTCACTGCTAAATGGGAAATGAAATTCAAGTTACCTTTTGCAATAGTAGAATGCGCCCTATTTCGATTTTATTTAACACTTATCTATCGGAACATTATAAAATCGAAACAGGATCCACGCACAAAGTTAGAGGTAAGGATTTGGGACATTTAATATTATAAATTCTCTTTCCGCTTTTTAAATTTCTACTCAATATGTTGCATCAATACTTTTACCTCTAAGTGATTCTTGTTTGTTCTATAGTTTTTATCCTTCGAAAAATTTAAATGTATGACCTCTCCAAAGGTAGACTGATTCTCAATGGTATAAATAGTCTTTAAAATACCGGTAAAACCGCCCCTTAAAACAAATTCGTAGGTAGTAACCGAATTATTATCTGTAATCACTTTATGGGGCGGATTAAAATCCATGACCTTTAAATTGTTCTTGGCAGCTTCACTATTTACAACCCGCAATAGATTGTTTTCCAGCGAAGTATTGTTCAAATTCAGCTTTTGGAGCAACGAGTCCAAATACTTTTCTTTTTTGGAGAGAAACATTAATTGTTGTGGAATATCATTGAACAATTGCTCTTCCGCTTTTAGGGAGCGGTATTCCTTTTTAAGGGCCAATGTGTTGGATATTGCCAATTTATAGCATAGGAGCAATGTCACCAATAGCAATGGAAATAAGAGAACTACTTTATTTTTAAGGAGTTGTTGCACTGATCTTTATCTTAAAATTTGAACTGTTTTGATTTTTGTAATCGTACTCTAAAGTCTCCACCGACCTGACCCATTCCAATCTTTCCAGATATATCAACCAAGATGAAAAGTCTTCACTATTGATACAATTTCCGGTCACGATAAGTTCGTCAATGTTCACTTCGATGGGTTTCAATACTTGTACCGGTTTTGTAAGTGGTTGGTACTGTATCCCATCCAATAATATACTTTTGGGAATAGAAGCTGCCAATTCATCCAAATAGTGAGAAGTCCTTGAATTTGTAACCGATAGGACGGCATCCACTTTTCTTTCTTTTTCCGCTACTTTAGCTGTTAGCGTCATGAGATTCTTTTTGTTCTCGTTATCAAATGCTAAATTTTCCTTTAACGAGGCTACGCTATCAAAATAGTGACTGAAGACAAAAAAGTTAGATAGTAAAATCAATAGTATCAGAACCAAAGATGACCTGGAGACAATCCTGAAGATTCTATTTCTTTTAAATTCATTTTGGAGATTTTGTACCGCAGCATCAAAATTGGAGTTATGTGCCGCACTGTCCGATAAAAAATCCAAGATTCCTGAAAACGCCACCAATGCAGAATTTTTCATGTGCAACCCATTAACGGTATAGCTAACGGGAGCGGTATTATTTACTTTGGAAATTGAAAGTTTTTCGCTATGACCGCTATCAAAAGCTATTTTATTTGTATTGGTATAGATGGTTTCATTATTGATATAGTTCAGTAAAGAACCCAATGTAGATAGCCCCAATGAAAATCCGACAACACTGAAATTCATTTCTTTTAACTTGTCCAAATAGCTGTCAACACCATTTTTTTTTGCGATGCTTATCAATAAATGGTTTTTGAGCTTTGAAATCTGGTAGTAAAAAACATCAAGGTCCAAACCAGGGAACATACGTTCTACAGCCGCTTCGCCACTAAGATTTGATGCGGCTTCCAACTGCTTTGTGATAACATCCGCTGTATTGCAAATAAGATAGAGTGGAACGGAAGTTTTACAAAACTTGGGGAGCATATCCAGTTCATCAAAGTCTTGGCTATTGGCAATGGTGAGCTCACCTTTCTTTCTAACGGCTTCCACAAGATGAAACTTGATGGTATTTTCCACTTGATAGATTTTCAGTCCGTAAAAAATATTTCCCTTGGTAAAATATGTCTTTAAAAACTCAAGCATTAGTAGATTACTGTAGGTTTTATAAGAATGGTAAGTTTTTGTTTGGTATCCTCTCTTCTTCTTTTGCTGAATAGCCATTTAATGACCGGTATCCTTGCCAAAAATGGTACTCCACTGCCAGAATCGTTCTTTACCTTTTCCTCCAACCCTCCCAAAATTGCCAAATCTTGGTTCTGCATTCGTATGATAGAACTAAATTCCCTAGAGGTAAGTCCGGGAGGAGCATCTTCATCGATTCGTTCCGAGCTAAAATCGGATTGTATAACATTGATGTCCAAGGTAACCTGCCCGTTTCCCGATACCAATGGTTTTATGCTTACGGCCAATTGCGCATCTATGGGCTGAAAATTCCTAACCTCGGAAGTAGTGGGTATCTGCGATCCAAAAAAGTTTTGGCTCGTTACGACGTAGTATGTGGTTTCCCCTATGGAAAGGTTGGCTCGATGGCCGTTCAAGGTAGAGAGTTTGGGAGTAGACCTGATCTTTAGGTTCCCATTGGCCTCCATAGCCTTTATCGTTGCAAAGAATTCGGGAACTACACGTCCAATATTAAAAGAGCCGAACCCATCGAATCCACCGATTATTTTATTTACCGTCTTTGCACCCAAAGTCAAGTCAGTTTCAGGAAAGATTCCACCACTCGTTTGTACGGGTTCTTCCCCAATGCCCCAACTGATTCCAGTTTCTACCGTGGCCGTTTTTCTTACTTCTATTAGCATAACCTCGATGAGTACAACAGGAACTGGTTTGTCAATCTCTTTGACGAATTTTTTGAAACGATTTATGTTGGCTGCAGGTCCACTAATGAGAAAACTATTGAGTTCAAAATCTATCTTGATATCCAAATCAGCGACCACATCATCTGGCAAGATGCTGACAATCGCCTCTGCATTTGATGAATAATTGTTAAACTGTGTGGGTTGGGTGTTGATTCTGCGCGTGGTATTGGGATTTTGTCCAAAACCTCCTTGATTATTTCCAAATCCATTTGCACCACCTTGAAAACCGTTGTTGCCTAAAAAATTGACTCCTGCTTGGACCGTTCTCCCAGCCGATCTTCCAAATCCTCCAGATTGCATGGGGTCACCCAAAAGTTCCACGGATCGGTGCATCATCTGTACAATTTCAAACTTTCTAACACTGAGCTGGTCTGCCGTTCCAAAGAAATAGAGATCGTTTTCCTTTTTAAAGGTGAACGTTGCAGTATTGGAACTTAACCCAATGTTTGGAGCTGACCTGTTCTGATTTCTGTTTTGGGGCTGATTTGAAAGTTGACCATTAGAAGGATCAGCGACCGGATTCGAGAATTTGGCTTTGCTCTCGAACATCTTGGTCAGTAATTCATCATAGTAGATTTGCTTGGCCTTGAAACTGATGTTTCCCGCTTCGGTCAAAGGTGTTGCCATATAGACATCCAAATCTAGATCTAAACTTATTTCATGTACAATATCCGCAATGGGCACATTGGTAAAATCCACGGTCAAAATTCTGTTTACCGTATCAAGCACCTGATATTGGAAATTATTGTTGCCTAAATAGGAACCGCCAGATACTCGGGAATTTGGTAAAGTATTCTCTATGAACTTATCAAAAAGATAAAAGCCATCCCTTGATTTGGCATACTTTAAATTATTGGTCTCCGCTAATTTTTCCATAGCCATATCCATAGAAACATCCTTTATGTAAAGTGTCAAGGGAATTGTTTCCATCCCGCTATTGAACAATAGGTTTTGTCCCGATACATCCATGATCTTCCGAAATGCTTTCTCAAGAGGGTCTCCTTTAAGGTCCAGGGAAATTAGGCTATTGATAGCGTCAAAAGAAACCAAAATTTCTTTCTCGGGGACTATTTCCGGTGGCGGTTGATATTTTTGGATGGAAAGAATATTGCCGGTAAAATTAATATCCAAGCTGTACTGCTTGCATAAAAAAACCAAAATGTCCGAAACCGTAACGTTTGAAAAGTTGTTTACGATATTAATGCCTTGAAGGCTGGGGTCTATATTGATATTTACTTTGTGAACTTGCGATACTGCCAATAGAAAATTGGAAATTGATACACTGTTTACATTAATGTCCAGCTTTAAATTTTCTGAAAGCCCTGGGTTTTCGACCGCAAGCAGCTCCAGATTGTTCTTTATATTTTGTATTCTGCTTTCTTCCTGGGCCGTAAGAAGTATAGAAAAAAGTAAGAGAAGGAATAATAGATTTTTCTTCATCAGTTCAATTGGTTAGCATGGGATATACTTCTTCGATAGAAGTTGTTCCTTCCGCAACAAGCAGTAGCGCATTGTCACGTAGATTTGGTATGTTATGGTCGTTCAGATATTTCTGAATATCCAGTTCGTTGTTCTTTATATGGGGCACCAGTTTTTTTGTAATCGGTATAATTTCATAGATGGCCCTTCTCCCTTGATATCCGGTATGATGGCATTTTTGGCATCCGGTAGGTAAATAATGATGGGTCAAATTTTTGGGAGGTTGAAACCCTTCTGGAAAAAGACTTTTTTCAATAGCACCTTTTCTTTTACAGTTTGGACACAACTTTCTTACCAAACGTTGCGCAACACTTGTATTTAAAGTACTGGCAATAAGAAATGGGGGAATCCCCATATCGATCAATCGGGAAATAGTGGCCCAAGCGGAATTGGTGTGAATTGTAGATAAGACCAAATGCCCGGTCAATGAAGCCCTAATGGCCATGTTGGCAGTTTTTACATCGCGTATCTCCCCGACCATGATAATATCTGGGTCTTGTCTTAAAAAGGTCCGCAGCGCACTGGCAAAATCCAAACCAATATTTTCCTTTAACTGTACTTGATTTATGCCTTCCAGGGTATATTCTATAGGATCCTCTATGGTGAGAACATTGGTTTTGGCATCATTGAGAATTTTTAATGTGGCATAGAGCGTAGTTGTCTTTCCAGAACCTGTGGGACCCGATATCAAAATGATTCCATTGGGCATTTTTATACCTTCCTTGTACCGTGCCAATTCCAAGGGATTGAACCCCAAATCTTCCAAGGTGACCGATTCGGTATCCTTGTTCAAGATCCGAAGCACAATTTTTTCACCAAAAAGTGTAGGGAGAGAGGACACACGAACATCGAATTCATCATTGTTCATTTTCATCGTAATCCGTCCATCTTGTGGCAATCGCTTTTCGGCGATATCCAAATCTGCCTTTATTTTGATTTTGTTGATGATTGTGGGATACTCTTTGATAGGAACCTTAAACTGTTCTACGAGTTTTCCATCCAATCTGAAACGGACTCGACATGCAGTTTCATAAGGTTCAAAATGGATATCACTACTGCCGATTGTCTTTGCATTGACCAGTATTTTTTCCAGAAAATCAGGGGTATAGTGCAATTCGTTGTTCTGACCTTTCTGTGCCTGCCTGTAATTGGCGGTCAAGTAATCTTGTAATTCTTCAGATGATAATCGCTCCAATCGTACAGGGGAATCCATAACGATCATCAATTCCGAAGATAGGCTTTCAAGGCTTGAAGCATCGGTCCAAAGCACCAAAGTAGTATCCGTGAATTCTTTAGGTACAATCCTATAGTGGAAGGCCTGCTCCGCAGTAATACGTTGCGCAAGGTCCGAGCTTATCTTAAAATCGTGTTTGGTATCAATAGCCATATAAAGGAGGGTATTTAAAGATGAAGCTATACAACAGGACAAAGATTATGAAAAGGCCCATGAGTCCGGCCAAAGGAACAGTTTTATGATTTAGATTGCGCTTGATGATCAAAAAGACCAATAAGGAAAACAATGTACTGCCCACAAACAGCACAATAAATGTAAGTGTTGGAAACCCTAGGCCCAGCGTATAAAAAAAGAGGATATCACCCAAACCCAAACTATGGTTCAAGAATTTTTTTTTGGTGATGAAATGAGTGTAAAGGAATAAAATGGTCCAAATGCTTGTGACCAAGAAAATGTTTGTAAGAATTTGATACAGAAAAACCGACATGCCAGTAACCTGTACATAGTATAACAGTCCAAATAATAGCATTGCCAATGGAAAAAGAAACCAAAAGACCTTTCGTTCCTTAAAATCTTGGTATGTGATAGCGGTAAGGCACATAATGAGCAATAGGTTAAGAGGAACGATCAATCTTTCACGATTTGCTTGGGATTTCCGCTTTCATCAATTTCCCAGACGTTAAAGACCCCATCCCCGTCAAAATCCGTTATGGCTTCGGCCCTAGCTTTAAAAGTTGCATTGTCGGCATTGAGTATTTCGTAAACATAGTTGGCCGTTCCATTTTCCTCGACCGTTCGTGGTGCTTCAAAATCCAGTTCCTCCATTACGGGAGAATATTTGCTGTGCATGTACCTGTACGTGGTCTGGGCATTGTAAATGGCCTTTAACTGTACTTGGGCCTCAACACTTTTGGCCT
The DNA here is from genome assembly GCF_018449435.1 of Flagellimonas sp. 389. GTDB lineage: Bacteria > Bacteroidota > Bacteroidia > Flavobacteriales > Flavobacteriaceae > Flagellimonas. The sequence continues at coordinate 7,575 of NZ_JAHCMU010000003.1, read as the reverse complement.
TGGAAATCAATGGCATGAGGTTGGGAAGCGCAAGTAGGAGAAGAATTCCTATTATGGCCAGCACAATTAGGGTCTCTTGCAGGTTAATGGCATCCAACTTTTTATATGAAACTTTTATGGATGTTATCTTTTTAAATGGATTGTGCATGCTAGTATTGGTTTTAAGCGGAAAAAAGAAATTTTCATGAAAATGTACGAATAATATCCTACTTAAAATATAACTTTTTTCACATTATAATTTGTAAGAATTTAATCAATCTAAAAATATTAAATAATTGTTAAATACTTATTTTTTATAGGAGTATGGAGAAGGTGCAAACATGCAGTTAATCGTTTGTTTATCATGTTTTTAGTTTTTAATTTCCGTTTTGTAGTATAAAATGATGGAATTTAAAATGATTTTTGTAATAAAATAACTACTATAATTTGTTTACTTTTCTGGTAATCGAACAATCATTTTTAATCTTTCAAGAACCTAACATGAAAAAGACCTTCTATCTTTTCGCATTACTAACTTTGGTTTTCTCTTTCAATACGGATTTATTTTCCCAAGGCTATAACCCTTTGTATATCGATTACTACGCTAAGGTCTTGCCTAGTACTCCAAATGCAGGCACTTTTACTATATATGGTGATATTCCAGTTGACAATTCAACTGGGATTCCGCAGATTGAGATTCCTCTCTTTACCCTAATTGAAGATGGTGTATCTGTACCGATTTCCATATCCTACCACGCTTTGGGAATAAAAGTTGATCAGTTGGCCAGTGCAGTAGGACTCAATTGGACCTTGAATGCAGGAGGAGGAATATTTAGACAGGTCAATGATAAAAATGATGAAATAGGCTGGTTACACCCAAACGGTAAGGGAACTGTGAATCCAAACTGGATAGCGAGCCAAGGTGGTTTGGATGATTACTTGGTTCAAAAGCAGATTCGACAGTCAGATGAAACACAGGATTACTATCCTGATGATTTCAATTATAGCTTTGGTGGAAAGACTGGTGACTTCATTTTTGATGCGAATGGAGTACTGACTATGGAAGAAGATACTGATATTCGAGTAGAAAAAATAGGCGGAGTGGGACAGCTCATCCATTTTAAGGCTTTTGATGGTGAAGGAAATACGTATTTTTTTGACGGTGACAAAGAATACAATACCCAGAATGTTGTGGTTGGAGGTTCACTTGGAAGCAGTTTGAATTTCAACAGCAATTCTTATACTGCATCTTGGATGTTAGATCGTATTACGACCAGGAACAATAAGCAAATTACATTTACGTATCAGCTCTATTCCTTGTCGTATACTGTTACCGATTTGGCACATAGTATTGTTCACGTAGACAGGTGTAAGCCGGTCATCCCCGTAGTATCTGTATGTGGTTGTTTGGAAGAAGGTTCTGGAACAAGTACAAGCCTCTCTACCACGTCCATCGTATACTCTCCACAAAATAAACTACCGCATATAATTGAATCGACTACAGTAAAGATAACCTTTAACTATTTAGATGATTCTTCGCTTTCCACATGGAAACGGAAGCTTGCATCCATACAAATATTGGATAAACTGAACTCAAAGACTAAGTCGTTCGTCTTTTCTTATGGTAAATATGGTGGTGATCCAAGGTTGAGACTGGATGAATTACAAGAAATTGGTTTTGACGGCGTTCCAAAGCCTGCATATAAATTTTACTATAATAATGGTAATCTACCAAATAAGGGTAATACGGGAAAGGATGATTTTGGATATTATAATGGGGAGAACAATTCAACATTGATACCCTTTACCCCATTGGCGCAATATACCTTGAACAATGTCTATACCGGAATGTTGGGGGACAGGTCATTTAACAATAATTATCTGCAAAGAGGTGTCCTCAATAAAATAATCTACCCCACGGGCGGAAGTTCAAGTTTTAATTATGAGCCCAATGCCATTGCTGTAGGCACTACGAGCAACCCCACATTTTCACAGAAATCGGTTGAAGTATCAAACCAGATTTATTCAACTAATATAACAAGTGGTTTCAATACTCTGTTCAGAGTACCCTTTACCGTAGTGTCCAATGTACAGGGAATTCTAGGCACCTCTGTATCCTATAGCGGTTCCTCCGATATATGCGCTTATGATCCAAACTTCCCTAACATCGACTGTTCCACCTTCAATATTTATCCTAGAACCGGTACTTCAATTTCAGGGCCAGCAATCCTTAATCCAGATAAGATTATTTGGGCCGATGGAAGTTTAAACCTCCAAGCTGGGGATTATATGCTGGAATTAAAAGTAAAGACAAGCCAATTGAATTCCAATCCCAATGCCCTGATTCGTGTTGGACTCTCATGGATGGACGAAGATGATCCAGAAGTAGTGCCTACCTTCTTTTATGCTGGTGGATTGAGGGTAAAAAGGAAAATTGATCAAGATGTGGACGGTTCTATGGCTAAGAAAACCGTCTATAATTATGAGGATCTTATTGGATATGGTATCGATTACGACAACTTTAACAAGCCATATGGTGGTCGAGATGTTTTTTCCTCTAATAATCTTGCATTAAATCCCGCACTAATCAAATCAGGACATTTTTATAAAAAAGTAACGATTGACGTTGTTGGTGGAACGGATACTTTACGGACCGTTGAACACTTTGACCATAAGTTTAGAAATAAATCCTATGCATCCCAAATAGTTCGTCAAGAACAGTATAGAGGTTCCAAATTGGTACAGAGTGTGGACATGGAGTATGCCAATACGACCACAAAGACGCTCTTCTTTTGGACTTTGGGGGACAGGGACTATTGTTATCAACAATTCTCGTTTCCACCTTCCAATGTCAACATGTTTTTAGGTTACAATAATCCAAACAACACGGTTTATACCCATAGAAGGAACGTATTACAGAAGCGTACCGAAATACATTATGATTACGAGGATCCCGAACCCTTTAATGCCATAGTGAAAGTTAAAAAATTTCAATACAACAATAATATGAGATTGACCACTTTGGAAGAGGACGGTAGGTTCTTTGCCTCAAATTATTCAGATATCGTTAACAACAACTTTAGCTTTGATTCAAATGGAGAGCATATAGTGACCAATCACACCTATCCCTACGATCACATACATGAAAATGGCGCAATGGCGGCGTTTCTTTCGGATAATTATGGACTTCAGGTGAGCAAGCGCGTGTTCAATAAATCCAATATGGTCCTGGGCCAGACCCAAGATTTTGATAATGAAGGGAATGTGGTGGCCACCTACAGGTTTAATAAAGGAATAGGTAGCAATAACGCTTCCAGTGGCCATATTCCTTTAAACTACGAACTTTTTGAGACCTATGGACTACAGAACGGAAGGCTGGTTGAGATCAAGCGTTATAACGGCTCTCCTACAACATTGATATGGGATGTTACCGGTACATATGTAATAGCATCCGTCCAGAATGCAAGCTTGTCCCAAATCAATGCCCTACCAAGTTTTCCAGGTACTTTCACGGCTATCTCAGGATTGACCGTTAGCCAAGAAAATGAATTGCGAGGACTGTCAAATACCTTGGTGACTACCTATAAGTATGACCCTTTGCTCGGGATAAAATCTGTCACAGACCCAACAGGATACACCGTTCATTATGAATACGATGGGCTGGGCCGCTTGAAAGCCGTAAAGGACCATAATGGAGATTATGTTTCAGAGAACAGATACCATTACAAAGGTCAATAACCAAGCAAAAAATTAATATGATGACACATTCAAGAGAACACCTTTCAAAACTGTATATTCTGATAATTGCCCTATTGTTCATCCTTCTTGCCCCTTGTGCAAGGGCGCAACAAAACCCAAGGGAACAACTGTTGGGTGTCTGGTTTTTTGACGATGTCAGTTCCTTTGCCACGATGGACGGACCTTCAAGGGTCAAGCTGGACTCCCTCCCCCAGTTAAAGGCTCGGATTTTGAGTTCCTACAGTGGAAGGCGTTTGACATTTTCGCCAAACGGCAATTGTACGCTTACCATGGCGAACGGACAGAGCTTCGCTTATGGCTGGTCGTTCACCGATGATGGGATACTTGTGCTAACCGATTCTACAGGGAACATTGGGTATGAGACCGTACGTATACTCACCAATGACCGACTGGTGCTTGTGCCAAAGGTGGAAGGGAAAACAAGGAACATCATCGAGGAAAAACATTTTATCAGACAACAATAAACTGGCCGACCATGCAAACAAGACAATACAATTTCAATCAAGTGGCCAAGCTTACAGTGGCCATGTTTATTTTTCTGTCCATACCAACGGCACTCTGGGCCCAGATCGGAGGAGGTCAGGGTATAGCCATAGCAGGGCCCACCACGGCTACTTCCGGAGGGACCAGGAATTATACCATCTTTGGTCCTTCAAATATAGTGAGCACGGACTGGAGTACGAGTTCCGGGGCCACGGTCCAGTCATCGAACAGTGTAAATGCGGTTATAAGATTCAACGACCCGGGAACAAGGACCATCTCAGCGGTCTCCATGAACACCTTTAACAATTTCTATACTGATGATCATACCGTTACCGTGACTGGATCACCGAGTGTTCCACCCCTTCCAGCGATAATTAAATATTGTGGTTACACGCGCCTCAAAAGGACCAATCCACCCAGTGGTGTCACGTATTATTGGCAAAGTTCCAGTTCTGGGACCAGTACCTCAAATTCTGCAAGTTCCGTGAACAGGTCAAGCGGTTCGGTATATTATTTGAGGGCAAGGAGCAGCGCGGGGCTTTGGAGTTCGGCGCGATCCATAAACTATACTATAGATTATATCCCATCAACACCATCAACACCTTCGGTGACAAAGAATTGTGGGAATACGGTACTCACGAGGGTCAACCCGCCAAGCGGGGTGACCTGGTATTGGCAAAGCTCATCTTCGGGCACCAGTACATCCAGTGCATCATCAAGTGTCACAAGGAACAGTGGCACCGTCTATTACTTGAGACCACGTAACAACTCTTCTGGCTGTTGGGGCACTGCCAGAACAGTAAACTATACCGTAAACGTGGTTCCTGGTACTCCACCTACCCCGACCGTGACCAACAATTGTGGCTACTCCCGTTTAACAAGGGCGAACCATCCGGTCGGCATTACGTATTATTGGCAAAGTTCCAGTTCAGGGACCAGTACGGCCAACTCATCTCAATCTGTAAATCGGACCGTGGGCTCAACCTATTATCTAAGGGCCCAGAACAATGCATCGGGATGTTGGTCCAACGCTAGGACAGTGAGCTACAACGTGCAACAGCTCGTTACGTATTATGACGATTCGGATGGTGATGGTTTTGGAGATCCGGCCATGTCCATTTCAAGTTGCAATCAACCTGCAAATTATGTGCCTAATAACTTGGACCAATGCCCAGATAGCTATGGTACCAATAATGGTTGCAGTTATGTTCCCCCAACATTAAGCGATGAGAACTATGTCTATGTACGTAAGTTTCAAATTCGGGTGAACACTTTATCCAATTCATCTCAGATTAAGAACAGTAGTGATGTCATAGAAGAGATTACATACTACGATGGTCTTGGACGTGGTAAACAGAACGTACTTGCAATGGGGAACCCAGATGGCAAGGATTTGGTGACCTACATGGAATACGATGCGATCGGTAGGGTGGAAAAGGAATACCTACCCTATGCTGCCGACGGTTCAGTGGGACATATGCGAAGCACTTCCAAAACTGATACTCATGGCTTTTATACAGAAAAGTACAATGGGGAGATCAACAGTGGTAGTCCCAACCCGTATTCCCAAAAAGAGTTTGAACCCTCTCCTTTGAGCAGGATACTAAAACAAGCTGCACCGGGCCATGACTGGCGAATGGGAGGGGGGCACGAGATAGAATTTGCATACAAGGCCAATGTAACGAATGAAGTGCGCCGTTTCTCCGTTTCATTTACGGGAAATAACCCAGAATCCCCTCAATTGGTACAAAATGGATATCGTACCAAAGGCGAACTCCACAAAACGGTCACCAAGGACGAGAACCACGACGGCACCGCTTCCAAGCTGCATACCACCGAGGAGTTCACGGACAAGCTGGGCCGGGTAGTGCTAAAGCGCACCTACGCAGAAGTAGGGTCGCCGAGCGCAGTCGAGGCGCACGACACTTACTACGTGTACGACGATTATGGCAACCTTACCTATGTGATACCCCCAAAGGTGACCACGGCCAGTGTGAGCGGTACCGAGTTGAACGAGCTCTGCTACCAGTACAAGTACGACCACCGCAACCGTTTGGTGGAGAAAAAGGTGCCGGGCAAGGACCCAGAGGAAATTGTATACAACACATTGGACCAGCCCGTGCTCACGCGCCATGCCAACCTGCAGGCCGACGGAAAATGGCTCTTTACCAAATACGATGCCCTTGGGCGTGTTGTCCTCACCGGGATCCTTAGCAGTAACATGACCCGCTCCCAGGCACAGACCAATGTTGAGAATGCCACCGCGCAATATGAGGAAAAGGTTGGACAGGGCTATACGGACAATGCCTACCCCAAGATTTCCGTAGGTTCCCCGGCACCACAGGTACACACGATCAATTTTTACGATAACTACAACTTTCCGCTCTTGGGCTATACCATCCCTACCGATGTTCTGGGCCAGACAGTCTCACAAAACGTAAAAGGGCTTCCCACGGGGGGCAGTATCTTGGTGCTCGACGGCAACAACGATAAATGGATAGGTTGGGCAAGGGCGTATGACGAAAAGGGAAGGATGATAGCCGAGGGCACCCTTAACGATTATTTGGATACCTTTGACCAAATGGAGACGAAGCTGGACTTTGTGGGCAGGCCTTTGCAGACCGTTACCACCCATACCAAGGGTGCAAACCCCGCCATAGTGACCACGGACGATTTTGAATACGACCATATGGGCAGGCTCACCAAACAGACCCAGACCATGGGAGCCCATACCGAGACCCTAACGGAGAACACCTACGACGAGCTGGGGCAACTGGTACAGAAGAAGGTGGGCGGCAACCTGCAGACGGTGGACTACGAATATAATGTGAGGGGCTGGCTCAAGCGTATCAACGACCCTTCGAGCATGGGCAACGACCTCTTTGCCTTTGGAATCAACTACAACACGGCCGACCATGGAGGCGCACCACTTTACAATGGCAACATTGCTGAAACGGAATGGCGGACGGCCAATGTGGACAATGGCCTAAAATGGTACCGCTACGGCTACGATGCGCTCAACCGTATCACCAATGCCACAAACTCCAGTGCCAACTACGATCTGGACCTGGTGGAGTACGACAAGAACGGGAACATCACCAAACTGGAGCGAAAGGGCCATACCAATGCCGGGGCAACGACCTTTGGCAATATGGACCGTTTGATCTATTACTACCATACGGACTCGAACCAGATACGCAAGGTGACGGATTTCTGGAACGATGACCAGGGCTTCAAGGACGGCACCAACACGAACAATGACTTTGAATATGATGCCAACGGGAACATGACATCCGACCTTAATAAGGGGATAAGTTCAATAGAATATAACCATCTGAACCTTCCAACAAAAGT